>JBMNIQ010000004.1:0-12561 GCA_050951095.1 Eggerthellaceae bacterium
AGCACCTCTTGCCCGTCTCCACCACCAGCTCGGCGGTCGCCTCGCTAACCGGCATCGCGGACCGCCTCCCCGGCGAGCCTGTCGTAGACGGACAGGTCGGCCGACCCCGCGGCGGCCCCGCCGCCGGATGCCCTGCGTGCGAGCAGGTCGCAGGAGGCGTCGTCGGGCACGCGGCCCGCGGCGAAGATCCGCTCCGCGGCGGCGCACGCGGCGGGGAAGCCGGACCGCTCGGAGGCGCGGGCGATGGCGCGCAGCGCCCTGCGCCTGTCGGCCTTGCCGCACCGGTCGATCGCCGCGACGAGGGCGGCGGGCATGTCCCGGCGCACCGTCGACTCGCCGAACGCCCGGGGCCTGGCGACCAGGGCCGGTATCAGCGAGGCGGGGTTCCGCACGGTCTCGCCCTCGCCCCACGACCTGGGGAGCCTGGCGACGAGCCTGCCCCGGTCGGCGAGGATCTCGACGCTGTCGGCGCGCAGCCCGACGAGCAGCTCGCGGCCGTGCCAGGCGGGGCCCGCGCAGTAGCGGTTGCCGCAGGCCTCGACGTAGCCGCGCTTGTCGGCGCGGGCCCCGACCCACCTTACGGCGTCGAACGGCACCCCGGGCAGCGCCAGCATCGCCGAGAGGTCCTCGGCCAGCGCCTCCGGGGTCGGGCGCCCGTCGCGGCAGCGCGAGGCGGCGTTGGTCCTCTCGCAGCCGGCGGCGAGCAGCGCGTTGAGCTCGCCGAGCGACGAGGCGGAGGGCTCGGGGACGAGCAGGTTTCGCCGCAGGAACCCCACGGCGTTCTCCACCGACCCCTTCTCGTTGCCGGAATACGGGTTGCAGTAGCGGCTCGCGCAGCGGTAGTGCGCCCTGAACCGCGAGAACAGCTCGGACTCGGTCACCTTCCCGCGCACCATCCTGCCGGCCTCCGTGGCGTTGTCGAGCACGAGCGTCGCGGGCGCCCGCCCGATCAGCTCGAACACGTGGGCCAGCCCGGCGCACATGCACTCGGACCGCTCCGAGAGCATCGCCTCGCAGTAGCGCGCGTTCGAGTGCGGCAGCGTCACGACCAGCCAGCTTCATCCGCCGCCTCTCGCCGGCGAGGACGCAGCTGAAGTTGCCGAAGTCGACCTGCGCGGTGCCCGGGGCCCATTCGAGCTCGAGGTAGCCGTCGCGCGGGGAGGCCGGCGCGTGCTCGCGCCTCCAGCTCGCCACGCGCCTGCAGACCGACGAGTAGGACCCCTCGTAGCCGAGCTCGGCGACCATCCTGTCGTAGATGCGCTTGGCCGTGTGGCGCTGCTTTCGCGGGGCGCCGAGGTCGGCCTCGAGCACCGCGCCGATCCATGCGGCGTAGGCGTCGGTCGCGGGGCGCGGGTGCGCCGCCGCCACCGGGGCGGCCGGGGACATGTCCTCCATGTCGGCGTAGCGGGCCACGGTGTTGCGGCTCACGCCGAGCCTCCTCGATATCTCGGCCCTCGGGATCCCGCGGGCGTCCATCTCTCGTATATCCTGTTGAACGTCAAGGGGCACGGTCATCTTCCTTTCCTCCTCCGGGCGGGGTCTCGCCAAAGCTCGCCGCCCGGAGCGAATATAGATCGGGCCGCGCCCCTTGCGCCAAGGGGGCGGCCCATGCGAATTCTGCTCAGTTCCAGTTGCCATCGGTGCTCAGTTCCCGATGCGATTTCGGCGCAGTTCCTATTGCACATCTACAGGTTTCGCTGCTGCAGCACAAGCCGGACCTGACCGTCATCCAGATGTGGCACGCGCTGGGCAAGATCAAGCAGTCCGGCCTGGCCGCCGTGGGCCACAAGGACGGCCGTTCGCCGGAGGTGGCCCGCGCCCTGCATATGCACGAAGGGTACGATTACATCATCGCCGGCGCTCCCGCATGGAACCGCTTCTACTGCGAATCGTTCGGCTGCACGCCCGACAAGCTGGTGAACATCGGCCTGCCGCGCATGGACGTGCTCACACGCGACCATGACCGGGCAAGGCACGACCTGTGCGCAAAGCACCCGGAGCTTGCCGGCAAGCGCGTGGTGCTGTACGCCCCCACCTACCGCAAGCATGCCTCCGGCGAAGACCCCATTGCCGGCCAGCGCGCGCTGATAGCACGCCTGGCGCAGTCGGACGATTTCATGCTGGTGGTGAAGTCGCACCCGAACCAGCCGCTGGATAACGCCTTCCCGCAGGCGGGCCACTGCCTGCCCCTTCCCGACATGAGCACACTGGACCTGCTTCCGGCTGTCGACCTGGTGATTTCAGACTATTCCGCAACCTTGGTGGAAGCGGCCACGGCACGGACGCCGTTCCTGCTGTACTGCTTCGACTATGACGAATACCTGCAGGACAACGGGCTGAACCTGGACCTGCCCCGCATGTTCCCCCGCCTGCTGCACCGCAGTGCCGAAAGCACGGCGCAGGCCGTGGCGGATTTCCTGGAAGGCGCCTACCCCCGCGAAGAATTTGACGCCTTCACAGACACCTACACGCTTTCCCGCACCGGGCATGCCACCCGCGATCTTGCCGAACTCGTTATCCGCAATACTTCGTTTGGAGCGTCCGATTAGCCTATGCGTTACGTGATCATGGCCAACGGCAAAGGCCGTCGTTGGGCGAACTACGGCGGCATTTCGAAGCACGCCATTCCCGTCAATGGGGAAACGCTGCTGCAGCGCACGGTGCGCCTGGCGCACGAGGCGGACCCGGATGCGGAGGTGTTCATCAGCTCCAGCAACCCCGCCAACGAGGTGGAAGGCGCCACGCGCCACGCGCCCGAGCACGGCAGCCGCGAGATAGACCGCTTCTGCTACGAGCTGATCTGCGACAACATGTGCTTCCTGTACGGCGACACCTACTACTCCGAGAAATCCATCCAGACCATCGAGAGCAATCCCACGCCCGACCTGATGTTCTTCGGCGGCGAAAAGACCATCACCGCGCTGCGTATAGGCGACAGCGCGGTGATAAAGGACCTGCTGACCACCCTGAACCGGATGATCGACTCGGGCCAGATCGCAGACGCGAAGGGCTGGACGCTGTACCACCTGTTCCTGGGCATGCCGCTGGACGGCAAGAAGATTGCCGACCGCAACTTCATTAAGCTGGATTCCGCAACCATGGACATCAATTCGCCCGCGGACTACCAGCAGTTCGCGCGCACGCACGCCGGCGCGGAGCTGCCGCCGCCGTCAACACTGCAGGCGGCCGCCCAAGAAAGCGTGTACAACCTGGGATTCGTGGGCAAGTACTTCCTGCGCTTCCGCGCGTATCTGCTACGACGCAAGGGCTACAGCGCGCAGAACGCCCATCACTGGGTGAAGGCCGTGGTGTGGGAGCAGAAGTTCTCCGACCATTCCACCAGCCTCGCCGAACAGCGCCGCGCCGAACGGCGGGGCTTCCTTCCCCAGGCCGTGAAGCGCCTGGGCATAGACCTGGACCATCCGAACCTGATCTCGCAGCGCGATTACCTGTACATCCAGCCGTTCAACGGCGTGCATAATAAATGGATCAACGACCGCATATCGGCGCTGAAGCTGTTCGGCGGGTACCGGGACTACTTCGAAACGTGCCACTACCACATCATCCGCCGCGACAACAAGCCATTCTTCATTCCCCTGACGGACCTGGCGCGCTCGCACAGCGCCGACTACCAGGGGCTCTACCAAGTGCTGCGCCAGCGCGGCACCATGGCGCTGAAGGAATCCACCTGGAACGACACGGACTACCACACGCTGCATGCCTCCAGCACCGGCGAGATCCTCCTGGACGGCATGCCCATGTCCCGTAGGGAATTCGAGAACTGGGTGGACGTATCCTCCCGCGACCGCTGCCTAGTGGTATTCGAAGCACGGCGCATGGGCCCATTCCTGGGCGAGGCCGCCATGGACGGCGAGGCCACGCTGCGCGTGGTGATGGTGAACGCCACGGGCACGGACCCGAAGCCCCTGCAGGCCCTGATCAAGCTGGGCTACCCGCTGGCACCCAGCACCGCGTCGAAGTACATCGGCGAGAACGATTCGAAGGAGCGCTGGCAGAGCGAAAAGGACTTCGGCGAGCTGTGGGAGGACGACCCGTTGCCGAAATCCGTCAGCGCCTGGTTCCGCAACACGCGCATGCGCTGGTTCTACGCATCCGTGGACGTGAGGGACGGATCGTACGACGGCCTGCGCACCATCGACACGCACGACCCGTCGAAGATCCAGGAATCGGCCATGGCCCCGGGCGCCATCCACGCGTTCAAGGGCACCGTGAAGTTCTGGCCGGAGATAGCGCGCACCCTGACGGATATGTGCCGGGACGCGCCCATGGTGAAGCTGGCGGAGTTTGTGCTGGACGTGTCGCAGAAGGACTTTCGCATCATCTCCGTGCGGCCCGCGGCCCAGTACAACGAGGTCATCCCCTTCCAGCCCGAGCTGAACCGCTACCTGGAGGACTGCCTGCATGCGAAGCGCTCGCAGTTCACGGACCTGAAGACCCGCGCCGACAAGCTGCTCCACAACCTGCGCCTTTCCATTCGCAAGTACTTCGGCCGGGCGGTGGCGCCGAAGGGGCTGGTGCCGTACCAGAGCGTGCGCTGGCCGGGCGACATCCTGCGCGACCTGAAGACGAAGACGGACGTGCCTCTGGCGCAGAAGCTGTGGGGCTACCGCCACGGCTTCCTTTCGTTCCGCCTGCCGCAATACGGCATCACGCCCCAGAACTGGGAGGGCTTCATCAGCGACTTCGAGTACCGCTGGCTGCGCCACATCAATCCGAAGTACCGCTACTGGGTGGAGGACAAATTGGCGCTGCAGATTCTGGCGCCCGACCACGCCGATGCCTTCCCCATCTGCTACTTCTACACGCAGCGCGCCGGCGAGCGCAGCCATCTGGTGCCCGCGGCGGGCAGCCCCGCAACCGTCCCCGCAACCTGCGAGGGCGTGTTCCAGCTGGCGCGTGAGAAGGGCGACCTGGTGCTGAAGCCGAACGAGGGGTCGCATGGCGAAGGGTTCTGCCACCTTGCCTGGACGGGCGACCATTTCGAGCTAAACGGCGCCCCGGCGACGCCGGAGAGCATCAAGCCCCTGGTGGAGGACCCGGAGAACCAGTACATCATCACGGAGTACGTGACCATGCACCCCGACATGGCGGCGCTGTACCCGGGGTCCGTGAACACGGTGCGCATTGTGGTGTACAAGATGGACGGCCGCACGCCGCGCGTGGGCAACGCGTACCTGCGCATCGGCACGTCGGCCACCGGCGGCGTGGACAACGTGGCGGCCGGCGGCCTGGTGGCCAAGGTGGACATTCCCACGGGCCGCTATTACGAGGCGAAGCGCCTGGACAATGTGGACCAGGGCAACCTGGTGGATTGCCCTGTGCACCCCGATACCGGCAAGCTAATCGAGGGCATTCTGCCGCATTGGGAGCTGGCCAAGAAAACCGTGCTGGACATTGCCGCGGAGCTGCCGCAGCTGGAGTACCTGGGCTTCGACGTGGCACTGACGGAAACCGGTGTCTGCATCATCGAGATCAACCGGTTCCCCGACTTCCCGCGCGTGGATGTGCTGGAGTCCCAGCTGATTGACTACCTGCTGTACAAGCTGGAATGCAAGAAGCAGAGCTTCGGCTACGACAAGCGCCCGCCGCATAAGATCCTCAGCCTGCCGCATCGCACTCGTCCCGCCGGCCAGGACGCGGCGGCGCTCCGCGCAACGGCACGGCCCGCAGACGCCGGTAAAGCCGCATCCGCGGGTGGTTCGGCCGGCGCATTCGGACCGAAGGAAAGGCGGCAGGCATGACCTCCGATACATTCATCAGCTCGTCCGTATGGAAGGCGAAGCTGTTCCTGCTCTGGTGGCGCCGTATCATCTTCGCGCCCGACCACTTCGCGAAACGCCCCCTGCTGAAGCTGCACCTGGCGCTGCACGGCGGCTACCTGCTGGACCAGTACTACATCTACGACTTCAAGCACAACGACCGGCACGAATACCTGTCGGAATTCGATTGGTACCGCTCGCGCAACATCAACAAGCCGTACGACATGATGTGCAACAACAAGGTCATTGCCACGGAGGTGCTGGAGCAGTACGTCCGCGTGCCGCGCGTGCTGATGCAGAAGAACCACGGCAAGATCGTGTCGCTGGCGAAGGACGTCGACCGCGGCTTCCTGACCAGCGCCGATGCCGCCGACCTGCTGGACCGCACGGGCACGCTGTACCTGAAGCCGCTTGCCGCGGGAAAGGGCAAGGGCGTGTACCGCCTGACGAATGCGGACGGCACGTACTACATAGACGACCGGCGGAAATCGCGCGACGAGCTGTGCCGCTTCCTGGACAAGCAGGACGGCTGGTTCCTGTCCGAGGGCATCACGCAAGGGGCCTTCGGCCGCACGCTCTACCCCGACGCCACGCACACCATCCGCTTCATCACGCTGCGCGATCCCGACACCGGGCACATCAAGCCCTTCTTCGCCGTGCAGCGCATCGGCACGGCGGAAACGGCACCGGTGGACAACGGCAGCCGCGGCGGCCTGGTTGCCTGCATAAACATGGAGACCGGCGAGCTTTCGGAAGCGAAATGCCTGCAGAAGCTTGGCAGCTGGGATACGCATCCGGACTCGGGCGCGCAGATCAAGGGCGCCGTGATTCCGCACTGGCAGGACGTGAAGCGGCAGATGGTCGACTTGGCACGCAAGCTTCCGTTCATGAACTTCATTGCGTGGGACATCCTGCTCACGGACGAGGGCATTTCCATCATCGAAGCGAACACGTCGTCCGGCGTGAACATCATCCAGCTGTGGGGACCGCAGCGCAACGGCGAGCTGGGGCGCTTCTACCGCGCCCACGGCTGCATCAAATAAGCGCCTCAGGACAGGCAAGGAGCAAGGCATATGGGCCGATTCGGCAAGATCATCAAGAAAGCGCTGGAAACGTACGAAAGCGCAGACAATCAGCAAGGCCAGGGGAATTCCGGCATCCCGGCCATGGACACGCCGGCCGCGGAGGGCATTTCGCCCGATGGGCAGATTGAGGCGCCGCACGCCGACGACAAGAACAGCGCCTCTGCGGATATGGTGGCCGAGGCGCTGGGCATCTCGACGTTCGAGGCGTCCGTGGTGCTGGCGAAAGCGCGCCGCCTGGGCATCCGCCCCAGCGAATACGTCCGCGTCGGCTGCTGGAATATGACGGATGACCAACTGAAACGCCTGGGCGCCACGCTGAAGCGGGCGCATGCGAACCGCACGTGGGCGAAGGAATACCTGGGGCTTGATACGAAAGTTTCCGAACGCCGCGGCTACGACTACCAGACGCACATGCAGATGACCACGGACAATCTGCGCAAGAACCGCGAAGCCGCCCGCCGCGACACCGCGCGCGAGGCGCTGGCAGAAGCCCTGGGCAAGACGCCCGAGGAGGTGAAGGGCGCCGTAGCGCAGATTGCCGCCGATTCGCGCATGCGCGTGCCGCTGATGCGCTGCTTCAAATACGGCCTGCTGGCCCCCGGCGCCGATGTCACGGCAAAGCTCGCATTCCTGAAGCGCTTCGACGAGGAGGCCGCCATCATCCGCGAGATGCTGTACCAGGCAGATCGCGGAATCGGCCGTGTCGAAGACTGCCAGGACCGCTTCGATGCCTTGGTCCGGCTGATTGAACCGCAGCTTTCCTCGCTGCGCATCAAGGAGCTGCAGGAGATGGGGCGCCACGCCCTGCCCGCGCTGGTCGACGACCCGACGCTCGCCCGCTCCACCGCGGCCGATGTGGAAGCCACCATCGCCTGCCTGCACTTCACGGCGGAGGAATACTTCTCCTTCGACTTCCCGCAGAAGAATGTGGCGAAACGCTGGGAATACGTGTCCGGCAACTTGCGCAAACGCTGGCTTTCGCGCCTGAACACGCAGCAGGCCACGGATACGCTGAACAGCAAGGCGCAGGCATACGAGGCGCTGAAGAAGTACTACGGGCGCGACGGCCTGTACGTTACCAGCAAGAAGGACCTTGCCGCGTTCAAGCGCTTTTGCTCCGGCAAGCAGCAGATTGTGAAGAAGAACGAGGCCGAAGCGCTGGGCCGCGGCGTCGAGCTGATTGACCTGAGCCAGGAAGCGTCTCTGGACCAGCTGTTCGACCACCTGCTGGAGGAGAACCGCTTCTTCTTCGTGGAAGACGTCATTCGCCAGCACCCGGATATGGCGCGTCTGAACGAAAGCTCCGTGAACACCGTGCGCGTGATCGTATACAAGCACAATGGCGCGAAGCAGATCCACGACACGTTCCTGAAAGTGGGTCGCAGCGGATCGTTCGTAGACAACGGAGGCGCCGGCGGCATCCTTGCAGGCATCGACCCCGAAACGGGCACGGTAACCACCAACGGCGTCGATGAGGCGTGCATTCGCTATGCGGAGCACCCGGACAACGGCACGGTGTTCAAGGGATTCCAGCTGCCGGACTGGAAGCAGGCGCGCACCCTGGCGCTCGAAGCCATCGACAGCGTGGACGGCCTTGCGTACGTGGGCTGGGACCTGGCGTACACGGCGGACGGCGCCTGGGTCATTGTCGAGGGCAATTCCATGACGCAGTTCGTGGCCCAGCAGATAACCACGCAGACGGGCGTGAAGCGCAAGACGTACGAACGCCTGCAAGACGGCATTCGCCACAGCCGCTTTGCGGACTACATTGCCACGAAGCCCGGCGAGCTGCGCGACGTCGTGCGCGCCCGCACGTTCGAGGAAAGTTGGAGCACGTACGATCCCGAGGTGCTGAAAGACGACGTCCGCGCGTCACGCACCGCATTGCGCAACGCCAGCCTCAACGGTTCGCTGGCGTTCGAGAACCCCACCACATTCCGCAGCATCATTGCATGGCAGAAGCTGTACTTCGACCATCCGCTGGCGCAGGAATGCTGCGACCACCTGAATGCGCGCACGTACATTGCGAACACGCTGGATGATTCCTGGGTGCGCCCGGTACTGAAATGGTGGACGTCCGAACGCCAGATACAGCCTGACGACCTGCAGGCGGGAACCGTGATGCACGTGGCGTGGAATGCGCACCTGCATCACACGATCACGGATGCCGACCTGGAGGATTTCGACGCGTTCACGCAGTCGCTTGCCGGCTGGTCGAACATCCGCAGCAAGGATTACTTCTATACCCTGGGCTGGGGCAACCGCAATGTGGCGCGCGCGTTCTACACCGTTGCGGCGCCCGATGCGGACGAGACCGCTGTGCTGTGCCTGTGCTCGAACGGGCAGCCGCGCGCCATCGCCGTGCCGGGGGACGAAAGCGACCCGCTTACCTGGACCTGGTATGCGTGCACGTCCTCCGAGGCGCGCCTGTGGCGCCGCGGCGATGCGAACGCGTTCGACAACACGGACCTGGTGGAGCATCTGGGACGCATGGCCGGCAAGCTGACCAGGCCGTTCCCCTTCGCCCTGGTGCGTTTCGGCGTGTCGGCGCAGCATGAGTACGCGGACGGCATTGAGTTGTACCCGGGCGATGCGTTCATCCGCGCCATCCCCCGTCCGCTTGTTCGCCATAACCTGGTGCCCATCGTGCTGCCGCAGCGCATGAACTCCGAAAACGCGCTGGTGTTCGACGATATCTCGCGGCGCGAGGCCTACGCGCTGGAGCCGCGCTTGACGCTGCAGGACAAGCGCCACTATGCGCAGGTGAAGGGCTATCGGCGTTTGGGGTACGTGCCGAACCTGCGGAATCCGCAAACGTATAACGAGAAGCTTATCTGGCGGTCGCTGTACGGTAAGAACCCGCTGATTCCCACTATCAGCGACAAAGCGGAGGTCAAGGCGTACGTTGCCCAGAAGATAGGCGCGCAATATTGCATTCCCACGTATGCCGTGTACCAGAATGCCAATGACTTCCGTTTAGCGGATCTGCCCGATCGTTTTATTGCGAAGTCGACCATGGGTTGGGGCGGTGATTACGCGTTCATCGTGAAGGACAAGCGCATGCAGAGCGAGGACTACATGAAGGCCACGTTCACGCGCTGGCTGCTGCCGTGGAACTGCTACTACTACCACAACCTGTGCACCACGCTGGAGAAGGCGCGGCCGCGCATCATTGTGGAGGAACTGCTGGGCACGGGCGACGGCATGATAGAGGACTACAAGATCTACTGCGTGAACGGCAAGGCGAAGATGGCGCTGCTGGTTGCCGACCGCAAGACGCATACGCAGTCGCGCACGTTCGTGGACCTGAAAACGTGGACGCCGCTGAATCTGCGCCGCAAGGGCAAGGATGTGGCGGAATCCGTGGAACGACCTGCGCAGATGGACTTGATGATCCAGCTGGCGGAGAAGCTGGCGGCGGATTTCTCGTTCATTCGCGTGGACCTGTACGAGGTTGACGGGCGCATCTACTTCGGCGAGCTGACGCCCGATCCCGGCATGTACCTGAAGATCGAGCCGTATTCGTCTGACCTGAAGTTGGGCGAGATGATCGACCTGTATGCGTGCGAGGATGTGGATTGCTCGCAGCTGCCGTAAGGGGTTGAAAGCCCAATCGCCATCGGCAATGGAAGAAGCGGAAAACGCCGCATTCAATCCACTCTCCCCACGCGAGGAGCGATCTTCGAGCCGAAGCACACAGATAAGGAACCTCTCAGCTACAAATCGCACCTCCCTCACGCGGGAAAAGGACGAGGTATACCTCGCATTACGCCAATACGTCACTTACTAGTTTCAACCCACGCCCCTCATGTGAGGGGCGACCTTGAAGCGAGGATTAGCGTATGCGCGCCTGATGTTTCAACCCACGCCCCTCATGTGAGGGGCGACAGTCGCGCAGGATATCGCCTGCCGCGACGATGCCGGTTTCAACCCACGCCCCTCATGTGAGGGGCGACTCGGACTCCGCATAAGTGGAGCCGTCAACGGCCATGTTTCAACCCACGCCCCTCATGTGAGGGGCGACAAGCTAAAGCGCGAGATGCAGACCATCTAGGAGGTTGTTTCAACCCACGCCCCTCATGTGAGGGGCGACAAGCCGCAAAGCCTTATTCTGTGGGTCACTCCGGTTTCAACCCACGCCCCTCATGTGAGGGGCGACTCGCCGTAGTCCATCGGGACTACCTTCTCCAAGTAGTTTCAACCCACGCCCCTCATGTGAGGGGCGACATGAAGAGCGCCGCGAGGCCGCCCGCAAGATTCGGTTTCAACCCACGCCCCTCATGTGAGGGGCGACGCCGTCCATGTCGGCGTCCGCCCTCGGGACGAGGTTTCAACCCACGCCCCTCATGTGAGGGGCGACCCGCAACTACGCGCACCTCGCCGACCTGAAGAAGTTTCAACCCACGCCCCTCATGTGAGGGGCGACTGGGAGATTTGCCACAAGCAAAGCTACGAGTTCTAGTTTCAACCCACGCCCCTCATGTGAGGGGCGACACGCGCAGCGCAACGCCGATGAATACGACGAGATGTTTCAACCCACGCCCCTCATGTGAGGGGCGACCTTCGTCCTATACCAATCCGTCCGATACGACCACGGTTTCAACCCACGCCCCTCATGTGAGGGGCGACCTTCGTCCTATACCAATCCGTCCGATACGACCACGGTTTTCAACCCACGCCCCTCATGTGAGGGGCGACCAGTCGCTATGCTGCGGTTCAGGCCATCGTCAACAGTTTCAACCCACGCCCCTCATGTGAGGGGCGACTTCTCGGCATCATGCTGTCGAACAGGCGCTTAGAGTTTCAACCCACGCCCCTCATGTGAGGGGCGACCAATGCTTTCGCCCAATTGGTCGAGCAGCAGAAGTTTCAACCCACGCCCCTCATGTGAGGGGCGACCTATTCTGCGAACAAATTGCACGAAACGACGCGGTTTCAACCCACGCCCCTCATGTGAGGGGCGACTAGCGAGAAGCAGATGTCTTTATCTGCATTATAAAGTTTCAACCCACGCCCCTCATGTGAGGGGCGACGAGATCATCGTGTCGTTCCTGGACATGGTGGAGAAGTTTCAACCCACGCCCCTCATGTGAGGGGCGACCCGTTGCATCGGCCTTAGCCTGCGGCTGATAAAGAAGTTTCAACCCACGCCCCTCATGTGAGGGGGCGACCAGACCAGCACGCGCAGCTGCCGCAAAGCGCCTTGTTTCAACCCACGCCCCTCATGTGAGGGGCGACGATTGCGCACCGAATACTCTATTGGGCTAAACGGTTTCAACCCACGCCCCTCATGTGAGGGGCGACCGGCGCGCGGGCGTTGCGATGACCAATGTGCTTGGGTTTCAACCCACGCCCCTCATGTGAGGGGCGACGTTGCGGCGGCCGTCCGCCGTCCGGTTGCTCTTGTGGTTTCAACCCACGCCCCTCATGTGAGGGGCGACCATATTTATCGTTTGCATATGTTTTACCATTCTCGTTTCAACCCACGCCCCTCATGTGAGGGGCGACGAAAGCGCGCATCAAAGCCGCACAGACCGTCGAGGTTTCAACCCACGCCCCTCATGTGAGGGGCGACACAAGCACGTGCAGCTAGGAGTGCCGCATATCATGTTCGACGTTTCAACCCACGCCCCTCATGTGAGGGGCGACTAGGAAGGATTAGCATTTATGGCAACCGATAATGTTTCAACCCACGC
>JBMNIQ010000005.1:0-645882 GCA_050951095.1 Eggerthellaceae bacterium
CGTGCGGGCGCGGTTCGCATTGTGCAATTCCGCCGTGCGGTCCGCGCTATGCGGTTCCGGCATGCGGTCGGTCCTGTGGGGATTCGGCGAGCGGTCGGTCCTGTGCGGTGCCGCCGCCTGTTCGTGCGTTCGGTCGGCAGGATGGGCCCGGCGGGCGGATTCGCCGGCAGCGCGTTTCGAAGGATTGCGCCTCTCCGGCAGCGGCGCTCCCGCCAATTGCAGCGTCCTGGCAGCGGGCCGGGGCCGGCTGCTGCGGGCGGAGTCGTCCGAGGGCGTGCGCGTATCGGCGTCCTTCGGAATGTGTCCAGTGCTGTCGAATGGACTGCTCATCGACTCTCTTTCGGCATGGTGCGGTGTTGCCCCATCCGTTGCGGACGAACGGGACGGAATGAATGGTGCGATTGCCGGGCGGCGGGATGAGGCCGCCTCCTGATACAGAAAGTATACCCGTTTCAACTCCGATGCTCTGCCATGCGAATGTAAAGTGCTGATTGCATGGCGCCGCGTGGCAGATGCCGGATGCCGGTGCGGCGCGAGGCCCTACGAAGCGGCGACGTGCGCTAGCTCGGACAGCACGGCCGGAACATCTATCTCCTGCGGGCAGTGCTTTGTGCAGGCGCCGCATTGGATGCAATCCGCCGGCCCGCGGCCGGCCGGATAGTGCGCAATCTCTGCGGCATCGAAGGCCCCGCCGGGTGCCTTGTAGCGGTTGTATGCCTCCATCAGGGCGGGGATGTCTATGTGCTTCGGGCAGGAATCGCAGCAGTAGCGGCAGGCGGTGCACGGCACGGCCATCGTGTCCGCCAGTGCGCCGCACGCATGCATGAGCGTGTCGCTTTCTGCCTGCGTCAGCGCCGGCGCGCAGAATGTGGCCGCATTGTCCCGCATCTGATCCAGCGTGGACATGCCGCTCAGCACCACGGCTACGTTGTCCAGGCCCTTCACCCAGCGCAGCGCCCAGCTGGCAGGCGTCCAGTCGGGGTGCATGCGCTCCAGCGGCTTCGCCATATTCGCCGGAAGCTTCGCCAGCTTGCCGCCGCGCACGGGTTCCATGACCACGATGGGCAGGCCGGCGCCCGTGGCGATGTCGTATTGCTGCCGGGCCGTGCCGAACGCCCAATCGTAGTAGTTGATCTGCAGCTGCACGAAGTCCCACGGCGCCTTGCCGATGAACCCCCGCAGCGTATCCAGGCCGGCATGCGACGAGAAGCCCAGGTGCCTGATGCGCCCGAGCGCCTTCTGCTCCAGGAAATACTCGATGGCTCCGCGCTTCTCGTAGCCGTTCGCCGTGGCGTTCATGACGGAATGGATGAGGTAGTAGTCCACATAGTCCGTCTGCAGGCGTTCCAGCTGGTTCGCGAACACCTTCCGGTAGTTCGGGAAGCCCGTGCCGAAATACTTCGTGGCAATGTGGTACGAATCGCGCGGATACTTCTGCAGGGCCTTTCCCAGGAACTTCTCGGATTGCCCGGCATGGTAGATGTAGGCCGTGTCGTAATAGTTCACGCCGTGCGCCATGGCGTAGTCGATGATCTCCTGCGCCGCACCGTAGTCGACGCGGCCGAACCGAGTGGGCAGGCGCATGCATCCCATGCCCAGGCGCGAGAGCGGTTCTCCCGGGACGATCTGGCGGTATTCCATGGAACGTGCATCGGCCATAGCTGCCTCCTCTGCGCAGTACGCGACGATTGCGCGGCGTTTGCTTGCATTTCATGGTAGGGGATATCGGCTGTGTGCGCGGTCGGAGCCGTGAAAAACGAACGAAACCCCGCTGCTTGATTGCAGCAGGGTTTCGCACTATGCCCGCGGCTTGCGCCGGATGCGGGCGTTATCGTTCGCAGGGAACGGCTACTTCGCCGCGGCCTCGGCCTTCTCGTTCTCGACCTCGTCCTCGTTCGCGATGATCTTCGCCTTCGCGTCGACGCTGACCTGGGACATGGCGTCCATGTAGATCTTCTTGCCGGACGGATGCTCCTGCAGCCACAGCTCCTTCGCCACAGGCGCCCAAGCGTGGGCGTACGGCGTGGTGCGGGCGCACAGCTCTTCGGCCGTCTCGGGCGTCACGTACTCGGTGCTGTGTGCGTCGGCCTCCTTGACGATCTCCGGTAGGATCTCCGGATTCTCCAGCATGGGGCAGGGCTGCAGCAGGTTGTCGTTCCACGGCCAGTGCTTGCGGTATGCCTGGAACAGCGGCTGCTGCAGGCACTCCAGCAGGCTCTTCTCCTTGATGTTCGCGGTGGAGTAGTGGATGAACACGCAGGGCTCCACGTCGCCGCGGGCGTTGATGTGGCAGTACACACGGCCGCCGGCAATGCAGCCGCCCACGTATTCGCCGTCGTTCTGGAAGTCCATGGCGAAGATCTTCTTGCCGCCTTCGATGCCGCGGACTTCGCGGATGCGGTCCTTCATATACGTGCGCTGCTCGATGGTGGGCATCAGGTCGGCGTCTGCGCCGGCTCCGACGGGCATGTAGTGGAAGTACCAGATGAAGCGGCAGCCCTTGTCGATGATCATGTCCAGGTACTCATCGGAGCTGACGGTCTCCACGTTGTTGCGGGTGTAGGCAACGGAGATGCCGTAGACCAGGCCGTGTGCGCGCAGCTTGTCCAGCGCGGCCATGACCTCGTTGAACGAGCCGTCGCCGCGGCGGCCGTCGTTCGAATCCTCGAAGCCCTCCAGCGAGATGGAGAACGTGATGTTGCCCAGCTCGCGGACCTTCTCGCAGAATTCGTCGTCAATCAGGCTGGCGTTCGTGAAGATGTTGAACACGCTGTGGTTGTGGACCTCGGCCAGCTTCAGGATGTCCTTCTTGCGGACCAGCGGCTCGCCGCCGGTGAGCATGAACATATGCGTGCCCAGATCCTCGGCCTCGTTCAGCATCTTGTCCATCTGGTCGTAGGACAGGTTCAGGGCGTTCTCGTAGTCGGCGGCCCAGCAGCCCACGCAATGCTTGTTGCAGGCGCTGGTGGGGTCGAACAGGATGATCCACGGAACGTTGCACTGGTACTTCTCGGCGTTGACGGTGGTCTCGCGCAGGCCGCGGAAGGCCGCCTCGTAACCGCCGTTCAGGATCAGCGTCTTCAGGACGTGCGGATCAACCTCGTCGATCAGCTGGAACAGGAACTCTTCCCACTTGGAACCCGGGTGCAGGCCCGCGCGAAGGCCGCGCGTCACACCGGGGGAGGTGTCTTTCAGCAGCTTGCCGGCCAAGTCAATGAACTGGTCGATGCGCTTTTCGCGCTCGCTTCCGGACGCTGCATGGATGATCGCGTCCAGTGCCACGCTGAACGCCTTGCGCTCTGCCGCGTGTGCGATTTTCGATTGCATATGCACTTCCTTCTTGGTTCTCCAAACCATCGGACCGACGGGCGGTCGCGGTGGCTCCCTTGCATTTGCGCTTGGAATTCGACGGCTAATTGTGCCACGTTTGATTTAACCTGAATCAGGTTACTGCAAAAAGCACACAGCCGTTAGATGTTTTTATTTACAGTTCAGCATCAAAACGATAACAGATCGAACTCGGTGCGACCGCTATCGGTACGCCCGATGACCTCATTAAACGCAAAATATGGCATTTGCCGCATATTGCCGCGTAAGGGTATGGTTGGCGTGCCGAACGAACGACGGTCTTTACGGAAAGGAGGCGCAGGCCCCATGGCGAAGACCCCCATTTCCCTTCGCGCCGCAACGGCGGCGGATGCGCCCCGTATCCGGGCCATTTACGAGCCGTATGTGCGCGAAACGGCCATCACGTTCGAATACACGGTGCCGGATGTCCGGGAATTCGCGGACCGCATATCCCGCACGCGGGAAACGTATCCGTACCTTGTGGCCGAGGATCCGGGCACGGGGAAGATGCTGGGCTATGCGTATGCCGGGCCGTTCAGTGCGCGCCGCGCGTACGACTGGGCGGTGGAGACGTCCATCTACGTGCGGCGCGACGTGCGCGGCAAGGGCACGGGCAGGGCGCTGTATGCGGCATTGGAGCGCGTGCTCCGTGCGCAGGGCTTCGTGGCCATGTACGCGTGCATCGCGTATCCGCCGGACGGGGTGGAAGACGTGTACCTGACGGGTGCCAGCGTCGCGTTCCACGAGCATCTGGGCTTTCACGTGGCGGGCACGTTTCGCAGATGCGCTTGCAAGTTCGGCCGGTGGTACGACATGGTGTGGATGGAGCGCTCCATCGCACCCCGCGTGCCGCAGCAGCCGGATGCGGTTCCGTTCCCGCAGATGGCCGATGCCCTGCCGCGGCTGCTGAACGGCGAATAGCGGGCGGTTTCGCATGTGCGGGCAGGCAGGCGGCGAAGAGCGCCTCTACTATATGTATGTGGCGGCATGCGCGGACGGGACGCTGTACACGGGGTACGCGCGGGACGTGCACGCGCGGATCGCGCAGCACAACGCGGGCACGGGCGCGAAATACACGCGCTCGCGCAGGCCCGTGCGGCTGGCGGCATGCGCGGTGTTCGCCACGCAGCATGAGGCGCTCAGCGCCGAATTCCGCTTCAAGCGCCTGACGCGGGCGCAGAAGCTCGCGCTCATGGCGCGGGCGGCGTCCGAAGACGATGCGGCCGGTGCTGCCGCCGCCGAGGACGGCGAATGGCCCGATGCGCGCGCCCGTGCGTTCGCGCGCGTCCTGTCCGAGGCGTTCCCGCTGCAGCCCGACCCAGACGCCCCGGCAGCCCCGGCACCGGCATCGGCTTCCGATCAGACCGACGGAGCGTGCCCGGCCGGTGACTGAGGCTCGTTCGCGCCTGCTGCCGGGGGATCCGCCTGCAGCTTGTTCACGCGCCTATCGCACGTCAGCAGGCCGTTCGTCTCCTCCTGCACATCGGAAAGCTGCGTGAACACGAAGCCGGCCAGCCCCTCGTTCTCCAGAGCGTCGGCCTTCGCAAGCGCCACGTGCACGGCCTCCTGCCAGTCCGCCAGCCGTTCGAACGTCTCGTAGCCGTACGAGCGCGCCCGCTGGCAATGGCCCTCCACGGACCACGTCAGGCCGCCGAATTCCGAGATGACGAACGCCCGCGCGCACGAGCGGACGGCGCTGCCGTCCACGGTCGCGGCGCCCTTCGACCCGGCCGGGTCCTTCCAGACGGCCAGCGGGCGGAAGTAGTTGTGCACGCTGAAGAAATCGCCCGCGCCCTGGTCGTACCAGCCGCTGGCGGCGCTGATGGGGCGCGTGGGGTCCGTCCTGCGCACGGCGTCCACGGCGCGGCGCGATTCGAACTGCCCCCAGCCCTCGTTGAACAGCGTCCAGCCGATGACGCACGGATGGCTGCGTAGATGCCGCACCAGGCCGAGCGCGGTGGACGTCCATTCGCGCCGGTACTCGGGATCGTCCGCCGCCAGCTTGTCGTACCATTCCGGCAGGTCGTCCGGATGCTTGTTCCAGCTGCCGCGGAACAGCGTGGGCCGGTGGCTGGTCAGCCAGTCGTCGTACGGCCCGCCGCCCGACACCATGTCCTGCCATACCAGCATGCCGATGCGGTCGCAATGGAAGTACCAGCGGTCGCTTTCGCGCTTGATGTGCTTGCGCAGCAGGTTGAAGCCCAGGTCCTTCATGGTGCGGATGTCGAATTCCAGTGCGGCATCGGAAGGGGCCGTCATCAGGCCGTCCGGCCAATAGCCCTGGTCCAGCACGCCGCGCACGAACAGCGGCTCGTGGTTCAGCATGATCCGCGGCACACCCTGCGCGTCCGCCGCTATCTCCACCGTGCGGAACGCGCAGTAGCTTTCCACCACGTCCGCGCCGTAATGGAACTCCAGGCGGTACAGGTACGGGCTGTCGGGGCTCCACAGGTTCGGGTCGCGCACCTGCAGCGTCATCGTGCGCGTCGTGGCGGGGTTCGCGGCGGGTGACGCCTCGACGGGCGTGCGCTTCATGGCCACGAGTTCGCCCTGCTCGTCGAAGATGCGCACGGTCAGCGTCTCGCCGCCGCAGCTGAGGCGGTTCACAAGCGTCACGGTGCCCGCATCCGCATCGCATTTGATGGACGTGCCCGCAATGTGGCGCGTGGGCACGGCTTCCAGCCAGACGCTCTGCCAGATGCCGCTCTGCGCCGTGTACCAGATGTCGCCGGCTTCCAGCTTCTGCTTGCCGCGCAGCTGCGTGCCGCGGTCGCTGGGGTCCCAGACGCACAGCGCCAGCACGTTCTCGCCGGCATGCAGCACGTCCGTCAAGTCCAGCGCGAACGGCAGGTAGCCGCCGCGATGCGCGCAGACGCGCGTGCCGTTCACCAGCAGCGAGCAGGCGTAGTCCACGGCTTCGAAATGGAGTATCAGGCGGAAGCCGGAGGCATCCGCGCCGGGCCCTCCGTCCAGGTCGGGCGCCTGTTCGCGCTCCGGCAGCACGACGCGGCGGCGGTACCACAGCAGCTCGTTCGGCTGCGTCTGCCGGTCTACGCCCGACAGCAGCGCCTCGGGCGAGAACGGCACCAGTATGCGGCCGTCGAACCGCTCCGGCGGCAGGGAGGAATCCCACGTGCGCCGCGCCTGCTCCAGGCTGCCCGCATCCACGACGGCGTATTCCCACCACCCGTTCAGGCTGGTGAAGCTCTTGCGCGCGAACTGCGGATGAGGATGCTCCGGCAGGATGTCGCGGCCCGGCACGTCGCCGTCCACGATGCGCTGGCCCCAGGGCGTGGTCAGGGGAAGGAGCGGCTCCTGCTCGTGCTTGCGTGGTTTGCTTGCCATTACTCGCTTGATGTCCAGCATGTGCGCGCTCCTCGGTATCGATGCGGTTTCGTTCCTCTGCGGCTCCAGTCTATCGGACGCGGTTCTTCCTGCTGTCCCGATTCTAGTTCAGATGGTCGTTCTGCGCAGGGCGGGCCGTGCACCGACGCTGCCAGGACGGGTCGGCGGCGATCTCCGCGAACCATTTTGCGTACAGGTCGGGGCGCCAATCCGGGCGGCCGGTGAGCGGGTTCGTCTCGAACACGCGCAGGTTCCAGCTGTCCTGCCGTTCCACGGCGGACAGATCCAGCGAGGCCATGCGCAGCCCGGCCTCGCGTTCCACGTCCTCGCTGAACGGCACGCCTGCAAGGTAGGCGATGCCGTTGCGCGGCCCCAGCGGGCCGATGATGTGGCTCTGTCCGGCGAACGTGCTGGTCAGATCCTTGCCCTGCAGGTTTGCGGTGGCCACGTACAGGTTCCCGCGCAGGCACGTGACCTCGATCTTCTCGCGGAACACGTCGGCGGCCGAAAGCGCCCAGCCGGCGGCCGTGGGATTCAAAAACAGCCGCGCGCCCTTCGCCTTCGCGTACATGACCATCTCCGGGAAACTGTACAGGTCGTAGCAGATGCCCAGGCCGATGGGTCCCCACGGCGTGTCGAACACGCAGGGCTCATCGCCGGCTGAGGCCCATTCGCTCTCGCGGCCGAACGGGTGGATCTTGCGGTACGTGCCCACGATCCCGTCCGGGCTCACGATGCAGGCGGCGTTGTAGATGCGCGTGCCGTCGGGCGCGTCGACGCGCTCCGGCAGGCCGAACACCGTCCAGATGCCGCAGGCCCGTGCCGTCTCCGCAACGGCCGTGCTCGCCGGCCCGGGCACGGGTTCCGCCAGGCGCACCTGCATCTTCTCGGCGAACGGCGTCCCGACGGGATCGTCGTAGCCGGTCAGGCACAGCTCCGGCAGCACGAGCAGGTCCGCGCCCGCTTCGGCCGCCTGCTGCTGGCAGTCTCGGATTCGCCCCACGTTCGCCTGCGCGTCTCCCCAGACGGGCGGGAAGTTCCCCACGGCCACGGTGATGCGGTTGTCCATGCACATGCTCCTCTCCGTTCGCTTCCGTTCCTGCGGCGCACCTTTGCACCGGCGCGCCCGATGCACGCCTGCCGCGCCGGTGCTGCGCCGCGCCTAGATCGGCACCAGGCTCGTGAATATGAGCACCCACAAGAACAGCGTGATGATGGACACGCCGGACGACACCGCCACCAGCTCGCCTGCCAGCGTGCCGTCGCCGCCCATGTTCTCCGCCATGGGGTACGATGCGCTGGCGATGGGCGCGGCGAACATGACCAGCAGCAGGAAGCGCTCCACGGGCGCAAGGCCCAGCGGCAGCACGCTGAACACGATGAGCGAGATGGCCGGCAGCACGGCCATCTTCACGGTCAGGACGGGCACCAGGTAGTGCATGTTCGCCTTCGTCTCGTTCAGGCGGATGGTACCGCCCAGCGCGATGAGCGCCAGCGGGATGGCCAGGTTCGCAAGCGCGATGACGGGGCTTTCGATGCATTCCGGCAGCCTGATCTGCAGGAAGTAGAACGCGAAGCCGGTCAGGAAGCCCAGGATGAGCGGGTTCTTCACCACGCTCAGGGCCAGGCGCCCGGGCGACGGCGATGTGCCGTGGTAGTACTCCAGGATGATGACGGCCAGCACGTTGTACGTGGGGACCACGATGGATACCAGCAGCGCGCTGGGCACCAGGCTGCCGGCGCCGAACACGCTTTCCGTCAGCGGCATGGCGAAGAACACGATGTTCGTGCGGTAGATGGCCTGGATGATCACGCCGCGCTTGCTGTCTTCGGGCTCCAGCCGCGGCACGATGAGCAGCAGCCCGGCCACCACCACGGCGAGCGCGATGAGCGCGCAGGCGATGAACAGCCAGTTGATCTGCAGGTCGCGGCCTTCCAGCTGGTAGATGCAGTAGAACATCATGGGCGGGAAGAACGCCTTGAACGAAACGGTGTTCAGGCGGCGCAGGAACAGCACGTCCACCCATCCCAACCGGCGCATGAGCCACCCCAGGCCCATGTAGATGAGGAAGGGCGTGACGGAGGCGACGGCAACGGAGAGGCTGTTCATCGGAGTGCTCCGGCGGCAGCGCGGCCCCGGGTGCCCGCCGATGCGGGCAGCGCGGAGGGCTGCAGGTATGTCAGATGGTTTCGCATGTGACCAGAGTACGCCTATCGGCGCCGGTTAGCGCGGATAGGCCGCAATCTCAACCCAATTTCGACGCGCCGACCATGATGCCGCTCACGCTGCAGGCGCCGACGACCGCGAGCACGCCCGCCGCATTCATGAGCGCCACGGGCGTGGTCAGCCCGATGGAGAACGCGCTCGCAAGCGAGAGCACGGCCATGCCCGATGCTGTGAGCAGCGTGCCGGCGAACGGTGCCAGCAGGGCGTTCAGGAAGGCCCCCACATCCGAGTTGTTCCGCCAGACGCGGCTGGGGAACACGGCGCACAGCACGATGGCCGAGCATGCCAGGCCCGCGATGGTCAGCGCCGATGCCGTGGTCGCGTCGTTCGGGAAGAAGTATCCGAACACCCCCGCATAGAGGGCGCTGCACAGGAAGCAGTCCAAGATCACGGTGAATATGCTGACAAATAGCCTCATAGAGTCAGTGTGCCGCGTACCGTATCGGAATCCGCCGAAAAACGGGTGTGCGGTGCAACGGGTCCGCGAGCAGCGGCGGTAAGGAGCGGCGGTGGCAGGATGTCCGAGCCGGGGCGTCCGGACCCCGGTCGGGCCAGTTCAGCGCGTCCGGGCCGTCAGAGCTTCAAGCCGGATTGGTCGACGACCTTCATGGTGCCGCCTTCCCGGTCGACGAACGTGCGCAGGTACCGTTTCAGCTGCTTCGCGTCCGTGCAGTTCTGCGTGCCGGCATGGTTCGTGATCCACGGGTCGCCTTCCGTGTCCACCAGCTGGTAGCTTTTCCCGTACGTCACCTTGTAGCGGTAGTTCTGCCCGCCGACGGTGATGCGCCATTCCGTGGTGCCGGCCACCTGCGTGCCGCTGTCGGAAGGGCGGTCCAGCTCGGCCTGCACGGTCAGGAAGATGCCGCCTGCGGCGATGATGAGCAGCAGCAGGAAGCCGATTTTCGCGCTGCGCAGCTTCCAGCGGGACGCGAAGGCCTCGCGCGCCTCGCGGTTCTCGCGGTCCACGTCCGCGCGGTTCGCGCGTTCGGAATCGGTTGTGTCGGTTCGCTTCGTCTGCATGTCCGCCTTTCAGGTTTCTTTCCAGAAACATACCCCTGCAAGGGCATCCATTACGGAGCTGTAACCGGAATCGCGCCAAGTATACATGGCTACCGTGCGGTGTCTGATGCAACAGAGCGTTGCGGGCAGGCACCGCTTTGACGGAGGGCGCCCGATGGCGGTAAGGTTTCAGGTCAATATATAGGTAACAGGGATCCAGGGAGGAATTCTCGATGCCGGATTTCATCAGCGAAACGCCCGATTGGGACAAGGTCAAGACGCAGGCCGTGGCGGATTGCCTGGCTGGCAAGCCCGAGGGCATGACGGACCTCCAGGCGCTGCAGCAGCGTGCGAACGAGCTGAAGGCGGAGTTCGACACGCTCACGGACCAGGGAACGGCCATCTACGACCAGGCGGCGGAGATCCAGCGGCAGGCGCAGGAGCAGGCCGACGCCATCCTGGACGAGGCGCGCCGGCAGTGCGCCGAGATCCAGGCTGCGGCAGATGCCCGGGCGCAGGCGGCCCGCGACCGCACGCCCGTGGCGCTGCTGGAGAAGCTGGCCATCGAGATGGAGATCCAGAACCGCACGCTGGGGCAGTAGGCCCCGCGGATCCTGCGGCCTGCAGGCGCCCTCTGCGGAGGGCGCTTTGCGTTTTTCCAGCGCCCGCCTTTCGCTTCGCGGGCGTTCTTCTGACATAACGTTTACAAAATTTGTTCTTTTTGCTTCTTCTTTACGCGCACCTGCGGACGCTTGACGCGCGTCTTCAGCGGGTTTGACACGGCGGCCCCATCATCGGTGGCAGTAATGGCATACCCACGAAAGGATGAACGCCAATGAAGAAGAAGTATCTGATCGTCGTCGTGGCCGCGCTGGCCGCCTTCGGCATGTTCGCTCTTGCCGGGTGCGGATCGTCCGGCTCCAGCTCGTCCGGCTCTACCGACAGCGATAGCGGCGGCACGGCCATCTCCGTGTACTCCCGCGAGGACGGTTCCGGCACGCGCGGCGCCTTCGTCGAGCTCACGGGCGTTCAGGACGGCGACACGGACAACACCGTCTCCTCCGCGATCATCACGAACTCCACGTCTGTCATGCTGACATCCGTTGCCGGCGACGCGAACGGCATCGGCTACGTGTCCCTGGGCTCCCTGAACGACACCGTGAAGGCCGTCAAGGTCGACGGCGTGAAAGCCACCGCCAAGAACGTGAAGAACGGCAGCTATCCCATCTCCCGTCCGTTCAACGTGGTGACGAAGAGCGACCTGTCGAAGGTGGGCAAGGACTTCCTGGCATTCATCCTGAGCGATGACGGCCAGAAGGTCGTCACGGACAACGGCTACGTCTCCGACAGCAGCACCGGCTCCTTCAAGAGCAGCAAGCCGTCCGGCAAGCTCGTCGTGGCCGGCTCCTCCAGCGTGTCCCCGTGCATGGAGAAGCTGATCGAGGCGTACAAGAAGGTCAACCCGAATGCCGAGATCGAGCTGCAGACCAGCGACTCCACCACGGGCATCAACATGGCGAAGGAAGGCACGTGCGACATCGGTATGGCTTCCCGCGACCTGAAGGATTCCGAGAAGAGCTCCGATCTGACGTCCACCGTCATCGCGAAGGACGGCATCGCCGTCATCGTGAACAACGATTCCTCTATCGACGAGCTGACCACGGATCAGATCAAGTCCATCTACACGGGCGAGACCACGACCTGGGAAGCGCTCCAGTAACCGCGGCCTCTCCGATACCTCTTTGGAGCGCACCATGAACTCTCTTTCCTCTCGGGTGCATCTTTCCGAGCAGGTATCGCGCATCCTCTTCATCGCCGCTGCGGGGGTTTCCATCCTTGCAGTGGCGTTGATCTGCGTGTTCCTGCTGGCGAACGGTGTACCGGCAATCGTCCAGATCGGCTTGCCCGATTTCCTGCTGGGAACCACATGGAAGCCGGCGAACGACATCTACGGCATCTTCCCCATGATCATCGGCAGCATCTACGTCACCATCGGCGCGCTTATCGTGGGCGTGCCCGCGGGCATCCTCTGCGCCATCTTCCTGGCGAAGTTCGCAACCGGCCGCGTGGTCCGCATCATGCGCCCCGGCATCGAGCTGCTGGCCGGCATTCCCAGCGTCATATACGGCTTCTTCGGCCTGGTGGTGTTCGTGCCCACGATTCGCTCGTGGGGCGTGGGGTCGGGCTTCTCGCTGCTGGCGGCAAGCGTGCTGCTGGGCATCATGATCCTGCCCACGATCATCACGGTCTCGCAATCGGCCATCGAAGCGGTGCCCTCGTCGTATTACCAGGGTGCGCGCGCCTTGGGCGCCGACCACGAGCACGCCGTCTTCCGCGTGGTGGTTCCCGCTGCCGTATCGGGCATCGTGGCGGCCGTCATCCTGGGTCTGGGCCGCGCGCTGGGCGAGACCATGGCCGTCATCATGGTTGCGGGCAACCAGCCCGTGATACCCGACAGCATCTTCGACGGCGTTCGCACCATGACGGCGAACATCGTGCTGGAGATGGGCTATGCGGCCGACCTGCACCGCGGCGCGCTCATCGCCACCGGCGTGGTGCTGTTCGTGTTCATCCTGATCATCAACACGCTCGTGAACCTGGCGCGCAAGAGCGGGAAGGCGGAATGACATGGCTGACATCGCAATGAAGCCGTCCGGCGGCATGCCGGGCGCGGCGGCCGCATCGGCCGCCGAAGAGCACGAGCGGCTTTCGCAGCTGCTGGCATCGGCGCATGAGCGGACGGCGAAGCGCCGGCATGCATCCGGCATCGCGCTGAGGTGGCTCGTCTGCCTGGGCACGGCGCTCACGATGGCCGTGCTTGCGGGCATCGTGGGGTACATCCTGGTCATGGGCGTGCCGCGCTTGACGCCGTCGCTGTTCGAATGGGAGTACAACTCCATGAACGTGTCGCTCATGCCGGCGCTCATCAACACGATACTCATGGCCGCCCTGTCGCTGCTGATAGCCGTCCCCATCAGCGTGGGATCGGCAATCTACCTGGTGGAATACGCCGGCCGCGGCAACAGGTTCGTGAAGCTGGTCAGCGTCACGACGGAGACGCTGGCGGGCATTCCGTCCATCGTCTACGGCCTGTTCGGCATGCTGTTCTTCGTCACGGCGCTGCATTGGGGCATGTCGCTGCTCGCCGGCGCCTGCACGCTGGCCATCATGATCCTGCCCATCATCATGCGCACCACGCAGGAGGCGCTGCTGGCCGTTCCGGACGACTACCGCATGGGCAGCTTCGGCCTGGGCGCCGGCCGCCTGCGCACGGTGGCGCGGGTCGTGCTGCCCAGCGCCATCCCCGGCATATTGGGCGGCGTCATCCTGGGACTCGGCCGCGTGGTGGAGGAAGTGGCGGCGCTGCTGTTCACGTGCGGCAGCGTGGCGGCCGTCCCGGATTTCGCCGGGCAGGGCCTGGGCGCCGTGTTCAGCTCCACGCGAACGCTGGCGGAGCACATGTACCTGCTGGCAAGCGAGGGACTGCATATCAACGAGACGTATGCGACGGCCGTAGTGCTGCTTGCGCTGGTCGTCGTGCTGAATGCCGTATCGACGTATTTTGCGAACCGCCTGGCGCGCAACGCGACGGGCGAGGGCCGATGATGCCGGCCGCATACGGCCCGGGGAGGAGGACCGCTCCATGGAAGCGATATTCGAAGAAGACGAACTGAGGAAGCCCGATGCGCCGTCTGCCGGCGCCCGGCCCCGCATCGGCGTCAAGGGCCCCGGGGACCTTGACCCGCGGGCGAACAGCAAGATGACGGTCGAGCACCTGGACCTGTACTATCGGGATTTCCATGCGCTGAAAGACGTGAGCCTGGATATTCCCGAGCACCGGGTGACGGCGCTCATCGGGCCGTCCGGCTGCGGCAAATCCACGTTCCTGAAGACGCTCGACCGCATGAACGACCTGGTGGAGGGCTGCCGCGTGGAGGGCAGGGTCTGCCTTGACGGGCAGG
This sequence comes from Eggerthellaceae bacterium, assembly GCA_050951095.1. Lineage (GTDB taxonomy): Bacteria > Actinomycetota > Coriobacteriia > Coriobacteriales > Eggerthellaceae > UMGS1519. The sequence goes on from JBMNIQ010000005.1 coordinate 13,882, forward strand.
ACATCTACGGGAAGGGCACGGATGTGAACGACCTGCGCCGGCGCGTGGGCATGGTGTTCCAGAATCCGAATCCGTTCCCCCTGTCCATCTACGACAACGTGGCGTACGGGCCGCGCACCCACGGCGTGCGCAACCGGGCGGACCTGGACGCCATCGTGGAGCGCAGCCTGCGAGATGCCGCCATCTGGGACGAGCTGAAGGACCGCCTGAAGAAGAACGCGCTGGGGCTCTCCGGCGGCCAGCAGCAGCGCCTGTGCATCGCGCGTGCGCTGGCCGTGCAGCCGGAGGTCCTGCTGATGGACGAGGCCACCAGCGCGCTCGATCCCATCTCCACGGCGAAGATCGAGGACCTGATCGGCCAGATCAGCGACCGCTACACCATCGTGATGGTGACGCACAACATGCTGCAGGCGCTGCGCGTTTCGCAGAAGGCCGCCTTCTTCCTGTTGGGCGAGCTTGTCGAAGCCACGGACACGGACACGCTTTTCACGCATCCGTCGGACAAGCGCACGGCCGACTACGTGTCCGGCCAATTCGGCTAGGCCTCACTCCACCTTCACGTCGATACCCGCTTCGGCGGGCAGCGGCTGCTCGGACTCCGTGCCGATCATGCGATCCAGGGCGCGGTCCACGGCGCCTTCGGGGTTCGTGGGGAACACCTGGAACGGCACGGCGGGCGTGAACAGGCTGACGACGGGAACCACCATCAGCGACAGCACCATGGCCAGCGCGCCGCAGTTGATGGGCGAGGCGATCAGCGGCGTGCCCACCATGCCGGCGATCATGTTGCCGGTGGTCAGCCCCACGCCCAGGATGAAGCTGGTCCATACGGCCGCCTTCGAGACGCGCTTGCTGTACAGGCCCCACACGAACGGCCCCAGGAACGCGCCGGACAGCGCGCCCCACGAGATGCCCATCAGCTGCGCGATGAACGTGATGGTGGAGTGGTATTGGATCAGCGCGATGGCGGCGGACAGCACCACGAACACGATCAGCAGCACGCGCATGTACCGGATCTGCCTCTTCTCGGACATGTCCTTGACCAGGTTGTGCTTGATCACGTCCAGCGTCAGCGTGGACGACGAGGTCAGCACCAGGCTGGACAGCGTGGACATGGAGGCGGACAGCACCAGCACCACCACCAGGCCGATCAGGATGTCGGGGAGCGTGGACAGCATGGTGGGGATGATGGAGTCGTACACGGGCTGCCCGTTCGCGCCCATGGTCACCTGGTCCCCGTACAGGCGCCCGAAGCCGCCCAGGAAGTAGCTGCCGCCGGCCACCACGAAGGCGAACACGGTGGAGATGATGGCGCCCTGCTTGATGGCGGAACCGCTGCGGATGGCGTAGAACTTCTGCACCATCTGCGGCAGGCCCCAGGTGCCCAGGCTGGTCAGGATCACCACGCCCAGCAGGTTCAGCGGGTCGGGCCCGAACATGCTCACGAACGCGCCGTTCAGGTCGGATCCTTCGGCGGGAATCTGGCTCATCGTGACCATCGATTCCATGAAGCCCCCGTTCGCGCCTAACACGGCGGCCACCACCAGCACGATGCCCACCAGCATCACGCAGCCCTGCAGGAAGTCGTTCGTGACCGTGGCCATGTAGCCGCCCAGCACCACGTAGGCGCAGGTGATCACGGCCATGCCGATGACGCAGTATTCATAGGGGATGCCGAACGCCATCTCGAACAGGCGTGACAGGCCGTTGTAGACCGACGCCGTGTACGGGATCAGGAACACGAAGATGATCAGGGCCGATGCCGTGCGCAGGGCCCGGCTGCCGTAGCGCTTCCCGAAGAACTCCGGCATGGTGGTGGCGCCCAGGCGGTGCGACATCTCGCGCGAGCGCGGCCCCAGCACCCACCAGGCCAGCAGGCTGCCGATGAGCGCGTTGCCGATGCCGATCCAGAAGGCCGCCAGGCCGTACTTCCAGCCGAACTGGCCGGCGTAGCCCACGAAGATGACGGCGGAGAAGTAGCTGGTGCCGAATGCGAACGCGGACAACCAGGGTCCTACGTTGCGTCCTCCCAGCACGAACCCCTCCACGCTGCTGGTGGTACGGCGGCAGTAGATGCCCACCCCCACGGCCACGCCGATGAAGATGAGCACCATGCAAACTTTGGCAATCATGCGGTCCTCCCTGTCCGTTGCCTTGAACCTGACGGTTTGCAGGGAAACGATAGCCGTAGCGAGGCTGAGAACGCGCGAGGGATGACGGTACGGGACAATAAAAAAGCACCCGAGCCGAAAGCTCGCGTGCTAGCAGAATCGATACGAATAGCCGGCGACGTGCGCGCGGTTGCGCATCTGTCGCGGGCATGCCGCGGCGCGGTCTGCATCGGCAGACTGCATGGCGAAGACCTCGCTCATCAGAGCGTTGGCCTCTGCGCCGTTGCGGATGATCTGTTCCTTCCCGAAAACCATGGCAGGACTGTATCACAGCCCGTATCGCAGCCGTGCCCGTTTTCGGCACATATGCGGCATAACGGGCGAAATGGCCTGCGGACGGCAGGCGGCGCGCTGCCCGCGGACGCGCGCCGACGGCCGCGGTGCCGGATACGCGCGCTTGTGGGGAAATGGCGCAGCGTGCGCACAGCGGATGGCAACGGTGCGCGCACTTGGTAGTATGAAGCTCCATTCAAACCCATGAACAGGAGAAATACCCCATGGCGGAATTCATCTACACCATGAACCAAGTGCGCAAGGCGCATGGAGACAAGGTCATCCTGGACGACGTGACCATGGCGTTCTATCCCGGCGCGAAGATCGGCGTGGTGGGCCCGAACGGCATGGGCAAGTCCACGCTGCTGAAGATCATGGCGGGCAAGGAGGACATCTCGAACGGAGAGGCCCGCCTGTCGCCCGGCTACACGGTGGGGCTGTTGGAGCAGGAGCCGCCGCTCGACGAGACGAAGACCGTCAAGGAGAACGTCGAGCTTGCATTCAGCGACGTCATCGCGAAGGTGAACCGCTTCAACGAGATCGGCGCCGAGATGGCGGATCCGGATGCGGATTTCGATGCGCTGATGGACGAGATGGGCAAGCTGCAGAACGAGATCGACGCCGTGAACGGCTGGGACCTGGACAGCCAGCTGTCGCAGGCCATGGACGCGCTGCAGTGCCCCGACCCCGATGAGGCCGTCGATCATCTGTCCGGCGGCGAGCGCCGCCGCGTGGCGCTGTGCAAGCTGCTGCTGGAGGCGCCCGACCTGCTGCTGCTGGACGAGCCCACGAACCACCTGGATGCGGAATCCGTGCTGTGGCTGGAGCATTTCCTGAAGAACTACCCGGGCGCCGTGCTGGCCGTGACGCACGACCGCTATTTCCTGGACAACGTGGCGGAGTGGATCTGCGAGGTGGACCGCGGCACGCTGTACCCGTACAAGGGCAACTACTCCACGTACCTGGAGACGAAGGCGAAGCGCCTGGCCGCGCAGGGCCAGCAGGACCAGAAGCGCGCGAAGAAGATGCAGTCCGAGCTGGAATGGGTGCGCAGCAGCCCGAAGGCCCGTCAGGCGAAGAACAAGGCCCGCTTGGAGCGCTACGAGCAGATGGCGGCCGAAGCGGAGGCCAGCAAGAAGCTGGACTTCACGGAGATCCAGATTCCCGTGGGCCCGCGCCTGGGCAGCAAGGTCATCGTGGCCGACCACCTGCGCAAGGCGTTCGGCGACCGCGTGCTGATCGACGACCTGTCGTTCGACCTGCCGCGCAACGGCATCGTGGGCGTCATCGGCCCGAACGGCGTGGGCAAGTCCACGCTGTTCAAGATGATCATGGGCAAGGAGGACGTGACGGGCGGCTCGCTGGAGATCGGCGAGACCGTGAAGATCTCGTACGTCGACCAGATGCGCGAGGGCATCGACCCGAACAAGACGCTGTGGGAAGTGGTGTCGGACGGCCTGGACTACATGAAGGTGGGCGACACGGAGGTGCCCAGCCGCGCCTATGTGGCGGCGTTCGGCTTCAAGGGCTCCGACCAGCAGAAGCCGGCCGGCGTGCTGTCCGGCGGCGAACGCAACCGCCTGAACCTGGCGCTCACGCTGAAGCAGGGCGGCAACCTGCTGCTGCTGGACGAGCCCACGAACGACCTGGACACGGAGACCATGGAGAGCCTGGAAGAGGCGCTGCTGCGCTTCCCGGGCTGCGCCGTCATCACCAGCCACGACCGCTGGTTCCTGGACCGCATCGCCACGCATATCCTGGCGTGGGAGGGCACGGACGAGAATCCCGCGGCCTGGTACTGGTTCGAGGGCAACTTCGCGGACTACCAGAAGAACCGCGAGAAGCGCCTGGGCCCGGATCTGGCGAAGCCGCATCGCGTGCACCGCAAGCTGACGCGCGACTGAGTGCGGACCGGCAATCCTGCCGAATGACGAAACGGCCCGGGCAGGCTGATGCCGACCCGGGCCGCACTGTTGCAGGGGGCAGGGAACGCTGGACGTGGAAGGCGGCGCCGTTAGCGCTGCGCGTTCTGCGCGGCGCGTTCGGCCGCTTCCTCGGCGCGGGCGCTCGCCAGCTCGCGCAGCGCCTCGGGCGGCGTGGCCGTGCAGACGCCGTCGCCCATCCGGACCACCTCGATGGGGTCGCCCGGCTTCACCGTACCGCCCTTGTGCACCACGAAGAATATGCCCTCGCGCGGGAAGATGCAGTCGCCCACCAGGTGGTAGATGGCGCACTTCGTATGGCAGACCTTGCCGATCTGCGACAGCTCCATCTCCACGCCGTCGCCCGTGCGCACGATGGTGCCCAGCGGCAGCGCCAGCAGGTCCAGCCCCTCGCACGTGATGTTCTCCGCGAAGCTGCCCTCCTGCAGGTCGAGACCCATCAGGTCGCGGGCGCGCAGGATGGACTCCCAGGCCAGGATGCTCACCTGGCGGTGCCAGTCGCCGGCATGCGCATCGCCCACGACGCCCCAGTCGGGACGGATCTGTATCTGCGGCACGGGGTCCTTGCTGCGGCCCTTCTTCTCGGAGATGTTCACGGAGCGCACCGTTCCGGCAAGCGAGGCGGGTGCCGGCATGGCGGCAGGGTCCGTGCCGGGGGCGGCGGGCTCATGAGCCGTCGGCGTGCAGGGAATGGTTTCGTCCGCTCTGTCCATCGTGGTCCTTTCGTTAGAAAGCGCGGGGTTCGTTCGCGGGCCGGGGCAGCAGGCGCGGCGCGGCGGCAACGCCGTGTGCTGCCGTGTGGGCTGCGTGCCCGGGCCGTTCTTTCCAGCTAAATGGAAATCACCCGCGGCATATGCCGGGGGATGTTATGTTCGATATGGCGGAGACGTGTGCGAATCGAACGCACCCGAGACATTCTGCATGCCCCACAACGGCTTTGAAGGCCGCGGGACCCACCAGGGCGCCACCCGTCTCCGTGTTTCAAACCTGCCTGAGTATACTAAATATCACCGCCGAGGCAACATATCGCAGCGGCGGGGGACCACATGGCCTGCCCGTGCGGTCGAAATCCTCAGCGTTTCGGAAGCGTGCGCGCGTCGCCGGAGCGCACCGTCACGCCCTGGGCGTCCAGGTACTCCAGCAGCGGGACGGCGAAGCGGCGGCTTGTGCCCAGGGCGTCCTTGAGCGCCGCCACCGTGCCGGTGCCTCCCTTCCTCAGATGCGCCGTCACGGCCTGCTTGCAGCGTTCCAGCACGTCGGCGGCAAGATAGAAATCGCCATCGATGCGCACGGCCCGCCCGTCATGCACCAGCGTCGTCAGAGCATGCTGCCCGGTTTTCGGGTCCAGGCCCGCCTCGTCGAACAGCTTCGGGGGCATGGTGGGCGTAACGCCGCCTGTCCGCAGCGTATCCAGAAGCTTTTCGGCCTGTGCTTCCTGCGCCTTGCGGGCCGCGCCCTGCGAGGCGGGGTGTCCGACCTGCCCGCCGACGACGACGGCCTTGCCGTCGTGCACGGCTTCGGCAAGCAGCGCATCGAACGCGGCCGCGTCCAAATGCGGCGCCACCTGCTGCGCAAGGACGGCCTTCGGCAGGCCGGCCTGGCCGGGGTGGGCGGCATGGAACGCCACCAGGGCGCGCTCGATGCTCGCAACGTACTTCTGCCGCAGCGACTTCGTGGCGAACGCGGCGTCCGCATCGTCTGCCGCGCCGAGGCGCACCAGCTTGCGGTCTGCCACGGCCCGGTCCAGCAGCGCGCGCACCGGTTCGCGCTCGGCGCCCAGCGCGCGGGCGACGGCTGCGCTGCCGACCGGCTGCGATTCCGCCTTCACGACGTCTGCCACGGCCGTCTGCGCATCTCCCGCCTCCATGGCCTGCAGCAGCTCGCGTTCGTTCGGGGTCAGGCGCGTGCGGCGGCGCGGGTAGCTCAGCAGCACGGTGCCGCCGCCCGCAACGGATACCGGCGACCACGTGCGGATGACGAACCGGTCGCCGGCGCTGACCGGCAGGGGCTCCTCCAGGCGGATCTGCGCGAAGGCGCTGCTGCCGCTTGCCAATTCCCTCTGACCGTCCATGAGCAGCACGCGCCCTTGCACCTCGCGCGTGCCGTGGGCGATATGCATGCGCGTTCCGGTGGCAAGCGGCTTGCCGTGGCCGGCCGTGTCGATGAACGTCAGGCGCGCGTCGAAGCGGTCCGTGGCGTGCAGGCTGCCGGGAGCGGCCAGGAAGTCCCCCGGGTGGATCTGCTCCTTCTTCACGTCGGGCAGGTTCAGCGCAACGCGGTTTCCGGCCGGTGCGGCTTCGACGGGCCGGCCGTGCATCTGCACGCTGCGGATGCGCGAGGTCAGGCCCTCGGGCAGCACCTCCACCGGGTCGCCGGGGCGGGCCATGCCGCTCCACAGCGTGCCGGTGATCACGGTGCCGGCGCCCTTGATGGTGAACACGCGGTCGATGGGCAGGCGCAGCAGGCTGCCGAACTTCGCGTGCTCCGTGTGCGCCGCGGCTTCCTGCAGCGCGGCGCGCAAGTCGTCCAGCCCTTCGCCCGTGCGGCTCGAGCACGGCACGATGGGGGCATCCGCATACGGCGTGTCAGCCAGCCAGCTGCGGATCTCGTCCGTCACGAACGATGCCCACTCCTCATCCACCAGGTCGATCTTCGTCAAAGCCACCACGAGCGTCTTCACGCCCAGCGTGCGCAGCACGGCCAGGTGCTCGATGGTCTGCGGCATGATGCCGTCGTCCGCGGCGATGACGAGCAGGGCCAGGTCGATGCCCGTGGAGCCCGCGATCATCTGGCGCACGAAGTGCTCGTGGCCCGGGACGTCCACGACGCCCAGCGCCGTGCCGTTCGGCAGCTTCAGCTGCGCGAAGCCCAGCTCGATGGTGATGCCGCGCTTCTTCTCCTCGGCCAGCCGGTCGGGGTCCGTGCCCGTGAGGGCCTTGATCAGCGACGACTTGCCGTGGTCGATGTGTCCGGCGGTTCCCAGCACCACGTTCGGCGCCGGTTGGCTTTCTTCGTTGCGGGACATCTCGTTTCCTTTCCCTTGCTGCGCCGTTTCGTGCGTTCGTCCGAAGGGGGCGCGCTGCATGCCGCGTGCTGCGGTCATGCACGTTCGAAGGCGCTGTTACGTGCCGGTGCGCGCGTTCGGGCGCGCCGGGCGCTATCCGTTCTCCGTGCTGGCGAAGTAGGCCGCGAATGCCGCGCCGATTTCGCGTATCTCGTCGCCGTTCAGGATGGTGCGCGCATCGCAGAGCACGCGGTCGTTCTTGATGCGGACGATGACGGGCACGTCCCGTTGCTGCTCCAGGTAGGCGGCACATTGCTGGGCGTCCGTTCCCGGCGCGCGGAACGAAACCTCCACGGCGTACGTGGGGATGTCGCACATGGGAAGCGCGCCGCCGCCGGCGCGGGATATCTCGGGCACCACTTCCGGCGTCGCCGCATCGCGGGGGATGCAGCCGTCAAGCTCGCGTTCGAGCGCTTCGGCGCGGGCGCGCACGGTTTCGGCGGGCTCCGTGAGCATGCGCACGGTGGGGATCTCCCGGACGGCGCGCTCCGGCTGTAGGTACAGGCGCAACGTGGCCTCCAGCGCGGCAAGCGTCATCTTGTCCAGGCGCAGGGCGCGGGCCAGGGGGTTCGCCTTCAGGCGGTCGATGAGCTCTTTGCGGCCCACGATGATGCCGGCCTGCGGGCCGCCGAGCAGTTTATCGCCCGAGAACGACACCAGGTCGGCGCCCTTTGCCAGCGACTCGGCAATGGTGGGCTCGGCGTATTCCCCGAATGCGTCCATGCGCTCGAAGGCGCCCGACCCCTGGTCTTCGTACACCAGCACGCGCTCTGCGCCGCCCGCAGCGCCATCCCGCGCTTCGCCGGCGCCCGCGATGCGCTGCGCGTTCGCCCGGTCCGCGATGGCGCGCAGCTCGGCGATGTCCACGTCCTCCGTGAAGCCGATGAGGCGGTAGTTCGAGCGGTGCACCTTCAGCAGCATGCCCGTCTCGGGAGTGATGGCGCGCACGTAATCGGCCGGATGCGTCTTGTTCGTGGTGCCCACCTCGACCATGTCCGCGCCGGAGAGCGCCATGATGTCGGGGATGCGGAACGATCCGCCGATTTCCACCAGCTCGCCGCGGCTGACCACGGCCTGGCGGCCCTGTGCGAATTCCGAGAGCACCATCATCACGGCAGCGGCGTTGTTGTTCACGGCAATGGCCGCTTCCGCGCCGGTAAGCGCGCAGATCAGCGGCTCGCAGTGGGCATGGCGGCTTCCGCGCGCCATGTTCTGCGTGTCGTATTCCAGCGTGGAATAGCCCGCGATGACATTATTGACGGCCTGCACGGCGGCGGGCGCCAGCACGCTGCGGCCCAGGTTCGTGTGCACGATGACGCCCGAGGCGTTGATGACGCGCCGCAGCGACAGCATCTCGAGCGCCCGGACGCTGCGCACGGCCCGCGCGGCGATGGCGGACACGTCCACGGCGGGTGCGCCGCCGGCAAGGATAGCGCTGCGCAGCCGGTCTATCTCGTCGCGCACGGCGTCGGTCACCACGGTATGGGGAAGGCGTGCGGCCGCCGCCTTCACGGCGGGCTGTTCCAGCACCTCGTCCACTTTCGGCAGCCGGCGCAACAGCGCGATGTCGGGGGTTCGGGCGGATTTCTGCGTACCGGTCATGGGCTGCCTCCCGGGCTTCGTCGGTGTCTCGGCGCAGTGCATGCGATCATGCCGTATAGTGCAGAGGCGATGCGCGGTGCACCGCGGGTGCACGTGAAATGCGCTGCTGTTTTTCGGTCTCTTTCGATAGTAAGGGTATACCATGCCGCGAATCCTGAACATCACCGCCCAGAAGCCGGACAACACGGGAAGCGGCGTGTTCCTGGCGGAGAACGTGCGGGCGTTTCATGCGCTGGGCTGCGAGCAGGCCGTTATTGCCGGCATCGGGCCAAACGACGAACCCCGCTTCCCCGAGGGCGTGCTGTTCCGTCCCGTGCGGTTCGAGACGCCCCGGCTCCCGTTCCCGGTGGTGGGCATGTCCGACGAGATGCCCTACAAGGCCACGCGCTACCGCGACCTGACGCCGGAGATGCTGGAACGCTTCTGCGCCGCCTTCGACGAGGCGCTCGATGACGTGCTGGAGCGCTTCCAGCCGGATCTCGTGCTGTGCCATCACCTGTATCTCGTGTGCGCCCTGACGGCCCACCGGGATTGGGACGTGCCCGTGGTGGGCATCAGCCATTCCACGGATATCCGCCAGATGCGTCAGATTCCCCTGGAGCGCGATTACGTTCGCGAAGGCGTGGCGCGCCTTTCCGGCATCTTCGCCCTGCACGAGGCGCAGAAGGCGGACATCGTGGAGACGTACGGCGTGTCGCCCCGGATGGTCACCGTGATGGGGACCGGCTACAACAGCGGCGTGTTCCGCCGCGCGGAGGGATGCCGGCGGCCCGGCAGCGCGAACGTGGTGTATGCCGGCAAGATCTGGGAGAAGAAGGGCGTGCCCAGCCTGCTGCGCGCCGTGGATGCGCTGACTGACGCGGCGGGCGCCATCCTGCCGGCGCCTGCGGGCGATGTCGCGTGCGGGGCAGACGGGCCCGAAACGCCCGGTGCGGACGTTCTTTCCGGCCGCCATCTGCGGCTTCGCCTGGCGGGCGGATACAGCAACCGGGACGAATACGAGCGCATTCGGGCGCAGGCGTCGGGCTGTCAGGCGGACATCGCGTTCCTGGGGCGCCTGCCGCAGGCGGATCTGGCGCGCGCGTACAACGAGGCCGACGTGTTCGTGCTGCCGTCGTTTTTCGAAGGCCTGCCGCTCGTGACCATCGAGGCGTTGGCCTGCGGGTGCAAGGTGGTGGTCACGGACCTGCCGGGCATCCGCCCATGGCTTTCCGCGAACGTGCCCGATGCGCCCGTTCGCTATGTGGCGCCGCCGCGCATGCGCAACGTGGACGAGCCGGATGCGGATGACCTGCCGCGATTCGAGGCGGACCTGGCGCGTGCCATCCGCGCAAGCCTTGCGGACCCCGCGCCTTCCTGCGAAGTCTCGCATCTGTCGTGGGAGGGACTCTGCGGCCGCATGCTGGAGTGGGCGCGCCGGGCGTAGGGGTGCCAGGCACAGGGGCGCCGGATGCGCGGATACACTTTGTGTTGAATTGATAGCATCTGCCTAAGACGCGAGCCCTTCTTTGACGAAATCAAGCCGCGATTCGCGCTTCCCGGCGAAAATATGCCATTGAGCAGGTAACATAACGGCTAACCGGCGTAAGGAGCAGAGGTTCTCGCAACATTCGGCACGCGCGGTGCGCCCTCCCGGCGCGCCGGGCTCCGTGCCGAGGGCGGGCGGATCGATGTTTGGGTGTTTGTACTCGTTTCGCTGCCTTGAGGGCCTTTTGAACATCCGATAGCCCGGATCGGGAAGCTCCGGACGCCTCTCCCGCATCCGGGCGCCGCCTTTTAAGGGCGGCTTGTTGCTAAGGAGGCAGCAATGGCAGTCGACCGTCACCCCCTGTGGAAAGACTTGGGCATGGACCTGGAAACGCATGATCAGCTGTGCGAGGCCCTGCCGGCCGCGTTCGGCGATGTGTTCCTTTCCCAGGAGAACCGTCCCGAGGCCATGGCGTTCTGGGATATGGTGGCCGCAGATGTGCACGGCATCCGCCCGGCAGAGCTGGTGGAGGCGCAGAAGAACGGCCAGAAGGTCTTCGGCACGTTCTGCACGTACGTGCCGGACGAGGTGGTCATCGCGTGCGACGGCATCGTCACGGGCCTGTGCGGCGGCTCGCAGTTCTGGGTGCCCGACGGCGAGAAGTACCTGCCGGCGGATATGTGCCCGCTGATCAAGGCGTCGCTGGGCGCGCGCATGGGCCGCACGTGCCCGTTCTTCCGCATCGTGGACGAGATCGTGGGCGAGACCACGTGCGATGGCAAGAAGAAGATGTACGAGATCCTGGCAACGGACGTTCCCATGCACATCATGGAGCTGCCGCAGATGAAGCGCCCGAAGGACGTGGCCGCGTATGCCGACGAGATCGCGCTGCTCGGCCAGAATGTCGAAGAGGTCACGGGCAAGCAGCTCACGGCCGAGAACCTGGCGCAGGCCATCGTGGTCATCAACAACCGCCGCCGTGCGCTGCAGCGCGTATACGAGACGCGCAAGAACCCGGACGTCATCCCCATCTCCGGCACGGATGCGCTGCTGATGATGCAGATCGCGTTCTTCGACGACCCCGTGCGCTGCGCCGAGATGGCGAACAAGCTGGCGGACGAGCTGGAGCAGCGCCTGGCGGACGGCGTCAGCGTGTTCCCGAAGGGCACGAAGCGCATCCTGCTCACCGGCACGCCGCTGGCCATTCCGAACTGGAAGCTGCACCACATCATCGAGACGAGCGGCGCGGCCATCGTCTGCGAGGAGAACTGCACGGGAACGAAGTTCTTCACGAACCTGGTGGACGAGGACAAGACGACGCTGGAAGACCAGTTCCAGGCGCTGGCGGAGCGCTACATGAAGATCAACTGCGCATGCTTCACGCCGAACACGGCGCGCATCGACGAGGTACTGCAGCTGGCGCGCGACTACCAGGTGGACGGCGTCATCAACACGAACCTGAAGTTCTGCACCACGTTCAAGACGGAGGCGCCGGCGCTGGAGAAGGTGCTGGAGGAAAACGGCATCCCGGTGCTGGACATCGAGACGGACTACACGGACAACGACGCGGAGCAGCTGCGCACGCGCGTCGAGGCGTTCGTGGAGATGCTCGGCGAATAGCCGGGCGCGCGGGCGCCGGCAGGCGGCGGGCGGACGGTGCGGCCACGCCGCGGCCGATTCGCTCCGCCTTCCGGCTGTTCGCGTAAACGGGCACGCATGCGAAGAAGGTACACTGGGCACATGGTTTCGGTTCACGACATGGAAGCGCGCATTTCCGCCGCGCAGGCGGCGAATCCGGGCAAGCGCATCGACTGCTATATGCTGTTCGACACGCATCTGGACGCGATGGCCCTGCACGAGGCGGCGCGGGCGCAGGGCATTCCGGCCCGCGTGTCAGCCACGCCGCGCCAGGCACGCGCATGCTGCGGCGTGGCGCTGCTGGTGATGGCGCCCGATGCGCCGGCGATTCTGGAGTTGGCACAGGATCAGAACCTGCCGTACGAGGACATGGTTGCGCTGCCGTGCCAGATCGACCCGCATCGCGACCGCTACTGCTAGACTGCCGCCGGCTGCGCGCGGCTTTCCGCGGGCGGCCGGCTGCTGTGAGAGAAAGAAGGATTGCATGGAACTGACAATCGATGCGATGGGCGACGCGTGCCCCATTCCCGTGGTGAAGACGAAGAAGGCCCTGGGCACCATGGAGACCGGCACGGTCGAGACGCATGTGGACAACGAAACGGCCGTGCACAACTTGGAGAACCTGGCGGAAAGCCTGAAGTGCCAGGTGACGCATGAGCAGGTGGCCGAAAACGAGTATGTCGTGAAGCTGACGAAGACGGCGGACAGCGTGAGCGCCGATAGCGCGGAGGCCGGCGACGGCACGCGCGTCGTGGTCATTTCCAGCCAGTGCATGGGCACCGGCGACGACGAGCTGGGCGCGAAGCTGATGAAGGCCTTCGTGTTCTCGCTGACGCAGATGGATACGCTGCCCGACACCATCCTGCTGTACAACGGCGGCGCGCATCTCAGCTGCGCGGGGTCGCCGGTGCTGGACGACCTGAAGGCGCTGGCGGATGCCGGCGTGGAGGTGCTGACGTGCGGCACGTGCCTGGCCCACTACGGCATCACGGACCAGCTTGCCGTGGGCGACGTCACGAACATGTACGTGATCGTGGAGAAGCAGCTGAAGGCCGGCGTCACGGTCCGTCCGTAGTCCGTAAGCTTTTACATTCCGCAAGCACCTGCAAAAAAGAATACGGGCGGAAGCGCGCCCGGTACCGCAACCGGGCGTTCGCGTCCGCCTTTGCATATGCCCCTGCGCTGCGCGCGTACGTTCTGCGGGGCGCTTTCGCAGGGCAGCGCGCGTGCCGGAAAGGAGAAGGCGTGATCTATTTCGACAATGCGGCCACGACGATGTTGAAGCCGCCGACCGTGGCGCAGGCCGTGGCGCAGGCCATCGACACGTTCGGCGGCGTGGGGCGCGGCGCGCACGAGGCGTCCCTTTCGGCCGATGTCGCCGTGTACAGATGCCGCCAGGCCCTGGCGCAGCTGTTCAACGCGCCCGATGTCCGCCGCGTGACGTTCGCGCTGAATGTCACGGAGGCGCTCAACGCGCTCATCGCCGGTGCGCTGCACCGGGGCGACCACGCCATCACCACGGCGGCTTCGCATAATTCCGTCCTGCGCCCGCTCTACCGCAAGCAGGCAGAGGAGGGCGTGGAGCTCTCCATACTGCCGGTGGCGCCGGATGCGCATATCGACCTGGATGCATACGAGCGCCTGTTCCGTCCGAACACGAAGCTGGCGGTGGTCACGCATGCCTCGAACCTCACCGGCGACATCTACGATGTGGCCGCCATGGCGCGCATCGCCCACGAGCACGGCGCGCTGTTCGCCATCGACGCCGCCCAGACTGCCGGTGCGGTTCCCATCGACATGCAGGCCCAGGGCATCGACGTGGTGGCGTTCACGGGCCATAAGAGCCTGTTCGGGCCGCAGGGCACGGGCGGCATGGCGCTCATGCCGGATGTGGAGCTGCCCAGCTTCAAGGTGGGCGGATCCGGTACGCACAGCTATGACCGGGAGCATCCGTCGTTCTACCCGGAGCATATGGAGGCGGGCACGCTGAACGGCCACGGCATCGCCGGCCTGCTTGCCGGTGTCACGTACATCCAGGAGACGGGCGTGCAGGCCATCGCGCACAAGACGGCGGCGCTCACGAGCCGTTTCGAACAGGGCGTGCGCGACATTCCCGGCGTGCGCATCTACGGCGGCCATGGCGGCGTGGGGCGCACCGGCATCGTGGCGCTGAATATCGGCGATCTCGATTCCGCGCAGGTGTCCGATGCCCTGAATTTCGAGTACGGCATCTGCACGCGTCCCGGCGCCCATTGCGCGCCGCTCATGCACGAGGCCCTGGGCACGGATGCGCAGGGCGCCGTGCGCTTCAGCTTCTCGCATTTCAACACGGAAGACGAAATCGATACGGGCATCCGGGCGGTTGCGGAGATCGCGGCCGGCTTCGAGGTGGGCGAATAGATGGGCACCATGAGGATCAGGACGCCGAAGGTCGTCATCACGTTCGCCACGACGGCCGATGCCATGGCCATCGAGGCGGCGGCGAAGGAGCATGACGACGTGCCGGGCCGTATGATCCCCGTGCCCTCGGCCATAGATGCCGGCTGCGGATTCGCCTGGCGCTGCGAGCCGGACCAGGAGCCGGCGCTGTTCGACGCCATGGCACGGTACGGCCTGGCATACGAAGGGCGCTTCGAGGTGCCCATGTACTGAGAAGCGTGCCGGACAACCGCCTCCCGCCGGACGGGCGGAAGGGCGCGGACGGAAGGGGAGAGCATCATGCAGGTGGGATTGGACATCGGCTCGACGATGACGAAGTGCGTCGTGATGGACGGCGGGGAGATACGCACCGCCATCCTGACGCCGACGGGCTTCAGCAGCGTCGACACGGCCGACCGGGTAGCGGCAGAGCTGGCGCAGCGCGGCTATGACGTGCACGAGCTGCCCGTGGTGGCTACCGGCTACGGCCGCATTGCCGTGCCGTATGCCACAAAGAAGGTCACGGAAATCACGTGCCACGGGCGGGGCGCCACGTATCTGTTCGGACCGGAGGGCATCGTGCTCGATGTGGGCGGCCAGGATACGAAGGTCATCCAGCTTGCGGACGGCAAGGTGAAGAAGTTCCTGATGAACGACAAGTGCTCCGCGGGCACCGGCAAATTCCTGGAGGTCATGGCGAACCGCATGGGCGTCTCGCAGCAGCAGTTGGCCGATCTTGCCGCGAAGGGGGAGCCGACCACCATCTCCAGCATGTGCACGGTCTTCGCGGAATCCGAGGTGATCTCGCTTGTCGGGCGCGGCGAGCCGCTGGAGAACATCGCGAACGGCGTCATCGAATCCGTGGTGGGCCGCGTGTGCGGGCTTGCGAATCAGGTGCGCGGGGAGAAGTACTTCCTTACCGGCGGACTCTGCGAGAACGAGTACGTCATCGGGCGTCTGGCCGCGACGCTGGGAAAGCCGGTCGTCAGCCGTCCGGAGGCGCGCTACGCCGGCGCCATCGGGGCGGCGCTCAGCTAGGCGGGGGAACGGGAGCTGCGGGCCTGTGCGAATGGCGCGACGGCCGGGCGACGTGAGCAGATGCCGCGTCCGCCTGCGTCGCATACGCACGAACGGCGGGGCCGCGCCGGCATAGCGCCGCGCCCGCCGTCCGCGCGCGTCAGCGCAGGAAGATGAATCCGGCCGGTCCGTCCACCACTTCGCCGATGCGGGCCGGCGGGCGCCCGGCAATGTCCTCGAATGCCTGCGCGAACGTATCGGCCTCGTGGGGAGCGACGGCTACCAGCAGGCCGCCGCTGGTCTGCGGATCGCAGATCACGCCCATGCGGTTGTCGTATTCCTGCGGGTCCAGCACGCCGCGTTTCACGAACGGCGACGCCCACTTGATGATCTCGAACGACCGCCCCGGCCGGCAGTAATCGCACGAGTATTCGTACACGCCGTCGAACAGCGGCAGCGCCTCCCAGTTCAGGCGCGCCGCCACGCCGCTGGGTTCCAGCATCTCGTGCAGGTGCCCGGCCAGGCCGAAGCCGGTCACGTCCGTTGCGGCGTGCGGATGGATGCGCTTCATGGCATCCGCGCCCTTCTTGTTCAGCTCCATCATGGCCTCGACAACCGGGCGGATGCTCTCATCCGTCTCCAGGCCCGCGCGGAAAGCGGAATTCTTGATGCCGATGCCCAGCGGCTTCGTGTAGAACAGCGCATCGCCGGCCTGCGCACCTGTGTTCCGAATGATTTTCTCAGGGTCTACCAGGCCGAATACGGACAGGCCGTATTTCGGCTCGTCGTCGTCGATGGAATGGCCGCCCGCCACGAACGCTCCCGCTTCCGTGACCTTGTCCGATCCGCCGCGCATGACGTCGGCTACCACGTCCGTGCCTAGCCATACGGGGAAGGCAAGGATGTTCAGGGCCGTGACGGGCCGGGCCCCCATGGCGAACACGTCGGACAGCGCATTCGCGGCCGCCACGCATCCGAATTCGTAGGGGTCGTCCACCACCGGCGTGAAGAAATCCAGCGTCAACACGGCCGCCATATCGTCGTCGAGGCGATAGACGGCGGCGTCGTCGCTCGTGTCGAACCCCAGCAGCAGCTCGGGGTCGGCGGCCGGTGCGATCTTGCTCATTATCTCCTGGAGGTCACCCGGACTCCATTTCGCTGCTCAACCGCCCTTCTCCGTCAGATGCATCAGGCGGATCTGCCCGTTCGCATCGCGCACGGGCTTGTGCGGCTTGATGGCGCAGCTGGAATGTGCGGCGTCGTTGCGCGCGGCCTGCGAATGCCCCTTCGAAGCGGGCTGTGCGTTCTGTGCCATGGGATGCCTCCTTTCGAGAAGCGGGGTGGACGGATGCGCTGCCGCGGCGCCTCAGTGGCCGCCGCCGGCCGTCATCTTAACGGCATGCTCCAGCTGGTCGGCAATGGCCTCCCAGTTCTCGCGCGCAGCCTTCTCGCTGCCGGGCAGGTTCACGACCAGCGTGCGTCCGCGCTGCATGCACGCGGCGCGCGACAGCATGGCGCGCCCGGTCTTCGTCAGCGAATACGCGCGCATGGCCTCGGCGATGCCGGGCACGTCGCGGTCGCATGCGTCCTGCGTGGCCTCGACGGTCACATCGCGGTACGAAAGGCCGCTGCCGCCGCATGTCAGCACGATGTCCACATCCGGGTCGTCGGCTGCCTGGGCAATGGCGAGCGCGATGTCCATGCGCTCGTCGCGGCAGAGAACGCGGTCGTCCACGTTCCAACCGCGTGCGGTAATCAGCTCTTCGAGTGCGGCGCCGGCCGTGTCCTGCTCGAACGAGCGCGTGTCGGAACACGTGATGATGGCGAATGAGAGATCCATTATGCCTCCTCGGAACGTTCGCCGGCAGTGCCGCCGCCGGGTTTTGCGGGCACGCCGTTTCCCGTGGGGAAGGGCGCGGTCTTGAAGCTGCGCTCCCACAGGCCGGACTTGCCGCCGGACTTGCGCAGCAGGCGCACCGGTCCGATCTCCATGCCGCGGTCCACGGCCTTGCACATATCGTAGATGGTCAGGCATGCAACGGACGCGGCCGTGAGCGCTTCCATTTCGATGCCGGTCTTGTCGCAGACGACGCATGAGGCCGTTGCGCGCACGCCGCAGCGGCCGCCTTCCGCCGTGAAGTCGACGGGCTCCAAGTCCACCTGCACATGCGTCAGGTTCAACGGGTGGCACAGCGGGATGAGGTCGCTCGTATGCTTTGCGGCCATGATGCCGGCGATGCGCGCGACGGCGAACACGTCGCCCTTCGGCGCCGTGCCGTCCACGATCATGTCCAGCGTGGTGCGCTCCATGAAGATATAGCCCTCTACCAGGGCTTCGCGATCCGTATCGGCCTTCGCGCCCACATCCACCATATTGGCGTGGCCGTGGGCGTCGAGATGCGTCAGCTTCCGGGCGGGCGCCGGGGCGGCGCCCGCGCCGGCGGTATCATTCGGTGCGGACATGGCTATCCTCCGATCTGGGACATATTCCGTTCCGTACCGACCTTCTCATAATGGTCGGCGGGTTTCAAATGTATCGCAGTATCGATGACGCGGGCCACATCGGCATCCGTGCCGGTCCGGAGCGCCTGCAGCACCGGGTATTCGCGGTCGCCGAACAGGCACGGCCGAATCTTGCCGTCCGCCGTGACACGGATGCGGTTGCAATCGCCGCAGAAATGGTTCGACATGGGCGTGATGAAGCCCACGGTGCCCTGCGCGCCGGGAATGCGCCAGCTGTCGGCGGGTCCCCACGTGGCGGGCCGATGCGCGTCGTCGGCGGGTATGAGCGCGCCCAGCCCGTCTGCGACGAGCTGCTCGTCGATGCGGGCGTGCAGCACGCTGCTGGGGATGATGTCGTCGGCGGTCCATCCGGTGCCGCCGCAGCCCACGTCGCCGATGGGCATGTACTCGATGAAGCGCACGTGGAGCGGGCGGTTCATCGTCATCTTCGCGAACGCGCCGAAATCCTGGTCCAGGCTCTTCACGGCCACGCAGTTGATCTTCACCGGGTCGAACCCGGCTTCCAGGGCGGCGTCGATGCCGTCCAGCGTATCCTGCAGCACGCCGCGCCGCGTGATGGCGGCGAACCGGTCGGGGTCCAGCGTGTCCAGCGAGATGTTCACGCGCGTCAGCCCGGCGCGCTTCAGGGCCGCCGCCTTCTGGGGAAGCGCCGACCCGTTCGTGGTCAGGGCCACGGCTTCGATGCCGGGAATGGCCGCAAGTGCGGCAACGAGCTCTTCGATATGCTTGCGGGCAAGCGGCTCGCCGCCCGTCAGGCGGATATGGCGGATGCCGAAATCCGCGGCGGCGATGCGCGCCAGGCGCTCGATGTCGTCGTACGACAGCATCTCGTCGTGGCTGCGCAGCACGATGCCCTCCGGGGGCATGCAGTACACGCAGCGGAAGTTGCAGCGTTCGGTGACGGAGATGCGCAGATAGTCTATCGTGCGCCCTAATGCGTCGCGGCTCATCGGGTCCTCCTTGTCCTTGCGCATGCAATGCCCGGGCGTGCTGCGCCCGCATATGTGCTGCGATTGTAGGGCAATTTCCGCAGCGGCATATCGATTTGTTCCCTCGGCGGTTGCATTTCGTCGAATTCGCATAGTATCCGCCTGGAATTGCTCTTTGTGAAGAATAATATAGAGACCGAATGCAACGAAGAGTGCCTGTCGACCGCAATGCGCTTCCTGCCGTACCGCCCGTGGACGGGCCGTGCCGGGATGCGCGAAGGAGGAAGCCCTATGCGCGAATTGCTTGCCAGCCCCGCCGTCTCGTTCGTGGGCCGGCATAACTCCGGCAAGACCACCCTCGTGTGCGCCGTCATCGCCGAGCTCACGGCGCGCGGATTGGATGTGGGCAGCGTGAAGCATCACGGGCATGCGGGATTCTCCATCGACGTGCCCGGCAAGGATTCGTACCGCCATCGCGAAGCGGGCGCCACGGAGACGGTCATCGCCTCGCCCGATGCGCTGGCGCGCATCAAGACGCTGCCGCACGAGATGGAATGCGATCGGATCCTGGCCACCATGCCGGGCCACGACATCGTGATCGTGGAAGGCTATCGGGCAAGCGGCGTGCCGCGCATCGAGGTGATGCGGCAGGGCAACCATCGCGACATCGAGGCGGCTTCCGACCTTCTGGAATTCGGCTTCGATTCGCCGGAGTTCCGCGCAACCGGCAACGGGCGGCAGGCGGGTGCCGATTCGCAGACCGTGGCCGTTGTCACGGATATCCCCGCCGTGGCGAAATACGCGGAGCGCAACCAGGTGCCGGTCTTCGATCTGCCGGCGGCGGGTACGGGGGCGTTCGACGGGCTGGTGGGACGGCTGTGCGACTTTCTGCAACAGCATTTCGTGCGCGCCCGCGTGACGGTGGCCATCCAAGCGGGCGGCGAATCGCGGCGCATGGGCGCGTCGAAGGCGCTCGTGGACTTCAGGGGGGAGCCGCTTGTCTCCCGGATGGTACGCCGCATGGCGCCGGCGGCGGACCAGGTGCTGGTGACGACGAACGGCCAGGACGATTTGGGCTTCCTGGCACGGCGCTATCCCGATATCGACTTGGCGGTCATGCGCGACGTGTGCCCGCAGCGCGGCGCCCTGCCCGGGCTGCTCACGGCGCTGGAGGGTGCGCGCTGCCCGGTTGTCGCCGTCGTCGCCGTGGATATGGCGTTCGCCTCGCCGGAGCTGGCTGCCGCTGAGGCGCGCCTGCTGCATGACAGCGGCGCCGATGCCGTGGTGCCGCGCAACGCGCACGGGTTCGAGCCCATGCATGCGGCCTATCGCCGGGACACGTGCCTTCCCGTGGTTCGCACGCTCGTGGCGCAGGGCAGCTTCCGGGCGCGCGATCTGCTCGACAGCGTGACGGTGCGCACGCTGTCGTCCGCCGAGGTGCATGCCATCGTTCCCGCGGGCGGGTGCTTCGCGAATGCGAACACGCCCGAAGAGCTGGAGCGGCTGCAGTCGTACGACCTCGAGGACCGGCGGTAGCGGACATTTCGGCCGCATTGCGAAGATTGCCACAAACATAATGATATGAGTAAAAATCACGGCGTTCCACTTGGGAAATGCAGCAGAAAATGCTTCTCAACGTCGTTTACAAGTAAACAAGAATGAAAAACTGTTTAATTATTCTTAAAATAGAATAGTCAATTTCGGTCGGAAACACGGCCGTTCGCCGATACAACCCTACCGTTCGGTGCCGCCCCTTTCGACAATGAAGGCAGCTATAAGGGCGCGCGGCTTACAGAGCAATGCCACGCCGGCAGGGAAGGGGACCTGCCCGTATCGCGCCCTGCGAGAACGGGAAAGGAGTGTTGGGAATGGAACTTACGCGTAGAAGCTTCCTCAAGGCAACCGGCCTTGCGTTTGCGGGATCGTCGCTGGCCTTCGGACTCTCGAACGAGTCGACGGCTTTCGCCATGGATCCGCAGAAGGAATGGAAGCTTGAGAATACCCAGGAGTACACCACCATCTGCTGCTATTGCGCATGCGGATGCGGCATGATCTCCTCGGTGCGCGATGGCAAGCTGGTTCACGTCGAAGGCGACCCCGACCACGTCATCAACGAAGGCGGTCTGTGCCCGAAGGGCGCCGGCCAGTTCCAGGCGGAGTATATCGTCAACCCTGAAACCGGAGAGCTGGAGGAGAACCCGGGTCGCGTGCTGACCCCGAAGGTCCGCCGTCCGGGCGCCGACGACTGGGAGGACATCTCCTGGGATCAGGCCATCAGCGAAATCGCGCGCCACATGAAGGACACGCGCGACAAGGCGTTCGAGAAAAAGAACGATGACGGTGTCACGGTCAACCGCAACCCGGCCATTGCCTGCCTGGGCGGTTCGTCCATGACCATCGAGGAACAGTACCTCATCGTCAAACTGTTCAGAGAGCTGGGCTGTCTTTCGTTAGACAACCAGGCACGAGTTTGACACTCTTCTACGGTTGCCGGTCTGGCACCTTCATTCGGCCGCGGAGCAATGACGGGTCAGTGGGGAGATCTCGCTAACGCCGATGTACTGCTCACGTGCGGTTCCAATCACGCAGAATGCCATCCTGCGTCTATGAAATGGGTCAATCGCGCTCTTGATAAGGGTGCGAAATGGATTGTCGTCGACCCCCGCTTCACACGTACCGCTGCGCATGCGGACCTTTATTGTCCCATTCGCCCGGGTACGGATATCGCGTTCTACGGCGGCATGATCAACTACATCTTCGAACACGATCGCTGGCAGCACGAATACTGCCTGAATTACACGAACATCTCCTACCTGATCAACCCCGATTACGACTTCGATGTCGAATCCGGCCTGTTCAGCGGCTTCGATGACGATACGCGCACGTACGACAAGGCCACGTGGACGTATCAGGTTGAGTCCGAGACGAAGTGGGATACGTCCGCCGACGGTGCGTATGCCTGGATGAAAGAGGACGGCGTGCCCGATTTCGAGCCGCTGACCGTCCAGGTCCCCAAGAAGGACAAGACGCTCAAGAACAAGCACACGGTCTACCAGATCATGAAGAAGCATTACAGCCGCTACGACATCGACACGGTGTGCAAGATCTGCGGCATGGATGCGGAAACGCTGGAGCAGGTCTACGACATCTACACGTCCACCGGCAAGGCCGGCAAGGCGGGCACCATCCTGTATGCTCTGGGTCAGACCCAGCACAGCACAGGCGTGGGCAACACGCGTTCCATGTCCATCATCCAGCTGCTGTTGGGCAACATCGGCGTCCCCGGCGGCCAGCTGGCCGCGCTGCGCGGCGAGCCGAACGTCCAGGGCTGCACGGACATGTGCATCGCCCCCGGCGATCTGACCGGCTACCTGAAGTGGCCGAAGGATGCCACGGACAAGACGCTGGCCGACTACCTGCATAACGAGACGCAGCCGGACGGCTACTGGTCGAACACGCCGAAATTCATGATCTCCTACCTGAAATCGTTCTTCGGCGACAACGCCACGGAAGACAACGATTACGGCTACGACTGGCTGCCGAAGGTGGACAGCCCGTCCGCCCGCTCGCTGCAGAACACGTGGCACCTGGTGGAGCAGGGCGTGGTGAAGGGCTACATGTTCTTCGGCCAGAACCCGCTCCAGTCTCAGGCGAACGCCGCATACCTGCGCCGCGTAGCCGAGAACCTGGACTGGCTCGTCTTCGACGACATGTACTACACGGAGACGTCCATGTTCTGGAATTCCCCCGAGAACAAGGACCGCAAGTCCGAGATCAATACGGAATGCTACTTCCTCCCGGTTGCCAGCATGTTCGAGAAGCCCGGTGCCATCCTGAACTCCGGCCGCATCATGCAGTGGCGCCAGCAGGCGGTGGAGCCCGCGGGCAATACGAAATCCGACGGCCAGATCCTGTACGAGCTGCACAACGCCATCAAGAAGCTGTACAAGAAGGAAGGCGGCGCTTTCCCGACGCCTATCCTGAATGCGAAGTGGGACTACGCCGACAAGGACGGCAACGTCGACATGCGCAAGATGGCATGGGAGCTCAACGGCTACACCGTGAAGGGCACGGACTTCGACAAGGACAAGCCCCAGCTGCTCGACGCCTTCTCGAAACTGAAGGCAGACGGCTCGACGGCATCCGCCTGCTGGATCTACACGGGCTATTACGGCAACCCCGATGCCCCGATGGACCCGGCGAAGCAGAACTGCGGCCGCCGCGGGCAGTCGAACCCGGGCAACCTGAACCTGTTCCCGGAGTGGTCTTTCAGCTGGCCGGCGAACCGCCGCATCCTGTACAACCGCGCGTCCTGCGACATGGACGGCAAGCCCTGGAACAAGAACAAGGCACCGGTTTCCTGGAACGGCAAGCAGTGGGTCACGAACGACGTGCCGGACTTCGCCTACCAGACCGTGGATGCGGACACCGGAAAGGCAACTCCCACGCCGCCGAACAACAAGGCGTTCATGATGCGCTGGGAGCAGAATGCGTGCCTGTTCTCGAACGGTGTGAACGACATGCCGGTTCCGGAGCATTACGAGCCGTACGAATCGCCGGTCGACAACCTGATGAACGGGTCGCATAGCAACCCGGCCATCCTGTTCGCCGACGACCCGTCCATCAAGGACACGCGCGGTTCGGTGGACGACTACCCGTACGTGGCCACCACGTATTCCTTCACGGAGCAGTGGTCGTCGGGTCAGGAGACCCACACCATTCCGGCCCTGAACGAGATGATCCCGCATCCGTACGTCGAGATCGGCGTGGAGCTGGCTCAGGAGAAGGGCATCCAGAACGGCGACAAGGTGCGCGTCTACAACCAGCGCGGGTCCGTGACGTACCAGGCCATGGTGACGAAGCGCATCGAGCCGCTGACGGTGAACGGTAAGACGCAATATCAGATCGGCTTGATCCACGAATGGGGTTACACGAACGTGTTCACGCAGGGAGACATCTCGAACGACCTGGTGCCGAACGTGGGCGACCCGACCAGCTTCATCCAGGAATCGAAGGCATTCCTGGTGAACATCGAGAAGGCGTAGGAGGGAGGCTCGTATGTCTGACGAAATGGCAATTTACTTCGATTCGTCCAAGTGCACCGCTTGCCGCGGCTGCCAGGTGGCGTGCAAGGTTTGGAACGAGCTTCCCAGCCCGATCGATTTCAACGCCGGCGAATTCACCGGCACGTACCAGAATCCCCCGGACCTGAATCCCGATACCCGCCTGATCATCACGTTCGACGAACGCGATCGCGAGAACGCCCATGGCGTGGATTGGGCATTCGGCCGCCGTTCGTGCATGCACTGCACCAACGCCGAATGCGTGCGGGTCTGCCCGTCCGGCGCCCTGCGCTATGACGAGAAGGGCGCGGGATTCGTCATCTACGATAAGGACACGTGCATCGGGTGCCAGTACTGCCGTACGGCGTGCCCGTTCGAGGTGCCGCGCCACACCGGCGTCAACGTTGCCGGCAACGCGACGGTCATCAACAAGTGCACGGCGTGCTTCGACCGCATCCGCCATGGCAAGAAGCCGGCGTGCGTGAGCACATGCCAGCCCGGTGCGCTGCAGTTCGGCAAGCGCGACAAGATGATCGAAAAGGCCAAGAAGCGCGTCGAGGTGCTGAAGGGCAAGGGCTTCGATCAGGCCCGCGTCTACGGCGAAACCGAGATGGGCGGCCTGCACGTCATCAGCGTGCTGCAATACGACATTTCCCAGTACCAGGGCTATGTCGACAACCCGTCTGCAAGCGGCACCACCGATGCCCTGGGCGTCATGAAGCCGGTTGCGGCCGTGGCTGCCGTGGGCATCGTGGCCGGCCTGGGCATCTCCCGCCTGGCAAGCACCGGATACAAGCGCGATCGCCAGTACTACGACGAGCAGCACAACGACGTCATCGACGTCGACAAAGATGTGGTCATGAAGCATATCGACAAGGAAAAGGGTGAGCGGTAATGGCTGAGAGCACTTCGAAAACATCGTTCAAAGAGTGGCTCTTCCATCAGCCCGAGCCGCTTACCGACCGCAAGCCCCAGATCGACGAGTTCCCCGAGCGCGTCATCCCGCGGCACTCGCGGCAGACGCGCATCACGCACGACACCGTGGCCATCTGCTGCATCTGGCTGGCGTTCTCCGGCTTGTTCGTGTTCGTCCCCCAGCTGGCGGCGGCGTTCCCGGACGTGTCCCGGTTCATGCGCGTCAGCCACCGCGTGATGGGCGCCATCTTCATCCTGGTGCCGATCATCAGCGCTATCATCGCGCCGCGCAGGTTCAAGGCATTCCTGGGCAAGTACCTGACGAAGTGGACTCCCGAGGACAAGGAGTTCATGAAGAAGTTCGTGCCCTACATGCTGGCCGCGAAGAAGGTGCACATGCCCGACCAGGACGAAGTCAAGTCCGGTCAGCGCGTGGCAGACGGCGTGATGATCCTCGCCGGCATCTGCATCGCCATCTCGGGCCTGGTGCTGTGGCTGGGCATGAGCGTGTTCCAGGTTGGCCCCGGCACGGAGCAGGTCATGCGCCTTATCCACGACATCTGCTTCGTGGTGTTCATCATCTTCGGCTTGGCGCACATCTACCTGGGCGCCGGCATCTACCAGCCCTACAAGGGCACGGCGCGCCTGATGTGGCGCGACGGCAAGGTGCCCGAGTCCGATGCCCTGTACCATTGGGGCTTCTGGGCGCGCGAGCAGATCGAAGACGGCAACGTGCAGCCCGAGTCCGACGCGAAGAGCGCGAAGAAGGAGGGGTAGCATGGATCTCGACAACGTCCATACGGCGGTCGAGGCGTACCTACCCGCCGCAACCGAGTCCGAAGCGGCTCGGTTGCGGTTCTTCGAAGGGCTGTTGGAAATCCAGCAGAGGCATGCCGATGAGGCGGGCCGGCTGGACTATGCGGCGCCCGCCGACGACGCGGTGGTGGAACGCTACCGCTCCGGCGTGCCGTTATTCGCCGAGTATCCGGTGATGATCGACCCGAAGGCCTTTGCCGCCACGTGCGGCGATATCGCCTCGTACATGGCCGAGAACGCCGGTTTGGACCCGACGGTGGCCCAGGCCCTTTCCGCCTACGACTGGGAAGCATTCGTGCAGAAGGCGCCCATGAAGATGGCGGGCAGCGACCCTGCCGCGTTCGTGGAGAATGCGCTGCAGCGGATAGACGATTTCGCCGTGCCGACGGAGCTGCCGGCCAACATCTTCATGATGCCCGTGGTGTTCGCCTTGCGCGCGCACCTGCAGCCGGCGGCCGAGCAGATTGCGTCGCTGTACCAGGACAATCTGCCGGAAGAAGACTACGGGTACGACCACAACGTGGACTGCCCGGTGTGCGGCGCCCCGTCCGAGGCTTCGTGGGTGGGCGAGTCGCCTACTTCGTCGAGCATGGCCGGACGCCGGCGCATGCAGTACTGCAGCCTTTGCGGCACGCAATGGGAATTCGAACGCATCCGCTGCGCAAACTGCGGCAGCACGGACCAGAACCACCTCCATTACACGAACATCGAAGGCGATCGGGCCCATTGCCTGCTCCATTGCGACGAATGCGGCTTCACGCAGCGTGTCGTGTTCCAGGACGAACTGCCCTATGCGCCCATCTCGATGGAAGTCGAAGACGTGGCCATGGCGAAGCTCGACCAGCTGATGGCGGCCCAATCCGACGCCGAATAACCCGATTTTTCCGTCCCGCCTCCGTCTTGGAGGCGGGTATCAACACATACTGATAACTACTGGTAGACGGTAGATATTCAGCGGTGAGTGGCTGGTTCCGGCAAGCGGCTTCCTTCTCCTTTCCAGAGGTTCCGCAAGCTCTCCCAAGCTCGAAATGCGACTGAACCAGCCACAATAACCGACCACAAAATAATAAAAATAGGTAAAAAATCTGCGTTAACAATCTCTAAAATCTGATAACTCGCATGAAAACAGTCCGAAATTTTCGGACAAATATCAAAATCTATAGAAATATTCTCAAAATAAAATAATCTACACAGGTTCGCAGGGCGACCGCTGGCCGATATGAAACGACCGCTCGCTTCCCGCCGTTCTCACAATGGGAACAGCTTATTGGGAGCGCCCTTCCTGTGGGAGAGGACGGGCGCGCTCGACGGAGCGGCCCATTCTCGGCCGCTCCGAATTGGAAAGGAGTGGTTTGGAATGGAGCTGACACGGAGAAGCTTCCTGAAAGCCTCCGGTTTGGCGCTTGCAGGGTCCATGGCATATGGCCTGTCCAGCCAGTCGACGGCATTCGCCCTTGACGGTTCAAGCACCGACGGGGACTGGAAGCTGGTCGATACGGAGGAGTTCACGAACATCTGCTGCTATTGCTCCGGCGGATGCAGCGTGGTCTGCTCGGTGCGCGACGGCGAGCTGATCAACCTGGAGGGCGACCCCGACAGCCCGATCAACGAAGGCGGCCTGTGCCCGAAGGGCGCTGCCATGTTCCAGCTCAGGAACATCATCGATCCCGATACGGGCAAGGTCATCCCGAATCCTGATCGCGTGTACAGCCCGAAGGTGCGCCGCCCCGGTTCCTCCGACTGGGAGGACATCTCGTGGGAGGACGCCATCGACGAGATCGCGAAGCACGTCAAGAAGACGCGCGACGAGACGTTCATCGAGAAGAAGGCCGGCGTCACGGTCAACCGCACGGAGGCCATTGCCAGCCTGGGCGGCTCGCAGCAGAACTCCGAAGAGGAGTATCTCATCCTGAAGATCATGCGCCAGATGGGCATCGTCGCCATCGACAACCAGGCGCGCGTCTGCCACAGCTCCACGGTTGCCGGGCTCGCACCGTCGTTCGGCCGCGGCTCCATGACGAACCACTACCGCGACATCCAGAATGCGGATTACATCCTGCATTGCGGCTCGAACAGCGCCGAGTCGCATCCGGTGAGCTTTCGCTGGGTCACGAAGGCGAAGGACAACGGCGCTGTGCACATCGTCGTGGATCCGCGCTTCACGCGCACGGCTGCGACGGCGGACCTGTACTGCCCCATCCGTCCGGGCACGGACATCGCGTTCTACGGCGGCATGATCAACTACATCCTGCAGAACGACCTGTGGCAGCGCGACTACGTGATGAGCTACACGAACATGTCGTACCTGATCAATCCGGATTACGACTTCGATGTGGAAAGCGGCCTGTTCAGCGGCTGGGACAAGAAGGCCGGCAAATACGACCAGAGCTCGTGGGCCTTCCAGACGGAGTCCGTGACGAAGTGGGACACCTCCGCAAACGGGACGTACTCGTGGGTGAAGGCCGACGGCGTGCCGAAATTCACGCCGCCCGTGCTGAAGACGCCGAAGAAGGACACGACGCTCAAGAACAAGCACACCGTCTACCAGATCATGAAGAAGCACTACTCCCGCTACGACCTTGACACCGTCTGCAGCATCTGCGGCATGGACAAGGAGACGCTGGAGAACGTCTACAAGACGTATTGCAAATCCGGTGCGAAGGACAAGTCCGGCACCATCCTGTACGCGCTGGGGCAGACGCAGCACACGTTCGGTGCGAACAACTGCCGCGCCATGTGCATCGTGCAGCTGCTGCTGGGCAATGTCGGCATCCCCGGCGGCGGCGTGAACGCGCTGCGCGGCGAGCCGAACGTCCAGGGCGCCACGGACATGGCCATGCTGGTGTTCGACCTGCCCGGTTACCTGCATTGGCCCAGCGAGACGGACACGCCCACGCTCCGCGACTGGTGTGAGCACGAGACGTATTCCGACGGCTATTACACGAACAAGCCGAAGTTCATGGTGTCGTTCCTGAAGGAATGGTTCGGCGACAAGGCCACCGTGGACAACGACTACGGCTACGACTGGCTGCCGAAGGTGCCGGCGAACGGCGGCGACTTCACGCACATCGGCACGTTCGAGCGCATGGCAGAGGGCACCATGAAGGGCTACTTCTGCTGGGGCCAGAACCCGGCGCATTCCGCCCCGAACGCGAAGTTCGCACGCGAGTCGCTGTCGAAGCTGGACTGGCTCGTGGTGGCGGACTGGTACGATACGGAGACGTCGTGCTTCTGGAAGGCGCCCGACCTGGACGCATCCCAGATTGACACGGAGGTGTACCTGCTGCCGGCGGCGCTCATCTACGAGAAGCCGGGCACCATCCTGAATTCCGGCCGTCTGCTGCAATGGCGCTACAAAGCCGTGGAGCCGGCGGGCGACACGAAGACGGACCTGGAGATGTGCGACCTGCTGTGGACGCGCCTGTGCGAGCTGTACCGCAAGGAGGGCGGCAAGTGCCCCGAGGCCATCTTGAACACGAAGTGGGATTACTACGTGGATGGCAAGATTGACTTCCGTCCCGTTGCGTGGGCGCTGAACGGCTACAACACGAAGACGACGAATTTCAAGAAGGGCAAGGTGGACCTGCTGCCCATGTTCTCGGGACTGCAGGCAGACGGCTCCACGGCGTGCGGCATCTGGATCTACAGCGGCTACTACAACAACAACGACAAGCCGCTCGACCCGGCATCGCAGCCCGTCGGCGGCCGCGGCCAAAGCGACCCGGGCGGACTGGGCGTGTATCCGGAATGGGCGTTCGCCTGGCCGGCGAACCGCCACGTCATCTACAACCGCGCGTCGGCGGACGTGAACGGCAAGCCCTGGAACAGCAAGAAGACGTTCGTCCGCTGGACCGGCAAGGAATGGAAGACGTACGACGTGCCGGACTTCGTGGCAACGAAGACGGACGAGGACGGCAACGTCACGCAGGTCGAGCCGAACGACAAGGCGTTCATGATGCGCTGGGAGCAGCATGCGTGCCTGTTCGCCACCAGCGGCATCAAGGAGATGCCGCTGCCCGAGCACTACGAGCCGTACGAATCGCCGCTTGAGAACGCGCTGAACGGCAGCCAAAGCTCGCCGATGCTCCAGTTCGGCAAGGACGAGAGCACGAAGAAGGGCTCGGCCGACCAGTATCCCATCGCCTGCACGACGTACTCCATCACGGAGCACTGGCAGACCGGCGGCCAGACGCGCGCCTGCCCGGCGCTGAACGAGGCGCAGCCGCGCCAGTTCTGCGAGATTTCGCAGGAGCTTGCCAACGAGAAGGGCATCAAGAACGGCGACATGGTCCGCGTGTTCAACGGACGCGGATCCGTGAAGGTCAACGCCATGGTCACGAAGCGCTTCACGCCTTTGGAGTACAACGGCAAGACCATCCACCATATGGGCATCATCCACCACTGGGGCTGGGCGAACATCTTCAGCACCGGCGACGTGGTGAACGACCTGACGCCGAACGTCGGCGACCCGAACAGCTTCATTCCGGAATACCGTGGCTTCTTGGTCGATATCGAGAAGGCATAGGAAGGAGGTAGACCATGGCTGAGAAAGCGATTCTGTTCGATTCATCGAAATGCACGGGCTGCAAGGGCTGCCAGATTGCCTGCAAGTGCTGGAACAACCTGCCCTCCCCGACGGAGCTGAACGCCGGCGAATTCACCGGGTCCCTTCAGAACCCGCCCGACCTTCAGGACAACACGCGCCTCATCATCACGTTCGACGAGGCGCAAGGCGATACGAAATATGCCGTGAAATGGGCGTTCGGCCGCCGTTCGTGCATGCATTGCACGAATGCGGCATGCGTGAACGTCTGCCCGTCCGGCGCGCTGTACCATGACGAGTCCGGCATGGTGACATACGATGCCGCGAAGTGCATCGGCTGCCAGTACTGCCGCCACGCCTGCCCGTACGACGTGCCGCGCCATACCGGCGTGGGCCTTTCGGGCAACGGCATCAAGATCAACAAATGCACCGGCTGCGTGGACCGCATCAAGCAGGGCATGAAGCCCGCCTGCGTGCACACGTGCCAGCCGGGAGCACTCCAGTTCGGCGATCGCGACGAGATGATCGCGCTCGCGAAGAAGCGCGTCGAGGCGCTTCACAAGAAAGGCTACGACGACGCCCAGGTGTACGGTGAGTCGCAGTCGGGCGGCACGCACGTCATCTACGTGCTGAAATACGCGCTCGACCAATACCAGCTGCCGCAGAACCCCCAGGAGAACGGCGTGGACGACGCATCGAACGTCATGAAGCCGCTTACCGGCTTGGCCGCGGTCGTCACCGTGGCGGGCCTGGGCGTCTCGTTCCTTACCGGCGTGGGCTACCATCGCGACAAGATGCGCTACGACGAGAAGGCGCACGACGTCATCGATGTGGATACCGGCGAAGTCATCAAGCATATCGACAAGGAAGCAGGTGAGCGATAATGGCGAAAGAACGCTATATCCAGCGCCACTCGCTGCAAACGAGGATCACGCATTGCACGTTTGCCGTCTGCTGCATCTGGCTGGCAATCTCCGGCCTGTTCGTGTTCGTCCCGGCGCTGGGCGCCGCCGTGGGCGCCGACGTGACGCAGGGCATGCGCATGTCGCACCGCATCGTGGGCGCCATCTTCATCCTGGTGCCCCTGATCAGCGCCATCTCCGCACCGCAGGGCTTCAAGAACTTCAAGAACAAGTACCTGACGAAATGGGACGACGACGACAAGGAATGGCTGAAGAAGTTCATCCCGTACATGCTGTCGCCGAAGAAGACGCACATGCCGGATGCCGACGAGGTGAAGTCCGGCCAGCGCGTGGCTGACGGCATGCTGATGGTCGGCGCGTTCTTCATGGCCGTGTCCGGCCTGGTCATGTGGCTGGGCGGCGTGTTCGGCGTATCCGCCGGCGTCTTCCAGGCCATGCGCTTCATCCACGACCTGTTCTTCCTGATCCTGGTGGTGTTCGTGATCGCCCATATGTACCTGGGCCTGGGCATCTTCCAGCCGTACCGCCATACCGTGCAGCTGATGTGGGGCAACGGCCAGGTATCGGAATCCGACGCCCTGTACCACTGGGGCAAGTGGGCCCGCAAGGAGCTCGAGCAGGGCGACAAGGTGGTCACCCGGGAGGAGTAGGACGCAATGGACCTTACGCAGATCGCATCCGCCGTCGAAGAGTACGGCAAGGCCTCGTCCGAGGCCGACCGCGCGCGGCTGGACTTCTTCGCGGGCCTGTACCGCAGAGAACAGGAGCATGCCGAGCGCATGGCCGCAGCGACACCGTATACCGCACCGGACGGCGACGCCATCGAAGGCTGGTACTGGGCCGAAGAGCCCGTGTTGGGCCATGCGCCCGCGACGGTGGATGCCTCTGCGTTCGCCGATGCGGCCCGCGATCTTTCCGCTTGGACGGCGGATCATGCGGGGCTGGTGCCCGATGCGGCGCAGGCGCTGGCATCGTTCGATTGGAACGCGTTCGCGAAACGCGCCGACCTGGACCGGGCCGGCGCAGAGCCGCCGGCGTTCCTGGAAGCCGTGCTGGACGACCCGGAAGCCTGCGGCGTGCCGGGCGCGCTGCCGGTTCCCGTGTTCGCCGCCGTGCTGACGGGCACGTTGCGGTCGCTGCTGCAGCCGGCGTCCGAAGCCATCATGGCGCAGGCCCCGAAGGGCTCGGCGGACCACAACCGCCCGCTGCGCTGCCCGGTGTGCGGCATGCCCGCCGCGGCGTCGACGGTCGGCGACACGCCGGACTCCGAGGGCAAGGGGCGGCGCCAGTACTGCTCGCTCTGCGGCGCGCGGTGGTCGTTCGAGCGCATCCGCTGCGGCAACTGCGGCACGCGCAACCAGGGGCACCTGCACTACCATCACGTGGAGGGCGACCCGGCGCATCGGCTGCAGACGTGCGACGAATGCGGCGGATACCAGCGCGTCGTGTTCCAGGACGAGCTCATCGCGTCGCCCTGCATGGAAGTGGAGGACGTGGTCATGGCGCGTCTGGACCAGATTGCGCTGGACCCGCGCTTCGGCGAGCGGGTGAATGCGGAGGCGGGAAGCTAGCATCCCGTAGGGGAAGCGCGCACCGAACGGCGCCTGCGATACGGGAAAGAGAACGGGCGCGGCGATGCCGGGGAAATCCGGTCCGCCGCGCCCGTTGCGCTGCGTTCTGGCAGCATCGCGTTATCGGCGGGCCGCCTCCAGCTTCGCCATCTCCTCGCGCACGCGCTTGCGCGCGAACGCCGTCAGGTCCGCATTCACGGCATCGAACGCCTTCAGCAGCATCTGGCCGTCTTCCGTCAGGCGCGAGCCGCGGGCGCCGTTGCGCTCGATGAGCGTGATGCCGAAATGCTCCTCCGTATGGTTCACGAGCGTCCAGGCCTTGCTGTACGCCATGTGCATGTCCTTCGCGGCCTTGTTCAGCGAGCCCTCCTGCGCAATGCCGCGCAGCAGCGCCGCCATGCCGTTGCCCAGCACGGCCATGCGGTCGGGGTTGTCGGCGTCCGCCTGCGTGGTTATGTAGAGCTTTGCGAATGCGGAGTAAGTATTCGAATCGGTCATGTTCGCCTTTCCTGTGCGGCTGCTCCGTTGCAGGCGCATGCCGAAATATCCTTCATCGGGAATAATAGCGTATTCGCCGCCTGCTGCCCAACGGCGGCGGCCGCCAGCGGAGGGGCTGGTACCATGGAAGACGAAAAATAACGAATGGAATCGTAGGAACGACTATGCGAATCATCGACCAATCGCTGCCGATAGAGCAGCAGTCCTCATACCCGTGCATCTGCGTTTCGGCAGAGGGCGAGCGCAGCCGGGGCGAATACCATCTGCAGAACGAGAACGCCGTGCGCGTGTACGTGAACGGCGAGCTGACCATGACGCTCATGTGCTCGGCGGACCACATCGTGGAGCTGGTGGTGGGGCGCCTGTACACGGAGAACATGATCGACAGCGCAGACGAGATCGAGGAGGTCTGGCTGTGCGAATACTCCACGCGCGTGCTGGTGTACCTGGCGGACCGCCGGGCGGACGTCTCGAAGCGCATGGAGCAGACCGTGCCCACGTGCTGCACGTTCAACCGGAATCTGAACGGCTACTTCGTGAAGGGCGAGGACGTGCAGCCCGTGCGGCCCATTGCCTGGAGCACGGAGGACATCTTCGCGTTGACGCGCGTGTTCGAAGGGGATTCCCCCATGCACCGGCGCTCGTTCGGCGTGCACAGCTGCTATCTGGCGCGCGGCGCGGAGGTGCTGTACAGCTTCGAGGACCTGGGACGCCATAACGCGTTCGACAAGGTGGTGGGCAAGGCGCTCATCGATGGCGTCGACCTGCGGCAATGCACGGTGTTCACCAGCGGCCGCATTCCCACGGACATGGCCGTGAAGGCCAT
This sequence comes from Eggerthellaceae bacterium, assembly GCA_050951095.1. Classification (GTDB taxonomy): domain Bacteria; phylum Actinomycetota; class Coriobacteriia; order Coriobacteriales; family Eggerthellaceae; genus UMGS1519. Next base: position 48,083 of record JBMNIQ010000005.1, read on the forward strand.
CCGTGCCCGCGTGCCCGTGCTGGTCTCGAAGGCCGTTCCCACGGACTTGACGGTGGAGATGGCGCGTGCGTTCGACCTGACGCTGATCTGCTCGGCGCATTCCGACTCCATCAAGGTGTACAACGATCCTCGTGCAGTGGTGGACGACGGTGTGCTGGCGCAGCAGGCCGCGGCGGCGAAGGCGCGCAACGCCCAGGCCGATGCCGCGTGCGCGGTGCCGGACGGGCGCGCTTAGGCGCCGACGGAAAGGAGCGTGCGGCAATGCTGGACTTCGGGGAAGAATGGCGCAGGCAGGCGCAGGTCAGGCGGAAGCCGGACGATGCGGCGCATTGGGACAGGCGCGCCCGCGACGAGGTGACGAAGTTCGGGCCCAGCGACTACTCCGAGGAGTTCCTGGACAAGGCGCGGCTGCTGCCGGGCGAAACGCTGTTCGACATGGGCTGCGGCGCCGGCACGCTGGCCATACCGGCGGCGCGCCGCGGCCATGGCGTGCTGGCATGCGATTTCAGCTCCGTGATGCTGCAGCGCCTGCGCGCCGGCATCCCGGAGGGCCTCGAGCCGCTGGTGAAGACGAAGCTGCTGTCCTGGGATGACGATTGGGAGGCGGCGGGCGTGCTGCCGCGCTCCGTGGACGTGGCGTGCGCGTCGCGGTCCATCATCACGGCGGACCTGCAGGATTCGCTGCGCCGGCTGTCCGGCGTGGCGCGCCGGAGGGCGTGCGTCACGGTGACGGCCGGCATGTCGCCGCGCGTGTTTCCCGCGCTCTTCCGCGATCTGGGGCTTCGGGGGCAGGGGCACCAGGATGCGGCGTTCGTGTTCGGCGTGCTGTGCCAGGACGGCTACGAACCCGAGGTGAGCTTCATCCGCTCGGAGCGCTACGACCGCTTCGCCAGCTTCGAGGACGCCTTCAATGCGTATGCGGGCATGCTCGACTTCGCGGTGGATGCGCCGCAAGGCGGCGAACGCGCGCGCTTCGAAGGCGAATTGCGCAGCTGGCTGCATGCGCATCTTGCACAGGACGAGGGCGGTGCCGCACCCGAAGGGGAGATCCGCGTCTGGTCGCGGCAGGATGCCGACGACGTGGCGCAGGCGCTGCCGTACCGCGTGGATGTGCCGCGCGAGTTCGCGTGGGCGTTCATATCCTGGGACGTGCGCCGCTGAGGAATGCGCGCTTACGCGCCGCGCAACGGATGCAGCGCATAAGCGGCAGGGCGCCGGCAGGGGAGTGCTATGCTAGATGGCCGCAAACCCGGAACGAATGCGACCGGCGCGCCGCGCGCCGAGATAGGCCATGCCCATGCCCTTGAAGATCAACCATGCCATCCTGCACGTCTTCGACTTCGTATCGTGCGTGAACGTGTTCGCCCAGGAGGAGCTGGACCTCTCGAACAAGAGCGCGAAGAACTTCGTCGCGCGCCATGTGCGCAAGGCGGCGGGGAACCTGGACAACATGCACGGCTCGTTTTCCGATGACAGCATGTTCGCGGAGGAGCTGCGCCGCTATTTCCGCGGCGAACGCGACTTCACGGACCTGTCCTGCCAGATAGCGGACTATCTGGCCACGGAGCTGGGGCACATGGAGAAATCCGTTTCCACGGACCTTCTGGTGGTGGATTTCGAGGACGAGCCGAAGAAGGCGCCCGCCGATGCCGCCGAGACGGCAGACGGCGCGGATGCGGCCGTGCATCTGGACGGGGTGTCGAAGCGCTGCTTCGCGCTGCTGCTGCTGGAAAGCAAGCAGGCGTACATGCACGAGGTGGGATGCGGGGATTCCGGCCAGCGCAACGACATCGTGCGCCATTACGCCGTGCTGCCGAACCCGTCGCAGAAGGTGGCCTCGTATGCCGTCATCGACTTGCGCACGCTGGCCGTGGAATTCCAGGACAAGAAGCGCACGATTGCCGGCGAGGAGCGCTACCTGATTCCCGAGGGGCTGCTGCAGTGCTCCATGGAGGCGTCGCCGAAGGAGGCGTTCTCCGCCGTGACGGAGCTTGTGGAGGAGGTCGCGCAGGAATACGGCGCGAATGTCGGCGAGGCCGTGGCAAAGGCGAAGTCGTACGCTTCGGAGAACGCCCAGGAATCGGACGACCTGGACCTGGCGCTGCTGGCCGAAGACGTGTTCGAGGACAACCCGCAGGCATGCGAGCGGTTCGACGAGGCGGCGTCGGCGCGCGAGCTGCCGGAGCACATGCCGCTGGAGCGCAAGGCCGTGCGCCGCGTGGCGAAGACGCATAAGATCCGCACGGACACGGGCATCGAGATCACGTTCCCGGCGGAGTACAGCAAGACGTCGGAGTACATCACGTTCACAAGCGAGGCGGACGGGCGCATCTCCATCCAGCTGAAGAACATCAACCACATCGAGAACCGCTAGCCGCATATCTGCAGAGGCGGGCACGGCAAGCCGACGGGAAAGGCGGCAGGGCATCCGATGGCACCCTGCCGCCTTGTTGCGTTTCTCGTTGCCGCGTTGTCGACCCGGCGGTCTAGCTGCCGTCCGAAGCCGCGCTCTCGGATCCGTCCGAATCGTCGGACGAGCTGCTGTCCGTCTCGCTGCTGGTGGGCGTCAGCAGGCTCTGGATCTTGCCCGCTACTTCCGTGCTGCCGATGATCTGGATGTTGTTGATGACGATCAGGTCGTTGACGTTGTGCTCCTTGCAGAAGTCCGCCACGTTCTGCGTGGTGTAGCGGAAATCCGCAATGTACACGGTCTGGTAGTGGTCTACAAGCCACGGCACGAACGAGTTGCCGTACGACTCCTTCAGCACCAGGCAGCTTGAGCCGTCGTCGATCTTCGGGTTGTGGATCTCCGCCCACGGCTGGTCGCCGCCGATGAAGCAGCTGTACTTCGAGTTCGCCGCCCAATCCTTCACGTCCTTGCGGATAACGTTCCATTTCACGGTGTTGCCGCTGGAATCCGTGTATGTCATCTTGTTCGTGTCGTTCGGAATCCAAGCCTGGACGGTATCGGGGTTCGCCTTCATGGCCGGCGTGTTCAGTTTCGAGTAGTACGAGCCCAGGAAGCCGCTGAAGTCCACTTCCTTGAACGTGCCGATATCGTGCGAGTCCATGCCCTTCGCCTCGCAGAACTTCTGGTACACGTAATACGCCGCAAGCGACGTCCAGTGGTGGTCCGTGCGGAAGTACAGGTACTCGTCCTTATGCTGCTTCAGCGTGTCCAGCGTGTCGATGGTCTTCACGTCGTCCTTGTACAGGCTGTAATAGTAGTTGATGGCCTGACCCTGGTCGGAGCCGCCCATGGCCTTCAGCTCGTCGTCGGACAGCAGCACGGCGGAGTTGTTCGGCACCAGGATGGAGTAGACCTGCGTCGTGCCGTCCAGCGCGTCGTGCGCCGTGTTGATGGCGTCGGCGTACGTGGTGGCCGCATCCTTCGTGAAGCCGTAACCGGCATAGGCGGCGCCGTCCTTGACGTACAGGCCCTCCGTCACCTGGCCTTCGACGGCGTTCTCCAGATCGGATGCGTTGTAGTCCTTCGGAAGCTTCGCGGGCGTCTTCGCAGAGTCGGACGAGGCGTCGGAGCTGGAGCTGCCGGAGTCCGGGATGGCGTCCGTATGCGTCACGCCGCCGTACATCTGCGTGTCCGTGTTGATGCCGTACAGCGAGTTGAACGCCTGGTCCAGCGAGATGAGCTGGTCGCGGAACGGGTACGTGTCGGAGTACCAGGTGGAGATGCCCTTCGTCCACTCGCCGTTCAGGAACGAATCCCAGGTGAACTGCGGGAACTGCGTCAGCGTGCGGTTCTCCGATGCGGAGACCGTCGGGCGCAGGAACAGCAGCAGGCCCAGCACCAGGCCGATGCCCAGCACGACGGCGAATGCCTTCACGAGCCAGTCGTAGTATGGCGAACGGGCGCGCTCGGCAGCCTGTTCGGCAGGGGTCTCGCCGTTGCCCGTTGCGCTGTCGTACGGCTGGAACCGCCGGATGGCGCGCAGCACGGGGTTGCTGCTCTCGGCTGCCCTGCGCGCACGCGGCGCCGCGCCGGGCGTACGGGCGCTGCCGGCGGCCTGCCTGCGCCGCTGCGGCGCCGCGCCCTGCCCGGCCGGACGGCGGTGCGGGGCGGAAGATGCCGGTTGCGGCGCGTCGTGGCGGCCGGCGCCCGCTTCATGGCGCGCGGCGGCCCCATGCGCATCCGCTGCGGGGCGGGTGTGCCGGCCGGCAGCAGCGCCGGCGCCGGGCACGTTCGCTGCGGGGGCCTTGCCGGCTGCGCGGCGCTCCTGTTCGCCTTGCGCCCTGCGGGCAGCCCGTGAGGCCCGCTCGTTTTCGGGGATGCGGCGGTTCGGCCGGCTGCCCTGCGGTGCCGTGCGGCGGGCGGGCTGCTGTTCGGATGGATGCGCCGTGTGCGGACGGCTGCCGTGTGCGGAGCGTGCCTGCTCGCTGCGGGGGACGGTGCGTCCTGCGGCTGCGTCCTGTGCGGGGGAGTGCCCGGTGCGCGTGCGGTCGCTCACACTGGGACGGCGGCGCGGCTGCGGGGCGGGGCGGCGGCCGGTGCCTCCGCCATGCGCCGTGCGCCCGCTGTCGGCGCGGCGCCGGTGCGGCTGCTTCGGCGTCTCGCCTTCGGAATGCCTCTTTCGATTGTCCGTCATCGTCGCTTCGCCTCCTTAGAACCTGAAATAGATGAACGGGTTGTAGCTGTCTCCCACCAGCGCCACGGTTGCCAGCAGCATGAGGAAGATGGGGGTGACGGCATCGATGACCATGACTGCCTTGAATAGCGCAGTGCCCGGCTGCACGCCGTCCAGCACGCGCGTGCGCAGGCGGCTGCCGAAATCCGTGCTGGCTATCACGCAGAATATGATGAGGAACACGTTCTGCAGGAAGATGGTTTCGGTCTGCAGCGTGAGGATGCCGCCCGATCCGAACCCGAACATGCCGGCGACGACCGTGGCCAGCTCGCCGGAATCCGGGAAGCGGAACAGCACCCAGCCGAAATAGACCACCAGCAGCGTGTAGATGTGGCCCAGCCAGCGCGGCATGCGGTCCTTGATAACGAAGCGCTCCAATATCAGGAACGCGAAGTAGAACAGGCCCCAGAAGATGAAGTTCCAGCTTGCGCCGTGCCAGAAGCCCGTCAGGCTCCAGACAATCAGGTAGTTGCGCACGATGATCTTGTCGGGGCAGCGGCTGCCGCCCAGGGGAATGTACACGTAATCGCGGAACCACGTGGACAGCGAGATGTGCCAGCGCCGCCAGAAGTTCTGCACGGAATGCGCCATGTACGGATGCTCGAAGTTCTCCAGGTAATGGAAGCCCACCATGCGGCCCATGCCGATGGCCATGTCGGAATACGCGGAGAAGTCGAAGTAGATCTGGAACATGTAGAACAGCATGGCCAGCCACAGGGTGGCGGCGGGCTGGCTTGCCAGCACGTCCACGCCGCCGTTCAGCAGCGAGTCCGCCACGGAGGCGCAGCTGTTCGCCAAGACGGCCTTCTTCGCCAGACCGATGGAGAAGCGCCGGATGCCCGCGTAGACGTCGGCGCGCGTCACGTGCCGCTCGTCGATCTCGCCGGCGATGGTCTCGTAGCGGACGATGGGGCCGGCGATGCACTGGTGGAACAGGCTGGAGTACAGCAGCAGCTTCCAGAACCTCGGCTGCGGGGCCACGTCGCCGCGGTAGACGTCCACGACGTAGCTGATCAGCTGGAACGTGTAGAATGAGATGCCGATGGGCAGCAGGAACTGGGGAATGACCTCGGGGACGCCGAACAGCGCCTTCCAGTTGCCCAGGATGAAGCCCGTGTACTTGAACACGCCCAGCAGGCCCAGCAGGATGACGAGCGGCAGCACCATGTACCGCTTCTTCTGCTGCGGCGTCTGCGCGCGGTCCACCAGCAGGGCGAACAGCCAGCAGACGAACGTGTCGCCGATGAGCAGCAGCAGGAACTCCGGCCCGCCCCATGCGTAGAACACCAGCGAGAAGCCCAACAGCACGTGGTTGCGGTACTTCGCGTCCACGAGCCAGTAGACCAGCAGGTTCAACGCCAGGAATAAGAATATGAACAGAAGGCTGGAAAAGACCATAGCTACCCCTGCGTCCGGTTGACACTCCGATTCATGAGGATGGCCGCAGCGAGAGAAGCCTGCAGCGCGTGAAAAATAGAATTACATCAGCCGGCATGCCGCATGGGGGCGCACGTCTCCCGTATTCCCGTTTCTCCCACAATCCTGGAATGTTTGTACGAGTTGCCAAATCCTTTGTCAATGTAGGACGTGTGAAGAATTCGGCATCGGGTACGTAGCGGCCGCCGAATGCCGGCAGGCACTCTGAACAGGGATAAGTCACTTACCTCGGTCAAATGACAGCAGTCTGCGGTAACGGTCGCTGGTGCGCGCCAGCTTTTGCGGGCTGCCGTCCAGCACGATGCGGCCGTCCTCCAGGAACACGACGCGATCGAATGCCTCGATGCCCTGCAGGTGGTGCGTGATCATGATGAGCGTCTTGTTGGCGAAGGCCTCCATCAGCGTATCCATGAGCGCCTGCTCCGTGATCGGGTCGAGGCCCACGGTGGGCTCGTCCAACAGCACGGCGGGGGTATCGGCCAGCAGCACGCGTGCAAGCGCGATGCGGTGGCGCTCGCCGCCGGAGAAGCGCGTGCCCGCCTCGTCCACGAGCGTGTCGAGGCCGTGCGGCAGGCGCGCCAGCAGGCCCTTCAGCCCCACGTCCCGCAATGCCGCCTGCAGCTGCTCGTCCGTCGCGCCCGGGCGGGCGATCAGCAGGTTGTCGCGCAGCGTGCGGTTGAACAGGTACGGCTGCTGCTGCACGAAGCCCAGGTAGCGCGCGGCCGTTTCGCCCAAGTCGGACGGATGCCGGCCGCCCACGGTCACGGTGCCCTCGTCGGGCGCATCGCCGCCGCGCAGCAGCATCGCAAGCGTGCTTTTGCCGGATCCGCTCCTGCCCAGCACGGCCACATGCTGGCCGGCGGGTATGTCCAGCTCCACGCCGTCCAGCACGCGGTGCGTGCCGGTAGGGTACGCATAGGCTACCCGGTGCACGTGCACGGGCACGGCTGCGGGGAGGGCGGACGCGGTGCCGAAGGAGCCCTCGGCACCGGTCGAACCGGAGTCTGCAGGTGCTCCTTCGTCATTGCCTTCCGCCTCCACGGCATCCGTGTCGCCGTCTTCGGGCAGCGCGTTCAGCCGCACGATGGAGGCGCGGTGCCCGTTCGCCTCCGCCGCGGCAAAGGACAGGGGCGCGAACGCATCGATGAGCGGGAAGTAGCCCAGCGCGAACGCCGCGATCCAGTCGGCCGCGCCGCCGGGCTGCCCGCCGAACGTGCCGCCGGCCCACAGCAGCGTCAGGCAGGCGCCGGCGGCGAACACGGCGGAGGCGACGAGGTCGTTCCAGCGCGCGTAGCGATCCAGCGCGCTGCGCTGTTCGCGCACGTGTGCCGCCTGGCTTGCGGCGCGTTCGGCATATTCCGCCCCGCGCCCGGAGAACACCCAGTCGTCAGCGCCCAGCACGTTGTCCGTCAGCGTGCGGTACAACCGGTCCGTGCCCGCCTTCCGCCGTTCCATGCGCGCGCGGTTCGCCAGCAGCGACACGAGCGGCATCAGGAACACGGTCACGCCCAGAACCAGCAGCATGACCAGTGCGAACCGCATATCGAAGCAACCCAGCGCCACGATGACGGCAGCGTACAGCAGCCAGGCGATGACGGCGGGGAACACGGTGCGCAGGTACAGGTTCTGCAAGTGCCCGATGTCGTCCGCCACCAGCCCCAGGAAATCGCCCATGCTGCGGCTGCGGCCGTTCGCCTCCACTATGCGGTACAGGCGCACGCGCAGGCTGGATGTCATGCGGAACACCCAGTCGTGGCTGTACAGGCGCTCCAGGTAGCGGGCGACGGGCTTGCCCAGGCCGAACACCTGCACGAACACGATGGGGTAGTACACGGCGATGAGCCCCACCTCGGGGCATTCGGCCGTGCCGCTGATCAGGTAGCCCGATGTGAACATGAGCAGGGCGGAGCAGGCGAACGTGGCAAGGCCCAGCACCAGCGCCAGCGCCAGGGGCTTGCGGTATTTCGCGAAATACGGGCGTACCCAACGGTCCCGCGTGCGCGTCCGGGCGGTCTCAGACGTCATGGGAACGGCCTCCCTCCGGATTCATGCGGGCGATGAGCTGCGCCAGCGCGCCGTCTGCCTCCCGCAGCTGCGCGGGCGTGCCCTGCTCGGCGATGCGGCCGTCCTCCATCACCACGATGCGGTCCATCTGCGCCAGCCAATGCAGGCGGTGCGTGGCGAACAGCACCAGGCGGTTCTGCATCAGCGGCAGCATGCGCTGCTTCAGCTCGTATTCCGTCTCGATGTCCAGGTGCGCCGTGGGCTCGTCGAAGATCAGCACGCGGCGCGTGGGGTCCAGCAGCGCCCGCGCCAGCGCGATGCGCTGGGCCTGCCCGCCGGAAAGGCCGCGCCCGCCATCGCCGATGACCGTGTCCAGGCCCTGCGGCAGCTGGTCGATCAGCGGCTGCAAGCCCACGGCGTCCACCGCGCGCTGCATGGCTACCTCGTCTGCCGCCGGCGTGTAGAAGCGCAGGTTCGCCCGCAGCGTGTCATGGAACAGGTACGGGTCTTGGGGAATATAGAGCACCTGATGCTGCCAGTCCGCCCGCTGCAGGCTGGCCGTCTCCGTGCCGTTCACGTGCAGCGTTCCGCTGGCGGGAATGTTGAAGCCGCCCAGCAGGCCGGCGAGCGTGGACTTGCCGGATCCGCTGATGCCCACGATGCCGATCTTCTCGAAACCGTGCACGGAAAGCGACACGTCCGTGAGCGCATTGCGGTCTGCGCCGGCGTAGGCGAAGGACACGTTCTCCAGCGAGAGGTGCGATGTAGACGTCCACGGGGAGATGGTGCCGTCCGGTGCGCTTACGGTTGTGCGGCTTGCTGCGGACGCAGCTGTGCGCGCCGGCGAAGGTGCAGGCTGTGCGGGCTCGGGCTGTGCGGATGCGGGCTCGGGCGGCACAGGCGCGGGTGCGGGTTGCGCAGGTGCGTCCGTTGCCCGGTTGGCTTGCATGCGTTCGCCTTGAGGCTTTCGAGGCGCCGTAACGGCGTCCGTCTCTTTTCCTTCGCCCGTTCCCACAGGCGCGGCATCCGTCCGCTGTTGGGACTCCCGGATGAGCTGCTGCAGGTGGGCGAGGGCGTTCTTGCCGTCCAGCGAGGCATGGAAGTCGGAGGCGAAGTCGCGGATGGGGCGGAAGTACTCGGGCGCCAGCACCAGCACGGCCAGCGCCGGCAGCAGCGTCATGGAGCCGTCCATCAGGCGCAGGCCCAGCATGACGGCCACGGCGCCCACGCCCACGGTGGCGATCAGGTCCAGCACGCCGCCGGAGAGCGTGGCCACGCGCAGCGTCTCCACCGTGGTTGTGCGGAAGCGCTCGCTGACTTGGAAGATCTGCGTTGCGTGCTTCTTCGCGGCGCCGAACGCGCGCAGCGTGTCCAGCCCGCGCAGCGTGTCGATGAAGTGGTTCGACATGGCCTGGTACGACGCGAACTGCCGCTCGGCGCGGCGCTTCGCGGCATTTCCCAGCAGCACCATGTAGAACACGATGACGGGGTACAGCACCAGCAGGATGATCCCCGACACGATATCCTGCGTGAACACGGCGATCAGCAGCAGGGCGGGGACCGTCGCCAGATGGGCCATCTTCGGCAGCATGGCCTTCAGGTAGTCGCGCACCTGGTCGGCGCCCTCGAGCGCCGCAGAGGCCACGCTCGCCGTGCCGTGGTCGCGAACCACCTGGGCATGCGTGGCGAACACTCCCTCCAACAGCTGGCCGCGCAGGGCGTCGGCCTGCGCGTCCGCATACGACCCCATGAAGCGGTCCTCCAGGAACAGGAGCAGCTGGCCGGCGACGAAGCAGCAGAAGAACAGCGCGACGGCCGGGTACTGCGCCTCCAGCGAGCCGCCGTTCCACAGCGCCGTGATGGCGAACGCCAGGGCACCCGCCTGGCCGATGATCAGGCCGGCGCGCCCGATTGACAGCAACAGCAGCACCGCAAGCATGCGGCGGATGCCGGGCAATGCGAAAAGCGCTTTGTCTATCATGCCCATCTCCGTTCTGCGTCGCGTTGCTGCGAATGCCGCATACCGTTTTCTTTCCGTTGATTCTATCTTAAATGTAAGTGCAGCAGTAGCAATTTCGGGGAATTCGAGACGCGGGGCGAAATACCCGGCGGGTCGGTGCTCTGCTTGCGGGCATGGGGCGAAGGCCGCAGCACAGGGCGAAGAGCGCGAGCGCGGGGCGAAGACTGTTGCCGGAATGCATGCCGCGCGCATGCTGCGCACGGGGCGAAGGTGCGTGCCGCGCTCCGGTCGAAAGCCCGATGCCGGCCCGAAACAGGAAGATGCCCCCGTCCCGAAGGGCGAGGGCATCGAACAGTCCGAATGACGGGCGCCGGTGCGGCAGCTGCGGAAGCCGCGCTTAGCGGCCGAGCTCGGCGGCCACCTCGGCCGCGCAGCCCAGCGCGTCGGCGATGGCGTTCACGACCAGCGTGGAGCCGGTGCGCGCGTCGCCTGCCACGAAGACCGGCGTGCCGGCATCGCCGGCATCCGTCAGCGCGCGGTGCGTGCCCTCGATGGTCAGCGGCAGCTGCTTGCCCTTTGCCGGCAGGTGGATGCCGAACGCATCGATCACGGAGCGCTCGGGACCCAGGAAGCCCTTCGCGATGAGGATGAGCTGGGCGGGAAGCGTGCGCTCCGTGCCCTCCACGTTGTGGCGGCCCCCTTCGTACGAAAGGTCTTGGATGACCAGGCCGGATGCCTTGCCGTCCTGGGTCTCCACGGCAATGGAGTCAACGGACCAGATGCGGGGATCGGCTCCCTGCAGGTCGTCGGCCTCCTGCTGGCCGTAGTCCACGGACAGCTTCTTCGGCCATTCCGGCCAGACGGCGAACGTGTCCACGGTTGCGGGCGGCTCCTGCGCGCGGATGATCTGGCGCACGTTCTTCGCGCCCTGGCGCAGCGCGGTGGCCACGCAGTCCGTGCCGGTGTCGCCGCCGCCGATGACCATGACTTCCTTGCCCTTCGCCGTCACGGCGGGTTCCGTGCCGTCCAGCAGCGCCTTCGTGGCGTCCGTCAGGTAGTCCACGGCCATGACCACGCCGTCGGCGTCCATGCCCGGCGCCTTCACGCGGCGGGCATCCGTGGCGCCCGCGGCAACGACCACGGCGTCGAAATCGTTCTTCAGCGCCTGCGCCTGCTTCGGATCGGCGGCGTCCACGCCGCAGCGGATCTCGATGCCGCTGGCGGCCATCAGGTCCAAGCGGCGCTGCACCACATCCTTGGGCAGCTTCATGTTCGGGATGCCGTACATCAGCAGTCCGCCGGCGCGGTCCTGGCGCTCGATCACGGTCACGCGCAGGCCGCGGCGGGTGAGCTCCCATGCGGCGGCCAGGCCCGCGGGGCCGGACCCGATCACGGCCACGCGCGGCGCGTCATCGGGCGCGGCGGGCAGCGGCTGCGGATCGTGGGCCCAGGCGTAATCGGAGATGGAGCGCTCGTCATCGCGGATCGTGACGGGCTCGTCGTGCAGGCCCAGGTTGCAGGCGGCCTCGCACGGGGCGGGGCACACGCGGCCGGTGAACTCCGGCAGCGGGTTCGTCAGCGCCAGGCGCTGGACGGCGTCGTCCCAGCGGCCGTGCCACACCAGGTCGTTCGTCTCGGGAATCAGATTGTGCAGCGGGCAGCCGGAGACGTGCGAGGCGCCCCCGAACTTCACGCCGGTCTGGCAGAATGCCACGCCGCAGTACATGCAGCGGCTTGCCTGCACGCGCTGCATGCCCGGGTCCAGCGGCTGCGCGATCTCATCGAAATCGGCAACGGCCTGGGCCGTGGGGCGCATGCCGTGCTCTTTGCGGCCATGAGAGAGAAAAGCTCCCGGTCTACCCATTGTTACTCACCCTTCCTCATGGTCTCGAATGCGATCTCGACGGCCTCTTCGTGCGAGGCGCCGTCGGCCTCCGCCCGCGCGGTCAGCTCCATGGCATGGGCGTAACCGGTGGGGATGACCTTCGCGAAGTACTTCGAGTGGTCCGCGAACTGATACAGCATCTTGATGCCGCGCGGGCTCTGCGTGCGTCTGACGTGCTCTTCCAGCAACTGGTGGATGAACTCCACCTCGTCGCGGTCGGGCTCCTGGATCGTGACCATCTCCATGTTGCAGCGGCTGCGCAGCGTGCGCTCCTCGTCGTAGACGTAGGCGATGCCGCCGCTCATGCCCGCGGCGAAGTTCAATCCCACTTCGCCCAGGATCAGCACCTTGCCGCCGGTCATGTACTCGCAGCCGTTGTTGCCCACGCCTTCCACGACCAGCGTGGCGCCCGAGTTGCGGACGGCGAAGCGCTGGCCGGCCAGGCCGTTCACGAAGCCCTTGCCGCTCGTGGCGCCGTAGAACGCCACGTTGCCCACGGATACGTTCTCGTCCGGGCGGTACGTGGCCCTGGGGCTGGGGGCGATGGCCAGCACGCCGCCGGACAGGCCCTTGCCGAAGTAGTCGTTCGCATCGCCGGTGATGGTCAGCGTCACGCCGGCGGGCAGGAAGGCGCCGAAGCTCATGCCGCCGGAGCCCTCGCAGTCGATGCACAGCGTGTCCTCCGGCATGCCGTCCGGATGGTCGGCCGTGACCTTGCTGCCCAGCATGGTGCCCACGCAGCGGTTCACGTTCGCGATGTCCGCGTGGAAGCGCTGGCGCGTCAGCGTGCGGCGCGCCTCCTGCGTGTACGGGATGAACAGCGTCGCGTCCAGCGTCTTGTCCAGGCCGCTGACGGCCTTCATCTCGGGCAGGTAGTGCGGGCAGTCGGCGCCGGGGATGTTCGCGCCGAATTCCGTGTGGGACTGCGCCAGGACCTGCGAGAGGTCCACCAGGCGCGCCTTCCAGCTGTCGCAGCCGCTGCGCTGGCGCAGGAACTCGGGATGGCCCACCATCTCGTCCACCGTGCGGAAGCCCAGCTTCGCCATGATCTCGCGCAGCTGCTCGGCCACGAACGTCAGGTAGTTCACCACGTATTCCGGCTTGCCGCAGAAGCAGTTGCGCAGCGCGCCGTTCTGCGTGGCGATGCCCACCGGGCACGTGTCCTGCTGGCAGTCGCGCTGCATCAGGCAGCCCAGGGAGACGACGACGCATGTGGCGAAGCCGTATTCCTCGGCGCCCAGCAGGGCGGCCACGGCCACGTCGCGGCCGTCCATCATCTTGCCGTCGGCCTCCAGCACCACGCGGGAGCGCAGGCCGTTCTGCAGCAGCGTCTGCTGCGTCTCGGCCAGGCCCAGCTCAAGCGGCAGGCCGGCATGGTAGATGGAGTCGCGCGGGGCGGCACCGGTGCCGCCGTTCGCGCCGGAGATCAGAATCTTGTGCGCGCCGCCCTTCGCCACGCCGGTGGCGATGGTGCCGACGCCGGCCTCGGAGACCAGCTTCACGGACACGCGGGCGTTCGGGTTCGCGTTCTTCGCATCGAAGATCAGCTCTGCCAGGTCCTCGATGGAGTAGATGTCGTGGTGCGGCGGCGGCGAGATGAGGCTGACGCCCGGGGTGGAGCGGCGGACCTTCGCGATCCACGGCCACACCTTGCGGCCGGGCAGGTGGCCGCCCTCGCCGGGCTTCGCGCCCTGGGCCAGCTTGATCTGGATCTCGTCGGCGCTCATCAGGTAGCGGCTGGTCACGCCGAAGCGGCCGGAGGCGATCTGCTTGATGGCGGAGCGCTTGCTGTCGCCGTTCGGCAGCGTGACCTCGCGGATGGGGTCCTCGCCGCCCTCGCCGGAGTTCGAACGGCCGTGCAGGCGGTTCATGGCGATGGCGATGCACTCGTGCGCCTCCTGCGAGATGGAGCCGTAGCTCATGGCGCCGGTGTTGAAGCGCTTCACGATCTCGCTGGCCGGCTCGACCTCGTCAAGCGGCACGGGCTTGCAGTCGCTGAAGTTGAACTCCAGCAGGTCGCGCAGCTGCACCGTGCGGCCGACAGGGTGGATTGCTTGGCTGAACTGGTGGAACAGGTCGTAATCGTTCGTGCGCACGGCCCGCTGCAGCAGGTAGATGGTCTCGGGCGTCAGCAGGTGCTCCTCGCCGTTCAGCGGGCGCCACTTCGTGATGCCGGAGCTTGCCAGCTGGTCGGGAGCGGGCGTGGACAGCAGCGCGACGGCGGCATCGTAGCGCTCGTTGCATTCGCGCTCCAGGTCGTCGATGCCCAGGCCGCCCACGCGGCTGACGGTGCCGGTGAAGTGCTCGTCCACCAGCTTCTGGGAAAGGCCCACGGCCTCGAAGATCTGCGCGGAATGGTAGCCCTGCATGGTGGAGATGCCCATCTTCGACATGACGCTCACGATGCCGGCCGTGATGGCCTTGTTGTAGTTCGCGATGCCCGTCTCCGCATCCGTGCCGCCCAGCTTGTCCTGCTCGGCCAGCTGGCGGATGCACTCATGCGCCATGTACGGGTAGATGCCGGAGGCGGAGTAGCCCACCAGCGCCGCGAAGTCGTGCGGCGTGATGGCATCGCCGCATTCCACGATGATGTCCGTATGCGTGCGGATGCCGGCGCGCAGCAGGTGGTTGTGCACGGAGGCCACGGCCAGAAGCGACGGGATGGAGACCTCGCCGTCGGCCGCGCGGTCGGAGATGATCAGGATGTTCGCACCCTGGCGCACGGCCCGCTCGGCCTGCGCGTCCAGCATCTTCACGGCCTGCTCCAGCGCCTCGGGGCCGTCCTGGCGTCCGTAGACCGCGGACAGGCGGGCCGTCTGGAAGCCCTGGTGGTCGATCTGCTCGAGCGCCAGGAAGTCGGCACGCGTCAGGATGGGCGTGTTCAGGCGCACCAGGCGGCAGTTCGTGCGGGCATCTTCCAGGAAGTTGCCGTGGTTGCCCACGTACAGCAGCGTGGACGTGATGAACGACTCGCGCAGCGCGTCGATGGGCGGGTTCGTGACCTGGGCGAACAGCTGGTTGAAGTAATCGAACAGCGAACGCGGCCGCTTCGACAGCACGGCCAGCGGGATGTCGGCGCCCATGGATGCCAGCGGGGCCTTGCCCTGCTCTGCCATGGGGATGACGGCCTCCTCCACGTCGTCGAAGTGGTAGCCGTGGCGCGCCAGGCGCTGCGTGAACGGAACGTCCTCGTCGCGCTCGGCCGTGCCGGGCTCGTGCGCCTCGCCGCGCAGGTCCTCGATGCGGAGCATGCCGGCATCCAGCCACTCGCGGTATGGCTTCTCGTTCGCGAATGCGTCCTTGATCTCGTCGTCCCACAGCACGCGGCCCTTCGCGGGGTCCACCAGCAGCATCTCGCCGGGTCCCAGGCTGCCGGCCTTCAGGATGTCGGCGGAATCGATGTCCAGGGCGCCCGCCTCGCTGGACAGGATCAGGCGGTCGTCGTCCGTGATGTAGTAGCGCGCGGGGCGCAGGCCGTTGCGGTCCAGCACGGCGCCGGTCACGATGCCGTCGCTGAATGCGATGGCGGCCGGGCCGTCCCAGGCCTCCATGACCATGGACTGGTAGGCGCCCCAATCATGGCGGCGGTCGGTCAGGTTGATGTTGTGGTCCCAGGGCTCGGGCAGCAGCATGGACATGCTGCGCGCCAGCGGGCGGCCGTTCATGGTGATGAACTCCAGCACGTTGTCCAGCATGGCGGAGTCGGAGCCCTCGCGGTCGATGATGGGCAGGACCTCTTCGAGCGAATCCTTGAGGACGGGGGAGTACAGGCCCGGTTCGCGGGCCTTCGTCCAGTTCACGTTGCCGCGCAGCGTGTTGATCTCGCCGTTGTGGACCATGTAGCGGTTCGGGTGCGCGCGCTCCCACGACGGTGTCGTGTTCGTGGAGTAGCGCGAATGCACCAGCGCCAGCGCCGTCTCGGTGGAGGCGTTGTCCAGGTCCGGGAAGAAGCGGCGCATCTGCGGCGCCACCAGCATGCCCTTGTAGACGATGGTGCGCGCGCTCATGGAGCAGATGTAGAAGATCTTGCAGTCCAGCGCGCGGTCGGCATGCCCCAGCTTCTCGATGGTGCGGCGGCACACGTACAGGCCGCGCTCGAACTCGTCGCCGGCGGCCAGGTTGTCGGGGCGTCCCACGAACGCCTGCATGATGGTGGGCATGCAGGCCTTGGCGGTTTCGCCCAGGTCGTGCGGGTCCGTGGGGACCTCGCGCCAGAACAGCAGCGGGATGCCCTTCCGCGCACAGCCATCCTCGAAGATGCGCTTTGCCTCGCGCACGCCCTCGGGGTCCTGCGGCAGGAAGATCATGGCCACGCCGTAGTCGCCCTCGTCGGGCAGCAGATGGCCGTAGCGCTGGGCCTCCATGCGGAAGAAGCGGTGCGGGATCTGGAACAGGATGCCCGCGCCGTCGCCGGTGTTCCGCTCCAGGCCCACGCCGCCGCGGTGCTCAAGGTTCACCAGAACGGACAGCGCATCGTCCAGCATCTGGTGGGAGCGCTCGCCGTTCAGGTGGGCGATGGCACCGATGCCGCAGGCGTCATGTTCGAATTCGGGCCGGTACAGCGTCTGCTGCCCGGTCGCTGCAGCCGCGTGCCCCTGCGGGGCGCGGGCCGCCGTTTCATTGAGGTTCATTTTCGTCGACACCCTATTCGTCTCCTTATAACGATTCAGATGTCAAAAGGATAGTTGCGCAAGGCGGCGCATGCTATTTAAAGCATGTTACATTTCGGTTAATTCTGATTGCCGCCTCGTCCGATGATACGCGTAAATTCCCGCCGGTGCGCGGACGGACGGGGAAGCGGCGCGCACGAGCTGCGCGACATGCGGTGCATGGCGACGTGCACACGCGGCACGGACGTGCGGCATGCGGCGCGGAAGGCTGCACAGCGAAGGATGCGCTATAAGAATGTAGGAATGCGGCCCGGCGCCGCGTACGGCGACTGCTGCGGCCGTGCGCCCAAAGCAGTGCGCGCCCGGTCACGGACGGTTGTAGGCCAGCGACGTCCACATGCTCATGGTCTCGAAATGCGTGGACATGAACGAGTCGTCGAAATACGTGGCGCAGAACTGCTGCACGGGCGTTTCGATGGGCAGGCCGGCCTGGCGGTCGAACCAGCAGCCCAGGGCCGCGAACGTCAGGGCGATGTCGATGGCCATGAAGGCAACCATCAGACCGGTGATGATGCGGCGCGGCCGCGGCGGCACGGAGGCGATGCCCTCCTGGATGGCGGGGTAGCCCCATTTGAACCACAGCACGCCCGCCAGGCCCCAGACCAGCGCGATGGACAGGCAGGTGTGCCCGCCGATGTTGAAGGGCTGGTCCGCATAGCTCCAGGCCACGATGCCGTAGTACGTTTCCCAGAACCAGCCGGCAACGTACTCGAACGCGCCGCCGAGCAATGCGGCAGACGCGAACAGCGCCAAGGGGCGGTGCTTCAGCGGCCACAGGAATGCGGTCATGAGCACGGCGCCCAGGCCGTAGATGGGGCTGAACGGCCCCCAGACCAGCCCGGCGCGGCTTTCCCAGCGACCGTCGTTGAAATACGACACGATGACCTCGGCCACGAGCCCGACCAGGCTGGCGATGACGAACACCCAGAAGAGCTCCATCAGGGTGGGAGCTCTCTTCTGCGGTGTCGAGAGCGCATCCGCGGGGTTCGTTATCGTGTTGCCGTGGAGATCGGCTGTCTTTGCATGTTCCATGCTGCCAGTGTAGCGCCGGACGGTTGCGTAATCGGCCGGGGTTCGCCGTTCGTAACAAGACGGTTTACCGGGGACTGGGCGGGCTACCCGCAGCAGCGCCGATGCCGGCATCCTGACGGCGATCCGACATCGGCTGCAGCCCGGCTGCGCCGGCCCGGCACCGCGGAGCGCGGGCTAGTTCATCTCGGCGGCCAGCATGCCCTGGCATACCAGGGAGAGGCGCGTGGCAAGCTCGTCCTGCGTGATGCCCTGCTGCACGCAGACCTGGTCCAGCAGGAACGAGGCCGTCTGCTTCATGAACGGCGACATGAAGCGCTCGCGCACCTGTTCGTACGGCAGCTCGGCAATGCACCGGTCGTTCTCGTCGCGGTGCGTCAAGATGCCCAGCAGGCCGCTGATGCCGAACTCCAGCGCCAGGGCCGTGTCCTCCGGCAGCGGCGCGCCGTCCGGGTCCAGCGCCGTCTGCCAGATGCGCAGGATGCTGTTCTTCGCCACACGCCCCACGCGGTCGAAGCCGCCGCGGTTGATGAGCAGCGTCACGCGGCGCAGGTTCGCGTCCCACTGCTCGTTCGTCACCTGCAGCTCCCGGTCCGTGGACCACGTCACCAGCGCGCTCACCAGCATGCCGTTCGACAGGATGCTGTGCTCGATGGCGCGGTCCGTCAGCGCGTCCACGCTGTCGAAATGGTAGTAGAAGGTGCCGCGGTTGCAGCCGGCCTCCTTCGTGATGCCCCCCACGGTGATGCGGTCGAGCGGCGTCGTCTCCAGCAGGCGCCAATAGGCCCGGTAGATGCGCAGCCGGGCGTTGTCGTCGGCGCTGTCCTTGCGCGGTCGTCCCATGATGCCCCTCCCTACTGCTGCGCCGGTGCGGCCTTGCGGCTGCGGGCCGCCGCCTTCGCGTTCATGACCAGCATCTGCAGGCGGTTCTCCACGTTCGCGAAGCTGACGTCGGGGTCGTAGTCCAGCGGCAGGATCTGCGCGTCGGGGTACAGCTCCTTCAGGCGCTTCGAGATGCCGCGGCCCACGACGTGGTTCGGCAGGCAGCCGAACGGCTGCAGGATGATGAAGTTGCGGCAGCCCTCGGCGGCATGGTGCAGGATCTCGCCGGGGATCAGCACGCCCTCGCCGGCGTCGAACGTGTGGTGGATGATGGGGTCGCTGGCCTTCACCAGGTCCGTCATGCGCGCCGCCGGCTTGTACAGCGGATGCGCGCCGGCGATCTTGTCCGTGATGTTGTGAGCCACGTCGAACAGGTTGTCGGAGATGGCATTCATGGCCTTCACGCCGGCCGGGCGGTTCACGTGGTATTCCTTCGACTGCGCATGCTGGTAGAAGTACGTCTTGCGGATGACGTCCGTCATGCGCGCCTCGATGACCTCCATGCCGTTGCGCTCCAGGTAGTCCTTGATGTCGTGGTTCGCGCCGGGGTGGAAGTTCAGCAGGTACTCGCCGATGATGAGCACGCGCGGCTTCAGCTTGCCGGGGCTGCGGTCGTATCTCACCTGGCGCATCGTGGCGATGGAGTCCTTGAAGGCGCGCCGCGCTCCGCTGACGCCGCTGCGCCGCAGGCCGCCCATCAGCTGCTCCAGGGCCGTGTCGAACGCCTTGTTCGCCGCGCCCTTCACGGTCTCGTACGGGCGCATCTTGTGCTTCAGCTCCTCCAGCACGTCGATCATGGGCAGCGTCATGGCAATCTGCACGGCGCTCTTCAGCGACATCTTGAAGCCGGGGTGCAGGTTGCGGTGGTCAACATCGTCGTTCGTGATGATGGGCACCTGCGCATAGCCGGCGTCGTCGAGCGCCTTGCGCAGCAGCGCGCTGTAATGCGTCAGGCGGCAGTCGCCGATGTACTTGCCCATGGCGATGGCCGTGTTGTCCGGGTCGTATTCGCCGCTCTCCAGCGCTGCCAGCGCTTCGCCGATGACCACTTGCGCCGGGAAGCAGATGTCGTTGTGCACGTAGTGCTTTCCCAGGCGGATGGCCGTCTCGCGGCCCACGGGCAGCGAGACCACGTGCAGTCCCTGGTTCGAGAACACGGTGGCCATCAGGCGGCTGAACGCATGAGACGTGTTCGGCACCAGCACCGTCTTCCCGCGGTCGGCCTTCTCGAACTTCTGCGGGTACGGGTCGTGGAACGGCGCGTCCGTGACCAGCTGCGTTGCCTTCGGCAGCAAGCCGGCAGCCGCTTCGCGCTCGCGGCGCATGTTCACGGTGTCCACGAACGAGCGGATGCGGATGCCCAGCGGGCCAAGCGCGTCGCTCTCGTCCACCTTCAGCACCAGCGGCGCCTTCGAGCCGAACTCCCGCATCAGGCGGATGATCTCGTCCGTCAGGTACGCGTCGTGGCCGCAGCCGAAGCTGACGATCTGCGTGTACTCCAGGAACGGGTTCTCGGCGGCCAGGATGGCGCCCGAGAGCATGCGGGCGTGGAAGTTGTTCACGATGTCCAGGCGGCTGCTGGACAGGTCCACGCTGTCGATGCCGGGCACGCAGTCCACCGGCAGCACGGTGATGCCGCGCTCCAGGAAGATGCGCGGGATGTCGTGGTTCACCAGCGGGTCGTTGTGGTACGGGCGCCCGGCCAGGATCACGGCGTACGTGCCCGCATCCTCCACGGCCCTCAGGGCCGCCTCGCCGGCGTCCTGCAGCTTTTTGCGGAACGACGCCTCGGCGTCCACGGCGTATCCCAGCGCGCGCTTCGTCTCGGATTTCGGGATGTCGAACGTGTCCTTGAACCACTTCTCCAGCTGCTCGTCGCGGTCCTTGTCCGTGAACCAGTGGAACAGCGGGTTGTCCAGCGGGATGCCCCAGCGGCGCTCCGGGTTGTCGGAGTTGCGCATGACCATGCCGTAGCCCTTCACCACGGCGCACATGGAGATGCTGGTGTCCTCCGTGTTCTGCGAGGAAACCGTGGTCACGGTGGGCATGAAGATGCGGTCCACATGCTGCCGCGCAAGGTCGCGGAAATGGCCGTGCACCAGCTTCGCGGGGAAGCAGACGGTGTCGGAGGCCACGGCGGACAGGCCGTTCTCGTACAGCTCATGCGTGCTGGCGTGCGACAGCTTCACCGTGAAGCCCAGCGACTGGAACAGCGTCTTCCAGAACGGCATGCGGTCCCAGAATCCCAGCACGCGCGGCAGGCCGATGACGGTGTCGCGCTTCACGGGCACCTCGTGCGGCCAATCCTGGAACACCAGCTTGCGGCGCAGGGCGAACAGGTCCGGCACGCCGGCGGTCCGGCCCTGCAGCTCCTGCAGGCTGCGCCGCACGTCGGCATCCTTCGCATCGCCGATGATCTCGCCCTTCGAGCAGCGGTTGCCGGTGACCCAGGAGGCACCGGTGGAGAACTCGACCAGCGTCCGGTTGCAGTGGTTCGAGCAGAACGGGCACACCAGGTCCGTGGTCTGACGGTACGTCAGGCGGTCCAGCGCCTCGAAGCCGATGAAGCACGTCTCGGGGCGGGCGGAGCGCACGCCGCGGGCAAGCGGGGCGTCGGCATTCGCGCCGTCCGCCAGCTTCTTGCCGCGCTGCTCCTTCGCCAGCAGCGCGATGCCGATGGCGCCCATCAGGCCCGGGTACGGCGCGCGCACGACGGGCTTGCCCACGTACTGCTCGAACGCGCGCAGCACGGCGTCGTTCAGGAACGTGCCGCCCTGCACCACGATGCGGTCGCCCAGGCTGTCCAGGTTCGACACGCGGATGACCTTCGTGAACACGTTCTCGATGATGGAGCGGCACAGGCCCGCCATGATGTCGTCGGGATTCTTCCCGGCGCGCTGCTCGGACACGATGCTGCTGTTCATGAACACGGTGCAGCGGCTGCCCAGGACGGCGGGGCTGTCGGAGTCGAAGGCGGCGCGCGCGATCTCCCGCACGGGGATGCCGAGCGTGGAGGCGAAGCCCTCCAGGAACGATCCGCAGCCGGAGCTGCAGGCCTCGTTCACCACGATGTCCGTGATGATGCCGTTGTCCAGCCAGATGGCCTTCATGTCCTGCCCGCCGATGTCCAGGATGAAGCTGGTGTCGGGCTCGTACTTGCACGCGGCGCGGGCATGCGCCACGGTCTCCACGGTGTGGTAGTCGGCCTGGAACGCCTCGGACACCAGGTTCTCACCGTAGCCCGTGGTGCCCACGGACAGGATCTCCGGCGTGCTGCCCTTGGCTGCGAATGCGGCGTGCATGTCCTGCAGCGCCTTGCGGGCCACATCGATGGGCTCGCCCTCGTTCGACGCGTAGAACGAGTAGACCAGGTTCTCGTCCTCGTCGATGAACGCGAACTTCGTGGTGGTGGATCCGGAATCGATTCCCAGGTAGCCGCGCACTGCGGCATGCGCCGGGATGCCGCCGCCGTTCTGGTCCGGCAGCGCATGGCGGCTCTCGAACCGCTGGCGCTCCTCCGCGCTGTCGAAGTAGTTGCGCCCCGTGCCGGCAGAGGAGGCCTGCTGGCGGCTCAGCGCCAGCAGCTCGTCGTCGGCCGCGGCAAGGTCCACGACGTCGGGCGCATCCGCGAACAGCTCCTGCAGCGAAAGCGCGGCGCCCAGCGCCACGGTCGTTTCTGGATGCTCCGGCACCACGATGTCCGCGCCCTCCAGGCCCAGGCGCTCGGCGAACACGTCGATGAGCACGGGGTTGAACGTCAGCGGGCCGCCCTCGAAGATCACGGGCGGCGTGATGTCCAGGCCCTGGGCCAGGCCGCCGATGGTCTGCTTCGCAATGGCGTGGAACGCCGAGCGCGCCAGGTCCGTTTTCGGGACGCCCTGGTTCAGCAGCGGCTGGATGTCCGTCTTCGCATAGACGCCGCACCGGCCGGAGATGTTGTGCACGGACGTGCCGCGCGCTGCGTAGTCGTTGAATTCCGCGATGGGGATATCCAGCAGCGACGCGATCTCGTCGATGAACGCGCCGGTACCGCCCGCGCAGCTGCCGTTCATGCGCATGTCCGCCACGTTCAGCTCGCCCGTCTCCGGGTCGGGGGCGAAGAACGCCATCTTCGCGTCCTGGCCGCCCAGCTCGATGGCCGTGCGCGTCTGCGGGTAATACGTGCGCACGGCGATGGCGTTCGCCACCACTTCCTGCACGAACGGCACGTGCAGCGCCTCGGCCATGCCGGCGCCGCCGGAGCCGCAGAAGGCGGCGTGGATGGTAGCGCTGGGGAATTGCGCGTGCAAATCGGCCAGCAGCGTGCGGGCCGTGCCCGCCTGGCGCGCGTGGTGCCGGCGGTAGGAGCTGTAGAGCGTCTCGTGCGTGTCCGGGTCGATGGCCACGGCCTTCACCGTGGTCGATCCCACATCGATGCCCACCAGGACATCCGTCGCGGCGGCGCGGGCCGCCTGCACCTGGTCTGCCGTGTGCAGCAGGTCGTTCGTTTCTTGCATAGAGGTAAGCCACCTTATCCCGGGCGTGCCCGAGCCGGAAAATGTATCGTTCCAGATATACAACACTGTGTTGGGATTCTGCAGGAATCAGTGTTGCATTTTCTTGGAATCTGCATGGTTGCGCCGGCAAAAGGGGCGTAAAGGGCGCGCAAAGGGCGCGCAAACGGGATGCGGTCGGGGCGGCGAGCTAGAGCTTGCGGCGGAACTCGTCGTAGCGCTCCTGGCCCATGGCGGCGCGGAGCAGCGCCTTTGCGGGCTTCAGCAGCGTGCGGCGGGTCTGGGCGCGGCGGGCGGCGCGCCAGCGCTCCTGCTTGACGGCCTGCTCCTCGTCCGTGTACCAGCTGGCGTCGAAGTGGTGGATTGAGTACGTCTGCGGCGCGATGCTCAGGATGCCGGTCTCGAAGTTCTTCGGGCAGAAGTACTCGTACGGGTAGACCGTGATGTCGGCCAGCTCCTGCACTTCGTTGCGCGTGCGGTCCAGGCCGGCGGCAACAAGCGTCTCCGTGGTGTACGTGGGGCTGGGCGTGCGGTTCAAGCTGCCGTCCGGCAGGCGGAACGAGAGGTCGGCGTACCGGTCCAGATGAGCCTTGATCAGCGGGTTTCCCTTCTCGGCGCCGAAGCCCTGGCCGAAGTTCACGAACAGCTCGCCGGCCGTTTCGGGGTCGCCCGGCTGCTCGAACCCGCAGAATGCCCGATGCTCCAGCAACGGGTCGAGCGGCTTCAGCACCTGCACGTCCGTGTCCAGGTAGATGCCGCCGCACGTGTACACGATCCACAGGCGGATGAAGTCCGGCACGAAGCCCCAGGCCTTCTCCTCGTACGCCTGGCGGCAGTATTCGTTCAGGCTGAAATCGAAGTCGTCTTCGCCCCAGCGGCGGATCTCGTAGTCGGGGCAGTAGCGCTTCCAGCTGTCGATGCACTTGCGGGCGCTCTCGGGCAGCGGCTTCGTGCCGAACCAGCAGTAGTGGATGGTCTTGGGAATCATGTGCTCATCTTTCGTCGTGCGATGCCCGGGCGTTCTGCGGCCGTCCGCATTCGGGCGGCGCGCATTCGGGTAGGGAGAGGATATCAGAACAGGCTCATCTGCCGCCCGCCGCCGATCGGCGGATCGCTCGTCTCGGGCGCGGCATCCAGCCGGATGCCGTTGCGGTCGGCCAGCTGCTCCGCCTGCGCGCGGATATCGCCGTAGCCGGCGGTGAGCCAGGCGGCCGCCTCGTCCTCGCGCAGCGTCAGCGGCATGCGGTTGTGGATGGGCGCCATCTGCCGGTTGGGCGGCACGGTGACGATGGAGAAGCGCCCTTCGGCCTGCACGCCGCCCAGGTACGTGACGAACGAGTCCGCAAGGCGGAAGCGGTACTGGCGCTTCACGGCATGCCCGGTGCGGGGGTTGCGCACCTTCTCCGTGGCGTGCGGCTCGAAGTACGCGCGCACCGGCACCACGCAGCGGCCGCCCTCCAGCAGGCCGCGCCACATGCCGGAATCCTGCAGGGCGGACTCCAGCCGCGCGTTGAATACCAGACCGTTCTTCCAGCTAACGGGGAAACCCCAGGTCAGTTGCGCGGGAAGGAACGGGGACGGCAGCGTGTAGCCGGCAGCGTCGGGAACGATGGCCCATGCTTGGCTGCCCGGCACGGCCTGCGGGCCCTGCAGCGGCCAGTCGTAGTCGGGGTCGGGCGGCGCGGCGGTTCCCGCCATGCGGGCGTTCGCGCGCTCGTTCATGTCCGCGATCACTTCCGCCAGCTGCTCGTACGTCAGGGCGGTGAACCTTCCGCACATCGCCTGCGCCCTAGCGTCCGCCCTCGGCGGCCGCGCCGCCTTCCGGCACCAGGTACTTGCGGATGACGGCGGCAACGCCGTCATCGTCGTTCGACGGCGCGATCCAGTCGGCATGCTCCTTCACCTCGTCGTAGGCGTTCCCCACGGCAACGGCCAGGCCGGCGTAGTCCAGCATGGCCATGTCGTTGAACCCGTCGCCCACGGCGATGGTGCCGCTGCGCGGCACGTTCAGCAGGCCGCCGAGTTTCATCAGGCCGATGTCCTTGCCCACGCCCTCGGGCACGATCTCGATGAAGTACGGTTCGGAGCGGATCACGGTGGCGCGCCCGCGCAGCAGGTCCGTGAGCTGCCGGAACGCGGGCTCCAGCTTCTCGGGCGCCCCCACGACCATCATCTTGTTCGGCTCCCACGTGATGGCGGCGGCCAGGTCGTCGACCTTGTTCATGACGGACGAGTTGTTGTATCGCTCCTGCTCCACGTACCGGTCGTCCGGGTTCTCGGAGTACGCCTGCTCCTCGTCGTAGCAGATGGCGGACAGCCCGTATTCGTGCGCGATGTCGCAGGACAGGTTCACGGCGGAGCGGGGCAGGAGCAGGTCCTCCCAGACCGTCTGCGTCTTCCAGTCGATGATGCGCCCGCCGTTGCAGCACATGACGAAGCCCCCGCGGCGGTCCAGTTCCAGGTCGTCCGCCACGGGCGCCACGCCCACCAGCGGGCGGCCGCTGGCAAGCACCAGGTGCACGCCGGCGTCGATGGCGTCCCAGACCGCCTGCCGCGTCCGCGGCGAGACGGTCTTCTCGGAGGTGGTCAGCGTGCCGTCCAGGTCGACGGCGAGCATGTGGTACGTCGGTTCGGTCATGGCGCTAGTCAAGGTTCTCCTTGATGGCGTCCAGCAGCTGGTCGTACGTTTCCAGCGCAGGCACGTCCGGGTTGTCGGCCTTCAGCTGGTCCGTGGTGCGGAACAGGAAGCCGGCCTTGCTGGCGTGGATCATGCCCAGGTCGTTGTGGCTGTCGCCGCTGGCGATGGTCTGGAAGCCGATGGCCTGCAGATGCTCCACCACCTGCTCCTTCTTCGCAGCCTTGCGCATCTTCCAGCCGGTGATGGAGCCGTCGTCGGCAACCACGAGCTCGTTGCAGAAGATGGTGGGCCAGCCCAGCTTGCGCATCAGCGGCTGGGCGAACTGGGAGAACGTGTCGCTGATGATGATGACCTGCGTCAGCGGGCGCAGGGCGTCCAGGAATTCGCGCGCGCCTTCCATGGGCTCCATGGTGGTGATGGTCTCCTGGATCTCCTTCAGGCCCATATGGTGCTGGGCCAGGATATCCAGGCGGTACTGCATGAGCTTGTCGTAATCCGGCTCATCGCGGGTGGTGCGCTTCAGCTCCGGGATGCCGGCTGCCTGGGCGAACTCCACCCAGATCTCCGGTACCAGTACGCCTTCCAAGTCCAAACAAACCAGATCCACGACGATCTCCTTCCCCTGCGCCCGAAAAGCGCGGATTGCGGATGCCCGATGCCGGGGCATCCCTTGCACGTATCCTGCCACTATAGGCCAAACGTGCGACGGGAATGTTTCCGTTTCGTGTACAACTCGGCTGTCGGTGCCGGGAGGGCGGGGAAGCTAGCGGAACGTGCGCGTGTGCCGGATGATGAGGGCCGCCACCAGGCATGCCGCCAGGGCCACGACCACGGGCACGATCCACGAGTCGTCGAACGGCAGCCCCTTCACGTTCATGCCGTAGAAGCTGAACACGATGGTGGGAATGGCCAGTATCAGCGCCAGCACCGTCAATGTGCGCATGGCCAGATTCAGGTTGTTGCTGATGACGCTGCCGAACGTCTCCATGGTGCCGTTCAGGATGTTGCTGTAGATGGAGCACATCTCGGCGGCCTGGCGGATCTCGATGAACACGTCCTCCAGCAGGTCCTGATCCTCTTCGTACATCTTCACCAGGCGCCCGGACTTGATGCGCGTCAGCACGGCCTCGTCGGCTTTCAGCGACGTGGAGAAGTACACCAGCGAGCGCTCGAAGCCCAGCATCTTGATGAGCTCCTTGTTGCGCATGGTGGTGTGCAGCAGCCGCTCGTTCTTCGTGAACTGGCGGTGGATGCTGCGCAGGTACACCAGGTACTGCTGGGAGATGTGCAGCAGCATCTGCAGCAGCAGGCGCGTGCGCTGCCGCGTGTCGATGTCCTTCAGCCGGCGCTGCGAGATGTACTCGACCGTGTTGTTGCGGTGCAGGCTCAGCGTGACCACGATCTTCTCCTGCGGCAGCATGATGAACGAGAGCGGCTGCGTGTCGTACTGCACGATGGTCTTGTCCACCACGTCGCGCTCGTCCTCCACGGACGCGCAGTCGATGATGACCATCACTTGGCCGGTGTCGTCGTCGTAGTCGGTGTGGGGGCTCTCCTCCTCGTCCAGCGCGGAGCGGATGAACTCGGGCACGATGCCCAGTTCCGTGCTGAGCCATTCCTTCTCGTCCGGCGTGGGCCCCACGACGTTGACCCAGCATCCCTGCTCGGGTGCCTCCGCGTGCGCCGTGCCTTCCATGTCGGTTTTGAAGAATTCGATCATGCCGCCTCCCGTCTTGTCCGTTGATTCTACCCTCTTTGCGCTGCGGCGGGGATGCAAACGGATGGCCCGTTTTCGACAGGGAGCGGGATAGGGGCGCGGAGTGCTGCATCGCGGAGGTGCGTGATCGGGCGTTACAACCCAATATTGCGAATCTGTCCATCAAATCAAGAGAAACCGATCCGTGCAGCGCGCGTGTTTCGTGCCGTTTTCCGATGTGTTGACGGGTAGTTTTCGCAACTTGTCTCATTGACGGGGGGTTGAAGAAAAGCGCACGATGATAACAGCGTTTTCGAATATCCGCTTCTCTCGAGAATCTAGGTGGGATTATGTCGCGGAAAGCTGGGACCGTCTCGGAAGAGACCCGCGCTCGGTTGCTCGAAACCGCTTCCAAGGAATTTTCGGAGGTGGGATTCCAAAAGGCATCGTTGCGCTCTATCTGCTCCAAGGCCGGTGTGACCACCGGCGCGCTCTAATTCTTCTTCGAGGGGAAAGACGACTTGATGGCGCATGTCGTCGGGCCGGTATGCGATAAGCTGCTCGCGTATGTGCGCGAATATTACGGCTCGGATGCGTACGAGAAGCATCGCGGGTTCTTCGCCACGGAGCAGCAGGACTACGAATCGGCGCTGGGCCTCTACCGGCTGGTACGGGAGAACGGCCAGGTCGCGTCCATCTTGCTGGGCAACCGCCAGCACAAGGCCGTGGCCGCATTCTTCGACGGAGTTGTTGACGACCTGGTGGGCTATCTGAAGTCCGTCGTGCGCGCCACGAAGCCGAACCTGTTGGAATCGCCGCAATACGACGAATACACGCTCCAGTGGCTGGCGCGCGTGCAGATGGACGCGTTCCTGGGCCTGTTCGAGCTGGATATGGATGAAGAACGGACGAACCATCAGGTGCGCCTGGTGGTGCGGTCGTTCCGCGGCGCGTTCGAGGCGCTGCTGTCGCAGAACAGCTGAGGCGTGCGGGACGGCCGGGCGGCGGTCCCGCCGCTTTTCCGCGCTACCAGCCCACGTGCCCGATCTCGGTGTATGTCAGCGCCCCGTCCGGTTCCGGCCGATGGCTCCACATCAGGCTGATGCGGTCCACGGTGCACGCTGCCGCGGGCGCTTCGCCCGTCAGCTCCTTGCACAGGTCTTCCAGCTCTTGGCGCTCGCGCAGGTCCGGCGGGGATTCCAGGCGCACGCCGCGCGCCAGCGTCATATGGGGGACGAACTCCTCCTCTATGTTCAATCCGTTCGCCGCCAGATGCAGGCGGAGTATCTCGCGCAGGGCATGCACGCGCACGGTCTCATGGCCGTCTGCCAGCCCGCGCCAGATCACGGCGCCGCCTTTGCGCTTCGGGAACGTGCCCACGGCGCCCAGCTTCAACTTCAACGGGGCCTCGCCGGCCATCTGCTGCGCCGTCTGCTGCAGCGCATCGCGGGCGGCCCATTCGCCGTCCTCGTCCAGCTGGCCCAGGAACGCCAGCGTCAGATGCAGGTTCGCGCGGGATGTGGGGCGGGCGCGCTTCACCCGCTCCCGCACCGCCCGTTGCGTGTCCTCCAGGGCGTCCCTGACGTCGTCGTTCGGCAGGAGCGCTATGAACAGCCGTTTCGTTTCCGCTTTCTCCATAACGGCCTCCTTTCGCATAGCCCTACCGTACTATGGCGTACGGACTTCGGCGCGCATCATGCGCAAAACGTTTATCCTTGGTAAAGACAAGGAGGACGCTATGACATTGGAAGAGACGCGGGCGCAGATCGACGAGGTCGATACCCGGATAAAGGCGCTGTTCCTGAAGCGCATGGAGCTTGCCGAGCAGGTTGCGGCAACGAAGAAGCAGAGCGGTAGCGACGTGTTCGTGCCGGAGCGCGAGCGCTCCATGATCCAGGGCGAAAGCGCCGACGTGCCGGAATACCTGCGCAGCGAGTACATCGCATTCCTGAAGTACCTGACGGGCGCCAGCCGCCGCCACCAGTACGGCATGCTGCCGGAGATGCAGGACGCCGTCGTAAGCAAGGCGCTGGAACGTTCCGGCCTGAGCGCGCAGGCGCCGCACACCCGCATCCAGACGTCGTTCACGTGCGAGCGCGATTCCAGCATCTTCGCGCTGCTCATTGCCCTGGCGAACGCCGGCGGCATCGGCATCGGCTACCTGCATTCCGAAGCGGACGGCGCGAACCGCCTGGTGTCCATGAGTCTGATGGGCAATGTGAACGACCCCGCCATCCGCCAGCTGCTGTGCCAGATAGGCAAGGAGACCGTGGACTTCCGCATCACGGGCCTGGCCTAGGGGCGGGCCATGGGCGTCGAAGGCGCGCGCGGAGGCGAATATCCCGCCGGCCTCTGCGATGCGCATTGCCATGTGGATTTCGCGGCGGACGCGCGCGCTGTGGCGCGCGATGCGGACCGCGCGGGATGCGCGCTGCTGTGCTCGACGGTCGAGCCGCAGGGGTTCGACCGCGCTTGCGCGCTGCTTCCGTCCGCATCGTTTTCCCTGGTGCGCGTCGGCGTGGGCATGCATCCGCGCTGGGTGGCGCCGGAGCCGGAGGCGGCCCGTGCGCAGGCTCGGGACGTCGTGCGCCGGCTGCCGCACGCGGCGTTCGCGGGGGAGATCGGCCTCGATTTCGGGCCGCGCTATGCCGCCACGGCCGACCTGCAGAAGCTCGTGTTCGAGCGGATCGTGCGCGCGTGCGCGGAGAGCGGCGGCAAGATGCTGTCCATCCATGCCGTCCGCTCGGCCGGCACGGCGCTGGACATCCTGGAGCGGGCCGGCGCGTTCGATTCGTGCCGCTGCGTGCTGCACTGGTTCTCGGGGACATCGGACGAGCTGAACCGCGCCCGCGCGCTGGGCTGCTGGTTCTCCGTGGGGGAGCGCATGCTGGCCACGCGGCGCGGGCGGGCGTACGTGCGCGCCCTGCCGGCGGACCGGCTGCTGCTGGAGACGGACCTTCCGGCGTACGAGGGTGCGCCGTTCGGGTTCTCGCAATTGGAGGGCGCGCTGCAGCGCACGCGCGTTCTGCTGGGTCGTATTGCCGGGGAGCAGCGCGCGCAGGCTGTGGACCGCAATGCACGGGATATGATCCTGTTCATCGATGCCGGCGAAGGGTAGCCGCATCGGGCGTGTTCGCTTGGGGAAGACGGCGCCTTCGCGCAGGCATGCCGGGCATGCTGCCGGATGCGCGGGGCACTGGATAGCGGGTCGGGGGCAACCGGCTTCTTGCATGGGGTGAACAAAGATTCCTGCAACGAATAGGGTGTATGCGGTTGCCCCGGCCCCTCGGACGCGTTCCAGTATGCGCCGCTTCCCGCCCCCAGCTGTACAGGAATAGGTACAGCCAGCATGGGGAACGCATCCGATGCGCCTCGCCCGTCATGTGCCGCAAGTTGCGCACGGCGTAGAATTCACGTCGTAGGAAACGGGCGGTGCGGAGCGCGCCGCCGGCAGAGGGCGGCCGACGGCACCGAACGCGCTGCCGACCCGCCGGAGGAGCCCGGGTGCCGCCGCGCTCCTCGCAATTCGGATGGAGGTTCGCCATGATTTACACGCCGCTGACGAAGAAGGCGCTGGATATCTGCTATCGGGCGCATGCCGGGCAGCGCGACCGGAGCGGGGCGCCGTACGTGTTCCATCCGTTCCATGTGGCAGAGCAGATGGACACGGAGGACGAGGTCTGCACGGCGCTGCTGCACGACGTGGTGGAGGATTCCGCCATCACGTTGGACGACCTGCGCGCCGAAGGATTCCCGGAGCGCATCGTGCATGCCGTGGGGCTGCTGACGCATGACGAATCCGTGCCGTACCTGGATTACGTCCGCGGCATCCGGGGCAACGCGCTGGCCGAGAAGGTGAAGTTCGCGGACTTGGACCACAACAACGATTTCACGCGGCTGGACAAGGTGACGGATGCGGATAGGCGCCGGCGTGCGGAGAAGTACGAGCCGGCATACCGCATCCTGCGCGGCGAGATGGAGTAGGCCGCCCGGCTGCCGGTTGCGGCGGCTTGGGCGAAGGGCGCGCCCGTGCGCGGCGCAAGATGGAGACTTGCTGCTGCTTGCCCATCTTTCTTACAGATGCTTGCAGGACGGTTTACATTACCTCACTACGTTAGATATAGATCGAGCGGCGGCGTCTGCGGATGCCGCCGCTTCTTTTCGGCGTTCAGGGGGACGCCGTTTTTCGCATCTCAGGGGGGAGTGGTTGTATGGGTCTTACGAAACAGCAGATCATCACCGTCGCCGTGCTGCTTTCGGGCACGTTCCTGGCGGTACTGAACATCACGCTGCTTTCGCCGGCGCTGCCGACGATCATGGCGGATATGGGCGTGGACGCCACGACGGTCCAGTGGCTGACGTCGGGCTATTCTCTGACGGAGGCGGTGATCATCCCGCTTTCGGCGTTCATCATGGGGCGGCTGTCCACCCGCAAGCTCTACATCGGCGGCATGGTGGTGTTCGCCTGCGGCAGCCTGATGGCGGCGCTTTCGCCGGCGTTCGGGTTCCTGCTGCTGGGGCGCGTGCTGCAGGCCGTCTGCACGGGCGCGGTCATGCCCATGGTGATGTCGCTCATCCTGCTCATCTTCCCGCGCGAGAAGCGCGGCGTGGGCATGGGCCTGGTCACGCTCATCGTGGGCTTCGCGCCCTCCATCGGCCCGTCGCTTTCCGGCCTGCTGGTGGACAGCGTGGGCTGGCGCATGATGTTCGTCATCGTGTTCGTGCTGACGCTCGTCATCATCGTGCTGGCGGCGGTGCTGCTGAGGAACCAGGGCGACTTCGAGCGCACGTCGTTCGACGTGCCGTCCGTCATCCTGTCGTCGCTCGGCCTGGTCAGCATGCTGTACGGCCTGTCCACGTTCGCGTCGTCCGCGAACCTTGCCGTGCCGCTTGCCATGATCGCCGTCGGCGCCGTGCTCGTGGCGTTCTTCGTGCGGCGCCAGCTGAAGCTGGACAGCCCCATGTTGCGCGTGCAGGTGCTGGGCGTCCGGAATTTCCGCGTGGCCGTCACGATCATGTTCTGCATCCAGGCGGCCCTGGTGGGCACCGGCGTGCTGCTGCCGCTCTACATCCAGAACGTCTTGGGCGAGACGGCGCTGACAACCGGCCTGGTCATGCTGCCCGGATCGCTGCTCGGCGCTGTCGTGGGCTACTTCGCCGGCCGCCTGTTCGACCGCTTCGGCGCGCGCCCGGTTGCGCTGACGGGCAGCGTGATCACGTTCCTGGGCGGCTTCGGGCTGCTCGCGTACGCCACGGATTCCTCGATGGCCTTCATCGCGCTCGTGTTCTGCCTGCTGCAGATGGGCCTGCAGCTGACCATCACACCGGCGAACACGTGGGGCATGAACTCGCTGGACAACCGCGTCATCCAGCACGGGAACGCGCTCATCAACACTATGAACCAGGTGGGCGGCTCGCTGGGCACGGCCATCCTGGTGTCGCTGTCCGCCGTGGGCGCCGGCATGGCCGTGAACGCCGGCGTGACGGGCGCCGGCGCCACGTTCGCGGGCATCCACCTGGCATTCGCCGTCACGGCGGCGCTCCTGTTCGCCATGTTCG
This sequence comes from Eggerthellaceae bacterium, assembly GCA_050951095.1. Lineage (GTDB taxonomy): Bacteria > Actinomycetota > Coriobacteriia > Coriobacteriales > Eggerthellaceae > UMGS1519. The sequence continues at coordinate 80,979 of JBMNIQ010000005.1, forward strand.
TCGTGGTCCTGACGCAGGTGCGCGACCGCAAGGAGAAGGAGACGGCGGCGCAGCGCAGGGACCGCGAGGCGCAGATGGAGCGCATCGAGCGCACGGACGCCCGGGAGGGCGTGCTGACGCTGGTTGCCGAGGCCATGAACCCGGAGCCGTATTACGTGCTGGACACGGCGAACATCCGCGAGGTCACGAAGTGGCTTGCGAAATCCGAGACGAGCGGCGTGCCGGTGGTCTCCGCGCAGGACCATACGGTCGTGGGCTTCATCTCCGATGGCGACATCATGAATTACCTGGGCCGCCAGACGGGGCGCATGGCGGACGCCACCATGAACGCGTTCTACCTGATGGACGACGAGGACTACCGCAAGCGCTTCCGCACCATGCTGGCTATGAACGTGATGAAGCTGGCCACGAAGAAGGTCGTCTCCGTGTCGGAGGACATGGCGCTCGACGAAGCCACGCGCACGCTGGCGGACCGCCGCATCAAGAAGCTGCCCGTGGTGGACGACGACAACCGCCTGGTGGGCACGCTCAGCCGCCGCAACATCATCCAGAAGATCGCGGGCATGCTGGGCGACGACGCGGCGTAGCGGCCGCGCGCCCCGCGTACGGCTTCGCCGGCGCGTTGCGGGCCGGTACGGCCCGATCGGCCCGTCCGGCTGGTGCGCGCGGGCGCGGCAGCTGGCTACAGCGGGCGCTGCTGGTAGAGGCCGTTGTCGGCGAATCCCAGGTGGCGGTAGTACTCGCGCGTGCCGATGCTGCTGATGACGTTCATGCGGCGGTACCCGGCCTGCGATGCCAGCGCGCAGGCGCGCTCAACGAGAGCCCGGCCCAGGCCGGTGTGCTGCGCGGCATGGCCGGCATCGCCGATGCCGGCCACCTTCCCGTACACGTGCACTTCGCGGATCATGGCCTCCCCGGGCGCCACAGGCAGCTCGTCGGCGTGGGCCGCCACGAACGCGGGGTCGGGAAGCGACAGGCGCAGGAACCCCGCAATGCGCCCGTCGGGCGCCGTCCATTGCAGGAAGCGCTCGTCCGTCGCGGAGGTGCGGTACGAATGGCACGTCAGCTGCAACGCGGCGCGCTCGACGGAGCCGGTGCCTATCTCGCGCGTGCGGATCTCCTGCACGCGCGCTCCCGTGGCGGCGCACGTTTCGGCGACGCGCCGGTCCACGGCCTGGCGCAGGTTGCCCTTCTTGTTGCCCGCCACGATGTCGCCGGCCGAGAAGTCGCGGATCATGCGCGACACGCGGATGAACGGGGGCGTTGCCAGCACGTCGGCGGCCAGCACGTCCAGCAGCTCCTCCTCCGTGTACGGGTGCCATTCGCCCGCCTCGTAGCGCGGTACCAGCTGCGAGCCGGCAATCAGCGCGCAGGGGTACAGCTTGATCTCGTCCGGCTGGTAGGGCTCCTCCGTCACGAAGCGGCGGTAGTCCGCCTTGTCCGCCGCGGGCGAGCTGCCCAGCAGGTTCGCCATGAAATGCGCGTGGATCTTGAAGCCGAACAGGCGCGCCAGCGTGAACGCGTCCGCAATCTGCTCGGGCGCGATGCTGCGGCGGTTCGCCCGCAGCACGTCCTTGTCCAGGCTCTGCGCGCCCATCTGCACCTTCGTGCATCCCAGCCGGCGGATGAGCATCAGCCGTTCGGCCGTCACGGTGTCGGGGCGCGTCTCGATGACCAGCCCCACCATGCGGTGCGCGGCCGTCTCGTTCGCCTTCTGCTGCGCCTCCAGCTGCGCCGGCGTTGCGGTCTGGCGCGCGGAGGCGTGCTGCCAGGCGGCGTCCTTCCCGTAGAGCTGCGCCACGGCCTGGTTGTACGTCAGGCGCCCGGCTTCCACGTCGGCCTGCACGGCAGCCGTCTGCGCGGCGCGCTCGTCCGCATCGTTCGCCATGCCGTGCTGCTCGTACCACGCGCGGCGGCGCTCTGCGCTGCGGGCGGCGGCGGGCGTGCCCGCCTCGTTCAGCGCGCGGAAGAGCTCTGAGGCGAACCATATCTGGTAGTCGGCGGGGTAGTCGCACCATGTGCCGCCCAGGACGATGACCTCCACCTTGTCCGTGACGTGCCCCATCTGCACCAGCGCGCGCAGGCGGCTTGCCATCTGCAGGTACGGGTCGAACCAGTTGCGCTCCGCGCGCTGGCACGCGGGTTCGTCGGCCAGGTAGCTCTTCGGCATGCGCACGTCGGCGGGGCAGTACAGGCAGTTGCTGGAGCAGCGCCACGGCTTCGTGATCACGGTGATGGTGGCCACGCCGGACGCCGTGCGCCGCGGCTTCATGCGGACGGCGGCCATGAACTGCCGTTCCAACAGCGGCGTGACGTTCCAGCTTTCCCAGCGGGCGGGGTCGTTGTCCTTCACGTCCAGGTAGTACGGGAAGATGCGCTTCTTCGCGAAGCGGCGCGTGCTGCTGTGCGCGCGGCGGTTCGCGTCGTTCAGGATGCGGTCGAGCTCCTTCGGCTCGATGTTCCCCTTCGCCCGCAGCACGGCGAGTATTTCAAGCACTATGCGTTCCATAACATGCGCCATTATACGGGAGCGGCGCGGCGTGCCGGGCGGGTATACTGGGCGCCATGGATCTGAGAACAGCCGAAACACTGACGCGCCTGACGGACGCGTTCTACCGGGCCCAGTCGGCCTCGTTTTCCTCGACGCGCAAATCGCCCTGGCGGGGATGGGAGCGCTGCGCCCGCTTCCTGGTGCCGCCTGCGCCGGATGGCGGCGCGCCCGTCCGCGTGCTGGACGTGGGGTGCGGCAACCTGCGCTTCGAGCGCTACCTGGCTGCGGATTTCCCGCACGTTCCGTGGGAAATCTACGCCGTGGACAACTGCCGCGCCCTGCTGGCGGACCAGGCGCTGGCATCCAGCGCGCACGTGCATTTCCAGGAGCTGGATATCATGCCGGCGCTGCTGCGCGGCGCGGGCGCGCTCGAACGGGCGCTTCAGGCGCCGCCCTGCGATGCGGCCGTGTGCTTCGGCGTCATGCACCATGTGCCCACGTTCGCGGCGCGCGCGGAGCTGCTGCGCACGCTCGTGTCCGGCGTGCGGCGCGGCGGTACGGTGTGCGTGTCGCTCTGGCGCTTCATGGCGAACGAGGGCATGGCGCAGCGCGTGCGCGCGCTGCAGCCGCGTGCGCGGGAGGACGCGGGCCTTGCCGCGGCGGATTTGGAGCGAAACGACTACCTGCTGGGATGGGATGCGCAGCCGGGCGTGTACCGCTATTGCCACCATTTCGACGACGACGAGGTGGACCGCCTTGCGGATGCCGTTTCCGACAAGGCGCGCGTGGCGGATCGCTTCACGGCGGACGGGCGCAGCGGCAATCTGAACGCCTATATCGTGCTGCGCGCGGAGTGAGGGGCGCCGGGCCGCACAGCGGCACACCCGCGGGATGCGGGCCGGCAATGCGGGATGCGGCGCGTGCGGCATGCCCGTATCAGCGACGGGCGTTGTCCTGGTACGTTTCGCCCCACGTCCACATGGCCTCGATGATGGGGCGCAGGCTCTCGCCGGTTTCCGTGAGCAGGTATTCCACGCGCGGCGGCACCTCGGGATAGACGCGGCGCACCACCAGGCCGTGCGCCTCCATATCGCGCAGGTTCGAAGTGAGCACCTTCTGCGAGATGTTGCCCACGGACCGCTTCAGCTCGCCGAAGCGCTTCGGGCCGGAGAGCAGGTCGCGCATGATCAGCAGGCGCCATTTGCTGCCGATGAGCTGGGCTGTCGTCTCCACCGGGCAGGCGGGCAGGTCGGCGATGTCCGGCATTTCGTCGTTGCGGTATTCCACATACTCCATATGGGTCCTCCGTTAACAGGCTGATAGGGTTATAAGTTACCAAGAGATACTAGCATGAAATTATGGTGGTTGCTTCATTCGCCGCCTCAACGGCATATTGTTTTTAGGGCATACTCTCCCTTGAGAAAACAGATGGATTCATCCTGCTGCGCCGCCGGGCGCATTGCCTGCCCTCGCTCGCAAAGATGCGGCGGGTGCGGGCCGCCGTGTGCGCTAGCATGGGTACGCGCTGTGCACGATGCCGGCGCCCGCCCGGTGCGGTACGCAGGGAAGCGAAGGGAGCGCCCGTGATTAAGATCGACCACTTGAGTGTGATGAATTTCGAGAATGCCACCCGCGGCATGCGCAATCCGCTGAACAGCTGGGCGAAGATCGACAGCCATACGGAGCCGGACGGAACGTTCGTGTTCGGCGAGAACGACCTGGATCTGGCAAAGCGCCTGTGCAAATCCGGCACGGACCATCGCAAGTTCGTGCGGCAGATCTTCGTGAGCATGGACATCACGGCGCCGATGTACTGGTGGAAGGAATTCGACACGTACAAGGTGGGCACGGTGGCGAACTCCACCAGCACCATGCATAAGATTGCCGCGAAGCGCTTCGAGCGCGCGGATTTCAGCTGCGAGCGCATGCTTCCCACGACGCTCGAATGCCTGGACACCGTGATCGCGGAGCTGGAGCGCCTGCGCAGCGGCTACCTGGAAACGAAGGACAAGGACGTCTGGTACAGCATGATCCAGCTGCTGCCGTCCAGCTACAACCAGACGCGCACCGTCACCATGAACTACGAGAACCTGGCGAACATGTACTTCGCCCGCCGCAACCACAAGCTGGCGGAATGGCGCGAGTTCGCGGAATGGGAGCGCGAGAACCTGCCGTATTTCGAAGACCTGTTCCTGCAGGGGGAGTAGGCCCTCTCCGCAAAGCAGAGAAAGGCGCCCCTGCCCGCATGCACCGTGCGGGCAGGGGTGCTTCGTTGTTCCGCGGGGAATCCGCCGGCGCTGCGGCGCTGCGGCCTACCGGCGTTTCGGCGGCGCTACTGCGCGGCGACCTGCTGCAGCACGCGGCGGTACACGGCCTCGTCCGCTTCGCTGAATACGTTGAACACCACGTGCGGCTGTTCGTTGGGATGCGCGGCCAGCCACGCGCGCACGGTCTCGACGGCGATGGGCGTTGCCTGGTTTATGGGGAATCCGAACACGCCGGTGCTGATGCAGCAGAACGCCAGCGTGCGGCATGCCAGCTGCGCGGCGGCATCCAGGCAGCTGCGGTAGCACGACGCCAGCTGGGCGCGATGCGCCTCCGTCGGCCGGCCGTTCGCAATGGGGCCCACGGTGTGCAGCACGTGCGCGGCGGGCAGGTTGTAGCCTTTCGTGACCTTGCACAGGCCGGTGCCCTCCGGATGGCCCTGCCGCTCCATGATGCGCGCGCATTCCTGCCGCATCTGCACGCCGGCGAACGTTTGGATGGCGTTGTCGATGCACAGGTGGTTCGGCTGCCAGCAACCCTGCAGCCCGCTGTTCGCGGCGTTCACGATGGCGTCGGCGCGCAGCGTGGTGATGTCCCCGCGCCACAGCGAGATGCCCGGCAGGCCGGGGAAGGCGGGCAGGTCGTCGGCGTCCGTGATGCCGGCGTCGGCGATCATGCCGGAAAGCAGCGCGTCTTGGATGCGGTAGAACTCCTCGGAGGCGGGTCCGGCGGGGCGCGTGTTGAACAGCCCGCGCAGCAGCGGCCACAGCCGGTCCGCGTCGGCGGCGGCAAGCTCGTCGGCGGCGGGCACGTCGAAGTCGCGCTCGGCGGCCAGGTATTCGATCAGCCAGATCAGGGAATCCTTGTACTTCGCTGCATCCATATGCCGCTCCTTCGTCTGCATGTCCGTTTCCGTCTGCCGCCCGTCTGCCTGCGCGCTGCCGTTTGCGTGCTGCGCTAGTTCGCGCTAGTTCGCGCTAGTTCGCGCTAGTTCGCGCTAGTTCGCGAAGCGCGATTCCAGGCGGACGACCTTCGTGATGCCGGCCGATCCGCCGCTGAACAGCATCATGCGCGTGGGCAGCGAAAGCGCCTTCGACCCCATGATGTCGCCGGGCACCTTGCTGACATCGGCCGCCTCCGTGAAGCGGTCGCTCCATGCGCGCAGCGCCTTCACGTCGTCGACGGCGAATTTCACTTCGCTGTACCCGTGCTTGCGCGCCGCCTTGTTCGCGCGCTTCATGTTGCCCGCGCTCATGGTGTCGAAGCAGATCGTGCAGCCGGGGAACTCCTCGGCAAGCGAAACGCAGAGCAGCTTCACGGCGGAGGGGGAGTACAGGCTGAAGACGTCGTTCGCCACGAACAACAGCCCGCTGCGCACATCGGCGTCCAGCTGGTCGAACCAGACCGGGTCGAAAATGCTGCTGCGGATGTCCGTCTGGCGCGGCCGTTCCGCCATCAGCCGGTTGCGCGCGTCGATGGTTTCGGCGTGGTCGATGTTCACCCAATGGCACGTGCCGTTGTCCACGTTCGGGAAGAACGTGTCCGTGCCGGCGTTCAGGTCCACGACGGTGGCGTTCGGGCGATGTTCCAGGAACCGGCGGATCTGATCGGAGATGATGCGCGTGCGCAATGCATCGGGCAGCACGCCCAGCTCCTTGAACCGGATATGGCTGAAATCGTAGTCCGCGTTCGCCACCACCTGTTCGGCGGCCTTGTCGGGGAACAGGTCCCCGTATTTCTGCGAGCAGTACGCCTGCGCGTACAGCGGCGCCATCATGGATTCCTCCAGCGACCCGGGGGCGATGGTGATTTTCTGCGTCATACGGCTCTGCCTTCCTATGTCATGCGGTCGCATCGATTATAAAGGAACGAAAACGGGAAGGACGTTCTCTGCGCATGCGGCATGTGCGCTGCAGACGCGCCGTGCAGATGCAACGCCGAAAGGAGCAGCCCATGATCAGGCCCATCATGAGATCGCAGTCGTTTCTCGCACAGCCTGCGCAACCGGCCGGGCCGGAGGACCGCGCGGTGGGGCGGGACCTGCAGGAGACGCTTGCATACCACCGCGGCACGTGCGTGGGCATGGCGGCGAACATGATTGGCGTGCGGAAGGCGATCATCGCCATCGACGACAACGGCACGCTTCGCGTGCTGTACAACCCGGAGATCGTCAGCACGGCCGGGCCGTATCGCGTGCAGGAGGGCTGCCTGTCGCTGGAGGGCACGCGGCCGGCGCAGCGCTTCAAGCGCATCAAGGTGCGCTACGAAGACGATGCGTTCAAAACGCGCACGGAGTCGTTCACGGGGTTCACGGCCCAGATCGTCCAGCACGAAGTGGACCACTGCAACGGCATCGTCATCTAGCGCATGCCTCCCGGCAGCGTCGCTCAGCGCAGGGCGGGCGACGCTGCGGGCGTCCTGCGAATCCGGCGTTCCCCTCCCCGGCAATCCATGGCTCTCGGAAATGGCGATACCCTGAAACGCTTGCCTGCAGGGTCATTCCGTGTTCAAATGGGCGGAATACCTGGCAGACCGGCAAGGAGCAGTGGTATGGACGGCGAAACGGAAGATATCAAGGCGGAGAACCGCAGGCTGGTTGCGGCCTATTTCGAAGGGGGCTTCCGCCCCAAGGACGAGGCGCGCCATCTGGGCGTGGAGGCAGAGCATTTCGTGGTGCACGATGACGGCACGCCGGTCTCGTATACCGGCGAAGAGGGCAACTTCGGCATGCGCGATGTGCTGGAGTACCTGAGCGCCTTCTACACGGACACGTTCTACAACCTGAAGGGCGAGCTCATCGGCCTGGCGAACGAGACGGCCTCCATCACGCTGGAGCCGGCGGCCCAGCTGGAGATCAGCGTTGCACCGTATGCGGACGTCTGCGACATCGCCCGCTCGTACCGGATGTTCCGCGAGGCCGTGGACCCGTACCTGTCGCTGCGCGGCGCGCACCTCATTGCGCACGGCTACCATCCCACCACGCGCGCGCTGGATATGCCGCTCATCCCGAAAGAGCGGTACCGCCTGATGAACGAGCATTTCGCCCGGATCGGCTCTCATGGCGAGCGCATGATGCGCGCCTCGGCATCCACGCAGGTCTCCATCGATTTCACGGATGAGGAGGACGCCGTGCGCAAGTTCCGCGTGGCGGCGGCCATCGGCCCGGTGCTGGCGGCCATCACGGACAACACGCCGGCATTCGAAGGGGAGCCGAACCAGAGGCCCATCGCGCGCCTGAGCCTCTGGCGCCAGGTGGACGATGCCCGCTGCCGCGTGGTGCCGGGCACGTTCGACGAGGGCTTCGGCTTCCAGGCGTATGCGGATTGGATGCTGGGCACGTCCCCCCATCTTCGTGGACCGTCCCGCCGCGGACGACCCGGACGGCCCCGCCATCCGCGCGGTGGGCGATACGCCGGCGGGCGACGTGTATGCGGATGCGCCCATGAGCAGGGGAGACATAGAGCATCTCATCTCCATGTTCTGGCCGGACGTCCGCTTCAAGCGCTTCGTGGAGATCCGCCAGGCCGACTGCCTGCCCGCTGCCCAGATATTCGGCTACACGGCGCTGATCAAGGGGCTGTTCTATTCGGAGCAGAGCCTGGATGCGCTGGAGCAGGCGCTGGGCGTGAAGAACGGCGTGTGGCCGCTGACCGCCGCGGACGTGGATGATGCCATTGCGGCCATCGGCGCGGACGGGTTCGATGCGAACGTGTACGGGCGCACGCTGCAGAGCTGGGAGGACCTGCTGTTCGCCACGGCGCGCACGGCGCTTTCCCCGGCGGATGCCGCGTATCTGGACGGCCTGGAGCGTTTCGCGGACGACAAGCCCTGGTGGTAGGCCCTTGGGAAGGGGCCGCCGCATGCCCGGTGCGCATTCGGGCGTGGCCGTGAGATGCGCGGCCGAACGGCTGCGGGCATGGAAAAAGCGGGCGCTGCCGCCGGATTCCTCCGGTCTGCAGCGCCCGCTTTCCGTTTGCGGGATGCGTGAGCACGCGGCGGGCTACTCCACGCTGAGCAGCGTGATCTCGAAGTTCAGGTCCTTGCCGGCCATCTCGCTGTTCAGGTCGAACGTCACGTACGTGTCGTCCATGTCGGCTACCAGGGCCTGGAACGGCTGGCCGTCGGCGGTCTGCAGGATGATGCGCTCGCCCACGGGCAGCTGGTCGGCGTTCGGGATGTTCGCCAGCGGCACCTTCTGCACCATGTCCTCGCGGCGCTCGCCGTAGGCCTCGGCGCACGGGATGTGCACGTTCACGGTCTGCCCGACCTCCATGTCCTCCACGGCCTTGTCGAAGCCGGGGATCATCTGGCCCGTCATGCACTTGAAGGTCAGCGGGGTGTTGCGGTCGTACGACGAATCGAACTTCGTGCCGTCGTCCAGCGTGCCGGTGTAGTGCACGCTGACGGTCTTTCCTGCGTTGCTCATGGTGTCTCTCTTTCTCTTCATGCCGCCCGCGGGCGGCGGTTGCAACCGGGTGTTCGCGCGGGGCGCCTACAGCATCAGGTCCGTGAGCTCGGCCAGCGTCAGGCCGTTCATGGCCAGCGTGGTCAGCGGCTCCAGCACCTTGCGCTCGTCGGGGTTCAGATGGAATTTCGCAATCATGTGCAGGCGCGCGGCGATATCGGACGTCTTCTTGCCGCCGTAGATTTCCGCGTCGTAGCCCTTCTCCATCATGGCAAGCTTCGCCAGCGTGATGTCCTTCGAGTGGATGTGGTCCATGTTTAGGATGTTCTCGGCTTGGGTCAGCGCGTCGTCCGTGCTGAAGATTCCCTTTGCGAATGCGGCGAGCGCTGCGGCGTATTCCACGGGCATGGAGTCCGCCACGCGAATCTCGATGAAGCCCTTCAGGCGCACGTCGGGGAATACCATGGACATGGCGTGGTCGGCGTCTTCGGGCGTCATGGGCATGTTCGCGTAGATCTCGCCGAACGTGCGCTCGTCATAGCGCCAGCCGCCGTTGCCGTCCGGCGCCACGATGGCGGGAACGTCCAGCAGCCATTCGGCATACGTGCGCGGCGTCCAATCGGCGTCGAACGTGCCGGGCGCCACGTTGCAGCGGGCGCGGTCCACGCCGTTCCACATCATGGTGCGCATCATGATGCGGTCGCAGTTCTCGTCCTCGAAGCGCATGGTGTTGCAGCACATCAGCGCCAGGATGGGGCCCAGGGCGTTCGCCAGGCGGAACTTGCGCTTGCAGTCGTCCTCGTCGCGGAAGTCCACGGAGACCTGCGTGCTGGCGCTGCCGCGCATCATGCACGTGCCGTACGGGCCGAACTTGCGGAAGTAGCGGTCCATGAAGCGGTAGCGGTCCTTCGGGATGAGCTCCATGTCCTCGGCCTTGCCCACCGGCATGTAGCCCAGGGGCAGGATCATCTGGCCGCGGTCGGAGAGCGTCTTCGAGATCTCGTCCTGGAACGCCTCCAACTGCTCCTTCGCGGTGTTCATGTCGCTGTAGGGGCCGGCGGAGATCTCCAGCTGGCCGGCAGGCTCCAGCGTGATGTTCTGCTGGAATCCGTCGACGGAGCGGGACAGGCCGATGAGCTCGCCGTCCTCCGTGTACGTCTTCTTGCCCTCCCACGCCGGCGCGATGTCCTGGAGCAGCGAGCGGATGCCGTGCTCCTCGGACCAGCTGACGCGCGTCAGATCGCCGTGCAGGATGAACTGCTCCAGCTCGATGCCCACCTGGTCCGTGGTGCGGTGGTGCGCCGTCATCAGGTTGTCCAGGCCGGTGGGCGTCAGGCTCAGCTGCGCGATGGCCTGTTCGCGGCCGGCAAGCTTCTCGGACGCCCGCGCACGGAACGCCTCGAACACGGCCGCCGACTTCATCAGGTCGTCGAACGGGCCGGCGGAAAGCTTCAGGCTGCCGTCGCCCTCGTACGACACGATCTCCATGATGCCGCCGTCGTTGCGCTGGATGGCGGAGAGCATGTCTTGGTCGTCGTAGACCTGCTCGGGGTAGGTGTCGCCCAGCTCGTCCAGCAGCACGGCAAGGCCCTGCTGCTCCATGAACGTGACCGGGGTGCCGTCTGCGTGCGTGACGGCGTACGTTGCCTCCACGCCGAAACCGTCGCCTGCGGGCGACGCATTTCCCAGCAGGCGAGCCGTCAGCACGTCCAGATTATGCTGGCGGCAGGGCTGGGATGCCGTAGTGTCTTCGCTCAAATGATCTCACTCCATGTTGTCGCTGTGGAATTGGCACAGGGACCTTGATAGGGGTTATTATTGTCGCGTTGATTCTAGCGAAATGCGTCTGATTTTGCGGGCATGTTGGAGATTGACAGAATTTCGCTACCGAATCTCATACCAGGGCCGGTCTATCGGGAACCGCGCTGGACCGGATAAGTAGGAGGACCGAGCCATTCGCATCACCCAGAGAACCGCCTTGCTGTTCTGCCTGGATGTGGCGGGCACGTACGTTGCCTATTTCCTGGCATCGTGGATGACGAACGTGTACGGCGAGGTGTTCACCAGCACGGACGTGCTGTTCGCCATCGGCATCCTGGCAATCGTGAACGTGGCGGTGTTCGCCGCGTTCCATCTGTACAACAGCCTATGGGAATACGCCTCCGTGAACGAGGCTATGCAGATCATCCTTGCCGTGGCCATCGCCACGTTCCTGGGCGGCACGCTGCAGTTCGCCATCGGCATCGAGCGCCTTCCCATCCGCGTGTACTTCACGGCATTCGTGCTGCTGGTGCTGTTGCTGGGCGCCTCGCGCATGGTCTTCCGCGTGCACCACAACCATAAGCACCGCTTCCGCAGCGCCGACCGCAAGGCGTGCGATCCGCAGCGCCTCCGCACGCTCATCGTGGGCGCGGGCGAGACGGGCTCGCTCACCATCAACCGCATGTCCGCCGGCGACCCGCTGATGCCGGGCATCCCGGTGGTGGCGACGGACGACGATCCGAAGAAGCGCAATGCGCGCATCCACGGCGTGCGCGTGGAGGGCGGCAGCAGCGACATCCTGCGCCTGGTGGACGAATACGACATCGAGCAGATCGTCCTGGCCATCCCGTCGGCCACGCTGGAAGAGCGCAAGCACATCTACGACATCTGCATGCGGACGGACTGCGTGCTGAAGACGCTGCCGAACGTGCGCGAGCTGCGCACGGACGAGCTGGACGACGTCGCGCTGCGCGACGTGGACGTAGCCGACTTGCTGGGCCGCGACGAGATCATCATGAACACGCGCGCCATCAGCGGCTATATCGCCGGCAAGACGGTGCTCGTCACGGGCGGCGGCGGATCCATCGGCTCCGAGCTGTGCCGCCAGCTGTGCCATGTGGCGCCGAAGCGCATCGTGATCTTCGACATGTACGAGAACGACGCGTACCTGCTGCGCAACGAGCTGCTGGCGCGCTACGACGACATCGACATCGTCATCGAGATCGGCAGCGTGGTGGACGTGGACCGCATCAACGAGGTCTTCGACAAGTACCGTCCCAGCGCCGTGTTCCATGCGGCGGCGCATAAGCACGTGCCGCTCATGGAGGCCTGCCCCCGCGAGGCGGTGCTGAACAACGTGTTCGGAACGCTGAACACTGTCCGCGCCGCGGACCGCACGGGCGTGGAGCGCTTCACGTTCATCTCCACGGACAAGGCCGTGAACCCCACGTCCGTCATGGGCGCCACGAAGCGCCTGGGCGAGATGATCATCCAGTATTATGCGAACACCTCGAAGACCATCTTCTCGGCCGTCCGCTTCGGCAACGTGCTGGGATCGCACGGCAGCGTCATCCCCATCTTCCAGAAGCAGATCGCCGCCGGCGGGCCGGTGACGGTCACGCACCCCGACATCGTGCGCTACTTCATGACCATCCCCGAAGCGGCGCGCCTCGTCATCCAGGCGTCCGGCATGGGCCGTGGCGGCGAGATTTTCATCCTGGACATGGGCGAGCCGGTGCGCATCGTGGACCTGGCGCGCAGCCTGATCCAGCTGTCCGGCCACGTCCCCGATGCCGATATCAAGATCGAGTTCACGGGCCTGCGCCCCGGCGAGAAGATGTACGAGGAGCTGCTGATGGACCAGGAGAGCACCATCCCCACGGACGATGCGCGCATCATGGTGTCGGCGGGCGAGGACATCTGCTACGAAGAGGTCGCCGCGAAGCTGGATGAGCTCACCATGGCGCTGGACGGCACGGACGAGGATTGCATCCGCGCCATCGAGGACACGGTGCCCACGTACCGCTACACGAAGAACGACTGAGCCTCTGTCTGCCGCCGTGCGCGGCGGCCATCCGCATTCCCGCATATTGCATTCGCCTTACGTACGTATAGAGCATTGAATATGCAGAATTACGTGAATTATTGAATTTATATTAAAAAATATTGCATATTCCTGCGTTGGCTATACAATGAACATCGCATTTTCGAACGAACGAAGGGAAGCGATGCGTATGGCCTTGCAAGCAGGCGTCATGGGAGCGGCGGGTTTCGCCGGGGTCGAATTGGTTCGGCTTCTGGCCGCCCATCCCGCATTCGACGTGAAGGTCATCACCTCCGACGCGGAGGCGGGCTCGGCCCTGTCCGATACCTACCCGGCATTCTACGGCGTCGACGTGCCGCCGTTCACGAAGCACGACGATCCCGCGCTGCTGGATTGCGACGTGGTGTTCCTGGCCGTGCCGCATACCGCGGCCATGAAGTACGCGCCGCGCCTGCTGCAGGCCGGCGTGACGGTCATCGACCTGTCTGCGGACTACCGCCTGGCGGACCCGCAGGTCTACGAGCAGTGGTATGCCACGCCGCATACGTCGCCCGAGCTTCTGGAAACGCGCGCATTCGGGCTGCCGGAGCTGTTCCGGGACGACATGGCCCGCGCCGCTGCAGACCATGCGGCCGGCAAGGCCGTGCTCGTCGGATGCGCCGGCTGCTATCCCACGGCCACGTCGCTGGCGGCGGCGCCCGCCGTGCGGGCGGGCCTGACGGACGGCCTCGTGGTGGTGGACGCCATCTCCGGCGTGACCGGCGCGGGCAAGAAGGCCACGCCGCGCACGCATTTCTGCTTCGCGAACGAGAACCTGGAAGCATACGGCGTGGGCAGCCATCGCCACACGCCGGAGATCGAGCAGATCCTGGGCAAGCCGGGCGAAGTGCTGTTCACGCCGCATCTGGCCCCGTTGGGCCGCGGCTTGCTTTCCACGGTCACGCTGCGGGTGGCTCCCGGCGCGGACGTCACGGCCGAAGGGCTGCAGAAGCTCTACGAGGACTTCTACCGCGATTCCGCGCTCGTGACGGTGCTGCCGGCGGGCATCCAGCCGAAGACGTCCTCCGTCGTGGGGACGGCGCGCGCCCATGTGGGCGTCGTGTATGCGGAGCGGGTGGGCGCCATCGTGGCAACGGGCGCCATCGACAACCTGTGCAAGGGAGCCGCCGGGCAGGCGCTCCAGTGCGCGAACATCGTATGCGGATTCAACGAGACATGCGGCCTGCCGGGTATCGGCCAGCCGGTGTAGAGGAGCGGCGAATATGAAGAACGAACTGAAAGTCATCGAAGGCGGCGGCGTCGCAAGCGCCCAGGGATTCACGGCGGCGGGCATCCATGCCGGGTTCCGCAAGGATCCGAACCGCTTGGACACGGCGCTCGTCGAGGCAGACGAGCTGTGCCCGGCTGCCGGCGTCTTCACGCAGAACGTGTTCTGCGCCGCACCGGTGCAGGTTTCGAAGAAGCACCTGGGCGCCGACGCGGCCGGCGTGGCGCGCGCAGTGGTCATCAACTCGGGCATCGCGAATGCGGCCACGGGCGATAAGGGCCTGACGGTGGCCGAGGAGACGGCGCAGATCGCCGCGGACGCCATCGGCTGCGACGCGCAGGACGTGCTGGTGGCATCCACGGGCGTCATCGGCCAGTTCCTTCCGCTGGATCCGTTCCGCTCCGCGTTGCCGGAGCTGCATGCGTCGCTGTCGAAGGAGGGCATGCACGACGCGGCCCGCGCCATCATGACCACAGACACCGTCTCGAAGGAATACGCCGTCAGCTACGTCAGCGCCTGCGCGCCGTTCGTGGGCAAGACGTTCACGGTGGGCGGCATGGTGAAGGGCTCCGGCATGATCATGCCGAACATGGCCACGATGATCGCCGTCATCACCACGGACGCGCCGCTGACGCCCCATGCGCTGAAGCAGGCGCTGAAGCAGGCGGCGGACAAGAGCTTCAACCGTGTCACCGTGGACTCCGACACGTCCACGAACGATACCTGCCTCCTGTTCGCCAGCGGCAAGGCGGCGGCGGGCGGCGGGTTCGCCGCGAACGCCTCCATCACTCCGGACTCCCCGGCATTTGCGGAATTCTGCGAGGCGCTGGACTACGTGGCGCAGAACCTTGCGCGCAAGATCGCCGGCGACGGCGAGGGCTGCACGAAGCTCGTGACGGTGAACGTGCGCGGCGCGGCTACGGACGAGGACGCCGATCTGGCCGCCCGTGCCGTGGCGAACTCCCCGCTCGTGAAGACGGCGGTGGCGGGCCACGATGCGAACTGGGGCCGCATCGCCGCGGCGTTGGGGAAGTCCGGCGCGAAGTTCGAGCAGCTGCAGACGGACATCGACATCATGGGGCTGCCGGTCTGCCGCGGCGGGCTGTCCGTGGCGTTCGACGAGGACGAAGCGCTGAAGCGCTTCGAGGACCCCGAGATCGTGCTGGACGTGGACCTGCACGCCGGCCCGGCGCAGACCACCATCTGGACGTGCGATCTGACGCACGAATACATTGCCATCAACGCGGATTACCGCAGCTAGCGGCGCCGCCTGCGGGCGCTTTTGCGAAGGAGGAAGGGCAAGCATATGAAATTTGCGAACGACACGCGCGCCGACCAGTACGACCAGCGCGAGACGGCGCGCGTCATCTCGCGTGCGCTGCCGTGGATCAAGGCCATCACCGGCAAGACCGTCGTCATCAAGTACGGCGGCAGCGCCATGGTCAACGAGGAGCTGCGCTCCCAGGTCATGAGCGACATCGTGCTGCTGAAGATCATGGGCGTGAACCCCGTGATCATCCATGGCGGCGGCACGGCCATCAGCACCGTCATGGACCGCTTCGGCCTGCCGGTCGAATTTCGCAACGGCCTGCGCGTGACCTCGGAGGAGGCCATGGACGTGGTGAAGATGGTCCTGGTGGGGCAGGTGAACCAGGAGCTCGTGCGCGCCATGAACTCGCACGGCAACCTGGCCGTGGGCGTGTCGGGCAGCGATGCCGGCACCGTCGTGGCCGAGCAGTCCGACCCGGCGCTGGGCCGCGTCGGCACCGTGACGCGCATCAACGCGGATTACATCAACGCGCTCGTGGACGACGGCTACATCCCGGTCATCGCGTCCGTGGCCCTGGGCGACGACGGCGGGTACTTCAACGTGAACGCCGACCTGGTGGCCGGCGCCATCGCGGGCGCCATCGGGGCGCAGAAGGTCATCTTCCTCACGGATGTCGACGGCGTGTACCTGGACTTCAGCGACAAGTCCACGCTCATCTCGAACATGACGTTGGAAGAGGCGAAGAACCTGGTGGAAAGCGGGAAGCTGTCTTCGGGCATGATCCCGAAGATCACGGCCTGCACGAATGCGCTCGACCAGGGCGTGTACCGCGCGCACATCGTGAACGGCACGCAGCCGCACTCCATCCTCCTGGAGCTGCTGACGGACGAGGGCGCCGGCACGCTGGTGTACCGCACGGATTCGGCGGACAACCACGAAGAGCATTCGCTGGGTTCCGTGGCCTCGAAACTGGTGGAGAACCTGGAGGAATAGCGCACGCGGCCCGCATGTGCGGCGGGCAGCGAGAACGAGAGACGAACCGGCGCCGGCCGCATCCCGGCGGCGCCGCTAACGGAAAGAGGACGGCTATGTCACTTGAAGAACAGCAGGAGCTCGAAGACGAATACGTCATGCATACGTTCGCCCGCAAACCGGTGCAGCTGGTTTCCGGCAACGGCATGACGGTCCAGGACGACAAGGGCAACGAATACGTGGATTTCATCGGCGGCATCGGCGTGTGCTGCCTGGGCCATTGCGCGCCCGTCGTGGCGGATGCCATCGCGGACCAGGCGCATAAGCTCATCCACGTCAGCAACTACTACTACATCGAGAAGCGCGGCCAGCTGGCGCATATGCTCTCCGACATGCTGAACGAATGCGTGCCGGAGGCCGACCGCAAGCCGTGGAAGACGTTCTTCGCGAACTCCGGTGCCGAGGCGAACGAATGCGCCATCAAGCTGGCGCGCCTGTACTCGCGCGAGAAGGGCTGCGGCGGGCAGAACATCATCTCGCTGGAGCACAGCTTCCACGGGCGCACGCTGGTCACTTTGGCCGCTACGCAGCAGCCGGTGAAGCAGGCGGCGTTCCAGCCGCTGCCCGGCGGCTTCCTGGCCGTGAAGCCGAACGATGTCGCGGCGCTGGAGCAGACGTTCGCCGCGCATCCGGACGGCATCGCCGCCATCCTGCTGGAGCCCATCCAAGGCGAAAGCGGCGTGCATCCGCTGACGACGGAGTACCTGCAGGCGGCCCTGAAGCTGGCGCATGACAACGGCGCGCTGCTGATCTGCGACGAGGTGCAGTGCGGCATCTACCGCGCCGGCACGTACCCGTTCGCCTACCAGCATGCCGACCTGCTGCCCGACATCGTCAGCATGGCGAAGGGCATCGCCGGCGGCTTCCCCATGGGCGCCTGCTCGGCGCGCGCGGAAGTGGCCGAGGTCTTCCAGCCCGGCCTGCACGGCTCCACGTTCGGCGGCAGCAACCTGGCGGTGTCCGCCTCGTACGCCACGCTGAACGCGCTGCAGGAGCAGGGCATCGCGCAGCACGTTGCGGAGGTGGGCGACTACCTGATGCAGCAGCTGTCCCAGATCCCCGGTCTGCACGGCGTGCGCGGCAAGGGCCTCATGGTGGCCTGCGACCTGCCGGAGGGCGTGGATGCATTCCAGGTGGTCCTGAAGGCGCTCGACGCCGGGCTGCTGTTGAACGCCACGGGCCCGAGCACGCTGCGCTTCCTTCCGCCGCTGATCTGCGAGAAGGAGCACGTGGACGCGCTTGTCGCAAAGCTGCCGGCCCTTATCGCCGGGTAGGACGGCATCGAAAGGAACGGGTGATCCGAGATATGGGCAAGCGCGAGGAGCGGCAGACGGCCATTCGCGATATCGTCCGCCATCAGCAGGTGCGAACGCAGCGCGGGTTGGCCGACCAGCTCAAGCAGCGCGGCTTCGAATGCACGCAGGCCACGGTTTCGCGCGATATCGGCGAGATCGGCCTGCTGAAGTCCGCGCAGGGGTACTACGCCCTGCCGGAGGACATGGTGTTGGAGCGCGTGATCGGCGACATGGCCGAGACGTTCGAGGACGCGGGGAACCTGCTGGTCATCAAGACGCGTTCGGGCGGCGCTCCCATCCTGGCCGAGGCCATCGACAACGCGGAGATCGAGGGCCTGGTGGGTTCCGTGGCGGGCGACAACACGATCCTGGTGATTGCAAAAACGCCAGAATATGCAGTAATAATTGAAAAGATGTTTATGAATATGCGCAAATAGTGTATATTTCAATAATCATATACAAACAAAGCAACGTGGCGTAGGATAATGAGCCACGAACTGATGAGACGCAGCTTCGGCTGAGGGAAAGGAAGAGGACATGGCGAAGGATAAGGTTGTTCTGGCCTACTCCGGCGGACTGGATACGTCCGTCTGCGTGAAGTGGCTCATGGACGAGAAGGACCTGGACGTCTACTGCATGGTCGGCGAGGTCGGTCAGGAGCACGACGGTTTGGAGAAGGTCCGCGACCGCGCCCTGAAGGTCGGCGCCAAGGAATGCGTCATCGCCGACATGCGCCAGGAGCTGGCTGACGAGTACCTGGACAAGGCGCTGGCCGCAAACGCCCTGTACGAGGGCAAGTACCCGCTGCTGTCCGCCCTGACCCGCCCGCTCATCTCGAAGCACCTGGTGGATTACGCGCATCAGGTGGGCGCGAAGTACATCGCGCACGGCTGCACCGGCAAGGGCAACGACCAGGTCCGCTTCGAGACTTCCATCGCTGCGCTCGATCCCTCCATCGAGATCATCGCCCCGGTCCGCGAGTGGGATCTGACGACGCGCGAGTCCGAGATGGAATATGCTGCCGCGCACGGCGTGGAGATCGACGTCACGAAGAAGTCGCCGTATTCCATCGACGACAACCTGTGGGGCCGCGCCATCGAATGCGGCGTGCTGGAGGATCCCTGGAACGAGCCGCCGGCCGACATCTGGACCGTTACGGTCGACCCTGAGAAGGCCCCGGACACGCCCGAGATCGTCGACATCGACTTCGAGAGCGGCCTGCCGGTTGCCATCAACGGCGAGAAGATGAGCTACCTGGACTGCATCTACAAGATGAACGAGATCTCCGGCCGCAACGGCTACGGCCGCCTGGACATGGTGGAGAACCGCCTTGTGGGCCTGAAGAGCCGCGAATGCTACGAGCAGCCCGGCGCGCTGGCGCTCATCACGGCGCATCAGGCGCTGGAAGACTGCTGCCTGGAGCTGGAGCTGCAGCATTACAAGCCGCAGCTGGAGGCCGAATGGGCCATCCTGGTGTACAACGGCCAGTGGTTCAGCCCGCTGAAGAACGCCATCGACGCGTTCATGGCGTATGCGCAGACGTGCGTGACCGGCACCATCCGCCTGAAGTTCTACAAGGGCAGCTGCACGGTCATCGGCCGCAAGAGCAAGTTCTCCCTGTACGACCACAGCCTGGCAACGTACGGCGAGGGCGACGCCTTCGACCGCACGCTGTCGAAGGGCTTCATCCAGCTGTACCAGCTGCCCGTGAAGACGTGGGCTGCGAACCGCCGCGAGAACGGCGTCTCCGAGTAATTGATAGGGATTCCCTGCCAGCCGTTGCGTTTCTGCTGGCGGCGGGGTAGATTTACGCGGAAGGTTTGCCGCACAACACATGCCGAAATCGATGCCGGTCCGCCAGTGGCCGGCATCTTCATTGAAGGAGGCCGACGATGGCACTTTGGTCCGGACGCTTCGAGCAGGGCGTCAGCGAATTCACGCAGCAATACGGCGCGTCGCTGCCCGTTGACAAGGCAATGTACAAGCAGGACATTGCCGGATCCCGTGCACATGCGCGCATGCTGGCCCACCAGGGCGTCATCACGGACGCGGATGCGGAGGCCATCGTCAAGGGCCTGGACGATGTCGAGGCCGATATCGACAACGGCGACTTCGCATTCGACATCAACGACGAGGACATCCACATGTCCGTGGAGCGGGCGCTCACGGAGAAGATCGGCGCCCCCGGCGCGCGCCTGCATACGGGCCGCAGCCGCAACGACCAGGTGGCCACAGACGACCGCCTGTTTGCGAAGCACCTTTGCGACGAGCTCTCGGAGGACCTGTGCGAGATTCGCCAGACGCTCATCGACCAGGCCGAGAAGCACTTCGACGTCATCCTGCCGGGCTACACGCACATGCAGCATGCGCAGCCGGTGCTGTTCTCGCATCATATGCTGGCGTATTTCTGGATGTTCTCGCGCGACTTCACGCGCATCCGGGCGGCACGGCGCGCCGCGGATGTGAACCCGCTGGGCTCGGCGGCGCTGGCGGGCACCACGTATCCGCTGGACCGCCACATGACGGCGGACCTGCTGGGATTCTCCGATGTCACGCCGAATTCGCTCGATGCCGTCTCCGACCGCGATTTCCTCCTGGACCTGGATTACGCGTGCGCCGTGGCCATGATGCACCTGTCGCGCCTGTGCGAGGAGATCGTGCTGTGGTCCACATCCGAGTTCGGCTTCATCACGCTGTCCGACTCGTTCAGCACGGGCAGCTCCATCATGCCGCAGAAGAAGAACCCCGACTTCGCGGAGCTGACGCGCGGCAAGACCGGCCGCGTGGTGGGCGATCTGGTGGCGCTGCTGGTCACCATGAAGTCGCTGCCCCTTGCGTACAACAAGGACCTGCAGGAGGACAAGGAGGGCGTCATCGACGCCACGAAGACGCTGCATGATGCGCTGACGTGCGTGGACGGCATGATCTCCACCATGAAGGTGAATGCGGACGCCATGCTGGCGCAGGCGCAGAAGGGCTTCCTGGCCGCAACGGACGTGGCCGACTACCTGGCGAAGAAGGGCATGCCGTTCCGCAAGGCGCACGAGATCGTGGGCCATCTCGTGCTGGAATGCGAGAAGCGCGGCTGCGACCTGTCCGACCTGACGCTGGACGATTTCAAGCGCGAAAGCGACTTGTTCGAAGCGGATATCGCCGGCGCGTTGGACCTGCCGGCCATCGTTGCCGCCCGCACCACGGAAGGCGGCACCGGCAATGCGGCCGTGCGCGTACAAATGGAGAAAGCGAAGGGAGTCCTTTCCGACGACCGTGCGATGCTAGAATAAACGGGTTGTATCGCATTTGGAGGTACCTTGGGCTCGAGAGTAATCAAGAACAGGCGCGGAACCAAGCGCAAGCACCCCATCATCGGCGTGCTCTATGTGCTTGCGGCGCTCACCATCCTTCTGGTGATGGGCGTTCTGGGTGTGTGCGCGGTCTGCCAGTCCTGGCTTCAGGACCTGCCCGATTACACCGACCAGTCGTATTACGAGATGTCGCAGAAGACGCGCGTGTACGCAAACGACCGCAAGACGCTGCTTGCGGAATTCTACCTGGAGGACCGCGACCCGGTGACCCAGGACCAGATCAGCGAATATGTATGGAAGGGCACCGTGGACACGGAGGACGTCCGCTTCTACGAGCATAACGGCGTCGACGTTCAGGGCATCCTGCGTGCCGTGTACGTGAACCTGACGGGGCAGGGCTCCGAAGGCGCTTCCACCATCACGCAGCAGCTCGTGCGCAACACCGTGCTGGCCTCGGAGGCCAGCGAGAGCACGCTGAAGCGCAAGGTGCGCGAGGCGTATATCGCCATCAAGCTGGAGCAGATGTACTCGAAGGACCAGATCCTGCTCATGTACCTGAACACCATCAACTACGGCTCGGGCGTCTACGGCATCCAGGCTGCGGCCCAGAAGTACTATTCGAAGGATGCGAAGGACCTCACCATCGCCCAGGCGGCAACGCTGATCGGCATTCCGCAATCGCCGACGGAGAACAACCCCATCGACCATCCGGACGCGTGCAAGAAGCGCCGCAATGTGGTGCTGCAGCGCATGCTGACGAATGGCACCATCACGCAGGACGAGTACGACAAGGCCGTGAAGCAGAAGCTGGGGCTGAAGGTCAGCTCGAAGACGTCGCAGAACGGCATCTACAAGTACCCGTACTTCACCAGCTACGTGCGCGACACGCTGCTTGACATGTACCCGTCCGACACGGTGTACAAGGGCGGCTTGACGGTCTACACCACGCTGGACCCGAAGGTCCAGAAGGCGGCGAACCAGGCGGCGAAGAACAAGGAAGCCACCATCGACAGCGACTTGGAAGTGGCCATGACGGTCATCGACCCGGACAACGGCTACATCAAGGCCATCGTGGGCGGCAGGGACTACTCGAAGAACCAGTACAACCTGGCAACGCAGGCGAAGCGCCAGCCCGGTTCGTCGTTCAAGACGTTCACGCTCGTGGGATGCATCGAGAACCATATGGATCCGAATAACACGTACGTGAACTGCGGCTCCACGGCCACGCTGGGCAACTGGACCGTCTCGAACATCGATCAGAACAACTACGGCACGCGTACCGTCACAAGCGCGTTCGCCGTGTCTTCGAACACCGGCTTCGCGCGCCTGTGCGAATGGCTGGGCGCCGACAAGGTCGTGGACGTGGCGAAGCGCATGGGCATCACGTCCGACCTGTACGCCGTGCCGTCCATCACGCTCGGCTCGTACGGCGTCACCACATTGGAGATGGCGGATGCCTATGCCACCATCGCGAACGGCGGCACGCATCACGATGCACGCTGCATCTCCGACATCCAGGACTCGTCCGGCAACACCATCTACACGGCGGACACCACGGGTAACAAGGTGCTCAGCACGGAAGTTGCCATGGCAGCCGAGAAGTCCATGGAAAGCGTCCTGAAGAGCGGCGGCACCGGCACGGCGGCGAAGCTGTCGAACGGCCAGGTGGCTGCCGGCAAGACGGGCACGTCCGAGGAATACCGCGACAGCTGGTTCGTCGGATTCACGCCGCAATACTCCGTGGCCTGCTGGATGGGCGCCCGCAAAGAGCGCTCCATGAGCTCGGGCCTCGAGGTGGCGGACGTGTTCGCGGACTTCATGGACACGGCGCTGGCCGGGCAGAAGACGGAGGATTTCCCGGACGCGGACAGCCCGGATTACAAGACCATCAACGATTCCGACCTGGATATCCACAGCGGAAGCTCGTCGTCTTCGTCCAGCTCGTCGTCCTCTTCGTCGTCTAGCAGCAGCGCGTACTACAGCTCCAGCACGGCTACCGGCACCACGGGCACGTATTCCTCGTCGTCCGGCAGCTCGTCGTCTTCGACCGGCTCTTCGAGCGGCTCGTCATCCGGCAAGTCGTCTTCCGCCGCCTCGTCGTCCACCACGAACAAGGTGGCATACCGCCTGGAATCCTCCGAAGATGCGAACGGGTCCGGGCTGTTCGAAGCGGAAGGCACTGCGAATTCCGCGCGGGTGGCCGCGCGCTTCTATCCCGAATCGTCATCGAGTAACAAGACGCTGGTTGCCTAGGGCAACGGCGCAGAAAGCAGGCAAATGAAGAAGAAGTTCCTCGCAATCATGATGACCGTCCTCTGCGTGGCGCTTGCCGGCGTGCTGGCCGGGTGCGGTTCGAACGGAAGCACGGCATCGTCGTCGAGCTCCGATTCCGCCTCTGCGAACCGCGAGTACATGTCGAACGCGAACACGATCATCAGCCAGCTGCAGGATAACCTGAACGATTTCTCGGATGCCGTGGCGAATGACGACCTGGTATCCATGAAGGCCGCGGCGAAGAAGGCATCGGGCAGCATCGACGACTTCGAGAAGCTGCAGCCCACGGATACGCTGAAGTCCGTGCATCAGGAATACACGAAGGGCTGCGACGAGCTGAAGGAGGCCTTGGACGATTACATCGACCTGTACTCCGATCAGAAGAAGTCGAAGCTTTCCACCAGCGAGTACAAAAGCCGCCTGAAGAAGATTCAGGACAAGTACAACAGCGGCATCGCGCATCTGAAGAAGGGCGACGAGCAGGCAACGTCGCTGTAAGCCTGCAACAAGGCATATCATCGCGAAAGAAGGGGGCGTCCGGTCGAATGCCGGGCGCCCCCTTTGCGTCTATCGGCCGGGGCGGCTTCCGAACCCGACACGGAGGCGGGGCAGGCTCCCGGGCACTCGTCGGGCGTCGCTTCGGTTACCCGCAGCCCGCCGGCGTGTTAGCGGACCCGGCGCTTCGCAAGGCGCCGCCGCGCGCCTTAACGGCTGCTCGAGCTCGAAGACGCGCTGGACGTGTCTTCGAACGAATACGTGTTCGTCTTCTCGTCGTACGTGTACTTGCCGCCGTTCGTATCCGTGTACGTGTACTTGCCGGTGCTCTTGTCGTACTTGTATACGTTGCCGTTCTCGTCCTCGTAGTGGTACGAGCTCTTCGAGCTCGAAGACGATCCGGCGGCTACGGAAGACGAGGAGCTCTCGGTCTTCGACGAGGTGCTGGCGGATTGCGAACCCGTCGATGCGCTTGCAGCCGTGCTGGAGGTGCCGTATTTCGCGGCCTGGCTGCTGTTGAACGCGTTGTCGTACTTCGGGTCGTCTGCCGTGGGGAACGCCTCGATGGGGGAGTAGGCCAGCGCGGTGTCCATGTACGTGCGCCAGACGTAGCACGGATCCAGGTTCGGCAGGCTCTTCTCCTGGCGCGAGCCGATCCAGACCGTCGTGCTCAGCTGCGGCGTGTAGCCGCACAGCCAGTGGTCGCGCTCCTTCTCGGACGTGCCGGTCTTGCCGGCGCAGGGCTGCGCCGTGCTCAGCTGCCCGCTCACGGCCGTTCCCTGCGTGAACACGGTCTCCATGACCTTCGTAGAGGCGTAGCACACCTCGTCGGAAAGCACCTTCGCGCCTTCGTCCTTCCATTCGTACGTCGTCTGCCCGTTGCGGTCCACCACTTTCGTGATGGCCGTGGGCGTGCGCTGCGTGCCGCCGTTCGCGAACGTGGCATACGCGCCGCACATCTCCAGCGGCGATACGCCGGACGTTCCCAGCGTGATGGAGTCCACTTCGGCCAGGTCGGACGTGATGCCCAGGCGCTTCGCCATCTGCACCACCTTGTCGGCGCCGACTTCCTGGCACAGCCGTGCGAAGCCGGTGTTCGAAGATACGGCGAACGCGCTCTGGATGCTGCGGATGCCGTAGTTGTTGTTGTCGATGTTCTCCACTTTCCAATTGCCCAGCTGGGCGGGGGATGTGCAGTCGATCATCGTGGCGGGGTTGATGCCGTCCTCTATGGCGGCGGCAAGCGTGAATGCCTTGAACGACGATCCGGCCTGGCGGGAAGCTTGCGTGACCAGGTTGAATTGATCTGTGCGATAGTCCTTGCCGCCGACCATGGCCTTGATGTAGCCGTTGTCCGGGTCGATGGAGACCAGGGCGATCTCTGCGTCCGTGTCGTACCACTGGCTGTATTGGGACTTGCAGGCGGCTTCGGCATCGTCTTGCAGCGCCGGGTCCAGCGTGGTGTAGACCTTCAGGCCGCCTTCGTACACGCCTTCGACGCCCATGTCGTTCAGCAGCTGGTCGCGCACGTAGCTGGTGAAGTACGGGTACTTGTAGATGCCGTCCGTCGAGGAACTCGTGTCTGCCACATCCAGCTTCACCGCCTTCTTCTTCAGCGCATCCGCCTTGTCCTGGCTCATGCGCCCGGTATCCGCCAGGCGCTGCAGCACCGTGTTGCGGCGTTTCTTGCACGCTTTCGGATGCACGGTGGGCGTGTAGGCATTCGGCGACTGGGGGATGCCCACGAGCGTGGCGGCCTGCAGCGCGGTCAGGTCCTTCGCGCTCTTCGAGAAGTAATGTTGCGCTGCCGCTTCGATGCCGTAGCAGTTGTCACCGTAATTGACGGTGTTCAGGTATAGGTTCAGTATCTCGTCCTTGCTCAGTTTGTCCTCAAGCTGATAGGCCAGCGCCGCTTCGCGCACCTTGCGCTTCAGCGTGCTCTCCTGCGCCTCGTTCTGCAGGATCGTATTGCGCACCAGCTGCTGCGTAATCGTGGAGGCGCCCTGCCGCGATCCCAAGTGGAAGACGTTGTTCACCACCGCACGGGCGATGCCGATGGGGTCCACGGCGCCGTGGTCGTAGAAGCGGTTGTCCTCCGTGGCGAGCGTTGCCTGGACGGCACTGTCGCTGATCTCGTCCAAGTCAACCGGCTGGCGGTCTTCCAGGTAGAATTTGGCCAGCACCGTCTTCTTGTCGTTCGCGTAGACGGTCGTGGTCCCGGAGACCTGGTAATCCGCGATCGTGTCGGTGGAGGGAAGGTCCTGCAGCCAATAAGAGCACAGGGCAACGCACGCTGCCGCGGCTGCTGCCAGCAGGCCGAGTATGATGAGAAGGACGCGGTGACGCAGGCGGCCCTTCTTTCGGGGTCTTATGTGTTCTGCCTCTCCCATAATGCGAACTATTATAAAGTGTAGCGAATGCAATGAACGGGCAGGCTGGGAAAACAGCGTGCCATTTGGCGAGGAAGGTGCCGTTTTGGCTGAAGAAACCCCTGTGAAACCCCATCGCATGGAGCTGCTGGCACCCGCTGGGAACATGGCCTGCCTGCATGCGGCCGTCTCGGCGGGAGCCGATGCCGTCTATCTGGGTGCAGGCGAATTCAATGCCCGCCGCAATGCGGGAAACTTCACGATGGAGGAGCTCGACGAGGCATGTGCCTATGCGCACCTGCGCGGCGTTTCGCTCTACCTGACGGTGAACACCGTCGTGCTGCCGCGCGAACTGACGTCCGCCATGGAGCTGGTGCGCCAGGCGTACCGGGCGGGCATCGACGTCTTCATCGTGCAGGACCTGGGCCTTGCCGCCGAGATCCACCGCACGCTCCCGCAGGCGGAATGGCATGCGTCCACGCAGATGAACATTCACAACGCCGCCGGCGTCCAGGCAATGGCGGCGCTGGGGGCGAAACGCGTCACGTTCGCGCGCGAGCTTTCGCTGGCCGAAGTGCAGGAGCTTTCCCGCCTTGCCCGCGACCTGGGCATGGACACCGAGATGTTCGCGCATGGCGCGCTGTGCATCTGCTATTCCGGCCAATGCCTGATGTCGTCGCTCGTCGGCGGCCGCTCGGCGAACCGCGGGCTGTGCGCGCAGGCCTGCCGCCTGCCGTACACGCTGCATAACCGGGCCGTTCGCAAGGAGCTGGACGCGCCGGGCGAATACCTGCTCAGCCCGAAGGACCTGTGCACCGTGAACCTCATGGACAAGTTGGCGGATACCGGCGTGTACTCGCTGAAGATCGAAGGGCGCATGAAGTCGCCCGAGTACGTGCATTCCGTCGTGGGCGTGTACCGCGCCGTGCTGGACCGCGTGCTGGCCGGGCAGGGGCCGCAGCATGCCACGGAAGAGGAGATGCGCGTCCTGTCGGAGGCGTTCTCGCGCGGGTTCACGGAGGCGTACCTGACAGGGGATACCGGCAACGACATGATGAGCTACCAGCGCCCGAACAACCGCGGCGTGGCGGTCGGCCGCGTCGCCTCGGCGCGCGACGGCCTCGTCTCGTTCCATGCCGACCCGCCCGTCTTCGCCGGCGACGTGCTGGAATTCTGGACGAACAAGGGGCATTTCGCCTACACGGTGACGGATGCCGACCGCACGGGGCAGGACGTGCGCCTTGCCGTGCCGAAGCGCGTGGGGAAGGGCGACCGCGTGTTCCGCCTGCGCGAGGCCGCGGCGGCGTTCGCAGACGACGCGCACGAGCCGCGCGTCCCGGTGACGGGCACCGTGCGCCTGCATATCGGCCAGCCGCTGGAGATGGAGTTCCGTCTGGCGTCGGGCGTTTCCCGTTCCGCGCAGGGACCCGTGGTGGAACCCGCCCGAACGAAGGCGGTGACCGAGCAGGATGTCCTGGAGCACGTGGATCGCCTGGGCTCCACGCCGTTCGTGCTCCGGAATGCCGCCGATCTCGCCATCGAGCTGGACGAGGGCGTGGGCATCGGCTTCTCGCAGCTGCATAAGGTGCGCAGCGCGGCGTTGGAAGAGCTGGCGAAGGCCCAGCGCGCTGCCGTCGAGGGCGACCGCACGCTCCACCGCGCCCCGGATTTCGCGCGTCCGCCGAAGGCGCATACGCGCGGCTGCACGGTTGCGGCCCTGGCGGCGAACCCCGCATGCGCCCGTGCCGCGAAGCGCGCCGGTGCAGACGTCATCTACGTGCCCGCGCTGAATTACCGGCGCGGCACCGCCATGGTGGGCGGCCAGGTCTCCGGCACGGTGGAGCAGGCCGGCTATCCGAACCGGTGCGTCATGGCGCTGCCGGCCATCTCGCACGATGCCGTGCCGGGGACGCGCGAAGAGAAGTTCGGCTTCGACGTCGCTGCTTTCATGAAGCACGACAAGCCCATCCTTGTGCAGAACTACGGTCAGCTGGCAAGCGCGCTCGACCGCGGGTGCCGCGTCCAGGTGGGTCCCCATATCCCCGTCATGAACCGGGAGGCGCTCGATACGGTCGCGCGCCTGGGTGCCGAACGCGTATGGCTGTCGCCCGAGCTGTCGCTGGGGCAGATCCAGGACCTGGCGGAGGACAAGCCGGCCAGCCTGGGCCTCACGGTGAAGGGCGCCGGCGAGCTCATGGTCACGGAGCACTGCCTGCTCATGAGCCAGGGGCCGTGCAACCGGAATTGCACGGACTGCGCCCGCCGCAAGAGCCCGCACTACCTGAAGGACCGCCGCGATTACGAGATGCCGGTCGTCACGGATTGCTGCGGCCGCAGCCATCTGCACAACGCGGTGCCGCTGGACCTCACGCACCTGTTCCCGGACCTGCTCTCCGCCGGCATCGACGCCGTCATGGTGGACGCCACGCTCATGAACGTGGAGGAGACGACGGAGGCCGTCAAACGCACCGTGCGCGCCCGCGACCGCGCGTTGCAGGACGGAACGGCGCTGGGCAAGCCGAAGGGCGGCGCCACCACGACCGGGCACATATTCCGCGGCGTGCAGTAACGCGGTGCGGCATGACCCGAAGGGCGCTATGCTACAATTCACGCCGTATGACGATACGAAAGGCAAACGATGCTTTCTGCTGAAGAACAATTCCATATCCTGCAATCAGGAGCCGCCCAGATCATTCCCGAGGACCTACTGAAGAAGAAGCTCGCCCGCGGAACGTCGCTCAACGTGAAGCTGGGCGTCGACCCCACGGCGCCCGATATCCATATCGGCCACGCCGTCCCGCTGCGCAAGCTGCGCCAATTCCAGGACCTGGGCCATCATGTGACGCTCATCATCGGAGACGGCACGGCGCTCATCGGCGACCCCAGCGGCCGCAACACCACGCGCCCGCAGCTGTCGCGCGAACAGGTGGCGCAGAATGCGCAGACGTACGTGGACCAGGCGTTCAAGATCCTGGATCGCGAGAAGACCACGCTGCGGTACAACTCGGAGTGGATCCTGGACTTGAATATGGAGAGCCTCCTGAAGCTCATGGCGAACTTCACGGTGGCGCGCATCCTGGAGCGCGATGACTTCACGAAGCGCTACAAGGCGAATCAGCCCATCAGCCTGCACGAGTTCCTGTATCCCGTGATGCAGGCCTACGACTCCGTGGTGGTGAAGGCGGACGTCGAGCTGGGCGGCACGGACCAGCTGTTCAACCTGCTGGCCGGCCGAGAGCTGATGGAGAAGATGGGCATGGAGCCCCAAGTGTGCCTGACACTGCCGTTGCTGGAAGGCACGGACGGCGTGAAGAAGATGTCGAAGAGCTACGGCAACTACATCGGGCTCACAGACGAGCCGGCGGATATGTTCGGCAAGGTCATGAGCATCCCGGACGCGCTGATGGTGAAGTACTACCGTCTGGCCTCCACGGCGCCGGTGGACGAAGTGGACCAGATCGAGAAGGACCTGGCATCGGGCAAGGCGGACCCGAATAAGACGAAGCGCGCCCTTGCCCGCAACATCGTGGCGGCCTACCACGGCCAGGAAGCCGCACAGGAGGCGGAAGAGGCGTTCGACCGCCAGTTCAAGAAGCACGAGATTCCCGAGGACATTCCCGAGTATGCCGCGGATCTGACGGTGAACGACCAGGGCAAGGTGTACCTGGCGCGCGTCATCCATGAAGCCGGCATGGCTTCCAGCGCCGGCGAGGCGCGTCGTCTGATCGACGGAGGCGGCGTGAAGATCAACGGGGAGGCGGTTCCCGCAAAGGAATACAACGTAGAGCCCGAGAAACTGAAGGGCGCCGTGCTGCAGGTGGGCAAGCGCAAGTTTGCCCGGCTGGTGTAGTGCCGACATTCAAGAAAGCGCAGGTAACGGCTCGCGGAACACCGCGGGCCGTTTTCCATTTATGAGGGAAATGTGAACGTCCGAAATAACGCTTGCACGACGGGCGAAACGAGACTATATTACGAACTCGCGCCACGGAGAAATCCGAGACGCAACCGGGAAAGCGGTTACGAACTGCCTTCCTTGCAAGACATAAGACTTCGAATTCGCTGAAAACAAATTTTCAGAAATTTGAAAAAAGTTCTTGACAAGGTCGGCTCGGAAGCGTAACTTAATTCCCCGCGCCGAGCGAGAGAGCCCGGAGCGAGCGGGCCCCGAGGGGGGCCGGCGGGAACCTTGAAAACCGGATACTGCGATCAAGACGATGAGAGAAGCGTGGATTCGAGCGCGGCCGCCCGCAGGGGCGGCCCTCGATGAGCCGAGCCGGCGCCGGATGGCGGCGGCGAGGCGTCCTTTTTCAGAAATACAGAGCCTTCGATTCTCCGGAGGCGGCGCGGGCCCCGGCGGCCCGCGCCAACATCAACGGAGAGTTTGATCCTGGCTCAGGATGAACGCTGGCGGCGTGCCTAACACATGCAAGTCGAACGATTAACCCGCCTTCGGGCGGTCATAGAGTGGCGAACGGGTGAGTAACACGTGACCAACCTGCCCTCCCCACCGGGATAACGCGGCGAAAGCCGCGCTAATACCGGATACCCCGGGGCCCCCGCATGGGGGCCCCGGGAAAGCTCCGGCGGGGGAGGATGGGGTCGCGTCCCATTAGGTAGTTGGCGGGGCGACGGCCCACCAAGCCGACGATGGGTAGCCGGGTTGAGAGACCGATCGGCCACATTGGGACTGAGATACGGCCCAGACTCCTACGGGAGGCAGCAGTGGGGAATCTTGCGCAATGGGGGCAACCCTGACGCAGCAACGCCGCGTGCGGGATGACGGCCTTCGGGTTGTAAACCGCTTTCAGCAGGGAAGAACCTTTGACGGTACCTGCAGAAGAAGCCCCGGCTAACTACGTGCCAGCAGCCGCGGTAATACGTAGGGGGCGAGCGTTATCCGGATTCATTGGGCGTAAAGCGCGCGCAGGCGGCCTGCCAAGCGGGATCTCCAATCCGAGGGCCCAACCCCCGGCCGGATCCCGAACTGGCTGGCTCGAGTACGGTAGAGGAGGATGGAATTCCCAGTGTAGCGGTGGAATGCGCAGATATTGGGAAGAACACCGATGGCGAAGGCAGTCCTCTGGGCCGGAACTGACGCTGAGGCGCGAAAGCTGGGGGAGCGAACAGGATTAGATACCCTGGTAGTCCCAGCCGTAAACGATGGGCACTAGGTGTGGGGGGCCGATACCCCCCGTGCCGCAGCCAACGCATTAAGTGCCCCGCCTGGGGAGTACGGCCGCAAGGCTAAAACTCAAAGGAATTGACGGGGGCCCGCACAAGCAGCGGAGCATGTGGCTTAATTCGAAGCTACGCGAAGAACCTTACCAGGGCTTGACACCACCGTGAAGCGGCGGAGACGCCGTGGCCGAGAGGAGCGGTGACAGGTGGTGCATGGCTGTCGTCAGCTCGTGTCGTGAGATGTTGGGTTAAGTCCCGCAACGAGCGCAACCCCTGCCATATGTTGCCAGCATTCAGTTGGGGACTCATATGGGACTGCCGGCGTTAAGCCGGAGGAAGGTGGGGACGACGTCAAGTCATCATGCCCCTTATGCCCTGGGCTGCACACGTGCTACAATGGCCGGCACAGCGGGCCGCGACCGCGCGAGCGGGAGCGAATCCCCCAAAGCCGGCCCCAGTTCGGATTGCAGGCTGAAACCCGCCTGCATGAAGCCGGAGTTGCTAGTAATCGCGGATCAGCATGCCGCGGTGAATACGTTCCCGGGCCTTGTACACACCGCCCGTCACACCACCCGAGTCGTCTGCACCCGAAGCCGCCGGCCCAACCTTTCGGGGGGGGAGGCGTCGAAGGTGT
Source organism: Eggerthellaceae bacterium (assembly GCA_050951095.1). Lineage (GTDB taxonomy): Bacteria > Actinomycetota > Coriobacteriia > Coriobacteriales > Eggerthellaceae > UMGS1519. The sequence continues at coordinate 113,064 of JBMNIQ010000005.1, forward strand.
GGAGGGTGAGGGGGGTGAAGTCGTAACAAGGTAGCCGTACCGGAAGGTGCGGCTGGATCACCTCCTTTCTAGGGAGTCACCCTAAATCAATTGAAATCCAAGCTCGAGCGCTTCCGACCGTCTCCAGACCGCAGCATCCGGCTTCCGGGGCTCCCGCCCCGCGCACCTTGAAAGCTGCATAGCGTTACAGACGAAATCATCTTTATTATCGATTTCTTTCGATTCTCATCGAGATCCACAAGCTAGTGGAAGTAAATGGTGGTTCGCATCAATCATCACGATCGCATCGAGGATATGTTTTTTTACTCCATATCCGTCAGATGATAGGACTTTAGAGGAGCGCGCGTGCGGGACGCATGCGCGCGGAAGAAGATACCAAGGGCGCACGGTGGATGCCTTGGCACAGGAAGCCGACGAAGGACGTGACCAGCTGCGATAAGCCGCGGTGAGGCGCATTTGGCCTTTGACCCGCGGATTTCCGAATGGGGGAACCCAGGCGGGGCTATGCCCGCCTGCCCCGGCCCGAACCCATAGGGCCGGCGGCGGCAACCCGGGGAACTGAAACATCTAAGTACCCGGAGGAAGAGAAATCAACCGAGATTCCGCTAGTAGCGGCGAGCGAACGCGGACCAGCCTAAACCCATGCACGCGCATACCCGGGCGGGGTTGCTGCATGAGGGGTCGTGGGACGGGATGAGGGGGCGCGCCCGAGCCCCCCGGCGGCCACAAAGCCGCGTCGCAGGGGAACGGCCTGGGAAGGCCGGCCGGAGGGGGTTAGAGCCCCGTACCCGAAGCGACGCCGCCCGCCGATCCCGCTCCCGAGTAGCGCCGGGCACGTGAAACCCGGCGCGAATCAGGGGGGACCACCCTCCAAGGCTGAACACTCTCCTGTGACCGATAGCGGACGAGTACCGTGAGGGAAAGGTGAAAAGCACCCCGAGAGGGGAGTGAAACAGTACCTGAAACCGGGCGCCCACAAGCAGTCGGAGCACCCCCTCGCGGGGTGTGACGGCGTGCCTTTTGTAGAATGAGCCAGCGAGTTGCGGTATGCGGCGAGGTTAAGTTTTGAAACGAGCCGCAGTGAAGGCGAGCCTTTAAGATGGCGATTCAGTCGCATGCTGCAGACGCGAAGCCGGGTGAGCTATCCGCGGGCAGGCTGAAGCAGGGGTAAGACCCTGTGGAGGGCCGAACCCACTTCGGTTGAAAACGGAGGGGATGACCTGCGGATAGGGGTGAAAGGCCAAACAAACCCGGAGATATCTCGTTCTCCCCGAAATAGCTTTAGGGCTAGCCTCGGCGGTTTACCGGCGGCGGTAGAGCACTGGACGGGCGAGGGGGCGTCACAGCCTGCCGAACCCGACCAAACTCCGAATGCCGCCGGTCCAGACGCCGGGAGTCAGAACATGTGGGCTAAGCCGTGTGTTCGAGAGGGAAACAGCCCAGACCGCCTGCTAAGGCCCCCAAGTTCGCGCCGAGTGGCAAAGGATGTGCGTTTGCCTAGACAACCAGGATGTTGGCTTAGAAGCAGCCATGCATTTAAAGAGTGCGTAACAGCTCACTGGTCGAGTGGACATGCGCCGACAATTCACGGGGCTAAGCGCGACGCCGAAGCAGCGGGCCGGACCTCATGGTCCGGCGGTAGGGGAGCTTTCCGCCTGGGGCGAAGCCGGAGGGTGACCGACGGTGGACCGGGCGGAAGTGAGAATGCTGGCATGAGTAGCGAGAGCGGCGCGGGAAACGCCGCCGCCGTAAGCCTAAGGTTTCCTGGGCAAGGCTAATCCCCCCAGGGTCAGTCGGGAGCTAAGGCGAGGCCGGGAGGCGTAGCCGATGCACAACTGGTCGATATTCCAGTACCCCCCGACGGCCGCTATCACCGATGGGGCGACGGAGAAGGATAGACGGAGCGGGGTTCTGGACGTCCCCGTGAAAGCGCGTAGGGCGCGCGGCAGGCAAATCCGCCGCGCATGCGAGCCCGAGACGTTAGACGACGCCTGCACTGGCCAAGCCGTCGAGTCCATGCTCCCGAGAAAAACCCCTAGGGAGGCCGCCGGGGGCCCGTACCAAAACCGACACAGGTGGGCGGGTAGAACATACCGAGGCGATCGGGAGAACCATGGTCAAGGAACTCGGCATAATCGCCCCGTAACTTCGGGAGAAGGGGCGCCCCCGCCCGTGAAGGCGCAAGCCGCCGGAGCGGGAGGGGGCCGCAGCGAAACGGCCCAAGCGACTGTTTACCAAAAACACAGGACTCTGCCAAGCCGCAAGGCGACGTATAGGGTCTGACGCCTGCCCGGTGCCGGAAGGTTACGCGGAGGGGTCAGCGGGAAACCGCGAAGCTCCGAAGCCAAGCCCCGGTAAACGGCGGCCGTAACTATAACGGTCCTAAGGTAGCGAAATTCCTTGTCGGGTAAGTTCCGACCTGCACGAATGGCGTAACGACTTGGGCGCTGTCTCGACCATGGACCCGGTGAAATTGTATTATTCGTGAAGATGCGAATTACCCACGGAAGGACGGAAAGACCCCGTGAACCTTTACTGCAGCTTGGCATTGACCGTTGGTTCGGCGTGTAGAGGATAGGTGGGAGGCTTGGAACCGGGGGCGCCAGCCCCCGGGGAGCCGCCCTTGGAATACCACCCTCGTCGCTCCGGCGGTCTAACGCGCGGCCGTGACCCGGCGCGCGGACCGTGCCAGGCGGGTAGTTTGACTGGGGCGGTCGCCTCCTAAAATGTAACGGAGGCGTGCTAAGGTCCGCTCACGCCGGTCGGCAACCGGCGGCAGAGCGCAAGAGTACAAGCGGGCCTGACTGCGAGACGGACATGTCGAGCAGGCGCGAAAGCGGGTTCTAGTGATCCGGCGGCCCGGCGTGGAACGGCCGTCGCTCAACGGATAAAAGGTACTCCGGGGATAACAGGCTGATCTTGCCCAAGAGTCCACATCGACGGCAAGGTTTGGCACCTCGATGTCGGCTCATCGCATCCTGGGGCTGGAGTCGGTCCCAAGGGTATGGCTGTTCGCCATTCAAAGCGGTACGCGAGCTGGGTTCAGAACGTCGTGAGACAGTTCGGTCCCTATCCTCCGCGGGCGCAAGAGAATTGAGAGGATCCGCCCCTAGTACGAGAGGACCGGGGTGGACGGACCTCTGGTGTGGCAGTTGTCGACCAACGGCACGGCTGCGTAGCTACGTCCGGAACGGATAACCGCTGAAGGCATCTAAGCGGGAAGCCGCCCTCGAGATGAGTTCTCTTTTCGGTAAGGGCCCAGGCAGAGTACCTGGTCGATAGGTCGCAGCTGCAAGCGCCGCGAGGCGTTCAGGCGAGCGGCACTAATAGCCCGAGCTCTTCATCCGCATCCTCCGCCGATCGCGGCGGTTGGTCGGACCACCGTCTGTGCGCTGTGCAGCCTCCAGGGTGGCGCGGGAGGCGCGGACCCGGCCCGATGCGGGAGCGCCCCGCGCGGGCGCGACCATAGAGAGGGGGATCACCCGGTCCCATTCCGAACCCGGCAGTTAAGCCCCTCTTCGCCGAAAGTACTGCGGTGCAGTCCGTGGGAGGATAGGGCGTCGCGCCCGCGCAGGGCGCTTCCCTATTTATGGGAAGACATATGAGCGGCGATGGGCCATTCGGCTCGTCGCCGCTTTTCTTATATGGAGCGCTGTCCCTCCGGCATCTCTTTGCTTCTGCTGCTTTTCGCAGCGACAATCCTTCCGTTTACCTCTCATCGTTTTTCGATCGTGCCGGTTTCCGTTCGTTTCGTACGGTTGAATGCTGCTCGTTATGGTCATTCGGGGAGTCGTGTATAATTCAATCTCGGCTAATTGTGCCCCGAAGGGGGCAAATCGATCGTACCTGCGGGCATTTCGTCCCGGATATTGCACATCAGAATGGAGGAAGCACAATTTGAGCGAGAAGACTGAAGAGATTCGCGAGGCTGCCCATCAGGCTCTTTTGAAACCGAATGTGATGGCAAGGACCGTCGAGGAGCTGAAGGGCCCCTCTCGCCGCAACCGCCAGAAGGCGGCGAACATCATGGCGGTGGCTGCCCATATGAAACCTGAGAAGCTGGAACCGTACATCGGCGATCTGGTGGACGCCTTGAATCGCCCGGAAGCCCAGACTCGTTGGGAGTGCCTGGAGGCCCTGGTCATGATGGTTCCCATTGATTCGCGTGCCTGCGATCGCGCTTTGGACGGTGCGGAGACGGCGCTGTTCGATGAGGATAACGGGCTTCTGCGCCTGGCTGCCGTCCGCTTCCTGTGCAAGCTTGGCGCTACGACGGAAAAGCGCTGCGACAAGGTGTGGCCGCTTCTTGACGAGGCCATCCAGTGCTATCACGGCGATCAGGAGTTCCAGGAGATGCTGGTTGCCATCGAGGAGTTCTCGAAGGGGAAGCTTTCCGCTGCGGCCAAGCAGGAGCTCAAGGATCGCATGACGTTCGATGCCGAGAACGGCAAGGGCGCCCTGAAGGTGCGCGCTTCGCAGATTGTCGCTAATCTTTCCTAGGTGCAAGGAGTATCAGCAATGGGAGACAAATCCAGTTTGAAGTCGACGCTGAATGTCGGCGATGCTTCGTATACGTATTACCCCGTCAGCTCTGTCGAGGGCTATGACAAGCTGCCCTTCTCGCTGACGGTTCTGCTTGAGAACATTCTCCGTCTGGCTCCGGACGAGGACCGTGCGCGAGAGTTGAGCGGACGCCTTGTGGCGGCGGGTGATGCCGGCGTTGCGGGCGACGAGATCGAGTTCATGCCCTCGCGCGTGCTGTTCCAGGATTTCACCGGCGTGCCCATCTTCGTTGACTTCGCCGTAATGCGCGAGGCCTGCCAGGCCCTGGGCGGCGATCCGGCGAAGGTGAACCCGCAGATTCCGTGCGACTTGGTCATCGACCATTCCGTTATCGCCGATGTCGCCGGTTGCGCGTCGGCGCTGGACAAGAACATGGAACTGGAGTTCAAGCGCAACAAGGAGCGCTATGCGTTCCTGAAGTGGGCGCAGGAATCGTTCGACAACGTGCGCATCGTTCCTCCCGGAGCGGGCATCTGCCACCAGCTGAACATCGAACGTTTCGCGAAGGTAGTCATGACGAAGCAGGAGGGCGACCAGACTCTGGCCTATTTCGACTCCCTGGTGGGATCCGATAGCCATACGCCCACGGCGAACGGCATCAGCGTCCTGGGTTGGGGCGTCGGCGGCATCGAGGCTGAGGCGGCGGCCTTGGGCCAGCCCATTACACTTGTGGTGCCGCGCGTCATCGGCGTGGAGCTGACGGGCGAGCTTCCCGAGGGCGTTACCGCCATGGACCTGAGCCTGACGTTCGCGCAGATGCTGCGCAAGGAGGGCGTCGTCGGCTGCTTCGTGGAGTGCTTCGGCCCCGGCGTTGCGAGCCTGTCCGCTACGCAGCGCACGTGCGTGTCGAACATGACGCCGGAATACGGCAGCACCTGCACGCTGTTCCCGGTGGACGAGCGCACCATCGAGTACCTGAAGGTCACGGGCCGCTCTGACGAGCAGGCCGCCCTGGTGGAGGCCTATGCGAAGGCGCAGGGCCTGTGGGGCGGTGCCGACCAGGGCAACCGTACGTATGCGAAGGTTCTGAAGCTGGACCTGGGCACGGTCGAGCACAACATCGCCGGACCGTCGCGCCCGCATGACCGCATCGCGCTGTCCGACGCGCGCAACGCCTTCCGCAAGGTGTGCGCCGATCGCAACCTGGATATGAACAAGACGGTGCAGGTGGACGCAGGCGGCCCCCGCACCATCTCTCAGGGCGCCATCGCCATCGCGGCCGTTACAAGCTGCACGACGGCAACGGACCCGGCCATGATGCTGGCAGCCGGCATTCTTGCGAAGAACGCGGCCGCCGCCGGTCTGTCCCCGAAGCCCTGGGTGAAGACGATCTTCGCGCCGGGCAGCCGCGCCACGGAGTTGATGATGGAGCGCGCCGGGCTGATGGACGGCCTGCAGCAGCTGGGCTTCTATACGTGCGGCTTCGGCTGCATGAGCTGCATCGGCAACTCCGGCCCGCTGTCTGATTCCATGCATGCGGTAGCCGACCAGATCGAGCTTGCCAGCGTGCTTTCCGGCAACCGCAACTTCGAGGGTCGCATCTCGCCGGATGTCTCCCAGAACTATCTGGCCGCACCTGCGACGGTTATCGCCTACTCGCTTGTGGGCACGATGGACTTCGATTTCGAGACGCAGCCGCTGGGCACGGATGTGAACGGCCGCGACGTCTATCTGGCAGACATCTGGCCGGAGGATGGCGAGGTGCAGACGCTGCTGCGCAACACGGTGACGAAGGACCTGTTCGACGAAGGCGGCAAGGGCCTGTTCGACGGCGATGCCCGCTGGCAGAGCCTGGGCGGATCGTCCAGCCAGACGTTCGATTGGGACCAGGATTCCACGTATGTGCGCCGCGCCACGTACTTCGAGGGCATGAAGCGCCAGGCGGAGGACCCCGAGCCCATCAAGGGCGCCCGCGCCATCGCCGTGCTGGGCGACTTCATCACCACGGACCACATCTCGCCGGCCGGTTCTATCGCCTCCGACTCGGCTGCGGCAGCGTATCTGCGCGGCCACGGTGTTGACGAGGCCGATTTCAACACGTACGGCAGCCGTCGCGGCAACCACGAGGTCATGGCGCGCGGCACGTTCGCGAACGTGAAGCTGGCGAACAAGCTGGCGGAGGGCAAGAAGGGCGGCTGGACGCGCGATTTCAACGACGGCCAGGTCAAGCTCATGTTCGACGTGTCCGAGGAGGCGCGCGAAACCGGCACCCCGCTGGTGGTGCTGGCGGGCAAGATGTACGGCAGCGGCTCGTCGCGCGACTGGGCGGCGAAGGGCCCCATGCTGCTGGGCGTGCGCGCCGTGTTCGCCGAGAGCTTCGAGCGCATCCATCGTTCGAACCTGATCGGCATGGGCATCCTGCCGCTGCAGTTCGAAGAGGGCCAGAATGCCGCGACGCTGGGCCTGGACGGCACGGAAGTCTACGACATCGCCCCCATCGACTTCTCGAAGGGCCTGCCGGATCCGGCGAAGGTGCAGGTTGTCGCGCACAAGGCCGACGGGACGGACGTGGTGTTCCATGCCATCGTCCGCATCGACACGGCCACTGAGGGCGCGTATTTCCGCAACGGCGGCATTCTGCAGTATGTGATCCGCAACCTTGCGGCGCAGTAGGCGCGAACGCTGAAACACAGGGAGAATGATCGCGGGCGGGCCGGCAGCGCGCCGATCCCGCCCGCGGCAACAGGATTGGAAACAGAAGGGAAGGGGAAGCTGTGCCTGGACAATTCAACTGGGAAGACCTGCTGAGAAACTTCGGCGGCCCGGCGGGACCGATGGGTTCCGACGATGGCTCCGCAACGTCCAGACCGGGGGGAGGAAATCGGAAACCGCCCGAGCCGCCCCATTTGAACATCGCGGGCATGTCCCGCGCGCAGAAGGCGGTATGGGCAATCGTCATCATCTTGGTGGTGGCATTCTGCTACTGGTGGTTCCATCCGGCCATCAACATCCACAGCCTGGATATGTGGGTATTCATCACCATCGTGCTGCTGCTGCCCGCGTTCCTGATTCTGCGCAGCCGCTCGCAGAAAGCCTACAACGGCACGCTGGAAGAGCCGCCCGATGAGAAGCGGGCCTCGAAGCTGAAGAAGCTCAGCTGGATTCCCGTGGCGGTTCTGGCGCTGGTGGTCATCGGGGGCATATCCTCGTGGTCCATCATCCCGGGCAATGCGGAACGCTATGCGAACATCCTGCAGACGCAGGACATGGACTTCGCAAAGGACATCCAGGAGGTCAACTACAACGAGATCCCCGTCATCGACAAGGACTCGGCGGAGCTGCTGGGCAACCGCACGCTGGGCGACATCCCGGAGTACGTGAGCCAGTTCGAGATCAGCGACCTGTACTCGCAGATCAACTACCAGGGCAAGCCGGTGCGCGTCAGCCCGCTGGGCTATGCGGACTTCTTCAAGTGGCTGAACAACATGAACACGGGCCTGCCGGCATACGTGATCGTGGACACCACCACGCAGAACGCGAAGGTGGTGCGGCTTGACCAGGGCATCATGTTCAGCCAGTCCGAGCCGTTCGATCGCAACATCGACCGCTATGTGCAGCTGAAGTACCCGTTCAAGATGTTCGGGGAGAAATCGTTCGAGATCGATGAGAACGGCACGCCGTACTGGGTGTGCCCGGTGATGGACTACACCATCGGCCTGTTCGGCGGCCAGACGGTCTCAGAAGTGGTGCTGGTGAACGCGCAGACGGGCGAATGCTCGGAATACGCCATCGGCGACTGCCCCGAATGGGTGGACCGCGCCTACCCGTCTTCGCTGCTCATCCAGCAGTACAACTGGAGCGGCGCGTACCTGAACGGCTGGCTGAACAGCTGGCTGGGCCAGACGGGCGTCAAGCAGACCACGCCGGGCGCGAACGGCGACCTGGGCTACAACTACATCGCGAAGGACGACGACGTGTGGCTGTACACCGGCGTCACCTCTGCCACGGACGACAGCTCCATCATCGGCTTCGTGCTGATCAACCAGCGCACGGCGGAATCGCATTTCTATTCCGTCTCGGGCGCTACGGAGGAGTCGGCCATGAGCTCGGCCGAAGGCCAGGTGCAGAACCTCAGGTACACCGCCACGTTCCCGTTGCTGATCAACATCGGCGGACAGCCCACGTACTTCATGTCGTTGAAGGACAGCGCGGGCCTGGTGAAGAAGTACGCCATGATCGACATCCAGCGCTACCAGAACGTGGCGACCGGCGACACGGTTGCAGACTGCCAGAAAGCGTACAAGACACTGCTGAAGAACAACGGCGTCAGCATCTCCGGCTCGAGCGCAACGGACGGCGAGAAGACGGTGAGCGGCACCATCAGCCGCATGGCCACTGCCGTGGTGGACGGCAACTCGCATTACTACGTCATGCTGAAGGGCGACAGCAACATCTACGACTTCGTCCTGCCCGGCATGCTGGACATCGTCCGCTACAAGGAGGGCGACAGCATCAAGTTCACCTACTACAAGGAGGACGATACCTGCCAGGCGCAGAGCATCAAGTAGCGCTGCGGACGACGTGAAGCGCATGACGTTGATCGCATGACGACAGACGGGGCGCCGGGATATTCCGGGCGCCCCGTTTTCGCATCGTGCCGGGTGCAGCGGTGCGGGGCGGTGCGCTCCGACAGCTTCCTATGCGGCCGCGGATGGCGGGTGCCTTGCGCATCCGTTCCGCGTAGGGAATTCCGCTCTTGCAGACTCTGTGGATGCCTTGACTGCCGAATGGGAGCGCTGCATAATAGAGCAGCTGGAATTTTCCAGTGAACAAATGAAATTGTTCCGCTGCCCGAGACAGCCGGTACCGAAAGGTTCAAACGCGCAAAGCGGCCCGCCGAGGTGGTCATGGATCGCATGAGTATTCACGGCCCCCTGCTGTCATGGACGCAGGGGGCCGTGCTTTTCCCAAGCACAGTTCACCCGTAGGGGCGGAACCGAGTTTGAGGAAAAGGAGGTGCAACTACATGCCCAACGCACAGAACAAAGCACAGGTCGAGGCTATCAAGAACGACCTGGAGGACGTCACTTCCGTGTGGGTGGTCGACTACCGCGGTCTGTCTGTGAAGGATGCCCAACAGCTCCGTCGCAACATTCGCGAAGCCGGCGCATCCATGAAGGTGTACAAGAACAATCTGATGCGCATTGCCCTGGAAGATGCCGGTCTGCCCACGATGGACGACCTGCTGAAGGGCCCCAGCGCGTTCGTGTTCGCAGACGACGATCCCGCCGCTGCCGCCAAGGCCGTCAAGAACTTCGCCAAGGATAACGAGAACCTCGTCATCAAAGGCGGTCTGATGGAAGGCGAGCAGGTCGGTGTCGCCGAGATCGAGGCTATCGCTTCCCTGCCTTCCCGCGAGGAGCTCATGGCTCAGATCGCTGCCGCCATCAACGGTGTCGCCCGCGGCCTGGCTACCACCATCAACGGTGTCCCGTCCGGCCTTGCCCAGGCAATCAAGCAGGTTGCCGAGCAGAAGCCCGCTGCGTAGAATCGCGGCAAATGCGGCGTAAGCGCGCCGCGTGACTGTATGGAAATTAAGGTTGGATAGGCCAACCGCATTTGAAAGGAAAACTACCATGGCTGTGACCAAGGAAGAGATTATCGACGCACTGAAGGAGATGTCCCTGCTGGAGGCATCCGAGCTGGTCAAGATGATTGAGGACACCTTCGGCGTGTCCGCTGCCGCTCCTGTGGCCGTTGCTGCTGCTCCTGCCGGTGGCGACGCTGCTGCCGCCGAGGAGAAGACGGACTTCGACGTTATGCTGGAGGGCTTCGGCGACAACAAGATCGCTGTCATCAAGGTTGTCCGCAGCCTGACCGACCTGGGCCTGAAGGAGGCCAAGGCTCTGGTCGAGAGCGCTCCTGCCGCCGTTCTGGAGGGTGCTCCGAAGGACAAGGCCGACGAGGCCAAGGCTGCTCTGGAAGAGGCTGGTGCAACCGTTACCCTGAAGTAGTTCTTGCTGCTTGAGAGTGTTTGCAGGCCCGATGCCGTAGGTGGCATCGGGCCTTTTCTTTGGGTAAGCTAGACGGCATGGCAGGGCATGCGAAAGGAGGTCGGCGTTGAAGCGCGGGTATTTTGCGACATCGTGGCGCGATGTGCGCATGTCGAAGGGCTGGTTGCGGAACCTGCTGCTGCTTTCGCTGATCTCTCTTGTCCCGATAATCGGCCCGATGGTGCTGCTGGGCTACGTGTACGGCTGGGCGCGCGACATTGCCTGGGGCGTGCGCACGCCGATGCCGGAGCATATCCGCTCGGCGGGGCGCGACCGCATGATGCAGCGGGGCATGCACCTGTTCGTTTTGGAGATGGTGTTCCTGGCCGTGCCGGTGCTCTTCGCCTGGCTGTTCGGCATCCTGTTCAACGACGGCCTGGCTACCTGGGCGGACAGCTGGCAATCCCTGGTACCGGTTGATGTGGATTTGCTCATCCGGCGCACGGTGACGGTGCTGTGCTACGTGTTCACCCTTATCGTGATTCCCTTCATCCTGGTGGGATGGATGCGCGCGACGATATACGGCCGTCTGTCGGCCGGCTTCCAGATATCCCGTATCTGGTCCATGATGCGCTACCGCCTAAGCGGGCTGCTGCGCATTGCGGGTATCCTGCTGGTGCTGCTGTGCGCCATTGCGGTGCTGGCCATGCTCTACATCTTAGGTGTGGGCCTGCTGGGAGCCGCGTATTCCGTGATCACGCTGCTCCATGGCGGGCAGGTGGATTGGAACTACTTCGCCAGCGGCGTCATGCCCGTGGCCATTGCCGTGCTGCCGGTGCTGGTATATGCGGTGGCGGTGCTGCATACATTCGCATATGTGATCATCGCCCGGTCGCTGGGCTATTGGACGGCGCAGTTCGACGTGCCCCATTGGCAGGGACAGGACGACCCCATGCCGTTCGAGCGGCAGGGGGTCGCCGGGTCCGAGGAAGGTGCCGCGGACGGGGCATCCGTCCGCCCGTGAGCTGCAACTAGTCCAGATACGCCGTATTCGGCTTGATGTCGTACGAGGCGCAGATGGCGCGCAGCTGGTCGTCCGTCAGAAGCTGCAGGGGCTCCGTGCCGCCGCACATGGCGCGGCACGTGGTGTAGATGCCGGCGGATTTCTCCAGCGTCTGCATCATGCCGAATGCCTGGTCGAACGTGGACGCCGTCAGGATGGCGCCGTGATGCGCCCATATCGCGCAGCGGTGCGTCTTCATCAGCTCCGCGTTCGCGTAGGCCACGTCGGTGGAGCCGGGCGCATAGAAGCCCAGCGCGCCGATGCCCTCCGGGAACATGATGATGGCCTCTGCCATGGACTTCCAGATGATGCGCGTGATGGTGCGCGAATCGGCCGGCACCACGTTCGCCAGCGCGATGCTGTTCGAGACGTGCGCATGGTAGACGACGCGGTCCTCCTCGCGCCCGTTCGCCACGTTCGCGCTATGCGTCAGCAGGTGCGCGCAGAACTCGCTGGTGGGTTGCGTGCCGTCCGTGAAGCCCCAGACCACGCGGTAGCCCGTGCCGTCCTGGTTGATCTCAACGATGCCGATGTTCGTGTGCAGGTCGATGGAGACCTTGCGCATGTACTTGCCTGCGCCGGTGACGATGAAGAAGCTGCCGGCAAGGTTCGGGACGCTGACGCCGTTCTCGATCCACGGATTGCCCTTCGCATCCATGTAGGGCATGCAGACCTCGATGTCCTCGGCGCTCATGCGGTAGCTCAGGTTGCCGCCGTTGCCTTCGTGCCAGCCCTGCTCGTAGCCGTCGCTGCAAAGGCGGGTGAAACGGCGGATGCAGTTCGATTGCTCGATGCTCATCGTGTATCCTTTCCCGCGGGAATATAGCTGTTCGTCGTGCTGGTTCCATTATAGGCAAACGGGCGCGGCAAGAAGCGTTCCCCGCGCGTTGCGATACGGCTCCGTCATCCGGGGCGGTCGGTATAATGGGTGCGGGAACCGCAAGAGAACAAGGCGAACCGGATCCGGGCTGCGGGCCCGCATTCGGGCGCGGCACATGCGCGCCGGCCGTTCGCAGAGACAGGAGCGCAGAACATGAATTTCCAGAAAGCGGTGTTTACCGCCTCGTACGGCACCTCGGCCCAGCTGCCGCCGTCGAAGCGCTGGGAGGTATCGTTCGTCGGCCGTTCGAACGTGGGCAAGTCGTCGCTGATGAACAAGCTGTTCAGCCGCAAGAACCTGGTGAAGGTGTCGTCGAAGCCGGGCAAGACGTCCACGGTGAACTTCTTCGAATGCGACGGCACGGATTTCGTGGACCTTCCCGGGTACGGCTTCGCGCGCGTGTCGAAAGACGAGAAGCGCCGCTGGCAGGAGCTCATCGAGGGCTACTTCACGCAGGACCGCAAGCATGCGCTATGTGTGCTGCTGGTGGATCTGCGCCACGACGTGAGCAAGCTGGACATCCAGATGGCGGAGTTCCTGACCGCGCACGAGATCCCGTTCGTCATCGCGTTCACGAAGGCGGACAAGATCGGCAAGTCGAAGCAGTTCAGCCAGGTGAAGGCACTGTGCAGCCAGCTGACGGTGGCACAGGATGCCTACGTGGCCGTGTGTTCGTCCGTCACGGGCGCCGGCATCGACGACCTGCGCGCGATGATCGAGGATGCCGTGGCGCAGGCGCGGACGCAGGGCGCGTAGCGCAGCGCGGACGGGTGGGGAGGACCCGCCTTCCGGCTTGCGGCTGCAGCGCCGTGTTCGCGCATAAGGCGTCGGCGGGGAAGGGCCGTTCCGAACCCTGAGGCGTCCGAACCGCGGCACGTACGTTGGCCGGCGCGGGTTTGATAGAATGTAACGAAGTAAGATTCGGGATTTCGAACGGAAGGAGAAGCATATGCCCTTGTTCGTGGCACAGCTGTACCGTTTGATTCCCGTCATCGTCTTCGTGGTGGCCGTGCTGATCATCGTGTACGCCGTGGTGTGGAACACGCGCGGCGGCGAACGCGCGAAGGAAGTGCTGCTTTCCGTGCTGCGCTGGCTGAGCTACATCGGCATCGGCGTATCGGTGCTGTTCACCGGCTATGCGGCATCCGAGGGCAACACCATGCTGGCGCTGTTCTTCGGCAGCTGCCTGGGCCTGTTCGCAATCATGCTGGCCATCGATATCATCTGCGAGCGCACGCTGGAGAAGCATCGGCGCGAGCGCAAGTTCCACGACATTGCGAAGAAGGATCCGCAGGATCGCCGCTAGGCCGACAGGGGGCCAAGCGCCGCAATCGCGGGTTTATTCGGGGGTGCAATCCATATGAGCAAGAAAAAGAAGAAGGTCCACGGCATGACGCCCGCCCAAGCGGCGGCGGCGCGCAAGGAGGAGACGTACGAGCCTTCGGGGAAAAGCGAGTTCCGCGATTGGTGGGATCGCCAGCCGACGCGCTCGAAGGTCGGCTCCGTGGGGTTCTTCGTCATCATCATGGTGCTGCTCATCTGCTGGCTGGTCGTGCCGTACTTCGTCTACGGCCCGGTGAACTGACGCCGCCGGCGCTTCTCTTCTTCCCGCCGCAACGCCCGCATTGCGCGAAAATCGCGTGAGGGCATCGTGCATATGAAAGTAATCTGCCGTCCTCGTTGCGTGATGGTGAAAATGCGGGGTTTCGCGTTGCCCTGAACTATAATCAGACACTCGAAAGCAAAGGACATTCGATCCGCTGCCGCCTTCGGCGGCGTGCGGTGCAGAGCAGAGAAGCTGGGCCGGCGCTGCCGGCATCGCGATACACGGGAGCGAGACGTTTTGGCAGACCGCAGGGTTTCGGACGGGCAAGGAGACGGGCAATCGGGCAATCCGCGCTATCAGGGCGCGCATGAGCGCGTGCAGGCGCCGCAGGCACGCAGGAGCGAGGCGCAGGCGCGTCATGCCCGCGCGGCCGCACAGCCGACGGGCTCTGAAGGCCGCGCTTCTGCACGGGAATCTCGCGGTAGGCGCGGCGGCATCTCCGGCAAGCTCGATGAGCGCCGGGCCCGCAAGCAGGAGAAGGCCGCGGCGAAGGAAGCGAAGCGCGAAGAGAAGCGCCGCGCGAAGGAGGCGGGCGAACCCGGTGCGGTGCGCCGTCTTATCAACGCGTGGGCGGATCGCCTGCTGGGCGCCGCGAAAGACGGCGGCCTGAGCAAGCAGGAAGCGGAATACGCCGGGCATCGGACCACGGCGGACTACATCTGGAACACGGCGGGCCTGGGTGCATTCGGCATGGTGTTCCCGCTGCTGACCATCGTGGTCACGCAGCTCTGCGGCGCCGAGCAGGCCGGTCGCTTCTCGCTGGCGTTCGTGGCCGGCCAGCTGCTGATCATCATTGCAAATTACGGCATCCGCACGTACCAGGTGTCGGACGTGAAGGAGGTTCGCTCCTTCTCGGAATACCAGGTGAACCGCTGGATCACATGCATCGCCATGCTGCTCATCGGCTATATCTACTGCTGCATCCGCGGATATTCCGGCGAGATGTTCACGATGTTCATGTGGGTGTTCATCTACCGTATGGTGGACGGCTTGGCGGACGTCTACGAAGGCCGCCTGCAGCAGATGGACAAGCTGTACCTGGCGGGCATCTCGCAGACCGTGCGTTCGCTGCTTGCGTTCCTGACGTGCACCATCGTGCTGTTCCTTACGCATGACCTGGGCATTGCCAGCGTCGCCATGGGCATCGCGGCCATCCTGTCGTTCGTGGTCATCACGTTCCCGCTGGCGCTGCTGGAGACGCCGAAGTCGCGGCGCATGTCCATCGGCGGCGTGATCCGCCTGTTCAAGGACGGCTTCCCGGTGTTCCTGGCGCTGTTCCTGTACGCGTTCATCGA
This sequence comes from Eggerthellaceae bacterium, assembly GCA_050951095.1. Taxonomy (GTDB): domain Bacteria; phylum Actinomycetota; class Coriobacteriia; order Coriobacteriales; family Eggerthellaceae; genus UMGS1519. The sequence goes on from JBMNIQ010000005.1 coordinate 128,404, forward strand.
TAACATGCCGAAGTTCGTCATGGAAGGCGTGCTGACGTACGACAACCAGCTGTACTTCAACGCGCTGTACTTCCCGGCGCAGGCCATCCTGATGACGGTCGGCTTCATCTACAAGCCCATGCTCGTGCGCATCGCGAATGCGTGGGCCGATCCGTCGCGCCGCCGCCGCTTCGACCTGTTCGTGTTCGCCATGGTGCTGCTCATTGCGGCCATAACGGCCATCGGCATCCTGCTGATGGGCTGGATCGGCATCCCCATCATGAGCTTCCTGTACGGGTTGGACTTCGAGCAGTTCCGCACCATGTCGTACGTCATGCTGGTGGCGGGCGGCATCACGGGCGTCATCGACTTCCTGTACCAGGTCATCACCGTCATGCGCCATCAGCGCGATGTCATGCGGCTGTACATCGTCACGTTCGGCTTCTCGCTGTTCGTGCCGTATCTGATGGTTCACACGGCGGGCCTGAACGGCGCCATCGACGGCTACCTGATCGTCATGGCCATCCTGATGGCGCTGCTGGTGATGGAGTACATCACCGTGCGCCTGAACTACTCGAAGAACCCGAAGAAGAATCCCGAGTACATGGCGGGCAGCCCGATAGAAGCGAAGGAGACGCATCGCATGCACCGCGGCGAGGCGCCGCGCACGGTCCCGCATCGCCGTACGGAGAATACGGCGGGCGCGCAGCCGGGGCAGGCGCCCGTGCAGCAGGCGCCGCAGCAGGCCCCCGCGCAGCAAGCGCCCGTGCAACAGCAGATGCCCATGCAGCCGGGGCAGGCATCCCTACAGCAGGCGCCGCAGCAGGCTCCGGTGCAGACCGCGCCCGCCGTGCCGCAGGCGGGCAACCCGCAAGGTGCGTTCCGCCCGGTGCAGACGCGCGAAGGCGCCGCGGATGCATACGGTAACGGCGTGCAGCAGGCGGTTGCTCCGCAGACGCCGGCGCAGCCTGTCCCGCAGCGTTCCGTGTCGCAGGCGCCCGTGCGGCTACCGCCGGTGCCGAAATCCGCTCAGGCGGTGCCCGATCCGTTCGATGACGACGATTACGACGGGGAAGGGGAGTCTTCCCAAACGCGCAGCTAGCACGCGCAGCTTCGCCTTGTCCCTGCTAAGGAATGGCTTCGAAGCGAAATGTGCGCAAGATATGGAGAAAGTTCTAAATGGCTAACAATTTCCCTGTACCCTCTTGCGCAAATAGTTAGAAAAGACTAATTTAATACCTGTCCCAAACACCCCTTGGGTGCGGCCGGTTCGCCGAGATAGCCTGTCCTTGTCTCCGCAGGCGGATATGGCGGGCCGGCCTCATCCGCATCTATGGGGCATTTCATCCGTTTCCAATCGGCGGATGAAAGCAGTCTGCTGCGTCGGCCCTGTCTCCCCGACGCAAAACTGCCCGCTCCACCATCTTGGCGGAGCGGGCATTCTTCATTCTCGCGCCGGTCCTATGCCGGCATTGCTGCGCGTTGCGGCGGCGAAGGCGCAATCGCGCCGCCGAAGGTGGGGATGGCGGCCTATTCCTCGATGTAGGCGGCCAGCACCTCGCCGTAATACGCCGTATGCATGTCGCGGTTCGCGCCGCAGTTCGTGCTGTCCACATCGGCGGGGTAGAAGCGGTCGAGCGCGTCCTGGGGCATGGCGCCGCCGCCGAACGTCTGCTTGTAGACGATCTTGCATTCCAGCGTCAAGGGGAATTCCTTGAAGCCTTCTACGCCGTTGACGGAGGCCGGGAACGGCGTCAGGCCCAGCTGGGCCACCTTGTCCATGCCGCGGCCCGTGACGGAGCCCGCTTTGCCCAGGATGGAGCGGTCGCATGCGCCGTACGGCACGCTGACGGTGAAATACGGGTTCGCCTCAAGCAGCTCGTGCGTGTAGCGGCCGGTGCGGACATACGTGACGAACGTGGGCTTTCCCCAGAACGTGCCCACGGAGCCCCAGGAGATGGTCATGGTGTTCAGCTTGCCGCCGGCCTTCGAATTCAGCAGCACGCCCTTGCTCAGGGCCTCCAGCAGCTCCGTCCCGTGGGAATAGACGTCGATTTCCTTCTTCATGCGGTCCTCCTTCGCGCCCTTGGGGGCGCCTCGGTGATTTCACTGCGATTATGACGGAGCGGTATGGAGAAAGGAAGCAGCTTCGTTTCGGTTTTTCTCCCGCTGCGGGCGTCGCCGCTTCGGCGGGTGCTTTTGCGTTACGATACGTGCGGAAAGCAAACAGTGTAAGGGGCAAGGAGAAGATATGGCGAAGATCAAGATTGAGGTAGACGGCAAGACGCTGCGCGAGGCGAAGGATTTGGCCGAGGACCTGGGGCTGGACCTGCAGTCCGTGACGCGGGCGTTCTATCGCCAGATAGTGCGCGAAGGGCGCATTCCGCTGGATCTGTCCATGCGCGCCCCGCAGCCGGCATTCGTGCCTGCGCCGCCCGTTCCGCCGATGACCGCTGCGGCACCCGTTCCCGCAGTCGAGGCGTCCGCACCGGCACCGCAACCCGCATCCGCGCCCGTGCCGGCGGCAAAGCAGGAGGCGAAGAAGCCGGCAGCCCCGAAGACTGCGTCCCCGAAGCCCGAAACGCCGAAGCCGGAGGCCCCGAAGACGCCGGCGCCCGCTGCTGCGAAGCCCGCGCCTGCGCCGGCGCCTGCGAATCCCGCACCTGCCGCCGCGAAGGCTGCAGCCCCGAAGCCCGCGAAGGGGGAGCCGCAGAAACCGGCGCCCCGCATTCCCACGATGAACGAGATCCCCTCGCAGGACGAGCTGCTGGAGCGCATGCTGGAGGCGAAGGAGGAAGCCGAGATGGAGGCGCGCGCGGAAGAGGCCGTGGCGCGCGACAACGAGCGCAAGCGCGCCCGTAAAGAGGCGTTCGACCGCGCGGCCGACGAGGCGGCGGCGCAGCGCCGCGCGCAGGAAGAGGCCAAGAAGCAGGAGCAGAAGGCTGCAGAGGGCATGACGGCGGCAGACATGCTGACGCCGGCGCAGCTGGCCGAGCTCACGGCATCCGAGCTTGAGGCGCTGAAGCGCCAGCCCGCCGCGAGCGCCGCATCCCCGGCGGCAGCGGCAAATACGTCGGTGTCGAAGAAGGCCGCGGCCACGAAGCCCGAAACGCCGAAGCCGTCCGCGGCAAAGCCGGCAACGAAGGCTGCGGCGGCAAACGCCGCGAAGCCCGCAGCGGCAGGCACAGCGGCCGGTGCGGCTATGGGCGCGGCGGCAGGCGCAGCGATGGGCGCAGCGGCGCAGGGCGACGCGCACGAGCAATCCCGCTTCCCGTTCAACGACGTGCCGATGACGCCGGAGGAGCAGGACGAGCTGCGCCGCGAGGATCAGCGCTGGCGTGACGAGGGCTGGCGCGGCAGCTGGCTGTTCGAGGGGGACGATCCCGACGACGAGCTCTTGTTCGGTCCTTATGAAATATAGTGGCGGCAGCGCCGTGCAATGAGGTATGGTAGAAGCGTTCGGTCCGTGCGGGCCGGGCGCTTCTTTTTCTCTGCGAAGCGGTGTTGCACCGCTGTTCGGCCGCTTGCGGCGAAATGTGTGCAGAGCACTTGCATTTCTTCCCCCGTTCTTCACTAAATCCTAGCTCCGTGGTAGGATTACGCCTTGAGAAACAAGGAGGCAGGGCGGCATCATGCCGCCTGAAAGAAGAACAAGGAGGGCTTCCCATGGGAGAAGCACTGTTTTCGGTAGAGAACCTTTCCATCGCCGCCGATCAGAAACCGATCCTGTTCGGCGTGAACATGCAGGTGGGGGCCGGCGAGGTACACGTCCTCATGGGTCCGAACGGCGCCGGCAAGTCCACGCTGGGCCAGGCCATCGTCGGCGATCCCGAGTACACCGTCACCGGCGGCTCCATCAAGCTGGAGGGCCAGGACATCACGGACCTATCCGTTGACAAGCGCGCCCGCCAGGGGCTGTTCATCAGCTTCCAGGCGCCCGTGGAGGTGCCCGGCGTGCCGCTGGCCAGCTTCCTGCGCGCTATCGTGGCGCAGCGCCCGGACCTGAACCTGAAGGGCAAGCGCTACAAGAAACGCGTTGCCGAGGTCATGGAGCTGCTGAACATGGATCCCGCGTACCTGGAGCGCGAGCTGAACGTGGGCTTCTCCGGCGGCGAGAAGAAGAAGATCGAGATGCTGCAGCTGCTGTTGCTGCAGCCGAAGGTCGCCATCCTGGACGAGACGGATTCCGGCCTTGACGTGGATGCCCTTACCGTGGTGTCGAACGCCATCGCCGCGTACCGCCGGGAATGCGGCGGCGCGCTGATCATCATCACGCACAACACGCGCCTGCTGGAGAGCCTGGACGTGGACCGCACGCACGTCATGGTGAAGGGCCACATGGTGGCTGAGGGCGACGCGTCGCTGGTGGATACCATCAATGCCCAGGGCTTCGAGCAGTTCGAAACGTCGGATGCCGGCAAGAAGGCAATCGCCGAAGCCGCAGCCGGCCAGGCGGGCGAGTAAGATGGCCGGGCGCGAGCGCACGCAGGTCGCCGACGTCGATCGCAGCCTGTACGACTTCGTGAAGAGCGAAGAGGGCTACGAGCGCGTCGATGCCGGCCTGACGCCGGATATCGTCCGGGAGATCTCGGAGCGCAAGGACGAGCCGCAATGGATGCTCGACTTCCGCCTGAAGTCCCTGGAGATCTACAATTCCATGCCCACTCCCGACTGGGGTCCGGCCCTGGACGGCCTGGACATGGACCATATCGTTACCTATGTGAAGCCGAATACGGACCAGGAGAGCAACTGGGACAGCGTCCCCGAGGACATCAAGGACACGTTCGAGCGCCTGGGCATCCCGCAGGCCGAGCGCGCCTACCTTGCCGGCGTGGGCGCCCAGTACGACTCCGAGCTGGTGTACCACAACATCCAGGACTCGGTGGCCGACTTGGGCGTGGTCTATTCCGGCATCGAGGAGGCCCTGCACGGCCCCTACGCGGAGATGATCCACGACCACTTCATGAAGCTGATCACCCCGCGCGACCACAAGTTCGCCGCCCTGCACGGCGCGGTCTGGTCGGGCGGCTCGTTCGTCTACGTGCCCAAGGGCGTGAAGATGGACTTCCCGCTGCAGAGCTACTTCCGCCTGAACGCGAAGGGCGCGGGCCAGTTCGAGCATACGCTGATCATCGTGGAAGACGACGCGGACCTGCACTTCATCGAGGGCTGTTCGGCGCCGAAGTACAACGTGGCGAACCTGCATGCCGGCGCGGTTGAGCTGTTCGTGGGCAAGCGCGCGAAGCTGCGCTATTCCACCATCGAGAACTGGTCCAAGAACATGTACAACCTGAACACCAAGCGCGCCTTGGTGGACGACGACGCGAAGATCGAATGGATCTCCGGGTCGTTCGGCAGCCATGTGGGCTACCTGTACCCCATGAGCGTGCTGAAGGGCCGCAACTCCACCAGCGAGTTCACCGGCATCACGTTCGCCGGCGCCACGCAGGACCTGGACACGGGCTGCAAGGTGCTCATGACGGGCAAGAACACGTCCGCGCATATCGACACGAAATCCATCTCGAAGGACGGCGGCGTGAACACCTTCCGCAGCAGCGTGGTGGTGGCGGAATCCGCCGAGAACGCGAATGTGTCCGTGTCGTGCCAGTCGCTGATGCTGGACGATATCAGCCGCTCCGACACCGTGCCGGCCATGGACATCCGCGGCAAGAACGTGAACGTGGGCCACGAGGCCAGCATCGGGCGCATCGGCGATGACATGATGTTCTACCTCATGAGCCGCGGCATCCCCGAGCAGGAGGCGTCCACCATGGTGGTCAACGGCTTCGCCGACCCGGTGAGCAAGGAGCTGCCGCTGGAATACGCCGTCGAGATGAACAACCTGATCAAGCTGGAGATGGAAGGGGCGATCGGCTAATGGAAGCGACGACCCTGGAACAACTGAACCTGATGCCCGACATCACGTGGCATTTCCTGCGCATCAACGACACGAAGGCGCAGATTCCCGCCCTGGAGCGTGCGGAATCCGGTGCGATCTTCGTGGATGCCGCGCTGGAGAACGGCGCGGTGACCGTGCAGACGGCGCAGGCCGACAACGACGCCTTCGAGGCGGCGCTTGACCGGTATCCCGGCGCGCATGCGCAATGGGAGACGGGCAACGGCCCCGCCGCCGAGGAATGGCTGCGCGCCGCCTGCGCGCGCCAGGTGGTGCTGGAGGTGCCCGAAGGCGTGACTGCCGACGAGCTGACCGTGCGCGTGGACGCGCAGGACGGCCGGGCGGCCGTGGCGCAGGTGGACGTCATCGCCCGCAAGGGCTCCCGGGCCACTGTGAACGTCCGCACGGATTCGCCGGCGGCCGGCAGCGGTGCAGCGGGCGTGTTCGTCCGTGTGCTTGCCGAAGAGGGGGCTGCGGTGAGCGTTCGCACGCAGCAGACGCTGGACGCCACCTGGCAGTATTTCGAGAACCTGGCGTTCTACCAGGCGGCCGATGCGCGCATCGTGCTGCGCCAGATAGAGCTGGGCGGGTCCGAATCGTACGTGGGCGTGGCCGCGAACCTGGCCGGCGACCGCAGCGACCTGGACATCGACACGCGCTACCTGGGCAACGGCAACCGCACGCTGGACTTCAACTACATCATCCGCCAGCGCGGGCTGAACACGAACGCGGAGTTCATCGCCAACGGCGTGCTCAACGACGCTGCCCGCAAGACGCTGCGCGGCACCATTGACCTCATCCACGGCTGCAAGGGCTCCGTGGGCAACGAGCGCGAGACCGTGCTGCTGGCGAACGAGGACGTGCGCAACAAGACCATACCCATCATCCTGTGCGACGAAGACGACGTGCAAGGCAACCACGGCGCCACCATCGGCCATGTGAACGACGAGCAGCTGCACTACATGGAGACGCGCGGTCTGAGCATGGCGGACGCCGAGGCCCTGTTCTCGCAGGCGTTCTTCGACTATGCCGCCGATCAGGCAGCCGACCAGGATGCGGCGCAGGCCGTGGACCGCTTGGCGGTTGCCGTGCTGGGCCACGCCACGGGAGATGCAGCGCAGGAGAGTGGGGAATAGATGGGACAGATAGACCAAAGCGTGCTGGACCTGGATGCGAATCCGTTCAAGAAGGACTTCCCGCTGTTCGGCAGGCATCCTGAGATTGCGTTCCTGGACAGCGCCGCCACGTCGCAGCGCGTGAAGAGCGCGTTGGACACGCAGCGCGAGTTCTACGAGACCATGAACAGCAACCCGCTGCGCGGGCTGTACAGCCTGTCCGTGGAGGCCACGGCGGCGATCGAGGAGGTCCGCAAGAAGGCGGCGCACTTCATCGGCGCCGACGACCCGGACGAGATCGTGTTCACGCGCAACGCCAGCGAATCGCTGAACCTGATGGCGCATTCGTACGGCGATGCGTTCCTGCAGCCGGGCGACGAGGTGTGCATCTCCATCATGGAGCATCACTCGAACCTGATTCCCTGGCAGCAGACCTGTGCTGCGCATGGCGCGGACCTGGTGTACCTGCGCTGCAGCAAGGACGGCGACTACGAGATCTCCGACGAGGAGATCGAGCGCAAGATTGGCCCGAAGACGAAGATCGTGTCCGTCATGCAGGTCTCGAACGTGCTGGGCGTGGAGAACCCCGTCAAGAAGATCGCGGAGCGCGCGCACGAGGTGGGCGCCATCTGCATCGTGGACGGCGCGCAGTCGGCGCCGCATATGCCGGTTGACGTGAAGGACCTGGGCTGCGACGCGTTCGCTCTGTCCGCCCATAAGATGTTCGGCCCCATGGGCATCGGCATGCTGTGGGCCAAGCGCGAGCTGCTGGAGCGCATGCCCCCCATGCTCACCGGCGGCGAGATGATCGACTGGGTCTCCGAGGACCAGGCGGCCTGGGCGCCCATCCCGCAGAAGTTCGAGGCGGGCACGCAGGACGCGGCCGGCATTGCGGCATTCGGCGCCGCCATCGACTACATCGAGGGCGTGGGGCACGACGTGCTGGCGGCGCGCGAGCGCGCGCTGGTGGCCGAGCTGGCCCGCCGTCTGGGCGAGCTGCCGTTCATCCGCCTGATCGGCCCGCGGGACCCGGACAAGCATGTCGGTGTCGTGTCGTTTAACCTGTGCGCCGTGCACCCGCATGACGTTGCGAGTATCTTGGATAGTTACGATGTATGCATTCGAGCCGGCCATCATTGCGCCCAGCCGCTGCTGACCTATCTGGGCATCCAGAGCTGCTGCCGCGCTTCGGTGGCGCTGTACAACGACCGGGGCGATATCGATCGCCTGGTGGAGGCTTTGACGAAGGTTCAGGAGATGTTCAATGGCGTCCAATAGCATCTATACCGCGGCCCTGATGGAGCACAACGCCCATCCGGACTACAAATACGAGATGGATGACCCTACGCTGGTGCACGAAGGCGTGAACCCCAGCTGCGGCGACGACATCACGCTGTCGCTGAAGCTTGACGGCGACACCATCGACGAGGCGGCGTTCACCGGTTCCGGCTGCGCTGTGAGCCAGGCGTCCGCGGACATCCTGTCCGACATCATCACGGAGGAATCCGTGGATGAGGCCCGCCGCTTGTGCAACCTGTTCCTGGCCATGATCCGCGGCGAGGTCACGGACGACGAGGAGCTGGCCGACCTGGGCGAAGCCGCCCAGCTGAAGTCCATCTCCCGCATGCCGGCGCGCGTGAAATGCGCCGAGCTGGCGTGGCGCACGGCCATGACCATGCTGGATGAGCGCGAGAAGGCGGAAGCCGGCGAAGCGGCGCAGAACTAAGGTGCGGGCATACGCGAAGGCCGCGATGAGAATACAAGCAGGATCGGGGGCGCTTTCGCCGCAGGGCGGGCGCTCCCCGTTTATTTCCCGGGTGCAGACGCCCGGGCCAAGCGAGAGGTGAGGGACCATGCCGGTAGATGACGAGCGCTTCCTGCGCATTGTCTCGGATAATGTGGACGTGCGGCACCTGCCGCCCGCAGAGGCCGATGCACGTTTGATGGCGCTGGCGGCGAAGCTGTCCCGCAACGACCTGACCGACGTCCGCGTGTCCGCGTCAACGCAGGCGTTCGACCTGTACTGCGAAGCCTGCGACCTGATGTACGATATGGCGTCGCCCGAAGACGAGGGCGAGATCGTCCGGCTGCTGGAGCGCGCGGTGGAGGTAGACCCCCATTGCTACGATGCGCGTTCGCTGCTGGTCATGCGCGAACCCGATTCCGAGAAGCGCGTTGCCGCGCTGCGCGACATGAAGCGCGAGGCGTGGATCTACTGCTCGGCGCAGGTGGATCCCAGCGAATACACGGACATCGACGGGGAGCTGCAGGCGTGGCAATGCTGGCAGCTGCGCCCGTACCTGCGCCTGGTGCAGACGCTTGCGCTGCTGTACTTCGACCTGGGAAAGAACACGCTGGCCGTGCGCGAATACGAGCTGCTGATGCATCTGACCACGGCCGACAACCAGTCCGTGCGCCTGCCGCTGATCATGCTGTACGTGATGCTGGAGCGCTTCGACGACGCCAAGCGCCTGTACGAGCGCTTCAAGGGGGAGAAGAACTGCTGGTTCTTCCTGGCCATGAGCGTGGCGCGCTACAAGCAGGACGACCTGGAGGGCGCGTCCGACTACCTGGAGCAGCTGCTGGAGTACTGCCCGGATGCGCTTCCGGTGATGATCGACGCGAAGGTGCCCGAGTTCTACGGCATGGATTACGTGCCCGGTTCGCAGGAAGAGATGGAGCTGGCCATGGAGGATGCCGACTACCTGCTGCTGGCCACGCCGGAGTACCTGGATTGGGTCGCGCGCGTGCAGGATGCGGTGTGGAAGAGCGCCGCGAACAAGCGCAGCAAGAACCGCCGCGGCTGGAGCTCGTAGGCTGCAGGCAGGCGGCGAGCAGCTTCCTGCCGGGCGCGGGAGCGCGTAGGCTGCAGACCTGTGCGGCAACGGAAAACGGGGTATGCATCGTTTCGGATGCATACCCCGTTCGCTTTGCATGCGGCTTCGCTGCGTGCCGCAGCTACCGGCTATCTGCCGCTTACAGCCCGATGCCGAACTGCATGCCGTAGAAGCACAGGCGGGCCAGGAACACGGCCACGACCACCAGCACCACGGCCACGGTGGTATTCACCTTGGAGGCCGACAGCATGATGGCGTCGAAGGCCGGGACGCAGGCCACGACGGTCAGGATGATGAACAGCACGAATGCCCAGATCAGGCTGGACGTTGCCGCGCCGATCTGCAGGACGGCGGACGGGGTGTTCGCCCCTATGATCCAGATGGCGATGACGCCCACCAGCGCGAAGAACACGCCCAGGCAGAACATGCCCATCAGCGGCTTGGCCGCGCCGGCTTCCGTGGTCTTATCCGCAACGCCGGCAAGCGCCAGCACCAGCATGCCCAGCACCGCGCCGCCGGAAAGGGCGAAGCCCAGGATGGACAGCGGCGTGAACAGGGTGTTCCACACCGGGATGGTGGGCAGCAGGTAGGCCCCGCCGATGGCGCAGGCCACGCACACGGCGCCCACGGCCAGAATGCCGCTGAACACCTTGCGGCCGCCGCCGCGCAGGCCGCCGGCCATGCCGCAGATCCAGTAGATCACGGCAAGGATCATGAACACGCCGAACACGGTGATCTCGTTCGCCATGGGCGTTGCGCCCACGGTGCTTGCCACGTTCATGGCGTTGCCGGGGTTCGCCAGGTGCGCGAACGATGCACACAGGCCCACGACGGCCACCAGGATGGGGATGATGGTGAAGGTGTCGACCTTCTTCAGCTCTTCAGGCGTGTAATCGCGCTTCAGGAACGCGATGAACAGGGCGATGAACGCACCGGCGCCGATGGGCGCCAACGTGGAGAATATCGCCAGAGGCAGGTCTTGCAATGCCGCTCCCATGGTCTACTCCACCTCCTTGTAGTTGACGACCGAGCAGTTATCGGGCGTGGCCAGCTTGGCGGCGTCCGAGGGTTTGATGAGCGTGTTGGGCATGGTCGTGGACGGGTCCGGCATGGGTTGCAGCTGGCGCGTGGTGGCGTCCTGGTGCCGGGCGGCGACCTCCGTGACGGGGCCGAAGTCGATGGCGCGCAGCGGGCAGGCATCCATGCAGATGGGGTTCTTGCCCTCCTTCACGCGGTCGATGCAGCCGTCGCATTTCACGGAATGGCCCACGGTGCGGTCCACCTTGGGCACGTTGTACGGGCACGCCATGGCGCAGTAGCCGCAGCCGATGCACTTCGAGGCGTCGACGGAGACGATGCCCGTGTCCGGGTCCTTGTGCATGGCCTGCGTGGGGCAGACCTTCGTGCAGGCGGGATCCGAGCAATGCTGGCAGCCCAGGGAGATGTGGTACATGAACGCGTCCGTGCGGTACACGTCCGCACCTTCGCCCTGCACCGCCGTCCAGGTGCCGCCCTCCACGTCGTATACCTTGCGGTATGCCACGCCGTCGGGGTTGTCATGGTAGTCCTTGCACGCCATGGTGCAGGTCCGGCATCCGGTGCAGCGGGTGTTGTCGAAGAAGAATCCGTATTGCGTCATAATCTACCTCCCCTCCTAAGCTTTCGAGACTTGGACGATGATGGAGTTCGCCGGTCCGTTGCCGCGGGAAAGCGGGTTCGGACGGTAGGTGGTCAGCGTGTTCACGCAACCGCCCTTGTCCAGCTTGTCGCCGGACATGTCGGCGCTGTGCCAGGCGCCCTGCGGAACCGCCACGGTGCCGGGGATGACGCGCGGCGTCACGCGCGCCTCGATCTCGATGGTGCCGGCCGGGCTCTTCGCATGGACGGTGTCGCCGTTGGAGATGCCGCGCGGCTGCGCATCCGCGGGGTTGATCCACATCTGCTGGCGCGCGATGTGGTCCAGGTCCTCGATGAACCCGTAGCTGGAATGCGTGCGGCTCTTGTGATGGAAGCCGGTGCAGTACAACGGGTACTCGCTGGTGGTGCTGCCGTAGCCTTGGAAGCCGGGGTAGAACTCGGGGATGGCGCAGATCTTCTCGCCGTCTTCCAGCTGCCAGGTCTTGTTCAGCTTCTCCAGCTGCTCGGAGTAGATCTCGATCTTGCCGGACGGCGTGCCCAGCGCGTTCTTCTTCGGGTCGTCGCGGAAGTCCTTCAGGCCCACGACCGGGTCAAGCTTGCGCTTGTACACGCCCTGCTTCTTGATCTGCTCCCAGGAGGGCATCTTCTTGTCGGCGGCGGCGCCGGCCTTGTACAGGTACTCCACCCAGTCGTCGTGCGTCATGCCGCCCTTGGTGAAGTCGTCCTTCACGCCCAGCTTGTCGGCGATCTCGGCCATCACGTCGTAGCTGCAGCGGCATTCGCCCGGAGGCGTCTGCGCGGGGCCGCCCACGGTGACGCCGGTATACCATTCGGCATAGCCCTGCGTCTGCATGTTCAGCTGCTCGGAACGCATGGCGTCGGGCAGGATGATGTCCGCGTAGCGCGCGGAGTCCGTCATCACGGTGTCCCACACCAGGATGAACAGGTCCTTGCTGTCATCGTTCAGCGTCTCGTACACCTTGTTGATGTCGCTGTGCTGGTTGGTGATGCAGTTGCCGGCGTAGTCCCACACGAAGTGGATGTTGTTCTTCAGCTTGCCGTCCTTCAGCGCACCTTCCGTATCCAGCACGCCGGCGTTCGTGACGGACATGTCCGTGCCGTGGTCCACGGCGTTCAGCCATTCGTAGCAGGGGATGCTCCAGGTCACGGCGTTCGGCTTCACGCCCGGCGAAGGGGTCTTGCCGTTCTCGTCCGCGTCCGTGGCGGGGATGCTGCCTACCAGGTAGGTGGGCGGCTCGGCTTCGCGCTGGCCCGTGTTCGTGCCGGGCAGGCCGATCTTGCCCAGGGCGATGGGCACCATGCAGATGGCGCGCGTGGCGTTCTCGCCGTTGGTGTGGCGCTGCGGGCCCCAGCCCTGCGCCACGAACGGCGCCTTGGCGTTCTCCAGGTCCTTCGCAAGCGCGCGGATGGTCTCCACGGGGATCTGGGTGATCTCGGAGGCCCATTCGGGCGTCTTCTCAACGTGGTCGTAGCCCGTGCCCATGAGGTAGTCCCTGTAGGACAGGTGCTTGCCCTTGGCGCTCTTGGGCATGGTGTCCTCGTTCCAGCCCACGCAGTACTTCTTCAGGAAGGCCTCGTCGGTCTTGCCGTCCTTCACGAATTCGTGGATGAGCGCGGCGGCCAGCGCGGCGTCGGTGCCGGGGCGGATGGGCAGCCATTCGTCCGGATGGCCCGAGATGCTCTCGTTCATGCGGTAGTCGATGGAGACGATCTTGCCTCCGCGTGCCTTCACGGCTTCGCGCAGCTTGGCGAAGTACCAGGTCATGTTCACGCCGCCCATGCGGGTCTCGGCGGGGGAGTTGCCCCACAGGATGACCAGGTCGGAGTGGTTGGCCGCCTCGTCCATGGATGAGGCGTGCACCGCGTCGTAGGGGCTGAACTGCGTGCCGAACATGTACGGCGCCGCCGCCAGGATCTGGTTGGCGGAATAGTCGTAGTGGCGCGTCAGGCAGCCGCCGATGGCGTTCATCAGGCGCTGCGACGGGTTGCCGGTGCTGGAGTACATGCCGGTGGCATAGATCATGAAGATGGCGTCGTTGCCGTACTTGTCGATGGTGTACTTCAGCTTATCGGCGATGGTGCCGATGGCCTCGTCCCAGGAAATCTGCTCGAAGTCGTCGGAGCCGCGCGGTCCCACGCGCTTCATGGGATACAGCAGGCGGTCCGGGTGGTTCAGCCAGCGCCGCATGGTGCGGCCGCGCAGGCAGGCGCGCGCCTGGAAGTCGGAGTTTCCAATATTGTCGGTTTCCATGTAGGCTACTTTGCCGTCGCGGACGTGCCACTGGAAGATGCAGTTGCCGCCGCAATTCACGTTGCATTGGCTCCATGCAATCTTGTCGGGCTCGTCGGCATAGGCCGCCTCCGTCTTGTTCACCACGGATTCGGATGAGGCCAGGGCGCCGCCGGCAGCTGCCAGCGCGCCGAGTGCCCCGGTGGTCTTCAAGAACGATCGGCGGGAGATCGACGGTGTTTTGTCAGACATAGATGCACCCCCTATTGCTTTGCGTCGCCGTCGGCATAGGGCCGACGGCCAGTCTCCAGATTTATGCAAAAGTGCTATATGACACTTCACAACTTATGCACAAAACGAACCATAGAGCTGCGAGCGGCAGGGTTCAAGGGGCGAGCGGCTGTCTGAATGCTTCTATTTAAAGAATAGTTTTAACAAGGGGAAACGACGGCGGAATATAACCGCGATACGGGGCTTCGCCACCATATCTGGTAGGAAAACCGGTGGTTTCGCCCCATTTCGAGCGGATTTCAGCGGTAGAAGCGGGGTGTTTCCACCTTCAGGCCGAACATGCGCTGGATGCCCTGCAGGCTTTCCAGCGTCAGCAGCGCCAGGCCGTGGTAGAAGGGGTGCTTGGCCTCCTGCTCCAGCTCCTCCAGGTAATGCGGCGCCCACGTAAGGAAGTGCTTGCACAGGTATTCCTCCAGCAGCTCCGGCTTGTTCTGGGCAATCCAGGCCATGACCTCCAGCATCGTGCCGATGTGGTCGTCGGGTAGGTCGGCTTCGCCGGAGTCGATGGCGATGCCGTTGCGCTTCAGCCAATCGTGCAGGTCCAGCGCCGTCTTGCCGAACATGACCTGGTCGCTGTCCGTGTACACGGACCCCCACGGCGCTGCCGCCTTGTGGCCGGGGCCGACGAACAGGCGGCGGTATTCCCTGACCAGCGGCGCGCCGGCGTGCTCTTCGTCCAGGCCGCGCTGCATCTCCTCGATGGCCTCCCGGGCAACGGGGGCCTTCACGAACGGCCAGTCCTCGGCGGCCTGCGCGGGATCCAAGTCGGCGATGGCGGCAAACGACGGGGCGATGGCCTGCGCGTCCAGCTTCGGGTCATGGGTGTAGAACGGGCCCAGCACGGTGCCCACGAATGCGATGGGCACGCATGCGGCGTGGTTGATGGAAGATTCCGGCATGTTGTCTCCTTGGCTTCGGGCGGGTGCGCGCGGGGCGCCCGCCGGCGATTCGGTGTCGTTTCCTTCCCATAGTAGCGCACCGGCCGCACGTTGCACGTGCCGGCGCGCACCGACGGGATCCGGCAGCGGAGACGAAAGCGCCCCGGCGACGCGATGCCGTCGGGGCGCAGGGGATGCGCGTGGGCCCGAAGGGGGTCGGCGCGGGCGGGCGGCACGGCGGGCCGAGGAGGCGTGCGCGCTGCCCGCAAGGCACGCGGGCGCGGACTTAGCGCAGCGCGTCTTTCATGCTCTTCACGAAGGCGGTCACGGGCTCCAGGGAATCCGCGCCGTATTTCGCGATGAGCTTCACGATGGCGGAGCCCACGATGGCGCCGTCGGACTGGTCGGCCATCTCGCGCGCCTGCTCGGGCGTGGAGATGCCGAAGCCCACGGCGCAGGGGACGTCGCTCACCTGGCGCACCACGTCCACCATGCCCTTGATGTTCGTCGTGATCTTCGACCGCGTGCCGGTCACGCCCAGCGAGCTGACGCAGTACAGGAAGCCCTTCGCGTCCGAGGCGATGGCCTTGATGCGGTCATGCGACGTGGGGGCGATCATGAAGATCTGCACGATGCCGGCCTTCTCGCAGGCCTCGGCGAACTCCGCGCGCTCCTCGTACGGGCAATCCGGCACGATGATGCCGGAGACGCCCACCTCGGCGGCGCGCTTGCAGAAGCGCTCGGAGCCGTAGCTGAAGATGACGTTCGCATACGTCATGTACACGAACGGCACGTCCGTTTCCTGCCGCAGCTTCTCCGTCAGCGCGAACACCTTGTCCGTTGTCGTGCCGGCGTTCAGCGCGCGCAGGTCCGCGTCCTGGATGACGGGGCCCTCGGCCGTGGGGTCGGAGAACGGGATGCCCAGCTCGATCAGGTCCGCGCCGGCCTGCGCCATGGCGGGCACCAGCTTCGCGGTGGTCTGCAGGTCCGGGTCGCCGCACGTGATGAACGGGATGAATGCCTTGCCGTTCGCGAACGCGGAGCGGATGGCCTTTTCGGCGTCGGTTATGTTCTGGTTAGTCATAGATGTCCTCCCCACGGTAACGGGCGATGGCCGCGCAGTCCTTGTCGCCGCGGCCGGAAAGCGTGATGACGATGGTCTGGTCCTTGTCCATGGCCGGTGCGATCTTGATGGCGTGGGCCACGGCATGGGCGCTCTCGATGGCGGGGATGATGCCCTCCATGCGGCTCAGGTACTCGAAGGCATCCACTGCCTCGTCGTCGGTCACGGGCACGTACTCCGCGCGGCCCTGGTCGTACAGCATGGCGTGCTCGGGTCCCACGCCGGGGTAGTCCAGGCCGGCGGAGATGGAATACACGGGTGCGATCTGGCCGTATTCATCCTGGCAGAAGTAGCTCTTCATGCCGTGGAAGATGCCCAGGCGCCCGGTGGCCAGCGTGGCGGCCGTCTCGGCCGTGTTCACGCCGCGGCCGGCGGCCTCGCAGCCGATCAGGCGCACCTCCTTGTCGGGGATGAAGTCGTAGAACGTGCCGATGGCGTTCGAGCCGCCGCCCACGCAGGCCATGACCACGTCGGGCAGCTTGCCTTCGGCCTCCAGCATCTGCTGCTTGATCTCCTTGCCGATGATGGCCTGGAAGTCGCGGATCATCATGGGGAAGGGGTGCGGTCCCATGACGGACCCCAGCACGTAGTGCGTGTCGTCGATGCGCGAGACCCATTCGCGGAACGTCTCGGACACGGCGTCCTTCAGCGTGGCCGTGCCGGTCTCCACGGGGTGCACCTTCGCGCCCAGCAGGCGCATCTTGTACACGTTCAGCGCCTGGCGCTCCGTGTCCAGCTTGCCCATGTACACCTCGCACTCCAGGCCCAGCAGCGCGGCGGCCGTGGCGGTGGCCACGCCGTGCTGGCCGGCGCCGGTCTCGGCGATGACGCGCGTCTTGCCCATCTTCTTCGCCAGCAGGCACTGCGCGATGGCGTTGTTGATCTTATGCGCGCCGGTGTGGTTCATGTCCTCGCGCTTCAGGTAGATCTTCGCGCCGCCCAGGTTCTCCGTCATGTTCTTCGCGAAGTACAGGCGCGACGGGCGGCCGCAGTAGTCGTTCAGCAGGGCCGTCAGCTCGGCGTTGAACTCCGGGTCGTCCTTGAACTTGTTGTAGGCTTCCTCCAGTTCGGTTACGGCATTCATGAGCGTTTCGGGGATGTACTGCCCGCCATGGATGCCGAAGCGTCCCTTTGACATGGGGTCCTCTCTTTCTTTCGCTGCGGGCCGCGCGGTCCGCAGATGGTCGGTTCGGGTTGGTCGGGGCCGGCCGCATGATGCGCCGGGTGCCCTTCGGGGATTATGCGTATCCGTCCGGGCGCCACGGCCCGGTGGCGGCACCGTGGTGCGTGGCGGCCGCCTCGCCGTTCGCGCCGTGCGCGGCGGCCACGGCGGCGGCGATCTTCGCCGGGTCCTTGCGTTTGCCCGTCTCGATGCCGCTGCTGATGTCCACGCCGAACGGGTGCACGCGCTCGATGGCCTGCGGGATGTTTTCGGGCGTCAGGCCCCCGGCCAGCAGGAACGGGCGGTCGAACTCCCGCGCGAAGCGGGCGGCCAGATCCCAGTCGAACGTGCGTCCCGTGCCCGCGCCGCTGTCCAGCAGCAGCAGGTCGGCGCTGCTGGCGGCCGCACGGGCCAGGTCGGCGTCGCTGCGCACCTTGAACGCCTGCCAGATGCGGCAGTCCGTCAGCGTGCGCAGCTGCGCCAGGTAGGCCTCGTCCTCGCTGCCGTGCAGCTGCACGGCCCAGGCGCCGATCTCGGCGGCTGCAGCGGCCACCTCCCGCGCAGGCCGGTCCACGAACACCGCAACGGGGCGGATGCCCGCATCCAGCCCGGCGGCGAGCGGTGCCGCCTGCGCCGGCGTCAGGGAGCGGTGCGACTTCGGGAAGCTCACGATGAACCCGGCATAATCCGGCATCGCGCGGTTCACGGCCGCCACGTCCTCCGGCCGCATCAGGCCGCAGCACTTGATCCGGCATGCGGGGCGGGTTGCGGGGCGTGCGGCCGTCATCTGCAGGCCTTCCGCATGGCGGCCAGCAGGCCGGCCTTGTCGTCGGAGCGCATCAGCACCTCGCCCATCAGCACGGCGTCTGCGCCGATGCGGTGCAGCGCCGCCACGTCGTCGATGCCCTTCACGCCGGATTCCGCCACGTACAGGCACTCGGGCGGGATGAGATCGCGCAGCCGCGCGGCGTTCTCGAAGTCCACGCTGAAATCGCGCAGGTTGCGGTTGTTCACGCCGATGATGCGCGCCCCGGCGTCCACGGCCATCCTCACCTCGTCGGCCGTATGCGCCTCAACCAGGGCGGACAGCCCCAGCTCGTCGCTCAGGGCCAGGAAATGGCGAAGCGCGTCGGCGTCCAGCAGCGAGCAGATCAGCAGCACGGCGTCCGCGCCCATCAGCTTCGCCTGGTACGTCTGGTATTCGCCCAGCTCCAGATCCTTCGCGCCGTAGCCGCGGCCCACGGTGAAGTCCTTGCGGATCATGGGCGTGCCCACGCTTTCGCGGATGCCCATGAAGATGTCGTTGCTTCCCATGAACCATTTCGGCTCCGTCAGGCACGAGATGCAGTCCGCGCCGGCGCGCTCGTACGTCAGCGCCACGTCCACGTAGGGGAAGTGCTCGGCGATGACGCCCTTCGAGGGCGATGCCTTCTTCACCTCGCAGATGAAGGACATGCCCGGGCGGCGCAGCGCGTCCTCGAAGCAGCCCCGCGGGCGCGGGCTTGCCGCGAAGCCGTGGATGGCGGCGTATTCGCGCAGGCCGGACGGCGTCTGGACCAGCTTCTTCAGGCGGGCCAGCGGGAAATCGCCGGTCAGCTGCGCGGCCACGCGCCGGGCGTTGGCCGCTTCGATGGTTTTCAGGATATCGCCGGCCACGGTCTACTCCCGGCTCTGCTTCACGTAGGCGTCCAGCGTGGCCAGGGCCTTGCCGGAATCCACCAGCTCGGCGGCCATCTTGATGCCGTCGGCAAGCGTTTTCGCCTTGCCGCCGATGTACAGGCCGGCGCCGGCGTTCATCAGCACGGTGTCGCGCTTGCAGTCCTTGATGCTGCCGTCCAGGATGCCGCGCGTGATCTGCGCGTTCTCTTCGGGCGTGCCGCCCTTCAGGTCGTCGCGCGTGCAGCGCTTGAAGCCGA
The DNA here is from genome assembly GCA_050951095.1 of Eggerthellaceae bacterium. Classification (GTDB taxonomy): domain Bacteria; phylum Actinomycetota; class Coriobacteriia; order Coriobacteriales; family Eggerthellaceae; genus UMGS1519. Next base: position 147,490 of record JBMNIQ010000005.1, read on the forward strand.
ACTGCTCGGGCGTCACCTTGTACGTCTTGTATTCGCCGTGGTGGAATTCGCACACGTCCGTGTCGCAGGCCGTGGAAAGCTCGTCCAGCACGGCCTCGCCGAACACCACCATGCCGTCTTCCACGCCCAGCTTCGTCAGCACCTGCGCCAGCGGCTCCAGCAGGTAGCCGTCGTACACGCCCAGGATGAACTTGTTCGGCGAGCCCGGGTTCGTCAGCGGGCCCAGGATGTTGAACACGGTGCGGAAGCCCAGCTCCTTGCGGATGGGTCCCACGTACTTCATGGCTGCGTGGTAGTCCTGCGCGAAGAAGAACGCCATGCCCACCGTGTCCAGCAGCTGCTTGACCTTCTCCGGATCCTGGTGGATGTTCACGCCCAGCGCCTCCTGGCAGTCGGCGGTGCCGGACTTGCTGGATGCGGCGCGGTTGCCGTGCTTCGCCACCATCACGCCGCCCGCGGCGATGATCAGCGCGGCGGTGGTGGAGATGTTGAAGCTGCCGGCCTTGTCGCCGCCGGTGCCCACGATCTCCAGCACGTCGCGGTCGCCCAGGTCAACCTTCGTGGCCTTCGAGCGCATGGCGTCGGCGCAGCCGGCGATCTCGTCGATGGTCTCTGCGCGCGTGCTCTTCGTGGACAGCGCGGACAGGAACGCGGCCGTCTGCACGGGCGTGGTCTGCCCGGACATGATCTCGTCGATGACCTGGTACGCCTCGTCGTACGTCAGGTCCTGCTTGTCTACCAGCTTGAATATGGCTTCTTGAATCATTTCGGCTCCTTACTGCGTGTGCGTGCTTTTCGAATCTCGGTATGCGGTGGTGTCGGAGGCCCCGCTGCAGGTTGCTATCTGCGCTGCTCGCAGGCCAGTTTGACGAAGTTCTCCAGTATGGTGTTCCCGTTCGGCGTCAGGATGGACTCCGGATGGAACTGCAGGCCGAACAGCGGCCGGTCCAGATGCTGCACGGCCATGACCTCGCCGTCCTCTTCGGCGCGCGCCGTGACCTGCAGGCTGGCGGGCAGCGTGTCCGCGTCCACGGACAGCGAATGGTAGCGGCCCACGGGGAAGTAGTCCGGCAGGCCCTCGAACAGCGGGCAGGCGTTCTCGATCTGCGCGTCGGACTGCTTGCCGTGCATCAGCCGCTTCGCGTGCACGATGGTCGCGCCCGCTGCCTCGCAGATGGCCTGATGGCCCAGGCAGACGCCCAGCGTGGGGATGTCGCCGGTCATGAGCGACAGCTCCTCGCAGATGCCCGCCTCGGACGGGCGGCCCGGGCCGGGGGACAGGATGATGGCGTCGGGGTTCAGCGCCAGCACGTCCGCCGCGGAAAGGGCGTCGTTGCGCAGCACGCGGATGTCCGGGTACAGCGCGCCCACCATCTGGTACAGGTTGTAGGAGAAGCTGTCGTAGTTGTCTATCAGAACGATCATAGGGCCTCATCCTCTTCGGCGATCTCCAGGGCGGACATCATGGCCTTCGCCTTGTTGATGGTCTCGTGGAATTCCGTTTCCGGCACGGAGTCGGCAACGATGCCGGCGCCGCTGCGCACGTACACCTTGCCGTTCTTCGCGAAGGCCAGGCGGATGGCGATGCACGTGTCCATGTTTCCGGTGAACGACAGGTAGCCGATGGCGCCGCCGTAGATGCCGCGCTTGTCGTTCTCCATCTCGTTGATGATCTCGGCGGCGCGCAGCTTCGGTGCGCCGGACAGCGTGCCGGCGGGCAGCACGGCGTCGATGGCGTCCAGCGCGTCCTTGTCCTTGCGCAGCGTGCCGCTGACCTCGGAGCCGATGTGCATGACGTGGCTGAACTTCAGCACCTCGTGGAAGCGGTCCACGGTCACGCTGCCGAATTCGCAGACCTTGCCCACGTCGTTGCGGCCCAGATCGACGAGCATGTTGTGCTCGGCAAGCTCCTTCTCGTCCTTCAGCAGGCCCTCTTCCAGCTCCGCGTCCTCGGCGGGCGTCTTGCCGCGCGGGCGCGTGCCGGCCAGCGGGAACGAGTACAGCGTGCCGTCCTGCAGCTTCGCCAGCGTTTCCGGCGAGGCGCCCGTCAGCTCGATGTCGTTCGACGTGAAGTAGAACAGGTACGGCGACGGGTTGATGGTGCGCAGCACGCGGTAGGCGTTCAGCAGGCTGCCCTGGTACGGCGCCTCCAGGCGGTTCGAGAGCACCACCTGGAAGATGTCGCCCTCGCGGATGTACTCCTTCGCGCGCTCCACGATGTCGCAGAACTGCCGCTCGTTGAACAGCGGGGTGGCGGGCCCGGCGAAGTGGCCGGCGGGCGGCAGGTGCGGCGTGCCCTTGATCACCAGGTCGGCCATCTCCCGCAGCGTTCCGCGCGCCGCCTCGTAGTTCGCCTTCAGGTCGTCCGTGCGGATGTTCGCGATGAACACGATCTTCTGCCGCAGGTTGTCGAATGCGATGACCTTGTCGAACAGCATCAGGTCAACATCGTTGAAATGCTCCACGTCCTTGGCGTCCAGCTTCAGCGTGGGCTCGGAGTACTTCATGTAGTCGTAGCTGAAATAGCCCACCAGGCCGCCCGTGAACGACGGCATGCTGTCAAGCTGCGGGCTTCTGTTCTGCCCCAGCACGCGCTTGATCACCGGGCGCGGGTCCGCGTTGCGCGTGGTTTCCGTCTTGCCGTTCTCCGTCACATTGACCGTGCCGTTAAGGCAGGTCAGCTCCAGCGTGGGGTCGTATCCCAGGAAAGAGTAGCGCCCCCATTGCACGGTGTCCTCCACAGATTCCAGCAGGTACACGTGGTCGGATACGCCTTTCAGTATCTCAAGCACGCGGATGGGCGTGGTCTGGTCGCTGTAGATCTCCGTGGCAACCGGGATGATGTCGTAATCCCCGGTGGCGGCGATCTGCGCGGCCTCCTCGTAGCTCGGGTACACCGAAGCCTCCCTTCGTCTTCTTGCAGGCATCTTGCCTGCATTGCGTTTTACGTTCCGCATTTGCCTGTGCGGTCGATGACGGGAATGAAAAAAGCCCGTCCTCGACTGTTGCGTCAAGGACGGGCTGTACAGCTCGCGGTGCCACCTTGATTCGAAGCCGACGGGGGAATGCCCCGAAAGGTTTCGCACTTTGCGAAGCGCTATCACGCTCCCGGCAGGTAACGGCTGCCTTCCGTCGCGGGGTACTGGGCTTTGTCAAGCTGTTCATCGCGCCCTCGGTGGTCCATTGTGGCGTACTGGGAACTGCGGGGCTTGCACCGACCCCCGCTCGCTGGAAGTCCATGACACGCTTTTACTTCCACCTCAACGGTTTAGTTGGGATTGTATGCTCCGCCACGCTGAAGTCAAGCGCCGCTCCGTGCGTTTTTACCTGCTGTTAACATTTCTGCGGCGAATGGGGCGCGCACGGACCGTTCGCCGTTGCGGCGCATGCCGGCCTGCTTCGGGGCGAAAGTGGTTTACACTGTTCTCTCGAACTTGAGGGAAGGCGGATTCCATGGCAGAAGAACGTGCGCATACCCCCGTCGGCTCCAACGCGGCGGGTGCGGCAGGCACCCAGGGTGAAGCGGCCGGAAACCGGGAGCGGGTCCATGCCGCGAACCATGAGAAGCTGGTGCGTATCTTCGCCGCCGGTGGCAAGCAGCACCAGGGCATCGGCATCGAGCTGGAGCACCTGCTGCTGCATAAGAACACCGGCGCGCCGGTTGCCTACGAAGGGCCGGACGGCGTCGGCGAGTTGCTGCGCCGCCTTTCCGTGTATTACGAGCGCGGACTGTACGACCAGGGGAATCTGGTGGGCCTGGTTCGCGGCGACCAGGTGGTGTCGCTGGAGCCCGGCCTGCAGCTGGAGCTTTCCGCCGGCCCCTACGAAACCGTCATGGAAGTGGAGCGCGTCTACCTGCGCTTCCGCGAGGAATTGGACCGCATCCTGGAAGACATTGGTCTGATGACGCCCATGTTGGGCTACACGCCGTCTGCATTGGCCGAAGAGGCGCCGCATATCCGCAATTTCCGCTATGCGTGCATGCAGCGGTTCCTGGGTGCGCAGGCGCCCGAGGGCGTGGAGATGATGCACTGCTCGTCGTCGCTGCAGGTGAACATCGATTATACGGACGAGGCGGACGCCATGCGCAAATTCCGCGTGGCCCAGGCGCTGTCGCCGCTGCTGGCGCTGATGACGGACAATTCGCCCATCTACCGCAAGAAGCCGCGCACGGGCAACATCGTGCGGACGTGCATCTGGGGCGCCATGAACCAGGACCGCGTGGACACGGTGCCCGGTTCGTTCGCGCCGGGCTTCGGGTTCGACGGCTACGCGGACTACATCCTGTCGCGCCAGGCCATCCTGGTGCCGAACGCCCCGGGTATCCGGGTGCCGCACGACGCAGATGCGCCCGTGGACCCGGAAGGCAAGTGGGTATGGGCTGGCGACGCCACGTTCGACGACATCTACCAGCGCCCCATGACGGATCAGGAGGCTGAGCACGCCCTGACCATGGTGTGGCCGGACGTGCGCCTGCGCGGCTACCTGGAGATCCGACCGGGCGATGCCATGCCGTTCGATTACGTGCTCTCGTTCACGGCCATGATCAAGAACCTGTTCTACAACCAGGCGAACCTGGACGTGCTGGAGACGCTGACGGCCGGCGTGGATGAAGACGACATCAATGCGGCGAAGCGCGAGCTGGAGCGCAAGGGCTATGCGGGAACGGTGTACGGCCGTCCCATGTCGTTCTGGGCGAACGTGCTGACGCAGTTGGCGTTCAGCGTGTCGCAGGGGGAGGAGCGCATCTACTTCGAGCCGCTGATGAGCATGGCGAAATACGAGTTCACGCTTGCGGACGCGTACAAGGACCCCGCGAAGCGCGACGCCAGCTACCGCGAGGCGCTGGACGCGCTGCCGGCGGATTCGTACGCGCCGCGCATCGGCATCCTGCCGCGCTATGATTTCGAGAGCACGGGCATCTCGCTGTCGACCGGCTACACGTCCGGTGTGCTGGCGGCAGGGGGACTGCCTCTGGTGCTGCCCATCACGGACGACCCCGCCACGCTGCGGCGCTTCATCCATGCTTGCGACGGGTTTATTGTGCCGGGCGGCAGTGACATCGATCCGGAATTCTACGGCCAGAAGCGCGACATGCACCTGCATCGCGTCATCCGCCAGCGCGACGAGATGGAGATTGCTCTCATCCCCGCCATATTGGCTGCGGAAAAGCCGCTGCTGGGCATTTGCCGCGGCATGCAGGCGCTCAACGTGGCGCGCGGCGGTACGTTGTTCCAGGACATCCATTCGTCCATCGCTGGCGAGCATATCCAGCATGTGCAGGCCAGGCCGTTCGACCGCCCCGTGCACGACGTGGACATCGACCCGGATTCGAAGCTGGCGCACATTATGGGCACGGTGCATTGCCGTGTGAACACCATGCACCATCAGAGCATCGCGCAGGCGGGCAAGGGCGTGCGCGTGGTGGCGAAGGCGCCGGACGGCGTGACGGAGGCCATCGAGATGCCGGACGCGGACTTCGTGGTGGGCGTGCAGTGGCACCCCGAGTTCCTGTGGCCCGCGCATGCCGAGGAGAAACGCCTGTTCCAGGGCCTGGTGGACGCCGCGGCGCGCCGGCGGAAGCGCGATGCGGCGCTCGAAGGGAATGCTACGCCTTCGGATCCTGGTTCTCGATGAGCCTCACGGCCTCACCGAGCGTGGACTCCGCACAGGCCACGCCGTCTTGCGTGTTGATTTCGCCGGCCACGGCGTCGTCGATGGTCGCGTTCGTGAAGATCATGTTCTGGTCGCCGTCGGCGCGGTAGACCAGCCAGCAGTGCGCGTGGTCGCCGTACTTGTCGGCCGCGTTGCGAATGCGCTCGGCCAGGCGCTTCGACTCGAAGCGGAATGTGATGCTCGGCATGCCCAGGGCGGTTTGGATGGCGGCGCGCTGCTTCGGCGTGCCCACGATGGTGCCGGCGAAGATGCGGGCAAGCACCAGCGGCTCGATGCCGGTCTGCTCGGCCAGCTGCGAAAACGACATCTTGTCTGCGGCAAGCGTCTCCCGCAGCCATTCGGGGGTCTTCAGAACGCTCATGTCGGTCTCCTTCGGACAAATGGGGTTTTCGGGGGAATGCGGCAGCGCCGGTCTCGTTGCTGCGGCACATATCCTGCGCCGCAGTGGTGCGGATGGCATGCGCCGTCATGGTCCCGTGCAGGTGGGGCGGCAGGTTGTCGCTTGTTCCCCGTTCACGGAGCATTGAACCACAACGGGCGGCGGTTTCACAACAGCCGCACTGCGGAAGGCGCGTGTCGCAGCGGAGCGGGCGCAGCGCCGCACGCCGCGCGTGCCAGCCTACGCCGGGGATGCGCCGTCGCGCCCCGCCTTGGTCGACTCATGCAGGGTGGGGGAGCCGGCGGACGCATCGTTGCCCTCGTCTGCTCGGGGCGCACCGGCCTTCCCGCCTTGCGCCTGCGCATCTTGTATGGTCTTCGCGGCATCCGCCGCTGCCTGCTCCAGCCCGGCGCGTGCCTGGTCGTAGGCCTCCTTGCCCTTCGTTAGAAAATCGCGGAGCCGGTCGGCGATGGGCGTGGGGTCCTGCGGCACGTTCCCCAGCAGGCCCTGCAGCTTGTCCGGCAGCGTCTCTTCGGCCTTTGCCGTCAGGTCGTCCTTGTCCAGGCCCCTCGCGGGCTTGCCCGAGAACAGGTACGTCACAATGTCGCGCGTCGTGACGTTCTTCCCCTGGCGCTGGAAGAAGTCGGACAGGTAGTCGATGGTCAGCCCCATGTCCTCGTTCTTCGACAGCTTCACCATGCGGGCGCGCCGTTCGGCATCCGTCAGGCTGGAGCGCGTCATGACCTCTAGCGCGGGCCCCAGGAAGTTGCAGATGCGGTGCAGGTCGGCCTCGCCGGGCACGGTCTGCAGGTACTCCGTCAGGTCGACGGCGCTTCTGCCCAGCTCGCCTTGCGGGCCGGCATCGCGCAGTACCAGCCGATGCGATGGCGGTTCCGGGCGGTGCAGCAGGGCAAACGGCGCGTGGTAGGCGAACGGCTCATCGTAGGTCTCGCCGGCAAGGTAGATGCGGTTCTCGGGCAGCGAGATAGGGTTCAGCAGGCCGTTCACGAAGTCGTTATCCAGCGCATACGCGCGAATCTTGCCGGCATTGCGCGCGATGTCGTCGGCATACGCGGCCAGAAACTCGCGCGAGAAACCCTGCCCGTCGAAGCTCACGGCCTCGTCCAGCGCGTCACCGGCGTGCACGGACAGGTACATAGCCTTGTTGCCGCCCTTCGAATGCCCGCTTGCCACCACGTGGGAATAGTGCTTTGTGGCCACGTCCTTCTCGAACCAGTCCAGGGCGCGCAGCTGCTGCTCCGTGTCGGCCATGTAGCCAGCAATGCAGTTGTCGTCCCATTCGCCGGCGCCGGTGCCGGCGAAGATGGCATAGGCGCGGTGCGCGGCATCCGCGAAGCAGGCCATCTTCGCGCCGCGCTCGTCCATGCAGTAGGCATCCAGCCGGAGTGCACACAGCACCGGGTCGCGGCGGACGGCATCTACCACGGCGAACCAGTTCGCGTAGCTCATCTGCTCTGCAAGCAGGTTGTCCATGGTGCAGCCGCGCTGCGCCATGCGCTCCTTGATGCCGGTGTCGATATCCGTTATCAGGCACGCCACGGATACGCCCGTTTCCGCGGGCGCTTCCCTGTCTAGGCTGTAGATAATCGTGTCCAGCAGCAGAAGCTGCGCGTCATCCAGGGCGGGGGTGTCGCTCTCGCGTGCCATGGGGCCTCCTTTGCTAGTCCAGGAATTTCGGCGGCAGTTCCGTTCCGGGGGCTATAGCGTCGACGCACTGGCTGATGGGCTGGATGCCGGGCGCCAGGAACATCTTCGATGTGCTGTTCGCCACCAAGCGGCCCTTTTCGTCGTGGATCTCCGCCTTGCACAGGCAGATGCTGCGACCGATCTTCGTCACGTAGCCTTCACAGACCAGGTGCCCGTCCGTCACGGCGCGCAGGTAGTTCGACTGCAGATCCAGCGTGGTGGCGCCGTCGTCGGTATCCAGGTTGCCGTACAGGCACCAGTACGCTGCGATGTCCATCAGCGATGCATACGCACCTCCGCAGAACCCGCCGAACGGGTTGTAGTGCTTGCGGTCCACATCCAGGTCAATGCGGCAATAGCCGGGTTCCAGCTTCGTCATATCCATACCCAGCAGCTTCAGGTACGGCGTGTCGTTGCACAGTCCGCGAACGACTTCCATATGCTCGGGGTTTACTTTCGGGTCCAATCGGGTCATGTTTTGCTCCTTGCTCTGCGCGGCCGCGGCGGCTGTCGCCGTGTGCCGGGGTGCGTGCCGCTGCCGTGCGCCGTTATCTCGCGTCCATTTTAGCGCGAATGCCCCGTATGCGAACGGGTGCGCGCCGGCCGCCTGCCGCTGCGGCGCAAGAGTACAATGGATACCAGGTGAAACGCCCGTATGCGGGCGCGGCGTCAAGTCGGCGAACAATGGAGGTCAGTACTATGCAGCAGGAAATCGTCAAGATGTCGTACGACGGCATCGAGCTTCGGGGCCGCGTGGATGCTCCCACGCGCGCCAAGGCGGCCGTGGTCATCGTCCACGGCCTGTGCGAGCATTACGGGCGCTACGATTATCTTACGGCGCGTTTGAACACCGCCGGTTACACGGTGTATCGCTTCGACCATCGCGGTCACGGTCGCAGCGGAGGCAAAGACACCTGGTACGACGACCGCGAACAGATTGCGAAGGATATCGACCAGTTCGCGAACCTGGCGCTTGAGGAGATGGCGGGAAAGCCCGTGTTCATGCTGGGCCATTCCATGGGAGGCTATGCAGCGGCGGAATACGGCACCATGTACCCCGGCAAGATGGCGGGCTACGTGCTGTCCGGTGCGTGGACGCGCGATAACGCCGGCCTGGGGAAGGTGCCGGACGAGTTGCCCGACGACACGTACGTGCCGAACGAGCTGGGCGACGGTGTCTGCAGCGACCCGGGCGTGGGGCAGGCCTATATGGAAGACCCCCTGGTGCGCAAGTCATTCTCCGTGGCGCTGGTGCGCTCCGTGGTTGCGGGCCAGAAGTGGATGAAGGAGAACGCGCAGCAATTCTCCGACCCCGTGATGCTGATGCACGGCGCCGACGACGGCCTGGTCAGCCCGCTGGACAGCCTGGAGATGTACCGCGAGATCGGTTCGAAGGACAAGTCGCTGCGCGTGTATGCCGGCCTGTTCCATGAGATATTCAACGAGTTCAAGAAGGATCGCGTGATCCGCGATGCCATCGAATGGCTGGACGACGAGGTCTTCGACATCGTGCATAGGCGCTGATCGCGGGCAACGGGTCTTTCCCTATGCAGCAAGCGGCCCCGGCGGACGTGCCGGGGCCGCTTTGCATTCGGCAGCGGGAGCCTTGCAACGGGCCGCGCGGGCGGTTGGGCTACCGGTTGCTGCCCTTGCGGGACAGTGTGCCGGCGATGCACAGCGCACCGGCGATCGCAAGGCAGGCGATCAGGCAGATCCATGCGATGTTGTCGTTGCGCACCGCAACATCCGCCCAGTTGGACAGGTCCATGCCCCCATGCAACCTGAATACCCCGTTCAGGGCGAAGCCGATCAGGCCGTCGGCAGCGAATATCCATGCGCCGAACACGGCGAAGGCCCCGGCGGCACGGTAGGGAAGCGGGGCGGGAAGGTACCTCAGCACCAGGAAGATGCCCCATATGGGCAGCAGCATCGTGGCCGCCACCGTCAGGCTCAGGGCCAGGGAGTCCGGGGCCGTTCCATCGTGCAGGCAGCAGACGGTCACGGTCAGAAACAGCAGTACGGTGGCGCCGGCCAGGTAGGCAAGGCCGCGGTTGCGAGCCGGGAAGCCGTCGGGGAAGCGGCGTGCGAACCAGATAAGGCACGATGGTGCCAGCATCGCCCAATAGGCGAGCGTCGTGCCCGCGAGCATCACGGGGAATTGGTCCGACCCGTCGCGCAGGCAGCAGGACAACATCAGCAGCTGCAGCGCGGCCCATGAGGCGGCAAGGCAGGCCATGCCCTTCCGTCCCCGTTCGGCGACCACCGGCACATGGGTGAATGACAGGCACAACAGGCAGGCCGTTGCGGCCACGCCCGTCTGGGCGGGAAAGCTTCCCGACTGTATGTCGGCGATAAGGTATCCGACGCAGATTGCTGCATACAGCGCCGCCACGCCCAGAAGCCAGGCGCGCCGCCCGCGACGGTGGGCGGTGGCGTCGCGTTCAATCTGACGCTGCCGCCAGTCGTCGCTTGCCGTGATGAGCTCGTGCTCGCTGACGCCTATCGCGCGGCAGATGGGCTCGATCATCGTGATGTCCGGATACGAAACGCCCCGTTCCCACTTGCTGACCGCGGATACCGTCACGCCCAGCTCGACGCCTAGCTCGCGCTGGGACAGGCCGAGTGACGTGCGCTTGTCTTTCAAGTACTTTCCGAAGTTCTTCTTGCCTTCCATTGGTCTTCCTCTGTTCGTCTCTCCCTGGTTTATGTCGGCGTATCCGGATATCTCGCCGCAGCACACGTTATCCATGTGCCCGCAGGGAGGCAAGCATTTCGGGGTCGACTCTCCGGCCATGGCCTCCCACCTGGCATTATGCGAATGGCAATGCGCGGACATGCCGCCTTGGGCTACCTTGCCTGCGCCATTCGGGAGCGCAGCGGTCGGGCGGGGGAGGGGTGTTGCAACAATGGCGGCTGTCCTTCCGCAGGCGCTTCGGAATGCCTCCGCCGGCCGGGCCGTTGGCACCCTATCAGCCATATTTGATAGAATGTTTAGAAGATTCCAACCGATCCGGGAGGTTGATTCCTTGAGAACCGCTTTCGAATCCGCCGATCGTCTTCCATCTCCATCCCGTCACCTCCAGAGCATATGCGCCGCCGCTTGTCTGGCGCTCTTCGCGGCCCTTGTCCTTTCCTGTGCTGCGCCCGGTCTGGCGCAGGCGAAAAGCGTCGACCCGTATGGCCGTATCAGCGCGCAGTACGAATCGGGGAGCGACCCGTCATGCGTCGTGCCCGGGGCGGCATACGGGGCCTGGCAGATGACGGCGGAAAATGCGCATTCCTTCGCCGCGTGGATGAAGGCGAGAAGCAGTAAGACGGTTAAGGCGTATGGCACCAAGCTGCTTGCAGCCTACAAGAAGGATGCGAACAAGAAGAATAGCAGCAAGAAAGACGATGCCGGTGCATGCGGCAAGCATTTCGATAAGGAATGGAAATCGCTGGCATCGAAGTACCGCTCGGGCTTCTTCCGCCAGCAGTACCTGTTCGTGAAGCAGCTCAGCTACACGCCTGCCGTGAACTACCTGCAGGGCAATGTGAAGGGGTTCAAGATGAGCCGCTATTCCACCGCATTGCGCAACGTGCTATTCTCCACCGCCGTGCAGCATGGCTCGTACGGTGCATACAAGATTTTTAAGAAGGCGTTCTCCAACCTGGGAGGCTATTCTGCGAAGCTCTCCGAAAAGAAGATCATCAACGCCGTGTATGCCGTGCGTTCTGGCTACAAGAAAACATCCACGTTGAAAGCCCAGGTAGGCGGCGGCCAGAAGGTATACAGCATCACGAAGAAAGACTACCAGTACTATGTGAAATGGGGCCTGATGACGAAGGCGCAGGCATCGAAGCTGAAGGGCAAGTCGCTGGTGAACTTCTATAGCTGCAGCGGCTCCGTGCAGGTGGGCGTGTACTACCGCCTGGGTATTTCCGAACCGGCAACAGCGCGCGCCATGTATGCGAAGTACGCTTAACGCGCGAATGCTGCTCGTTCGCGTACGTGTACGGCGCCCTATGCCAGCTCGATTACCGCGTCCGGCCGATCCGGGCTTTCCACCAGAATGCGCTCCACGCCGAATAGCTCGCGATCGAAACGCCCTTCCAGGCGGCGGGCAACCGTCCGCAGACTCTCCTCGTCTTCGTTCCGGAACAGTGTGATGTGCGGGCGGAAATCACGGTCGTAGGCGGCTTCGGGTACGTCGAAGCGCGAATGTAGGATGGTGTCGATATTGCGGTGCACCCGGGAAAGCGACGGCTCGGGCGACACCTCAAGCCATAGCATGCCGTCAAGGATCGTAAGCTTTCCGGTCATGGCGGCGAATCCGCCGTGTCCGGCGAAAAAGTCACGCAGTGCACGCAGCGAGAAGTCGTAATCGTCGATTCGATACGGCTCCTTCAAGGTAATGGGCAGGGGAACGCGCAGCAGGCTGTCGTCAAAGCCGAAGGCCGCCTGCGCACGGGTGCAGGCGGCCACGATGCGCCGGCTCAGGCTGTCGGGAAGCAGCGCGCGAATGCGGACCGGTATCGTTTCCATAGCAGGCTTCCTTCCTGGTCGGCGCATCGGCGAATGCGGTCGAATACAGCGACAGCGTCAGTGCGATAGGATCTCGTAGCCGTCTTCCGTTACGAGCACCTGGATCTCCCATTGGGCGGTATCGGAGCCGTCGGCGGTGCGGACGGTCCACCCGTTCGGGTCGGACAGGTCGATCTCCTGCTTGCCGGCGTTGATCATGGGCTCGATGGTGAACGTCATGCCCGGGACCAGCACCATTCCCGTTTCGGGCTCGCTGACATGGCTCACGAACGGATCCTCGTGGAATTCCTTGCCGCAGCCGTGGCCGCCGAACTCGCGCACCACCGTAAAACCGTTCTTCTCGGCGTAGGCCTTCACGGCAGCGCCGACGTTGCCCAGCTGCGCCCAGGGCCGCACCTGCGCCAAACCGGCGAGCATCGCCTCGCGCGTCACGTCAACCAGGCGCTGGCGCTCTTCGGAGACCTTCCCAATGCAGAACATGCGCGAGCTGTCGGAGAAGTACCCGTCCAGGATGGTGGAGCAGTCCACGTTCACGATGTCGCCTTCTTTCAGCACATCGTCTTCGCTGGGGATGCCATGGCACACCACGTCGTTGATAGAGGTGCAGACGCTTTTCGGGAAGCCCTCGTAGTTAAGATCGGCGGGAATGCCCCCGTGTTCCACGGTGTAGTCGTACACCCATTTGTCGATCTGCTCTGTAGTGATGCCGGGGCCGATATGCTCGGCCACGTAGTCCAGCACACCGATGTTGATAGCGGCGCTGGCCTTGATGCCTTCGATGTCCTTCGCGGATTTCAGCAGGTCGCGCGTGGGCATTTCGTAGCCTTGGTCGTACATTTCCTCCATGATCTGGTCGTTGTGCCAGTGGCATTTCTTGTACTTGCGGCCGCTGCCGCACCAGCATGCTTCGTTGCGCTCGGGAACGGGTAAATCGTCGTACATATGCGTCTCTTTCCTATCATACGCGGTATCGGCCGTCCGCTTTCGCGGCCAACGGCGGCGTACCGCAATTGTTTGTGCTGACTTACATCATATCTGCTCGGCAGTGCGTCGGCGGCCCTTCGCGAAAAAACTAAAGGCGCAGGGCGTATACCGGCTGCGGCGGGGCGGGGTGTTGCGGGTATCGCCCGGTAACTGCCAGTCTAGCGCTTCAGTACGCCGGCAACGCGCTGGGCGAACGTGCGCGTCTCGCGGCGGTCCGGCCCGAAGAAACAGCACGAAATCATGCCCGGTCCCACGTGAGATCCGATGACGGCGCCGATGTTCTCGGGGATGATCTGCGAGTCCTTGCCGGCAGGATCCTTGCGTATCAGCTTCTCTATGCGCTCCACGTCTTCCGGGCAGTCCGCATTGCCCACGAGCGCCCAACTGCCCATGGGGCCAGGGTCGCGGTTCTTCAGGTAGAACTCCGCCAGCTGGCGGAGGCCCTTCTTGCGGCCGCGCGCAATGCCTACCACGGTCAGCTTGCCTTCCAGGTCGAACGACAGCATGGGCTTCACATCCAGTTTCGTGCCGGCAACGGCCACGGATGCCGGAAGCCGCCCGCCGCGGTGCAGCGCATCCAGGTCCTCGACCATGAACAGCGTCTGCACGCGCCATTTCGCGGATTCGATCCAGTCGTAGGCCTCCTTCGCCGTGGCGCCTTCGCGGCGAATCTTCAGCAGCGCCTTGATCAGCACGCCGAGCGGCGTGCACCCCACAAGCGCATCCACGGTGTATAGCTCGAAATCCGGGTGTTCCTGCCGCACGGCGCGGGCGGCGTTCGCACACGACTCGTACGTGCCCGAGATGCCGCTGGAAAAGCTTACGGACAGCGTGGGCGTTCCCTGTTCGGCCAGCTTCTCGAAGGCCTTGCGGGCCGTTTCCTGGTTCACCATAGAGGTAGTGTACGTCACGCCATGGCGCATGGACTCGTAGAAATCGTGCGCGCTCATGCTTTGGAACAGGTCGTCCTTGCGGTCCGTGACGCCGTCGTTGTACGTCAGAGACAGCAGCGTGATGCCGGGCTCGTCTATGTCCTGCGGGTACAGGTCGCAGCTTGAATCGACGACCAGGTTGAATTTCGGTTCGGGCATGGGTGTCCTTCCAAACGTCTCGTTAGCGGATATTGTCGCGCACGTGTACGTTTTCAGCAAGGATTGCGAAAGGGCTCGGATGCAGGCATGCGAAATCCCTGCAGGCGGGAATTCCGTTCGCCTGCGTTCCACTAGAATGAGGGGTCTTGAACGAATCGGGCGCACGGGACGGCATGCCGTTCCCGCGGGCCCTTCACGGCAGTGTGGAAGGAGCGCGAGCAGTGACCACGTACCTGACGGGGGACACCCACGGCAGCTTCGAGCGCGTTGTCCGGTTCGCCCGGGCGAACGGCCTGACGGCGGACGACACGATCATCGTGCTGGGCGATGCGAGCATCAATTACGAGGGACGGGATACGGCTCACGACCAGGGCATCCGCGATTTGCTGGCGCCGCTTGCATGCACGGTGTTCTGCCTGCACGGCAACCATGACATGCGCCCGTACCGCCTGGACTGCTACCGCCGCGAGATCTGGCACGGCGGCGTCACGTACGTAGAGGACGCGTATCCGAACATCCGCTTCGCGGAAGACGGCGAGGTGTACGACTTCGACGGCACGAAGGCGCTGGTGTGCGGCGGCGCCTACAGCATCGATGCGCCGCGGCGCAAGCGCGAGCACATGATCTGGTATCCCGACGAGCAGCCGGACGACGCGGTGAAGGCGAAGGTGGAGGCGCGGCTGGACAGCCTGGACTGGCAGGTGGACGTCATGCTGACGCACACGTGCCCGTACAAGCACCGTCCCACGGAGATGATGTCGCCCGATATCAACCAGGCGAACGTGGACATCAGCACGGAGCTGTGGCTGGATGCCGTGGAGGATCGCCTGGACTACAAGCAGTGGTATTGCGGCCACTGGCACACGGACAAGCGCGACGGCAAGGTGCTGTTCATGTTCGGCGATTGGGCCGTCATGTGGCCCGGCAGCGCGGAGTTCGACCGCCTGCGGCGCGACGAGGCTCAGGCGCCGAACCGCCGCAGCGTGCGCAAGGCAGCCGTTGACCTGTGCATATCCGAGCAGCTGATCTACCGGCTGTTCCCGCTGGATCCCGCGCTGGTGCGGAAGTCGGACGGCGCCCAGCTGGTGGACGAGGCGAAGATGTCGGACTTCATCTACGGGTGGTTCACGTCGCCGAACAAGCGCGACTTCCAGTACCTGTGGTGCTCGGATTGCCGCCGCTGGTTCCACCGGTCGCTCATGGCGCACGTGCCGGCGGCCGACGGCGTGGGGAACGGCCAGGTGTTCTGCCCGGAATGCGTGCCGCGCAACGGCGCCGGCAACATCCCGCGCGGCGCCTAGCCGGCTGCGGCCGCGTCCGGCAGTTGCAACCGGTCGGCCTGACGCACAGCGCGCGGCAGGCGGCGGGGAAGCGTGCCCGGGTGCGGCGGCCGCTATCGCACGCGCCCTCATCCCGCTACTGCCGCGAGTACCCCTTCAGCAGGCCGATGTAGCGCAGCGCCAATTCGCTCAGCAGGCCGTCCTTGCGCGTCAGATAGCCCACCTGCATCGTTTCGCCGTCCTTTATGGGAATGCTGACCAGGTCGCTTTGCAGGTCGCTGACCAGCACGCCGGTGGCGATGTTGTAGCCGTTCGTGGCCAGCAGCAGCTCCGTGAGCGTGGAGCGGTCGGACACGGTCACGCGCTGGCGGGCCAGCTGCTCGGCGTACGGCTCCTCGAAGAAGAAGAACGAGTTGCCTTCGTCCTGATCGAACGCCAGGCGCGTGTATTGCTCCAGGTCGGACAACTCGATGACGTCGCGGCCGGCCAGCGGATGGCCCTTGCGCAGCACCACGTGGGCCGCCGTGTCGAACAGCGGCGTGAAGTGCAGGTTCGCGGCGGCAAGCGTGTTGCCCAGCACGTGCTTGTTCGAGTCGCTCAGGTACAGAATGCCCAGGTCGCTTTTGCCCGTGTGCACGTCCGAGATGACCTCGCCCGTCCGCGTTTCCTTCAGCGCCAGGTCGAACGACTGGTCGGCCAGGCCCTCCAGCAGCGTGATGAAGCGCTGCGTGGCGAATGCGTAATGCTGCAGCGTGATGGACAGGCGCTCGCGATGCTCGGCGGAATTGCCGTGGTAGCGCCGCTCCAGCAGGGCCGCCTGGTCCGTGATCTGGCGCGCGTAGCCCAGGAACTCCGCGCCGTCCGGCGTCACGGACACGCCGCGCGGCGAGCGGTTGAATATGCGGATGCCCAGTTCGGATTCAAGGTTGCGGATGATCTCGGACAGGCGGGGCTGCGAAAGGTACAGCTCTGCTGCGGCCGTGCTGATGGATCCGCATTCCTCCACCTTCAACGCGTATTCCAAATGCTGCAGCTGCATGCGCTGCCTCCTTATCGGGTCTTACGTCATGTTGCGGGGCGGACTCGTATGGGCGGGTGCGCCTCTTCTCGCTCACTCCATAGTAACCTACCAACTTACTAGGAATATCATGCGAATATCTGATACCGGCATATCGTTGCAAGCGGTAACAGGACGTTTGTGCATGTCAGATGCCAATCGCGGCGGGTTTCGGATGCTGGCGGCGCGCTTTGCGCGCCACGGATCCTGCGCACGTCCGCTACAATCGGGGCGAACAGAACGAAGGAGCATCCATGAAATACGATTTCGACGAAGTGATAGACCGCCGCCATACGGCCAGCATGAAATACGATGCCGGCCCGCTGATGGGCAAGCCGGGCGACCTGCTGCCCGTATGGGTGGCGGACATGGACTTCCGCATGCCGCAGCCGGCCATCGATGCCGTCAAGCAGCGCGCGGACCAGGGGATATTCGGATACGGTCTGCTGCCGGACGGCTATTTCGAGGCCGTGCGCGCATGGTTCGCGGACCGCTACAACTGGCACGTGGAGCGCCCGTGGCTCGTGACCACGCCGGGCGTGGTGTTCGCGCTGTCGCTGGCCGTGCGCACGTTCACTCAGCCCGGCGATGCCGTGCTCATCCAGCCGCCGGTGTACTATCCGTTCAAATCCATCATCGAAGAGGCCGGCGGCCGGCGCCTGGCGCAGGCGCCGCTGGTGTACGGGGACGGCGGCTACCGCATCGACTTCGAGGCGTTCGAGCAGGTGGTGGAGCGCGAGAAGCCGAAGATGTTCCTGCTGTGCAACCCGCACAACCCGGTCGGCCGCGTGTGGACGGCCGACGAGCTGCGCCGCCTGGGGCGGATCTGCCTGGACCATGGCGTGCTCGTGGCATCCGACGAGATCCATGCGGATTTCGCGCGCCCGGGCTTCACGCATACGGTGTTCGCGTCGCTCGACCCGCGGTTCGCGGACAACTGCATCGTGTCCACGGCGCCCAGCAAGACGTTCAACCTGGCGGGCCTGCAGGTTTCGAACATCTTCATCCCGAATGCGGACCTGCGGCACCGCTACAAGGACGCGTATCAGGCGTTGGGTCTCTCATCTGCGAATACGCTGGGATTGACGGCGGCTCAGGCATGCTACGAGCATGGAGCGGACTGGCTGGCGCAGCTGAAGGACTACCTGGAGGGCAACCATGCGGAGCTTGACGCGTACCTGGCGCAGCACGCGCCGCAGCTGCGCGTCGTGGAGCCGCAGAGCACGTACCTGGTGTGGGTCGACTGCCGCGCACTGGGATTGACGGACGGGCAGCTGCAGCAGGCCGTGGAGCAGAAGGCGAAGCTGTGGGTGGACTTCGGCAGCATGTTCGGCGAAGAGGGCGAAGGGTTTGTGCGCCTGAACATCGCCTGCCCGCGCAGCACGGTGCGGGAGATGGCGCGCCGGTTGGCGCTCATCGCGCAGTAGGCGCTGCGGGCTGGTCGCGGGTCGCGGGTCGCGGGCCGTCCGCGGGCGCGGGTTGCGACCCGCGTGCAGGCGCCGGCGGGTGCCGCCCTGCCCGCCGTTAGCGCGCTGCGCCGCCCGCCTGCGCGCGCGTCTCGTCCGACAGCGTGCGGTTCATCTTGCCCGTCTGGTATCCGCCCAGGTCGAACGTCACGTACAGGAAGCCCAGCTCGCGCAGCGCCGCCTCCGTTTCGGCGGCGTTGTCGCCCGTGAAGAAGCGAGCGAAGTCCGCGGGCGGAATCTCGATTCGCGCCAGGTCGCGGTCGCGGCCCAGCGAATGCACGCGCACGCGGACCTGCGGGAACCCGCGGTCCATGATGAACTGCTCGGCGGCGTCGATCATGGCAAGCGTGGCCGTGTCGATCAGGTCGCCGTACGCGAAGCGCGACGACAGGCAGGCGAACGACGGCTTGTCCCACGTGGGAAGCCCCAGCTCATGCGAGATGTCGCGGATATCCTGCTTCGTCAGCCCCGCCTCGCGCAGCGGGCTGGCAATGTGCAGCTCTGCAATGGCCTGCGCGCCGGGGCGGTAGTCGGACAGGTCATCCACGTTCGAGCCCTCCACGAGCGCGTCCAGGCCCTCATCGCGCGCGATGCCCAGCGCCTTTCCCATCAGGTTCGACTTGCACAGGTAGCAGCGGTTCTCGGGGTTATGGCGGAACTCGGGCAGGTCCAGCTCGTTCGATGCGAATGCGATCTGGCGGATGCCGCGGTCCGCGCAGAAGGCGGCGGCCTCGTTGCGCTCGCGCTCCGGGAACGTGGGGGACACGGCCGTCAGCGCCACGGCCCCATTGCCCAGGGCCTCGTGCGCGGCGTACAGCAGCAGCGTGGAATCCACGCCGCCCGAGAACGCGACGCCCACGCTCTTATAGGCGCGCAGCGCATCCAGCAATGCCTCGTATTTCTGCTGTTGAGTGGTATCCATGGGCGGTTCCTTCCAAACGGTTCCCGGGATCGGCGCTCGGGACGGCGTCCTGCAAGCGTGTTTTCAGACAGTATGACGCATGCGAAGCGGTGCGCGGGTATTGCCGCCATCGGGTTGGCCGATAGCGGATTCGGCCGTGAATCCAGTGCGCGATCAGGGAGAATGCCGCATGCTGCTTGAGCGGGCGGACCGTCGGCGCACATGTTGGGGGCGGCTATCTGCTTGACAAAACATATTAATTTACTAGGATTTAGCCAAAACGTAGCACCGTCTGGCGAAAAGGGAGCGGTGCAGGACGGCGTCACGCCTCGCTTCCCGCATCATACCATCCTTTCCGGGCGGCAGAGCGCAAGGAGACAGTATGTACAAGGACTATCTTGACCGTGTGGTGAAGGAGATCGCCGGCAACTACCAGGCCGAAGAGATATTCTTCACGAATCCCGACGAATGCTTCCCCAGCCGCAAGGCGGTTATCGATATCCTGCAGGATATTCGCCGCCTGATGTTCCCCGGCTATTTCGGCCAGGAGGTGCCGAACGGCACGCGCCCGGAATACTTCATCGGCGACATGCTGGGGCACATCGACGTCACGCTGCATCAGCAGCTCATGGCCGCGCTGACGTTCAGCCACAAGGACACGCTGTCGGCAGAAGAGATCGCCCGCCAGGCCGACACCATCTGCGTGGCGTTCCTGGAGAAGCTGCCGCACATCCAGGACCTGCTGCTGAAGGACGTGCAGGCCGCGTTCGACGGAGACCCGGCGGCGCTGAGCAAGGAAGACATCATCTTCTCGTATCCCGGGTTCTTCGCCGTGTCCGTGTACCGCATCGCGCACGAGCTGTACGTCATGGAGGTGCCCATGATCCCGCGCATCATGTCGGAATACGCGCATAGCGGCACGGGCATCGACATCAACCCCGGCGCCGAGATCGGCGAGTACTTCTTCATGGACCACGGCACGGGCATCGTCATTGGCGAGACCACGAAGATCGGCAACCACGTGAAGCTGTACCAGGGCGTCACGCTGGGCGCGCTGTCCACGCGCAAGGGCCAGGCGCTGCGCGGCGTGAAGCGCCATCCCACCATCGAGGACAACGTGACCATCTACTCGAACGCCAGCGTGCTGGGCGGCGAGACGGTCATCGGCGAGGGGTCCGTCATCGGCGGCAGCGCGTTCGTGACGGAATCCGTGCCGAAGAACGGCCGCGTCAGCGTGAAGAAGGAGATCTCCGTCCGCACGGCGAAGCCGAAGCCGAAGCCGGAATCCAGCTTCGAGCTGCCGGACTAGGCTGCAGCCCGCTGCCTGAGAGAGCAATGGAAAGCGCCGCCCTTCCAGCTGGAGGGCGGCGCTTGCTCGCTATATGCCCGCAAGATGGCGAACGGCGGCAACGGGGTGGTGGAACATCATGCGCGGGCCGGCGTAGCGCATGACGGTGCGGATCTGCTCCAGCTGCTGCGGCGTGTAGCAGTGCACGCTGCAGCGGTCGCACGACACCTTCGTCTCCATGAACGGGCACCTCTCCGTGCGCAGGTGGGCGTAGGCATCCAGCTGCGCGCACGCCGGGCACACGCGTTCGCCGCAGAAGGCGGTCTCCGTGCGTGCGCCGCGGTCGTGGTGGCCGGCGCAGTACAGCGCGATCATCTGCGATACCGTGCGCATGTCGCGCGCCCGCTTCGCCTGCTGTTGCCGAACGTTCCGTGCCATGGGCGCCTTCCCGATCCTTCGCCGCCTGCGCAGCATTTCCCTCCGTCGTGCATCACGGTAGCGCATGTGCGCGCCGCCGTCTGTTGCCGCTGCAACGGACGGCGCGAATTCGCCCGCCGTCTGCCGCGCGCATCTGCAAGCCGCCCGCGCGCCTGCAGGCGGCAACACGCCCGCCACCTGCACGTGCGTCAGTAAGCCGCTCGCGCGCCTGCATGAGGCGACACGCCCGCCGTCTGCCGCTGCCTGACTGCCGCTCGGCCGTGCGCGCCCGGCTGGCGCGCTGCACCTTTCCCCTGGCAATCGCCTTCCGCGCCGTATGTTCGGGCCGTGTCATTACACCGTTATCCGTCCGTTGAAAACGGATAACACTTCGGCTTTAACCATGAAAGCAAATGCCCGAACTGGTATCGTTGTAGTTACGTTTTGAAGGGGCGGTGCCCTTTGATGATTCGGGCAGCGTTCGAGAAGCGGGCATCATCTGCCACGTGCGCTTCTGCAACGGCGGATGGGTGCGTTCTGTACCGAGTTTAGGAGGATATCCATGAAGCAAACCCAACTCTTCATCAACGGCGAGTTCCTCGACAACGCGGGCCGCGAGATGAGGCAGAACATCAACCCTGCAACGGAGGAAGTCATCTCCGAATTCCCCATGGCAACGCAGGCCGATGTCGACGCCGCTGTGGACGCCGCATACGAAGCACAGAAGTCCTGGGAGAAGGTGCCGGCCATCGAGCGCGCCAACTACCTGATGGAAATCGCGCGCAAGATCCAGGAGAAGCAGGAGCTGTTCGCCCGCACGAACTCCGAGGAAATGGGCAAGCCGCTTGCCCAGTCCATGGACGAGGCCGGCTGGCTGCCTGGCTATATCCAGTACTTCGCCGCGCAGGCCCGTCACATCAAGGGCGAGATTATCACGTCCGACCGCCCGAACGAGAACATCCTCATGTACAAGATGCCCCTGGGCGTCTGCGCCGGCATCATGCCGTGGAACTTCCCGCTGTTCCTGATTGGCCGCAAGGTTGCGCCCGCGCTGGTCACCGGCAACACCGTGGTGCTGAAGGCGTCCTCCGATTGCCCGAACGGCGCATACGAGTTCGCGAAGGTAGTTGCGGAATCCAGCCTGCCGAAGGGCGTCATCAACGTCATCACGGGCCCCGGCGGCGTCACGGGCGACGCGCTGTGCGCGAACAAGAAGGTGGCGATGATCTCTATGACCGGCTCCACGGAAGTGGGCAAGAAGATCATGGCGAACGCAGCCCAGAACATCACGAAGGTGTCGCTGGAGCTGGGCGGCAAGGCCCCCGTCATCATCATGAACGACTGCGACATGGACGCCACCGTCGAGCATGTCCTGCCCAGCCGTATCATCAACACCGGCCAGGCCTGCAACTGCGCCGAGCGCGTGTACGTGCAGGAGGGCGTGTACGACGAGTTCGTGAAGAGGATCACGGACAAGATGAAGGCCGTCACGTACGGCCC
This sequence comes from Eggerthellaceae bacterium, assembly GCA_050951095.1. Lineage (GTDB taxonomy): Bacteria > Actinomycetota > Coriobacteriia > Coriobacteriales > Eggerthellaceae > UMGS1519. The sequence goes on from JBMNIQ010000005.1 coordinate 169,761, forward strand.
CGCGCTGGCCGGCGACTTCGACATGGGCCCCATGGTGAACAAGGCGCAGCAGGAGCACGTGGACGAACTCGTGCAGTCCGCCATCGCCGAGGGCGGCAAGATCGAATGCGGCGGCCACAAGACCACCGTGGATGGCAAGGGCTTCTTCTACGAGCCCACGGTCATCTCCGGATGCACGCATGACATGCGCATCATGAAGGAGGAGATCTTCGGCCCGGTGCTGCCCATCACGTCCTTCAAGACGCTGGATGAGGCCATCGAGAAGGCGAACGACTGCGATTACGGCCTGACGTCGTCCATCTACACTACGGATTACGACACCGCAATGCGCGCACTGAACGAGATCAAGTTCGGCGAGACGTACATCAATCGCGAGCACTTCGAGGCCTTCCAGGGCTTCCATGCCGGCGTCCGCCAGTCCGGTCTGGGAGGAGACGATGGCGAGCATGGTCTGGAGGAATTCCTGGAGACGCATGTGTGCTACATCGACTGGGACACGAAGCGCAACAAGCAGTAGCATCCGAACGGGCTGTTTGCCGGCGGCGCCGGCAGGCATGCGGGATTGCCTTCGGGCGGCCGTTCGAGAACAAGGGGCGTGCCGGTATGCGCCGCTTTCATGGGAAGGGTCCCTCGGGGCCCTTCTTTTTACTATGGAGCGCCGCGCGACCGCACGGGCGTGCCGCTATACTTTCTAGGACGAAGAACGGGCAGACTGCGGAGCGCGTGCAGAAGGCGCGCGTGCGGCCTGCGAAAACCACTGCTGTAAAGGACGAGACAACCGGTGATCTACCTGGATAATGCCGCCACCACGGCTGTGAGCCGTTCGGTACTGGATGCCATGCTGCCATATTTCACGCAGACGTTCGGCAATCCGAACAGCGTGCACGAGGCGGGAAGCCAGGCGGACTGGGCCGTCACGCAGGCGCGGGCGCGCATGGCGAAGGCGCTGAATTGCGCTTCGCGTCAGGTGGAATTCACGTCCGGTGGCACGGAATCGGACAACCAGGCGCTGCTCACCGGCGCCGTGCGGGGAGCACAGGCCGGCAAGCGCCACATTGTGAGCTCGGCCATCGAGCATCCTGCCGTGCTGCGCATGCTGGAGCAGCTGCAGGCGCATGGGTTCGCCGTCACGCTCGTGTCGCCCAATGCGGAGGGCGTTGTGTCCGCGGAAAGCCTGGAAGCGGCCATCCGGCCGGATACGTGCCTGGTCAGCTTGATGTGGGTGAACAACGAGGTCGGCAGCGTGCAGCCCGTCGCGGAAGCGGCGCGTTTGTGCCGCGAGCGCGGCATCCTGTTCCATACGGATGCAGTACAGGCGGCGGGCGCGCTGCCGCTGGACTGCCGGGCGCTGGATGCGGACCTGATCAGCCTTTCCGCGCACAAGTTCCACGGTCCGAAGGGTGTCGGTGCGCTGGTGGTGCGCGACAGCCTGGAGCCGGCATCGCTGCTGGTGGGCGGCGAACAGGAGCGCGGGCACCGTGCCGGCACGCTGAACGTGCCGGGCATCGTGGGCATGTCCGTGGCGCTGCAGCAGGCGCAGGAATGTTGCGCGCAGAATGCCGCCCGCATGCGGGCGCTGCGGACGCGGCTGGCAGGCGGCCTCTCGGCGCTGGGCGACGTGCGCGTGCTGGGGTCGGACGATCCGCAGCGCATGGCGCCGGGCATCGCCTGCGCATGCTTCAAGGACCTGGACCGCGAGACGCTGCTGGTGCTGCTGGACCAGGCGGGCATCTGCGCGTCGGCGGGTTCCGCGTGTTCCGCGGGCGCCGTGGAGTCCAGCCATGTGCTGCAGGCCATGCGCGTGCCCGGGGAATGGGCGCGCGGGGCCATCCGCTTCTCGCTGGGAACGGACAACACGGCGCAGGAGATAGACGAGACGCTGGCGGCGCTTGAGCGCATCGTGTCGCGCCTGCGCGAACGGAGGGCGCGATGACGGACGCGAACGTGCAGGGCGCGACGGCTGCGAACGGTGCGAATGTGCGGGAAACCGCGGCTGCGCCGAAGCCCGTGAGCAGCGCGAACACCCCGAAGACGGCGAAGGGCCGCGTGCTGGTGGCCATGAGCGGCGGCGTGGATTCCAGCGTCACGGCGTACCTGCTGCAGCAGCAGGGCTACGAGTGCATCGGCGCCACCATGAAGCTCTACGACAACCCCACGGTGGGGGCGAACGCGAAGACGTGCTGCAGCTTGGACGACATCCACGAGGCAGCCGTGGTGGCCCATCAGCTGGGCATGCGCCATTACGTGTTCAACTACGAGGAGGAGTTCGCGAGCGAGGTCATCGACCGCTTCTCCGCCGCGTATATGGCGGGCATCACGCCGAATCCGTGCATCGACTGCAACCGCTACATGAAGTTCGACCATCTGCTGGAACGGGCGCTCGACCTGGGCTGCGACTACATCGCCACGGGCCATTACGCGCGCGTTGCGGCGCCGGGCGAATGGCCGGACGGCGTGCCGGGCGGTGTCGGGGCCGGCGGCGTGCCGGGCGCGGGGCGCTACGGCCTGCTGAAGGGCGTGGACGCGAAGAAGGACCAGAGCTACGTGCTGTACTCGCTCACGCAGCATCAGCTGGCGCATACGCTGCTGCCGCTGGGCGGCATGACGAAGGAGGACGTGCGCAGGATCGCCGCCCAGGCGGGCCTGCAGACGGCAACGAAGCGGGAAAGCCAGGACATCTGCTTCGTGCCGGACGGCGACTACGCGGGCTTCCTGGAGCGTCGTTCGGGCGCGCCGTTCGCGGAGGGCGACATCGTGGATGAGCGCGGCGCCGTGCTGGGCAGGCATACGGGGGCCGTGCGCTACACCATCGGCCAGCGCAAGGGCCTCGGCATCGCGGCCGGTCACCCGGTGTACGTGTGCGGCAAGGACATGGCCGCGAACCGCGTGGTGGTTGGAGACCGTGCGTCGCTGGCATGCGCGTCGCTGATAGCGGACGAATGGAATTGGATCGCCGACCCCGCGCAGCTGTTGGCCGAGGCGGCCGATGCAGGCGAGGCGGCCGATACGTGCGAGTTGGCCGAGGCGGGCGCGTTCCCGGCGCAGGCGAAGCTGCGCTACCGCCAGCAGGCGCGCCCGTGCCGCGTGCGCCCGTTGCCGGACGGCCGCGTGCGCCTGGAATTCCCGCAGCCCGAGTACGCCGTGGCGCCGGGGCAGTCGGCCGTCATCTACCGCGGCGACGCCGTGCTGGGCGGCGGCATCATCCGCACCACGGAGGCGCCGGCGCGCTCAGACGGCGCCGCGGAGGAAAGCGAGACGGACAGGTAGCAATGCGAACGTACGGGGACATGGACCAGCGGGAAAGCCGGCAGGAAGGCCAGCGCGAGCAGAAGCATGCGCTCATCAAGCAGGACGAATACCTCTGCGCGGATTGCGGGCGCTGCGTGCGCGAATGCGAGCAGGGCGTGTTCGCATTCGATGCGGACGGCTTCGTGTACCTGAAGGACCCCGATGCGTGCATCGGCTGCGGCATGTGCATCAAGTTCTGCGGCTTGGGCGCATTGGACCTGGTCGTGTAGCCCGGCGGTCCCTGGAGGACGGCGGCTTCCCGGACGGGAAGCGCGTGTCCGGCGCGCCCTTGCGGCGCTAACGCAGCTCTCAAACGGATGCTGCGCCTCGGCACAGGCGGGCCCAGAGGTGTTACAGTATTTCCAGGTATAGACAGGACGGAAAGGAATCCAGATGGCAGGGGCAAGGGAAGCGAACGCAAGGGCGCAGAGCGCACCTCATCCGCACCGCGGCGCTGCCGAAGGCGCGCATCCGGTGTTCCTTTTCGCATCCGATTCTTTCAAGGGCACGCTCAGCTCGAAGCGCATCGCGCAGTTGCTCACGGAAGAGGCGCGCAAGGTGTTTCCGCAGGCAGCATGCCGTTCCGTGCAGATTGCCGACGGCGGCGAGGGCACGGCGGAAGCCGTCGTCTCCCAAGCGGGCGGCACCATGATGTCCACCCGCGTGCAGGGTCCGATGGTGCTTTCCGTGGAGGCGCGCTACGGCCTGCTGCCGAACGGAAGCGCTGTCCTCGATGCCGCCTCTGCCTCCGGGTTGCCCCTGGTCCCGCCCGCCGAGCGCAATCCGCTGCAGGCAAGCACGTACGGCACGGGTCAGCTTATCCGCGCGGCGCTGGATGCCGGTGCGCGGGACATCGCCGTCGGCTTGGGCGGCACGGCCACGGTGGACGGCGGCATGGGCATGCTGGCGGCGCTGGGCGTGCGCTTCTGGGACAACGGCATGTGGGAAGTGCCCGCGTGCGGCGGCAACCTGGAAGATGTGGCGCGCATCGACGTGTCCGGTCTGGATCCGCGCATTCGGGAATGCCGCCTGCGCGCGCTGTGCGATGTGGACAACCCGCTGTTGGGGCCGCAGGGTGCGGCCCGCGCGTTCGGCCCGCAGAAGGGCGCGGACCCGGACATGGTGGAGCGCCTGGAGGCCGGCATGGAGAATTACGCACAGGCGCTGCAGGCGGCCTCGGGCATCGACGTCGCGAACCTGCCCGGCGCCGGCGCGGCGGGCGGCTTGGGCGCCGCGCTGGTATCCGTGCTGGGCGCCGATCCGGTGTCTGGCATCGATTATGTGCTCGACCAGGTCGGATTCAAGAAGAAGCTGAAGGGTGCGGACTATTGCATCACGGGCGAGGGCCGCTTGGATTCCCAGACGCTGCACGGCAAGGCCGTCGGGGGCGTTGCCGCCCGCTGCAAGAAGGCCGGCGTTCCGTGCTTGGCCGTGGTGGGCAGCATGGCTCTCGACCAGGATGTGCAGCAGCTGCGCGAGGCGGGGCTTGCGTTGGTGGCCCCCACCATGCCGGACGGCGCCACGCAGGCGCAGATAGAGGAAGATCCCGAAGCTCGCTATCGCGAAGCGGCGCATCGGCTGTTTGCGAACCTGCCTGGCGCATCGGAATAAACGGGCCCGCAATAGAGCGGAAGGCGGCCTGCCCGGGCTCGATGCCCTGGACAGGCCGCCTTCGTTCTTGCATCTGCGTTCGGCTCGCGTGTCCGGCCTGCGCGCCGGCTCGCAACCGTCCGGCACCCGCGCGTCACCCACCGCGCACCTGCGCGCTCGCTAGCGCTCGGTACCCGCGCGTCAACGCCCGCGCGCTCATGCTCGCTAGCATTCGCCGCGCCGCCGCCTTACACACGCCGACAGGCTAGGCGCTGATGGGGTCCTCTACCTGGATGATGCTGCCGCCCTTCAGGTCGTAGTCGTCCATCGCAACGGCCCTGATGGCGGGGTTGTCGTATGTGGAGTAGTAGTACGTGTTCGTGCGCGACGAGAACCCGCCGGTGAACACAGTCACCTCGAAGTCGCCGTCCGTCATGCGCGCAGCGCCTTCCACCATGGACACGCCGCCCAGCGAATGGAACAGGCGCGCCACGTTCTCCGTCTCCGTATCCTTATCGGGGTAGTTCGCGTTCAGGTAGGCCAGGCGCACGAAGCGCGACGGGGAATAGTAGTCGCCCGGGATGCCGCGCATGCCCGCGCCCGATCCGTACGGCGTCAACTGCGCCGTGCGCCACTGGCGGGTGGGCGGCACATCGCTGGTCACGTTCAGATAGCCGCGCAGGTTCTCGGCCTGCCAGGCGAATCCCGGCTGGTTCGCCAGCACGTCCACATCGTCGTGGAAGACGTGCATGCCGTCGGGCGTGTATTCCACCACAATGGAGCGGGTGGCATCGCCGATGATCCAGTGCAGCAGCGACGTCTGGAAGTTGTCGTTGATGGTCTTGTCCACAATGGCCACGTTCGGCAGCTCCGCCTCTACCTCGTCGACGGTCTTATGCAGCCCGGCCACCCACAGCGGGAACTCGTAGGCCGCAACGTTGATCTTGCCAGCTACGGGTGCGGCCTCGTATTGCGCGAAGCCGGGGAAGTTCAAGCCGGCAATGGCCAGGCCCTCGCTGCTCGCGCAGTCGAAGTACAGCGGCGTGCCGTCGGCCACGATGCCCATGCCGATCAGGGGATATTCCGTGCGATCGATGGCGCCGAAATGCGACACGGGGGAATAGCCGCCGGGCGTGATGCACACGCGCTCTCCGAAGGAGCAGCTCCAATCAAGGTTGCGGCCGAAGTACATGTTTCCCTGCTTGTCGGTGAATCTGATACCCGAACACATGATGCAGTCCTTTCTCTTTGGCTCTGGAGAGAAGTATAGTTCGTCTAATATCGGTCTCCAATTACCTCCAGGCGTTGCAACCTGCTTTTGACAAATGCTTCAATCTGCTTCTCGGTGCTTCCGAACGTAATTTTACAGTCAGATGCTTATGTCTTATCTTCCCGGCTCAACAGTGGTATTCGCGGAAAACAACCCGTTTCGGAAACAGAAGCGTGCTATTATTGCCACCGTACCAAGGTAAAGAGGTTCGTAAAGAGGTTCAAAGGCAGCCCGCGTTATGTGCATTTACGGGGCCTGCCAATGAAGGAGATTGTCTATGCTGAAGAAGTTTTCTGCTGCCGCCGTGGCAATGGCCCTGGCGCTTTCCATTCCTGCCGGTGCCGCGTTCGCATCGGGCAGCGACACGGCCGATGCGCCGGAGCTGACCACCAGCACCACCGTCACGGCCACGAACAACGGCTCTGCCGACAACGGCACCACCGTTGCTGCCGACAACAGCGCAACGGCAACGAACGACGCCGCTGCCGCCACCGTCAACGACGCTCAGACGTCTCCTGCTACGGGCGCGTTCCTGATTCCCGTTGCCGGCGCCACCGTCGCCTTCGCGGGCGGCGCTGCTGCAGCCGGTGCTGCTCTGCGCAAGCGCAAGTAGCCTTTCTTCGCAGTGCGATGGGGAAGAGCCGCTTCGGGGCGCCTTCCCCTTTCTGTTTTCAAGGCCACGTTTTCCAACGCGGCCTTTGTCTTGTAAGGAACCGGGCGCAGTCAAGGCGCCCGCATCGTTTTCGCTGATCCTTGGGGGAGGGAGATGTCAGAACGCAACGGCGGGAAACCCGCCAAGAGGCGCACGGCGCTGATCGTGGTGCTGATCGTCTGCCTTATCGGTGCTGCGCTGGGCGTTGCCTACCTGGTGAACTACGGGATGACGGTGCAGCGCGCCCAGCAGGCGCAGTCCGAAACGTCTACGCCCGCAATGCCGTCGCAGGTCTCTTCCGAATCTTCCGAAAGCTCCGGCTCTGCCGAGAACCCCATTGATTTCGCGTCCCTGAAAAAGAAGAACAAGGATGTGTACGCCTGGATCACCGTGCCCGGCACGAAGGTGAACTACGCCGTGTGCCAGCATCCGAAGAACAATGCGTATTACCTCACGCATAATTCCGACGGCGATGCCGACGATGCGGGCGCCGTGTTCAGCGAGCTGTACAACACGAAGACGTTCAAAGACCCCGTGACCATGCTGTACGGCCATTACGGGTTCGGCGGCGCCATGTTCACGTCGCTGCACGACTTCGAGGATGCGGACTTCTTCAAGCAGCACACGGAGTTCTATATCTACACGCCCGGCCATATCTACACGTACCAGATTGTCAGCGCGTACCGCACGGACGACCGGCACCTCTTCTCCGTCTACGACTTCAGCAAGAAATCGCAGCTGAAGCAATTCGAGCACGACATCATGCATCCGAATTCCGTGTCGCAGAACGTCCGCAAGAACGTCAAGCTCACGGCGAAGGACACGTTCGCGGTGCTTTCCACATGCAATTCCGTCAATGCGGGCGGCGACGGCCGCTATCTGGTCTGCGGGGTGAAAACCGGTGACACGAAAACAAAGTGACAGCAAGGTGACGAAGGTGACCGTCACACCGGATCCGGAGAACGCGGACAACGTGACCATCCGCACGCGTAAGAAGCGCCGCAGTTCCGGCCGTTCGCGCTTCTTCCGCAAGCTGTCGCGCGGCAAGCGCATCGCACTTATCGTGGTGGCGGTCATCGTGGCAGTCATCGTGGCGGCGGCCATCGCGTTCGCCGTGCTTGCCAGCAGCGGCAATGCGAACCTGCATCAGGATACTGCGGAGCTGCAGGACACCCCCGGTAACGTGACGCAGTCCGATCAGGGCAGCACGCTCACGTACAAGGGGCACACGTACAAGTACAACGAGAACGTGGTCAGCTGCCTGTTCATCGGCCATGACGACGAAAGCGAATACGCGCAGCGCGCGAACTCGAACTGCGCGGACGCCATCGTGCTGGTTGCCATGGACACGCAGACGAAGAAGGCGAAGGCCATCATGATCCCGCGCAACTCGTACGTTGCCGTGGACATCTACCAGAACAACCAGTTCGTGGCCACGAAGAACATGAACCTCACGTTGTCGTACGCCGTGGACGTGAATTCCGAAAGCAAGTGCGCGGAGAACACCGCGAAGGCCGTGTCGCGCATCTTCTACAGCCTGCCCGTGAAGTATTACGTGTCGCTGGATGAGAAGGCGCTCTCGGATGCGGCCGACGCCGTGGGCGGCGTGGAGCTGACGGCGCTGCAGGACATTCCGGGCGCTTCGTACAAGAAGGGCGACAAGGTGCTGCTGATCGGCGACGCCGCGTACCGCTACGTGCAGTACCGCGACACGTCCGTATACGAATCCGCGCTGGACCGCCAGGCGCGCCAGGTGCAGTTCGTGAAGGCATTCGCCGCGAAGGCACGCAAGCAGGGCGCTTCGGGTATGGTGAAGATATTCAACAGCGTGTCCGGCAGCACGGTCACGAACCTGGGCGCAAGCGAGGTGTCGTACCTGGCAAGCTGCTTCGCCAGCGGCCAGAACGCGCAGCTGGACATCACGCAGCTGAAGGGCAAGACCTCGGTGTCCGCGGATGCGAACGGCGTGGAGCACGAGCATTACCACTTGAACAAGGACAGCGTGACGAAGGCCATGCTGGACGCGTTCTATACGCAAATCGATTAACGGGACCATCCGTTTTCCGGAAACGAAAGGACGAACGATCGCGAGATGACGCTATTCGAACTAATGAGGCTGCTGCGCAAGCACGTGCGCCTGGTCATCGGGCTGCCGGTGGTGTGCGCCGTCGTGTGCGCCATTGTGTGCTGGGGCTTCCTGCCGAACGAATACACGGCCGAGACCAGCATCTATGCGCTGACGAAGGGCGACTCCCAGGCAACGGGGTCGGACGGCGTCACGTACGGCGACCTGAACGCTTCGCAGATGCTGGCGAACGACTTCGCGGAGCTGGCGCAGGACGACCAGATCCAGAAGCGCACGGCCGAGAAGCTGGGCATGGAAGACCTTGACGACTACGACATCAAGGTCGTTTCGTCCACCACCACGCGCGTCATCAAGGTGGACGTGACCGGCACGGATCCGGACAGCGCCGCCGTGGTGGCGAACAAGCTGTCCACGGTCCTGGGCAACACGGCGAAATCCGTCATGGACGTGAAGGCCGTGAACGTCATCAGCGAGGCGCAGCCGCCCACGCAGCCCAGCGGTCCCAGCCGCACGCTGTACACGCTGGTCGCGTTCCTGGCGGGCCTGTTCGCCGCCATTGTCATCGTGGTGGTCATGGACATGATGAACACGTCCATCCGCAACGACGAGGAAGCGTCGCAGCTGCTGGACGCGCCGGTCATCGGCCGGTTTCCGATGGGAAAGGAAGGTCGCCGCTGATGTTCGGTAAGAAGAAGCGCGCGCAGAACCAGCGCGCCACGGCCCAGATTGCCGCCGGCGATGCGCTGCGCCAGGCCGCAAACGCGCTGCTGGCGAACATCGAGTTCTCCAGCGTCGACACGGAGATAAAATCCGTGGCTGTCACGTCCGCAGCGCCGAACGAGGGCAAGTCCACGGTGTCGCTGGCGCTGGCCATTGCCGCGGGCAACAAGGGCAAGCGCACGCTGATTGTGGAGAACGACCTGCGCCGCCGCTCGCTGGGCACAGCGCTGAACATGCATCCGGAGCACGGCCTGCACGCCGTGCTGACGAAGAAGGCGTCGCTGGAAGAGGCCGCCACGGCAACGGCGTACAAGAACCTGGATTTCCTGGACGCCGAGGCGGGTTTGCCGAATCCGGAGGAGATCCTGGCATCGCAGATGTACGGCAAGGTGATCCGCGAAGCGCGCGAGGCATACGACTTCGTGGTGGTGGACACGCCGCCCGTGGGCGTGTACGCGGATGCGCTGATGGTCAGCCGCGAAGTGGACGGCACGCTGCTGGTGATTCGCGAAGGAGAAACGAAGCGCAAGGAGGCCCAGCTGGCCGCCGAGCAGCTGCGCGGCGCCGGCGCCCACATCCTGGGCCTGGTCATGAACTGCCAGTCGTCCGATTCCACGGGTTCGTACGGGTATTACGGCTACTACTACGAGGAGAAGTCCGTGCCTGCACACAGCCCGGAGGCGCAGAAGGCACGCGAAGCGGCGGCACAGACCGCCGAGTAGACGGGCGGCGCTGGCAGCCCGCCAGCCCACCGCCCGCTGCACGCCGGGCGCCGCGCGGACAGCCGTTCGCCCGCGGTATGCGGCCTGCTATCAGGCATGTTGCGGCCTGCCCGTATACGATGTGCGCGGACTGTCGCAATCCAGCGATCGGGACGGCGGAACGCCGCGGGGCGGAACGTATAATCAAACACGGTTATGCAACAAGGCAGAATTTGGGAGAAAGGCAGAGGGGAATTCCTATGGAACAGACCAAGAATGCGTCGCGGGGGCTGCTTGCAGTTGCCGCGTCCGTGATTGCCGCTATCGCGCTGGTGCTGTGCTTCGGCCAGCAGGCGCAGGCATCGAACCTGGTATCGCCCGCGGCGCAGCTGCAGCCCGCCGGCCAGACCATCAAGGTGGGCGGCTACGGCACGTACACCTTCACGCTGGTGAACGAGAAGACCGGCAAGCCCATCGCCGGCGTTCCCGTGACCTGGAAGTGGACCAACACGGGCGGCCACAAGTACGTGGAGGCCAAGATCTCCTCCAAGACCACCGTTACGAACAGCAAGGGCCAGGCAACCGTGAAGTTGAAGGGCCTGTCCAACGGCGTCAGCACCATCAAGGCAACGGCCATGCTGCCCACTACCGTCCGCTCCACCGAGCGTGAGGCGTCCGACGTGGCGGCCGTGACCGTGCGCGGTGCGGTGAACGGCACCACCAAGACCGCCAGCAGCAAGTCCTCCAAGGCCAAGTACAAGGTGAAGAGCTCCTCTACCTGCATCTATGTGAAGACCGCCGTAAAGGGCAAGAGCGCAACCGTGCCGAACACGGTGAGGATCTACGACAAGAACTACAAGGTTGTGGGCATTGGTTCCAAGGCCTTCAAGGGTTCCAAAGTCAAGACTGTCACCGTGAAGGCCAAGAGCCTGACCAAGAAGGGCGTCAAGAACAGCCTGAAGTCCTCCAAGGTCAAGACCGTGAAGGTGTGCAAGGCCAAGTACAAGTCCGGCAAGTACTTCTCCAAGAAGAACGCCGGCAAGACCGTGACCGTGAAGAAGTTCTAGTCCGAACATTATCCGGCACGTAACGGAAAGCAGGGGGCGAAGGGCGCATGCGTCTTTCGCCCCCTGTTATTATGAGAAGCAGTATTCGGCACCCGGGGGAGGGGAACGTATGGGGATTATCGCGAAGGCACGCAAGCGCAGCAGCAACGGGCTCACGAGCGCGCCCGTGCCCTCATCCGGCTCCGCCGCACCCGCCTCCCTCGCTCTCGCCGCCCCCGCGCGCCTGCGGCCCCTGGCCTGCGCCCTCATGCTGGCCGCGGCGCTGGCATGCGCGCTGTTCGCGCTTGTAGCAACGCCCGGGCAGGCGCATGCGGGGTGGACCCACGCGCAGAACGTGGCGTACCAGCGTTCCGTGAAGGCCATCAACAACTACAAGCACCAGCCCAAAGCCATTTCGGTGAACGTGAAGGACCTGCACCTTACGTACAAGCAGATTTGCGCGGTATACGACAAGGTGCATTACGACGGACGCTACTTCTGGGTGAACACGTTCGGCAACCCGCCAAAGACCACGAAGAGCATCACCTACACCTGCTACCTGTCCGATACGCAGATCACCAAGCTGCGGCGCAGCATGGCGAAAAACATCAAGGCGGCCCTGAAGTGGGCGCCCAAGGAAATGTCCAGCGCCCAGCGTATCCATCTGCTGCACGACTGGCTTATCAAACATTCGAACTATGTGTACGACGGCAACCTGAAGCACAAATACGTTATTGGCACCCTGGTGTACAAGAAGGGCGACTGCCTCAGCTATGCGTTGGGCATGCGCGTGCTGCTGCGGGAAGCCGGGTTCAAAACCTGCGTGGCGCTGGATCACAGCAAGAAGGGCAGCTTCCACGTGTGGGTGCGCGTGAAGTTCGGCGGCACGTGGTACAACGTGGACCCTACCTGGGATAATTCGTACACCGGGCGCTATTTTTGGGTGCACAGCATCTGCCATAAGTACCTGCTGCGCAACGACTGGTACATGAGCCAGGTGCACAAGCAGTTCATTACCACGGACAAGCACACCAGCCCGCTGTACGGGGCGAAGTATGCCAACACGAACTGGGAAAAGTGCTGTCGCAAGCATCTTTCAAAGGGCAGCACGTTCAGCACGGGCGGCACGAAGTACCGGGTCACGGGCGCGCGGAGTGTGAAGGCCATCAGCGGCAAGCATGCGAAGAGGGGCAAGCGCATCGGCTGGCGCGGCTACGTGTACACGGTGAAGGCATAAGGAGCAAGCATGCTGACAGACGAGCACTGCCATATTCTGTGGGATGTTGACGACGGGTCCGCGAACTGGGACATGACAACGGCCATGTTGGATCAGGCGCGGGAAAGCGGCATAGAGCGCATTATCTGCACGCCGCATATGCGTTGGAGCGACTTCGACCGGGAAAAGGTAGAGCGGCATTTCCAGAAGCTGCAGGACTATGCGACGGGCGTGGAGCTGGTGCTGGGCTTCGAGGTGTTCTACGACCGCCTGATGCGCGTGGGCATAGAGCACGCGCCGGAGTTTGCCACGGCGGGCACGAACCGCATTCTGATTGAGTGGGACACCGGCGGGGCAGTGGCGTCGGATTGGGAGCAGACCATCTACAAGCTGCAGTCGAAGTACGGCCTGGAGGTGACCATCGCGCATCCGGAGCGGTATTCCACGGTGTGGGAGAACTGGGACACGGTGTATCGGTTTGCCGACATGGGATGCCGCATGCAGGTAAGCGCCGGGGATCTGTTTGCGGGGCACTTCAGCAAGGTGTCCAAGTGCGCGAAGCGTCTGATGAAGGAAGGGCTGTGCGATGCACTGGTGAGCGATGCCCACAAACCAGAACATTATGAAGACTTCCGTAAGGCATTGCGGAAGTATTAGTAAGCTCCACATAACTTGTTTTTACAATGCGGGGCAAGTGACTAGCCCTTCAAGGATTTGTAAATTTCTTCGCCCTCATCTGCGATAACATTATTCAGGAAATTTAGGTAAGCATTCTGCTTACAGTGGTTCAGTGGTTGTTAATTTTGGGGATTGAGAAGCCCGGGCAATGCCTGCGGCTTCGTGCAGATGTGAAACGGGTGGCGAATTTATGGGGATGCAACGGAATACCATTGCACAGAGTTTCGATGATACGAAGTTGTTAGCTGGCTATTCCGGACCCAATGCCGTTTCTCCTTTCTTGCAGAAGCAGGAAAGGCAATCCAACATGATGTTCTCACTGTTGACGGGCTCTTCTGACCAAGGAAGAGCCTGGGGTTTCCACGCACAAAATCAGCCTTCTGCAATCCGATCCGTTGCTTGCTGCCATACCGCAGGACAGGGTGGGTGCATTGGTGCGCTCTGCCTCTGTGCTGCAAAGGCGGTGGCAGCATGAGCGACACCGCCACGGCTGTAGAGGAAAAAACGTCGGCAGAGCGTGTTGCAGCCAGCAACGTCATTAACATGCAAGGCCGCTTCAGTGAAGTCGCGGCACTGAATCCTGATGATGCTGCTTATGTTCGTGGCGCGAGTGAACGTGAAGCGGCCCCTGTTCGTGCATATGGTCGTATCAGAGAAGAGCAGACTCCTGGTACTGCGGAGTTCGCTGCCAGGTGCAAAGAGTTGGATCATCGTTCCCTGGGGTACCGCCTGGTTAAGCGGATATTTGACATTGCATTCAGCGCGCTGGTGATTGTTGTCGGCTTTATACCTGGGCTTGTTCTGGCTTTGGTAGTGGCTGTGGATACGAAAAGCAGCCCCATCTATTCGCAGACGCGCGTGGGCAAATATGGCAGGCCGTTTAAGATCTATAAGTTCCGAACCATGGTTGCCGATTCCGACAATGTGGAAAAGTATTTCACGCCGGAGCAACTTAAGATTTGGAAGCGCGAGCGTAAGGTGGAAGACGACCCCCGCATTACGTCGCTCGGTCGTAAGCTGCGGGCAACTTCGTTTGACGAATTTCCGCAGTTCATCAACGTACTGTTCGGTCAAATCAGCATTATCGGCCCGCGAGTTATCACGTATGATGAGCTGGATCACTTCGGAAAAGACAAGGCCTTGTTGCTCAGTGTGAGCCCGGCAATTACAGGTGCATGGCAATGCGGACCCAGAAATGTTGCTACGTTCGATAATGGCCTGCGTCAGAAAATCGAATTGTCTTATGCAAGCAATGCGAGCCTTGAAGAAGATGCTCGAATCTTCTTTAAGACCATTTCGGTAATGTTGATTAAAAGAACAGGAAAATGAGTGAAATCATGAACTTAAACTCAACGACTGGTTTTGCGCTACTGCGTTAATTAGGGTATATAGGTTTCGCCATGAACATTCTTGTTGTTTGCCAGCATTACAAGCCGGAGCCATTCAATACGGCCGAGATTTGTGAGGAGCTTGTTGCACGCGGCCATGTGGTTACTGTACTTACCGGTTTGCCGAACTATCCTGAGGGTACGGTGCTTGAGGGCTATCGCCATGGAAAGCGCCGTAGGGAGAATATTAACGGCGTTCGTATTGTCCGTGTGCCTATTGTGGCGCGTGGCCGCGATCTGCATGGGTTAAACAAGGTTAGGCGCGTCGCAAATTACGCATCGTTTCCTTTCATGAGCTGGCTCACTGGCGCCGCTTCGAATGAGCATTACGATTGCGTTCTTGCCCCCCAGCTTTCTCCTATTCTTATGACGTTACCAGCTTTGCGTATTGCCGATAAACAAGGTATTCCATGTCTACTTTGGGTCATAGATCTTTGGCCCGAAGACCTGCTGACGGGCGGCTTCAGCCGAAAGGGAAAAGCCTACCAGACGATGTGGGGCATCTCGCGCAAAGCATATTCGCGTGCAACTCGATTAGCAGTTACGTCCCCAAGATTCGAGGATTATCTACGCGACGAGCTGAATCTCGATATTAATGGTGTCGAATGGCTACCGCAGTACGCTGAGGAAATGTTTGAAAAATTGGGCGAGCGGCCTGTGGCTGATCACATGGGTAATGAGGTGACATTCACCTTTGCTGGCAATGTCGGCGGCAATCAAGCTGTGACGACCATTGTCCGGGCTGCATCTCTTGTACGGAACCCAAATGTAAGAATAAAGATTGTCGGCTCGGGTTCGCGTTTATCCGAATGCAAAATGCTGGCACGGGAGCTTAACGCTGATAATCTTGAATTCCTAGGACGGTTGCCGCTTGACCAAATGCCCGAACTTTATGCCTCATCGGATGCTATGCTGCTAACGCTCGCGAAGCCATCAAATGGCTCGCTTGTTCCTGCCTTCACCCTTCCGCGGAAATTCCAGAGTTATATTGCCTCTGGTAAACCGATTATATGTTCGGCTGATGGGTCTGTTGCTGAAATCGTTGGTGATCAACGCTGCGGTATATCGTGCGTAGCCGAAGACGCTGAAGCTCTTGCTAAGGCGTTGGACCTTTTTTCCGAGTTGTCGAGTGACGAGCGTATGGCCATGGGACGACGTTCTCGAGATCTTTATAAAAAGCAATTTTCGCGTTCGAAATTTTTCGAGCGCTTAGAAACAATCCTGCAAGAAATGACAGAAGGAGCAGAGACTTGTCAATGAGCGAAGCATCATCATTCGCGGGGAAAACTCTGATGATTACGGGTGGTACGGGCAGCTTCGGCAACACCGTGCTCAAGCACTTCCTTTCGACAGACATCGGAGAGATCCGCATTTTCTCTCGCGATGAGAAGAAGCAAGATGATATGCG
This sequence comes from Eggerthellaceae bacterium, assembly GCA_050951095.1. Lineage (GTDB taxonomy): Bacteria > Actinomycetota > Coriobacteriia > Coriobacteriales > Eggerthellaceae > UMGS1519. Next base: position 185,804 of record JBMNIQ010000005.1, read on the forward strand.
CCACCGTTTGCAGGAGCGGTGTCCGGAAGATTATGCGAAAGTGCATTTTTTTATCGGCGACGTGCGGAATCCCCAATCGGTGCGCGATGCCATGCGTGGCGGTGTGGACTATATCTTTCACGCTGCAGCGCTTAAGCAGGTGCCCTCCTGCGAGTTCTTTCCGATGGAGGCAGTGAGGACCAACGTCATCGGTACGGACAATGTTTTGCATGCGGCCATGGACGCAGGTGTCAAGCGGGTAGTGTGTCTCAGCACCGACAAGGCAGCCTATCCTATCAACGCGATGGGCAAGAGCAAAGCGATGATGGAGAGCGTTATAAATGCGAACGCCCGTTATGCCGCCCCCGGCGGTATGACGGTTTGCTGCACTCGCTATGGTAATGTCATGTGCAGCCGCGGAAGCGTTATTCCTCTTTTTATTAAACAGATTCGCGAAGGCCTACCTGTTACGGTGACCAATCCACACATGACTCGGTTCCTTATGAACTTGGATGAGGCGGTTGACCTGGTGCAGTTTGCTTTCGAACATGCCAATCCAGGAGATCTTTTCATCCAAAAGGCGCCTGCATCCACTATTGGGGATCTTGCCGAAGCCGTGCAGGAAGTGTTTGGGCGGACCGGTACCAAAGTAATCGGTACTCGGCACGGCGAAAAACTCTTTGAGACTCTCATGACTCGCGAGGAGAGGCTTCGTGCAACCGACATGGGCAAGTATTATCGGGTTGCTGCAGATACCCGGGATTTAAATTACGACAAATTCGTTGTTGACGGTGATGTGGTGACGCAGGCAGACGAGGCTTATACCTCGGATAATGCGGAACGTCTGGATGTTCCTGGAACGATTGCCAAGATTAAGACTGCGGAATATGTGCGACTGGCTTTGGAGGGGCGCGAAAGCGAGGCTGTGCAGTAAATGAAAATTCTTGTTACCGGCGCAAAGGGCATGGTAGGTACGGCCCTTTGCCACAATCTTTGTAACCTTCGTGATGGCAAAGACCGTACGCGCCCCAATTTGCATATCGACGAGGTTTTCGAATACGACCGAAATTCCAGTGCAGAGGATCTGGCAACCTATTGCCAGCAGGCAGATTTCGTTTTTAATCTAGCGGGTGTCAATCGTCCTGAAGATGCTAGTGATTTCATGAAAGGCAATTTTGGCTTTGCAAGCCGATTGCTTGACGAGCTGAAAGCGGCTGGCAATACATGCCCTGTTATGCTGAGCTCTAGCGTTCAAGCAACGCTCAGTGGTCGCTTTGGCGATAGCGAATATGGCCGCAGCAAGCTGGCCGGGGAGGAACTGCTTTTCAAGTACGGAGAAGAGACCGGGGCCAAGGTTGTCGTGTATCGCTTCAGCAACCTTATGGGCCACAGCCGCCCCAATTACAACAGTGCGGTAAGCACGTTTTGCTGGGCTATAGCCAACGACGAGCCCTATACCGTGAACGATCCCAGCGTGGAACTGGAGCTGCTCTATATCGATGATCTGGTTCAGGGAATGTTCGATTTGCTTGAAGGGAAGGAGCGGCATTGCGAGTATGTTGGGACTCGCGCCGTGGAGAACCCCGCAGGTCGATACTGCTACGTTCCCACGACGTATACTGTAACGCTGGGCGAAATTGTTGAATTGCTTAAGCAGTTCAAACAGGAGCCCCGGACGCTGATGATGTCAAAGATGCCTGAGGGCTCCTTTGCGAAGAAGCTGCACTCCCTGTATCTAACGTACCTTCCCAAAGAAGCATTCAAGTACCCACTGAGAATGAACGTCGATGATCGCGGCAGTTTCACCGAACTCGTGCATACCGAGGACTGCGGGCAGGTTAGCATCAACATAAGCAAGCCGGGCATTACTAAGGGCCAACATTGGCACAACTCAAAGTGGGAACAGTTCATTGTTGTGGCAGGTCACGGTCTCATTCAGGAGCGGAACATCACCACAGGCGAAACGGTTGAGTTCGAAGTAAGTGGAGACAATATCGAAGCCGTTTATATGATTCCCGGATGGACGCACGATATTATCAATTTAAGCGAAACCGAGAATCTCGTGACGGTAATGACATGCAACGAGGTTTTCGATCCCGAACATCCCGATACGTATCACGAAGAGGTATAGACGATGCCGTTCGGTTGCTCTTTCAAAAACAACGGGCGCTTAAAGCTGCTCATTATCGTAGGCACACGCCCCGAAATCATTCGGTTGAGCGAGGTTATCAAGAAATGCCGAAAATATTTCGACACCATACTTGCTCACACGGGACAGAACTACGACTACAACCTGAACGGCGTCTTCTTCAGAGATCTCAAGCTTGACGATCCCGAGGTTTACCTGAACGCCGTGGGCGATACGCTGGGCCAGACCATGGGTAACATCATTGCCTCCAGCTACGATCTGATGACAGAAATCAAGCCCGATGCAGTATTGGTGCTGGGCGATACGAATAGCTGCCTGAGCGTCATTGGTGCCAAGCGTCTGCACATACCCATCTTTCACATGGAGGCGGGGAACCGCTGCAAGGACGAATGCCTGCCCGAGGAGACAAACCGGCGCATCGTGGATATCATCAGCGATGTGAACCTTGCCTACAGTGAGCACGCCCGTCGCTATCTTGCTGAATGCGGATTGCCCAAAGAGCGCACCTACGTTACCGGCAGTCCAATGGCCGAAGTGCTGCATGCCAACCTGGCTGAGATCGAGGCTAGCGATGTTCATGCCAAGCTTGGGCTGGAGAAAGGCAAGTACATCCTGCTGAGTGCGCACCGCGAAGAGAACATTGATACCGAGGAGAACTTCCTCAGCCTGTTCAACGCGGTGAATGCAATGGCACAGAAGTACGACATGCCCATTCTGTACAGCTGCCATCCGCGTAGCCGTAAACGTTTGGAGCAGAGTGGCTTCAATCTTGATCATCGCGTTATCCAGCACGAGCCTCTTGGCTTTCACGACTACAACTGTTTGCAAATGAACGCCTTCGCTGTGGTGAGCGATAGCGGGACGCTGCCCGAGGAGAGCAGCTTCTTCACGAGTATCGGACATTCGTTCCCCGCCGTTTGCATTCGCACAAGCACCGAGCGCCCCGAGGCGCTGGACAAGGCGTGCTTCGTGTTGGCGGGCATCCAGGGCGATGGACTGTTGCAAGCCGTCGATTTGGCGGTGGAAATGGTTGCCAACGGCGATGATGGTCTTCCCGTGCCGGACTATACCGACGAAAACGTTTCCACCAAGGTGGTTAAGCTTATCCAAAGCTACACCGGCGTAGTGAACAAGATGGTGTGGCGGAAGCACTAGCATTATGCGTGTAGTCCAGATCAATATCTTTCCAAACTTGTCTACCGGTAGCGTTATGCTCGAAAATCACAAACGCTACGTAGCTGATGGACATCAATCGTGGCGTATGTGGGGTAGGGGCCGCACTGCAAAAAACGAATACGAGTATAAGTTCGGCACCGACCTGGGCGTAAAGCTCGATGTTCTTCAGACGCGGCTCGATGGCAAAGCTGGCTTTCATAGCGTGGCGGCAACGAATCGTCTTATTGCGAAGATTGATGAAATTCAGCCCGACTTGGTGCATCTGCACAATTTACATGGCTACTACGTCAACATTGAAATATTGTTCAACTGGCTGGCGCAACACGATTGCAAGGTGGAGTGGACCCTCCATGATTGCTGGGCGTTCACTGGTCACTGTGCGCACTTCACTTACGTGAAGTGTATGCAGTGGAAAGACTGCTGCGCTTGCTCCAAGCCCTGCCCGCAGATAAATACCTATCCAAAGACTATCTCTAAAGCATCGGTGAAATGGAATTTCGAACAAAAGAAGCGCTTGTTCACTATGCTGCCTGCGGACCGGCTGAAGCTTATAGCCCCTAGCAAATGGCTTGCGGATCTTACGCGCGAATCGTTCTTATCCAAATATCCCGTTGAGGTGCGTTACAACACCATCGACACCAATGTGTTCAAGCCCACGCCAAGTGACTTTCGTGAACGCTATGGGTTGCAAGATAAATTCATAGTGCTGGGGGTGGCAAGTACTTGGAACGAGCGCAAGGGCATAGATGACTTTGTGCGTCTGGCAAACGATTTGGACGATCGATTCGCGGTGGTTTTGGTTGGTTTGAGTGAAAAGCAAATTAAACAGATGCCCGAGCGTATCACTTCTCTTCCGAGGACAAACACTGCTCAAGAGCTTGCCGCTATTTACTCGGCGTCGAATTTGCTTTTCAATCCCACTAAAGAAGACAACTATCCAACAGTGAATTTAGAAGCCGAAGCCTGTGGGACACGAGTGCTCTGCTACGACACTGGTGGCTGCAGGGAAACGCTGCACCTTCCTAATTCACATATTGTCCCTGCGGACGCCTACGATGAAGCAGTAACTCTTGTTCTTGGGTATCTTTGAGATTTGTGAGCAGAATGCCGTTAAGCGTTTCGATTGGAAGTGAACTGATTTTTCTGTTCCGATGGGCGCTCTTTTGCGGACTATTCTTCTCGGTGCACATGAATTTAGCATTGCAAGTTACATGGCTACTGAGACGTATCATTATTTAATGTTTGGGAATTGCGAGTATATACGTGAACAATAACTCTGAGACAAATAGCCGAGATCGGCATTCTTTACTAGAGGTTTTGGCTAGCCTGTCTTGCCTAATCACTGTTTTCGCTCAAATGATTCCCTCGCTTTCCGCGGCTGTTCTTCTGCTCTGGGGCATAACATTTCTATTGTCGTTGGCTTCTTGTCACGGGAATGTACGCATATCTGGCACCGCGGCAGTTATTCTTGGCTTGACTTTGATATTTGTTCTAATTTGTCTTATTTGCTGTTTGCTCACGGGCAATTTCGCTTACCTCTCAACTTTCGCTCTGTCTATTTTGAAAGTGATGGGCATGTACCTTATCGGGTATACTCTTGCGTTCAGCAAGCTGTCGGTAAGAGGCTGGAATAGGGCTTCGGCAATATATGTCTGTTCTGCTGTCGTGTATGCAATATGGGCTTTTGCTAATTATTTTCCAGGATTTTCTGCATGGCTGTCGAGCATGTCTTATTTGTTTTCTTCAAAAAACAGTTTTGGGCAAATCGCAATGGTGGGTTCGATCATTGCAACTTGTGTGTTTGCAGCGGGGAAGAGTAAAACCGTCAAGGCCGTCGCGATACTATTGGCAGCGTTTCTTTTTCTCTCAGCGCTATTTATGCAGTGCAGAACAGCGGTTTTGGGATACTGTTGTGCTGCCATTGCGCTTATCGGAATGGCAAAGAAAAAATGGCCAATGGTAGTTTTGATTTTGCTTGCGGCTCTATTGTTGTTAGTTGTACCTCAATTTCAAAATTATCTCGTTCACGCTCTCTTTTTAGACAAATATTCTGGCGCTGATGCTAATGCCGTTTCTAGTGGGCGCCTTGGGCTATGGTCGGATGCGATTGGAATAATCCGATCGAACCCTCTTGTGGGTCAACCTCCGTATTATGTAGATGACTTCTATTTGAACTGCTTGGCGAATTTCGGGCTAATTGGCGCTTTGGTAGTTTTTTCCATCCTATTTGTTCGTGTGATTATGAATTTCAGGCATTTTAAGAACCACCTCATGTCTTCAAGCTGGATTAGTCCGGCGCTTGTGTGCATGACAATTTTTTATTTGATTGAATCTTTGCTTGAAGGCTATCCACCCTTTGGCCCTGGAACTTGTGCATTTATGTTTTGGATGCTGGGTGGCTACGTTGACGGATTGAGCCTCTTGACCGATTCATTTGAGAGAAGGTAATTATATGAAATTGCGAATTGCCTTTTTTTCTAACTATCTTAACGAACATCAGCTTCCGCTTTGCCAGGCATGGGCGTCTATGGAAGACGTCGATTTCACGTTCATTGCTCTTTCGGAACACGGAGGCAATGTTGGCCGCCGAAATATGAACGACGAATACGATTTTGTTCTCCGGGAGTACGCTGATGGCTCTTTTGCCGAGGTAATGCATCATGCGTGCGAAGACGACGTCGTCGTTTTTGGAGATATGGGAGGAAAAGAAGAGTACGTAAAAGCTCGCATGGCCGAAAACAGGCTTTCCTTTCGGGCTACTGAACGCTCTCTTAAAAGGGGCTATCTCTGGAGGTTCTTCCCCCCGAAAGCCGTCCGTATGCAAGATTGGTTCCTTCAATATAAACGCAAGAACATGTTTGTCTTGTGCGCGAGCGCATATGCTGCCGGTGACTTATTATTGTGTGGCTGGCCGCTCGATAAGTGCTTTCGCTGGGGCTATTTCCCGGATGTCGGAATGCACGGCGGTCGTCAATATCATTCGCATCAGCCTCTTTCTATTTTATGGGCGGCAAGGCTCATAGAATGGAAACGTCCATTCGAGCCGCTTCGATTGGCCGAAAGGCTTAAAGCTAGCGGATATCCGTTTACGCTTGCCATCGCAGGAGACGGTCCGTTGCGCAAGCAAATGGATGAATACATTGATCATGAGGAAATCGGCGACGTGGTCACTATGCTTGGTGCTTTGCCTGGAGACGCCATGAAAGAAAAGATGATCGATGCCGATATCTATTTAACCACGGCCAACCATAAAGAAGGATGGGGCGTTACGGTCAACGAAGCAATGGGCGCTGGCTGTGCTGTTGTTGCAAGCGCGTCAACGGGATCAGCTCCGTATTTAATTGATGACGGCGCCAACGGGCTGCTCTACGACGATTTCGACAAAGACGATCTGTATCGAAAAGTTTCACGGCTGCTTGAGAGTCCTGATTTATGCAGGAAATTAGGCGAGAAGGCCAAAGAGACTATAGACGATGCGTGGTCTGCTTCCGTTGCGGCAGAGCGTTTTGTCAGCCTTTCCATGAATCTGCTGAGAGGTCAAATGCCGGTATTTGAAGACGGACCATGTTCTAAGGCTCCCGTCCTGAGAAATGGTTGGTATCACAAAGTGGCAAAGGAATGCCGTGGCTAGCAGGCAACTAAAATCGGGAGCCCTTCTGTCATATGCCGGTGTTGTATTTAATGCGGTTGCAGGCCTGTTGTATACGCCATGGATGATTCAATCTATAGGATCGAGCAACTATGGGTTATATACGCTCGCAATCTCAGTTATCAACTTTTTCCTACTGGATTTTGGTTTAGGCGATGCGGTTTCTCGGTTTCTCTCAAAGTATTATGCAGAAGGTCGGGAGGACTTGGCGGATGCTTTTCTGGGCGTTGTGTACAAGATTTACTTTCTTGGCGCGGCATGCATTGCTATAGCGCTGATAGTAATTTTTCTATTTATCGATCAGATCTACGGCAACCTCACGCCCGAAGAGCTCAGCACGTTCAAGGTCCTTTACGCAGTGATTGCCTTATATAGCGTCATATCTTTTCCTTTCACTTCGTTTAATGGAATCCTTACCGCCAACGAAAAATTTTTCGCTCTTAATTTATGCAATCTTCTGCAGAAAATCTGTACTGTTGGTCTGATTGTTTTGGCGTTGATTTGCGGAATGGGAGTCTTTGCTTTGGTGGCGGTAAACGCCATCTCTAGTCTCTCATTTGTCGTTGTCAAATATATTGTCATAAAGAAAACGACGCGTGTATCTCCCACTTTTAAGAACGCGCCAAAAGGCCTGGCAAAAGAAACTCTCGGTTTTTCATTTTGGGCAATGATTGTTCAGATTTGCCAAAGATTCATTTTTAGCGTGATGCCGACGATTCTTGCTGCGGTTTCGAATTCATGGGAGATAGCGGTATTCGGTTTGGCGTCTTCTCTTGAGGGATATGTCTGGACTGTTGCGAACGCTCTAAACGGTATGTTTATGCCGAAAGTATCCCGTGTGCTTGCCGGGAAAGAAAACGAAGGAACACTTCAGAACCTCACGATGAAGCTCGGTAGGATTCAGCTTTATGTGGTGGGTGGCGTAGTGGTGGCTTTTGCGGCGATAGGCATGAGGTTTGTCGAGTGCTGGGTGGGTCCTGACTATTCAGTATTATTTGCCTGCACATTGCTCTTGATAGCGCCCGATATTATCGATTTACCGCTGATGATTGCCAACACTGCGATAATCGCATCGGGTGAAGTTAGAGCGAGGGGCATCGTGTATATTGTAATGTCCGCATTAAACATCGCTCTCGGTTTTCCCTTGGCAATGGGCTTCGGCGCATTAGGGGCCTGTGCGTCAATTTGCATTGCCTATTTCGTGCGCACTGCGGGTATGTGCTTGTTGTACAAAAAGAAGCTGGATTTAAATTTGAGCAGTTTTGCGAAGGCGACGTATCCTAAATGGATAATTGTTTCTATTGCCGTTTTCCTTGCCTCTTCTGCATTTTCTTCTTGGCTTCAGATTTCAGGATGGCCTGGATTTGCTATTACGGCAGTGGTCTTCGTTGTGCTTTACTGCGTCCTTTGCTTTTTGATTGCCTTTAACCAATACGAGAAAAATTTGGCTCTATCCGTTATTGGTCGCTTCACAAAGAAAGGAAGATGAATGACATTTCGGAATAAAGTCCTACGACATTGTGCGCTTTTTCTTGTCAATCGGGTATTGAAAGGCACCCATTTTTTTGAGGCGAAGCGACATCTCCTTAATTTTGCTGGCTTGTCTCTTGGCCCAGGGGTAAAACTTGTTGGCCCGATCGAGATTGGCACTGTTGCTAATCTTATTGCGGAAAGGGACTGCTGGTTAGGTAAAAATCTAAAAATCGATGGGAATGGCACTGTCAGACTTGGAAAAAATATTGATATCGGCCCTCAGGTGACGTTTTGCACTGGCGGACATGAAATTGGCCCGTCGGAGCATCGGGCAGGACGGGGAATCGTAGCTACACAACGCATCGGATCTGGTTGCTGGATAGGCGCGCATTCGCTAATTGTTGGCAATACTTCAATCGGTGCAGGCTGTGTTGTTGCGGCGGGCGCCGTTGTATTGAAAGATTCGCCGGATGACGTCTTGCTTGCAGGGATACCGGCTGTAGTGAAGAAGGACTTGGAGTAAAAGCTTTTCGGAAGAGTCGGGCTTTCCGATTATCGGACCGGTCATGGCGGTGCTGCTCATCATGCGCGCGATGTTCGTAACGGGATGGTTTATATCGAATAGAGCGAACGGCTTGCTAATGAATAAATGACGCTTCGAGTGATGCATAAATATCGAATTTTGCTTTGGCCGTTGCCAAGGCTTTTGAGAGGAAAGTTGGTGGATGCTAAGTGAAGTCGATGACATTGCGTGAAATCCAGCACGAGGAGCTATTCCTTCTATATACATTCAAGGACTATTGCAATCAGCTGGGTATTAAGTGGTCGGTCGCCTACGGCACGCTTTTAGGAGCGGTAAGGCATAAAGGATTTATTCCCTGGGATGATGACGTAGATGTTCTCGTTTCTCGTTCTAGCTATCAGCAGTTAATTGCGAACCCTCTTGAAACGAGAGAAATTGGAACCATTGTGCCAGGCGACGGCGACGGGCCATGGCTGTTTCCCAAGGTTTACAGCAAACGAACGCTATGGAATGAAACTTTCACTCGGCACAGCGACAAGCTCGGCGTGTTCATCGATGTTTTTCCTTGGGATGAGGTTTCGAAAGAAACCGCCCGTTCGTATTTTCTTCGCGTGCAGAGGAGATGCAAGCCCTACTTCTATAGCTACTCCTTCGACTATTCGGATGTTAGATATCAAAGTCCAAAAGGTCGAATGCAAAGAGCTATAGGAAATGTGGGACGATTGCGCTCTCGGGCCTCATATAGAACAGACATAGATTCTCTTATCTCGGAGTCAATTGGTGAAGATGGCTTTGTTAACTTTTTCTCTTCTTACTCGTTCGAGAAGGAATATGTTGACGCTGAAAAATGCAAAGAAGTTACTCAAGTCGAATTTGAGGGTGAGTCTTTTCCGTGTCTCGGTAACCCCGAAATGCACCTTCGTCGAGTATATGGGGAAGATTGGATGACCCCAATCAAGCACGACGAGCACCTTCACGGCAAGGCGTATTGGAGGTAATGAAACGAGCAGCGCAAAACAGTCGTTTTACTTGCTGCGGGGAAGTCGTCAAAGTTTCCCCCCTCTGCTCTATGACAAACCGAAAGGGCTCTTTGAGTATCGGGGGGGGTGTTCCTATGGTTTCGTCAATCCCCGGAGCACATTTTCCAAGAGGCTCGATTCCGGAGGAGGGCATGCTGACGCCGGCCCCTTGGGGCCGGCTTTTCGCTCTGTCACTTCCGGCCCGCCTAGGCCGAGTACTGGACCTTATCCCGCATAATGGCGTAGATCACCTTGACCCTCTTCCTCGCGACGGCCTTGAGCGCCTCGCCGTGGCACATGCCCCGGTCCCTGCAGCGGCGGTAGCGCTCGCCGAAGCGGTTGTCGCTCCTGACCAGCGAGTTGCATGAGAATATGAGCAGGTTCTTGAGCCTCTTGTTGCCCTGCCTCGATGCGCTGACCGACGACAAGGAGGTGCCCGACCGCCTGTTCCGCGGCGCCACTCCGCAGTAGGACGCGAGGTGGTCGTGGTCGGGGAACCTGGAGATGCCGACGCCAATAACGTGCTCGGAGGCGGTCCTAGGGCCTATGCCGGGGACCGTTGTCAGGCACCTGTAGGTGTCGTCCCCGGCGAGGAGCCTCGAGATCTCCCCGTCGAGCCGCGGGGCCTCCCTGACGGCTTCCCTTATCCTCCGCGTTTGCGATGTTCCCGTTCGGCACAATTCCCCCGGCTAGCGTCGCGAGATACGCTCAGTATGATGATTTTTTCGGCGTCGAGTTTCAGGACCGCGATGCAGCCGAGCGCCTTCTTGATCATGATGCAATCCTTCCAATCGTCGGTCGATCGGAAGGCTGCTTGTTGCGACACCCACATTACCTGGCCATGGCAAGACTCTGGTCGGAGGAGCCCGGCAGTTTCCTATCAGTCGTCTGAGGCAGCCGTGCCCGCTCCGGCAACACCCCCCTGGAGCCCTCGAGGGCAGGGGCATAGGGCCGTGAGCAGGTGCTCGATTGGCAGTCCATCAGGGCATGACGCAATCGTAGGCCAGGCGTTTCCCTTGGATTTGTGTTCTGTCAATGGCATTTGAGCAGAATTCGCATCGGTTTCTGAGCAGTTCTCGCACCTAAGATGAGCTGGGTTTCTGAGCACCTCCCTGCATGAGGGCGTGCCTGACGCGGTACGACTCGCCCCTGAAGCGCAGCAGGCGGCCGTGGTGGACGACGCGGTCGATGACGGCGGCGGCCATCTGGTCGTCGCCGAACACGCCGCCCCAGCGGGAGAACTCGAGGTTGGTGGTGAACACCACCGACTGCGTCTCGTAGGCCCCGCTGACCACCTGGAACAGGAGCCTGGCGCCGTCCTCGTCGAGCGGCAGGAACCCCAGCTCGTCGATCACGAGCAGCTCGGCGCGGCCTATCTGGGAGAGCTCCCGGTCGAGCCTGCCGTCGTCGCGGGCCCTGCGCAGCCGCATCACGAGCGAGGATGCCGTGAAGAACCTCGCCTCGCGCTTCTCCGAGCAGGCCAGCGCGCACAGGGCCGAGGCCATGTGCGTCTTGCCCGTCCCGACGTCGCCCATCAGGACGAGGTCCTCCCGCGCGCTCATGAAGGACAGGCCCAGCAGGTCCTCCCGCCCGAACCCCTCCGGCCACGACACCGCCGTCCAGTCGTAGCCCTCGAAGGTCTTCGGCGCCGGCAGCGCGCAGCGCCTTAGCAGCGAGGCCCTCTTCGACGCGTCGCGGCTCGCAGCCTCGGCCTCGAGGTAGCCCAAGAGGAACTCGACCTGCCTGGGCGTGCCGCGCTGCGCCCACTCGGCCAGCACCGACTTCGTCAGCGAGCACCTCTTGCCCGTCTCCACCACCAGCTCGGCGGTCGCCTCGCTAACCGGCATCGCGGACCGCCTCCCCGGCGAGCCTGTCGTAGACGGACAGGTCGGCCGACCCCGCGGCGGCCCCGCCGCCGGATGCCCTGCGTGCGAGCAGGTCGCAGGAGGCGTCGTCGGGCACGCGGCCCGCGGCGAAGATCCGCTCCGCGGCGGCGCACGCGGCGGGGAAGCCGGACCGCTCGGAGGCGCGGGCGATGGCGCGCAGCGCCCTGCGCCTGTCGGCCTTGCCGCACCGGTCGATCGCCGCGACGAGGGCGGCGGGCATGTCCCGGCGCACCGTCGACTCGCCGAACGCCCGGGGCCTGGCGACCAGGGCCGGTATCAGCGAGGCGGGGTTCCGCACGGTCTCGCCCTCGCCCCACGACCTGGGGAGCCTGGCGACGAGCCTGCCCCGGTCGGCGAGGATCTCGACGCTGTCGGCGCGCAGCCCGACGAGCAGCTCGCGGCCGTGCCAGGCGGGGCCCGCGCAGTAGCGGTTGCCGCAGGCCTCGACGTAGCCGCGCTTGTCGGCGCGGGCCCCGACCCACCTTACGGCGTCGAACGGCACCCCGGGCAGCGCCAGCATCGCCGAGAGGTCCTCGGCCAGCGCCTCCGGGGTCGGGCGCCCGTCGCGGCAGCGCGAGGCGGCGTTGGTCCTCTCGCAGCCGGCGGCGAGCAGCGCGTTGAGCTCGCCGAGCGACGAGGCGGAGGGCTCGGGGACGAGCAGGTTTCGCCGCAGGAACCCCACGGCGTTCTCCACCGACCCCTTCTCGTTGCCGGAATACGGGTTGCAGTAGCGGCTCGCGCAGCGGTAGTGCGCCCTGAACCGCGAGAACAGCTCGGACTCGGTCACCTTCCCGCGCACCATCCTGCCGGCCTCCGTGGCGTTGTCGAGCACGAGCGTCGCGGGCGCCCGCCCGATCAGCTCGAACACGTGGGCCAGCCCGGCGCACATGCACTCGGACCGCTCCGAGAGCATCGCCTCGCAGTAGCGCGCGTTCGAGTGCGGCAGCGTCACGACCAGCAGCTTCATCCGCCGCCTCTCGCCGGCGAGGACGCAGCTGAAGTTGCCGAAGTCGACCTGCGCGGTGCCCGGGGCCCATTCGAGCTCGAGGTAGCCGTCGCGCGGGGAGGCCGGCGCGTGCTCGCGCCTCCAGCTCGCCACGCGCCTGCAGACCGACGAGTAGGACCCCTCGTAGCCGAGCTCGGCGACCATCCTGTCGTAGATGCGCTTGGCCGTGTGGCGCTGCTTTCGCGGGGCGCCGAGGTCGGCCTCGAGCACCGCGCCGATCCATGCGGCGTAGGCGTCGGTCGCGGGGCGCGGGTGCGCCGCCGCCACCGGGGCGGCCGGGGACATGTCCTCCATGTCGGCGTAGCGGGCCACGGTGTTGCGGCTCACGCCGAGCCTCCTCGATATCTCGGCCCTCGGGATCCCGCGGGCGTCCATCTCTCGTATATCCTGTTGAACGTCAAGGGGCACGGTCATCTTCCTTTCCTCCTCCGGGCGGGGTCTCGCCAAAGCTCGCCGCCCGGAGCGAATATAGATCGGGCCGCGCCCCTTGCGCCAAGGGGGCGGCCCATGCGAATTCTGCTCAGTTCCAGTTGCCATCGGTGCTCAGTTCCCGATGCGATTTCGGCGCAGTTCCTATTGCACATCTACAGGATTCTCGGGGCTGCCATCCTGGCCTCAGTTTGACTGTAATGGGCTATCCCGGGGACGGTGAGCAGACAGACGTAGATCTCGTCGTGTGCGTGCGGGGTCGATATCTTCGCGTTGGGCCTCGCGGCCTACGCGGCTGCCCCCCCCCCGATTCTCCTCGCAAACATCTTGATCTGTGAGTTCTCGGCTGCGGCATGCCATTCCGACATTGGCTATGGCGGCGGTTCTCTCATTGGTCTTGGAGTCGCCAGAGAACGGCTTCGATGCCTCGTGCGCGGGAAATCTGGGCAAGTGGCAGACGGTAAGTCCTATCAACTTCAACATGTGGGGGCGTGGATTCGATGGGCCTGTATCGTTAGAATGCCGAAATCTCAGATGGGGCAAGGTTCTTTGAACTTGCGAGCGCAATTAATGTTGTTATAAGGCAAGTATTGGCTGAGATCGAAGCAAAAGGTATTCCGTATTGTGAACTAGTTGAGACTATCCTTTATGCAGTACATACGGATGCTGGGAAGATGTAAAGGGGCGGTTTATGGACGGCAAGTTAGAGCAATATGTGTTCTTGGGATTCGGAATTGACGGGTATCGAAGCTTCAATTCGGGACAGCCGGCGATGGTCGGCCCATTTGGGAAGGTTCACCTAGTAACTGGGCAAAACAATTCGGGGAAGTCATCTCTTGCTAATGTGGCCTCCCGTATCTTTCCAGCACTTCAAGGCAGAGGCGAAATCTCATCCAACCCATATCCGATTCGCGACGAAGATCTTCCCCAGGGGGCCCGACGGCAACTTGATGCGAATATTACACTCTCATTGTGCTTCAGCCGAGATTCGCTCCTTGAGAATGTGGGGGATAAGAGCTACGGGGGACAAAGGGCGTTGGATACCATATCCGACGCGCTTTCGAGTGAGACAGTATCGCGAGGCGATCCTGGTGTCTGCTGGCTCGATTTCAATATGCCCGTATCGCCCCGCTCGTCTACCCGAAATGATCTCGTGTTCGATCAGGAGATTGCTGATACTCTTGCTGAGGAATGCGGAACTAATTTCAGTAATGAATCTCTTGCAATAGTCTCGCACGGAGGAGGAAATCCTCGAGATAATCTGAACGATATTTTTCACGCTCTTATTCCATGGGATGCCATTCCTTCCGTAATAAAGGTGGAAGCGATACGGCATATTACGGACGAAGAGGAACCGGGCGAACATTATATATCAGGTGGTCAGGGGCTCGTGCGGGAGCTCCGCCGGCTCAAGATGCCAACCGTCAATGAGCAATTCGAAAGCCAACGTAAATGGGATAGGTTCGAAAGGTTTGTTCGCGATATTCTCAACGACCCCGATGCAGAGGTGACCACCGATGCAGAAGCAACGGTGGTTCAAGTAAAATCAGGAACGCCGGGTTTCCTTGAACTATCTGACCTCGGGACGGGAATTGAGGAGATCGTGATGATGGCGGCAGTTGTAGCTTGCAACGATAACAAGCTCATCTTTATCGAGGAGCCGGAGATTCATCTTCATCCCACGTTGCAGTCCAAGCTGGTCAGGTATTTCCTCGAAGACGAGAACGGGAACAGGTTCCTTATTACTACCCATTCCCCTTCAATAATCAATGTTCCCGGTGTTACGGTGACGCAGGTAAACAAGGCCCATGGTGTTTCTCGTGCCGTTCAGGTGAGGGGCATGATTGATGCACGAGATGTTCTTGATGATATCGGAGCAAAGCCCTCCGACCTGCTTCAGTCGAATTACGTCATATGGGTCGAGGGGCCGTCGGATCGAATTTATGTGAACTATTGGCTGAGCGTTGTCGACCCTCAGCTTAGTGAGGGAGTGCACTATTCCGTGATGATCTACGGTGGCAAGCTCTTGAATGCATGCGACGCAGGTGTTGCGCAAGATGACGGCGATTTGATTTCGCTGTTTAGGGTCAATACCCATTTTTGCGTTCTCATGGACTCCGATCGGGAGAAGAAAGGTGCGCGGCTGAACGCTACGAAGATGCGCATCAAATCAGAATGTGAGTCTACGGGGAACATGTCGTGGGTGACCGATGGGAGAACAATCGAGAATTACGTTCCTGCGGAAATACTTGGTCGTGCAATCGATGATTTGTATCCGGGTAAAAAATACGATTGTGAAATGGATGATCAGTACGCCTGTCCGCTAAGTGGAGTGTTTTCTGGAAAGAAATACGGTCCGGATAAAATCAAAGTCGCTCGATGGGTTGCAAGCAACGGTTACGATTTATCGCCCGAACTGCGCAAAAAAGTCGAAGAACTTGCGGAAAGGATTAGGGCTGCTAACGGACTGTGATCTCTCGAATTTGTTTATCACAAGTAGGGTTCGGCTCATAGCGTGATTTAGCGAGCGGATGTTCTGGCTGCGAGAAGCTCCATTGGGAATCCGGTCCCAATGGAGCTTTTTCGAGTGTTCGTTTCCACTTTGCTCTTTGCAAAATTGGTAGATGACGAAAGCCCCAGATGGGCGACACAGGACACCTCCGGTGTTTTCAATATGCGCATTGCGCCCTGCCAGTTTGCTGCGCATTCGCGAACGGCAAATACGCTCTGAACTGCGCGAATCCCTCCTATCTTTTCGACTTGACAAAAGAGATTTTCATTGTCGGGCCATATCCTGCATTGTCTGAGGAAGTGGCAACAAATAACGATTTTCAGAAGCGGCATCTATGGATTAAGCCCGGGAATTACGTGCTATCGGTAGACCCGACGCAACCGTGACAGTGCTACCTTCGATAAACGGGTCGATTTACACCTATGATGAGAGAGGGTGCATTTTCGGACAGCATTCGCGCACGCATATCTAACGCGGCGCCTGCTTCCGACCCTGCGTGGATGAGGGGGAAGCACTTACCCCAGTCGAACTAGCATTCGTGGGCACGTCCGCTTTTCTATGTGTCCCGTATTGTTGGGAGAGCAATGGAAAGGTGCAAAGTTGTCGCCGATAAGATCGGCATGCCTGACGAAGAGCTTTCGAAGCGGTTTTCATGCTAGTGGTGCAAGGGTCGCTGCGCGGGTGTAGCGCTGTATTGAGGGTGCGTACATTTGGTCTTGCCAATGAGAGTTCCGGCCTGCTGCTAATCGCTCCTGTAAGTTGACTTCACCATTGCCAAGCGATGGGATCTCGGTTGCTAGTTTCTTTGACGGCAGGTGTGGTTCCTGATATACCGGACGTCATTGGCAATGGGGTCATGCAGATGGGCGAGGTTGAGCGATGACAATCACAAAGCGTCAGCATTACATTCCGAGATTCTATTTGCGAAGGTTCACCAACTCCGATGGCCAGCTTCATGCTTATCGGCGTGACGAGGGCAGGTCCTTCATCACCACCCCGGAAAACGTTTGCGCGGAGAATTACCTCTACGAGGTTGATTTAAGCAAGGTCAAAAACAGTGAAGCCGCTCACAGTCATTTGGATAATTGCATCGAGAATCAGCTCTCCGGAGCAGAGGGAAGGCTTGCGCCCTTATATGAGCAGCTCATTCAATGCTGTGAGAGTAAATCCTTCAAGAGCAAAGAGTATCTGGACGGTAGGCTGGCTGTCTGTCTGTTGGCAGCTAGCATTGTCGTTCGTCATCCAGCCATGCTTGGGGAGGATAGGGGATATGCGAGGGAACTAGTTAAGGATGTCGAGGCTAATGGTGGTATCACCGAGCAAGAGCAGGCTATGCTGGACCAGTTTGGCCTAGGTGATAACCTAGAACCAATTGCCGATATCACCATCATGCAGACGTTGCTATTCTCGACGTATTCTAATGCGCCAATACAAGGTATCTATCAGGCGTTGGCGGACAAGAGAATGACTATTGTAGAGGCGCCTATTTCCATGCGGTTCATCACGACCTCTATGCCCGTCTACTTTCTGGAGGTTGAAGAGGAACCATTCTGCTTCAACCAAGCTTTTATTCCTCTCTCGTACAAGTACGCTGCTGTTTTTTCCGATGGGGAAACAATGCCCTTGTTCCGCAAAGCGACAATAGAAGAAGTCATCCGATTCAATGTCGCTCTACTAATGAGCAACGATATCTGGGACGTTGCTGTGGCGAATTCAAGCGGTTCAATCAATGTGGCATTGCGCGAAATGAATATCCTGCGTTAGGGCGGCTCTATTAGATGCGCTGGACGGTGCTTTCGTTGGTGATTCTTGCTCACGTCGAGGGCACTCGCGAGCCCGAATCCAGCCAGACATTCGCCAGAAATCTCTTCTGAAATGGGCCGAAGCCGTCGCGCCTGTACCTCCGATCGGTTTTTCGGAGATTGTCGGAGCCTGCTGCCCGTTGCTATTCGCCGCGCGAGTCGATTATTTCGGGCATCGCGCTGTCGGACATCTTGCCGCCGAGATGGCAATACTTGATTCGAATATCTTTTCATGGCGGCATCATGACTGGGCTGTGAGATTCGCTACCATGATGTTGTATTTATCTAGGTGAAATTCAGGGGGAAGGTAGGCGGTTGCTGTCCGTAGGGGATCTAATAGCACTCATCTCAAAGGGTCGAGACATTGTTATGGCCAATAAGACTCCAAAGTTCGAACGGGTAGAATACGGGGGAATTTTCCCCGAGGCTATTGCGTTGCCCATGAACGCCGAGAAGTTGATGAAGAATGATGCTGCCAGCGATTTTGGGGCATTAATTGATCTGAAGGAATCTCCGACCACTGCATGGTGCCACGAATTAAGGCTCCGCATGTGGGTAAGAAATTCATCGACCCGACTTCTTGATATTGTGGGAATTGCTCCAAATAAGAGAATCGTCGAGAGCAGTTACGGAACGGCGATTATGTTCCCTCCTCAAGGTGGTGTTGGTGGTGATGTAGTTCGTTTCGAATGTAACCTAGACAAGGATGCTCCATCGATGCGGCGTTTCGATTTGTGCGGATATAAGAAGCGGTATGCCAGTTCGGAATACTACTTCGATGAAGGCGTGTTGGAAGTTGAGCCTCATCACGTCGTTTGTATATCGATACTTTTCTATGCCACCGATCGTGTGTATGGAATAAGTCCAGAAATCATTGTGAATATCAATGGACAACCCGAGTCGATTCCTGTTCCAGCTGATCGGGTGGGGATTGTTTGTCCTGCTGGAATGATTCCAGATACGGGCAAGATGGTTCGAACGTTCGATGGTAAGCCGCCCTTCTTTATGAATGCCCCTGAGCTATTTGATGAATACTTGCGCCAATGAGACGTATAGGGTAACGGCGGCAAGACGTATTGCGCTTGAGCGGCATTTCTATCCCTATTCCCGCTTTGCAAAATAACGTTGTTGGCAGCCAGGTTCTATTAGAGGCCTGAAAAATTCCGATCACGTTTTCGTGCTCTGCATCCCCGGCAGGTAGGATAAAAGTACGGCAGGAGCATCCTTCCGGATGGATGATGCGGTCAGGAGACAGCCATGTTCAGTCCGTTTCGCGCAGAAGACGGTTCGCCCAAACCGCTTGCGCAGGTTGCCTGGGACGACCTGGCCCAGCTCAAAGACCTCGACGAAGGCTTCGCGCTGGAATTCAAACGGGAGAACAACCCGTCGGCGCGGCGCAAGATTCCCAAGATCGTGGCCTCGTTCGCCAACTCGCGCGGCGGGTGGCTGGTCATCGGCATCGAAGACGACACCAAAGACGTTGTGCCCATTCCGCGCCCGCAAACCGATTTCAGCCAAACATTGGGCGAGATGTGCCGGCGGCATGTGTCGCCGGTGCCGCCGTTTGAGGTGCGTTTCATTGCCGATTCGGCAAACCATGATCAGGGCGTAATTGTGGTGCAGGTGGGCGAGGGCGATTTCCCTCCCTACATTGCCGACGGCCTGGTGGAGATTCGCGAGGGCTCCACGTCCGGGCCGGCCACGGGCGGGGAACTGGTGGAACTCTACGACAAGGCGAATAAGCGCTATGCCGAAGTGGCGGATTTCTGCCGCCGCACTCTGTACTATCCGCAGATGGCCGACCAGTGCCTGCCCCTGTTCGATCTGTACCTGTTCCATATGGGCGGTCGGCGGGTGGACGTGCCTACGCGGGAAGATGTTGCACGCAACGTGGCTGCCATGCGCGCGTGCTTTGCCCAGCAGGGCATGGAATGCCATGTGCAGCACGCGCACGACTCGCTCATTCTGCGCACCACGCCGCCGTTTTCTCCCAGCGAAGCGCATTCGGCAATCGAGCTGTTCCGCGACTGCTCCATGAAGCTCACGGTGCCGGCGGCGCCCCTGGCCAACGGGCAGCGCAAACAGGCCGAGCTCATGTTTGCCCAGCTAAGCCAGCAGGTGCCCGACGGCACGCGCATGGTAGATGCGCGCGATACGCTGCGGCGCGTGACGCGCATGGCCAGCTTGCTGGATCGGTTCGTGCGCGAGCGCGGCCTGCGCTGGCAGCAGTATGCAGTGGCCTACGAGCTGGAGAACATGGCAGGCGTCATGCTGTACAGCGAAGAGGAGGAGTATCGCTCCTACGTCAAGGGGCACGGCGCGCTGTTCTGTGGCACAACCGATTGCCGCAGCCGCATGCGCTATCTGGACGACGGCGCGCACGATTCTTTCCGCGCACGCCAGTTTGCCGGCAGCCATTTCTTCGAGGCCTGCGGCTTGCCGCTGGGCAGCTCCGATCCTGCCGACAGTGCCTTGGTGGACGCCCTGCTCCGTACGGGTCGCTAGGGGTTGGGGCTGGCAGCGGGGACGGGTGCGCATGAGTGGGTGGCGCTTGCCTGCGGGTGCGAGTCCTTGGCGCGAGCGCCCGGGCGAGGTCGCCCGCCGGTTCGCGCGACCCTGCTTCCCGCATGGCCCTATGTTCCTATTCCGCAGTATTGCCGCGGTCTTTCCGCAATCGGCCATAATGTGCGCTTAGAGCAAATTCTGCAACGTTGGGGAAGGGGAGCACGCCAATGGCCAAGCAGCAGCGCACGGTACTGGTTGCCAGCAACATTCTGCTGGCGGTGGTGCTGATTGCCATCTGGCTGCTTACCGTACAGACGCCGCAGGACACCACGGCACTTTCCACTCCGTGGGCACAGGCGCTCTCTTCGGCATTCGGCTGGTCGCTTAGCTCCGCCGCATGGGTTGCGCGCAAGATCGTCCACACCGTAGAGTTCTTCCCGGTGGGTCTGCTGATGGCGCTGGTGGCCTACAACTTGCCGCAGACGAAGGACATGCCGCGAAACAGGGTGCTGGCGGCGGTCATACTCATCTGTTTCGCCTGCTCATTGGGCGATCAAGTGCATAAGGCGTTCGTTCCCGGACGGGAGTTCGACGCGCTGGACATGTGCTTCGACGCGGTGGGCTACGTGCTGGGTGCGCTCATTGCGCGTGCGGCGGCGGCTCGCATGCGTTAGCTTTCCGGTGCGTGCGGCTGCGGACCCACATGTACCCGCACACACCGCGCGCACAAAAAGATCCTGCCCGGATTCCCGGAGCAGAATCTTCTCGTTCGTATCGCGTGAATGCGCTAGATTTCCCGTGCGGCCTGCGCCACCATCTCGGCAAGCACGCGCAACGTAGCGCCCGAGTTATCCGGCAGATGCACATGCACCACGCGACGACCGCGCTCGGACAGCACCTTCAAGTCGCCGCATGCCTGCGCCTTCGCCAGCGTGGCCAGGCTCTTCGCCTTCCAACCGGGCAGCGGCACGTCCTTCATCTCGTCGGCGGACACAATCAGGTACACGCCGTTGTCGGGGCCGCCCTTCTGCATCTGGCCGGTGGAATGCAGGTAGCGCGGGCCAATTTCCAGGCACGACACCACGCCCAAGTCGTGCGCGAACGTGTGGCGGATCATCTCCAGCGCCTCGCGGCGGCCTTCGCCCATGTACGGCAGGAACGCGTTCACGGAGAAGTAGTCGCCCGGCTTGATACTCTTCATCAGGTTGCGCACGGCCTCTTCCAGGCTGCTTGCGCCCTTCATGCTCTGGCCCAGGCGCACTTCCACGCTGCCCATGTGGATGTTGTTCAGCTGGTCCTCCACGAAGTCCGGCGCCTGCGTGCCTTCGGAAAGCACTTCCAGCGTGGCGGCCTTCGCGCTTGCCACGTCCGGCTGGTCGAACGGGCAGACCTTCATCAGGTAGCCCACCATGGCCGTTGCGTATTCCCAGATAATGAAGTCCTGCGGCAGCGCGCACGCGTCGTCTACGCGGAAGTTCAGGCGCGGGATGGTAGGGGCAATGTAGCCCAGGCTCATCTCGAAGTTCTTGCGTTCGTCCCACAGCTCGTTCTTCGTCTGGTACATGATGGCCGTGCGGTCGCCGGCATCCTTGGAAAGGATAAGCGCATCGGATTCGATGTTCGGCAGAATGCCCTTGCCGTTCTTGCCCAGGCTCTCTGCCACCAGCTGCTCTATCCAAAGGCCCAGCACGCGCCCGCGCTTCTGCGTCAGGAAGCTGAACTTATCGCGGCCGTTGCGGTAGTTGTCGTACAGGAACGCCGCCAGGATAATGGCCGGGTTGTCGATGGAATCTTCCGAGCACTTCTTTTCCGCCAGCCGGGCGTTTTCCATGTAGCGGTCCATATCGATGCCCACCAGCGCGGCCGGCACCAGGCCGAACACGGACAGCGCGCTATAGCGGCCGCCCACCGTGGGCTCGCCGTGGAAGATCTTCAGCCAGCCTTCCTTTTCGGCCTGCTTCTCCAGCGGGCTGCCGGGGTCCGTGATGGCAACCAGGTGCTGCACCAGCTCTTCTTCGGAAAGCGATTTGCGCAGCTCGGCGCGCACGGCCCGCAGGTAGCTGGTGGGCTCCATGGTGCTGCCGCTTTTCGACGACGTGATGACCAGTAGACGCTTTGGATCGCAGCCGGCCAGAATGGAGCGCAGGCGCACGGGGGAGTCGGAATCCAGCGTGCGGAACTTCACGTCCGACTTCGCGCTGACGCTGTTGTACTTCGTAATGGTCATGGGCGCCTGCGTGGATCCGCCCTGGCCCAGCAACAGCACGTTTTCCAGCCCGGCCGACTTTGCGGACTTCGCGAATTTCTTGATCTTCGAAAGCGACGTGGGCGGATTGCTTGCCAGGTCCGTCCATCCCATGTATTGGGCAGCGCATTCCTGGGCTTCCTTCGAGAAGTCGTACAGCGTTGCATCCTTGGCATGCAGACGGCTTGCTACGCGATGCTTCACCAGCGTCTTTGCCGATGGGTAAACCTTTTCCATGTTGCCGCTGAGCATATAGTCTCTTTCGTTGAATGTTTCCGTTTGAATAACAGCAGTCAATAATTATAGTTCATGCCGCATTGCGCCCTGCAGGCGCAGGCGGAATTATGCAAAGCCTTTGCACCAGAACGTGTTGAGTGTAAAGAATGCAGGTTGCGAAGGGACGCGTGGCGGTGTCGGGAGCGGTGCGGGCGCGAATGGTGCGGCCGCGCGTTCGCGACGTGCGGGCTACGACTTAACCTCGAACTTGTTCTTGCATGTCGGGCACGTGATGCGGATCTTGCCCTTGCCGCGGGGCACGGCGCAGACCGTGTTGCATTCGCTGCACTTGAAGTAGCGCTTTTCCTTGCGGTTCTTGAACCGGGTGCGCTGCAGGCGGAACCAGGCGCGCGGCTGTTCCGTGATTACCAGGAAGTGCTCGTTCTCGTCGCGGCGTTTTGCTACGTTGCGGGAACAGCAGCGCCACACACCGTAGACGACCAGGGCCAGCGCGAGCCAGACCAGGGGGTTTGCGCCGAATCCGGAAAGCAGCAGGAATATGACGCCTGCCACCACGGCCGTTCCGCAGAGTTCGTCCATGCCGTTGCGGCCCGCCATGAACGTCCGCATACGTTCGCTGAATGCTCCTTGCTTTCTGCCCATGCAGCCTCCTTTGCGCGGATGCGTCTCTCTATCCAAGCTAGCGGCAATGCGGCGGACCGGGGTGCGGATGCAACGTATCCCCATGAAGCTGTTGACTGCCGGTTACCGGGTTCATCGGCGTGGGGGGCGGGTTCGTTGGCGGTTCCGCGGCGCTGCGCGGACGGACTGTTCACCGGCGGTGCACGGTGCGCGCATCTTTCGGTTTGGAAACGACCCGGGGTGCCTTGTACGCGTTCCACCTGCGACGTTAGACTTATTTGGCGTAAGGGGAAAGGAGTGTCAATGGGTTCAGCAATGGGCAAGGCCGAAGCGGCAAGCCGTCCGCTTTGGGAAGGGCAGGGGCTTGTCCCGTTCCAGATGGTGCTGGAAGGCGGCGCCATGCGCAACCTGTTCACGTGCGGTGTGGTGGACTACTTCATGGACAAGCGGGTGTTCCCGGAGTCCGTTGTGGGTACGTCGGCGGGTGCCATCTGCGGTTTCAATTATGCAAGCGGTGCGGTGGGGCGCATGGCGTATTGCAATCTGGAATACCGCGACGACTGGCGGTTCATGTCGCTGCGCTCGAAGCTGCTCACCGGCAACTACGTGGGATCGAACTTCATTTTCGACACCATCCCGAACCAGATAGAGCATCTGAACATGGATTGGTTCGCGGAATCGCCCATCAAGCTGACGTCCGTTGCGTCCGATCTGACATCCGGCCGGGCCGACTACTTCGGCTACGACGTGGAGGACTTGGATTTCAAGCACGGGCAGCGCTATCTGATTGCCAGCTCGTCCGTGCCGTTCGTGAACCGTCCTGTGGATGTGGACGGGAAACGCCTGCTGGACGGCGGCGTATGCGACAGCATCCCGTACGCGCATGGCCGTCCGCGCTATCGGGGCAGGCAGATCATCGTGCTCACGCGTCCGCGCGGCTATTGGCAGCGCCCGGCGCGCGGCATGCGCATTGCGCACATGCTGTACCGGCGGTATCCGCAATTCCTGCAGCGCCTGCAGCAGCGTCCGGACGAGTACAACGCGCAGATGCAGGAGGTCTCCCGCCTCCACGACGAAGGCGAGGCGTACGCCATCTGGCCGGCGGCCGACCTTGACATCAGCATGGCCGAACGCGACACGAAGAAGCTGTTCGCAGCCTACGAGCTGGGGGTCGAAACGGCGGCGAAGCAGTGGCCCGCCATCGCACACTACCTGGGGTTATAGCCTCTCGCACGCTTCGCATGGGGCGCGTTCTGCGCTTACGCGGAAATCATGCGCGGGTAACGCGACGCTATCGTCGCGCGGCCACGCCGTGCAAACCCGTGCGGTTATGTGGATAATGGAGAGCAGCAATAACAGGCGGCGGTTCGCCGCTTTCGATTCGTAATAAGGAAGGCAGTCATGGCAACTGGTCAGAATGATGGCAAACGTACGGTGGCCATTATCGGTGCAGGGTCGTTCGGCACCGCCGTTTCGCATATGCTCTATGCCAAGGGCGTCGACGTGCGCATGTGGTGCTTCCAGAAGCAGGAAGCGGACGGCATCAACCGCACGCATCATCATCCGTCGTTCTTCACGGATTACGAGCTTCCGAACGTCACGGCATGCACGGATATCCCCAGCACCGTGGCGGGGTGCGAATCCGTCATCATCGTCACGCCGTCGTTCGGCGTGAAGACGGCCGCACAGCAGCTGGCAACGTGCCTGCCGGAAACCACGCCCGTGCTGGTGCTGTCGAAGGGACTCGATTCCGAGACGGGCCACACGCTGTACCGCGTGGTGGCCGACACGCTGGGCAACGCCGACCGCGTGGCTGTGCTTGCGGGCCCGAACCACGCCGAAGAGCTTATCGAAGGCTCGTATGCGGGCGCGGTCGTGGCCAGCACCGGTGCGGAAACGGCGCAGTACTTCCAGAAGCTGCTGTCCAGCACCACGTTCCGCCTCTACACCACGTCGGACCCGGTGGGTGCCAGCCTCTGCGCGGCGTCGAAGAACGTCATCGCCATCGCCTGCGGCATGGCGCGCGGCATGGGGCAGGGCGATAACACGGTCGCGCTGCTGATGACGCGCGGCGCAGCGGAGATCGCGCGCTTGGTGGAAGCGGACGGCGGCAAGGTCGAGACCGTGTTCGGGCTTGCGGGCATCGGCGACTTGAATGCCACGTGCTGCTCGCCGCACTCGCGCAACGGCATGTACGGCCAGGCGTTCGTGGAACGCGGCATTTCCGTACCGGATTACGAGGCGGAGCGCCATATGGTGGTGGAAGGTGCGCATGCCGTGCACCCGCTGCTGGCGCTGGGCCGCTCGAAGGGCGTGGAGCTTCCCATCATGGAGGCCGTGCGCAAGCTGCTCGACGGCGAGCTGACCATCGACGATGCACCCGGCTGCCTGATGAATCGCGCGTTGAAGGACGAATAGCCTCTCGGTTTGTGTGAAGTACGCGTGCGGTAGGCGGCAAGGGCATCGGGGAAAGGACGATTCATGGACCAGAAGGCAGATTTCGTTCCCGTCTTGCTGGGCGCCGACGGTTCGGCGTACGGCATGGCGCGGTCGTTCTATCAGGAATACGGCGTGGTGTCGCAGGCGCTGTCCACGCGCGTGTATCCCATCTGCCAGAACAGCGACATCGTGAAGTCTGCCGAGATTCCGGAACTGGATCAGGATGCGGAATTCGTCCGCGCGTTGCGGGATTTCTCGGAACGTTCCGACAATGTGGGCAAGACGCTGCTGCTGGTTCCCACGGAGCATCGGTTCGCGCGGCTGCTGGCGCGCCATGCAAACGAGCTGCCTCAGGCCTACCGTTTCAACAATCCTTCGCTTGAGCTGGTCGAACAGCTGGAAACGAAGGACGGGTTCTATGCGGTGTGCCAAAAGCACGACCTGCCGTTCCCGCCGTTCGTGCTGATCGCGCACCCGGACGACATGGTCGGCTGCCCGTTCGGCTTCCCGGCTATCCTGAAGCCGGACGACCCGGATGCATTCCTGCAGTGCGCGTATCGCGGCAAGAAGAACCTGTACGAGATCCGCAGCGAGACGGAGCTGAATTACGCGCTGTCCATGGCGGGCAAGGCGGGATATGCGAAGGGCATGATCCTGCAGCGGGAGATCCCGGGCGACGACGATGCCATTTCCACGCTGACGTGCTATAGCGCGCAGGACGGGCAGGTGCGGCTGGTCTGCCAGGGCGACGTGGTCCTGGAAGAAAGCGCGCCGTGGAATATGGGCCACTACGGGGCGGTGATTGCGGGAGACGATCGCGAATTGGCTGAACGCGTCATCGCATTCCTCGACCGCATCGGCTATACGGGCTTCTGCAACATCGACTTGAAATACGATCCCGAGCAGGATGTGTATGCGTTCCTGGATTTCAACTTCGCGCCGTGCGATTCCAGCTTCCTGGCAACGGCGGCGGGTCAGAACCTGGCGCGCTTTGTGGTGCAGGATGTGCTTGAGGATGCGCCCGGCCCGCGTGTGGAAGTGGAATCGGATTCCGCGATGCTGACGCAGATTCCCGAATCCACCATTCGCCAATATGCCCGCGACCTGGAATCATGGCCGCGTGTGGACAAGATGATTCGCGAAAAGAAGATGGTGGAGCTGTTCATTCCGGACTACGACAAGAACTTCAAGCGTTGGAAGACGTATCGGTCCGACCAGCATTTCCACCGTCGCGAGTTCGCGGACTGCTACGGCCGCAATCACGTGAACGACTGACAACCGCAATCGCGGAAACAACGGACGGCCGATGCGGCCGCTCCCTCGAAAGGGGAGACCGGCGTGCATCGGCCGTTCGTATTAGGGCGGATTGTGAACTGCGTGCGGGCGGGAGCCCGCGTTGTTCCCAGCGTTCGTTACGAGCGGTCGCTGGGCATATCGTCTGTCTTGAATGCGAAGTGAAGCACCAGGCCCGCTACGGCAATGGCCACGACCAGCTGGAATGCTATCGTTCCGGAATCTTCGGCAACAACGGCCTTCTTCGGAGCTGTCTGCATGCCGTACATCTGGCTTGCGGCGGCGCTGCCCGCATATTGCGTCGAGGATTCTGCCGTAGTGTATGCCGCGGTCGTGGTCTGCTGGTTGCTGACGGTGTCTGCGGATGCGGATGTCGAAAGGGCAACGGGTGCGGCGGCCAATGCCGCTACCAGCAAGAATACAAAGAGCAGACCCGCCTGTTGAACCCTGAAAATGCGCTTTTCCTTAGCCGACATGATGAGCCCCCTTCTCTGTGCCGGGCCGCCCCGTTCGTGTCGGCCCTTGTTCGGTTAGGGATTTCACTCCAGCTATGGAATACCGCACAATCAGGGGGAAGAGGCGGGGGTGTACGTAAACGGTCGCGCGTAATCCGTAAATGGTATCAAGCAGATAACAAATCAACGGTCAGGTGACGAAATCGCCTGCCGCAGCCCGCTCGGCGGACACGTTAGAACTGCTCCATCTCCTTTTCCCACCATTCGCGCGTCTCTTCTTCGCCGTGCTTGGCGTCAGACCAGGTCAGAAGCGGTTCGTAATATGTGCGCAGGGCTTTCGTGCTCTCCATGTCAGCCGGGATGCGGTTAACCAGCTTGCCGTTGAGGTCGAACAGCCCGGTGCCCACTGCGGGGGCATCGTCCGGGATGGGGAAGGGCTCGATCCAGTCCAAGTCGTCGAATGTCCAGGCGAATTGGCCCTTCGGCGGCATGCGGGTCATGCCGGCTGCTTCCAGATGATCTTCCGAGAAGGGTTCCACATACGCCAGGTTCACCACGCACAGCGCCTTGCCGGGGATGGTTCCCGCTGTCTTCGGATTCGTCTCGGCGCAGATGACCACGGGCCCGCGGAAATCGGTGGTCCAGGGCTGGCACTCTATCCACTTGCGGTCAAGCAGCAGCTGCATTGCGTCTTCAGGGGTGACCATCAGGGCCTTCATGAGAATCCTTTCGCCGGAAACCGTTCGAATCCAGTGTTGCACTTCGCGCGGCGCAACGCCAGACGGCATTTGCCTGGAAGCTGCGGCTTTCAGTCCGTCTGCGCAACGGCTCCGCAGACTTCGGCGCCGGCGTGCAGCTCACGCGTTTTCGGTACCGGGCGGCATCCGCCGTCAGCATTCTTCGCGATGCCTCGTCCGCAATTCCCAAAACGCCACCGCGCTTGCCGCCGCCACATTGAGCGAGTCCACGTCATGTTCCATGGGAATGCGGACGGTATAGTCGCAGTTCGCAATGGTGTGGGCGGAAAGCCCGTCGCCTTCCGTGCCCAGCACCAGCGCCAGCTTGTCGCAATCGTGCAGCGCCTTGCTCTGCAGCGGGATGGAATCGTCGGACAGCGCAAGCGCGGCCACTTTGAATCCGGCCTGATGCAGCTGCGGGATGCCCTCGTGCGACCAATCCTGCTGCGATCCGATGCGCGTCCACGGCACTTGGAACACGGTGCCCATGGAAACGCGCGCCGCCCGACGGTAGAACGGGTCGTGGCAGGAATGCGTGACCAGCACGGCGTCGATGCCAAGCGCGGCGGCCGATCGGAATATGGCCCCGATGTTCGTATAGTTCGTAATATCTTCCAGCACCGCCACGCGTCGGGCATCCTTCAGCAGTGTATGAAGCGCCGGAAGGGCGGGGCGCTCCATGGCGGCAAGCGCGCCACGCGCAATGCGGTATCCCGTTACTTCTTGGAACTGCTGCATATTCACCACGAACACCGGCAGCGAGGGGTTGGCGGCAAGCAGTCGGTCAATCAGCGGCTGGGATTGATCAAGCCAATGGCGCTCCAGCAAGACGGCGTAGGGTTTCACTCCTTTATTAAGTGCGCGTTCGATTACGTTACGCGACTCGCCGATGAACAGACCGTGCGCCGTGCCTTGGAATGCCCGCAATTGAGAATCAGGTTGGTCGCGAAAAACGGCCAAGCGAGGATCGTCCAATGCCTCTGGATAGATTAGGGTCACAAGGCCACCTCCTCATACGTAGGTATATAGGGAAGTGTAGTAGATGGCGTCAGCGTTCGAGTGCCAAGAATAATGAAGAAGTCACCAGCAAGAGAAATGCGAAAGAGCGGGATTTGCAACAAAATGCGGCGAAATGCGGAAGCGATATGAACGCGTTTTCGCGTCGACTTAACGCAAACCACACTATTTGGGGGTAGCGTTTAGGTTGAGACGCATGAAACGTGCAGGAAATGAGGAGACGAAAATAGACCCTTGATTCCCGAAGGAATGGGGCTAATATAGTCGAGCACTCGCAAGGAGCACCGCTTCTTACGAGGCCCGTGATGGAATCACGGACGCGCGAACTGACCGCGCACCGAACAAATTGGAATTTTCCAAAAAAAGTTCTTGACAAGGTCGGCTCGGAAGCGTAACTTAATTCCCCGCGCCGAGCGAGAGAGCCCGGAGCGAGCGGGCCCCGAGGGGGGCCGGCGGGAACCTTGAAAACCGGATACTGCGATCAAGACGATGAGAGAAGCGTGGATTCGAGCGCGGCCGCCCGCATGAGGGCGGCCCTCGATGAGCCGAGCCGGCGCCGGATGGCGGCGGCGAGGCGTCCTTTTTCAGAAATACAGAGCCTTCGATTCTCCGGAGGCGGCGCGGGCCCCGGCGGCCCGCGCCAACATCAACGGAGAGTTTGATCCTGGCTCAGGATGAACGCTGGCGGCGTGCCTAACACATGCAAGTCGAACGATTAACCCGCCTTCGGGCGGTCATAGAGTGGCGAACGGGTGAGTAACACGTGACCAACCTGCCCTCCCCACCGGGATAACGCGGCGAAAGCCGCGCTAATACCGGATACCCCGGGGCCCCCGCATGGGGGCCCCGGGAAAGCTCCGGCGGGGGAGGATGGGGTCGCGTCCCATTAGGTAGTTGGCGGGGCGACGGCCCACCAAGCCGACGATGGGTAGCCGGGTTGAGAGACCGATCGGCCACATTGGGACTGAGATACGGCCCAGACTCCTACGGGAGGCAGCAGTGGGGAATCTTGCGCAATGGGGGCAACCCTGACGCAGCAACGCCGCGTGCGGGATGACGGCCTTCGGGTTGTAAACCGCTTTCAGCAGGGAAGAACCTTTGACGGTACCTGCAGAAGAAGCCCCGGCTAACTACGTGCCAGCAGCCGCGGTAATACGTAGGGGGCGAGCGTTATCCGGATTCATTGGGCGTAAAGCGCGCGCAGGCGGCCTGCCAAGCGGGATCTCCAATCCGAGGGCCCAACCCCCGGCCGGATCCCGAACTGGCTGGCTCGAGTACGGTAGAGGAGGATGGAATTCCCAGTGTAGCGGTGGAATGCGCAGATATTGGGAAGAACACCGATGGCGAAGGCAGTCCTCTGGGCCGGAACTGACGCTGAGGCGCGAAAGCTGGGGGAGCGAACAGGATTAGATACCCTGGTAGTCCCAGCCGTAAACGATGGGCACTAGGTGTGGGGGGCCGATACCCCCCGTGCCGCAGCCAACGCATTAAGTGCCCCGCCTGGGGAGTACGGCCGCAAGGCTAAAACTCAAAGGAATTGACGGGGGCCCGCACAAGCAGCGGAGCATGTGGCTTAATTCGAAGCTACGCGAAGAACCTTACCAGGGCTTGACACCACCGTGAAGCGGCGGAGACGCCGTGGCCGAGAGGAGCGGTGACAGGTGGTGCATGGCTGTCGTCAGCTCGTGTCGTGAGATGTTGGGTTAAGTCCCGCAACGAGCGCAACCCCTGCCATATGTTGCCAGCATTCAGTTGGGGACTCATATGGGACTGCCGGCGTTAAGCCGGAGGAAGGTGGGGACGACGTCAAGTCATCATGCCCCTTATGCCCTGGGCTGCACACGTGCTACAATGGCCGGCACAGCGGGCCGCGACCGCGCGAGCGGGAGCGAATCCCCCAAAGCCGGCCCCAGTTCGGATTGCAGGCTGAAACCCGCCTGCATGAAGCCGGAGTTGCTAGTAATCGCGGATCAGCATGCCGCGGTGAATACGTTCCCGGGCCTTGTACACACCGCCCGTCACACCACCCGAGTCGTCTGCACCCGAAGCCGCCGGCCCAACCTTTCGGGGGAGGGAGGCGTCGAAGGTGTGGAGGGTGAGGGGGGTGAAGTCGTAACAAGGTAGCCGTACCGGAAGGTGCGGCTGGATCACCTCCTTTCTAGGGAGTCACCCTAAATCAATTGAAATCCAAGCTCGAGCGCTTCCGACCGTCTCCAGACCGCAGCATCCGGCTTCCGGGGCTCCCGCCCCGCGCACCTTGAAAGCTGCATAGCGTTACAGACGAAATCATCTTTATTATCGATTTCTTTCGATTCTCATCGAGATCCACAAGCTAGTGGAAGTAAATGGTGGTTCGCATCAATCATCACGATCGCATCGAGGATATGTTTTTTTACTCCATATCCGTCAGATGATAGGACTTTAGAGGAGCGCGCGTGCGGGACGCATGCGCGCGGAAGAAGATACCAAGGGCGCACGGTGGATGCCTTGGCACAGGAAGCCGACGAAGGACGTGACCAGCTGCGATAAGCCGCGGTGAGGCGCATTTGGCCTTTGACCCGCGGATTTCCGAATGGGGGAACCCAGGCGGGGCTATGCCCGCCTGCCCCGGCCCGAACCCATAGGGCCGGCGGCGGCAACCCGGGGAACTGAAACATCTAAGTACCCGGAGGAAGAGAAATCAACCGAGATTCCGCTAGTAGCGGCGAGCGAACGCGGACCAGCCTAAACCCATGCACGCGCATACCCGGGCGGGGTTGCTGCATGAGGGGTCGTGGGACGGGATGAGGGGGCGCGCCCGAGCCCCCCGGCGGCCACAAAGCCGCGTCGCAGGGGAACGGCCTGGGAAGGCCGGCCGGAGGGGGTTAGAGCCCCGTACCCGAAGCGACGCCGCCCGCCGATCCCGCTCCCGAGTAGCGCCGGGCACGTGAAACCCGGCGCGAATCAGGGGGGACCACCCTCCAAGGCTGAACACTCTCCTGTGACCGATAGCGGACGAGTACCGTGAGGGAAAGGTGAAAAGCACCCCGAGAGGGGAGTGAAACAGTACCTGAAACCGGGCGCCCACAAGCAGTCGGAGCACCCCCTCGCGGGGTGTGACGGCGTGCCTTTTGTAGAATGAGCCAGCGAGTTGCGGTATGCGGCGAGGTTAAGTTTTGAAACGAGCCGCAGTGAAGGCGAGCCTTTAAGATGGCGATTCAGTCGCATGCTGCAGACGCGAAGCCGGGTGAGCTATCCGCGGGCAGGCTGAAGCAGGGGTAAGACCCTGTGGAGGGCCGAACCCACTTCGGTTGAAAACGGAGGGGATGACCTGCGGATAGGGGTGAAAGGCCAAACAAACCCGGAGATATCTCGTTCTCCCCGAAATAGCTTTAGGGCTAGCCCCGGCCGTTTACCGGCGGCGGTAGAGCACTGGACGGGCGAGGGGGCCTCACCGCCTGCCGAACCCGACCAAACTCCGAATGCCGCCGGTCCAGACGCCGGGAGTCAGAACATGTGGGCTAAGCCGTGTGTTCGAGAGGGAAACAGCCCAGACCGCCCGCTAAGGCCCCCAAGTTCAGCGCCGAGTGGCAAAGGATGTGCGTCTGCCCAGACAACCAGGATGTTGGCTTAGAAGCAGCCATGCATTCAAAGAGTGCGTAACAGCTCACTGGTCGAGTGGACATGCGCCGACAATTCACGGGGCTAAGCGCGACGCCGAAGCAGCGGGCCGGACCGTCATGGTCCGGCGGTAGGGGAGCTTTCCGCCTGGGGCGAAGCCGGAGGGCGACCGACGGTGGACCGGGCGGAAGTGAGAATGCTGGCATGAGTAGCGAGAGCGGCGCGGGAAACGCCGCCGCCGTAAGCCTAAGGTTTCCTGGGCAAGGCTAATCCCCCCAGGGTCAGTCGGGAGCTAAGGCGAGGCCGGGAGGCGTAGCCGATGCACAACAGGTCGACATTCCAGTACCCCCCGACGGCCGCTATCGACCGATGGGGCGACGGAGAAGGATAGACGGAGCGGGGTTCTGGACGTCCCCGTGAAAGCGCGTAGGCCGCGCGGCAGGCAAATCCGCCGCGCATGCGAGGCCGAGACGTGAGACGACGCCTGCACTGGCCAAGCCGTCGAGTCCATGCTCCCGAGAAAAACCCCTAGGGAGGCCGCCGGGCGCCCGTACCAAAACCGACACAGGTGGGCGGGTAGAGACATACCGAGGCGATCGGGAGAACCATGGTCAAGGAACTCGGCATAATCGCCCCGTAACTTCGGGAGAAGGGGCGCCCCCGCCCGTGAAGGCGACAAGCTCCCCGGAGCGCGAGGGGGCCGCAGCGAAACGGCCCAAGCGACTGTTTACCAAAAACACAGGACTCTGCCAAGCCGCAAGGCGACGTATAGGGTCTGACGCCTGCCCGGTGCCGGAAGGTTACGCGGAGGGGTCAGCGGGAAACCGCGAAGCTCCGAAGCCAAGCCCCGGTAAACGGCGGCCGTAACTATAACGGTCCTAAGGTAGCGAAATTCCTTGTCGGGTAAGTTCCGACCTGCACGAATGGCGTAACGACTTGGGCGCTGTCTCGACCATGGACCCGGTGAAATTGTACTATTCGTGAAGATGCGAATTACCCACGGAAGGACGGAAAGACCCCGTGAACCTTTACTGCAGCTTGGCATTGACCGTTGGTTCGGCGTGTAGAGGATAGGTGGGAGGCTTGGAACCGGGGGCGCCAGCCCCCGGCGGAGCCGCCCTTGGAATACCACCCTCGTCGCTCCGGCGGTCTAACGCGCGGCCGTGACCCGGCGCGCGGACCGTGCCAGGCGGGTAGTTTGACTGGGGCGGTCGCCTCCTAAAATGTAACGGAGGCGTGCTAAGGTCCGCTCACGCCGGTCGGCAACCGGCGGCAGAGCGCAAGAGTACAAGCGGGCCTGACTGCGAGACGGACATGTCGAGCAGGCGCGAAAGCGGGTTCTAGTGATCCGGCGGCCCGGCGTGGAACGGCCGTCGCTCAACGGATAAAAGGTACTCCGGGGATAACAGGCTGATCTTGCCCAAGAGTCCACATCGACGGCAAGGTTTGGCACCTCGATGTCGGCTCATCGCATCCTGGGGCTGGAGTCGGTCCCAAGGGTATGGCTGTTCGCCATTCAAAGCGGTACGCGAGCTGGGTTCAGAACGTCGTGAGACAGTTCGGTCCCTATCCTCCGCGGGCGCAAGAGAATTGAGAGGATCCGCCCCTAGTACGAGAGGACCGGGGTGGACGGACCTCTGGTGTGGCAGTTGTCGACCAACGGCACGGCTGCGTAGCTACGTCCGGAACGGATAACCGCTGAAGGCATCTAAGCGGGAAGCCGCCCTCGAGATGAGTTCTCTTTTCGGTAAGGGCCCAGGCAGAGTACCTGGTCGATAGGCCGCAGCTGCAAGCGCCGCGAGGCGTTCAGGCGAGCGGCACTAATAGCCCGAGCTCTTCATCCGCATCCTCCGCCGATCGCGGCGGTTGGTCGGACCACCGTCTGTGCGCTGTGCAGCCTCCAGGGTGGCGCGGGAGGCGCGGACCCGGCCCGATGCGGGAGCGCCCCGCGCGGGCGCGACCATAGAGAGGGGGATCACCCGGTCCCATTCCGAACCCGGCAGTTAAGCCCCTCTTCGCCGAAAGTACTGCGGTGCAGTCCGTGGGAGGATAGGGCGTCGCGCCCGCGCAGGGCGCTTCCTCTTTTGATTTCGGGAGCGCGGAGGGCCCCCGGCTCCGGCCGGGGCCCTTCTTGTATCTGCAGATAACTATTGCAGAGAATTACCGTTCGAATACTCATAATGTTGACGTGAAGAATCCCACAGCAGTGCTGTGGGATTACTTAATTTGCACAACAGTCGTGTATGATACGAGCAAATATAGTTTGCAAAGATGAATCGTCGACGGCGTCGTTCGGTTCGGATTGGATCAACATGGCGGATAACGAAATTCAGCACTCGTCAGGCGATGCTCCGGCAAAGGCGCCGTTCGAGAGCATTGCGTTCCTGTACAACGACCGTGCCCATGGACGCATCCTTCTGCGTATTACAAAAGCGGAAGCCGGCGAAGAACCCTCGGCATTGCCCGAGCCCAGTCCCTTCGATGGGGAGTTCGATTTCTCGGCCGAAGGCGTTTCGCCGTCCGAGCTGCTGGATGAACCTGCTCCTTTGACGGGGCTCCATTATGTGCTGCATTACGAGGAAGGTGCGGCCGGACGAGCCACGGAAGGCGACATCGAACTGACGCTGGAGGCAGCCCAGAAGCTGCAGAACAGCCTGGTAGAGGCAGGCGTGTACCTGTGGGACCCCGAATACGGCAACGACCCGAATCAGCCTCCTGCGAAGTGGAGCTTCACGGCCGTGTTGCAACAGGGCGTGTTCACGCAGTCCGTTCGCGGCGGTTCGGACTTCCCGCAAGGGTTCTCCCAGATGCTGGAGGCATTCTACGAGGCGGGCCTTCCGCGGCCGCAGAAGCCGGCGGCGCATCATGCAACGCCGATGGGTGCGGGCAATATGGGCAACTTCGGGAACATGGGAAATTTCGACCCTTCTCAGATGTTCTCCGCCATGCAGGCCATGATGAGCACGGGCATGCCGCAGCAGGCGCTTGAGGAAATGCAGGAGATCATGAACGAGCTGAAGGACAACCCCGAGGCTTTCCAGGAGCGCCTGAAGTCGGAATTTCGTTCGCTTTCCCCGAGTCAGCAGGACGAGCTGCTGAACCTGCTGAGCAGCACGGGCATGGCATCCCGCGATTGGTGGGAGGATTTCTTCCGCGGCTAGCGCCGATGCCTGTTTGCGGTGCGTGTCACCGGCTTCTCGGCTGATATTTTCCAATAGCGAAAATCCCCGTTTCGGCGGGGATTTCGTATTTCAGGGGGCATTCCGCCTACTTGAACCGTGCGCTAGAGGCAATCCGCAACGGTCCGGTTCAGGCGCTCTACGGCGTGCGGAATCTGCGCCTTGTCCAACATGCTGTAATGTATGACGAACTGCGGGTATTCGCCAGACGCATTCTGCGCTGTTTCTGGATCATGGTAATAGGCAGACAGCGGAGCCAGGCACAGCCCATGCGCTTTTGCGGCGGCAACCACCTGTGCGTCCGTGGCGGGAACGTTCATGCGGAGCACGAAATGGAGTCCCGCATCCGCCTGCTGCGTGTGGAACAACGCGCCGTACTCGCTTGCCTCCAATTGCGCGATCAGCGCATCTTTCAGAATGCGGTGGCGATTCCGCACGCGGTTGATATGGCGTTCGTAGTCGCCGGACTCAATGATTCCGGCCAATGCATTCTGGATCAGGGCGCTTACGGTGCTCGAATAGAAACCCAGTTCCCGTTCGAAGCGCTCCATCAGGGCCTGCGGCAGAATCATGTAGGCCACGCGCATGTCGGGGCTCAGGCTTTTCGTGAACGTGTTCGTGTAGATGACCTTGCCCAGCGTGTCGATGCTCTGCAGTGCGGGTATAGGCCGTCCGGCCAGGCGGAATTCGCAGTCGAAGTCGTCTTCGATGATGTAGCGGTCATCCGCTTGCGCCGCCCACGCCAGCAACTCGTAGCGACGGGCGATGCTGGTCACCTTTCCGGTGGGGAACTGGTGCGACGGCATGATGTGAACCACCTGCGCACCGCTCTCGCGCAGCAGCGGAAGCGAAATGCCCTGGTCATCCATTTGGATAGGGTGGGCCTGCGCGCCGCAGGCGGTATAGATGTCGAACAGCTTCGCATATCCGGGGTCTTCCATGGCGTATCCGCAATTGCGTCCCAGCAGCTGTACGATGAAGTTGTAGAGCGTTTGCGCGCCGGATCCGATGACGATGCAACGCGGATCCACCTCCATGCCGCGGAATTGGCGCAGGTGGTCGGCAATGGCATTGCGCAGGCGCGGCGACCCTTCAATGGGAAGGGGCTGCAGGTGCTGGGTGTCGGATTCGTCGGAGAGCGTGGATCGAAGCGCCTTGGCCCACAGGCGCTGCACGTGCGGGCCGATGGTCGCCCGGGGGTGCGCGAAGTCGATGGTGTCGGACTCCTGTTGCGGCACCTGATTGGGGATGGGGTCGAAACGGCGCGGGCCACCTGCCGGATGCGGCGTTCCCTGTGCGGCGGATACCGGCAGCGGCATGGCGTAATAGCCGCGCCGTTCGCGCGAATAGAGGTAGCCTTCCGCCTCCAACTGCGCATAGGCGCCTTCCACGGTGATAAGGCTCACGCCCAGGTGCTTGGCCAAGGTGCGCTTGGAGGGCAGCTTCTCGTCGGCAAGGATCTCGCCGTTTTCGATGTCGCGCTTGATGCAGCGGTACAGGTACTCGTACAAGCTCAATGATTTGCGCTGATTCATGTCGTAGGTGAGCATGGTGGTGCACGAAGCCTTTCTTCGCGTAAGGGACGGTACGGGTGCAGGGGTGCCGGCAGGTGCAGCTGCAGGCTGCGCAATGCGGGCGGGCCGCACGGCAGGGTGTGCGCAGCAGGGCGCTTACATCGGTCCGCGTACAGCGGCATGCGCGCAGCCGTCATCTGATTATAGCGAAACAGTGTATCTGGTCATAAACTGACCTCATCAAATTATTCATCAGTGGCGATACAAGCAAGACCAGCGTTTGCCTATCCTGGGAAATCGAAACAGCGGACCCGAATCTGTTGCGTCCGGGACGCAACAAGAGAGGAGCAACGAACATGGCCGAGACCGCCGAAGAGCGCGCGAAGTTGAACAGGGAGCTTGCACAGATGCTGAAGGGCGGCGTGATCATGGACGTGACCACGCCCGAGCAGGCGCGGATTGCCGAGGACGCCGGCGCGTGCGCCGTCATGGCGTTGGAGCGCATTCCCGCCGACATCCGAGCTGCGGGCGGTGTGAGCCGCATGAGCGACCCGAAGATGATCAAGGGCATCCAGGAGGCGGTCAGCATCCCCGTCATGGCGAAGTGCCGCATCGGCCATTTCGTGGAAGCGCAGGTGCTGCAGGCCATCGACATCGACTACATCGACGAGTCCGAGGTGCTGTCGCCGGCCGACGACGTCTACCACATCGATAAGACGCAGTTCGCCGTGCCGTTCGTCTGCGGTGCCCGCAACCTGGGCGAGGCCCTGCGCCGCATTGCCGAGGGCGCGTCCATGATCCGCACGAAGGGCGAACCCGGCACCGGCGACGTGGTGCAGGCCGTTTCGCACATGCGCCTGATCAACAGCGAGATTCGCCATGTGGCGTCCCTGCGCGCCGACGAGCTGTACGAAGAGGCGAAGCGCCTGGAAGTGCCGGTGTCGCTGGTGCAGTACGTCCATGACAACCAGAAGCTGCCCGTGGTGAACTTCGCGGCAGGCGGCGTGGCCACGCCCGCCGATGCGGCCCTGATGATGCAGCTGGGCGCCGAAGGCGTGTTCGTGGGCTCCGGCATCTTCAAGTCCGGCAATCCCGCCAAGCGCGCCCGTGCCATCGTGGGTGCCGTGACCAACTTCGACGACCCGGAGAAGATCGCCGCCCTGTCCGAGGATCTGGGCGAAGCCATGGTGGGCATCAACGAGCAGGAGATCGAGATCCTGATGGCCGAGCGCGGGAAGTAGGCCGGGCATGACGGTAGCGATACTGGCGCTGCAAGGCGCATTCATCGAGCACCGGCAGGCCTTGGAGAAGCTGGGGGCGGAATCGTTCGAGATTCGCGAGGCGGCGGATTTGGAAAAGCCGTTCGATAGGCTGATCCTGCCCGGCGGGGAGAGCACCGTCCAGCGCAAGCTGCTGCTGGAGGACGGCATCTTCGAGGGGCTGAAGCAGCGCATCGAAGACGGCATGCCCGTGCTGGGGACCTGCGCCGGCCTGATTCTGCTGGCACAGGAAGTGGAGGGCGGACAGCCCTGCTTCGGCACGCTGCCGGTGACGGTGCGGCGCAACGCCTACGGTCGCCAGCTGGGCAGCTTCCATGCCGAAGCGGAGTTCGACGGCCTGGGGCCGGTGCCCATGACGTTCATCCGCGCCCCGTTCATCACGGCGGTGCACGACGGGGCCAAGGCGCTGGCGACGGTTGACGGCAACGTGGTGGCGGCGCGTGCGGGAAACCAGATTGGCGTGGCATTCCATCCGGAATTGGATGATGACCTGCGCATACATCGGATGTTCCTGGACCTGTAGCGCCGCGTGCGCCGGAGCGGGCGGCCTTGCCGTACCGCGCGGGCGCACTGCTGGCGCGTGGCGAATGCGCGGCCGCCGCGCATGGGAAGGCAAGCTGTCGCCCCTGTTTCGGCAGGGCGGCAGCTTTTTTCGTGGATGCGCGCCGATGTGCGGTACCATGGCTTCTGCATTTCACGTACCGAAAGCCGGGAAGAACAGGGGGAGCGCGCAGTGGCGTCATACATTGCCCATTACGAATCGCCGAAGGGCGAGAACCCCCAATCGGGCGAGTTCGATTTCGAAAGCGAGCATCCCCTGAACAGCAAGGCGAACCAGCAGGATGCGCGCTACCGCATGCTGGACGTGTTCGGCAAAGAGGCCGTGTCCTGGCAGATCACGAAGGTGACGCGCGCCAAGGCGGATGCGCCGGACAGCTATCTGCAGCCCACGTTGGATTTCCGCGAACCTGAGAAGAAGCGTCGCCGCCACACGGTGCAGCGCGGCCGCCTGTAGCGGGCGCTTGCGGGTGCTGCAGGCAGATGCCGTCCCCTGCGCAGCCGCCTGCAACAGGGCGTTGGAAGAACAGGAAAAGGCCGCCTGCGTGGGCGGCCTTCTTCGTTAGCGGCGCTTCAGCTTGCCGGCAACCTTGCCCAACACGGTGCGGACTCCCTGCACTCCGGGCAGGTTCAGCGCCAGCGCAATGCCGAACGTCACGGCTACGGCCACCAGCCCGCCGATGATCACGCTCACCAGCGATATCAGCAGGCTTCCCCAGAAGCTGCCGATGAGCTGGGGCAGCAGCAGGTACGTGACCGCGTAGCCCGCGCCGGCGCCCAGAAGGCCCAGCAGCAGGCTGCTCAGCCCGTCGGCGAACAGGCCGCGCAATCCCAGCTTGCCGTAGTGCTTGCGCAGGTAGGCGAAGCAGATGATGTCGGACACCACGAAGAACAGGCACTCGCTCAGCGCGATGGCCTCCATGCCGAACGGCGAATCGCCGAACACGTAGGCGCCGAAGAAGACGGTGCATGCAATCTGGATAATGGCGCAGAAGATGTTGATGACGGCGAAATGCTTCATCTTGCGCAGGCTGCTGAACGTCTTCTGCAGGTACGTGTTCACGCTGTAGAACGGCAGCGAGACGGCCAGGGCGGCCAGATACCAGGCAACCTCGGTCACGGCATCGGGCGTGAACGCGCCCACGGTGTACATGGTGACCAGCGGGGCGGCGAACACCATCAGGTAGAGCGCGAACGGCACGGTCATGAACACGATCTGCCGCGACCCGTTGATGACGCCGGCCTTGAACCCCGTGATGTTGTTGTCGGCGATCATCTCCGCCAGCTCCGTGAACATGGAGGTGGTCACCGGCACGGCCAGGAAGGCGTAGGGCAGCGTGAACCACAGGCGTGCGTACGCGATGATGGTGGGGCCGTTTTCCGCCACGCGGTAGGCAACGGAGGTCTGCACGGAGGTGATGGCGAACGAGGTGGCCATCACGATGACGGCGGGCACGCCGATCTGCAGCGTCTCGCGCAGCGCGGGGTCGTGCCAATCGATATGCCAGCGGATGCGGATGCCGTTGCGCTTCAGGGCGGGAATCTGCATGGCCATCTGCAGGAACACGCCGGCGGGATTGCCGATGGCGATGATGTAGAGCGCGAGCGTGGGATTCGTAGGCGCGATGAAGGCGTAGGCCAGGAACGTGACGATGACGATGATGTTGTTGAATGCCGGGGCGATAGACGACCAGAAGTAGTCGCGCGAGGCGTTCAGCAGGCCCGACACGATGGCGCCCACGCCGTAGAACACGATCTGGATGGCGAAGAAGCGGAAGAAGAACACCGAGGTGGACATCTGCTCCTGGTCGGACATGAAGCTCTGCGTGTAGATGAGCTGCGCGGAGAACACCATGCACAGCACGGCCACGATGCCCAGGAACAGAATGGTCAGCGACAGCAGGTTCGACGCGTATTCGTTCGCGCCTTCCTGGCCCAGCTTCTTCTTCACGGACACGTAGACCGGCAGGAACGCGGTGACCAGCATGCCGCCCACTACCAGTTCGTACAGGGAGTTCGGCAGGTTGTTGGCCACCTGGTAGGACGATGCCAGGAACGTGGAGCCCAGCGCGAAGGCCATGGCCCACGTGCGGAAGAAGCCGGTGATGCGGGAGAAGATGACGCAGGCGCTGATCAG
Source organism: Eggerthellaceae bacterium (assembly GCA_050951095.1). Lineage (GTDB taxonomy): Bacteria > Actinomycetota > Coriobacteriia > Coriobacteriales > Eggerthellaceae > UMGS1519. The sequence goes on from JBMNIQ010000005.1 coordinate 227,224, forward strand.
CATGGCCGACGACGAGACGCTGCTGTCCAGCACGCCGTCGCTTCCGCCGGTGCCGTTCGCCTGCGCGCTGCCACCGTCTGCGTTTTCTGCCGGCGTCTTCTTTTGGGCGGAAACCTGCGTCTGCGGGGTGCGCTGCAGCGCGTGCCGGGGATGTTCGCCCCGTGCGCTGCGCGGCGCTTCGGCCTCCTGGTCGCGTTGATCCTTCGCATGTGCCGGCCGCCGGGTGGCACCCGTGCGGCTTCCGTGTCGTTCTTGCTGCGTCATCAGTTACTTTCGCTATCAGGTATAATGTTCGAGTTTAGCAAAGGAAGGGGATGTGCCCGAATGCGCTTGCTTATCGTACGCAATAACTCCAACGAAGACGCGGTGAAGGCATCCGACGAATTAGCCGACTACCTGAACGAGCATAAGATAGACAATTTCGTCTGCGGGTCGCTGGAGCTTCCCCGTCTGCCGCAGATGCCGCTCATCCCGGAGCAGCGCGCCACCAACCTGCGGTTCCACGGCAAGCCCATCAACATGGTGGTGGTCTTCGGCGGCGACGGCACCGTGCTGCGCGCAGCCCGCATGACCGGCACGTCGGGCGTGCCCATCCTGGGCATCAACTACGGCCACCTGGGCTTCCTGTCGAATCCGCGCACGGACGGCGCCATCGCCATGGTGCAGGCGGCGCTGGAGGGCAAGGTGCATCGGGAAGAGCGCGCGAACCTGCACATCGACATCACCTACTACCACGACGAGCGCAAGGACCTGACGGGCGCCGGCTCCATGCTGACCGAGTCGTATTTCGCCTTGAACGAGCTGGCCATCACGCGCGGCCCGCTGGGGCGCGTGATCCAGGTGGCGCTTTCCATCGACGGCAACGAATACGCCACGCTGCGCGGCGACGGCGTGATCATCTCCAGCGCCACGGGCTCCACCGCCTACGCGCTGTCTGCCGGCGGCCCGCTGGTGGCCCCGTCGCACCGCGGCATGGTCATCGTGCCCCTGGCGTCCCATTCGCTGGCGGCGCGCGCCCTGGTCACGGCGCCGGGAGACACCATCACGGCGGATTTCGCCTCCGACGACGAGGCCACGCGCGAAGCGACGCTGTTCAACGACGGCGGCATCATCCGCTACGACGGCATCATCAAGCGCATCAGCATCCGCAACGGCGACCGGCCCACGGTGCTGCTCCGCTACAAATACGACAGCTTCTATTCCAGCGTCTCGAAGAATTTCATGTACGATCCGCTGGTCAAGCGCTAGCGCAGCCGCGCGGGGTGCCGGCGGGGGCGGGTGCCGCGGGGATATGCGTTCCAAATATGTCGAATGCATTTCAGGCTTGCCTGCACCCGCGTGGGTAACGTAGAATATTCAAGCGTTTGAAAGACGGTTCGCTGTTCGTTTCGGGCGCTTTTTTATTGCCCTGACACGCAGCTCCGGCTTGTATCAGTTTTCAGTGCATGCGATAGGAGCAACATGGCCAAGCACATCTTCGTTACCGGCGGCGTCGTTTCCTCTTTGGGCAAGGGAATCACCGCTGCCTCCCTGGGTCACCTTCTGAAGGCCCGCGGCTACAAGGTGACCATGCAGAAGATGGATCCGTACCTGAACGTGGACCCGGGTACCATGAGCCCGTTCCAGCATGGCGAGGTCTTCGTTACGGAAGACGGCCACGAAGGCGACCTTGACCTGGGCCATTACGAGCGCTTCATTGATGAGAACCTGTCGCGCGAATCGAATTTCACGCAGGGCTCCATCTACCAGACGCTGATCAGCCGCGAACGCCGCGGCGACTTCCTGGGCGGCACCGTGCAGGTCATCCCGCATGTGACCGACGCCATCAAGGAGCGCGTGTACCGCGCTGCCGACCAGACGGGCGCGCACATCGTGATCTCCGAGATCGGCGGTACCATCGGCGACATCGAGGGCCAGGCATTCGTCGAGGCCGTCCGCCAGTTCCGCCATGAGATGGGCGCCGACAACGTGGTGTTCGTGCACGTCAGTCTGGTGCCGTACATCGCTGCCGCCCATGAGGTGAAGACCAAGCCCACGCAGCACAGCGTGAAGGAGATGCGCTCCCTGGGCGTGCAGCCCGACTTCATCGTGTGCCGCTCCGATCACGACATCAACGATTCCGTGCTGCGCAAGATCGCGTCGTTCTGCGACGTGGACGCCGAATCCGTTATCAAGTGCATCGACGCGCCGTCCATCTACGAGGTGCCCATCCTGCTGCACGAGCAGGGCTTCGACACGAAGGTGCTGGAGCGCCTGCGCCTGCCGGAGACGGAGGCCGACCTGACGCCTCTGAAGACGTTCCTGGCCGCATCGAAGAGGTGCACGGGCAACGTGGACGTCGCCATCGTGGGCAAGTACGTCAGCCTGCCGGATGCGTACCTGTCCATCATCGAGGCGCTGGGCCATGCCGGCGTTGCAAACGGCATTCACGTGGAGACGCATCTGATCGACGGCGAAGAGCTGAACGACGACAACGCCGAGCAGATCCTGGGCGACATGGACGCCATCCTGGTGCCGGGCGGCTTCGGCTCCCGCGCCTTCGAGGGCAAGATCTGCGCAGCCCGCTACGCCCGCACGCATAACGTGCCCTACCTGGGCATCTGCCTGGGCCTGCAGGCTGCGGTGTGCGAATTCGCCCGCGACGTCTGCGGCTTGGAGGGCGCGACCTCCGCGGAGTTCGACGAGAACGCCCCGTACACGGTCATCGACCTCATGCCGGAGCAGGAGGACATCGAGGACAAGGGCGGCACCATGCGCCTGGGCGCCTATCCGTGCAAGGTGGCGAAGGATTCCCGCGCGTACGAGGCGTACGGCAGCGAGCTCATCTACGAGCGCCATCGCCATCGCTACGAGGTGAACAACGCCTACCGCGAGACGCTGACGGAGCACGGCATGTCCATCTGCGGCACGTCCCCGGACAACCGCCTGGTGGAAATGGTCGAGATCCCCGCGCATCCGTGGTTCGTCGCCAGCCAGGGCCATCCGGAGTTCAAGAGCCGTCCCACGAATCCGCATCCGCTGTTCGTTGCGTTCGTGAAGGCGGCAAAGCAGCTCCAGCAGGCCGGCGGCCCGAAGCCGGCGGATGCCCAGGAGCCCGTAGCCGACGCCGAGCCGGAAGGCAAGGCGGCCGCCGAAGCGGACGAATAGCGCCAGGCGCTGCACCGGGCGAAAGCGCGAGTAATAGCGAACATGCCGACGGGAGGCCTCTGCGGAGGCCTCCCGTTTTTTCGTCACGCGTGCGGGCGGGTACAATAAGCGGCATGGACTGCAGGCCCGGCCTGCGGAGAGGAGATTGCGCGAATCGTGTCCACGTCCCCGGAAACAGCTGCACGGGAGTACCTGGCCTACCTGACGGTGGAGCGGGGGTCTTCGCCGGCCACTGTGGCGGCATACCGCCGCGACCTGCGCGACTACCTGGCCTTCCTTGCCCGCACGGACATTCGGGACATGGACGCCATCACCCGCCAGACGGTGGCGGACTACGAGAACGACCTGGTCACCCGCCCAATTGACGACGAGGGCAACCGGTATTCCGCCGCCACGGTGCAGCGCCATGTGTCCATGCTGAAGGGCTTCCATAAGTTCTGCGTGCGCGAGAACCTGTCCGCGAAGGACCCCACGGCCACCATCGCGCTTCCGAAGAAGCCCCGGCGCCTGCCGGACGTGCTGTCCATCGAACAGGTGGGGGAGATGATGGACAAGGCATCCGTGCAGTGGGAGGGGCCCACGGCGCTGCGCAACATGGCCATTCTGGAAGTGCTGTACGGCTGCGGCCTGCGGGTGAGCGAGCTGTGCGGGATGGACGTGGAAAGCCTGCATTTCGAAGACGGCTTCCTGTCCGTAGTGGGCAAGGGCGGCAAGGCGCGCGCGGTGCCGCTGTCCGGCAAGGCGGAGCAGGCGCTGGCGGCTTACCTGGACCAGGGCCGCCCGGCGTTCCGCAAGCAGGGGAATCCCACGAACGCCGTGTTCCTGAACGCCCGCGGGGGCCGGCTGTCGCGGCAGAGCGCGTTCGGCATCGTGCAGCAGGCCGGCCGTCTGATCGGCGTGGAGAAGCTGCATCCCCATACGTTGCGCCATTCGTTCGCCACGCACCTGCTGGAAGGCGGCGCGGACCTGCGTGCCATCCAGGACATGCTGGGTCATTCCGACATCGCCACCACGCAGATCTACACGCATGTGCAGCGCCAGCACATCATAGAGGAGTACCGCCACGCGCACCCGCGCGCGCACTGAGCCCGAAGGCCTCGGCCGCGTCGGCCGCCCGCATCATCCGCCACGCGCACCCGCGCGCACTGAGCGCGCGTGCGTCCGCCCTCCGTTTTCCCCTGCCGCCGCATGCCCCGCGCATGCGGCGTTTTCGTATCATGCATCCCGGTCCGGGATGCCCTCCCATCCGCCGCCACACCTCCTCCCACTTTTCTCCACGTTTCGTCCCACCCCTATTCGGTGGGCCGGTATGCGCATGCCCCCATATGTAGTGCGGAAATGGGAATTGCGGGGTGCGATTTGCTCATAAAGTGTCGTGAAAGGGGGGTGAAGTGGGGGATTATTGTTGCCTAGTGGGGCGTTATGGAGTAGTATTCATTTCCGTTGGGACCCCTGTATCGGAAGGAGTTGAGCATGGCGGACCTGGTCGGCGAGTATCGGCACAAGCTGGACTCCAAAGGCCGCATCACCCTGCCCTCCGCATTCCGTAAGGTGCTCCCGACAGATCTCAAGGTAGCCATCAGCCCGCAGGACGATGAATGCCTGTACGTGTTCGAGCCCGACGGGTTCAGCGCGTGGGTGGACTCGCTGTTCGGTGAGGAGGGGTACAACCCCAACAACCGCAAGCACGTCATGTTCCGCCGCGTGTTGAATGCCCGCGCAAAGGACGCCCAGATCGACGCCGCCGGTCGCATCAGCATTTCTGCCGACCAGCGCGAAGCGGTGGGTCTGGAGAAGGACGTCGTGCTTGCAGGCAACACGGACCACCTGGAGATCTGGGATGCAAAGCGTTGGGACGACATGGTCAGCTCGGTGGACCTGTCCGAGATGTTCCACTAGATCGGACCAGACGTGAGCGAAATGACAAGCGAATATCGGCATATCCCGGTTCTGCTCGCCGAGTGCCTCGAATACTTGAACCTTCAAACGCAGTACACATTCGTGGATGGAACACTCGGCGGTGCAGGACATTCCTACGAAGCGGCCAAACGCATAGGCGCGGGCGGGACGCTCATCGGCATCGATCAGGACGAAATGGCTATCTCGGCCGCAACGCGGCGCCTGGAGTCGATCCCCGCAGATGAACGCCCCGAACTCGTGCTGCTGCGCGGCAACTTCCGTGATCTGGACAGCCTGCTGGTGCAGGCGGCGGTTCCCTCGGTCGACGCCATGCTGCTCGACTTGGGCGTATCGTCCGTCCAGATTGACACGCCGTCTCGAGGCTTCTCCTTCAAGGAGACCGGCCCTCTTGATATGCGGATGGATCCGGGCAAACAAACCTTAACCGCAGCAGAGATCGTCAACACCTATAACGCAGCAGATCTCACTCGGATCATCCGTAACTATTCAGACGAGCGCTGGGCAAGCCGCATTGCGGACTTCATCGTCCGCGCGCGTGCCGATGCACCCATCGAGACCAGCGACCAATTGGTGGACATCATCAAGGCGGCCATCCCCGCATCCGCCCGCCGCAAGGGCGGCCATCCGGCGAAGCGCACCTTCCAAGCGCTCCGTATTGAGGTGAACGGTGAGCTGACCGCATTGCGCAAGGCGCTGGAGGCGGGCATCCGCTGGCTTTCGCCCGGCGGGCGCATGGTGGTGCTGACGTACCACTCCATCGAGGACCGCATCGTGAAAGAGGCATTCGCCACGGCGGCGAAGGGCTGCACCTGTCCGCCCGAGCTGCCCGTATGCGTGTGCGGGAAGAAGCCGATAGTCAAGCTGGTCAATCGCAAGCCGATTGCACCCACCGAAGAAGAGATCGAGAGAAACCCACGGGCCCGCAGCGCCAAGCTGAGGGCTATCGAGAAACTCTAGGCGCGCGGCAACGCGCACCTGCTCCGGCGCCGCCGGAGCATAGCCGGGATCCATTCGGGACCCGGCGGGGAAAAGACGAACGCTCCGCGCAGGAGTGGGAAAGAGGACGATTCGCATGGCATCTGCCGCACGGGCATATCGTTACGGTTCCGCAGCACCCGAGCCGCGCCATGAGCAGAACGTCCGCGTTATCCGCGGCCGCCGCCATCAGGTGGAGACCCTGGACAGCCGTCTCATCACGGGTGCCAAGATCGCCCTTATCCTGCTGGCGCTGTTCGCCGTGCTGGGCTGCATCCGCGTCGGATTCACGTCCATGGCCGTTTCCGCGTCCATTGAGACGGAGCAGATCCAGTCGAACATCGACACCGCCCGTTCGGATGGCACGAACCTGGAAGTGGAGCAGAGCAAGCTGACGAACCCCAGCGCCGTCAAGAAGGCGGCCACGAAGCTGGGCATGGCAGCGCCCACCTCAACCGAGACCCTGAAGCTTTCCAAGGATGTCGTGGCAACCGACGATTCCGGTAATCTGTCGCTTTCGAAGAGCCTGGCAATCGCCGCCAAGGAATAGCCCATGGCTGACCGCAACGGATCGCGTTCCGCCGGATCGGGCAACACCTCCCGTACGAACACGGTGAGCAGCTTCCTGAGCGGGCTGACCGGCGGCCGCCTTTCAGGGCGTGTTGCTGCCATGTTCCTCATATTCTTGGGTGTCGCGCTGGTCTTCGCCGTCCGCCTGATCTACATGCAAGTGGTCATGGCCGACGAATGGTCGCAGCAGGCGCAGGATTCGCGCACCGTGGACATCACCATCACGCCCAAGCGCGGCACCATCTACGACCGCAACGGCAACGTGCTTGCCACCAGCGTGGACTGCACCACCATCTACTGCAATCCCACGGAGATCACCGACGTGGACGGCACCGCCAAGCAGCTGAAGAAGATCCTGGGCGGCAAGGTGTCCACGTACAAGGAGGTCCTGTCGCGTGAGAACACGTCGTTCTCGTACGTGAAGCGCCAGGTGGACAATGACAAGGCTAACAAGGTCAAGGACCTGAACATCACGGGCCTGTACTATCTGGATGACTCGAAGCGCGAATACCCGAATGGCGCCATCGGCGGCCAGATCATCGGCCTGTGCGACATCGACGGCAACGGCCTGACGGGCTTGGAGCTGTACTACAACAGCGTTCTGGGCGGCAGCGCCGGCCACGTGACCTACGAGCAGGGCAACACCGGCATCGTGATCAGCGGCACGGAAAAGCGCACGGACGCGGTGGACGGCCAGGACATCGTCATCTCGCTTGACCTGGACATGCAGGAGTACGTGGAGAAGCAGGTGGCTGCCGGGGCGAAGAGCCTGGGCGGCGACTCCGGCCAATGCGTGCTGATGGACGATTCCACCGGCGAGATTCTGGCAGCCTGCTCCACGCCGCTGCTGGATCCCACGAACACGAGCAACATCAAGACCGGGGCCACGGAGCTGAAGGTGGTCAGCCAGGCGTTCGAGCCCGGATCCATCTTCAAGTCCGTCACCATGCTGGCATGCCTGGAAGAGGGCGTGGTGAAGCCCAGCACGAAGGTGTTCTGCCCGGCGAAGCTGCAGGCTGACGAATACACCATCTCCGACGCGCACGAGCGCGGGGACACCACGTATACCGCCACGGAGATCATGCAGCACTCGTCGAACGTGGGCATCTCGCTGTGCGCGCAGAAGCTGGGCTTCGACAAGCTGTACCAGTACATTGGCAAGTACAAGCTGGACGAGGAGCTTACGGGCGTCGACTTCCCGGGCGAGGCCAGCGGGTACCTTTCCAACGTTTCCGATTGGTCCGAAATCCAGGCCGACAACGTGTCGTTCGGCCAGGGCGTGTCCGTGACCCCCCTCCAGATCACGCGCTTCTATGCCATGCTCGCGAACGGCGGCACCTCCGTGAAGCCGCATTTCCTGATCGAAAAGCCGCAAAGCGACGGCAAGATCAGCTACGACACGGAGAAAGTGGTCACGAACAGCAAGGCCATCAAGCAGCTGGACAAGATGCTGACCAAGGTGGTCACCGACGGCACCGGCACGGCGGCCCAGATCGACGGCTACGATGTGGCCGGCAAGACGGGCACCGCAGAATATGTGGAAGACGGCAGCACCGGCTACGTGGACAATTCCTACAACCTGAGCTTCGTGGGCTATCTTCCTAATGCGGACTCCGATTTGGTATGTTTTGTGGGAGTCACCAAGGTTCCCGCCGATTCGGTAACCACGGGTATCTTTAAAGATATAATGTCGTTTGCAATAGACAGATACAACGTCAGTCCACAGCGGGGGTGACCATGGCTGAGGGAAAAACCTGTGCGGAGCTCTTCTCGGGAATACCCTGCACCATCATCGGAAACAAGGACGAACGGGTAACCGGTATCGCCTTCAACAGCAAGGACGTGAAGCCGGGCGATGCATTCTTCTGTATCGTGGGATTGAAGGCCGACGGGCATATGTATGCCCAGGACGCTATCAACCGCGGTGCGAAGGTGCTGGTGGCCCAGCGTAAGATCTACCTGGCGGATGCCACGGACGTGACGGTTGTCATCGTGTCCGATTCCCGCAAGGCGCTCGCGCGCATCGCGGACCGCTTCTGCGACCACCCGTCCGGCGCGTTCTCGCTGGTGGGCATCACGGGCACGAACGGCAAGACCACCACGACGTACCTGGTGGAGCATATCGGCCGCCTGGCCGGCATGAAGACGGGCGTCATCGGCACCGTGGGCATTCGCGTGGGGGACGAGAAGCTTCCCAGCGAGCACACGACGCCGGAATCATGGGACCTGCAGAGGCTGTTCAGCCGAATGCGCGAGCGGAATGTGGACATGGTGGCCATGGAGGTTTCGTCTCACGCATTGGACCTCGACCGGGTGTGGGCCACGCAGTTCGCGGTAACCGCGTTCTCGAACCTGACGCAGGATCACCTGGACTACCACAAGACGTTCGAGGCCTACTTCGAGGCCAAGGCGCGTCTGTTCTCGCGCGATTACCCCGCTAAGCGCGTCATCTGCATCGATGACGAATGGGGCAAGAAGCTCCTTGCCCGCTGCTCGCAGCGCGAGGAGAGCATCATCACCACGGGCTTCACGGAGGAAGCCCAGATCCATCCTCTTTCCGTAGAGTACTTCCAAACGCACACGAAGGTCCGCCTGGAGGTCCGCGGCGCTCAATACGACCTGGACTATCCGCTGGTGGGCCGCTTCAACGTGTCGAACATCATGTTGGCGCTGGGCATCGGCATCCAGCTGGGCATCGACACGCGCGTTGTGGTGAACGCCCTGGACGACGCCCCGCAGATCCCGGGTCGTCTGCAGCGCGTGCATACGCCGCATGACGGCGGCGTGTCCGTCTACGTCGACTACGCTCACACGCCCGATGCGCTGGAGAAGGCGCTGTCGGCCGTGAAGCAGCTTTCCGACAAGCGCACGCTTGTGGTGTTCGGCTGCGGCGGCGACCGCGATGCGGGCAAGCGCCCGCTGATGGGCAAGGTTGCCCTGGGCGCCGACTTCGCCGTGGTCACCAGCGACAATCCGCGCACGGAGGACCCGAACGCGATCATCGACGACATCCTGGCCGGCATGCCGGAGGATGCGCACGACCGCTACCTGGTGGAGCCCGATCGCCACAAGGCCATCGCGGCCGCCATCGCACATGCGCAGCCGGGGGACAGCATCCTGGTTGCCGGCAAGGGCCACGAGGACTATCAGATCCTGGGAACGAAGAAGATCCACTTCGACGATGTGGAAGTTGCCGCCCAGGAGCTGGAGCGGGCATTCGGCTAGGCCCGTCTGCGCCCTGCGGGGCACATGCGACGGATTGCAGCACTTCAACTCAGGATATTTATGCATTTGAACATCGAACAGATTCAACAGGCTGTTGATGGCCGCGTAATCATGGCCTATCGCGGCCTGGATGCCCCCGTCGAGGGCATTACATGGGACTCGCGCCAGGTTGCCCCGGGCAACCTGTACGTGGCCCTTCCCGGCGAACGCGTGGACGGCCATGATTTCGTGGCTGCCGCCTTCGAAGCCGGCGCTTCTGCCGCGCTGATCTCGCATCCGCTTCCCGATCAGGCCATCGGGGCCGTGCAGGAGGCGGGCGGCGCGCTCATCTTCGTGAAGGACACGTACGCCGCCGTCACGGATCTGGCGCGCGCCTGGCGTGCGCATCTGACGGGCACGGTCATCGCGCTCACCGGTTCCAGCGGAAAGACGACCACGAAGAACCTGGTGCGCGATGTGCTGGCAAGCAAGCTGTCCGTGGTGGCGACGCAGGCGAACCAGAACAACGAGCTGGGCGTTCCGCGCACGCTGCTGAATGCGTCCGCGGACACGCAGGCCGTGGTGGTGGAGATGGGCATGCGCGGTCGCCATCAGCTGGATCGGCTGTGCGCGTTCGTGAAGCCGGACATGGCGCTGGTCACGAATGTGGGCACGAGCCACATCGAGCTGCTGGGAAGCCGCGAGAACATCGCGCGTGCGAAGAGCGAGCCGGTGGCGAGCCTGCCGGCCGGCGGCACGGCGTTCCTGAACGCCGCCGACGATTACACGGATTTCATCTGCGAAGAGGCGAAGACCGCCGAGCGCGGCGTGGAGGTGGTGCGCTATTGCGGCACCGGTTCCGCGAACAGTGCGGCGCAGGTGTTCGCCGACGATACGGCCATGGATGCCGAGGGACATCCCTCCTTCACGCTGCATACGCCGGCGGGCACGGCGGCCGTTTCGTTGAACCTGCGCGGCATGCATAACGTGCACAACGCCTGTGCTGCTGCGGCGGTTGCGTGGAAGCTGGGCTTCGCGCCCGAGGAGACGGCTGCGGCGCTGGCCGGCGCCCAGGCGGAATCGGGCCGCCAAGATGTGCTGCATACCGCCGACGGCGTTACCGTCATCGACGATTCGTACAATGCGAACCCGGATTCCATGGCCGCATCGCTTGCCATGTTCGCGGCGTTCGCCGTGAAGGGCAGCCGCATCGCCGTGCTGGGAGATATGGGCGAGCTGGGCGACTATTCCCGCGAGGGCCACTGCCGGGTGGGGCGCCGGGCTGCGGAAAGCGGCCTTGACCGCTTGATCTGCGTGGGGCCGAAATCCCGCGATATCGCGGCTGCTGCGCGGGAGGCGGGTCTTGCCGCGGAGCGCATATCCTGCGTGGCAGATGCGCAGGAGGCGCTGGATGCCCTGGAGGGCACGCTTGCATCCGGGGATGCGGTTCTGGTCAAGGCCTCGCATTCCACCGGCTTGGATAACGTTGTCAAAGGATTGGTTCGCTGATGTCCCATTTTGCTATGTACCCGACGTTCGTGACGTTCATGGGCATGGTGCTTGCCGTCGTGCTCACCATGATCCTGACGCCGCTGTTCATCCGCTTCCTGCAGAAGAAGCATATCGGGCAGCAGGTGCGTGCGGACGGCCCCCAGAGCCATCTGGTGAAGCAGGGCACGCCCACGATGGGCGGCGTCATGATGCTGATCGCGGCCACCGTGGCCGTGCTGATCGTCTGCAAGGTCACGCCGTCGCTGATCGCGCTCATCGCGGCCACGCTGCTCACCGGCGCGCTGGGCTTCGTGGATGATGCCGCGAAGGTCATCAACAAGCGCTCGCTGGGCCTGACGCCGCATGCGAAGCTGATAGGGCAGTTCGCCATCGCCACGGCATTCGTTTTGGTTGCCGTGAATGCGCTGGGCGTGCCGCCGACCATCGACATCCCGTTCATCACGACGCTCGACCTGGGCGTGCTCACCACGACGCTGACGTTCGGCGACACGCAGATCATCATTCCCTGGCTGTACCTGATCATCATAGATGTCCTGATCGCCGGCATGAGCAACGCCACGAACCTGACGGACGGCCTGGACGGCCTTGCCGCGGGCACGGTCATGGTGGTCATGCTGGTCATGGCCGCCATCGCGTACCGCTACGACATGCTGGATGCCTCCGTGTTCGCCGCCGCGCTGGCGGGCTCGTGCATCGGCTTCCTGTGGTTCAACTGCTATCCCGCCGAGATCTTCATGGGCGACACCGGCTCGCTGGCCTTGGGCTGCGCGCTTGCGTGCCTGTCCGTGCTGACGAAGACGGAGTTCGTGGTCCTGATCATCGGCATGCTGTTCATCGCCGAGGCCGTTTCCGTCATCATCCAGGTCGTGCATTACAAGAGGACGAAGAAGCGCGTGTTCCTGATGGCGCCGCTGCACCACCATTTCGAGCGCAAGGGCTGGAGCGAGACAAAGGTGGTCATCCGGTTCTGGATCGTGTCCGCCGCCTTCGCCGCCTTCGGCTTCTGCATCTACTTCGCCGAGTCGCTGCTGACGGCAGCCTAGGAGGAAGTCATGGCTGAGAACGGAGAGCATATCCTGCCCGGTTCGCACGCGGCAGCCGCCCAGCTGGGCGACGTGCTGGTGCTGGGCCTGGGCAAAAGCGGCTGCGCGGCGGCCGATTACCTGCTGGACCGCCTGGGCGGGCGCGTGTCGTCCGTGACCATCGCGGCCGGCCCGGAGACCGACTGCAGCCGGAAGAACGGCGCGGCGTTCCAGGAGCGCGGCGCCCGCGTGCTGTTCGACCACTACGACATCCGGGGCCGCTACGATCTGTGCATCGCCAGCCCCGGCATCTCGCAATTCGAGGATTTCTACCGCAGCGCCCAGGCGGCCTGCGGCGAAGTGGTGAGCGAAGTGGAGTTTGCATGGCGCGAGAGCGCGCTTGCGGACCGCTGGGTGGGCATCACCGGCACGAACGGGAAGACCACCACCACGTCGCTTGCCGCGCATCTGCTGCGCACGGCCGGCATCGAGGCGCTGCCGGTGGGCAACATCGGCGACACGTGCCTGGACGCCGTGGCGCAGAATGCCGCGGACGGCCATGAGCCGGCGAAGCCGCGCGTGCTGGTGGCCGAGGTCTCCAGCTTCCAGCTGGCCTCCACGCGCCTGTTCGCACCGCAGGTGGCCGTGCTGCTGAACATCACGCCCGACCATGTGTCGTGGCATAAGTCGTTCGAGGCCTATGCGGCGGCGAAGCGCAAGGTGTATGCGAACCTGGCATCCGTGCCGGGCTCGCTTGCCGTGTTCGATGCGACGGACGACCAGGCGCGTGCCTGCGTCCGCCAGCTGAAGGCGCAGGGCGATGCACGCGGTTTCGCCTACCTGCCCATCGGCGCGGCTGCCGGCCTGTCTGCGAACATGCACGAGGTGTGCGGTTCGGAGAACGCCGCCTATATGCGCGGCGACGGCATGCTGTGCATGCAGCACGGCGAAGAGGTGACCGAACTCGTGCCCGCGCAGGATCTGCAGATCAAGGGCCTGCACAATGTGGCGAATGCCCTGGCGGCATCCGCCGTGGCGCTTGCCCTGGGCGCGCCGGTTGCCAAGGTGCGCGAGGGGCTGCGCTCGTTCGCGCCCCTGGAGCACCGCATCGAGCCGTGCGGGTTCATCGGCGGCGTGGAGTGCTACAACGACTCGAAGGCCACGAACGTCGACGCCACGCTGAAGGCGCTGGCTGCATTCGGCGACAAGAAGCCCATTGCGCTTCTGGGCGGTTTCGACAAGGGCACGGACCTGGGCGACCTGGTTCGGGCAGCCCAGGCCCACTGCAAGGCCGTGGTGTGCTTCGGCGCCGCCGCCCCGCGCTTCGAGCAGGCGTTCGAGGGCGCCGACCTTCCCGTCATCGCCGCCCAGGGCATGGAATCCGCGCTGGATGCCGCGCTCTCCGTGGCTGAGGACGGCGATATCGTGCTGCTGAGCCCCGCCTGCGCATCGTTCGACGAATACCGTGGGTTCGAAGCGCGCGGCCGCGCGTTCAAGGACATGGTCGCGCAGCGCGCTGCGGCCAAGGGATCCGCCCATGGCGAGTAGTGCCGCGCAAGCCTCCCGCAAGGCCTCCCGCAGCGACCGCGGCTCCCGGGAGGGCCGCCGGGGCGATACCGCGCGGAGCCGGTTCAGGCTGCGCACGCCGTTCAGCGGGGAAGGTGTGCCCGCGCAGATCATGGGCCCGCGCCTGCTGGTCGTGGTCAGCGCCATGGCGCTGACCATCCTGGGCCTGGTCATGGTGTATTCCGCGTCTTCCATCGAGGCGATCACGGAGAACGGCGATTCCACGTACTACCTGGTGCGCCAGCTGGGCTTCGCCGCGGTGGGCGTTGCCGCGATCATCGTGTGCGTGAAGCTGGTTCCGTTCCACGAGTGGCTGAACAGGGTCGGCATCGTCTACTACGTCATCTGCATGATCCTGGTGGTGTTGACGGCTGCCATGGGCCTGGTGGGCTTGGGCGCCCAGCGCTGGGTGTCCATCGGCGGCATCACGCTGCAGCCGTCCGAGTTCGCCAAGATCGCCTTCCTGCTGGCGACCACGCGGTTCATGCTGGAATGGCGCAATGGGGACCTGGACACGCGCGACTTCATCATCCGCATGGCGGTTTTCGTGCTCGTGCCGCTGGCCTTCATGTTCAAAGCGCAGTCCGACTTGGGCACCACGATGATCTGCCTGGTGGGAATCCTGACCATTCTGTGGGTGGGCGAGATCCCGCTCCGCGTCATCCTGGGCATCATCGGCGTGGTGGTGCTGTTCGCCGCCTTGGCCTCCACGGTGGGCTACCGCCAGGACCGCTTCATCTTCCTGGATCCCTGGTCGGATTATTACGGGTCCGGCTTCCAGATCATCCATTCGTTCTACGCGTTCGCGCAGGGCGGGCTGTTCGGCACCGGGCTGGGCAACTCCGCCGAGAAGTACCTGTACCTTCCCGAAGCGGAGACGGACTTCATCTTCAGCATCATCGGCGAGGAGCTGGGCCTGGTGGGCGCGCTGGCGGTGGTGGCGCTGTTCCTGGCGTTCCTCATCGGCGGCTTGCGCATGGCTCAGACGGCCTCCGATGAAGCGGGGCGCCTGATCTGCTCGTCGCTGACGGTCATGCTGGTGTTCCAGGCGTTCCTGAACATGGGCATGTGCATCGGCGTGCTGCCCACCACGGGCAAGCCGCTGCCGTTCATCTCCGCGGGCGGCTCATCGCTCATCGCGTCGCTGCTCATCGTGGGCATCATGCTAAGCGTGTCGTATTCCACGGATGATTCCGCCTATGTGCGCAAGCGCGAGAACCTGCGCCTGCTGCATGTGGAGGACGATGACGGCCGCCAGCCCTCACGTCGTCCGCGTCCGCATTCCGGGAGCCTGCTGGGCGGCATCTCGCTTTCCGTGGGGGAGCGTGCGGGTTCGAGCCGCTCCACGGCATCTTCGCGGCGCGGGGCGAGCCGCGGCAGCGACCGTGCGGCACGCGGCGAACGCGCGGAACGCACGGGGCGCTCTTCACGCGCCGGCCGCGGAGACAGGGCCGAAGGGCGCCCGTCGCGCACGCGGGGAGACAGCCGTGCCGCCCGCGACCGCGATACCCGCGAACCGCGCAGCCGCACTGCCGGCCGCAGCAGCGAGCGCGGCACGCGCAGGGATGCCGGCCGCGACGCTGCGGAGCGCAACCGCTCGAACCGCAGCGGCGACCTGCATATCGTAAACGACTACCATGTCCCAAGCCGAGGGCGCTCTGCGGGCAGCGACTCGCCGCGCCGTCGACCCGGGCAAAGGATGTGATTGCATGCTGTTCGTGCTTTCCGGCGGCGGAACCGCCGGCCATATCAATCCCGCGCTGGCGCTTGCGGAGGTGCTGAGGGAACGCGGCCATGACGTGGTGTTCGCCGGAACGCCGCAGGGCATCGAGGCGCGCCTGGTGCCCGAAGCGGGCCTTCCGTTCAAGCCGTTCGAGGCGGCCGGGTTCAACCGCCGCCATCCGAAGACGCTGCCGCATGCGCTGCGCCTGATCAGCGCCAGCACGAAGAAGGCGGAGGCCTGGTTCGACGAGATCCACCCGGATTGCGTCGTGGGCTTCGGCGGCTATGTGTGCATACCCGTGGCGCGCGCCGCGGAGAAGAAGGGCATCCCCGTGGTGGTGCACGAGCAGAACTCCGTCATGGGCGTGGCGAACAAGTACCTGGCGAAGAAGGCCGCCGCGGTGGCGCTGACGTACCAGGTTGCCGGCCAGGCCGTGGCGGACAAGTCGAAGCTGGTCGTGACCGGCAACCCGGTCCGTGCTTCCATCTTCGACTCGACGCGCGAAGAGGGGCGCGAGATGCTGGGCATTCCGCAGGACGCGCTGATGCTGCTGGTGTTCGGCGGCAGTCTGGGCGCCCGCCACATCAACGCGGCCATCTGCGAGCTGAAGGACCGCCTGCTGGCGGTGGACGACCTGTACGTGGTGCACATCACCGGCCCGAAGGAGCTGGAGACCGTGCAGCACGACCTGGCGCTGACCCCGGAGCAGGCGAAGCGGTGGCAGGTCATGGGCTACCAGAACCGCATGGGCGAGACCATGGCCGCCGCGGACATGGTGGTGTCCCGCGCGGGAGCCACGTCGCTGGCCGAGATCTCCGGCCGGCAGATCCCCGCGCTGCTGGTGCCGTTCCCGTATGCCACCGCGGACCATCAGACGGTGAACGCGCGCGAGTACGTGGAAGCGGGTGCGGCATACATGGTGCCCGACGACCAGGTGGAGGGCCCCGAGTTCGCGGAGAAGCTGTTCCGCATGATTCGGGACCCGGAGGTGCGCCGCGCCATGCACGAGGCGGGCGCGAAATTCGGCACCCGCGATGCCGCGGGCAATTTGGCAGATGTTGTGATAGGGGCGGCATTCCATAGGTAATGCCGATACAATATTCTGATTTGGTACTGAAGAGGAAGCCAGGGTGGTTATGAGCACGGGAAATATCCGTAAGGTGCATTTCATCGGCATCGGCGGCGTGGGCATGAGCGGCATCGCGCATGTCGCGCATGATCAGGGGCTTCAGGTCAGCGGATCGGACCTTCGGTCCAGCCGTTACACGGACCAGCTGAAGGATGCGGGCGTGACGGTCTTCATCGGCCAGTCCGCCGACAACCTGCCGGATGACGATGACGCCGTGGTCGTGGTGTCCACGGCCATCTTGGACAACAACCCGGAGCTGAAGGCCGCCAAGGAGCGCGGCATGACCATCTGGCATCGCGCCCAGATGCTGGCCTACCTGGGCGTGGGCAAGAAGACGCTGGCCGTTGCGGGCACGCACGGCAAGACCACGTCGTCGTCCATGCTAGCCTCCACGCTGGACGCCATGGGCTACGACCCCAGCTTCCTCATCGGCGGCATCGTGCGCGCGTACGGCACGAACGCGCATTCGGGTTCGGGCGACTACTACGTGGTGGAGGCCGACGAGAGCGACAAGTCGTTCACGTACCTGAACCCCGCCGCCGTCATGGTCACGAACATCGAGGCGGACCACCTGGACCATTACGCGAACCTGGATGAGATCTACCAGCTGTTCTCCCAGTTCATGTCCTCCGTTCCGGAAGACGGGGTCATCGTGGCGTGCGGCGACCGGCCGCGGTTGGCGCAGCTTGCGAAGAGCCTGGACCGCACCGCGTACACGTACGGCTTCGACGAATCGTGCGATGCGCGCGTGACGTCCTGGGAGCCCGAGGGCATCGGCAGCGTGTTCACGCTGGTGCTGCCGGACGGCACGCAGGTGAACGGCTCCGTGAAGCAGAACCCCGGCAAGCACAACGTCTCGAACGCCGCCGGCGTGCTGACGCTCATCTGGGCGCTGGGACTGCCCGTGGACAAGGCCGCCCGGGTGCTGGCGCAGTTCGCAGGCGTGGCGCGCCGCTTCGACCTGACGGGGAAGGCGGACGGCGTGACGGTGGTGGACGACTACGCGCATCATCCCACGGAGATCGCCGCCACCATCTCGGCTGCCGCGAAGCTGCCGTTCAAGCACGTGTACGTGCTGTTCCAGCCGCACCGCTATTCGCGCGTGAAGCTGTTCACGGAAGTGCTGCACGACGAATTCGGCGCCGCGTTTGACGACGCGGACGGCGTGGTGTTCATGAACGTGTACCCGGCCGGCGAGATGCCCGTTCCCGGCGTGTCCGGCCAGACGTTCATGAATGTGGTGCTGGAGCATGAGGGACATCCCGCGGCGCGGTATGTGCCGCATCGGATGGACGTGGTGCCGGCGCTGATGGACATGCTGGAGCCCGGCGACCTGGTGTTCACCATGGGCGCCGGCGATGTGACGGCCATCGGCCCGCAGCTGCTGGATGCGCTGCGCGAACGCGAGGCGCAGCGTTCCGCGCACGAGGGGGACGCCGCCCGATGAGCGCAGCCGAGGGGCAGGTGTCCGCGCTTCCGTTCACGTACGGGCCGAACTTCAAGGGGTCCGTGCGCCGCGACGAGCCCATGAGCCGCCATACCACGTACCGCATCGGCGGGCCCGCATCGTACTTCATCGAGGTGGAGGACCTGCCCTCGCTGGCCCGCGTCATGGAGGATTGCGCGCGCTACCGCGTGCCGTGGGCCATCGTGGGCCAGGGCAGCAACCTGCTGGTATCCGACACCGGGTTCGCGGGTGCCGTCATCGTGTTGAAGGGCCAGTTCCGCACGTGGACGTTCGACCAGGAGCGCATGCACTATTCCGTGGGCGCCGGCATGATGCTCTCGCGCATCGTGCAGGAGGCCTACCATCAGGGATTTTCCGGGCTCGAATTCGCTGTGGGGACGCCGGGCACCGTCGGGGGCGCCGTGCGCATGAACGCCGGCACGCGCACGCAGTGGATCGGCCAGCGCGTGGTGTCCGTGACCACGTACAGCGTGGCCCGCGGGCTGCAGCGCCATCCGGGCAGCCGGATAGAATGGACGTACCGCCATTCGTCGCTTCCCGCAGACGAGGTGGTGGTGGAATGCGAGCTGGCCGTGGAGAAGGGCGCCGAGATCCTGATCCGCAGCCGCATGGACGGCGCCTTGAACCGCCGGAAGAAATCTCAGCCCATGGGCATGCCGTCCTGCGGCAGCGTATTCCGCAACCCCGAGGGGAACAGCGCCGGCAAGCTCATCGAGCAGGCCGGCTTGAAGGGCGCCTCCGTGGGAGGCGCGCAGATCAGCACCGTGCATGCGAACTTCATCGTGAACAAGGGCGGCGCAAGCGCCGTGGACGTGCTGGAGCTCATGCACCTGGCGCAGGATAAAGTGAAAGAGACCTATGGCATCGAACTACAACCGGAAGTCCGCTTCCTCGGGTTCGCGTAGCGGCCGGCCGACGCGCCGCCAGCGCCCGGCATCCGGGCGCCCGTCGGGCCGTCAGGTTCGCATGCCGCAATCCAGCCGGGGGACGCGTCCGCGCAGCGGGTCGTCGTCCCGTCCGCAGCCGCGTACCGGGTCCGCACGGCCCCGGAGCCGCTCGCGTGCCGTCGGCGCGCCTTCCGGCATGCCCGGAACGGCGCGGCAGGCGAATCCCGGCAGGCAGCATCGCGCGCCCACGCAGCGGCGCGTGAGCTCCGTGCGCCTGGGGGACCTGCAGGACGGCCGCGGCGCGCGCATGCAGTCGCGCTATCGCCGCTACATGCACCGCATCCTGGTGGCGCTAGGCGTGTTCGCCGTGCTGGTGGCAGTATACGCCGTGCTGTACTTCTCCGGCCTGTTCGGCATCACGAACGTCACCGTCAAGGGCTGCGAGCACCTGACGGCCGAGGAGGTCTCCAGCCTGGCGGCCGTGCCCGAGAACAGCACTTTGCTGCGCGTGGATTCCGCCGGCATCTGCAGCCGCTTGGAATCGAACCCGTGGGTGGAGAGCGCCTCCGTGACGCCGGTGTTCCCCGACACGCTGGAGCTGGATATCACGGAGCGCCAGATCGACGCCGTGGTGGAGGTCACGTCATCGGGCGGGGACTCCACGGAGAACTGGGCCATCGCCTCGGACGACATGTGGCTCATGAAGATCCCGGACCAGAACTCCGCGGAGGCGGCGCAGGTCAGCTCGAAGGTGTACGAGGATGCCGATAGCGCGCTGCACATCACGAACGTGCCGTACGGCGTTGCGCCCGAGGCGGGCTCGTACTGCACGGACGACAGCGTGAAGAATGCGCTGGCCATCGTGTCCGGCATGACCACGGAGCTTGCGGACCAGGTGAAGAGCGTCGCGGCGGACAGCTCGGACAACGCAACGCTGACGCTGAACAACGGCGTGGAGATCGCGTTCGGCTCGTCGGACGACATCCGGGACAAGGAGCGCGTGTGCCTGCAGCTGATGCAGGAGCATGAGGGCACCATCGCCTACATCAACGTACGCACGCCGAACAGCCCCACGTGGCGTTCGCTGTAGCCGGCGCGGGTGGGGCGCCCCGCTTCGGAGCGCCGCCGCCCGGCCCCTGCTTGGCGAAGTTGTGCAGAGCCTGCGATGCAAGCTGTCGAAAGCGTGTGTTGACAAGCCCATTCGTTTGCAAACCAACACTCATCGTGTAGAATAATCAGGTGCTCGGACGGCGGAACAGCTCGAGTGCCGTAGGTACGAACCCTTTATGGAGGCTTCAATGGCAAATCAAATCGGTTCCGACAACAACGCCCTCATCCGCGTCGTGGGTGTCGGCGGCGGCGGAACAAACGCAATCAACCGCATGGTTGAGGCTGGAATCAAGGGCGTTGAGTTCATCGCCATTAATACGGACAACCAGGCTCTTCTGATGTCCGATGCAGATAAGACCGTTCATATCGGCGAGGATCTTACGCGCGGCCTGGGTGCCGGCGCGAATCCCGAGATCGGCGCTCAGGCAGCTGAGGAAAGCCGCAACGAGATCGCAGAGGTCCTGGCTGAATCCGATATGGTGTTCATCACCGCCGGCGAAGGCGGCGGCACGGGCACCGGCGCCGCTCCCGTGGTTGCCGAGATCGCCCGCGAGGAGATCGGCGCGCTGACCGTCGGCGTCGTCACGAAGCCGTTCAGCTTCGAAGGCCGTCTGCGCCGCAACCAGGCCGAGCAGGGCATCGACCTGCTGTCCCAGAAGGTCGACACGCTGATCGTCATCCCGAACGACCGCCTGCTGGAGATCGTGGAGAAGAAGACCAGCATGCTCGACGCCTTCCGCATCGCCGACGACACGCTGCGCCAGGGCATCCAGGGCGTCACCGACCTGATCACCATCCCCGGCCTGATCAACCTCGACTTCGCCGACATCCGCACCGTCATGAAGGACGCCGGCACCGCGATGATGGGCATCGGCATCGCCTCCGGCGAGAACCGTGCGCTGGACGCCGCGCAGCAGGCCATCAACTCCAGCCTGCTGGAGTCCTCGATCGCAGGCGCATCGCGCGTGCTGTTCTCCATCGCCGGCGCCCCGACCTCACGCTGGCCGAGGTCGACGAGGCGGCCCGCACCGTGGAGGCCTGCGCCGACGAGAACGCCAACATCATCTACGGCCAGATCATCGACGAGAGCCTGGGCGACCAGGTCCGCATCACGGTCATCGCCACCGGCTTCACGAACAACCCGCAGCAGGGCAACGCCTACGACCAGCGCAACCTGTTCGCGAACACCACGCAGGCCCCGAAGCCCGCGCAGCCGGCTGCCGAGACGTACAATCCCGCGCCTTCGTACAGCAGTAACAACGATTCGAACCGCTTCAGCGACGAGGATTACATCCCCGACTTCCTGAAGAGGTAAGATTCCCGATTCGGTCACTGCATCATGAGCACGCCCTTTGAACTGCCGCTTCCGCAGCTGGTCAAAGGGCGTTTTGCGTATGCGGACGCGCAGGGTGCGCCGGCGGGAGCCATTGAGGCGTACACGGACCCGGCGCTCTTCAAGGTCACGGGCGTGCGCATCGCGTTCACGCTGCGCCACGGCGGTGCCAGCAAGCCGCCGTACGATTCGCTGAACCTGGGCACGCACGTGAAGGACGATCCCGCCGCCGTGGCCGAGAACCGCCGCCGCGTGCTGTCCGCGTTCGCCGTGCCGCAGGCGCCGCTTCTGGTGCCGAACCAGGTGCATGGCAGCCACGTGCAGGTGGTGGATTCCGCTGCGCCCGCCAACCTGGCATCGACGCGCGGGCAAATCGCGGAAGGGGCGGACGCCCTGGTCGTCCGGCCAGCCGATACAGCCGCGCTGCTGTGCTATGCGGATTGCACGCCCCTTATCCTGGTGGCGCCGCACGGAACGTTCGCGGTCGTCCATGCCGGTTGGCGCGGCGTGGACAACGGCATTGCCGTCAAGGCATTGGAGCGGCTTCTGGATCAGGACGGCGCCGACACGGCCGCAGGCGTCAACGTCTACCGCGGCCCGTACATCCATGCGGAATGCTTCGAGACGGGCCCCGATGTCTACGACCGCTTCATCGCGCAGTTCGGGTCCGTTGCCGCCTACGACGAAACGCACATCGACATGGGCGCCTGCCTGGACAAGGCGCTTGTGGCGGCAGGTGTGGAGGCTCGGCGCATAGCGGATGTGAACTGCTGCACGGTGTGCGATAATCGGAACTGGTTCTCATATCGGGCACAAGGAGGCGTGTGCGGCCGCCATGGCGCATTCGCCGTTAGGACCGTCGTCGCTTCCGCGTAGCCCGCAGTCTTTAGGAGGCGAAGGGTTCGCAATGAGCATTGCGACGCGTTATCGCGCTATTCGCGCAGAGATCGACGACATCTGCCGGGAATGCGGCAGGGATCCGCAGGAAGTCAAGCTGGTGGCCGTTTCGAAGACGGTCGGCATTCCCGAAGTGAAGGAGGCCCTGGATGCCGGCGCCGTGGCGTTCGGCGAGAACAGGCCGGACCAGATCGTGCCGAAGCAGGCCGCCTATCCCGATGCCGAATGGCACTTCATCGGCAACATCCAATCCCGCCGCATCAACGACATCGTCGGTGCCGCGTCCCTTATCCATTCCGTGTACCAGGAGCATCATCTGGCGCGCATCGACCGCGCCGCGCAGGAGCACGGCAAGGTGCAGCCCATCCTGCTGGAAGTGAACGTGTCCGGCGAGGAGAGCAAATCGGGCCTGGCTCCCGATGCCGTGGAGGACATGATGGCCGCCGTGGACAAGTTCGAGCACATCGAGCTGCGCGGGCTCATGACCATGGCGCCGCAAGGCGATATCGCCGTTGCCGAGAAGACGTTCGCGGACCTGGAGGCGCTCCGCAACAAGCTGCGCACCTGCGTTTTTCCTGTACATGGCACGTTTGACCTTGATGAACTTTCTATGGGTATGAGCGAAGACTGGCGCGTGGCAATACCCCATGGCGCTACGATGGTGCGAGTCGGTCGTGCGATTTTCAGCGACGATTTCGAACCGACAGCATAAACGCAGCCCAGCTGAAACGGTCACGTGCGGGCAACCCGCCGTGTTCCGACACGATCAGGAGATAATGAAATGGCAAATAGAGCTTCTGAATGGGCGGGACGCGCCTCGGGCGCTTTCTCCGGCCTGAGGGATAGGCTGTCCGGCCGTAAAGACGACGGCTATGACGACGGCTACGATAACTACGACGATTACGGGTACACGGACGACGGCTATTCGAACGATTACGGCGAATACGGGTACGACCCCGAAGCGGAGGAGGACTACGAGACGTCCTCGACCGGTCCCGTCTCCACCCGCGCGGTGAGCTCCGGCTCCGGTTATTCCAGCAGTTCCACCGGCTACTCTTCGAATCCGCGCCTGGTGAGCATGGACGAGGCGCGCTCCAGCGTCACGGCCCGCACCAGTGCTGTCGACCCGGCAACGCGCGTGCCGTCGTACCGCCAGAGCTCCACCACGGCCAGCTACCGTGCGGCTTCCACGGCTTCGGATTCCAGCCGTTCGCGCGGCTATGATTCGCTGTTCTCGTCCACGTCCTCCGCAACGGATGCCGGTACGGCAGGCTCTTCTGCCTCCGCCGCGAAGACGCCCGTCTTCCAGATTCCGCTGACGAAGGCCCCGGACGACCGCAGCCTGGAGATCGTCCGCCCGAAGGAATACGGCGACGTGGCAGATGTCGCCAGCATCTTGAAGAAGGGCGATGCCGTGGTCCTCAGCCTGAAGATGGCGCCGAGCGCCATCTCCACGCGCGTGCTGGACTTCGCATTCGGCGTCGCCAGCGCGCTCGACGCGAACGTGGAGTGCGTGGGCGAGAAGGTCTTCTTCGTGGTCCGCGGCAAGGGCATCTCCGACGGCGAGCGCGAGAAGCTGCGCCTGCAGGGGGTTGTCCAGTGAGCTTCCAGCTGACAGCCGATACGCGCATTGCCGTCATCGGCGGCGGCAAGATGGGCGAGGCCATCATGGGCGGTTGGATCTCCGCCCAGGAAGGTCCCGCGAAGCTGCTCACCGCCGAGAATTTCATCGTGGCGAATCCCGGGCAGGAGCGGCGCGACTACCTGACGGACAACTACGGCGTCGCCTGCGTGGCGGATGCATCCGAGATCGATGCGGCGGACGTGGTGCTGATTGCGGTGAAGCCCCAGAAGATGGCGGAGGTGCTGCCCGTCGTGGCCTCGCGTCCGTTCGCGGGCGATGCGTTCTACATCAGCGTCGCGGCCGGCTGGACCACGGCGCGCATCGAGGGCCTGCTGCCGCAGGGCGTGCACCTGTGCCGCCTGATGCCGAACACGCCGCTGCTGGTGCAATGCGGCGCCACGGCCGTGTGCAAGGGCGCGAACACCGACGATGCGGAATGCACGCTGGTGCGCGACCTGTTCGCCTGCCTGGGCCGCGCATGGATCGTGGACGAGGATCAGATCGACGCCGTGTGCGCCATCAGCGGCTCCGGCCCGGCGTATGTGGCGCGGCTCATCGAGGTCCTGGGATCCATGGGCCCGGAGGTCGGCCTGCCGGACGGCATGGCGGAGCAGCTGGCGCTTCAGACGGTGCTGGGCACGGCGCAGCTCATGCGGCAGATGGACCAAAGCGCCGAGAAGACGCGCATCGATGTCAGCAGTCCCGGCGGCACCACGATCGCCGCGTTGGACGCAATGGACGAAGCTGGCTTTTCCGACTCTATCCAACAAGGCGTCCGAGCGGCTATCCGCCGTGCGGAAGAATTGGGGAACATGTAGATGACCTGGCAATATGTCGTAATCCAGATTGCAGATCTGTATGCCATGATCCTGGTGGTGTACATCTGCCTGACCTGGATTCCCATGCGTCAAGGGGTTTTCGCAGATGTGATGAACTTCTTGGAGAAGATCTGCGAACCGTTTTTGAGGCCGTTTCGCAAACTCATTCCGCCTATTGGGGGAATGATTGATATAACCCCAATCATCGCGTTACTTGTATTACAATTCGGCGTAAGGCTTATCGTAAGCGTGTTTTAGAGCGCTTCGGGCGCTCGTGCGCTTATAGACAAGATGGAAGGAAGATCAATGGCGATCACTTCAACCGACATTCAGAACCAAAGCTTCTCGATTGATCGAAAAGGCTACGACGTCGACGAGGTCGACGTTTTCCTGGAGCGCATGTGCGAGGAGGTCGACGCACTGAACGGCCAGGTGGCAGAGCTGCAGGCTCAGCTGCGCGAGGCGAACGAGCGCGCCGATGACGCCGAGGCCCGTGCGGCAGAGGCCGAGGAGGCCGCTGCATCCGCCGCTTCCGCCCCGGTCATCGAGACCCGCCGCGAGCCGGCCGCCCCGGTGGTCTACACGGAGACCGAGAAGGACGCCCGCATCGCGAATCTGGAGCGTCAGCTGGAGGAGCGCCGCCGCGACGTGGATGCCATCGCGCAGGCCCTCATCACGGCCCAGCGTTCCGGCGAGGAGATCGTCGCAAACGCGAAGAAGGCCGCACTCGGCACGCAGCAGGATGCCGAGGAGGAAGCGAAGCGCATCCTGGACAAGGCGAATGCCGAGAAGCAGCGCATCCTGGGCGTCATCTCCGATCTGCAGGAGAGCCGCGAGCAGGTTCGCGCCGACTACCAGGATATGCTGAAGGAGTTCATCTCTTCCGCCACGAAGACGCTGACCGAGATCGGCGGAGACCTGGACAACACGCACAGCCTGCATGTGACGTCCAGCCGTCCCGTGACCACGCATCGCCGCACTGTCGATGCCGACGCCGAGGCACTGGCGGCAACGTACACCACGCCTTCCGTGGGTCGCAGCCATGTGGTTGCCCCGAAGTCCCCGACGCCCTCGAAGCCGGGCAAGGACCTGACCGGCTTCGGCGATGCTGCCGATGATTTCGAGTTCGACGACATCGACTAGCAGCGCATCTGCCGCAACGAAACGACGGCCGCAGCCCGAACGGGTTGCGGCCGTTTTCTCTTTCTGCATGCCGAGGCGGTGCCGCGTTCCCTGCGGCAGAGAGCAACTGCCGGTGCCGAATATGCAGGGGAAGGGAATAGAGGGAAATAAGGAGCGGGTCTGTAAGCCGGGTTCTGTAATCGGCAACCATTTATCTAGGACCTGCGTCGCCGCAGGCCTCGAGCACGCAACCCGGATGCACGAACAGACGGTCGTATCGCACCCCTATTTGCGCTTGCTTCGGATGGGGTTTTCCAAGCCGGACCATTGCTGGCCCGCTGGTGCGCTTTTACCGCACCGTTTCAGCTTTTCTCCCGCAAAGCGGGGGAGTTTACTTTTCTGTGGCACTTTCCATCGGGTCGCCCCGCCCAGCCGTTAGCTGGCATCCTGTCTGTCGAAGCCCGGACTTTCCTCATACCCCGAAGGGTTCCGCGGTCGCCCGACCCGCTCCGACGGGAGATTCTACCATGTCGGCGCGCCGTATGCGACGGAAAGGAGCGTATAGAATGAGGCAAGGAGAACGGAAGGAAAGGTGGATGCCATGAGGGCGGCGCTGGTCGGTGCGGTGTATTTCAATGCGGAACATTTCAGGGCGCAGCATTTCGATTGCGTGATTGCGGTGGACCGGGGCTATGCGTCGTTGCGGCATGCCGGCATCGCGCCCGACGTGGCAGTGGGCGACTTCGACAGCCTGGGTTTCGCCCCGGACTGCCCCACGCGCACGTTCCCCGTGGAAAAGGACGCAAGCGACATGGAGCTGGCCATGCGCGAGGCCCTTGACCGCGGCGCGGACGAGGTGCTGCTGTACGGTGCGTTCTCGGCGCGCCTGGACCATACGCTTGCGAACGTGCAGATGCTGTGCGGGTGCGCGCAGCGGGGCGTGCGCGTGTTCGGCATCGGCGACGCCTTCGCCATCACGGCGCTTGCGGGAGGGGCCGGCATGCCGTCGCGCACGGCGTGCCTGTCGTTTAACGGGCGGGCGCTGCAGGCTGCCGGCCTGGCGCGGGAGGGCCATGCGAACGACCCCGTGCATTCCGAGGACGACTTGCCCGAACCGGTGCGCGAAGGGGTGGCGGCCCCGGGGGCGTACGGAAACTTCGTGTCCGTGTTCGCGTTCTGCGGCGCGGCGCACGATGTCTGCGAAAGCGGTCTGAAGTACGGTCTGACGCATGCGGACCTGCCCGATACCACGAGCCGCGGGTTGTCGAACGAGTTCACGGCCGCGGATGCGCGTATCCGGGTGGGGAACGGCACGCTGGTGGTCACGTTCCCCCTGCCGGCATGGGATGCCCTGGAGCGCTGAGGCGCTGAGACCGCGGAGCGCCGAGGTCCCGGAGCGCCGAGGTCCCGGAGCGCCGAGGGACGCTTCCGGGTCCTGTACCCGCCGCGCGGGCCGCTGCGGTTGCGGGTGGGCATTCCGCTTCGGCAGGTCTATACTCGTAAGGCACCCGCACACGGGTGCCGGGGTGCTTGCGCAAGCAGGCTGAGATCCGGTCTGGGCAGCAGCGGCGAACCGTTGCCGCCGGCGACCGCAACCCGTCGAACCTGATTGGATAATGCCAGCGAAGGGAGCATTTCGCATGACCATCACGCAGATCGATGCTGCGCGCGCCGGCCTTGTCACGCCGCAGATGCAGCGCGTGGCCGAAAAAGAGGGCCGGGACCCCGAGTGGATCCGGGAACGCGTGGCGAAGGGCACCATCGCCATTCCCGCAAACGTCAACCATGAGAACCTGGACGCCCACGGCGTGGGGGAGGGCCTGCGCACGAAGGTCAATGTGAACCTGGGCATCTCGGGCGATCTGCACGACGAACCCGAGGAGTGGAAGAAGGTCGACATCGCGCACGAGCTGGGCGCCGAGGCCATCATGGACCTTTCGAACGCCGGCAAGACGCGCGAATTCCGTCGCAAGCTCATTCAGCGCTCCACCGCCATGATCGGCACGGTGCCCATGTACGATGCCATCGGCTATCTGGAGAAGGCGCTCATCGCCATCACGCCGCAGGATTTCCTGGACGTCGTCCGCGCGCATGCCGAAGACGGCGTCGACTTCGTCACCATCCATGCCGGCATGAACCGCCGCACCATCGAGTCGTTCAAGGAGACCGGCCGCCTGATGAACATCGTCAGCCGCGGAGGCTCGCTGATTTTCGCCTGGATGGAGGCCACGGGCAACGAGAACCCGTTCTACGAGTACTACGACCAGGTGCTGGAGATCCTGCACGAATACGACGTGACCATCTCCATCGGCGACGCCATGCGTCCCGGCTGCAACTTCGATTCCATGGATGCCGGCCAGATCTCCGAGCTCATCGAGATCGGCAAGCTGACGCAGCGCGCGTGGGACGCGGGCGTGCAGGTGATGGTGGAAGGGCCCGGCCATATGGCCATAGACGAGATTGCGGCGAACATGAAGCTGGAGAAGCGCCTGTGCCACAACGCGCCGTTCTACGTGCTGGGGCCGCTCGTCACGGATATCGCCCCGGGGTACGACCACATCACGGCTGCAATCGGCGGCGCTATCGCGGCCACGGCGGGCGCGGACTTCCTGTGCTACGTGACGCCGGCCGAGCACCTGCGCCTGCCGGATGCGGACGACGTGCGCGAGGGCCTGGTGGCCACGAAGATCGCCGCGCATGCCGCGGACATCGCGAAGCACCTTCCGGGTGCGCGCGACCAGGATATCCGCATGAGCCAGGCGCGCCACAACCTGGATTGGGAGGCGCAGTTCGCCGAGGCGCTGGATCCGGTGAAGGCGCGCGAATATTACGAGAGCGCTCCGCCCGAGGAGCCGAATACGTGCAGCATGTGCGGCAAGATGTGCGCCATCCGCACGGTGAACGAGGTCATGGGCGGCAAGGTCATCGACTTGGACTACTGCTAGCACGCTAGCGGGGAGGGAGAGAAAGATGAAGACGGTATTGAGCATTGCGGGCTCGGATTCCAGCGGCGGCGCCGGCATCCAGGCCGATATCAAGACCATCACGGTCCACGGCATGTACGCGGAGACGGCCATCACGGCCGTGACGGCGCAGAATACGCAGGGCGTCGACGGCATCGCGGTGCTCGACCCGGCATTCGTGGCGCAGCAGATCCGCGCATGCTTCGAGGACATCCGTCCCGATGCCGTGAAGGTGGGCATGGTCGCCACTGCGGAGACCGTTGCGGCCATCGCGGACGAGCTGGAGCGCTACGACGCGAAGAACATCGTGGTGGACCCGGTGCTGGCGGCAACGAGCGGCGCGTCGCTTGCGGAAGACGACGTGGCGCAGGCCATCATGGAGCGCCTGGTGCCGCTGGCCACGGTCGTCACCCCGAACATGGCCGAAGCAGCCGTGCTGTCCGGCCGCACCGTGGAATCGCGCGACGACATGGAAGAGGCCGCCGCCGTCATCAAGGACAAGACGCGCGGCGCCGTGCTGGTGAAGGGCGGCCATCTGGAGGGCGATGCGGACGACCTGCTGCTCACGGAGCACCTCCGCGTGGTGTGGCTGGGCCATCGCCGCATCAAGACGGACAGCACGCACGGTACGGGATGCACGCTGTCCAGCGCCATCGCATGCGGCCTGGCGCGCGACTACGACGTGCAGGCCTCCGTGTCGAAGGCGAAATCGTTCGTGGCGGGAGCGCTGGAGAACGCGCCGCATCTGGGGCATGGCAACGGTCCGCTGAACCATATGTGGGACCTGTTCTAGGGGCGTTCCCGACAGCGGGGCGCAACAGCGGAATCCGTCCCTGTGGACGGAGGCATCCGGCAGGCGGTATGCGGCGGCGCGTCGCATACCGCCTGCTGCTATTCGCACGGTAGACACCCGGTTCCGGAAGGGGCGCGGCATTCCACAAATCTCGTTTTTGCCCATCTTTTCGCACGCCGTTGACGTATGACGATGTTACGTAACGATGTCCGTTCCGTTACACTTAAAGGGTCTTCAGGAACGTATCTGCAAGACGGGACAGTTTGTGAATCCCTCGATATTCGGCACCACCAAGCGGTGAGGAGCCGCTTGTGAATCGCATCGGCAAGAAGATCGCAAGAAAAGGAGTTTCACATGAAAGGTTTCGTTGCTACGTCTACTGCCGCCACGCCTGCCGAGGCAGGCAAGGAAGTCGCCGGCAAGATCGCCGCAGGCATTACGGATGCAAAGCTGGCCATGGCCTACGGCAGCTGCGATTATGACTCGAAGGCCCTCCTTGAGGCGGTGGCAGCGAATCTGCCCGGCGTTCCCGTGGTGGGCAATACCTCTTTCACCGGCATCGTCACGCCCGAAGGCTTCGTGGGCGGAGACACCCCGTTCGTGGGCATTCTGGCCCTGGGCGGCGATGATGTGACCGTCGGCACGGCAGGCTCGCCCGCGCGGCGACGACTGCCCGCGCAAGACCGGCGCCCGCTTGGCGCGCGAGGCCATGGCGGCTGCCGGCAAGGATACGGCGCCCGACTACTGGTACATGGCGGCATCTCCCGCCGAAGAGGAGTACTACATCAAGGGCGTGACGGAGGTCATCGGCCGCGTCCCGTATTTCGGCGGCAGCGCGGCGGACAACACCATCGAGGGCAATTGGATGCTCTACAGCGGCACGGACGCGTTCCCCGACGGCTGCGTCATCGCATTCTTCTACACGGACACGCCGTTCACGAACAAGTTCACGGGCGCCTATGCCGAGACGGACGACTTCGGCGTGGTCACGAAGATGAACGGGGACCGCACCATCGCCGAGATCGACGGCAAGCCGGCGCTGCAGGTGTACGCGGACTGGCGCGGTTTGAAGACGGATGAGCTCATGGGCGGCGACTTGCTGGCGAAGTCCGTCGTGAGCCCGATCGGCGTCAAGGACCGTCTGGGCGACCTGGTGGCCATTCGCCATCCCATGGGCGGCAACGAGGACCTTTCCATCAACGTGGGCAACAAGGTGGTGGAGAAGACGTGCGTCATCCGCATGGAGGGCGATGTCGACTGCCTGGTGAACTCCGTGGCGAAGACGGCGGAAGAGCTGAAGGAGAAGGCTGGCAGGAAGCCCGCCGCGTACTTCTTCGTGCACTGCGGCGGCCGCCGTGCGGCCATCGGCGACCGCATCGACGAGGTTGCGGACGAGTTCGTGAAGGAAGCGGACGGCGTGCCGTTCATCGCCGAGTTCACGTTCGGCGAATACGGCTTCGAGGATGACGGCCTGAATACGGCCGGCGGCCTGATGCTGTCGTTCACCGCCCTGGGCTAGCCCCCGGCGAAAACCACGGCTCCCGCTTTACGCGAGGGCGGATGAAGGCGCTGTTCCGCTGCGGCGGGGCAGCGCCGTTCATTGTGCGGGGCGGTCTCTGTGAACGCGCGGTTCGTTCTTGCGCTTGCGGGGCTTTCCGCGTAATATGAACGAAATCGGCATACCTGCCGAATTTCCCTTTTTTTCAACATGATGTGCGCAGCGCATATCTCTGCGCCTGCCCGTACATCCCTGCACAAGGAGGATCCCGTGAAGTTCTTTCTGGATACCGCAGACCTCGATGAGATCGAAGAGGCGGCTAGCTGGGGCGCCATTGCCGGCGTGACCACGAACCCGTCCCTGTATTCGCGCATCGGCGGAAAGCTGTCCGATTTCAACAACCATATCAAGCGCATCTGCGATATCGTGGGCCCGGATTGCCCGGTGTCCGCCGAAAGCGTGTCCATGGACCGCGAGGGCATCATCCGCGACGGCCGCGAGCTGGCCGCCATCGCCCCGAATGTGGTCGTGAAGGTCCCCACGATGGTGGAGGGCCTGGCCGCCACCCGCGTGCTGGCGAACGAGGGCATTCCCGTGAACATGACGCTGTGCTTCAGCGTGCCGCAGGCCATCCTGGCGGCCCGTGCCGGCGCCCGTTACATCAGCCCGTTCATCGGCCGCTTCGACGACATCTCCGAAGACGGCCTGGACCAGGTGGCGAACATCGTGACGGCCATCGGCAACTACGACTTCACGGCGAACACCGTGAACCACGAGCAGGTGGAGATCATCGCCGCATCCGTCCGCAGCGCGAACCACGTCACGCAGTGCGCGCTGATGGGCGCCGACATCGCCACCGTTCCGTTCGCCGTGCTGAAGAAGATGGTCGAGCATCCTCTGACGGACCGCGGCCTTAAGTCCTTCCTCAAGGATTGGGAGAAAGTGCAGAACGCATGAGTTCCGTAGAAGAAGCGCAGCCGACGGCAACGTCGGCTGCACCCATTGCGGCCGCGGCATCCGCCGCGGCCCCTGCGGCGGCGGATTCGCCTGAGAAGAAGCCCGCCGCGAAGAAGCCCGCGCGCCGCACGCGCAAGAAGGCGGATGCGGCCGACGGTTCGACGCAGGAGGCCCCGAAGGCGTCCTCGCGGCGTTCGGCTTCGGAAGTATCCGAGGCAGCCGAAAAGCCCCGCAAGACGCGCGAGAAGGCCGAAAAGCCTGCAGCGAAGGCAGACGGGGCAGACAAGCCCGAGAAGGCCGAGAAGGCTGCAGCGAAGGCCGAGAAGGCCGCGGAGAAATCCGGCGACGGCCATGCCGAGGGCTCCGGTGCGCGCAACGACGGCGCGCATGCGGAGAACGACAACGTACACGGCGAAGGCCGTGACGGCGGGTCGCACGAGGGACGCTCCCCTTACGAGGGCCGCCAGACGCGCCAGCGCAACCAGCGCAACCAGAACCACGGCAAGGGCAATCGCAGCAACAATAGCAACAACGATCGGCACAACCGCCGTCAGCGCCGCAAGCACCAGGGCCGCGGCAATGCGCCCGTGGAACCGCAGACGAAGCGCGAGGACCTGGCGAAGCTGAAGGTCGCGGAGCTGCGCGAGAAGGCCGCCGAACTCGACTTGGACACGAAGGGCCTGCTCAAGGCCGACCTGGTCGAAGCCGTGTATCAGGCGCTGGTGAAGAAGGAGGGCTTCCAGGAAGTCTCCGGCGTGCTGGACATCATGCAGGACGGCTACGGCTTCCTGCGCACGAACGGCTATCTGCCCGGCGAGAACGACGCGTACGTTGCCGCTAACATGATCCGCCGGAACGGCCTGCGCAAGGGCGACCTGGTCGCCGGCCAGATCCGCCCGGCCCGCGACAACGAGAAGTACGGCGCGCTGCAGCGCATCGCCACCGTGAACGGCATTCCGCTGGAAGAGCTGGGCAAGCGCGTGCGCTTCTCCGACCTGACGCCGGTGTTCCCGGACGAGCGCCTGGTCATGGAGCGCGGCCGCAATTCCATCACGGCGCGCGTCATCGACCTGGCCGCACCCATCGGCAAGGGCCAGCGCGGCCTGATCGTGTCGCCGCCGAAGGCCGGCAAGACCACCGTCTTGAAGGACATCGCGGCCTCCATCACGGAGAACAACCCGGAGGTGCACCTGATGTGCCTTCTGGTGGACGAACGTCCCGAGGAAGTCACGGACATGGAGCGCTCCGTGCACGGCGAGGTCATCGCCAGCACGTTCGACATGCCGTCCGAGAACCACATCGCCGTGGCCGAGATGGTCATCGAGCGGGCGAAGCGCATGGTGGAGAACGGCGAGGACGTCGTGATCCTGCTGGATTCCATCACCCGCCTGGCGCGCGCCTACAACCTGGCGCAACCTGCCAGCGGGCGCATCCTGTCCGGCGGCGTGGATTCCACGGCGCTGTACCCGCCGAAGCGCTTCCTGGGCGCCGCGCGCAACATCGAGCACGGCGGCAGCCTGACCATCCTGGCATCCGCGCTGATCGAGACCGGCTCGAAGATGGACGAGGTCATCTTCGAGGAATTCAAGGGCACGGGCAACATGGAGCTGCGCCTGGACCGCAACCTGGCGGATCGCCGCATCTTCCCGGCCATCGACCCGATCGCGTCCGGCACGCGCAAGGAGGACCTGCTGCTCGATCCGCAGGAGGCGCCGCTCATCTGGGCCGTGCGCCGCATCCTGGCGAACCTGAACAACACGGAGCGCGCTATGGATATGCTGATCAAGTCCCTGAAGCAGACGGAAAGCAACCGCGAGTTCCTGCTGCGCACGGCGCGCAAGGCGCAGGGGCGCATGGCAGCGGACCTCAAGGAGTTCTAGCATCCGCGCCGCCGCTGCGCGATCGGTAAGGGAGGTTGCCGAATATGGACAGCGAACAGAACGACAACGCCGCCGGGGCCGGACGGCCGGAGCCGCAGGCGCCTTCGGGTGCGGCTCCCGTGCCGCCCGCTCCCGCTCCCGCTGCCGCGGGGGCGCCGGCCGCCGCGCCGCGCAAGAGCGGCAACGGTTGGAAGATAGCCATCGCGATCATCGCCGCCGTGGTCGTCCTCGTCATCGCCGGCATGGCATCGTGCTCGAGCATGGTGCAGAGCACCGGCGGGTCCAGTCTGCTGCCGAGCAGCCTGTTCGGCAGCTCCGACCAGAAGACGGCATCCGAGCCGAACACCATCGCCATCATCACGATGGACGGCACCATCCAGTACGACGGGACGGCGTGCAGCCCCGAAGGGCTGAAGGACCTGCTGAAGCAGGCGGAGGATGACGGCAACGTTTCCGCCATCGTCCTGCGTGTGAATTCCGGCGGCGGCACGTCCACGGCCGGCGAGGAGATGAGCAAGCTGGTGAAGGATTGCAGCAAGCCCGTGGTGGTTTCCGCTGCGTCCATCGACGCGTCGGCCGCGTACGAGATCTCGTCGCAGGCGGACTACCTGTATGCGGCGAAGTCCTCCGAGGTGGGCGCCATCGGCACGGCCATGCAGGTCACGAACTACTCCGGCCTGCTGAAGATGCTCGGCATCAGCGTCGACGACATCGTCAGCGCCGACAGCAAGGACTCCAGCTACGGCACGCGCGCGCTCACGAAGAAGGAGCGCAAGTACTATCAGGATATGGTCGACCAGATCAACGACCAGTTCATCAGCACGGTCGCCGAAGGCCGCAACATGTCGAAGGCGCAGGTGAGAAAACTTGCCACAGGCCTGCCGTTCACAGGCCTGGACGCCGTTGACAACGGCCTGTTCGACGAGATCGGCACGTTGGACGACGCCTGCAAGAAGGCATCGCAGCTGGCGGGCGGCGGCGACGACTACCACACCATGGACTTGACGGAATCGAACGACCTGGATAGCCTCATGGAGCTGTTGGGGAACAGCGAAAGCAGCTCGGACGGCGACAGCATCACCGTATCGAAGGACGAGCTGGCCAAAGCATTGAAGGAGCTTAAGAGCAATGGCATCTCGCAATAAGGTTGAGTGGCCGAAGCGCGCCGTGGTGACGGCGGGCATGCCGTACGGCAACAAGGCGCTGCACCTGGGGCATATCGGCGGCGTGTTCATTCCCGCCGACTGTTTCGCGCGCTTTCTGCGCGACCGCATCGGGGCCGAGAACGTGGTGTTCGTGTCCGGCACGGACTGCTTCGGCTCGCCGATCAACGAGGGGTATCGGAAACTGGTCGAGAACGAGGGGTTCGCAGGGAGCATCTCCGACTACGTCATGCGCAACCACAACAGCCAGAAGGCCACGTTGGACGCGTATGCCATCTCCCCGGACGTCTACGAGGGCAGCGGCATCGGCCTGTGCGGGAAGAAGCATCAGGAGCTGTCGAACCGCCTTATCAAGCGCCTGTACGACAACGGGCACCTGCATAAGCGCGAAACGCTGCAGTTCTACGACCCGGTGGCCCAGACGTTCCTGAACGGCCGCCAGGTGGTGGGCCATTGCCCGGTGCAGGGCTGCAAGAGCGAGCATGCCTATGCGGACGAATGCGACCTGGGCCATCAGTACGACCCCGAGGAGCTCATCGCCCCGAAGTCGTCCATCACGGGCGAGACGCCCGAGATGCGCCCGGTGGCGAACTGGTACTTCGACCTGCCGGATTACCGGGACGTCGTTGCGGAATACGTGCGCGAATGCGAGGCGGACCCGGAGATTCGCGAGATCGTGCCGAAGAAGATCGGCGAGTTCCTGGGTGCGCCCATCATCTTCGTGAACCAGAAGGACAACGCATACGAGCGCTATTTGGAGCTGGCGCCGCGCATGCCGAAGCACGAATACCGCCCCGTGCCGAAGGGCAAGTCCAGCTTCGAGCTGGAATTCGCCACCATCGACGACCGCGATGTGGCGCGCGACCTGCTGCTGGGCGCGGGCATCAAGATCCGCACCGGCAAGACGCTCGTGCCGTTCCGCATCACGGGCAACATCGATTGGGGCGTGAAGGCGCCGGCCCTGGAAGACGGCATGGAGGGCCTGACGGTGTGGTGCTGGCCGGAGAGCCTGTGGGCGCCCATCTCGTTCACGCAGGCGGTGCTGGAGAAGCGCGGCCTGCCCGATGAGGCCTGGAAGCAGTACTGGGCGTCGAAGGATGCCGAGATCTACCAGTTCATCGGCGAGGACAACATCTACTTCTACGGCGTGGCGCAGCCGGCGCTTTGGGTGGCCGCGCAGGCCGGCGATGCCGGCGAGATGCCGCCGTCCGACGGACGCGTGCAGCAGAGCCGCCTGATTGCGAACTACCACGTGCTGTTCCAGGGCCGCAAGGCCTCGTCGTCGAGCGCCGTGAAGCCGCCGAAGGCCGACGAGCTGCTGGACCATTACTCCGCCGAGCAGCTCCGCGCGCATTT
The DNA here is from genome assembly GCA_050951095.1 of Eggerthellaceae bacterium. GTDB lineage: Bacteria > Actinomycetota > Coriobacteriia > Coriobacteriales > Eggerthellaceae > UMGS1519. The sequence goes on from JBMNIQ010000005.1 coordinate 263,861, forward strand.
CCTGGCGCTGGCGCTGGACCAGCGCGCTGCGTCGTTCGACCCGAAGGCGTTCGCGGAACCGGAGAAGCGCGACAACCCGCGCGTGTCCGACCCGGTGCTGAAGGAAGGCCAGCTGCTGACGAAGGTGTTCAACCGCCTGGCGCGCAGCTGCCTGTACGAGGCGAAGAACCATTTCGATTGCATGGTGCCGCTGGGAGCCCCGTCGCCCGAGATCGTGGCTCAGGCGCACAAGGCCATGGACCGCTACGAGCGCACGATGCACAAGGCCGAGCTGCATTCCATCATGCAGCAGATGGACGAGTTCGTGCGCAAGGCGAACAAGACGTGGTCGCGCGGCAGCAGGGAAGTGGAGGCGCTCGAGAATCCCGAAGAGGGCACGCCGGCGGATGCCGCCGCCGTGGCCGCGAAGCGCCGTCAGGTGCTGGTGGATTGCACGTACCTCCTGCGCGTCTGCGCGCTGCTCATGCATCCTGTGGCGCCCGTGGGCTGCGAGAAGATCTGCGACTACCTGCAGTTCGATCCGCAGCGGTTCTTCAGCTGGGACGGCTCGTTCGACAGCCTGGACGAGCTGTGCTCCGACGAGGATCGCCGAGCCGGCCGCCATGCCGTGAAGGAGCTGCCGCCGCGCACGGACTTCTTCGCCGCGCACCCGTCGCAGTTCAAGAAGAAGTAGCCGGACGGCATTCCGAAGAGCCGTGACCGGGCAGGGCCGCCGTTGAGCGGCCCTGCGCCTTTCCGTGCCGTTTTCCGCATGCGCACGCTTCGGAAGCGCAGGGCGGTGCGGACGGGGAGCGCACGTGCTTCTTGAACATCGTGTGATATATCGAAATTGTCCCGGTGTTTCGCACGGGACATGCTATATTAGTTCAGCTTGTCTTCGCCTTGGTCGGAAACCAAGGCTGTAAAGGAGAATTCATGAAACCTGATATCCATCCGGAATATGTGGATTGCACGGTCCGTTGCTCTTGCGGCAACACGTTCCAGACCCGCTCCACGAAGCCTGAGATCCGCATCGACATCTGCAACGAGTGCCATCCGTTCTTCACCGGCACGCAGAAGCTGATCGACACCGGCGGACGCGTCCAGCGCTTCACCGACAAGTTCGGTGCTGCCCGCGAGAACATCGCCGCCCGCGAGGCCGAGAAGAAGGCCGCCGCGAAGGCTGCTACCGCCGAGGCCGAGGCTGCGAAGAAGGCCGAGCGCGAGAAGAAGGCCGCTGCGAAGGCCGAGCGTGCTGCGAAGTATGCTGCCGAGGCTGCCAAGAAGGCCGAGGCCGAGGCTGCTGCTGCCGCTGCTGCAGAGGCAGAGGCTCCTGCCGCCGAGCCCGAGGCTGCCGAAGCCGCCGAGGCTCCCGCAGAGGAGAACGCCGCCGAATAGCGGTGCATGTACCTGCAATCAGGTGAGTTTGCCAGGTTCCGCACGATGCGGAACCTGGCCATTTTTTTAGTTATCGGAATCGTGCGGCACGTTTCGCGCCGCGGAAAATCGCAAAGGGGGTAGGCCGATGGACATGGCCATTCTGCAAGGCATCCATACTGCGTGCGCGTCGCCGTTCATGGATGCCCTCATGCCCTTCGTCACGATGCTGGGCGAAAACGGATTCATCTGGCTGATCATCGCAATCGTTTTGCTGGCGCGCAGGGATACGCGGCAGTGGGGGCTGGTGATGCTGGCGGCGCTGATCATCGACCTCGTCTGCGTGCAGGTGCTGAAGACGCTCGTCGCCCGTCCGCGCCCGTTCATGGCGGATCCGTCCATTCGGCTGCTCATCGATCCGCCCGACGGCAGCTCGTTCCCCTCGGGGCATACGTCGGCATCGTTCTGCGCTGCATGCGTGATCCTGTTCATCCCGATACGGCGCGTGTGGAAGGTTCTCGGCATGGCACTGGCGGCCCTCATCGCCTTCTCGCGCCTGTACTTGGAGGTGCATTATCCGACGGACGTGCTGGGCGGCCTGCTCATCGGCGTTGCCGTGGCGGTCGCATGCTGCCTTCTCTACCGTCGGTGGGCGGCGCGCCATGCCGGCCTGCCGGGCAAAGCGTAGGTCGTAGGCCTCTGGGTGTTTCCGCAACTCCGCGAATGCGCTTGTCTGCGCAGGGCTAGCGGGGCAGGGCGTAAGCGAAGGGCTCCCCGGCAGCTTGCCTGCCCGGGGAGCCCTTCATCGTGATGATGCCCGGTTGCCGCCGTTGCCCGAAGGACGGCGGCAACCGGATAAGCGGTGCGGCGCTTTCGGCCTATTCCGCCAGGTTCCAGGAATTCATGTACTTGATCTGCTCCGGCGTCAGCGTATCGATTTCCACGCCCAGCGTCTCCAGCTTCACGCGGGCAACGCCGTCGTCGATCTCGGCGGGCACGTTGTAGACCTTCTTCTCCAGCTCGCCGGCATGCTTCAGCAGGTACTCGGCAGCAAGGGCCTGGTTCGCGAAGCTCATGTCCATGACGGAGGCGGGGTGGCCTTCGGCGCAGGACAGGTTCACCAGACGGCCCTGGGCCAGCAGCACGACCGTGCGGCCGTCTTCCAGCGTGTACTCTTCCACGAGCGGCTTCAGCTCGCGCTTCGAGGTGGAATGCTGTTCCAGCCAGTCGATGTTGATCTCGGAATCGAAGTGGCCGGAGTTGCTCAGGATGGCGCCGTCCTTCATATTCTCGAAGGCGGGCGCGTCGATGACGTTGCAGTCGCCGGTGACCGTGACCCAGACGTCCGCATAGCGGGCGGCCTCGGCGGCGGGCATGACGCGGTATCCCTCCATGTGGGCTTCCAGCGCCTTCAGCGGGTCCACTTCGCAGACGATGACGTTCATGCCCATGCCCTTGGCGCGCAGCGCCAGGCCGCTGCCGCAGTAACCGTAGCCGGACACGACCATCGTACGGCCGCACAACAGGCGGTTCGTGGCGCGCACGATGCCGTCGAGCGTGGATTGCCCGGTGCCGTAATGGTTGTCGAAGAAGTGCTTCGTGTTCGCATCGTTGATGTTGAACACGGGGTAGCCCAGCGTGCCGTCGGCGGCCATGGCGGCCAGGCGGACGACGCCCGTGGTGGTTTCCTCCGTGCCGCCGATGATGCCCGCCAGCTTATCCGTGTGGCGCGTGTGCAGGGCCGTGTCCAGGTCGGCGCCGTCGTCCATGATGATCTGCGGGTCCGTGGCAATGACGGTCTCGATGTGGCGGTTGTATGTGTCCATGTCCTCGCCGGTGATGGCGTGGACGTTGATGCCGTAGTACTTCACCAGGGCAGCGGCGGTATCATCCTGCGTGGACAGCGGGTTGCTGGCGCACAGCTCCACCTGCGCGCCGCCGGCTGCCAGCGTGCGCATGAGGTTCGCCGTCTCCGTGGTCACATGCATGCAGGCGCCGATCCGCACGCCCTCCAGGGGCTTTTCGCGTTCGAAGCGCTCGCGGATGCTGGCCATGACCGGCATGTCTCGGTCGGCCCACAGGATGCGGTCCCTGCCGGCGTCTGCCAGGTTGATGTCTTTGATGTCGGAAGCCATCGATTCTCCTTTACATAGTAGATAGTGCCCCTAGGTTAGCAGGATTTACGGCCTGCGGTCAGGGGCGAATGCCTAGGGAAGGGGTATGTGGAGGGATTGTGCTCAAGGTGTGGTGGTCGTGCTCCGTTTTTGGCGTTTGACGCGGGGTTTTACACGAAAAGCGGCCATATTTCGCGGAAGGGTCTATAATCCGTCGCAGTGCAAGCCCCCAGCGGCGGCACGGCATTATAGGCCGGAGAAGGAGTTTCGTTGTTCGATTCGCTGTTCACGCAGCTGTCCTTTGTCGACATCTTCAATTTCTGCGTCTTCTTGGTATTCACCATCGGCTATTCCTACCAACTGTATTACGTGTTCCACGTGCTGACGCATAAAGTGCCGCAGCGCGTGGCGAAGAGGAACCACAAGTACGCCGTGGTCGTCTCCGCACGCAATGAGAGCGCCGTCATCGGCGACCTGATCCACAGCATCCGCGTGCAGAATTATCCGCAGGACCTCATCGACATCTTCGTCATTGCGGACAACTGCACGGACAACACGGCGGCCGTTGCCCAGGAGGCGGGCGCCATCGTGTTCCCGCGCTTCAACCGCGAGTACGTGGGCAAGGGCTACGCGCTGACGTACGGCTTCAACTGCATCAAGCAGAATTACGGCGATAACGGCTACGAGGCCTACTTCGTGTTCGACGCGGACAACGTGCTGGACGTGAACTACTTCCGCGAGATGAACGCCACGTTCGACGCGGGCGCGAAGGCGTCTACGAGCTATCGCAACTCGAAGAATTACGCTTCGAACTGGATTTCCGCCGGCTATGCCGTGTGGTTCATGCGCGAATCGAAGTACCTGTCCCAGGCGCGCCTGCTGCTGAATACGAGCTGCGCCATTTCCGGCACGGGTTTCTTCATCTCCGCCGAGCTCATCGACAAGGCGGGCGGCTGGAAGTGGCACCTGCTGACGGAGGATATCGAGTTCTCCACGCAGACCATCCTGGATGGCGAGCGCATCGCGTTCACACCCACGGCCATGCTCTACGACGAGCAGCCCGTGACGTTCAAGGATTCCTGGAACCAGCGCTTCCGCTGGGCGAAGGGCTTCTACCAGGTGTTCGGCCGCTACGGCGGAAAGCTGGTCAAGGGCATCTTCACCAGCAGCAAGGGCCACAAGTTCGCGTGCTACGACATGCTGATGACCATTGCCCCCGGCATGCTGCTCACCGTGGTCGTGGTCACGTTGAACCTGTGCGTCATCATCATGGCCGCGCTCGGCCTGATGTCCACGGGCATGGCGGTGGCCAGCAGCGTCTCATCCGTTGTGTTCAGCCTGTTCAGTTACCTGATGGTCATGTTCGCGTTCGGCACGCTGACCACGTTCACAGAATGGGACAACATGGCTGCCACGTCTGCACAGAAGATCAAGTACATGTTCACGTTCCCGTTCTTCATGCTGACGTACATCCCCATTGCCCTGGTCGCCCTGTTCAAGAAGGCGGAATGGACGCCTATCGCGCACACCATCTCCGTTGATGTGGACGAGTTCGCTGCGGCGAACCAGGAAGCCCACGCGCAGAAGATCAGCGCGTAACGCGTTCGCAAGACAGCATCCGCAAACGCCCGTCGCATCAGCGGCGGGCGTTTTTTTGTTGTGCGGGCGCTGCGGCGGGGCAGGGAGGTGCTGCGCCGCAGCGGGCCGGGGATGCCGCGCTGCGGACGCCCGGCAGCCCGTTGCGGCTGTCGGTGAGGCGTCTCTGCGCGCAGTTTCAGCAGACACGCGTGAACGTGACGCACGACACGTTGCGGCAGCCGACAGCACGCGCCTCTGCGCTGGCGGCGAACAGCGTGGCGCCGGTGGTGCAGACGTCGTCGAATATCAGGATGCTTCTCGGGGGCGATTCCCTGTAAGCGCGCCGTATATGCATCTGCTGCTGCATGTTCGCCATGCGCTGCCGGCGGCTCAACCCGCGCTGGTCACGGCCGTGGGGCCTCTCGAACAAACACGCGAGCGGCATGCCGGTCATACGTGCCAGATGCACTGCGATTTCCCGCGTGTGGTCGAATCCGCGTCGCCGCCGTGCCTTCGCGCTGGCGGGCACGAATGTCAGCACGGTGCCGTGTTCGGCCAATGCGGGACTCAGCGAATCCGCAGTGATCCGTGCGATAACGGGGGCCAAGCTCCGTTCGCCGCCATCCTTGTAGGCCGTTACGATACGCCGCGAGATGTCGTCGTGCGCTACGGCGCTGGTGCATCGTCCATAGGGCAGGGCATCCGTATTGCGCCGGCGCAGCGTGAACGTGTTGCATTCCGTGCAGATGATGCGCCCGAACGGCGCACCGCATACCGGACAGGCCTGCCAATGGTCTATGTAGGCCAAGTTGCGCCGGCACGAGCTGCAAAGCGGCGATCCAGGCATATCGCAGACCACGCATCGGCTGCTCCATATCATCTCTTCCAGAACGGTGCGGGCGGCATGCACCGGATGGGCCGAGCCGGATAGCCGCTCCGCTTGCGTTTCTTCCCCTTCTCCCGAAGGGGCATGCTTGCAATGCGTCGGCATCGGCATCGTCTTCCCTATCCGTTTCAGTGCCAAGGGCGGGACGGGGGCGTCCCTGCGCTGTCCCCTCGCTCCGCATTGCCCGAATCTGCAATGGATTCCCTGCAATCGCTAGGCGCATGGTCGCCCTCCCTTCTCCCGATGCGGAGTGTAGGAGGGGCCTCTCACGTGGGGATACGAGAATCCTCACGCGAAGGCAACGCCGGCCTCACGCAATCATCGCGGCATGCTAAAGCGGTTCCAACGCAGTTCTAAAACGCCTGATGGGCGCATGGTTTTCACAAACCTGGCTTTGGGACATCTGCGCTCCTGTGTGCAGAGGGGGAATGCGGTAAAATCGAAAAAAACGTGAAAAGGAAGGTCGGCATGGCTGACGATATCCGCATCGAATTGCCCGCAACGGCAGTTAAGGCAATCGGCATCCTGGAGAATGCCGGTTACGAGGCCTGGTGCGTGGGGGGATACGTGCGCGACGCCCTGATGGGCATCGGCGGGGGCGATGTCGATATCGCCACATCCGCCCGCAGCGAGCAGACCATGATGCTGTTCGAGGAGGCCGGCTATCGCACGCTGGACACCGGTATCGCCTACGGTACGGTGACGGCGCTGGTGGATGGCGAGACGTTCGAGATCACCACGTATCGGGCGGACGGAAGCTACAGCGATGCGCGCCACCCCGATGCGGTCAGCTTCGTGGGATCCATCGAGCAGGATCTTGCCCGCCGCGATTTCACCATCAACGCCATGGCGTACCATCCCGAACGCGGGCTGCTGGATCCATATGGCGGGCGCCAGGATATAGCCGATCGGCGCATCCGCACGGTGGGGGATCCGCACAAGCGCTTCGAAGAGGATGCCCTGCGCATCCTGCGCGGGTTGCGGTTCGTCTCGAAGCTGGGATTCGGCCTTTCTGAAAGCACGTATAAGGCCATGCTGGAACGTTCCGTGCTGCTGGTGCGCATCGCCCCGGAACGCATGGCGAAAGAGCTCGACGGCCTTCTGTGCGGCGCGCATGTGCATCGGGCGCTCATGGAGGGTGCGGACATCCTGGGTGTCGTGATACCCGAGCTCATGCCGTGCTGCGGGTTCGACCAGCACAGTCCGTGGCACAAATACACCGTGTACGAGCATATCGCGTATGTGGTGCAGAACAGCCCGGCGACGGCATTTGCGCGCTGGTGCGCTCTGATGCACGACATCGCGAAGCCGCAGACGTTCCAGCTGGACGGCCACGGCCGCGGTCATTTTCCGCGCCATCCCGCCGCCAGCGCCGACATCGCCCGCGGCGTGCTGACGCGCCTGCGCAAACCGAACCGGTTCGTGGAGGACGCGGCAACGGTCATCCGCTATCACGACACGCCGCTGCGCGCGACTTCCACGTCCGTCCGCAAGTTCCTGGTGAAGAAGCTGGACGGCCGCTCGGAGCTGCTGTACGCCATCAGCGACCTGAAGTTCGCGGACAACCTGTCGAAGCAGCCGGAGGCGGTTCGCGGAAGCCTGCAGCAGGCGCGCGACCTCCGCTCCGCGCTGGATGCGGTCATACGGAACAACGAGCCGTTCCGCCTTGACCAGCTGGCGATAAACGGCCGCGACCTGCAGAAATTGGGCATGTGGCCGGGTCCGCGCCTGGGCGAGACGCTGCGCGATTTGCTGGACGAGGTCGTGGATGGCACGGTCCCGAACGAGCGCCGCGCCCTGTTGGCCGTAGCGCGCAAGTCGATGGAATGGTCGTCGTAGACGCATCCTATGCCCAACCGCTGTGCCGGAGGCAGGGACGCGGTATGGACTACTGGCAGGCGTAGGCGATCAGCGGGCTTCCCTTTGAGATGGAAAGCGATGAGGTCATGTACAGCACCGTGCCTGCCTCCCGGGCTGTGATCCGCGCAAGCTCGTTCCCGAAGAAATCGTAGATGCTGCCAAGGCGTTCGCCCGGCGCGAACCGCTGTCCCGGTGCGATGTCGGCAATCCAGCATCCTTGCTCCGGCGCTTCCAGATATTTCGCTTTCGTAATGTCCGCCGTGGGAAGGGGAGGGACGGCGGGCTGCTCCAGCACGCCGATATGCCCCAGCAGGCGCTCGATGCGCCGGCAGTATTCTTCCGCTTCGGCGTTGCTCCATCTGCCCTGTTCGCCCATCTCCAGCAATACGGAGGGCACGCCGCGGAAGTTCGAGTTCTGGTATACGCAGTGATTCGCCCACGTGGCAACGGCGAACGGCATATCGGCATGCAGCGCCATCGCACGGGACCGCTCGGCTATCGGACCCAGCTCTTCGTTCGCACTGTAATAGCAGTGCGGGGAAAGCGCTTCGTTCGCATCCCCGCTGTGGACGTCGATGTGGTAATCGCAGTAGGCATCCACGATTCCTTCCAGAAACGAGGCTACCCGGTGAGTATGCGTGCTCTTGTCGCTGGTGGGGAAGGCGCGATTCAGGTTCAGGCCGTCTTCGGGCATGATGCCGATCGTATGCCCGTAGAATGCCTTCTGGTTGCAGCAATGGAGAATGATAAGCGATCCTTGCACGTCGCCCGGATTCGTTTTCCGCGCCAGTTTCATCACCGCGGCAATGCCGCAGTATTCTGCGCCGTGTATCCCCGACGTGATGAACGCGGTCGGTCCGGGCAGCGCTCCAGCGATGATCGTGGTGGGGATGAGGATGTCCAATTCCGCAACGTATGTCTTGCCCTGGAATTTGCGGTTGCGCTGCGCCAGGACGTCGGCATAGTCAAGGCGCCGGTCGGGAAGGCAGAGGCGTGCTGTGCCGATGGCCGTGCTGTTCATACGGCTCCTTTCCTGTTCTGTTGTCTGTCCGAGCCGGGGTGCACTGTTGCGAAGACGGGGCATCGGGTTTCAGTCGAGGGTTTCCCAGCAGCGCACGTAATGCCCTGGGGACGTTTTCCGAGACGGGGGCATTTCTTGCGCGCATGCTTCCTTCGCGCGCCCGCAACGGGAATAGAACGGGCAGCCGTCTGCCGGTTCCGCTTTGCCCGCCGACCGCTCCGTAACGGCGGGGATACGCCATCCCGTATGGGGCTTCGTGGGGAAGACGGAAGCCCGCATTAGCTGCGTATACGGATGCTGGGCATAGCCGATGACCTGTGCGGCGGGACCGTATTCCACAACGGAGCCCGCCAGCATCACCGCCACGTTGTCGGCTACGCGGGGCACGATGGCCAGATCGTGGCAGATGAACAGCAACGAGATGCCGCGAGATGTCCGCAGATCGTTCAGCAAATCGATGATCTGCGACTGCACCAGCACATCCAGCGCCGAGGTGCACTCGTCGCAGATGAGGAGTTTCGGCTTGAATGCGATGGCACGGGCGATGGCGGCACGCTGGCATTCGCCTCCGGAAACCTGCGAGGGGTACCGGTCGGCATACGTGGACGGAAGCCCTACCTCTTTCAGAAGCTGAGGGACCATCTGCAGAGCCTGTCTCCGGTCCATGCCCGCGTTCGCTGCGGCATCGATGATGCTGTGTCCCAGCTTGCGGCGCGGGTTGAACGAGTCGGCGGGATTCTGGAATACCATCTGCAGCTGGCGGTAGACGCTGCGCAGCTGTTTTGCCGAGGCGCCGGTGACGGGCGTGCCCGCAATGTCCACTTCGCCGGAATCCGGGCGTTCAAGCCCGCAGATGATGCGCGCAAGCGTGGATTTTCCGCTGCCGGATTCCCCGACGATCGCCAGGCTGCTCCCCTCGGAGAGGGAAAGGCTCACGTTGTTGTTCGCCAAGACGTTCCTGCCATGCGCGCCGAACGTCTTTACGATGTTTCGAACGCTGAGGAGCGGCTGAGCGGTGTGCTGTTCGGCGGTCATCGGCGCCCCTCCTTTCCCATTGGTGCCGCCGCCTCCATATCCAACGAGGGAACGGCGTTGATAAGCGCTTTCGTATAGGCATCGCGGGGATGCTCAAGCAGCTCGTCGGCATCCGCCTCTTCCACGATGCGTCCGTCGTGCATGACCAGGACACGGTCGCACGCGTAGCCTACCAGGCCGATGTTGTGCGATATCAGCATCACGCTGGTGCCGAATTGCGCACGCAGGTCCATGAGCTCCGCCACGACCTGCGCCTGGAACGTGACGTCCAATGCGCTCGTGGGCTCATCGGCGATGATGAGGTCCGGTTGCAGCGCGATGGTCATGGCTATCGCCACGCGCTGCGCCATGCCTCCGGACAGCTCGAACGGATACGCCCTGAGCAGCCGTTCGCCATCCGGGAGGCCCAGACGGTCGAATGTTCTCATGAGCAGGCTATTTGCCGTATCGGCGTTCAGTTCGCCATGTTCTGCCATGGCTTCGTCGAACTGCACGCCGATACGGCGGATAGGGGGAAACGACGCCCCGGGGTTCTGGAATACGTAGCCGATGCGCGCCCCGCGCAGCTGCTGGAGCCGCTCTGCGGATGCGTGCACAAGATCTTCGCCATCGAACAGTATGGAGCCTGCATCGATGCTGCCGAACGGGCCCAGGAGGCCGTCCACGGCTTTTGCAAGCGTGGATTTGCCCGAGCCGGAAGCGCCGACGATACCGATGCAGGATCCGCGGCGCAGAGAGAAGCTCACATCATGGAGCGCGGGCACATCGGAATAGCTGACGTCCAGGTGGCTGACTTCCAAGAGGGTGTCACCTGTTCCGTTCTTTTCTTCCATGTAATCCCACGCTCCTTTCATTTGCCGTCTATCTGCCGGGGCACGGCTTCCCGATCAGCGATACGCGTTTCAGAAGCCGTGCCGAGTATATTCCCCGTCCTGTTCTTCTATTTGCTGATATCCATGTCGGCATTCAGCTCGTAGTAGTCGCAGGGATGCGCATCCAGGCCGGTTACCTTGCTGTTCGAGACAATGGCCATCTGCAGGAACGAGGCGTAATAGTAGCCGTCGTCGGCAAGAACCTGCTCCTGGATCTTCTTCGCAAGTTTTGCTCGCTCGTTCGTGTCGAATGTGGTGGACAGCTGGTTGATCATGTTCGTGACCTTGCTGTTCTCGTAATGGCCTGCGTCATAGCTGGACTCGGGCAGGTACTGCGTGGTGAAGTAGTACTGCGGGTCGCCCTGGGGTGCGCTCACGATGGCGCTGGCATATACGTCGAATTTGTCGGCTTTCACCAAGTCGGCATGGTTCGCCGTGGAGTTCACATTGACCTTGATGCCGATCTTCTTCAGCTGTTCCTGGGCATATTCGGCAAGCTTCGGCAGCTCTTGGCGGGACGGATACGTGACCCAATCGATTTCCAGCTTCTTGCCGTTCTTCTCAAGATAGCCGTCGCCGTTCGTGTCCTTCCAGCCGTCCTTCTTCAGCACGCTCTTGGCTTTCGCAAGATCGTACGGTTCTGCCGCGGAAGAATCCACAGCGAACGTGAAGTTAGAGGGGAACGGTCCTACGGCTGTTTCCCCATGGCCGGACAGAAGCGTGTTCACGAAGTCCTCGGAGTTCAGCGACATGCAGATAGCCTTGCGCACGGCCTTGTCCTTCATAATGCTCTTGTGGTAGTTGAACGCCACCTCGTACACGCGGGACGTGGCAACGGAGCTGGTGGTATAGCCGTCGCCGAACAGATCGCGGCTTTCATACGGCAGGCCGTATGCAGCGTCGATCTCGCCGTTCTGCAGAGCCATGGTGAGCGTGTCGCCATCCGTGATATTGCGGACGGTGACCTTGTCTACGTTGACGTTGCCGTTCCAATAGTTCTTGTTCGCGGTCAGTTGCACCGTATCGTCCGTCGTGGATTCGACCGTATAGGGGCCGGTGCCGACAACGGTGTTCTCGTTATGGTCGGAATCCATATCGATGATGCAGCCGTACGGATCGGACAGATAGTACAGCAGCGCCGGATTCGGCTTCTTCGTCACAATGGTCAGAACCTGGCCGTTTGCCTTCATGGACTTGATGCTCAGGTCGGAGGGTGCGCGGTCGTGCTTCTTCAGCAGGTCCTCGTAGCAGGCCTTCACGGCCTTCGCGTCGACTTTCTTGCCGTTGCTGAACGTCACATTGTCTTTGATGGTGATGTCGACGCGCGTTTTGCTGACCTGCTTGTAGCTTTCGGCAATCCACGGCTGGATCTGCATGTTGTCATCGAACTTGAACAGCGTTTCGCCTACGCCCAAACGCATGGTCGTCCAACCCCAATAGCTTTTATGGGGATCGAAACCGTGGTCTTCGTTCTCCGTGCTCCAAGTGGACGTCGTTCCGTACGTAAGCGACTTCTCCTCGGATGACGACGATGAAGACTGGTTCGAACCCGAGCAGGCGGTGAGGATGCCCACGGCCAGGACCGCTGCGAGTGCGGCGGATATGCCCAGGGCAATCTTCTTTCTGCGTTTCCCTTTGATTTTTCTCATGGATGATCCTCCCAATCTCTTCTCCCTACTCTATGAAGCAGCGCGTTTCGGACGCGCTTCCTTCCGAATGTGCGAAGCGCGATTACGACGCCTCGGAGGTTGCCGGCGGATTCGCGGCCGAAGTTGTCTTGCCCTTTTCCCGCACGGTGCGGTGCTTGCGCTTGCCGGGGGCATTGCGCATGGTTGGGTCGAACATGTCGCGGCTGGCATCTGCGAAGATGTTGAAGATGGTAACGGCGATGAAGCACGCGCAACCCGGGGCCAGGATGACCCAGGGATACAGCTGGATCATGGACCTTCCGTTGCTCATCATGGCGCCCCATTCCGGTGTGGGCACCTGGGCGCCCAGGCCGAGGAACGAGAGGCCGGCTATCTCGATGATCATATGGCCGATATCGATTGCGGACGTAACCACGATCGGGGCGGCTATATTCGGCAGGACATCGCGTACGAGTATGGTGAAGTCGGATTTTCCCGAAAGGCATGCGGCATCCACATAGGGCATATGTTTCGCGGATAGGACCAGGCCGCGTACCAAACGGGCGTATTTCGGCCAGGATATGCATGCCAAGGCAATGACCGCGCTCGTGAGGCCGCCGATGAGCACACCGGCCACGGCAATGGCGAACACCATGCCGGGGAATGCCAGGAAGATATCGGATATGCGCATGATGACGGTATCCGTCTTCCCGCCGACCCATCCGCAGATGGCGCCCAAGATTCCGCCGACGACCGTGATGATGGCCACGAGCGCCAGCGAGGCGAATATGGTGAACTTGCCGCCCACGATGACGCGTGCAAGAAGGTCGCGGCCGTATTCGTCCGTGCCGAATGGATGCACGGACGAGGGCGGCTGTTTCGATGAGGCCAGGTCCTGCGTGTATGCATCGAAGGGAATCACCAGGTCGCCGAACAAGATTACCAGCATGAATACGGCAACGAGCACGCAGGCGATGATGAAGCGCAGCTTCACCGGCGTCATTCCCGCTTTCCCGATGGGGGCTTTCCCCTGCTCGTCGTCGCGGTGTCCTGCATGGAGGCTGGAAAGGTCGTCTGTCGTCAGGACGGAATGGTCTTGCTTGAATTCGCTCATGTGGCATCCTCCTCCAGCCTGATCCGAGGATCCAACACGTGGTAGAGAATGTCGGCAACCAGGTTCACGCAGACGAAGATGATTGCCATCCACATGACATACGACTCGATGATGGGGTAGTCGCGCATCATGATGGCGTCTACGGCCATCTTGCCCACGCCCGGCCACATGAAGATGCTCTCCACAATGGCCGTGCCGCCGAGCAGCGAACCCAGCGAAAGCGCCAGCAGCGTGTTGATGGTGAGCAGCGACGATTTCAGCACGCTCTTATACAGGATGACGTGCTCGCGAATGCCGCGCGAACGCAGGCCGTTTACATAATCGCGGCCGAGCTCATCCAGCACCGTAGAGCGAATCTGGCGGATGTACTTTGCGGACATGGCAATGGCCAGCGTCAGCGTGGGAAGCACGATGCAGCGCCAGTCGCCTTCCGAATAGATGGTAGGCAGCACCTTCAGCTTCACGGAGAACAGGTACAGCAACAACAGGGCAACGAAGAAGCCCGGCAGCGCATTGCCGATGAAGGAGAACAGGCGAATGACGAAATCGGGCAGCTTGCTCTGCTTGACGGCGGACCAGATGCCCAGCGGGAATGAGATGACGATGGTCAGAATAAGCGACGTGATTGCCAAGATAATGGTGTAGGGAAGGTGCGCGGAGAACGTGTCCATGACGTTCAAGCCGGATACATACGAGGTGCCCATATCGCCATGAAGCACACCGACGAGCCATGTCAGGTATTGCTGCCATATCGGCTGGTCCAAACCAAGTTCGGACCGCATCTGGGCTTCGACCTCCGGTGTGACGGCGATGCCGGATTTCTCGATCATGGCATCAACGGCATCGCCGGATGCCATCTGCATCAGGGCGAACGTGAGTATGGTGATTCCCAACAGAATCGGGATCAGCTGAAGCAGCCTTTTTCCGATGAAGCGTCCCAAATCAGGTCTCTCGATTCCCTTACTTCGTAGCTTTTACCAGGAACATGGGCGAAGAACGGTAGTACTGCTGGTCGCCTTGCGGCCAAACGGTTCGCCAGATATCCTCGTCCGCCTCGACGGTCGAATAACCGATGGACGGCAGCACGGAAAGCTCCCACGCAGGCCGATCGATATACGTCATTGGCAGGTCGGTTGCAATTCGTTCGCAGGCTTGCTCCTGAGTTTCGGTGGCTTTCATTTCCTTGGTTCGACCCAGGATCGCGGAATCGACTTGATCGCGGGCGCGCTGCTCCTCGATGGCGCTATCGGCCAGGTAGCGGTACCAGTTCGCGTCGAACACGAGCAGCGTTCCGCCGGGTGCCAGGATGCGGAGCCATTCGCTGTAGGCTGCGACGGGGTTTCTCATCAGCCAAGTGACGTTGCGAAGCACGATCAGATTGAAGGAATCCGCTGCGAATCCCGTGTCGGACGCGTCTCCCCGATGGAAGCGGATGCGCTTTCTCAGACCCTCCCGGCCGGCATTCGAGGCTGCCTGGCGGAGCATGTCCGGACTCAGGTCCATGGCATCCACGCGGCACCCCATGCGGGCCAGCAGCATGCTGAAGAATCCCGGGCCGCAACCCAAATCGAGTGCTGAAACGTTCTGCGGGCCCCCGAGAAGGCGCGTTTCCCGTTCCATGATGTGCTGCCATGCCGGCAGCATGCCGTGTTCGATTTCTCCGTATACCTCAGCGGAATACGAGGCGGCGCGACCATTCCAGTAGTGCTCGATGGTATCCAGAGATGACCAGGACGACACGGCCGGCGCGGTTTCTACCGCAGGAGCGATGGGTGAGATGTTCATCAGGCCTCTTTCTCGGGGTAATACGAAAGTAAAAGACGTAATACATATAGTATGTATTACGAATAGTAAATTGGTAATAACCAATCGCGAGTAATTGGCCAGCGGGCAGGTAGGCTGGATGAATGCACAGCGGCGAGGGGCGGTGATCAGAGGAAAGAAAAACCCGGCCTGATTATCAGACCGGGTTTAACATTCATGGTAGCCCGTACCAGATTCGAACTGGTGATCTCCGCCTTGAGAGGGCGATGTCCTAAACCGCTAGACGAACGGGCCATATTGTCAATGCGCTTCGTTAAATGGCTGGGGTGGAAGGAGTCGAACCCTCACATGCGGTACCAGAAACCGGTGTCCTACCATTAGACGACACCCCAGTGCTTTCAACGATGACTTGCGGTTGAACTAACTGCGGGTCAAGCGCGGTATTGAATACTATAGGTCTTACGCCGTTTCGTCAAGGGAATTTTTCAAAAATATTTTCTTATGCCGTTCACCTGCGAATATATTGTGCTGCACATGCGGCCATGATATTTTCGGCTCATCTCCTCTTCTCCGCATTGCCTCCGAAAGAGAACGGAGGCGGTTATGGAAACGCATAACCACACACGGCACACACGAATATCGTCACAGCATTCGCTGCATTCCGGGAATGCAGGCGCAATCGGGAACACGGGGGTCGCATCGACGTTGCCCGACGCATCGAACGACGCCCTTTTCGGATTCGGCGCTCCTTCCGGAAATGCGTCCGGGGTCGGCATGCTGCGCGTGAACCTTCTCGGCGGAATGGAGGTGCTCGTCGACGGTCTGCCGTACGATCACCCGTTCCTGCATCGCCAGAAGGTCAAGGCGCTGCTGGCGGCGCTGGTCCTGTCCGAGGGCCGCGAGCTGAACACGGAGTACCTGCAGACGCTGCTCTGGCCGAACAGCTCAACCGAGAAGAACAGGAACAACTTTAATAATCTCTGGTCGCTGCTGAGGAAATCCCTGATGGTCGGCGAGGGCGGATCCTGCCCGTATATCGTGCGCCATCAGGGCGTATGCAAGCTCGATCGCCGGTATGTGGACAGCGATGTCTTCGAGCTGCATGCAATCTGCGATGCATTCCAGTTCGGCGATCCCGATCTTGCCGAGGCCATCAAGCTCTATCGGCGGCTGCGGAAGATCTATCGCGGCGACATGCTGCCGGGCGAAGATGCGAATCGGCTCGTGGTCCACGATCGGCGCCTGTGGCGCAATCGCACGATCGATGCGCTGTACTCCATGGCGCTTTCCCTGAAGGCGCAGAAGGCATTGCGGGAGGCGGGCTGGTTCGCGCAGGCGGCGCTGTCGCTGGACCCTGCGCGCGAGGATGTGCTGCGCCTGCTCATGAGATTGAGCCTGGACTTGGGCGATCCGTCGCGGGCGTTGCGGTATTTCGCCGGAACGAGCCGCATTCTGGGCGAGGAGTACGGCCTGGACCCGCATCCCGAGACGCTGGAGCTGGCGCGGGAGGCCATGGGGGAGCGCGCGGCGCAGCGCGAAACGGCCGGGTACGTCCATCCCGGTAAAGACCCCTGCGCATCTGTCCGCGTCCGGCCGCGGACGAATGCGTCCCGACGGCCGGATGTGCGCCCCGTGCAGGCGGGAAGCTCGCTGCCCGCGCCCGCGCCGACGTTCCGCGCTGCAACCGGCGCCATCCCGAACCGGGGATCGCGCTGAGGCGATTCCATCGTCCCTGTTCCGCGCCCCGCCGCGCCATGGCGGCGCGCGGTGGGACGATGGTGTGGATTCCCCCTGAACGGACGTGCGCGCAAAGGGGGCTATGTTAGAGTTATCCGTTGATATAAGCCAAGAACCATTCGTTATCGATGACAAGAGAAAGCAGCGCTACGTATGCCAAAGTTTCTTTCGAAATTGCTCGGTGCCGGCGAGGGGAAGCAGGTCAAGAAGTATTCCCGTGTCGTGGACCGCGTCAACAGCCTCGAACCCGACATGCAGGCGAAGAGCGATGAGGAGCTTCGCGCTCTGACGGGCTCGTACATGGAACGCGTCAGCCAGGGGGAGGATCTGGACGATCTGCTGCCCGAGGCGTTCGCCACCGTGCGCGAGGCGTCCGTGCGAACGTTGGGGCAACGGCACTACGACGTGCAGCTCATGGGCGGCATGGCCCTGAACGACGGCCACATCGCCGAGATGAAGACCGGCGAAGGCAAGACGCTCGTTTCCACGCTGGCCGTGTACTTGAACGCCCTGACGGGCAACAACGTGCACGTGGTCACCGTGAACGACTACCTGGCCCGCCGCGACTCCGAGTGGATGGGCCGCATCTACCGGTTCCTGGGACTGGATGTCGGCCTTATCCAGAACGGCATGCCGTTCCAGCTGAAGAAGCCCGCGTACCAGGCGAACGTCACGTACGGAACGAACTCGGAGTTCGGTTTCGACTACCTGCGCGACAACATGGTCACGCGTGCGGACCGCCGCGTGCAGCGCGGCCATCATTTCGCCGTCGTCGACGAGGTCGACTCCATCCTGATCGACGAGGCGCGCACGCCGCTGATCATCTCCGGCCCCGGCGTCCGCTCGTCCGATACGTACCGCAAGTTCGCGGACGTCATGCCCGGTCTGAAAGAGGGCGTGGACTTCGAGATGGACGAGGCGAAGCGCACCATCAACGCCACGGACTACGGCCTGGAGCACATCGAGGCGCTTCTGGGCATCGAGGACCTGTACGCCGATCCGTCCGGCATGCTGCCGAATTACCTGCAGCAGGCCCTGAAGGCGCAGTTCCTGTTCCATCGGGACGTGGACTACGTGGTCCAGGACGGCGAAGTGAAGATCGTCGACGAGTTCACCGGCCGCATCATGGAGGGCCGTCGCTTCTCCGAGGGCCTGCATCAGGCTTTGGAGGCGAAGGAGCACGTGAAGGTCCGCGAGGAGAACCAGACGCTGGCCACCATCACGCTGCAGAACTACTTCCGCATGTACGACAAGCTGTCCGGCATGACCGGCACGGCATTGACGGAGGACAAGGAGTTCCAGGACATCTACAAGCTGCCCGTCACGGTCATCCCGCCGAACAAGCCCGTCATCCGCGAGGACCGCAACGACCTGGTCTACCGCACCATGAAGGCGAAGTTCAACGCCGTGGCCGACCAGGTTGCGGAATGCAACGCGAAGGGCCAGCCGGTGCTGATCGGCACGGTTTCCGTCGAGACGTCCGAGAAGCTGTCGCGCCTGCTTGACAAGCGCGGCATCAAGCACGAGACGTTGAACGCGAAGAACCATGAGCGCGAGGCCGGCATCATCGCGCAGGCAGGCCGCCTGGGTTCCGTCACCATCGCAACGAACATGGCCGGCCGCGGCACGGACATCATGTTGGGCGGCAACCCCGAGCCCATGAGCGTGCAGATGCTCATCGACCGCGGCATCGACCCGGAAGAGGCCACGGACGAGCAGCGCGCGAAGGCCCTTGCGGACGCGAAGGAGATCACGGAGCGCGAGCACGGCGAGGTCATCAAGGCCGGTGGCCTGTGCGTGCTGGGCACGGAGCGCCATGAGAGCCGCCGTATCGACAACCAGCTGCGCGGCCGTTCCGGCCGTCAGGGCGATCCCGGCATGACGCAGTTCTACCTGTCGCTGGAAGACGACTTGATGCGCCTGTTCGGCGCCGACCGCATGGACGCCATCGGCCGCATGATGGAGAAGACGGACATGCCGGACGACATGCCCATCACCGCCTCGCTTGTGACGAAGGCCATCGAGAACGCGCAGCGCCAGGTTGAGACGATGCATTTCGCCGCCCGTAAGCAGGTCCTGGAATACGACGACGTCATGAACCTGCAGCGCCAGGCCATCTACCGCGAGCGCAACGCCATCCTGGACGGCAAGGACATGGGCGAGCGCATCTCCGAGATCATCGAGGACGCCGCCCGCGGCATCGTCGAGGAGAACTGCCCCGAGAAGTCCCCGTCCGACGACTGGGATATGGAAGCCGTGGATTCGTGGGCCGCGAATATGACCGGCGAGAACGACTTCCATTGCGACGAGGTGGAGCACGAGGACGATCCCGAGACGCTGATCGAGATCCTGGCCGATTACCTGCAGAACGTCTACGACCGCAAGGTCTCCACGATCGGCGAGGACATCATGCGCACGCTGGAGTCCCAGGTCATGCTGCGCATCATCGACACGCGCTGGATGACGCACCTGCAGGAGATGGATTACCTGCGCACCGGCATCTTCCTGCGCGCCATCGGCCAGCGCGACCCGCTGGTGGAGTACAAGGAGGAGGCGCACCGGGCATTCGGCCTCATGACGTCTTCGCTGTACGAGGACTTCCTGCGCACCATCCTGCGCCTGCAGATTGCCGTGAACAGCCAGGAGCCCATGCCCGAGGAGCCCGATCCCACGGAGCGCGCAAGCTATTCGAACCCCGAGGAGAACCTTGCGGCGCCGCAGACGTCCAGCCAGGCGTTCTCCGCCGGCGGCCAGGCGCCCGCCGCAGCCGCTGCCCCGCAGCAGCAGGAGAAGCCGGAGCACGCGAAGGTGGAGACGTACGTCAAGGACGAGAGCGACCCGTACGCGAACGTGGGACGCAACGACCCCTGCCCGTGCGGTTCCGGCAAGAAGTTCAAGAAGTGCCACGGCGCGAACCGCGCTTGACCGCCTTCCCGGCAGCCCCTTCCCGCAGAGGGGGAGGGGATAGCGGAGAAGGGCGCCGCATCGGGTTCCGCCGATGCGGCCGAAGCGTCAAGCGAAAGGTATCGTGCATATGGCAACCGACAAGCATAACGACATCGCCGACTTGAAGCAGCGCGTCGCAGACGCCCGCGAATGGCTTCACATCGACGAGAAGCGCGGCCGCCTGACGGAGCTGGACCAGGAGATATCGCAACCCGGCTTCTGGGACGACCCGGCCCATGCGCAGAGCGTGTCGAAGGAGGCAAGCGATCTGCGCACGCTGATCGACGACTACGATCGCGCGTGCCAGCTGGCCGACGATGCGGCGGATGCCGCCGACCTGGCAGAAGAAGACCCCGAGTTCGCGGACGAGGCCCGGAGGGCATCATCCGAGCTGGAGAAGCTGTTGGAGCATTTCGAGGTGCAGTCCTGGTTCTCCGGGCGCTTCGACAACCAGGATGCCATCCTGTCCATCCATCCCGGCGCCGGCGGCCTGGAGGCCCAGGACTGGTGCGAGATGCTGTTCAACATGTACTGCCGCTTCGCCGACAAGGAAGGCTGGAAGGTCAAGGTTCTCGACGCCGTCCCCGGCGAGGAGATTGGCCTGGACCGCGCCAGCATCGAGATCGACGGCACGAATGCGTACGGCATGCTGCGCAGCGAGATCGGCGTGCACCGGCTGGTGCGCATCTCTCCCACGGACGAGAAGAAGCGCCGCCACACCACGTTCGCCAGCGTGGAGGTGCTGCCGGTGCTGCCGGACGACATCGAGGTGAACCTGGACCCCTCCGACGTCCGCGTGGACGTCTACCGCGCTTCCGGGCCGGGCGGCCAGTGCGTGAACACCACGGACTCCGCCGTCCGCCTGACGCATATCCCCACGGGCATCGTGGTGACCTGCCAAAACCAGAAGTCCCAGCTGCAGAACAAGGAAGCGGCCTTCAGGGTGCTGCGTGGTAAACTGTACGAGCTTGAGGAACGCAAGCGGCAAGAGGAGATATCCCAGCTCCGCGGCGAGAAGATGGATAACTCGTTCGGCAGCCAGATCAGGAACTACGTCCTGTACCCGTATCAGATGGTGAAGGACGTGCGGACCGGCATAGAGACCAGCAATGTCGATGCCGTGCTGGATGGCGATATCGAGGAATTCGTCGTGGGATACCACCGCTGGCAGGCTGCCCAGAGCCAGGAATAGCGCAGGTACTGCAAGAAAGGTGCGAAATGGACTCAGCTGAACTGTCCGAAATTGCGAACGACATGCGTCAGGACATCGTCCGCATGATCTCGAAGGCGGGGAGCGGCCATCCCGGCGGCTCGCTGTCCTGCATCGACATTCTGACCGCCCTGTATTTCGGCGATGTGATGAAATACGACCCCGCGAATCCGAAGTGGGACGGGCGCGATTACTTCATCCTTTCGAAGGGCCATGCGGCACCCGCGCTGTACGCGACGCTGGCCCATGCGGGCTATTTCCCCCGGGAAGAGCTCGATACGCTGCGCCAGCTGGGCTCGCGCCTGCAGGGTCATCCGGATTCGAACCTGCTGCCGGGCGTCGAGGTGGGCACCGGTTCGCTGGGCCAGGGCCTGTCCATTGCGTGCGGCCTTGCGTGCGGCCTGCGCCTGAAGGGCAACGACCGCACCGTGTTCACCGTCCTGGGCGATGGCGAGGCTCAGGAGGGCCAGGTGTGGGAGGCCGCGACGTTCGCCGTCCACGAGGGCATCGACAACCTGGTGGCCATCCTGGATGCGAACGGCCTGCAGATCGATGGCCCGACGGTCGACGTCTGCCAGTCCGGCGACCTGGGCGACAAGTTCGCCGCGTTCGGCTGGGAGGTCGAGCGCATCGACGGCCATGACATCCCGGCGCTGGTGGTTGCGCTGCGCCGCCTGCAGGAGACGCGCGACGGCAAGCCGCACCTGCTGGTTGCCGAGACCGTCAAGGGCAAGGGCGTCTCGTTTATGGAGAACCAGGTGGGCTGGCATGGCAAGGCCCCGAACGAAGAGCAGACGGCTGCCGCCTTGGCGGAGCTTCAAGAGGAGGGCCGGTAACATGGTGCAGTTCGCAAACGAGCAGGAGAAGTCCCAGAAGCGCGCCACGCGCGCCGCGCTGGGCGTGACGCTGGCGAAGCTTGCCGACGAGGGCATGGACATCGTGGCCGTGGACGCCGACCTGTCCGGTTCCACGACGCTGAAGAAGTTCGCGGAGGCGAAGCCCGAGTATGCGAAGCGCTTCTTCAACGTGGGCATCGCCGAGCAGAACATGATCGACGTGGCTGCCGGCCTTTCGCTTGCCGGCCATATCCCGTTCACGGGATCGTTCGCCGTGTTCGGCGTCGGCCGCGCCTACGACCAGATCCGCAACACCGTTGCGTACTCGAAGCTGAACGTGAAGCTGACGCCCACGCATGCGGGCCTTTCCGTGGGTCCGGACGGCGGCAGCCACCAGATGCTCGAGGACATCGCGCTGCTGCGTCCGCTGCCGGGCATGACCATCCTGGTACCGGCGGATTACGCTGCCGCGGCCCGCGCCGTGGAGCTGGCTGCCCGCACGGAAGGTCCCGTGTACGTCCGCCTCGGCCGCGCCACCGTGCCGAACCTGTACGCGGAAGGCGTCGAGCTGGAAGTGGGCAAGTCCTATGTGGTGCGCCAGGGCACGGATGTCACCATCTGCGCCGACGGCGTCGAGGTCGACCAGGCCTTGAAGGCCGCCGACCTGCTTGCCGCAGAGGGCATATCCGCCGAGGTCATCGACTGCTTCTCCATCAAGCCGTTCGATACGCAGACGCTTCTGGCATCCGTCGAGAAGACGGGCTGCGTCGTCACGGCCGAAGACCATATGACCGTCGGCGGCCTGGGCTCGCTGGTTGCGGAGACGCTAGCAGCGAACCATCCGGCACCGGTGAAGTTCGTGGGCATGGACGACCGCTTCGGCAAATCCGGCTCGTTCGAGGAGCTGCTGACGTACTTCGGGCTGGACGCTCCCGCCATTGCAGAAGCCGTGAAGAGTCTCAAGGCAACGTGCTGATTCTGGTATGCTGACTTCAATTGAGTCATAGTACATACGATACGAATGGAGCATTCTGTGACGAATAGCAAGTCTTCGGGTGGGCGCCACGCGGCGCACACCAAAGGCGATGCGAATGCCGCTCCGCAGCCGCAAAACACTGCGCCGCAGCCCGCACCACAGCCGACTCCCGATACTCCGCCGCAACAGGCGGCGCCCGCCGCGAAAGCGGGCCGGGAGGAATCCCGCCGACAACAGCAGAGGCCTCAGCGCCCGTCCCGTTCCCAGGACCGCAAGGCGAAGGGAAACGGTATCCGGCGCAAGCCCGCGCAGATGGACCAGCGCACGTCCCAGCTGTCCGAGTCGCTGCCGGTTCTCGATATCGACAACATGCCCGAGCAGAGCATGGGCGTTCCCGTCATCACGCTCGAGCATGTGACGAAGATCTATCCCGCGCAGCCTGACAAGCCTGCCCTGAACGACGTCTCCGTGCAGATCTACGCCGGCGAGTTCGTGTTCCTGGTGGGCCATTCCGGTTCCGGCAAATCCACGTTCGTGCGCCTGCTGACGCGCGAGCTGACGCCGACGTCCGGCAAGATCACCATCGCGAACGAGGATCTGGGCACCATGCGCTCCTGGCGCGTGCCCTACCTGCGCCGCAACATCGGGTGCGTGTTCCAGGACTTCAAGCTGCTCCCGAACAAGACCGTGTTCGAGAACGTGGCATTCGCCCTGGAGGTCATCGGCAAGTCCCGCCATGTCATCAAGACGCAGGTGCCCGAGGTGCTGCGCCTGGTGGGCCTGCAGGACAAGCTGGGCAAGCGCCCGGATCAGCTGTCCGGCGGCGAGCAGCAGCGCGTGTCCATCGCGCGCGCCATCGTGAACCGCCCGCCGCTGCTGGTGTGCGACGAGCCCACCGGCAATCTGGACCCGCAGACATCGCGCGGCATCATGGACCTGCTGGAGCGCATCAACCGCACCGGCACCACGGTGCTGGTTGCCACGCACGACCGCGAGATGGTCGATAACATGCGCCGCCGCGTCATTGCCTTGGACCGCGGCCAGCTGACGCGCGACCAGGATAGGGGGGTGTACGGTTTCGATGTCTAGTTTCCTTTATTTTCTGCGCGAGGCGCTGAAGGGCCTGGGCAGGCACCTGTCCACCACGTTCGGATCCATCGTCACGATCTTCCTGTCGTTGCTGATCATCGGCGCGTTCCTTATCGGCGGCAGCATCGTCCAGAACATCGTGGACTCCGTCGAGAGCGAAGTGAATATCACGGCCTACGTGTCCGACAAGGCATCGCAGGACGACATCAACAAGGTCGAAGACTGGATCAAGACGCTTGACGGCGTCTCCAGCGTCAACTTCACCACGAAGGAGCAGGCGCTCGAGAACTTCAAGAAGTCCATGTCGTCCAGCCCGGACATCATCGACCAGCTTGACGGCGAGAACCCGCTGCCGGCATCCATCGACATCGAGCTCTCCGACCCGCAGAAGGTCGAGTCCGTGGCGAATCAGATCAAGGACAACGAGGATTTCAAGAACATCTGCGATAACAAGTCCGACCCGTCCGACTCGCTGAAATACGGCAAGCAGACCGTCGAGCGCCTGTTCTCGCTGACGAATTCCATCCGCGTCATCGGCATCGCCTTGATCGTCCTGATGGTGTTCATCTCGTTCGTGTTCATCAACAACACCATTCGCCTGGCCATCCTGTCCCGCCGCCGCGAGATTGCCATCATGCGCCTGGTGGGTGCATCGAACGGCTTCATTCGCGGGCCGTTCCTGATGGAAGGCGCATTGAACGCGCTTATCGGCACGGCGTTGGCCATCATCTGCTTGGAGTTGATCCGCAATCTGGCCATGCCGCAGCTCACGAACGCGCTCATGTGGCTGCCGGTTACGCTGGATGGCAGCACATACGTTATGATCTACGTATCGCTGTTGGTATTCGGCTTGGTCATCGGCTGCTTGGGAGCTATGCTCGCCATGCGCCGTTACCTGAAGATCTAGCATCGGAGCACGGAACCGGGGAATCATCTGACCCATGCGCAAGAGCAGGAAAGAACAAGCAGCAAGAGAGGATCGCAGCGCCCGCCTGATACGGGCGCTGTCCTTCTTTGTCCTCATCTGCCTCGTGTTCGCCGCCGGTTTCTTCCTTCGCGGCAACGATGCCGTCATGTCGCGGCTGGGCCTTTCGGACCTTTCCGTGGAGACGAACCAGAATCCCGGTGCCACCATCTCCGGCGATACGTCCGATTCCGCATCGGCGCGCGTTTCCGAGGTCCAGGGCATCCTGGATAATTACAGCCTGGATGAATACTCGCTCGACTCGACCGCTACGAAGCTCGTTCAAACGCTGCTGGAAAGCACGGGCGACACATATGCCCGGTATTATTCGCCGTCGAAGTACGAGGCGTATCGCGAAAGCGACAGCAAGAACACGTACGGCATCGGCGTGCTGTTCGGCGACTACAACGGCCAGGCGTATGTCGTGGACCTTATCGGCAACGGCCCCGCACAGGCGGCGGGCGTCCAAGAGGGCGACTTCGTGAAGTCCATCAACGGAGAATCTCGTTCCGGGGGCTGGACGGTCGAAGAGGCTATCAAGGCCATCGAGGGCTCCGAGAACTCGACGGTCGTGATCACGTGGCGCCGTCCGGCATCCCTCGACGCCTCGGGCGGCGAGGAGTTCACCACCACGTTGACGCGTAAAAACGTCAAGCAGACGAATGTGACGTCCAGTTACAGCAAATCCCAGCGTGTGGGTTATATCCGCATCCGCCAGTTGGGCGAAGATACGGACACGTACGTGACGAAAGCCGTCAATTCCCTGAGCAAGCGCGGTGCGAAGGCGTTTGTGCTCGACCTGCGGAACGTGGCCGGCGGCTATCTGACGCAGGCCGTGAACGTTGCCTCCATCTTCCAGAAGAGCGGCGTGGTCGTGCGCATCCAGACGAAGGATTCCGACACCATGCGTTCCGCCAGCGGCAAGACCGTTACGGATGCGCCGATGACGGTGCTCGTTAACGGCAACACCTCTGCTGCTGCCGAGGTGCTTGCCGCCAGCCTGCAGGACAGCAACCGCGCGCGCCTGGTGGGCTCCACCACCATGGGGCATGGCACGGTGCAGGTCATGCGCGAGCTTTCGTTCGGAGGCGCCATCTCCTACACGGCTGCGCGCTATCTGACGTCCCAGGGCCGTTCGTTCGACGGCACGGGCATCACGCCCGACGTGAAGGCGGAGGCCGGCAGCGGAAAGACGGACACGCAGAAGCGCATCGCCATCAACGAAGCGGCTTCTCAGATTTCGAGCTGATAACCATGGCGCGTGCCCACAAGAAAGCCCGCCGCCACGCCCGCCGCAATCCGCAGGGCCGCCTGTCGGTCGCGCGCGGGGGATTCGGTTTCGTCTCCACGCCCGAGGGCGAATACTTCGTGCCGAAGCAGAATATGCACGGTGCTTTCGATGGCGATACGGTCGAGATCGCGCCGCTGTCCATAAACCACGACCGCCCGCAGCCGGGCAAGGCGCTCAACGTGCCGGGTCGCAAACCCTCTGCACGTGTCGTGCGCGTTGTGCAGCGCGCCCACGAAACGCTCGTCGGCCGGTATGAGATCGCGGAGCCGTTCGGCGTCGTCGTCCCGGAAAACGACCATATCAAGCACGATATCTTCACCATGCTCGCCGACAACCCGGGTGTTCGGGACGGCGATATCGTCCGAGTGCGCATCACGCAGTTCCCCACAGCGCATCAGGCGGCAACGGGCAAAGTGGAGCAGGTCATCGGCCATCCGGGCGAAGCGGGGCTGGATATCATGGCCATCATCGCCGAGCACGACCTGCCCACGGAGTTCCCGGAAGCCGTTCTGGCGGAGGCGCAGAACGTGCGCGTGGATGCGCCGGCGGCATTGGCGGAAGGGTACCGCGATCTGCGCGACCGCTGCATTTTCACGATCGACCCCGTGGATGCCCGCGACTTCGACGATGCGTTGTCGCTCGAACCGGTTGACGAGGACGCGGGCAGATGGCGCCTGGGCGTCCATATTGCGGACGTATCGCATTACGTGGGCCAGGGGACGGCGCTCGACCGCGAGGCGCAGCGCCGCGGGACAAGCGTCTACCTCGTCGACCGCGTGATCCCCATGCTTCCCGAGCAGCTCTCGAACGATGCCTGCTCGCTGCGCCCGCATGAAGACCGCCTGACCATGACCGTGGATATCGTGGTTCGGGAAGACGGCTCCGTGCTGAGCTACGAATGCTTCCCGGCCGTCATCCGATCCTGCGCGCGTTTGGACTACGGGCAGGTGCAGGCATTCCTGGACGGCGATACGGCCGATGCCGCAGCGGTCGAACGGGCGCGGCGCATTCCGCAAGAGGTGCGCTCGCGGTTGCTGGGATTGGACCGCATCGCGCGGCAGCTGGAGGCGCAGCGCCGCCGGGCCGGGGCCCTGGACCTGGATTCCGCCGAGGCCCATGTCATCCTGGACGAAGACGGCACGCCCGTGGATGTGGTCGTCCGCCGCACGACGCGTGCGACTTCGCTGGTGGAGCAGGCCATGATCTTGGCGAATGCGTGTGTGGCCACATACCTGGAAACGCGCGGATGGCCGTGTCTGTACCGCGTGCACGAGGCGCCGTCTCCGGAGTCTCTGGCGCGGCTGCTTCCCATACTGCAGGAATACGGCCTGGACAAGGGCATCGACCGCGACCTGTTCGAAGCAGGCGATCCGAAGACGCTGCAGGAGGTATTGGAGGCGGCTCGCAAGGCCGACGCGGGCGAACTGGTGTCCATGCTGCTGCTCCGCTCGCTGAAGCGCGCCTGCTACGAACCGCATGTCGCACAGCACTTCGGCCTGGCGTTGCAGCGCTATGCGCATTTCACCAGCCCCATCCGCCGTTATCCCGACCTGGTCGTCCATCGCATGCTGGCGGCCCAGCTGCGCGGGGATACGGAAGCGGCTGAGCGCATTGCGCCGCACCTGCAGGAGATTGCGGACCGCTCGTCGGCAACGGAGCGCGTGGCGGACGACGCCGCCCGCGAGAGCCAGGAGCTGAAGCTGGTCGAGTACCTGCAGAACTTCATCGGCGAGATCTTCCCGGGCACTATCGTGAGGATCGTCGGCTACGGCTTCTTCGTGGAATTGGAGAACACGGCTGTGGGATTGGTGGCGCTAGGCGATGCCGTAGACGACGTCTTTGCGCTGAACGTGGAGCGCCAGACGCTGACGGGACGCGAGAGCGGCGTGCAGTTCCGCCTGGGACAGCATGTCCTGGTGCGCCTGACGGCAGCGCGCCCGGCAGAACGCCAGCTGGATTTCTCGCTGGTCTCGAAACCGCGCCGGGGGAAGGGTTGCTAGATGGACCGGAAAGACGAGCAGACGGAATCGCGCGAACATGCGCATGCCTTCGAGGCGTTCATCCGCTATCTGGAGGCGAACCGGTCGTATTTTTCCGGCAAGGTCATGCTGGACGCCCTGATGCATATGCTGGGACCGTCGCTGCTCATCTACGATGCGCCCCAGTTCATCTTCGAATACGCCCGCAAGCAGGGATACCATATCCCGTCGTACCCGTACGACCCCACGAGCGAATTGCGCGCCTTCCTGGCGGAATACGACGTGGAGGACGTGCGCGGCTGGTACGCCCGCATCGGCGTGGATGCGGGCACGTACGAGGTGCTGGGGCAACGGCGCCTGCTGGTGGTGCGCGATGCGAAGTACCGGCGGAAGGCGTTCGTCATGAGCATCGAGGACCGCATCACGGACGACGAGCTCAACCGTCTCGTCGAACGCACGATCGCCTATCTGGCCGAAGACGAGCACGACGACCCGACGGTATTCTGACCGTTCGGGAAGCGGCGCGGTCCCGCCGCGGGACATCGAATACCGTGCGCGGCTCGCATCCCGGCCCGCTTGCTGGCTTCCCCTGTACCGCTGTCGCCGCAGCGGGCGCATATTCACGTGAGGTTGCCGGCTACCCGCTATAATGTGATTTCGAACAGAAAGGGGACCGATGGCCCGCAGGGAGACAAAGCTCATCGCGAAGAACCGCAAGGCGTATCACGACTACGAGATACTGGAGACGTTCGAGGCGGGCATAGAGCTCACCGGCACGGAAGTATGCGCGCTGCGCGAGAGCAACTGCCAGCTGACGGATGCGTTCGCGCTCATCCGCAACGGCGAGGTGTGGCTGTACAACCTGCATATCCATCCGTACAGCCACGGGAATCTGATGAACCCCGACCCCGACAGGCGCCGCCGCCTGCTGCTGCATCGCAAGCAGATCCGCTTCCTGGAGCAGAAGACGAAGGAGAAGGGGCTGGCCCTGGTTCCGCTTTCCATGTATTTCAACGAATCGAACCGCGTGAAGGTGCAGATCGCGCTCGCACGCGGCAAGAAGCTCTACGACAAACGCGCTTCCATGGCAGAGCGGGATGCGAAACGTGCATTGGACCGCGCCATGAAGGAGCGCAATCGCCGATGACCGTGAAGGAGGAGGCCATGGCCGATCAGAATCGCCAGGCAGTGAAGGACATGCTGAGCCAGGTACGCGCCCGCCTGATAGACCTGGAGGAAGCCATCGACAACTATCCGGGGGACCTGACGGGCTACGACAACCGCCTGGACCGCATCGACGACCGCATCTACCTGCTGGAAGCCGAGATCGAGAAGCGCACGGCCGCCATCAACCGCGGCGAGAAGGTGCCGCCTCCGAACCAGACGAAGGCCCAGGCGGCCGGACAGAAGGCGGGGGAGACGGCGGCCACCGTGGCCGATAAGGCCATGGACGTGGCCAGCAAGGCGGCCTCCACGGCGGCCAGCGCCGTGACGTCGTTCACCGGCGCACTGTCGTCGTCGCTGAACGAGGGAAGCACCGGCGCCGCTTCGCCCTCGACTGCGACCTCATCCGCGTCGGCGGGCAACAACGCGCCGTCCCCGGAACCGGCGGGCACCAGCGATCCGAACGGCGATCCCGCCGCCGCGCAGGGCACGGCCCAGCAGCAGGCGCAGGAGAAGGCCGCAAGCGCGAATGCGCGCGATGAGCAGATGCGCTCCACGGTGCGCGACCTGAACGTCATCTACCAGGAAGGCCGCGACACGCTCGACGACCTGTCCGATGCGCTGGCCGATATCCGCGAGCCGTTCGACAAGCTGTCGAACGCCATGCCGCGCAGCTCGCATCGCCGCCGTCGCTGGTAGCGGCAGCTGCCTGCGGGCGGGAAGGCCGCGTCCGCTTCCCGCTGCCCCCGCCGTACGCGCGGCAGGGGGCGGCTTCGGATGAGAAACGCCCCGTGCGCCGCGACGGCTTCCCATCGCGGCGCCCGCAAAGCGCCCTCTCCGTGAATCTGCGTCATGAAGGCACGAAAAAAAAGGCGACCGCCATCGGGCGGTCGCCTTTGTGTTACGGGTGTGCCGCGTATGCTACGCGCGCTCCACCTTGCCGGCCTTCATGCACTTCGTGCAGACGTTAGCACGCTTGACATGGCCGTCCTTCGTCCGGATGGTGACCTTCTGCACGTTCGGACGGAAGGTGCGGTTGGTCACGCGGTGCGAGTGGCTGACATTGTGGCCGGTGGCGGGAGCCTTACCACAGATTTCGCAAACCTTAGACATTTGACACACTCCATTTACTCGATATACCAACGACCGATTTTGCGGTCGTCTCTGACAAAAGCCTTAAGAGAATAGCATACGTGCCCACGGTATTCAATGGGTAATCACGCAACATACACTTTGGCTCGGCAGCGCCTGTCAGCGCCTGCGAACACGTATGATACCGCGCGATTCTGTGCAAGATGTGCAGCCTGTTCCAAGTTCCGTCGAAAACAAACCATGCGCTATACTGGAGCACTGGAATATTTGCGAACGGAATTGCGCCTCTGCACACCGTTAGGAAGGACGGACATGACTCAGAAGGTTCCCGGCGATCTGCATATCGCCAACGAGGTTCTTGCCGATTTGGCCGGCAGGGCCGCACTTGAATGCTATGGAGTCGTGGGCATGAGCGTGCCCGATGTCAGCGACGGCATCGCGACGCTGCTGCCGAATTCCCGTTCCCGCCGCGGCATCGTGGTGAAGCAGTCGGAGGCCGGCGTGCACGTGGACCTGTATGTCATCATCGAGTACGGCACGAACATCACGGCCGTCTCGCGCAACCTCATCGACCAGGTCACGTTCGCCTTGAAGAACAATACCGCGGCGAAGATCGACGCGGTGGAAGTAAAGGTCCAGGGCGTTCGCCATCGCTAGGGCATCCCTGCACGCTACTGCACATCTGAAACTACCGAGGAGCAAATTAACATGCCCGAAGCCTACCAAGTGAATGAGATCGTGAACGCCATTGCGGCTGCCAGCAAGGTGCTGAGCTCCCGCAAGGACGAGATCAATCGTTTGAATGTCTTCCCCGTTCCCGACGGCGATACCGGTACGAACATGTCGCTGACGCTGGAGATGGTCGTGGACAACCTGTCCCGCCTTCCCATCGGCAGCAGCGGTGCGGAATACCGCAAGGCCATCACGACCGGCGCGCTCATGGGCGCGCGCGGCAACTCCGGCGTGATCACGTCGCAGATCCTGCGCGGCCTGTGCGAGGGCTTCGCGGAGTCCGGTGCCGGGGAGATGAACACCATGTCCCTGGACATGGCATTCCAGAAGGCGGTGGAAGTTGCGTTCCTGGCGGTCCGAAAAGCCGTCGAGGGCACCATCCTCACCGTCCTGCGCGACTCGGCGAAGGCGGCGCACAACGCCGCGGTGAGCGAGGCGACCACGGATGAGGCGCTGCGCCTGATCGTGGAGGAGGCCTACGCGTCCGTGAACCGCACGCCCGAGCTGCTGCCCGTGCTGAAGGAGAACAACGTCGTGGACGCCGGCGGCTTCGGCCTGGCCATCTTCTTCGATGCGTTCTCTTCCGCCATCATGGGCCTGGAGCAGGAGCTCACGGACCAGTTCAAGACCGTCCGCCAGGAGCCGAAGGTCGAGATCGAGAACATCAACGACTGGGAGGGCTCGCATTACCGCTACTGCAACGAGTTCCTGGTGGATTCCGACACGCTGGACAAAGAGGATGCGCTGAATTTCCTGTCCACCATGGGCGACTGCGAGCTGTGCGTGGGCGAGAACCCGAAGTTCAAGGTGCACGTGCATTCGAACACGCCTGACAAGGTGCTGAAGTACTTCCTGGACCGCGGCCAGATCTTCGAAGTGCACATCCACAACATGCAGATTCAGAGCCAGCAGCGCGTCGAGGGCCTGGAGGCGGAGGAGAAGGCCGCCCATAAGGCCATGGGCGTGGTTGCCGTGGCGCCCGGATCGGGCAACGCCGCCATCCTGAAGAGCCTCGGCGTCGACGTCGTGGTATCCGGCGGCCAGACCATGAACCCGTCCACGAAGGACCTTGTCGAGGCCGTTGAGCAGGCGAACGCCGACCAGGTCATCATCATGCCGAACAACTCGAATATCGTGCTTGCTGCGCAGAGCTGCGTGGAGGTCTCCGACATCCCGTGCGCCGTGGTTCCCACGGTCAGCGTGCCGCAGGGCTTCTCGGCCATGTTCGGCTACAGCCCCGAGGCGACGCTCGAGGAAAACGTCGAGAACATGACGGAGGCGTTTTCCGACGTGAAGACCGGCGAGGTGACGCAGGCCATCAAGGACGCGAAGGACGCGCACGGCAATCCCATCAAGGAAGGCGACGTCATCGGCATCATCGACGGTTCCATCGAGTCCGTCGGAACGTCCGTCGAAGACGTCACCATGGGCATCCTGGAGAAGATGGATGCCGAGGACGCGGACAACATCACGCTGCTTGCCGGCGAGGACATGGACGACGAGCGCTTCACGGCGCTGACGGAGCGCGTCGAGGGTGCGTTTGACGATGCCGAGGTGGATGCGCACCGCGGCGAGCAGCCCCTGTATCCCATCGTCCTTTCGGTAGAGTAGGCGCACGATGGCTGCTGCCGCCGATCGCTCGAGCATCGATCGCCTGGCGGCCACGCTTGCGCTTGAACAGCCCGTAACAACCATCAACCAAGTGAGCCCGGCACGTGCGGACGTGCTGGGCCGTCTTGGCGTGCATACGGTGCGCGATCTGCTGTCGTTCTATCCGTTCCGCTACATCGATTTGACGCGCGTGTCCGATATCGCCGGTGCGCGCATCGGCGATCAGGTGACGATCTCCGGCCAGATCTACGAGATGAAGCTGAAGCGCCCGCGCTACAACCTTCCCATTGTCGAGATGACGATCACGGACGGCACGGGCACGCTGATTGCGAGCTTCTTCCACCAGCAGTGGCTCATGAAGTCGTACCAGGCGGGGCAGACCGTGGCCATCTCCGGCAAGGTGGAGTTCAACTACGGGTTCAAGCGCATGACGAACCCGTTTATCCAAGAGCAGGAGGCCGGCGCCCCGGCCGGAGGGTTCGTGCTGCCGCTGCATCACGTTACGGAGAAGCTGTCGGCGAAGATGATGCGCCGCATCGTGGAGAACGGCCTGGCCGCCTGCCGCGGCCTGGACGACCCGCTGCCGCTTGACCTGCGCCTGCGGTATCGGCTCGTAAGCCGTCAGACGGCGCTGGCGAACATCCATTTCCCGCAGAGCATGGACGACGCGGCGCAGGCGCGCCGCCGGCTGGCGTACGAGGAGCTGCTCATGCTGGAGCTGCACCTGAAGTCCCGCCAGTTGTCCCGCATGGCCCATGTGCGGCCGACGGCGCACGTGGCGGACGGCCCGCATACGGCCGCTCTGGCGCAGGCGCTGCCGTTCGCGCTGACGGACGAGCAGGAACAGGCGCGCGACGAGCTGCTGCGCGTCATGGCCGCGCCGTTTCCCGCAAACCACCTGCTGCTGGGCGATGTGGGCACCGGCAAGACCGTCGTGGCCGCATTCGGCCTGACGGCGGCCGCGGATACCGGCACGCAGGCGCTCATGATGGCGCCCACGGAGGTGCTGGCGCACCAGTACGGCCAGAAGCTGGGGCCGCTGCTGGACGCGGCGGGCGTTTCCTGGGGGCTGCTCACGGCCGCCACGCCGCCCGAAGAGCGCGCGCGTCTTGTGGCGGGCATCGGCGACGGGTCGCTGACCGTGCTGTTCGGCACGCAGGCCCTGCTGGAAGACGACGTCATCGTGCCCCACGTCAGCTTCGTGGTCATCGACGAGCAGCAGCGCTTCGGCGTGGAGCAGCGCCGGGCGCTGGTGGCGAAGGGGAAGGCGCCGGACGTGCTGTCCATGACGGCCACGCCCATTCCGCGCAGCCTGGCGCTGACCATCTACGGCGACATGACGCTTTCGTACCTGCGCCATCGCCCGCGCAACGCGGCGGGCACGCAGACCACGGTGTGCGACTGGCAGCAGAAGGGCATCGCGTACGATGCCGCGAAGCAGGCCCTGGCCCAGGGCCGCCAGGTGTACGTGGTGTGCCCGTTGGTGGGGAGCAAGGCGGACGGCGCCCCCGACAAGGGCGGGAAGAAGCGCGCCGGCATCCTGGAGGAGGGGCGCGACGACGAGCATCTTGCGGCGGATGCGGTGAGCATCGAAAGCGAGGCGGACCTGCTTCAAACGGATTCGCATGCGGCGCTCGATCACGCGCAGTTCCTGCAGCAGAAGGTGTTCCCGGATGCGCGCGTCGGCGTGCTGCACGGCCGCCTGTCCGGGCCGGAGAAGGACTCCGTCATGCAGGATTTCCGCGCCGGGCGCATCCAGGTGCTGGTGGCCACGACGGTCATCGAGGTGGGCGTGGATGTTCCGAACGCCACGGTCATGATCGTGGAGGATGCGGACCGGTTCGGCCTGGCGCAGCTGCACCAGCTGCGCGGGCGCGTGGGGCGCGGGGACGTTCCCGGCCAGGTGTTCCTCATCTCGGATTCGCGCGCGCCCGTGGCGGTGCGGCGGCTGCAGGCCATGGAGCGCACGCAGGACGGCTTCGAGCTGTCGGAATACGACCTGTCGCTGCGGCGCGAGGGCGATATCCTGGGCAATCGCCAGCACGGCGCCTCCACGCTGAAGCTGGTGAACATCATGCGCGACCGCGGTATGATCGAGGCGGCTCATAGCGATGCCGCCGCGCTGCTGGAACGCGATCCGCAGCTGCAGGCGCCGGAACACGAGGCGCTGGCGCGCGAGCTGCGCATACTGTTCCCTGACGAGAAAGGACGGGCCTAGATGGGACGGGCACGGGGTAGGAAGAACCAGGCGAACGCGCCGCGGTCGGTGCGCATCGTGGCCGGCATCTGGCGCGGGCATCTGCTGAAGGCGCCGGCGGCTCAGACGACGCGTCCCACGACGGACCGTGTGAAGGAGGCCATGATGAGCTCCATCTTCAGCGCGCGCGGCGGATTCGACGGCGCGCAGGTGCTGGACGCCTTCGCCGGCAGCGGGGCATTGGGCCTGGAGGCGCTGTCGCGCGGGGCGGCGCGCGTGCGCTTCTGCGAGGCGGATGCCGCGGCGCTGCGCATCCTGCAGGGCAACATCGCGTCGCTCGACGGTGCGGCCGAACACGTGGATGTGCGCCGGGGCGATGCGTTCAAGGTGGCCGGCGCCGCGCTTGCGCAGCCGTTCGATCTGGTCCTGCTGGATCCTCCGTACGCCACGCCTGCCGAGCAGGTTGCGGACTTCATCGAGGGGTTGCGCGCCTCCGGCGCCCTGGCCCCCGATGCGCTGGTGTGCTACGAGCATGCGGAATCGGACGATTCAGCCGTGCGCAGCGAATGCGAACGGATACAATGGAACGTACTCAAATCGAAATCGTACGGCGATATCGCCTTCTCCCTCTTGAGAAAGGAATACGAATGAAACGTGCATTAGTGCCCGGAACATTCGACCCCATCACAAACGGGCATCTGGATGTCATCTCCCGCGCCGCGAGCATCTTCGACGAAGTGATCGTGGCCGTGGCGAAATCCGAGAAGAAGCATACGCTGTTCCCGCTGGATGAACGTCTGGAGCTGGCGCGCGAGGCAACGGCGACGCTCCCTAACGTGAAGTGCATCTCGTTCACCGGCCTGCTGGTGGACCTGGCAGACGAGGTGGACGCGCATGCCGTGGTGAAGGGTCTGCGCGCCATCACGGACTTCGAGTACGAGTTCCAGATGGCGGCGCTGAACAACACCATGCGCAAGAACGTGGAGACGTTCTTCATCATGTCGCCCCCGGAGTACATGTACCTGTCCAGCTCCATCCTGCGCGAGATGGCATCCATGGGCGGCGACGTCTCCGATTTCGTCCCCCCGTGCGTCATCCCCGCGTTCAAGCGCGTGTATCCGCAAATGAAGTAGAGAAGTCGTGACGTAGATTTTCTCGTGTTACTATGTCAGGACGAATAGATAAGTAAATAAATCGCACTGTAATTGCAGCATAAGGAAGGACACCACATGGTAGATGAGACCGGCGTCTTGGGTTTGATTGACGAGCTCTCCATTCTTCTGGAGGATGCTAAGCCGGTATTCGGGCGAAACAACCTGAGGCAGATCGATGCCCAGGCGGCTTTCGATATCATCGACGAGATCAGGGACCTGTTCCCCAGCGAGTTCGCCCAGTCCCGACAGATTGTGCGCGAGCGCCAGAGCCTGCTTGACGACGCCGAGGCCGAGGCGAACCGCATGATCGAAGATGCGCGCAGCCAGGCCATGACCATCGCAAGCGAGCAGGAGATCGTCCGCATCTCCCAGCAGCAGGCAGACCAGATCATGGCCGAGACCCGCGAGCTGGAGCGCGAGACGCGCGCCGGTGCGGAGGATTACGCCGACGAGGTGTTCGGCCATGTCGAGCAGAGCCTGGACACGCTGCTGAACAATGTGCGCCGCTGCCGCGATCGCCTGAATGCGAACGCCATCTCCGGTGGAAACGGAGCACCGCGCCAGTAATGACCCAGGTCATAATAGACATTCCCGATAATATCTCCGACCTTGCGGAGAGCCTTTCGTTTTCCGGCACGTTGGATCTGCCCGAGCTGACGTCGGGGCCGGATACGTTCACGTTCCGGGAGCCGCTTTCCTGGAACGTGATGGTGGTGAACTCCGGAGACAAGGAGCTGCTGGTCACCGGCACCGTGCAGGGCACGGCGCAGGCCACGTGCGGCCGCTGCCTCGATGATTTCGAGCTGCCGCTTACCGGGGAGATAGAGGGCTATTGGCTGACGGAGGATCCCGGCGACGATGTCCCCGAAGACTTGGCGGAA
Source organism: Eggerthellaceae bacterium (assembly GCA_050951095.1). GTDB lineage: Bacteria > Actinomycetota > Coriobacteriia > Coriobacteriales > Eggerthellaceae > UMGS1519. The sequence continues at coordinate 300,948 of JBMNIQ010000005.1, forward strand.
GACGAGTTCGAGGTCATCGGCGAAGATCGCCAGATGGACCTGTTCCCGTTCATCCAGGCGGCGCTTGTCCTGGCGCTGCCGTTCGTGCCGCTGTGCCGCGAGGACTGCAAGGGCCTGTGCCCGCAATGCGGGAAGAACCTGAACGACGGCCCGTGCGACTGCGTCCCGGAGCCGGACGACGGCATCGACCCGAACAACCCGTTCGCGGTGCTGAAGGGTATGGATTTCTCGAGCGATAATTAGCGGTCATCGCTTTCGGGAGGCGTTTCGTGCGGCGTTTGTGGATGGTTGCACGCATTACGCAATCTCGCCTTGCATAGAGACGTTTTATTTGCTAATATCCATCTTCGTGTTTATGAAGAAGAACGAGCAAACAGCTCGGTAGAAGGAGTATCGATCATGGCTGTACCTAAGAGGAAGACGGGCCGTTCCCGCACCAATTCTCGCAAGAGCGCGAACATGAAGATGAAGGCCCCTGCCCGCTCCATCTGCCCCCAGTGCGGTGAAGTGAAGCTGCCGCACCGCGTCTGCGGCAATTGCGGCTACTATCGCGATCGCGAGGTCATCGAGACCGCCTAGTTTGCGGAGAACGCTATTGCGAACCCCCAGGCCGTATGCGGCTTGGGGGTTCTTTTGCGTGCCCATGCCTCGGACGCGCGGGCTGTTCCGTTTCCGCTCTGCCGTTCATGAGGGGGACTTTTTATGGTGCTGTCGGCGGGTGCGTCGCAAGGGGCGTTCCCACCTTCTATAATGGAGTTTCAAACAGTGAGCACTACGCACTCCGAACAGGAAGGACGCGAAATGGATAGCGCTATCGCAGTGGCCGTCGACGCCATGGGCGGCGACGATGCCCCCGGCGTCGTGTTGGACGGCGTCGCCCAGGCATTGGAAGAGCTTTCGCAGCTGAACGTCCTGCTGTGCGGGCCGGCCTCCGTTGTGGAGCCGTTCGCCGCCGAGCACGAGCGCTGCGAGGCCGTGCCGTGCACCGAGGTCATCGGCATGGGCGAGCATCCGGCGAAGGCCGTGCGCGAGAAGAAGGACTCGTCCATCGTGGTGGGCTGCCGCCTGGTGAAGGAAGGCCGCGCCGCCGGCTTCTTCACGGCGGGCTCCACCGGTGCGGGCCTGGCGGCCGGCACGCTGGTCATCGGCCGCATCAAGGGCGTGAAGCGCCCGGCCATCGCCACGGCCGTCCCGAAGCCGGGGCGTCCGCTGGTGCTGTGCGACGTGGGTGCGAATGCGGACTGCAAAGCGGCGTACCTGGTGCAGTTCGCGCAGATGGCAAGCGTGTACGCGAACCTGGTGCTGGGCGTTGAGAAGCCCGAGGTCGGCCTGCTGAACATCGGTTCCGAGGACACGAAGGGATCGCAGTTCGCGCAGGAGTGCTTCGCGCTGCTGAAGGAGCAGGTGCCGAACTTCAAGGGCAATGCCGAGGGAACCAGTTTGCTGACGGACGAATTCGACGTCGTCGTCACGGACGGCTTCACCGGCAACGTGTGCCTGAAGACGTTCGAGGGCACGGCGCAGTTCCTGGGCAACCAGCTGAAGCAGGCGCTTGCGTCGGCTGCCGGCAACGACCGCAGCGAGGCGGCTGCGGGCGCGTCCAAGCTGGTCATGGGCGGTCTGGCGCAGCTGAAGAAGACGCTGGACCCGGATGCCATGGGCGGTGCGCCCATCCTGGGTCTGAAGGGCACGGTGCTCATCGGCCACGGCGCTTCGAACGCGCGGGCCATCAAGAACGGCGTGCTGGCCACGGCGCGCTGCGTAGAGCTGGGCGTCACGGAGGTAACGGAGCGGGCCGTCGCCCTCCAGCGCGCAGCGGAGGAACGATAACGGAGGACTGCCGCGCCCGGCGCGCGGCTTGAGAGCACGGGGCGGGCCGCCCTCTGCGGCGGACCCGTCCCGGTTTCATAAGGGAGCGGTGATGAACCAGGAACGGAAGCAGGTACCCGATTCCGAGCGCTTGGAGAAGGCGCAACGGGAAATCGGCTACCGATTCAAGGATCCGGATCTCCTGAAGAAGGCGCTGACGCATCCGTCGGCCGTGGAGACCCAGACAACGGAGCGTTCGTACGAGCGGTTGGAATTTCTCGGAGACAGCGTGCTAGGCGTTATCGTGGCGCAGGCTGCTTTCGACAAATTCCCCGACTTGGACGAGGGCGGCTTGACGCGCATCAAGGTGGCGCTCGTGGCGGGCTCCACGCTGTCCGAAGTGGCGCAGGAGCTCGGGTTCGCCGAGGTCATCCTGTTCGGCAATTCGGAAGTGGGCACGGGGCGCCGCGGCATGCACTCTGCGCTGGAGAACGTGTACGAGGCCGTGGTGGCGGCGCTGTATCTGGACGGCGGGTTCGAAGAGGCGCGCAAGTTCATAGAGCGCACGCTGCTGCCGCGCATGACCATCGACTACGCCGCCCGTCCCGAGAATCCGAAATCCGCGTTGCAGGAGCGCCTGCAGGAAGACGGCATCACGCCCACGTACCAGCTGGTGGAGACGCAGGGACCGCCGCATGACCGCACGTTCGTGAGCGCCGTGTTCGCCGGCGTGCAGGCGTTGGCGCGCGGTGTGGGCCGCACGAAGAAGGAAGCCGAGAGCCAGGCGGCCGATACGGCGCTGCGCGAGCTGCAGAAGCGCGACGCGGAGTCGAAGAAGGACGCGAACGCCGCGAAGAAGGCCGCGAAGAAGGCCGCGAAGAAGCGCCGCAAGGCCGTGCAGAAGGCGGACAAGGCGGCCCAGAAAGCGGATAAGGCCGTTCAGAAGGCCGAAAAGGAAGCGAAGAAGGCGCAATCCGCCGTTGAGGGCAACGGCCGGCCCGTGCCGCCGGACGGCTACGACGAGAAGCGCAACTAGGATCATCCGTGTATCTGAAACAGCTGGTCCTGAAAGGCTTCAAATCGTTCGCCGACCGCAGCGTGCTCTCGCTGGAACCGGGCATCACGGCCATCGTGGGGCCGAACGGATCCGGTAAATCGAATATCCTGGACGCCGTGCTATGGGTGCTGGGCGAACGCAACGCGCGCAACCTGCGCGGCCAGGCCATGGAGGACGTCATCTTCGCGGGCTCCGCATCGCGCAAGCCGGTGGGCGTGGCGGAAGTGGACCTGGTTCTGGACAACGGCGACCATGTGCTGCCGGTCGATTTCGACGAAGTGGCCGTGACGCGCCGCATGTACCGCAGCGGCGAAAGCGAGTATCTGATCAACGGTACCGTGTGCCGCCGCATGGATGTCATGGACCTGCTGCACGATTCCGGCCTGGGCACCGGCACGCATTCCATCATCAGCCAGGGCCATCTGGATGCCGTGCTGCAATCGAAGCCGGAGGACCGCCGCGCGCTGGTGGAAGAGGCCGCCGGCGTTCTGAAGCATAAGCAGCGCAAGGAGAAGAGTGCCCGCAAGCTGGCGCGCATGGAGCAGCACCTGCTGCGCGTGCAGGACGTCACGGCGGAGGTGGAGCGCCAGCTGAAGCCGCTGGAGCGCAAGGCGAAGAAGGCGCGCACGTACGAGGAGGTCTCCGCCGAGCTCACGGATCTTTCGCTGCGCCTTGCCGTGGACGACCTGCGGGCGCTGCAAAAGCGCTGGGACGGCGTCGTGGCGGACGAGGCGAAGCAGAAGGAGCGCCTGAACAAGGCGCAGCTGTCCGCCTACGCGTCCGACAGCACGGTGCGCGACCTGCAGCAGGAGCTTCAGCGCCACCGTTCCGTATCCGGGCAGGCCGCGGAGGGGCTGCACCGCCTGCAGTCCAGCGCCCAGCGCATCGACTCCACCACGCTGCTGCTGCGTGAGAAGCGCCGCTCCGTGGAGCGGGCGCGCGAGGAGAACCTGCGCCGGGTGGAGGACGACGAGAATAGCCTGCGCGATGCGAAGGACGAACGGGCGCAGGCCCAGACGGCATTCGAGGGCGTGAAGCGGGAGCACGAAGAGGCGGATGCCCGGCTTGCGCAGGCGAAGGAGCGCAACGATGCGGCATCTGCGGCGCTGTCCGGCCTGCAGCAGGAGGTGTCGCGCCTCCAATCCGACGAGCAGCGGCTCACGGCGGCCGGAGACCGCCTGCGCGCCGAGAAGGCGCGCGCGGCCGAGGCGCTGTCGAACAGCATGGCGGACGACAAGCTGCTTGCGGCGCGCCAGCAGGATCTGGCCGAGCGCACGGGTTCCGTCACGGAGAAGCTGGACGGCCTGAAGCGGGAGGGCGAGAACGCCGCCCGCGCGCTGGCGGACGCGCAGGAGCGCGACACGCAGGCGCGCGCCGCCACCGGCCAGGCGTTCGCGGATGTGGAGAAGCGCCGTGCCCGGACGGACGAGCTGCGCACGCAGGCCTCGAAGCTGCGGGCGCGCGCGGCGGCCCTGAAGGAGAGCGAGGATACGCACCGCCAGCAGAACGGCGCCGTTGCCTGGATGGCCGACCATGCGGGCGAGTACGGCGCGCAGGGCACGCTCGTGGATGTCATCGACGTGCCCGAGGACGTGTCGGCGCTGGTGGACCGGCTGCTCGGCACGGTATCGCTGGCGCCGTTCGCACAGGACGCCCGCGGCGCCCGCGCGGCGCTGCAAGGACTTGCGGATTCCGGGCGCACGGGCATGGCGGCCGTCATATCCCGGCAGGCCCCTGCGGCAGACGGGCTTCCGGCGGTGCCGGAGCCCGGGCAGCTGCTCATAGACCGCCTGACGTTCCCGGACGAATACGCCCCGGCCATCCGCGCGCTGCTGGGCGACGTCATCGTGTGCGATTCCTGGGAGGACGCCGCCGCCGTGGAGGATGCCCTGGCCGCGTCGCCGGGGGCGTACCGCGTGGCGACGCGCGATGGCTATGTGGGCGATGCCCGCGGCCTGCGTCGCTTCTCGCGCGTGAAAGAGGGCACGGTGGGCGCCGTGGAGCGCCATCGCCAGCTGAATGACGCACTGCATGCGGCGGATGATGCGGAAGCTGCGGCGGCAACGGCCCAGGACGAGCTGTCGAACGCGCAGGAGGCGCTGCGCGCGCTGCAGAAGGACGGCGCGGATGCGGCGTCCGCGCTGGCGCAGGCGCGCGGGCGCGACGAATCGCTGCGCGCGCAGATCGCCCAGGCGCAGAAGGAAGCGGACGGCCTGGAGGAAGAGCGCCGGACGTTGGAGCGCCGCCGCAGCGATGTGGCGTCCGTCCTGGAGCAGATGAAGCCGGCAAGCGAGCGGGCCGAATCGGAGCTGCAACGTTCCATCGAGCAGCTGGCGCACGTGAAGAGCGCGTTGGCGCAGGGCCGCGAGAAGCTGGAGCCCGTGCGCGCGGAGGCGACGGCGGCATCGGAGGCGTACACGAAGCTTCGCCTCGAGGCCAGCGCGCTGGCGGAGCGCTGCACGTACTCCGAGCGCCTGGTGGTGGCGCGCGACCGGGATATCGCGCAGCTCGAGCAGCGCATCTCGCGCATCCGGGCCGCACAGGCGCGCAAGCAGTCGCCCCAGGCGCTCGATCCCGCCATCCGGGCGCTGTCGCTGATCCGCGAGAGCGTCACCGGGCGCATCGATGCGCAGGAGCGCGGCATGGAGCAGGCGAAGACGGCTTCGGAGGGCATCCATGCCCGCATCGACGAGGCGCGACGCACTTCGAGCCGCCTGCACGGCGAGATGGACGACGCCACGGCGAAGCTGGCGGATGTGCGCGTGGAGAAGGGGCGCCTGGAAGTCCAGGTGCAGAATGCCGTGGACTCCATCGAGAAGGACCGCAATACGCCGCTGGACCGCGCCATGGAGCTGCCCGGCATCGACGATCGGGAACAGGCCGAGATCCGCGTGGACAAGCTCCGCCGCCGCATTGCGAACATGGGCACCATCAACCCGGATGCCGCGCAGGAGTACGAGGAGCTGAAGGAGCGCTACGACTACCTGAAGGGCCAGACGGAGGACCTGCTGGCGGCCCGCCGGTCGCTGCGCAAGATCGTGGAGGTCATCGACGACCGCATGAAGGACGACTTCATCGATACGTACCATGCCGTGAACGAGAACTTCCAGGAGATCTTCGCCGAGTTGTTCCCAGGCGGATCGGCGGCGCTTTCGCTGGTGAACGAGCAGGATCCCGAGCATTCCGGCATCGAGGTGCATGCGCAGCCGCGCGGCAAGCGCATCGCGAAGCTGTCGCTGATGTCCGGCGGCGAGAAATCGCTCACGGCGCTGGCGCTGCTGTTCGCCGTGTACAAGACGCGCGCCACGCCGTTCTATATCCTGGACGAGGTGGAGGCCGCGCTGGACGACACGAACCTGCGCCGCCTGTGCGCGTACTGGCAGAAGATGCGCAAGGACACGCAGCTCATCATGATCACGCATCAGAGGCGTACCATGGAGATGGCGGACGTGCTGTACGGCATCTCCATGCAGGCGGACGGCGTGACGCGGCTGTTGAGTCAGCGTCTGGACCAGGCGATGCGGTCGGAGGATGCGCAGGATGCGCCCGCCGGAGCGCACGCGGGGGCAAGCAAGAGCGAGGGCTTTCCGGTGCGGCCGCGCGCCGCCCGGTTCTCATAGGGAAAGGACAGGCATGTTCGGAAGCGAGAAGCGCAAGGAGCGCAAGGAGGCGAAAGCCGAGGCCAAAGCCGAACGCAAGGAGGCGAAGGTCCAGGCGAAGGAGCTGAAGGCCGAGGCGAAGGCCGAACGCAAAGAGGCGAAGGCGGCCGAGAAGGCCGAACGCAAGGCGCGCAAGTCCGGCGACAACGCGGCGCGCACGAAGATCGGCATGCAGAGCTCGCGCCGCACGTTCCGCGAGCGCATGAACGTGCTGATGCACCGCGGTGCGAAGCTGGACGACGAGTTCTGGGACGACCTGGAGGAGATCCTGATCATGTCCGACATCGGCGCCCGCACGTCGCTGGGCATCGTGGACAACCTGCGCGAGGCCGCGCGCCGCAAGGCGCTGCCGGACGGCGACGCCGTGAACGACCTGCTGATCCAGCAGATCGCCGAGGCGTTCCCCACGGCGGAGCGGGACATCTTCGAGGACCTGCCGTCGCTGGTGCTGTTCGTGGGCATCAACGGTTCCGGCAAGACCACCACGGTGGGCAAGTTGGCGTACGAGGGCACGCAGGAAGGCCATAACGTGCTGCTGGGCAGCGCCGATACGTTCCGTGCAGCCGCCATCGAGCAGCTGGAGGTATGGGCGCAGCGGGCGAACGTGGAGATTGTGGAGCGCGAGCGCGGCGCGGACCCGGCAAGCGTGTGCTACGACACCATCGAGCGCGCGGAGGCTGTGGGCGCGGACGAGGTGCTCATCGACACGGCCGGCCGCCTGCACACGTCCGACGACCTGATGCGCGAGCTGCAGAAGGTGGTGAACGTGGTGCGCAAGCGCAGCAACATGCCGGTGGCAACCGTGCTGGTCATCGATGCCACCACGGGCCAGAACGGCATGCAGCAGGCCCGCGAATTCGACAAGGCGCTGGATTTGGACGGCCTCATCGTGACGAAGCTGGACGGCACTGCGAAGGGCGGCATCGCCGTGGCCATCTCCACGGAGCTGGACCTGCCCATCTACAAGATCGGCGTGGGCGAGGGCCTGGAGGATCTGCAGGATTTCGACCCGTACGCCTTCGCGGAGTCGCTGGTGGGCCGCAACGACGACGAGGACGACGCGTCCGCGCGGGAAGACGCGTAGACCCGGCCGCAGGGAAAAACCGATACCGATTCGTTACCGCCGCAGGACATCTGCCCTGCGGCTTCTTGTTTCCGCGGGTGCGCATCTTATACTGGAAGCAGAACATACGAGGAAAGGGGATAGGACAATGCTGATCGAGTTCGACAAGCTGGATACCACGGTCATCGACCATTTCAAGGGCGGCGAAGGGAAGCTGAAGGCGCAGATGTACGTGGACGATCTGGGGAAGATCATGCACGGTCATCTGGATAAGGGGTCGTCCATCGGGCTGCACCTGCACGAGGATTCGAGCGAGGTCATCTACGTCCTGTCCGGCACGGCGACGGCGTATGTGAACGGCCATAAGGAGGAGCTGCGCCCCGGCGTTGCCACGTACTGCCCGAAGGACTCCGACCACGAGATAACGGACGTCTGCGACGACGGCCTGGACTTCATCGCCGTCGTGCCGTTCCACTGAGCGCGCATACCGCCGATACGGCCGCGCGGGAGGCATGCCGTTCCCTCCCGCGCGGTTGCGAAAACAGAAGCCCCCGCCATCGTGTGGAGCCGCCGATGCGGTTCCCGATGGCGGGGGCTTCGTCGAACCGGGCCGGCGGCCTTGTCGGCGGTCCGAATGCGCTCACATGCGCTAGTTCGCGGAGGAGACGCTGTTCGTGGAGCCGGCAGAGGCCTTCTTCGCGGACTTCGTGGTGATGATGCGCTTCGCGAACGAGGGCGTGTAGCTTTCCATATCGCCGATCTTCACGGTCTCGCCCACGTTCGGCGCGTGGATGTAGAAGCCGTCGCCCAAGTACATGGCCACATGGTACGTATCGTTGCCGCGCTTGAAGAACAGCAGGTCGCCCATCTGCAGGTCGTCGAAGTCGACGCTCTTGCCCTCGTATTGCTGCGTGTACGTGGTGCGCGTGAGCTGGATGCCCAGCGCATTCTTGTACAGGTACTGCACCAGGCCCGAGCAGTCGAAGCCGCTGCGGGTGTTGCCGCCCCACACGTAGTCCGTGCCCAGGCACGACGTTGCCAGCGCTTCCAGGTTCGCGTAGTCGTTCATGGTCAGATTGCGGGTCTTGCCGCTCTTCGTGGTGGTCTTGCCCGTGATCTTGAAGTTCAGCTTCTTGTCGTAGCGGGTCAGGTCGTACGTCTTGATGAGCGCCTTGATCTTCTCGGCATAGCCGGTGTCCGTGGCGTAGCGGCCTTCCAGCGCCTCGGCGGCATCCTTGTACGAATCCGTGTTCTCCTTCCAGGCGCCGGAGTAGAACGAGCTGCCGCGCAGCAGCTTCGCGTAATCCTTCATGGACTGCTTCTGCGTGGCATACACGCGGAAGTTCGCGGAGGTGGTGTACAGCGTGCCGAAGCCGTTGTCCTCGCTGGTGGCCATGCGGATGGATTTGCCGTTGTACGCGCCCTTGATGCCGAACAGGTTGTTGTACGGGGCCTTCGACAGCGTGCTGGATCCCGACCCGCTTTCCAGGATGGCCTGGGCGATCAGGACGGACGCGTAGATGTCGTACTTGCGGCCGATCTGGCGGGCCTGCTCGCCGATGGAGGCGATGAACATCTCCGTGGTCAGGTTCTGGGAATAATGCACGCGCTTGTACGTTACCGCAGACGTTGCCTGCGGGGAGGCGGTCGTGCTGGGCGCTGCCGTGGACGCGGAGGACGAAGCGGTCTTCTTCGCGTGCTTCGCTTTCCTCACCTTCGCATTCGCAGCGGCTTCGGCGGCTTTCTCGGCCTTTGCGGCGGCGACGGCTTTCTGCGTTTCCCGCTCTGCCTTCTTCTTGGCGGCCGTGTCGGCCTTCTTCTGCGCCTTCTTCGCCTTCGCGGCGGCCTTCTGGGCCGTGGTCGCTATCTTCTTGGCGTTTTTCTTAGCAGCCTTCGCGGATGCCTTCGAGGCGCTTGAGGAGGAGGTGCCCTTCGAGCTCTTCGCGGCAGCGGTCTTCGTGCTCGAGGACTTCGTGCCGGCGGAGGTGCCCGTGGTCTTCGATGCGTCCTTCGCGGCGGCCTTCTGCTCCTTCGCGGCCTTCGCGTCCTCGGTGGCCTGTTGCTCTGCGGCCCGGTACTGCATCAGGTACGCTTCTACTTCGCTGTCCGAGCAGCCGTCGTCGATGAGCATCTGCTTATAGGTGTCGTAGTTGATCTTCTGGACGACTGCCTGGGCAGGGGCGAGCGAGGCCTCGGCGGCCAGAGCGGTAGCCGGCAGTGCCGCGCCTCCCAGCGCGATCGCTCCGGATACGGCGAGTACGGGGATGATTCTGGTTTTGTACATATGCAATGGAATCCTTGGTGTGTCAGAGCGCGTGCAGATCCTATTCGGTTGTGCGATGCAAAGAGTGTCGTATGTGCTACGGTATGCATTCTTGCGAAATATGATAACTCGTAAACGTTGCTCGCGCGAGCGCCATCCGTGCCAAATTGTCTTCATTTGTCACAGTTGAACTGGCCGTTTCTTCAAAAGGATGGCATTGCCGACATGTGGACGGACGCGTTATCTTACGTTGTTTCCGGATTGTTTACGGCCGCCGCGGTGCCGGGTGTCGTGCGCGTTTCCGCCGCCGCGCCGCTTGCCGTGCGTATTCTCGTTCCCGCCTGCAGCCCGCTTGCCGCGCGCTTTCGCGCCGGCGTCCGCGTGCCCGTTCGGCTTGCGGCCGGTCCGCGCGTCCGCGTGCCCGTTCGGCTTGCGACCGGCGTTCTTCCCTTGTCCGTTCTGTGCCGGATGCGCCGCCGCGGCGTGCTTATTCCGGGCGTTGCCCTTGCCGTTTCCCGTATGGCGGGCGCCCCGCGGTGGGTGCGCGCTGCCGGAGCGCCCGCCCGATGCCGGGCCGCGCTTCTGCCGGTCGGGGCGGATGAGGCATTTCGGCCCGTAGCCGATGAGGTCCTCGCGCCCGGCGCGCTTCAGCGCCTCCGCAACGAGCTTGCGGTTCTTCGGGTTGCGGTACTGGATCAGCGCGCGCTGCATGGCCTTCTCATGCGGGTCCGTGGGGCAGTAGACGGGCTCCATGGTGCGCGGGTCCACGCCCGTGTAGTAGATGCACGTGGATATCGTGCTGGGCGTGGGGTAGAAGTCCGATACCTGCTCGGGGTTGTAGCCCAGATCGCGGCAGAATTCGGCCAGCTCGACGGCCTCCTTCATCGTGGAGCCGGGATGGCTGCTCATCAGGTACGGCAGCACGTATTGCTCTTTGCCCGCCGCTTCGCTGGCGCGGTCGAACTCGCGCACGAACTGCTGGTACACGGCATTGCCGGGTTTGCCCATGACGCGCAGCACGCGGTCGGACACATGCTCGGGTGCCAGGCGCAGCTGGCCGCTGGTGTGGTATTCGGCCAGCTCGCGGATGAACGTGTGGTCGGGATCCAGCAGCGCGTAGTCGAAGCGGATGCCGCTGCGGATGAACACCTTCTTCACGCCGGGCAGGCTGCGCAGCTCGCGCAGCAGCTGCACGTAGTCCTTGTGCGTCACGCGCAGCTGGCGGCACGGTTCGGGGGCAAGGCAGCGCTTGTTCGGGCACGCGCCGCGCTTCTCCTGCTGCGCGCAGGCGGGCACGCGGAAGTTCGCCGTGGGGCCGCCCACATCGTGGATGTAGCCCTTGAAATCCGGGTCCTTCGTCATCTGCCGCGCCTCTTCCAGGATGGATTCATGGCTGCGGCTTTGGATGATGCGGCCCTGGTGGAAGTTCAGCGCGCAGAACGAGCATTCGCCCAGGCATCCGCGGTTGCTGGCGATGCTGAACTTCACCTCCTTGATGGCGGGTACGCCGCCGGCATCCTCGTAGCGGGGGTGGTACGTGCGCTCGTACGGCAGCGCGTACACGGCATCCATCTCCTGCGTCGTCAGCGGCAGGGCGGGGGCGTTCTGCACCACGTAGACGCCATGCGGGTACTCCTCCACAAGCGAATGCGAAAGGTACGGGTTCAGGTTCTTGCATTGCACGCCGAAGCTCTCCGCGTACTTCAGTTTGTCGGCTTGCATGTCCTCCCAGGTGGGAAGCATGATGGGCTCGTACACGGCGTCAAGCGAGCGCGTGCGGAACACCGTGCCGGGAATGTATGTGAGGTCCGAGACGGCAAGGCCGGCATCCAGCGCATCCGCAATGGCCACGATGGAATGCTCGCCCATACCGTAGCTGATCAGGTCAGCGCCGGAATCCAGCAGGATGGAGCGCTTCAGCTTGTCGGACCAGTAGTCGTAATGCGCCAGGCGGCGCAAACTGGCTTCGATGCCGCCCAGCACGATGGGCGTGTCCTTGAATGTGCGGCGGATGAGGTTGCCGTACACGACGCATGCATGGTCCGGGCGCAGGCCCGCCTTGCCGCCCGGCGAGTAGAAGTCGGAATGCCGCCGCTTCTTCGCCACCGTGTAATGGTTCACCATGGAATCCATGTTGCCGGACGACACCAGGAACGCCAGCCGCGGTTCGCCCAGCGCGGCGATGCTCTCCGGGTCGCGCCAATCCGGCTGTGCGATGATGCCCACCTTGTAGCCCTTCGCCTCCAGCAGGCGCGTGATGATGGCCATGCCGAACGACGGGTGGTCCACATAGGCGTCGCCGCAGATGTACACGAAGTCGGCCTGGTCCCAGCCGCGTTCGTCCATTTCGCGTTTATTCGTGGGCAGAAAGCTCATGATGCTCCTTGCATGCTTGCTCGGCTGGCCGCATCACACGATAGCACGGGCCGTCTGCTCCAGCTGGGCGCGCAGCGCTTCCCGCTCGTAGCGCGGCTGCCCCGGAGCGGGGAAGTGCGTGACCTGAGGGATGGCCGGGTCGTCTTCGTCCGGCTGGTCCACGAACACGAAGTCCAGCTCCACGTCCTGGAAGCCCTGCAGCAGCAGGGCGTAGGCGTAGCACTTCGCCTGGATGTCGTAGGCGGCCCGGCGGTCGGCATCCGTCTTCAGCGAGCGGCCGGTCTTGTAGTCAACCACGTGGGCCGTCCCGCTGCCGAACCGGTCGTACGCCAGCAGGTCGATGAAACCGTACAGCGTCAGGGCGCTTCCCCCCTCGGCGCCGCGCTCCGCCAGCGGGATGAAGAACGGGGCCTCGGCATCCAGGCGGGCGTGCGCCTCCATCTGCCGCGCAACGGGGCTTGCCGTCCAGCGCTCCAGTTCGCAGTGCAGATCCTCCGTCTGGGCGGCATCCAGTCCGTGCAGGCGGGCCATGGCGGCAATCCGCCCTTCCGGTGGCAGGGCGATGCGCCCGGTGCGGCGCCAGGCATGGGCGGCGAATTCCCCGAGCGAATGGAACGCCGTGCCCTTCTCCACGGCGGCCGCCGGCTTGTCCGCGTACGGCTCGTCGGCATCCGGCACGCGCTGCGGCGTGCGGTTCCCGTCCTCCTCGTCCGCTGCCTCGTGCTTCAGCGCGGATGCGGACAGCAGGCCCTCGGACCATTGCAGGCGGTACGGGTGGCTTTGCGGCTGCGGCGGCAGCGTCTGCGTCGGCACGGCGAACGGGCGCTGCTCCGCTGCGGCATCTTCCGCCTCCTCCGGTTTCAATGCGGCTTCCTGCGCTGCGGCGGCCGTATCCTCCCAGTCCGCCGTTCGTGCCCCGGCCGGGGCGAGGCCGTCCATGAACTCCGGGAAGTCGTCCGCTTTCGTGTTCACGGTCTCCAGCCGCGCAATCCATGAGATGTCGCACTCCGGATGGCCGTCGTAGACCGTGTCCTGCCGGAACAGCTGCAGGCTGTGGGCCGATTCGCCGAACGGAATGCCGTCGTCGCCGGCCAGCCGGCGGCCTATCTCGCGCGGCGCGCCTTCGGGCAGGCCGTTCCGCGCGCTGTTGTTCAGGATCACGAACAGGCAATCCTCCGCGCGCGTGTAAGCCACGTACAGCTTGCGCTGGTACTCCTCGGCATCGCCGGCGGCGTCCAGGGCATTCAGCGCCGTCCAATAGACGGCCGGATCGCTGGAGGACAGGCCGGCCCGCAGCTGCCGCGGGTCCGTTCCGTCATCGTCCGCGAACAGGTTGTCCTTGAGCATGCCCAGGCAATCGTCCGCCAGCGTCTTGCGGACGCGGTCCAACGTGAAGCCCGCATCCAGCGCGATGCGCGTCCGGGTGCCCTCGGCAAGCGTGTGCAGCTTGCCGCGCTGCCGGCTGCCGCCATCCGTCTCCGCAACGGCGACGATGGGGAATTGCAGGCCCTTCGATGCATGGATGGTCATGATGCGCACGAAGTCGCTGCCGGCTGCCGCCAGCACGCCCGGCGCCTCCTTCAGCGTCTCGATGCGCTCCTGCACGCGCTGCGCCAGGCTGAGCGCGTCCACGTGCTGGTCGCGCTCGATGCCACGGATGATGCGGACGGCTTTCAGCACGTTGCCCGCCGCCGCCTGATCGTCCTCCGTCAGGCGCGAGAGCCAGCCGGAATCTGCCAGGACGCGCTCGATCAGCGCCGACAGCGGCTTCGTGCCCACTTCCGCCGCGGCCGGCAGCAGCGCGGCCAGGCAGGCGGTCAGGCGCGTGCTCCAGCCGGCTTGCGCGGCGAACGCGCGGACGCGCGCCTCCGTATCAGCGGCCGTGTCGCCCATAAGCGGAGGGAGCAGGGAAGCCAGGCCCGCGCGGCGTCCCAGCCCGGTGCCCGCCTGCTGCGCCGCGGCATCCGGGGCCGTCCGGCGCACGGGCTCCAGCTGCAGCAGGTCCTCCGCTTCCAGGCCGAACAGGGGGCTTGTCAGCACGTTCGCCAGCCGCTGCGTGTCGAACGGGTCGGCCAGCACGAAGCACAGGTCCTCGACCACGCCCACCTCCGGCGCCCGGTTGAACACGGAGCCGCCGGCGATGGCGCACGGCAGCCCCTGTTCGGCCAGCGCCTGCGCGTATTCCTGCGCGTGCCCCATGCCGCCCAGGAGCACGGCCATCTGGCCGGGGGTGTGGCCCGCGTCGCACAGGCAGCGGAAGTCGCGGGCGATGATGCGGGCGGCGCAGGCGCGCGCATCGGATGCGGCGCGGCCGCCGTTCAGGGCGATCACGTTGATGCGGCGCGGCACGTCCGGATCGGGGTCCTGCACGCCCTGCGCGCCCTGGAACGGCGCACGCTTGCGGGCGGCATCCTCGTTGCGTCCGTGCAGCAGCTCCAGGTAGTCCTGCCCGGCCCCGAACGTGTTCTCGAACGCCCCCTTGCAGAATGCGAGCACCTCGCCGTTGCTGCGGAAATTCTGCTCCAGGTGCACGATGCGCCCGTTCCCCTGCTCCTGCGCCCGTCCCACGCGCGCCACGTAATCCTTGAACACGGCCAGGTCGGCGTTGCGGAAGCGGTAGATGCTCTGCTGCGCATCGCCCACCACGCACATGCGCCGGCTGAGCTCGTCCTTTCCGCCGCCTGCCACCAGGTTGATCATGTCCACCTGCATCTGGTTCGTGTCCTGGAACTCGTCGACCATGACCAGCTGGAAGCGGTCGCGGTAGCGTTCGCGGATGTCCGCGTGCGCCGGGTTGCGCAGCGCATCGGCAGCGCGGGACAGCAGGTCGTCGTTGTCCAGCATCCCCAGCTGCGCCTTCAGCTCCCCGAAGCGGTCCGAGACGGCCTGGGCCAGGAATACGAGCGTGTCCAGATGGGGCCGTGCCGCGGCAAGGCGCAGGCGTGCGGCGCAATCCGCATACGCCAGGTACGGCGGCAGGTCCGTTCCGTCCAGCTGCGCCTCCTTGAATATCTTCAGCCGCCGGTTCGCCTTCGGGAAGCGGCTGGCGGCCAGCAGCGCCCGGTCCGGCGGGGTGTCCAGCAGGCGGCCCTCCGTCTCGGGCGCGAGCGGCGCCAGCGCGGCGTCCGCGCCCTGCACGCCCAGCACGTCCTCGAGTGCGGACAGCGTGCCCGCGCACCATTTCTCGGCCGTGGTCCCGCCGGCATCGGCAAGGAGCGCATACAGCTGGCGCGCATAGTCCACCAGGTCGTACAGGCATGCCGCGGCGCTGTCCTGCGGCGGCATGATGACGCTGTCGGCGACGGAGCCGCCGTGCGCGGCCGCAAGCCCCGCCAGCTGCTCCAGCGCGTCGGCGATGTCGTTGCGTTCGTATTCGCCGTAGAGCGCCTCCACGCGCGGATCGTCCGCATACGCCGTCAGCACGTCCTCCACGGCTTCTGCACGCAGCTGGCCTCCCACGTCCTCCGGCAAGATGCCGAACGCGGGGTCGATGCCCAGCGACAGCGCGTTCTCCTTCAGGATGCGCGAGCACATGCCGTGGATGGTGCCGATCCAGGCGCCGTCCACCTTCAGCGCCTGCTCCGCAAGGCGCGCATCGCGCAATCCCGCCTCCTGCAGCGCGCCGCGGATGCGCGATTTCAGCTCGCCGGCGGCCTTGCTCGTGTACGTGATGGCCAGGATCTGCCCGATGTCCTCCACGCCGGATTGCGCAGGATGCTCGAGCGCGTACACGATGCGGTTCGTGAGCGTGGCCGTCTTGCCGCTGCCGGCGCCCGCCACCACGGCGCTGGGCATGCCGAACGTCTCCTGGATGCAGATGCGCTGTGCTTTCGTGGGTTCCATCTAGTGCCTCATCTCGCACGTCATGATCGGGCAGAATTCGCAGCTGCGCTTCGACGCGGGGGCGGGGGCCACGTTGCCGGCGCGCATGCCGGCCACGGCTTCCGCGGCGCGCTGCTCCACATGTCGCTGCAGCGCGGCGAACGACAACGGGCCCGCCGGTCCCAGGCCGCAGTCGTCCTTGCCGTCCAGCGTGGGCATGTCGGCGGCCGACGAGATGACGGACTCCAGGTAGGCGCCCGAGACGCGGTTGCCTTTGTTGTAGGACGCATAGAGCGCGCCGACCACGGCATGCAGCGGCACGTCGACCGTGCCCGCCTGCGATGCGAAGCCGTTTTCCGGCGGGATGCGCAGCATGCCCGCCTGCTCCAGCGCGGCCGCGTATACGAGCCCCTGCACCTTGCCGTGCCGGCGGAAGCTCCTGACGGCGTCTTTCCCGCGGCCGTCCGCCTCCAGGGCGCGGTAGTCCGCCCGCATCGCGCCCTTGTAGTCGATGACGACGGCGTTGCCCTGCCCGTCCACATCGATGCGGTCGATGCGCCCCGTGATGCGGCAGCCCGCGTAGTCGAACGCGATGGGGTATTCGAACGCGACGGGCGAGAAGCCGGGCAGGAACGACGTCTCGAACCGGAGCCAGTCGCTCACGCGCAGGCGCAGGGCGTCCGTTTCGCACTCCTCCGTGGTGCCGGGCAGCGCGGCGTAGCGGTCCCCGGGGCGCTGCGTGCGCTGCGCTTGGACCACGCGGTCGAACACGCCCTCCCCGCCGTCTTCGCCGAACATGAGGCGCTCGGCTTCCGGCAGGTTCTCCCGCGTCACCTTCTTCCCGAACGTGCGGTAGAACGTCTGGAATACCTGGTGCAGGAACGTGCCGCGCGCCGCCGGACCCCGGTCCTCGTCCAGCGTCTGCGTGTTCAGGCCGCGCGTGGCGAACCAGCGGAACGGGCAGTCGAGGTAATCGTCCAGCTGCGACGGCGAAAGGCGCGGCACGTCCCGATCCGGATCCTGGGCGGGGTACGGGAACAGGAGGTTCGGCAGCGCGCCGCCGATATGCTCCGGCGTCGGCGGCGCCTGCCGCTCAAGCGCGAGCGCGTCCTGGGCCATGCCGGGGCACACGTCGCGGAACGCATCTTCCTCGCCGCCGTCCATGCGCCGTCCCCGCAGTTCGGGAGGCAGGCGGTACGTGTCGTCCAGGTCGTCGGCGGAATCCAGGCAGGCATGGTCGCGGTAGGCGTCCACGAACTCCTCCCACATGGCGCTGGGATACAGGGGGTCGGCGCCGGCGTCGTTCAGGCGGCGCTCCAGCACCAGGCGCCGGCGCGGGACGCGGACGAGCGCGGCGAAGCGCCGCCTCTCGCGCGCCAGCGGCGGCTCGGCGGACGGTGCGGTCCCCAGCTTCTCCAGCAGGATGTCCGCGGCGGAGCGCCTGTCGGACAGCGGGTAGTCGGCGCTTGTCAGGTCGCACGCGATAAGTCCCGCCCTGCTACCGGGCATGAGCTCGGCGGCCTGCCGCAGGGACATGATGGCCACGTCCGGCTGGCACGGCGCCTTCGCGGGCAGCGTCGTGCACGATACGCTGAAGCGGGCGCCCGCCAGCAGCTTCTCCAGCGCATCCGGGGCGGCGGCGCCCAGCCGCGCCGTCAATTCCGACAGCTGCCCCAGCGCGCCGATGGCGGCGCACTGCTCCTGCACGTATGCCGGTGATGTTGCGCCCTCCCGGGAGCGGTAGCGGTTGCGGCAATCGTTCAGGTCCACGGTGCCCGTGCGCGTGACCAGGTCGTCGAGCAGGCGGAATGCGCGGGAGAACGGCAGGCTCCGGTTGCCGGCGTCGCCGCGCAGCTCCGCCAGCACGGCGTCGCGGTCTATCAGGCGGTCGTTGCGCAGGCGGCGGTCCCAGCGCCACACGTCCTGCTTCGGTATATGCAGGAACGACGAATGCAACACGTCGGAAAGCGCCGCGCGGTCCCAGGGCACGCCGCCGCGCCGCACGCGGGCAAGCGCCAGGTACGTCTTGCCGAAATCCGTCTCCGCGAACGTCTTCTGCGCGCGCACGGCCACGGTGATGCGCCGCGCCGTCAGCGCCGGGGCCAGCGTCTCGTACAGGGCAAGAGGATCCTTCGCCGATACGGCAACGGGTTCGCCGGGCCATGCGCGCTGCAGGTCCTCTATGGCCTGCAGCACCAGCGGCGCCTGTGCGTAGCGCCCGGCGGGGAATGCGAAGCGCACGCGTTCCCGGTCGATGGCCTCCAGATGGCCGCTTGCAGAATCCGCGGGGAAGCGCACGCGCAGGTTCGGGACGGACTCCAGGAACAGGCGCTCCTGCAGCGGCAGGGGGCCGCCGTCCAGGCACCAGACGGTGCACGGCTCCGGGAAGGCCTCCGCGCAGTGGGCGGCAAGGTACGCCAGCGCGGCGCCCGGCTCGATCAGGTTCGCATCCTGCGCCGCGGCGCCGTATGCGCCGATGCGGGCCAGCAGCTCGCATTCCGCATCGGCAAGCGGCGCAGCGTGCCCGGCTTCCGTGCCGCAGGGCGTTTTCCCCGCCGCGGCATCCTGCACGGCGGCATCGAACGACGGGATGCCCGACCCGTACCGCGCGCACGATGCCAGCGCCGCTCCCAGGTTCGGCGTGGCGGCCAGGTGCTCAAGCGGGCGCTCGTCCAGCACGCGCTGCGCAAGCACGCTGCGCTCGGGGTCGGATATCAGCCGGCAGCCGTTGCCGTGCAGCTCCCAGATGCCCGCCAGCCATTCGGCGAACGTCTGCGCGATGGTGCCGAACAGCCCGGCGGCTTCCGTTCCCGCCGTGCCGCGATGCGCCATATTCCAGTTCTTCGCCTGGGCGTACGACGGCGCCAGGACGACATCGCAGGCCTCGGGTGCGGGGCATGCGGAACGGGGTGCGGTTTCGTCGGTTCGGGACATAGGACCTCCGGGATAGCGGCGTCGGGAAGCGGCTTGCGGTACGGCCGGCAAGCTCGAAACCCCAGTATAGCAATCGCGTTTGCACCCGGCGTGCCCTGGGCGCCGCCGCTGCATAAACCGGCCCTGGTGTCTTCGTCTTGGGACACTTCCGCGCAGGGCGATGCCTACGATGCTGGTGGGGGAAAGGCACGGCGGCGCCCGGATGACGCCGTATCCGGCATCCCTCGAGGGAGCCCTTCGCACAGTGCGCGGGGCACGTGGGAGGAGAACGGACATGAAGAAGGCAATCGTACTTGCAATGGCGGCCGTGTTGGCGCTTCCGCTGGCAGGATGCGGCGGAACGTCATCGTCGGGCGGGTCCGGTGCGGATTCTTCGGGCGCGGCATCGTCTGCAACGGCATCCGTCAGCGTCGCGCAGCAGGCCGACTCGTCGGCGGCGGAGAGCGGGACCATCGATGCGAAGAAATTCAAGCAGATCAAGGAGGGCATGACGTACAAGCAGGTCGTGAAGCTCATCGGCTCGAAGGGCGAGGAGCAATCCACGTCGTCTTACGGCGGCATCACGGCATCCACGTACGTGTGGCGATCCGATGACTGGGGTTCCGCGGTGGTCATGTTCGAGAACAAGAAGGTCGTCAGCAAGGCGCAGTACGGCGTGGGTGAAAGCACGGACGTCACCATCACGAAGGCCGCCTACAAGAAGATCAAGACTGGCATGTCGTACCAGGACGTGGTAAAGGTCATCGGTGGGGAAGGCGAGCTGACGGGCAGCAGCAAGGTTGCCGGCTACACCACGAAGATCTACACGTGGTACGGCTCCGATCTCGGGTCGAACGCGACGGTCACATTCCAGAACGACAAGGTGCAGTCCAAGGCCCAGGTGGGGCTGTAGCAGCGCGTCAGCCGCCGATTCGATTAGAGAGGGGATTGTCAAATGGGGAATCTGAAGAGAATCGTGCTCGTTGCGCTGACGGTTGTGGGGTGCTGCGTGTTGCTGGCGGGATGCAGCTCTCCCACGCCGTCCCAGACGGCGGACTCGTTCCTGCAGGCCATGAAGGCGCAGGATACGGAATCCATGGCGAAGTACTATTCGGGAGACGCTTCGGATCTGGCGGGCTCCTGGCTGAACGAATCCGTGGGCAGCGATGTCGACGGCAGCAGCGATCTGACGGACGACGAGAAGGCCGTGATGCAGAAGTTTTCCGGCAAGCTGTGCGATTTCGACTACGAGCTGGGCGACGAGAAGGTCGACGGAAACAACGCCACGGTGAACGTCAGCATCACGACGTACGACTTCGGGGAGGCCGTGGACAACGCGCTGAACGATTATCTGGAGGAGGCGTTCGCCCAGGCATTCTCCGGCAAGGAGCTGTCTACGGCGAAGTCGAACAAGATCTTCTACAAGGCATTCGGAAAGCAGCTGGACAAGCTCACGGACAAGAGCGTGAAGACGGACGCGCAGCTTTCGCTGACGAAGGGCGATGACGGTTCCTGGAAGGTGAGCGAGCTGGACAACGATGCCGTGAACGCGCTTACCGGCCAGTTGCTGGACAAAGTCCAAGAATACGAGAAAGCGTTCTCGGGAAGCTCCTCGACCAGTTCCTCGACCAGCTCGAAGAGCAGCTCGGGAAGCGCGGACTAGCAGTTCGCAGGCCGCATTCGGCACCGCGGCGCCCGTGCGGCGTGCCGGATGCCCTGCGGCGGCAGATGTGCCGGGAAATGGGTGCGTCTGCCGTTTATCCGTCGATTTCGCCGCGCGCTGCCGTCGTTCACAATCTGCGCATATCCGCATGGTATCCAGAGAACAAGAATTTCGCTGCCCTCCATTCCACATTCCTTTCGGGCAGCGGGGTTTCAACGGGCAGCTGCCATGCGAAAAGCAACAATGAATAATGCCCGTGGACGCAAGACGGCCCGGCCGACGGTGAAAGACGCCGGAACATCGAAGCGCCCATCCGAAGAAGGCCGTATGCGGCCTTCTTTTTTGCCCCGATCCGGGTTATAGGGGTCGCATGCGCATTCCGCTCCGTTTCGGCCGGCATCTCCGACGGCGGCTGATTCCGAGAAGAGAAAACCGGCGGCATGCCTCCGAAGGGACATGCCGCCGGTCCGTAGCGGGACGTGCTTTACGTCGAGGGCGAACGGAGCCGCCCGTCGGATTCGCTAGCAGCAGCCGCAGCCGCAGCCGCCGTCCGGCGTGTAGAAATGCATGGGGTACGAAAGGTACTTCACCGGGGGAACGCGGTCGACCGTCACGTAGCCGGCCGGGGCGGCCAGCACGCTGGGGATGCGGTTCACGATCGTGGCGCACGTATGCTCCACCGTCGCCGGCTTCTCCACGCTGAATGTCGTGTCCGGTTCGCCGAAGATCTTCCAGTCGCACAGGTCGCCGTCGTCGGGACCGTAGACCTTGCCGATCTGCGACGTCTTGATCACGGGGCCCTGGAACGTCTCGGTCGTCACCACGGTGCTCATGCCGATGACCTTGCCGGCGGGAATGGTCTCGCCCATGGTTTCGGAATACGTGTCTTCCCCGGCGATGTACGGCACGTTCTCCTGCGTCGTGGATTTGATGGTCCAGCCCATCAGGTTCGCCAGGCTCTCGTTCGAGTTCCAGACATACGAGGGCACCACGTCGTCGGGATGCGCGAGCGTCTGCTCGAACTCCTCGGGCGTCAGGCCCACGCCGTGCGCCTTCGCCAGCGCCAGGCCGTAATCCTCCACGTTGTAGCTGACGGCACCTTCGATGCGGTCGATGCGCTGCACGCCGCCGGCCACGCATCCCACCATGTTGATCCAGAAGATGTCCTGCATGCCGGCACCCATGACCGTGCATCCCGTTTCCTGGCACAGCGCGTCGATGCGGTTCGTCAGCTCGGATGCGGTCGTCCAGGGGTAGATGGCCTCCTCGCACGTCGTGATGACGTTGATGCCGCGCATGATGCACTTCTCCACGTGCGGGCAGATATCCTCTATGAAGCTGAACAGCGTCATGACGGCGATGTCCGGCGCCGTCTCGTCGAGCACCGTATCGGCGTCATCGGAGATCTTCACACCCAGCTTCACGCCCAATTCGGCGTAATCGCCCACATCCATGCCCACAACGGCGGGATTCGTGTCGATGGCGCCGACGATCTCGGCACCGCTCTCGTACAGATAGCGCAACGTATACTTCGCCATCTTGCCGCAGCCGTACTGGACCACCTTGATCTTGTCGTTCATGATGCGCTCCTCTCTCATTGGGGAATGTGCTCGCGTTCGTGCTTCGCGTTCGTGCATTCTGATTCGCCGGTGCCGGCAGCCGCCCGCACCGTCCACTCCTTCATTTTCGCCTATTTCCTTTCGTATGGTTAAATAACATGCGAATATTTTTCGAAATGGTAAACGAAGAAGTACATCCGTGCGAAATGCGCCGTGTCCGGATAGTGCCCGTCGGCATCGTCGGCCTTTCGCCGCGCTCCGTTTCCGTGTTCGGGCGCACGCGGGCCGCCGCGGGGGAGTACCATGGCGGAGAGGGGGTGCGGGCCGTGCGGACCGCCGCCAGAGGCACTCCATACCATTGATGCGAAAGGACGTTCGATGACCCGCTATTATCTCGGCTTCGATGCCGGTACCCAAAGCGTGAAGGTGGCCGTTTACGATCAGGACATGAAGTGCGTGGCATCCTCATCCGCCCCGACGACGCTGACGTATCCGCATCCGGGCTGGGTGGACATGGACGCCGACGAATACCTGGAGCTGACGGTGTCCGGCATGGCGGACTGCGCGCGGCAGATGCGCGAGGCGGGCCTGGACCCGGCCGACACGGCCGTCATCATGGGCGACGGCATCATCTGCGGCATCGTGGGCGTGGACGAGGACGGCAATGCCATCACGCCGTATGTGAACTACCTGGATTCGCGCACGAAGGACGACGAGCAGCTGATCAACAGCTGGGACCTGGACATCTGGGGCCGCGAGACGGGCAACCCGGAGGCGAAGTGCATGTTCCCGGCGCTGTTCGCGCGCTGGTTCATGGAGAACGTCCCGGAGTTCCGCCAGAAGGGCGCGAAGTTCGTGCATGACGCGCCGTACGTGCTGGCGCATCTGGCGGGCCTGAAGGCGAAGGACATGTTCGTGGACTGGGGTGCCATGTCCGGCTGGGGACTGGGCTACAAGGTTGAGGAGAAGTGCTGGTCGAACGAGCAGCTGGAGCTGCTGGGCATTCCGAAAGACATGATGCCCCGCATTGTGAAGCCGTGGGATATCGTGGGCAAGCTGACGCCGGAGATGGCCCGGAGGACGGGCTTCGCGGAAGGCACGCCCATCTGCGGCGGCGCCGGCGATACGATGCAGTCCATGCTGGGATCGGGCAACTTGCAGGCGGGGCAGGCCGTCGATGTGGCGGGCACGTGCAGCATGTTCTGCGTCTCAACGGACGGCATCGTGCCCGAGCTCTCGCGCAAGGGCACGGGCCTCATCTTCAACAGCGGCACGCTGCCGGACACGTACTTCTATTGGGGATACATCCGCACGGGCGGCCTGGCGCTGCGTTGGTACAAGGACAGCATCTGCGACCAGGCGTCCGACGGCGATTACTACCAGGTGCTCAGCGAGCGCGCGAAGAGCGTGGCGCCGGGTTCCGACGGCGTCATGTTCCTGCCGTACCTCACGGGCGGCACGAACGATATCGAATCCGCCACGGGCTGCTTCCTGAACCTGACGCTCGATTCCGACCAGGCGGTGCTGTGGCGCGCCGTGCTGGAGGCCATCGGCTACGACTACATGGAGATCGCGAAGCTGTATGCCGCCGCCGGCGTGGATATGAGCCGCCTGACCATCACGGAAGGCGGCAGCCGCGACGCGCTGTGGAACCAGATGAAGGCCGACATGCTGGGCGCCCACGCCATCACGCTGAAGAACCCGGGCAGCGCCGTCGTCACGGACTGTCTGTTCGGTGCCTATGCGCTGGGCGATACGGCCGATATCAAGGAGGCGCTGCGCGCGAACCTGGATATCAAGCGCGAATACGAGCCCGACCAGGCGCTCCACGCGTTCTATGAGCGCCAGTACGCATTGCGCGCGCAGCTGGTGAAGCAGGATATGACGGCGGCGTTCGACACCATCCGCACCATCGCCGCGGATCACGTGCAGCAGGACTAGCCGGTTTCGGAAACGGCGCTGTGCGCGCGGACGGGGGCATTGCCCGTCCGCGCGCTTTTCGTTTGCCTAGCGGATGCGGGCAACGCGCTGCAACGGCAGCTTCGGCACGCAGTAGTTGCGGTCGTCATCCAGGTAATACGCCAGGCTGCCGTTTTCCGGCACATCGACGACCGTGCTGGTGTGGGCGGGATAGCCCAGCGCAACGACGAGCTTCAGCTGCTCGTGCTCCGGTATCTGCAGCAGCTTCGTTATCTTGCCGATGCTGATGGCGCCCATGATGCAGCTGCCCACGCCGGCCTCCCACGCCGTAGCGGTCAGCGTATGCACGGCAATGCCGAGGTCCACCAGGGCGAACGGGCCGGCGTTGCTCTCCAGGGACAGCGCCACGAAGGCGGTGGGCTGCTCGCCCGGCTTCGGCGTGCCCTCCTTGGGCGGCAGGTAAGCGGCCCATTTCACGAGCGGCTGCATATGCGCCACCAGGGTGGGATCCAGCACGGCCGTATAGCGGACGGGCTGCGCGTTCGCGGCGGAATTCGCCTGGCGGGCATTGTCCAGCATGCGCTCCACAACGGCGCGCGGCACGGGTTTCTGCTGGAAGCGGCGGTACGTCCGGCATCCGGCGAAGAGTTCGGTCAGGTCCATGGCTTCCTCCTGTTCATGTGTCTGCGGCCATTGTACGGCCGGCGGGCATGAAAAAACCGCCCCGGTTTCCCGGAGCGGTTCTTTGCGGAAGGGAGGTGCGGGCACCTGGAGAAGCGCTACTCCTTATCGGATGACTTCTTCTTCTCTTCGGTACCGCCTTGCTCGTGCGCTCTCTTACTGGCTTCACGTTTCGCCGCGGCTTCAGCAATTTTCTTTGCTGTCTCCTCGTCCGTGATGCGCTGGCGCTCAGCTGCGGAACGGTAGTCTTCCTTGATCTTGTCCTGGTTCGCAAGCAGGAGGTACAGGAACAGGCCGGCAACCAGGCCGATGCCGCCGCCGCGTGCCAGGATGAAGCCGGCCATCATGCCGGCGACGCCCTCGTCGACCTTGTCGAAGCACATGTCGAAGCAGATCTGCGTGCAGATGTAGCCCTGGATGCACATGACGGTCAGCAGGATTGCGGACGAAGATGCCGCAGCCAGCTGGTACACGGGGTAGATGAACAGGCCCAGCATGGTGAAGATCAGGTTCGTTGCGGATCCATCGTAGATGGAGTCCATGCCGTCGCGGCCGCCGGACTTGTAGCGCTGATACGTGGCAACGCAGTACGGGGGGCTCAGCGGGCCGGCCAGTGCCGGGTACGGGGCGAACAGAGAAAGCAGCACGTTACGGATGCCGCAGACGGCATTCGTGCGGCCGGGATCCAGCTCGATGAACTCGTCGTCGCGCATGGCCTGGATGCCCAGCTGCTGCACGGTGACGAAGTCGCCGAATGCGATGACCCAGGCAATCAGTGCGATAGGCAGGGCCTGCAGCCACACATCGGGCGTTGCCCAGCCGATGGAGAACGGCGAGACGGCTCCGAACAGCACGGACAGGTCGGGCACGCGGATGATGCCCTCTTCGCCGACGCCGGTGTAGTCGAATTCGCCCGTGATGCCGCCCACGATGAACAGCACGATGACGGCGAACAGGAAGCTGTAGTTGCCCATGATGTTGACGAGCTTGTTCGTCTCCATCTTCGAGCGGATGCGCAGCGAGAACATCAGGAAGAACACCACGATCACGCCGGCGAGGCAGGCCCACGTGGCGGTGTCCATGGCGCCGCCGGAGGACATGCGGGCGTAAACGGCGTTGATGCCGGCGCCCAACACGATGCCGCCCTTAACGCCGGTCGGTACCAGTGTGTTCAGCTGCTTGGCCAAACCTGTTAAGCCGAGCACCAAGAACAAGATGCCCAATTCCAATTGGACCGCCGTCATAGCCTGCAAGCGGGCGACGCTGCCGTCGAACCCTTCCAGGAACACGATGACGATGGCCATGGCGGAGGTAATCCAACCGCAGACGCTGGGCTCGCCCAGCAGCCAGTTGCAGGAATACATGCACGTCTCGAAGATGACCAATGCCCAGGCCACGTTCGTGTCAAGTCCCATCGTGCCGGTCAGAACGGCAAGAGCGGAATACGACGTGGCCGCGTTCATCAGGCCCGTGATCACTTCAGGTGCAGAGATGTTGAAGTGAAGGAACGGAATTCTGACGCGGAATATTCCGGCGGGGATGTACGGCTGGATGCCGCCGTACTCGCGTTTCAGGATCGCCATTTAGCCTCCCATCATTGCACAGAGGCAGGCGGCTCGGTCCATAGGACATGCAGGAAGGGGAGAACGTTCCTCCCTGCCTTTCGGTGCATGTCGTATGCATCGGGCTGGCTGCGACCATGCGGTCGAACTATTAGTCTGCGGTTAAGAATTGTATGAGCAACTTAGCGAAAGACTAACGAGAATTTTCAGAAAAGATTGATTTCTTTTATAAAAATGTCCAAAATCTATTCATAGCGAATAATTAAGAAACTAAATGATGCAAGAAGAAACATAACACATATCTATATATGTAAAAAGAAATGATTTGCATGATTTATAAGTAGGGGGCAACTCCGAAAAATTGGCGGTAGCGAAATCGCAGTCTTTCATTTCCGGAGCCGAAATTCTCCCCTTGAAAAATTATGCATTTAGCGCATGAAAAAGAACGATTTCAATAGAAATTAATCATGGAGAATGAAGGGTGCAAGATACCCGCTGCTTCCGTTTTACAAGTCGGTGCAAGGTAGATTTAGCGAGCGTGCAGCATTTGCTCCGCAGGTCTTTTCGTTCTTGACAGTTCTATGGAGCAGAATGGCAGAATTCATGAAGGTTAGCAAACTCTAACAAGAAGGAATAGGGCCGACCCCGCATCCCGTGGAAAAGAAGGCAGGGACGGACCCTGGAACTCACTTCCTCATATCGGTTGAATCGAACGGAAAGCGAGAAGTACAGGTATCTTAACTCAAGAAGAATGCAGCCCGGGAAGCGGAAGGCGTCAAAGCACGGACTTTAGAACGAGCGGTACGAGTGCGGCGTGGGATCCGGCTCGTAATGCTCGGAGACGGCGGGCATGAAGCGCGTGGCGTCGGCACCGTCGAAGTCGGGCGCGTCGTCCACGGTTTCGGGCAGCACCTCTGTGGCGTCGCTCTCGAACGACGCCGCCTCCGTCCTGACGGCGGGGATGATGGGGATGACCTGCGTGGCGCCGGGGTCCAGCAGCTCCATCTCCGGCCGCAGCGCGGGCAGCACCCGTGTGGCGCCGGGGTCCAGGAACGTGTGCTCGGCGGCCTTCTCGGCGGCTGCGGGGTTCTCGGCAGCCGCTGCCAGGGCGGCTGCGGTTGCCGCGGCGGCGGCAGCCAGCTTCTCGGAGCGGTCGATCTCCTGCGCAACGGGGGCGATGATCATCGTCTTGCCGCTCGCGTCAACAGACGCAGCGGATTCGTCTGCGGATTTCGGCGCCTCGTCGCCGTGCGCCGTTTCGGCAGCGGCGGCGTCTGCATCTACGTTATCCGCGTCCGTCGCATCCTCTGCAACGGCGTGCGGCTCATCGGCATCTTCCGCGTCCGCCTGCTTGCCGGCATCTGCGGCCGCATCTTCCGAATCGGCCTCCGCGGCCGTTTCGCTTGCCTCTTCAGCGGAAGGGCGCGCGGTTTCCGCAGCGGGCTGCGGTGCGGCTGCGTCTGCGGCCGTGGGGGAATCGTTCGCATCCGCGTCGGCGGCGTCCTTGCCTGCATCGGCCGCAGCGTCGTCAGCTTCGCCCCGGG
Organism: Eggerthellaceae bacterium; assembly: GCA_050951095.1. Taxonomy (GTDB): domain Bacteria; phylum Actinomycetota; class Coriobacteriia; order Coriobacteriales; family Eggerthellaceae; genus UMGS1519. Next base: position 328,839 of record JBMNIQ010000005.1, read on the forward strand.
TGCTCGGTGCGGCGGCATCCGCTTCCGCATCGGCTTCCGTCTTATGCTCGGCCGGGCGCTCCGGCCGGTCGGGTTGCGTCGCCTTCGCCTCTTTCGCGGCGAACGCGGACAGGAACTCGAAATCCATGTCGGGTTCGTCCAGCTCCACTTCCTCCAGCTGGCCGGTCAGGGAAGCGGCGCTGACGCGGTGGCTCTCCTGCTGCAGGCGCGTGCCGCATTGCGGGCAGAACACGGCTTCGGCGGTCACGGGCTTGCCGCAGAACGGGCAGTACAGCGGCACCGGCTCGTCTTCGCGGCGATGGCGCGCGTCGAGCTGCTTCAGCTCCTCGGCGATCTCGGCCTGCTCGCGGTCGATGGATGCGATGCCGTCGTACAGGACCTCGCGGCCCTGGCGCGCACGGGGATTCGTCTTCGTCTCCTCGTATACGAGCGCGCCCAGATCGGCAGCCAGGTTCGTTCGCTTCGTCGCCAGCTCGTCGGAGCGGATGCGCAGCTCCTCGGCGCGCTCGGCTGCGGTTGGCTGCTTCGACCTGGTCCAGGGGTTCCCGTATGCGTGCATATCCATATCCCATCCTTCATTCGCGGGCCGCCGCCTTCGGCATCCCGCGGCGGCTGCGTTCTCATGTGCCTTCTTTTCACGCATTACTATACGGAGCGTTGCGCGGGCATTCCGCATGCGCCGTCCGTTTTCACCAGAATGGCGAAAATCCGTTGCCGAAACGACGCTCGACGCCAAGCCCGGAAGATGCCCTGCATGCGCGCGGCGCACGTGCTTGCGGCGCGGCGCGGGAGCGCGTCCGTGGAGCTTCTATTGCGCTGTCGGGGCGCGGACGGGGCGGACGGCGCCCGTCGTGTATCATTGAATAGTTATGCGCTGCCGGCGGACCGCCATCGCGCATGACCCGACAGAACCGACAGGGCAACAAGGAGCAATCCAACATGCTTGAGAACCTATCCACCCGCCTGCAGGGCATCTTCAGCGGCCTGCGCGGCAAGGGCAAGCTGACCGAGGAGGATATCGACTCGGCCATGCGCGAGATCCGATTGGCGCTGCTCGAGGCAGACGTCAATTTCCTGGTGGTGAAGAACTTCATCGCGGAGACGCGCAAGAAGTGCACGACCGCCGAGGTCCTGGATTCGCTGACGCCCGCCCAGAACGTCATCCGCGTGGTCATGGACCAGCTGACGGAGCTGCTGGGCGGCGACGACTACCGCTTCAACTTCAGCAACCGCATCCCGAACGTGATCATGATGGTGGGCCTGCAGGGCTCCGGCAAGACCACCGCCTCCGCGAAGCTGGCATATCGCCTGCGCGAGCAGGGCCATTCGCCGCTGCTGGCCGCCTGCGACGTCTACCGCCCCGCAGCTGCCGACCAGTTGCAGACGCTGGGCGACGAGATGGGCGTGCGCGTGTTCCGCGGCGACGGAAAGGACCCCGTGGCCATTGCCCGGGGCGCCGTCCAGGATGCCGTCGACAACCTGCGCGACGTGGTCATCGTGGACACGGCCGGCCGCCTGCATGTGGACGAGGAGATGATGGACGAGGCCGAGCGCATCCGCGACGCGGTGAAGCCCGAGCAGATCTACCTGGTCGTCGACGCCATGACCGGCCAGGACGTCGTGAACGTGGCGAAGGCGTTCGCCGAGCGCGTGGACTTCGACGCCGTGATCATGTCGAAGATGGACGGCGATGCCCGTGGCGGCGGCGCCCTGTCCATCAAGCAGGTCACCGGCAAGCCCATCGCGTACATCTCCGCCGGCGAGAAGCCCGACTCCCTGGAGAGCTTCCATCCGGACCGCATGGCGAAGCGCATCCTGGGCATGGGCGACATGGCGTCGTTCATCGAGCGCGCCGTTGCCACGCACGATCAGGAGATGAAGGAGGAAGAGGCCGAGCGCGTGGCGCGCGGCGACCTGAACCTGAACGACTTCATCACCATGAACCGCCAGGTGCATAAGATGGGCGGTGTGGCGAAGATGATCTCCGCGCTTCCCGGCGGCGACCGCGCACTGGCCACCGGCCAGGTGGAGCTGGATGCGCTGGACCGCATGGAGGTCATCATCGGCTCCATGACGAAGGAGGAGCGCGAGAAGCCGGACCTGCTGAACGCCAGCCGCCGCAAGCGCATCGCCGCCGGCGCCGGCACCACGGTGCAGGAGGTCAACTCCATGATGAAGAAGTACAACGAGACCCGGAAGATGGTCCGCAAGGCCTTCGGCGGCATGGCGCAGGCGCAGCAGAAGCGCCGTCCCACGAAGGGGAAGAAGAAAAAGAAGAACGGCAAGCGCGCGCGTTCCGGCATGCCTGCCGGCATGAGCCCCCGCGACATGAAGAAGCTGCGGGACATGCTGGGCGGCATGGACATTCCGGAATAGGGCACGTCCGTCCAACGGGACCGTCCATCCCGGCGGTTGTGAAGAATTGTTCGGCGAATGGGCAAACGCCGGGAAAGCACTTGATGAAAGCCCCGCAAATCGGTAATATTCGTTTTTGCTGTCTACGCGAGGGATACCCGACAGCACCCATAGATATTCAATAAGGAGAAATCACAACATGGCAGTTAAGATCCGTTTGTCCCGTCATGGCGCCAAGAAGGCCCCGTACTACCGCGTCGTCGTCATCGATTCCCGCAAGCAGCGCGATGGCCGTTGCATCGAGCAGGTCGGCACCTACAACCCGCTGACCGATCCCAGCACCATCCGCCTCGACCTGGAGAAGGTCGACCAGTGGATCGCGAACGGCGCCCAGCCCACCGACACGGTTGCCCGTCTCATCGAAACCGCCCGCAAGGAAGCTTAGTCGATGGCCGAGCAAACGGCTGATATCGCCGGCTTGGTCCGTACCATCATCGAGCCTCTCGTAGACCACGCGGAAGACGTCAACGTCACGGAGACCGTCGAGGAATCCGGCGACATCTATGTCGAGATCCAGGTCAACGAAGAGGATACCGGCAAGGTCATCGGCCGCCAGGGTCGCGTGATCAAGGCCATCCGCGCGCTCGCGCGCGCCGCAGGCTCGCGTGCCGGAGCCGGCCATGTGGATGTAGAGCTGCCCGATTAGATATGGGACGCTACCTCCGCATTGCGCAGATAGTCAAAGCACGCAAGAACAAGGGAAGGCTCGTCGTCCGTCCGGTCGACGGCCTTCCCTTTCTGCTGTCGGAAGGACTCGAGCTGCGCATCGTGCCGCCCACGCCGGACATTCCCTGCACCGTGACGGTGGGGGAGGCCGGCCTGCGCGGCGATGACTACGTTGTTGCGTTCGAGGGTGTATCCGACCCGGACGTGCTTCGCGAATATGTGGGCCGCTCCTGCCTGGCGCTGCGCAGCGACCTGGACTCCGACGTGCTGGAACGCGACAGCCGTACGTTGAAGGGCTTCGCCTTGGAGGACACCCGCCTCGGGCGCGTGGGGCGCATCAGCGCCGTTGAGCAGATGCCGGGGCAGGTCATGCTCACGGTTGAGGGCCGGTTCGGCGAGGTCCTGGTGCCGCTGGCGGACGATCTGGTGGTCTCGCTGGACCGCGACGCCGGCGTGCTGCGCATGGATCTGCCGCGCGGCTTGGTGGAAGGTCAGTAGGGCATGCTCATAGAGACGCTGTCCACGTTTCCGGACATGTACGATTCCGTCATGGGCGCCTCCATGATGAAGCGCGCCCGCGAGAAGGGCATTCTTGATTTTCGCGCGTACGACCTGCGCGATTGGACGCACGATCGCCATCGCACCACAGACGACGAGCCGTATGGCGGCGGCGTGGGGCTGGTCATGAAGTGCGAGCCCATCTTCGAGGCATTCGATGCCGTTACCGCCGAAGGCCCGGCGCCGTACACGATATTCCTGGCCCCCACGGGCCGGCGCTTCGACGACGCCGTGGCGCGCGAGCTGTCCGCCCATGAGCGCCTGCTGTTCATATGTGGCCATTACGAGGGCATCGACGAACGGGCCTACACGCTTGCGGACCGCACGCTGTCCATCGGCGATTACGTCCTGACCAGCGGCGAGCTGGCGAGCATGGTGGTCATCGACGCCGTGGTGCGCAAGCTGCCCGGCGTGCTGGGCGCCGAAACGGGTGCCGAGGACGAGAGCTTCAACGGCAACCTGCTAGAGTACCCGCAGTACACGCGTCCGGCGGAATTCCGCGGCATGCCCGTGCCGCCGGTGCTGACGAGCGGCGACCACGGCAAGGTGGCCGTCTGGCGGCGGCAGCAGAGCCTGCTGCGCACCTTCCGTCTGCGCCCCGACCTTCTTGCCGATGCCGACCTGACGGACGACGACCGCGCGTTTCTGAAAACTTTGTCCGATGGAAAAGGCGCTGCGCCCGCGCAGTCATAAGACGCTATCATAAGCTCACATGCGTCTTTTCGCCCCGCATCGCATGATGCGGCGGCAGTCAAGGAGGGGAAGGAACGGAATGGCCTCGCGCGAATTGCAGTCGGAACGGGAAGAACAGGGCGGTCTTTCGACTTTCGCCAGCTTCCTCATCATGATCGCCATCGTGGTGGTCGCGTATTTCGGCTTGCGCACGTTCGTGGTGGGCACGTACGAGATCCCCTCCGGTTCCATGCTGGATACCATCCAGATCGGGGACCGCGTGTTCTCCGAGAAGGTCAGCTACTATTTCCGCGACCCCGAACAGGGCGATATCATCACCTTCACCGACCCCGAGGATTCCCAGCGCACGCTGATCAAGCGCGTCATCGCCGTGGGCGGGCAGACCGTCGACCTGAAGGACGGGTACGTGTACGTGGACGGCAAGAAGCTGGACGAACCGTACACGGAGGGCAAGCAGAGCCTTCCGCTGAACACGGCGTACGGCGTGGACATCACGTATCCGTACACCGTGCCGGACGGGTATCTGTGGGTCATGGGAGACAACCGCACGAATTCTGCGGACTCACGTTATTTCGGTGCCGTCAGCAAAGACTCGGTAACCGGCCATGCGAACTTCACGTTCTGGCCGCCGGACCGCATCGGCATCTTGGATTAGAAGGAGGATCATGTCAGCGAACCAGTCCGCCGCGCACCGCGCCGGCGACAAGGTGATGACGTTCCAGGACGTCGTCATGAATCTGCAGAGGTATTGGGCGGACCAGGGGTGCGTCATCCTGCAGCCCTACGACAGCCCGGTCGGCGCAGCCACGAACCATACGGCCACGCTGCTCCGCTCGCTGGGCCCGGACACGTGGCGCACGGCCTACGTGCAGGGTTGCCGCCGTCCCGCCGACGGCCGCTACGGCGAGAACCCGAACCGCCTGCAGTTCTACTATCAGTTCCAGGTGCTGATCAAGCCTTCGCCCGACAACATCCAGGACCTGTACCTGGGCAGCCTGCGCGCCATCGGCATCGACGTGGACCATCACGACGTCCGCTTCGTCGAGGACGACTGGGAAAGCCCGTCGCTGGGCGCCTGGGGCCTGGGATGGGAGGTCTGGCTGAACGGCATGGAGGTCACGCAGTTCACGTACTTCCAGCAGGTGGGCGGCTTCGAGTGCAGCCCCGTTCCCGTGGAGCTGGCCTACGGCCTGGAGCGCCTGACCATGTACATCCAGGGCGTCGATTCCGTGTACGACATCGTGTGGAGCCGCGGCGACGACGGCGTGGAGTTCACGTACGGCGACGTCTACCTGGAGAACGAGCGCGAGTTCTCGGCCTACAACTTCGAGACGGCCGACACGGACATGCTGTTCAAGGATTTCAACGACTACGAGAAGGAAGTGCAGAACTGCCTGGAGCGCAAGCTGCCGCTGCCCGCCTACGACTACGTGCTGAAGTGCTGCCACACGTTCAACCTGCTGGATGCGCGCGGCGTCATCTCGGCAACGGAGCGCATGGCCTACATGCTGCGCGTCCGCGGCATGGCGAAGGATTGCTGCGCTTCGTACCTTGAGAACGTGGTGGGCCAAGCGCCTGCCGCAGATGAAGGGAAGGGGGAGTAGCCATGCCTTTGGAGAAGCATACGCTTGCATTCGAGATCGGCTGCGAGGAGATTCCCGCATTCGACCTGGTATCTGCCACGGAGCAGCTGGAGAAGATGGTGCCCGCGCGCCTGTCCGCCGCCCGCATCGCCTTCGACGACGTGGCCGTGTACTCGTCCCCGCGCCGCCTGATCGTGAAGGTCATCGGCGTGCCGGATGCCACGGAGGCGCTGGTGGAGGAATTCAAGGGCCCGAAGACGGCCATCGCGTTCGACGCGGAGGGCAACCCCACGAAGGCTGCGAACGGCTTCGCCCGCGGCAAGGGCGTCTCCGTTGACGACCTGGAGCGCCGCGTGGTGGACGGCGACGAGTACCTGTACGCCGTGAAGCACGTTCCCACGCAGGATGTCCGCGAGCTGCTGCCCGATCTGCTGGGCGGCCTGATCCCCGATCTGGCATGGCCCCGCTCGTGCCGTTGGGGCACGAACCGCGAGACGTTCTCCCGCCCCGTGCGCTGGCTGGTGGCCCTGCTCGACGACGAGGTGCTGCCCGTGAAGTTCGCGGATCTGACCGCCGGCAACGTGACGCGCGGCCATCGCGTGCTGGCACCGGGCGACCATGAGGTGCCCGCAGCCGACCAGCTGCTGGACGTGGTCCGCGCCGCGTACGTGGTTCCCAGCATGGCCGAGCGCGAGCAGGTCATCCGCGACGGCATCGCCGCCATCGAGCGCGAGACCGGCTTCACGGCGCGCCTGCCGCAGAAGACGCTGACGGAGGTCATCAACCTCACGGAGTATCCCACACCGCTCGTGGGCACGTTCGACGAGGAGTTCCTGCAGGTGCCCGAGGAGATCATCGTGGACGCCATGCTCATGCATCAGCGCTACTTCCCGCTGTACGACGAGAACGGCAAGCTGACGAACAAGTTCATCATCACGTCGAACGGCGACCCGAAGTACTCCGACATCATCATCGACGGCAACGAGCGCGTCGTTCGCGCCCGTCTGGACGACGCGAAGTTCTTCTACGAGGAGGACCTGAAGAAGCCCCTGGAAGCCTATGTCGAGAAGCTGGACCAGGTCGTGTTCCAGGAGAAGCTGGGCACGGTGCGCGACAAGGCGCTGCGCCTGGCCGAGCTGGGTCGCCTCATCGCCGCCGACGCGGGCCTGTCCCCGACGGATGCCGCGGACCTGGAGCGCGCGCTGTACCTGTGCAAGGCCGACCTGGTCACGAATGCGGTCATCGAGTTCACGTCCGTCCAGGGCGTCATGGGCGCCTACTATGCCGCAGCGGCGGGCGAGACGCCGCAGGTGGCGCAGGCCATCGGCCAGCACTACCAGCCCCGCTTCGCCGGCGATGCGCTTCCCGACACGGTCGTGGGGCGCCTGACGGCGTTCGCCGACAAGCTGGATACCATCTGCGGCCTGTTCGCCGCGGACCAGGCGCCCAGCGGCTCGAAGGACCCGTTCGCACTGCGCCGCCAGGCCATCGGCGTCGTGAACATGCTGTTCCAGGGGCTGCCGGTATCGCTTGAGAAGACCGTTGACGCCTCTCTGGACATCTACGCGAAGGCGGGCATCGAGTTCGACCGCGCCGCCATCCGCAAGCAGGTGCTGGATTTCTTCGTCACGCGCACGAAGGTCATGCTGAAGGATGCGCATTGCCGCCCGGACACCATCGAGGCCGTGCTGGCCGTGGACGTGGTGGAGCCCGCCGTCATCCGCAACCGCGTCATGGCGCTGGAGGATCTGCGCCAGCAGATGGCCGACATCATGGATCGCCTGGCCACGGCTCATGCCCGCGCGAACAACCTGCGCGACCCGAAGCTGGGCACGGACGTGGACGCCTCGCTGCTCACGCAGCCCGAGCAGGCGCTGTCCGACGTCATCGACGATGTGGACGGCAAGGTGGCCGGGCATCTGGATGCCGGCGACTACACGGCCGCGCTGAAGGACCTCATCGCGCTGTGCGATCCCATCGACCGCTTCTTCGAGGACGTGATGATTATGGTCGACGACCCGGCCATCCGCGAGAACCGCTTGAAGCTCCTGAACCGCTTCGTGGGCGAGTTCGACCGCATCGCCGACTTCAGCAAGATGGCTAAGAAATAGCATCCGCATCGCAGCGGTACGGCCGTCCCTTCGGGGGCGGCCGTTTTTCGTCAGGAGGACGCATGAAGGAGAGTATCCCGGTGACCCCGAACAACACGGACCTGCCCACCATCCACATCATCACGGATTCCGTGGGCGCTACGGCGAAGGCGGTGGCGCGAGCCGCCGCGGCGCAGTTCGGCAACAACAACCCGCACATGGAGGTGTACGGGCAGGCGAAGTCCGTAGACGACATCGCGCGCTATCTGGACGAGCACGCCCGCATGCATGAGGAGCTCCTGGGAGACGACACGCTGGTGGTGTTCTACACGCTTGCCGCCAAGGAGGCGCAGCAGGGGATGGAGGCCTACCTTGCCTCTCACCGAAATATCGTTGCCGTAGACCTGCTTTCCCCAGCGGTGGATGCCCTGGCCCGCGTGACGGGCCGGAAGCCTTACGGCAGCCCGAACCTGCTGTACGTCACGGACGAGAATTACTTCAATCGCATCGAGGCCATAGAGTTCACGATCGCGCATGACGACGGTGCGAACCCGCAGGATCTGACGCAGGCCGACATCGTGCTTCTGGGCGTGTCGCGCTGCTCGAAGACACCCACGTCCATCTACCTTTCGCAGATGGGCTACAAGGTGGCAAATGTGCCCCTTGACCTGCAGACGGAGCCTCCGCGCCAGCTGCTCGACGTGGAGCGGGGGCGCCTGTTCGGGCTGACCACGACGCCCGAGGTCCTGGTGGACATCCGCCGCCGGCGCCTGGGCAAGGCCGTGACCGTGGCGGGAAGCTACGCGGACCCCGAGATGGTGTGCGAGGACCTGGAGCATGCACGGGCGGTTATGCGCAAACTTGGATGTATTGTCATAAACACCGGGCATCGCGCCATCGAAGAAACCGCCCAGGAGATTTTGCGGTATTATGTAAAAATCGTTTCTTAGCGGAGACATACGCATGCCCCCGCTTTGTCACTGAAATGAAACCAAGCGATAGGAGATTTAAGGTGACTGAAGAAGTCAAGCGCGTCTACGCCTTCGGCAAAGACGAAAACGGTAAGAACGTTACCGAAGGCAGTGTGAAGATCGTTGACCAGCTGGGCGGCAAGGGTGCGAACCTTGCCGAGATGGCCAACCTGGGCCTGCCGGTGCCTCCGGGATTCACCATTACCTGCCAGACCTGCATGGAGTATGCGAATGCGGGCAATGTCTGGCCGGAAGGCGTTCTGGACACCATCGAGGAGTACCGCGAGGACCTCGAGCGCCGCATCGGCAAGAAGCTCGGCGACGAGGAAGACCCCCTGCTGGTCTCCGTTCGCTCCGGCGCGCCCATCTCCATGCCCGGCATGATGGACACGGTCCTGAACCTGGGCCTGAACGACCGCTCTATCAACGGCCTCATCAAGCAGACCGAAAACCCGCGTTTCGCGTGGGACTCCTATCGCCGCTTTATCCAGATGTTCTCCAACGTGGTCATGGGCTTGGACGGTGACCTGTTCGAGAACGCCATCAACGCCAAGAAGGCCGAGCGCGGCGTCGCCAGCGACACCGACCTTACGGCCGACGACCTTAAGGAGCTCGTCGAGGAGTTCAAGCAGATCTTCTCCGACAACATCTCCCCCGAAGACCACGCCGACCTGGTCGTGGACGGCAAGGTCCAGTTCCCGCAGGATCCCGACGTGCAGCTGCGCAAGGCCATGGAGGCCGTGTTCGGTTCCTGGAACAACGACCGCGCCATCCTGTACCGCAAGCAGAACAAGATCCCCGATGACCTGGGCACCGCCGTCAACGTGCAGTGCATGGTCTTCGGCAACAAGGGCAACACCTCCGCTACCGGCGTCGCCTTCACGCGCGATGCCGCAACGGGCAAGAAGGTCTTCTACGGCGACTACCTGGTGAATGCCCAGGGCGAGGACGTCGTGGCCGGCATCCGCAACACGTCGCCTATCGCCGACCTGAAGCACACGCCCGGCCTGGAGAAGGCCGGCCAGGAGCTGGAGGAGATCTTCGGCATCCTGGAAGACCATTACCGCGACATGATGGACATCGAGTTCACCATCGAGCAGGGCAAGCTGTACATGCTGCAGACCCGCGTGGGCAAGCGCACCGCCACCGCCGCCCTGCGCATCGCCATCGAGATGGTGGACGAGGGCATGATCGATGAGAAGACCGCCGTCCTGCGCGTCGCTCCCGAGCAGCTGGACCAGCTGCTGCATCCGCAGATCTCGAAGGATGCGAAGAAGAACGTCATCGCAAAGGGCCTGAACGCTTCCCCCGGCGCTGCTGTGGGCGAGGCCGTCTTCAGCTCCGCCGATGCCGTGGCCGCCGCCGAGGAAGGCCGCAAGACGGTTCTGGTCCGCTGGGAGACCACGCCCGACGACCTGTCCGGCATGATCGCCTCCGAGGGCATTCTGACCAGCCACGGCGGCAAGACGTCCCATGCAGCCGTTATCGCACGCGGCATGGGCGCTCCCTGCGTCTGCGGCGTCGAGGCCCTGAAGATCGATGCTGAGAAGAAGCAGGCAGCCGTTGCCGGCACGGATATCGTCATCAAGGAAGGCGACGTCATCTCCATCGACGGCATGACCGGCGAGGTCATGCTGGGCGCCGTCGACCTGGTGCAGCCCGAGATGACCGGCGACCTGGGCAAGCTGCTGTCCTGGGCCGACAAGTACCGCACGCTGGGCGTTCGCGCGAATGCCGACAACCCGGCCGACGCGAAGCTGTCCCGCGACATGGGCGCCGAGGGCATCGGCCTGTGCCGCACGGAGCATATGTTCCTGGGCGACCGCAAGCAGATCGTGGCCGACATGATCCTGTCCGAGAAGGGCAGCGCCGAGTACCAGGAAGCTCTGGACAAGCTGTACAACGCACAGCAGGGCGACTACTACGAGATGCTGAAGGCCATGGACGGCATGCCCGTCATCATCCGCCTGCTGGATCCGCCGCTGCATGAGTTCCTGCCCGCCCCGCGCGACCTGGCCATCAAGGTGGCTGTCGGTGAAGCCCAGGGCAAGGACATGACGGAGACGAAGAAGCTGCTGGCCGCTGCCGACAACATGGCCGAGATGAACCCCATGCTGGGCCTGCGCGGCTGCCGCCTGGGCATCGTGATGCCGGGCCTGTCCCAGATGCAGGTGCGCGCCATCGCAACCGCCACGGCGAAGCTGGTCAAGGAAGGCTTCAACCCGCAGCCCGAGGTCATGATCCCGCTGGTGTCCATGGAGAAGGAGCTGGCATACGTCCGCAACGAGGCCGAGATTGCCATCAAGGAAGTCGAGGAGCGCGACGGCGTGGACCTGTCCTTCATCGAGATCGGCACCATGATCGAGCTGCCGCGCGCCGCTGTCATGGCTGACGAGATTGCGAAGGATGCGGACTTCTTCAGCTTCGGCACGAACGACCTGACGCAGACGACGTTCGGCTTCAGCCGCGACGATGTCGAGGGCAAGTTCTTCAAGGATTACCAGAACCTGAAGATCATGAAGACGAATCCGTTCGCTACGGTCGACGACGGCGTCGTGAAGCTGATCGACATCGCCGTCAAGGGCGGTCGCGCCACGAACCCGAACCTGACGCTGGGCGTCTGCGGCGAGCATGGCGGCGATCCGGATTCCATCAAGAAGTTCAACAAGGTGGGTCTGGACTACGTCAGCTGCTCCCCGTACCGCGTGCCGGTTGCCCGTCTGGCAGCTGCCCATGCGGCTCTGACGCAGGAGAAGTAATCTCCCTCCATTCGCCTGGATGTTCGAGAACGGCCCGTGCCTGTGCGCGGGCCGTTCTTTTTGTTTCGGCAACCGCCCGGCTGAGCCGCGTACGCAACCGGGAGCCGGCGTAATGGTACGATGGCGAAAACGCGAAAACAGGGAAGGGGACGCTATGTTCAGCAAGTTGGTTGCAGTGGAACCGGTGAATCTGACGCTCGAGGCGCGCGAGCGCTTGGCGGACTACGCGCAGGCGACGGTGTTCTACGATACGCTTCCCGAAAACGATGCGGACCTTATCGAACGCATCGGCCAGGCGGATGCCGTCCTGGTCAGCTACACGACGGAGATAGATGCCGCTGTCCTGCAGGCGGCGCCGAACCTGCGGTACATCGGCATGTGCTGCAGCTTGTATTCCGAGAACAGCGCGAACGTGGATATCGCCGCTGCCCGGAAGCTCGGCATCACCGTCACTGGCGTGCGGGATTACGGCGATACGGGCGTGGTGGAATTCGTCATCAGCGAGCTGGCGCGCTATCTGCACGGTTTCGGTAAAGCGCAGTGGCGACCCGGCGAGCAGCGGGAGATCGCGTCGTTGGACTGCGGGATCGTCGGCATGGGCACCACGGGTTCTCTCATAGCGGAGGCGCTGCAGTTCTTCGGTGCCAGCGTGTGCTATTACAGCCGCACGCGTAAGCCGGCCATGGAGGAGCGCGGTTTCCCGTACCGCCCGCTCTCCGAGCTGCTGGAAGGCTGCGATGCTGTATTCACGTGCCTGAACAAGGGCGTCGTGCTGTTGGGGGACAAGGAGTTCGAGCTGCTGGGCCGCGGGAAGATATTGTTCAACACGTCCATCGCGCCCGGCCATGATGCGGATGCGTTGGAACGCTGGTTGGACCTGGGTGCGGCGGCGGAATCCGCGGGCGGCTATGCGAACGCGTTCTTCTGCGACACGGAGGCCGCGCTGGGAAGCCCTGTCCAGGCGGCGCGGCTGCTGTCCAGTCCGTATGTGCACTGCATGCAAAAATCGGCCGGCAGCACGGCGGAGGCGAAGGTCCGTCTGGGGCGGAAGGTCCTGGCGAATATCGCTGCGTATCTGGAGCGCACCGAATAGGGGAGCGGTTGCCGGTGAGCGGCCTGTCTGCTGCCGATTGCCGCCCGCTGCGGGGGGCTTGCACTCGCCAGCATCAGCAAAGAGCCTATCCCGCATATGGCGGGCTGCAGCACGAACGGGCATTCGCGTAGAATTCCCGTGGGCGCTTGCAAACTGATAGCGATTGCATAAAATAGATATCCATCATCTGGGACGATATGTCCGAGATGAGCACCTTGACAGGAAGACCCGAATGTCGTGTGCTGCGTCTGCGTAAAGCCGTCGCACCGCATGCCGTTCGCTTCTCCGATTGCCCAGCGCCAACATGTTCGCGCTGTATTATCGGGGGCGACTGGTTTCGACATGGTAGGTTCAAACTAAGGAGCAGGTCGTGGTCTCCTCGCCACGTTAAACAGGGGTACCGTCAAATTTAATTGACAAGAACTACACTTCTGAGCCTCTGGCTCTCGCTGCTTAATTTTATTTAGCAGCCCGTCAATGCGGGGCGTTCTCCCGGCTTCGCTGCGACGTCATTTAAGGGAGATGCTTCCGGACACGTAGTCGGTATGGTCCGGATCAAGCTCGAACCGGCTGGATGCGCCTCCGCGGGCCGCTGTGCCTCAGCGCATCGAGACCAGAACAGCGGACAAACCTGTAGCGTCTTGGCGGGAATCTAGTATGGACCGGAGTTCGATTCTCCGCGCCTCCACCACACATTCAGCCGTCTGCTGCCTGCAACTTTGCAGGTGGTGGGCGGTTTTTGTATATGCCCTGCTGGTAAAAGGCCGGCTTTCCGTCGTCCTGCAATTGCGGCAAGGTTTCAGGACATCCGGATAAACGAAAAGCCACGGCAACGATGCCGTGGCTTTTCCTCTCTTGTCCGAAGGCGTTGCCGGAACGCCTTCGGGATGGTCTCGGCCGCTAGTTCTTACGAAGCATGCGACGAAGGGCAACGGCGATGACGCCGGCCGTAACGCCCATCAGCGTCAGCAGGGATTCGACGGAAAGCATGCTCGAATCGCCCAATGCGGGAATTGCTTTCGTTTCAGCGGCGTGCGTCTGGGCAGCCTTCTCGTTCGAGGAAACGGGGGCGCTCACCGTCTGGACATTCGAAACGGGGTGGTTTTCCGTTGCGTTCGAACCGTTGTTATTCGTCTGGTGAGAAGTGTTGTCGGACGGCTTCACCGGATTATCGGTATGGTGCTTGTCCGGTTTGTCGGTGTCATGCTTGTCAGGGTTGTCAGGCTTCGTCTTCGGCGTGACTTCCGTGAATTGCACGGTCGTCATCACGTTGTCGCCCGTAGCCTTCACATCCGTGCCGGCGGGATCCTGCATGGCGCCCCATGCATAGGAAACGTTGCCCTTGACGCTATTATGGCCGACATCGGCCTTCATGTAGCCCACCAGCGTGCCGTTGATGGCGCCCTGCGTGGTAGTGGTGGTTTCCTTGTTCGTCTCCGTCGTAGTGGCGTTGCCCGTTGCGGAATGGAACAGCACGTCCTTGAGCGTCAGGCTGATCTTGTTGGCGGAAGAGCTGATGAGCTGCTCGAGGTTGCCGAACGTGCTGGTGTCGTACGTGCTGCCGTACTCGGCATCCGTATGGTTGAAGTTCTCCATGACGTTGCCTTCGCCCGTGCCGTAGAGCGTTTTATTGGAGCCGCTGTACGTGGTCTTCTGCGGCGTTATCTGCGTCAGGTCCAGGTCCATGGCCACGATGACCTTATCCTTCGCGAACGAGGATTTGCCGTAGTTGATGCGGAAGATTAGCGGATGGCCGTCGGCGGATGCCAGCACGTAGTGTGCTTGCGCGTCCTCCAACGTTGTGGGCACGTAGAATTCGCCGTTCAGGTTGTTCCCGAAGGAGAATGTGGCGCGGAGGCCGGTTTCCAGGTTGTTCACGTACACGGCCTTCGCGGCATCTGCGCCGTAGGTGTCGCTCAACAGGGATCCGGATTTCTCGATGGATGTGTGGATGGCCGTTACATCAAGGTCGGCCTTCACGTCGTGCTTCGAGTCCTTCTTCACATTGTGGGCGGCATCCTTCGTGGTGTCGTACGTGCCGTCATCGTTCTTGATGGCCATGTCGCCCTTTACCACCAGGTCGCCGGCCTTGACGTTACCGAACTCGGTGCCGGCGAAGTCCGAAGATACTTCGCTCAACGTCTTGTCGCTCTTGGCGTCATCGGCTGTAATGGATGCCGTGGTGTCTGCGACGGGGAACTCCATGCCCCAGACTTTCATATTCGCCTTATAGGAGATGTCGGAACCCTGCTTGTCGTCAGACGGTACAACGGTGTCGACATTGTTCGGAGCCGTCGTGCTCGCGTCGGCGGCAGGCTCTTTGATGTTGCTCGGGGCCTTAGCGGCGCTGTTGCCCGTGCTGGCTGCGCTCGTATCGGCGGCGCTCGCATTAGCGGTGCCCGTGGCGGCCGCACCCGTATCGCCGGCAGGCGCTTCGATAGCGGTTGCCTGGGACGCGGTGTCCGCACCGTCGGCAAAGGCAATGGCGGGAGTCAGGTTTCCCGCGAGCATGAGCGAAAGCGCTACGGCGCTGGCTTTTGATTTCAGTTGTATATTCATCGAAGGTCCCTCCCCGCGATCGGCTTGCAAAAAAAATGCGACATGCCGCAAATGAATCAATATGATTTTTCAGCTGCAAGATAATAGCAAAACAAATTGCAACTGTGCGGTGAGACATAGTCGGTACATTGTCGAATCGGACGGGCGTCTGCCACCCTGAAGCCACGGCTGCCGGCATGCAATCCATCTCGTCGTGAACGCGCGCGGGAATGAGCGATGGGGAAGGGGGTTCTGGTTCTTGTACCTTCGTAATCATCTGCGCAGATAAGCGAACCTCCGCCGCCTGCGAAGCGTCGGGTGTGTTATCGTAGCTGGTATCATCACGTATGAAATAAAGCGGAAACACCAGGGATGGGTTTACGCGTGGCAACGATCGGGCCGCGCCCGGTCGCATTCGTAATAGGAGGATGTATGTCGCACGCATCGCAGATGCCGAAGGTCAACGGGCTGTTTGATAGACCGTGTTTTCCCGAAGAGACGCTTGTCCTTACCGATACCGGCCTGAAGCCCATCGAGGACATTGAGATCAACGACATGGTGCTGACGCATATGAACCGCTTCCGTCGCGTGCGCGCGGTGGATTCTCATAAGGCCGACACCATTCTGTTGAGCGGTTACGGGCACCATGGTCTGGAATGTACGCCGAACCATCCGTTTTATGCCATCAAAGACGCGGATTCCCAGCCCGAATGGGTGGATGCGGAGAATATGGTGGGCTATTGCTGGGCGAATGTCGCGGAAGTGCCCGAGGAGGACATTCCTCCCATGGACTTCGACGCGTATCCCACGGCGGACCGCGAGGTGCTGAAGGGCTTCACATCCGTGTTCTTCTACTTCGTGGGCCAGTACCTGGGTGCGGGCAAACTGGTCACCGTGGCGCCGGAATCCGAAGGCTCCGTGTACAAGATGATCAAGATCCGCTGCCCGTACAGCATGCAGGACCAGGCACGCCGCTTCCTGGACATGTTCGGCATCAAGTACACCATCATGAACGAGCGCTCGTCGTGCGAGTTCATCATCTCCGCAGCTGTCCTGTACGACTGGCTGAGCAAGTATTTCGGCGACGACGTCACCACGAAGACGCTGCCGACGTTCGTGTTCGGCATCCCGGAACGCCGCCGTCACGCGCTGCTTGAGGGCTATGTGGATGCGCGCCGCGCGTACTACGAGCCCGTCACGTTGGCGAACCGCCGTCACGAGCTGTCCGCCGCCGCATCGAAGAAGCTTGCCATCGGCATGAAGATCCTGGCCGGCACGCTGGGCATTCCCACGGACGTGGGCTATGTGAACCTGCGCCACCATCGCCGCATCGTGGAGAGCCCGACGTCCAATCCCATGCCGTTCTATCAGAACGTGTATGCGAACGACGGCGAAGTGGACCAGGTGAAGTTCGAGGACGGAAAATGGTTCGGCCGCGTGGAGGAGAAGCTGCCCGGTGCGCATCATCAGACGGTCTACAGCCTCGACGTGGAGGAAGATGATTCCTACACGGCGGACGGCATCGTGGTGCACAACTGCGCGCTGGTTCGCTAACGCGGTACTGCGCACGCGTTCGTCCGGTTTTCGGCCCGGCGCGTGCCCGTTCGCTTCCGAAGAAACCTATGCAAGGGCCCGCATACAAGCGGGCCCTTCTATTTGATACCGCGAATGGTTACATATTTGCGTTATCATGGATTTGCAAGAGGTTCGCAGTAAAATCGGCTGCTCAGCAAGGCAGTCTTTACGAAAGGAGCTTGCTCTATGAAAACGAAGTTGACCGAACTGCTCGGCATCGAATATCCCATCATCCAGGGTGCCATGGCCCACATCACGGACGGCACATTCGCCGGCACCGTGAGCGAGGCGGGCGGCCTGGGCGTCATCCAGTCCGGATTCGATGTGCCCGAAGTGGTGCGCACGAACATCAGCAAGGCGCGCAGCATCACGGATAAGCCGTTCGCGGTGAACCTGATCATGGAATCCGACTATGTCGAGGACAATGCCAAGGTCGTCATCGAAGAGCACGTTCCCGTAGTCACCATCTCCGCCGGCAAGCCGGATGCCATCGTACCCATGCTGGTCAGCGCCGGTGTGAAGGTCATCGTGCTGGTTCCGCATGTCCGCGCTGCGAAGAAGATGCAGGACATGGGCGTGTCCGCCGTTATCGCCGAGGGCCTGGAGGGCGGCGGCCATATCGGCCGCGAGACCACGATGTCGTTCGTGCGCCAGGTTGCGGCTGCCGTCGACATTCCTGTTATCGCTGCCGGCGGCATTGCGGACGGCCATGGCTTCGTGGCAGCGCTTGCCCTCGGCGCCTGCGGCGTGCAGATGGGCACGGCGTTCCTGGCAACGGAGGAATGCCCCATCAGCGATGTGTACAAGCAGCTGATCCTGGATTCCGACGATACGTCCTCGCGCCTGACCGGCCAGCCCGGCGGCAAGCAGGTGCGCTGCATCGAGAACCCGTTCACGCGCGGATATTGGAACCTGTTCTACCGCGGCGCCTCTGACGCGGCGCTGGATGCGTACTGCACCGGCTCCATCGGTCGTGCAAAGCGCGGCGACCTGCAGGAGGGCGCGTTCTCTGCCGGCATGATCTCCGGCCTGATCAAGGAAATCAAGCCGGTGAAGCAGCTGCTCGAGGACACCATGGCAGATGCAGACGCCGTCTACAAGGAGCTGAAGGGCATCTTCGAGTAGGGCGTAAGCCTATTGAGACATTGCGGCGAATGCGGTGCTGCGCACTGTCTTCGCTGTCCAGAAGCGCCCTCCCTGCGCGATGCGGGGAGGGCGCTTTGCCGTGTATGCACGTTTCCGATATCGGCAAGGTGCGGTATCATGCTTCGAGCGGGTTGTTTTTCCGGTGCCCCCATTCGCACGGAAGCGGCTCGCAGGCAAGACGGCAGAGGAAGGTGAGGAGCACGGACCGAGTGGAATCTTCGGATGATCGCAGCGTTCGCGCCGTTTCGACGGACGCTCCATCTGCCTCCGGCAATCCTGCCGATACGTCGCGCCTCTCCAAGGTGGTTGCAGCTCCACCGAAGAAGCATCTTGCGGTGGTGACCATGGGCGTGAAGCTGGGCGACGAGACCCGGGGCTACACGCGTTTTCGCTTCCTGTCCGGCTTCCTGGTGCAGCAGGGCTTCGAAGTTGACCTGATCACGTCTTCGTTCCAGCATTGGGAAAAGCAGCAGCGCGATACGTCGAAGGCGTGCTATCGCGACCTGCCGTACCGCGTGGTGTTCATCGACGAGCCGGGTTATACCCGCAACCTGGATATGAAGCGCATCCGCAGCCATGCCGTTGCGGCAAAGAACATGCGCGATTATTTCCGTGCGCATGCAGGCGAATACGACCTCATCTATTGCGAGATCCCCCCGAACGATGTTGCCCGTGCGTGCGCGGAAGCAGCGCAGGAACAGGGCATTCCGTTCGTAGCGGATATCAACGACCTTTGGCCCGAGGCCATGCGCATGGTCTTCAACGTGCCGGTCGTCTCCAGCGTGCTGTACCATCCGTTCGCACGCGACGCTCATATCGTGTACAACCTGCTGACGGCAGCGGTGGGCACGTCCGACGAGTATGCCGCGCGCCCTGCCGCCGATCGCACGCGGCCGTATCCGAAAGAGACCGTGTACGTGGGAAACGATCTTGCGGCATTCGATGCGGGTGTAGCTGCGCATGCGGACGAAGTGGACAAGCCGCAGGACCAAATCTGGGCAATCTATACGGGCACGTTGGGAGCCAGTTACGACCTGGATACGCTCATCTGCGCATCCGTGCCGACGAAGCGGGCCGTGCCCGGCTTCCGCGTGAAGATCCTGGGAGACGGTCCCGATCGCGAGAAGCTGCAGAAGCGGGCCTCGGACCTGCATGCGCCGGTGGATTTCCTGGGCTACGTGGACTACCCGGTCATGGCAGCCTATTTGTCGAAGGCCGATATCACGGTGAATTCCCTGGTAAAGGAAGCGCCGCAGTCCATCGTGACGAAGATCGGCGATTATCTGGCGGCTGGCAAGCCCCTGGTGAACACCGGTTCCAGCCTGGAGTTCCGCACGAAGGTGGATGCCGACGGATTCGGCGTGAATGTGGAAGCCGAGGATGCGCGGGCTTTGGCGAACGCGCTCATCTGGCTGGCAAAGGCGAAGGATCAGCGGAAGATAATGGGTGTGCGCGCGCGGCGGATAGCCGAGCAGCAATTCGACCAGCCGCACTCCTATCTGAAGATTGTGAATCTGATACGCTCGCTCATATAAACGGGGCATGTTCCGTGCATTGCAACAAGGCGAACAGGACGTTGCCGACGTGGGAAATGCACGGGACGCCAAGAACACATAACGATTGGAAGCTCAAGAAATGACTGAAACCACCGGAAACCGACGCAACATCCCGTTCTCTCCGCCGGACATCACGGAGCGCGAGATAGCCGCGGTTGCGGAGGCCATGCGCAGCGGTTGGATTACCACCGGTCCGCGTACGAAGCGCTTCGAAGCGCAGCTGAAGGATTTCATGCAGGCGCAGGGCGTAGCGGCCTTCGCATCCGCGACGCATGCTGCGGAGAACTGCCTGCGCGGTTTGGGCATCGGGCCCGGCGACGAGGTCATCGTGCCCGCCTATACATACACGGCATCCGCATCCGTGATATGCCATGTGGGTGCAACGCCGGTGATGGTGGATATCCTGCCCGATACGTACGAGCTTGACTACGATGCCGTGGAGCGTGCCATCACGCCGCATACGAAGGCGGTCGTTCCCGTCGACCTGGGCGGAGTCATGTGCGATTACGACCGCCTGTACGATGTATTGGAGCGCAAGCGCGACCTGTGGCATCCGGCACCGGGCATCCAATCCTGCTTCGACCGCGTGATCGTGGTGGCGGATGCCGCGCATGCCTGCGGCGCCACGTACCACGGGCGTCCGGCGGGCAGCGTGGCGGATTTCACCTCGTTCTCGTTCCATGCGGTGAAGAATCTGACCACTGCCGAAGGCGGGGCGCTTGCCTGGCGCGACAACGGGTTCGACTCCGACGAGTTCTACCATCAGATGATGCTCTGGTCTCTGCACGGTCAGGACAAGGACGCCCTTTCGAAGACGAAGGCGGGCGCGTGGGAATACGACGTGATATTCCCCGGCTATAAATCGAATATGACCGATATCATGGCAGCCATCGGCTTGGTGCAGCTCGACCGTTATCCGGACCTGCTCGCCCGCAGGCGGGCGCTTGTGGCGCGTTATGAGCGCAACTTGGCTGATGCGCCCGTCCAGCTGGTGCGGCACTATACGGACCGTGGCAATTCCTCGGGGCATCTGATGCTCACGCGCATCGACGGCGCCGCGCCCGCGCAGCGCAATGCGGTGATCGACGCCTTGGCGGAGCGGGGCGTTGCCTCGAACGTGCATTACAAGCCGCTGCCGCTTCTGACGGCGTACCGCAACCTCGGATTCAAGATCGAGGACTATCCGAACGCGTATGCGCAGTTTGCGAACGAGGTTACGCTTCCGCTGCATACGAAGCTGACGGATGAGGACGTGGATTACGTCTGCGACGCGTATCGCGATGCCATTCGCCAGGTGATGGGGCGCTAGGAACCGCAGTATGTACGTTCGTTTCGGAAAGAGGATTCTGGACATCCTGATCGGCATCATCGCCATGCCCATCTTGCTGATCCTGATAGTGATCTTCGGGCCGGCTATCTGGTTGGAGGACCGCGGTCCTATCTTCTACAACGCCCCGCGCATGGGGAAGGACTACGTGCCGTACAAGATGTACAAGTTCCGCTCCATGAAGGTGAACGCCCCGGATCTGGTCATGGAGGACGGGTCCACGTACAACGGTGCGGACGACCCGCGTATGACCCGGGTGGGCGCTTTCATGCGCAGGACGTCTCTGGACGAATTCCCGCAGTTCCTGAATGTGCTCATCGGCAATATGTCCGTCATCGGCCCTCGACCGGACCTGGAGCGCGAGACGCTGCTGTACCAGGGGAATGAGGGCGAGAAGCTGACGGTCAAACCGGGCATAACCGGTTATGCGGCCGTATACGGTCGTAATGCGATTCCCTGGCACGACCGCTTGAAGATGGACGTCTATTACGTGCATCACATCTCGTTCCGTCTGGATGCGAAGATCTTCTTCCGCACGTTCTCCACCATCTTCAGCCAAGAGGGCATATACGTGGAGAACGGCGAATCGGCGGGGAAGGCCGCAACGGACGATGCGGGGCAGCCCGGCTCCGCCGATATGGCCGGTTGCTCCGCCGAGGCCGAAGCCGCCGCACGCGATGCGGTCGAAAGCAAGGACGCATCTTCCGCTGCGCAGGCCGATGCTCCGGCCGATCGTGCGGCCATGAACACGACCGCTCCGCGCTAGCGTCCGTCCGGAATCCGGCCGGCATGCAAGTTCCGGTTCCGCCTGTCTTTGCGGACGAAATCGGGGCGGCGCGCATCTCGGCCGTTCCTGGTGGTGCGTGCGGCAGACAGCGTCGCGCCGCCGCCGCATGCCGCCGCTTCTCGGGGATTTCCCCTTCGTTTACTCTTCGGCCGGTCCACGGCTCATTTGAATCAGCGCGGAATTATGGCATATCGTAACAATATTGAAAAATTGGGTAGGTATTATTAACCGCAGAAAGGGCGGGGCGTCCGCGGTGGATGCCCCTTTCGGAAAAGGGTAGATATCATGGCTAATCCCGAACAGGATTTTGTAATGAAGACCATCAAGAGCCGCGACGTGCATTTCGTGCGCTTCTGGTTCCCTGATGTGCTGGGTCGTATGAAATCGTTCGCGGTCATTCCCAGCGAGCTGGACAATGCCTTCGAGGAGGGCATGGGCTTCGATGGCAGCTGCATTGCCGGCTTCTCCGGCACGGCGGAAAGCGATGTCGTGGCCTATCCCGAGGCGGACACGTTCCAGGTTCTGCCGTGGCGTCCGTCGAACAACGCGGTGGCGCGTATGTTCTGCACCATCCAGTCGCCGGACGGCACGCCGTTCCCGGGCGATTCGCGCAACGTGCTGCGCCGCGTGTGCCGCAAGGCAGCCGAAAAGGGGTACGTGCTAAACGTGGGTCCCGAGGTGGAGTACTTCTACTTCCGCGACCAATACGGCACGGAACCGCTGGACCGCGGCTGCTCGTTCGACTTGACCACGTTGGATAACGGCTCCGATCTCCGCCGCGACACGATTCTGACGTTGGAGAAGATGGGCATCCCCGTGGAGTACTCCCATCACGAAGAGGGTCCTTCCCAGCATGAGATAGACCTGCGTTTCTCCGATGCCATGTCCATGGCGGATGCCGTCATGACGTACAAGATGGTCGTCAAGGAGGTCGCGCACAACCATGGCGTGTTCGCCTCGTTCATGCCGAAGCCGATCACGGACGCGCCGGGCAGCGGCATGCATGTCCATATGAGCCTGTTCAGCCCGGAGGGCGACAACCTGTTCTTCGATCCCGCCGACCCGGACGGGAACAACCTGTCCCCGTTGGCGAAGCACTTCATGGCCGGCCTGCTGAAGTATGCACCGGAGTTCTGCCTGATCACGAATCAGAACGTCAACTCGTACAAGCGCTTGACGTCGCGCATGGAGGCGCCGTCGCAGATTGCCTGGTCCAGCATGAACCGCTCCACGCTGGTGCGCGTGCCGGCATACAAGCCGAACAAGGAAGTGGCCTGCCGTGTGGAGATTCGCAACCCGGATCCGGCCGCTAATCCGTACCTGGCCTTCGCCGTCATGCTGGCAGCGGGCTTGAAGGGCATCGAAGACGAGCTGGAGCTTCCCGCTCCCGTCGACGACCTGGACCTGTTCCAGATCAGCTACAGCGAATTGAAGCAGCGCGGTATCCAGTCGCTGCCCGCAACGCTGGGCGAGGCGCTCGAGAAATTCGAGGGTTCCCAGCTGATGCGCGAGGTGTTGGGGGACCACATCTTCGATTACCTGCTGCGCGAAAAGCGTCGTGAATGGGAGGAGTACCGGTCGGTGGTGTCCGGCTGGGAGCTTAATCGCTATCTCGAGGAACTATAATGGCTATGCAACGGAAACAAGTACTATTCGTCGCCGACGGCTTGGATGACGCCCACCTGTTCCGCCAAGTGCTGAGCGGGCTGGACGTGGACGTGGTTGCCGGTGGAACGTCCCAGCTGGAGCGCCTGCTGTCCGATAATCCCGGCGTTTCGCTGCTCATCTTCGACTCTCCGACTATGGCGCGGTCGCTGGCCGATCTGGAGCGCCTGCTGTCGCAGTCCGACGGCGCCGCGCTACTGGCGGTGGTGCAGCGCGAGAACCTTGCCGATCTGCGCCTGCCTGTGCAGGTGAAGAGCGACTTCGTGGTGCACGGCGCCAGTCCCGAGGAGTGCGAGGCGCGCATCCGCCAGCTGCTGTGGCCGGGCAAGGAAAGCGCGCCGGGCGATTTCATCACCGTGGACGACATGACCATCGATCTGGCAACGTACCAGGTCACCGTGGACGGGGAGCCCGTGGACTTCACGTACCTGGAGTATTCGCTGCTCTCGTTCCTGGTCACGCACCCCGATCGCACGTATTCGCGCGACGCGTTGCTGCGCCGCGTGTGGGGCTTCGACTATTACGGCGGTTCGCGTACGGTAGACGTCCATGTCAGGCGCATCCGCGCGAAGCTCGGTCCGGAGCTGGCGCAGCGTTTGGAGACGGTGCGCGGCGTGGGTTATCTGTGGTCGTCGTAGTGCGGCGCTGCCGTAACGGGCAAACCGGATAAGATTCGCATACCGAAGGCGTGCGGGCGGAAAGCCCGTGCGCCTTTTTTTGCGCGTGTGAACGGATGTCCTTGCGTCGGTTGCAGATGCGCGGCCTGAAGAAAAAGGGCTGGAAACAGAGCGAGAGCCGCGGCGTAGGATTGGGGAATGCCGCGGCTCTCTTCGTTATCGCGAAGCGCGCGGACAAGGGAGATTGGGGAGGGGAATGTGCC
This sequence comes from Eggerthellaceae bacterium, assembly GCA_050951095.1. GTDB lineage: Bacteria > Actinomycetota > Coriobacteriia > Coriobacteriales > Eggerthellaceae > UMGS1519. The sequence goes on from JBMNIQ010000005.1 coordinate 353,141, forward strand.
CGCTGCTTGCTTCGATGGCTGTAACTATACGGGGGCTTTCTTAAACAAACCTTAAACAGATGTCGCGGTTTTATGAAACAGCGCGCGGCCGGCCGTAATGGATTTCACCCGCCTCTTGCCGTATTCGCGGTTTTTCCGGGGGCCGCGCCGTGCGCGCTATACTCGAAGGCGAGATTACCGGCCCTACGAACGAAAGCGCTTGATTCCATGCCCAAGACCATTGCCGTCATAGACGGAAACTCGCTCATGCACCGCGCCTACCATGCCGTGCCCCCTTCCATGAACGCTCCGGACGGAACGCCGACGAACGCCTGCTTCGGCTTCCTGTCCATGCTCATCAAGTTCATCGACACCACGAGCCCGGATGCCGTCATCTGCGCATTCGATGCCGGCAAGCCGAAATTCCGCATCGAGGCCATGGAGCAGTACAAGGCGCAGCGCCCGCACATGGACGAAGAGCTGCGCGTGCAGTTCCCCATCATGGAGGACCTGCTGCAGTCCATGGGCATCCCCGTGGTGAAGGTTCCCGGCTGGGAAGGCGACGACATCCTGGGCACGGTGGCCGCGCGCGACGAGAAGAAGGGCTACCGCACGCTGCTCGTCACGGGCGATAAGGACGCCTACCAGCTTGCCAGCCCGCTCACGAGCATCGTCACGACGAAGAAGGGCATCTCGGACGTGGCCGTGTACGGCCCCGACGAGGTGTTCGAGCGCTATGGCGTCACGCCCGACCAATTCCCGGACTTCCTGGGACTGAAGGGCGACTCAGCCGACAACATCCCCGGCGTCCCCGGTGTCGGCGACAAGACGGCGGCGAAGTTCCTGTCGAAATACGGCAGCTTGGAGGGCCTGTACGAGCATCTGGACGACCTGAAGGGCAAGCAGCTGGAGAAGGTGCGCGACAACAAGGACTCCGCATTCCTCTCGCGCGAGATCGCCACCATCGTCACGGACCTGGATTTCCCGCTCGATGTGGAGCAGGTGGAGTGGCCGTCGTTCGACAAGGACGAGGTCCGCGCGGCATTCATGAAGGTGGGCTTCCGCTCGCATCTGGCGAAGGTCCTGAAGTTCGAAGGCGGTGCGGAGGCCTCGGAGGCCCAGGCGCTCACGGCCCACGAGGCCGTTGACCCGGCGCAGGCGCAGCAGTTCGTGGACGACGCGTGCGAGCATGGCGCGCCGGTGGGCGTGGCGTATGCGGAAGGGCAGGAGACGCTGTTCGGCCCGGCGGTCATGCTGGCGCTGGACGACGGGAACCGCGCGGCCGTGTTCGAGGGCGAGCAAGCGCTCGACGTCCTGGCACGCCTGGTGCGCGAAGGGGTGCCGGTGGCGCTGGACTTCAAGGAGCTGCTGAAGCCGGTGTTCCCGTCCGATACGGCCGTTCCCGCGCGGGTGAGCGATGCCGAGGTGCTGGATGCGCGGTTCTTCGACGCCTCGCTTGCAGCGTACAGCCTGGATTCGTCGGCGGACGGGTACACGCTGGCGCATCTGTGCGAGCGCTACCTGGGCGCGTCGCTGCCGGAGCCGGCGGAGCCCGGCAGCCGCGACGACGTGCTGATGCAGGCGGCCGCGCTGCAGCGCCTGCACGGCGCCCTGCTGAAGGCGCTCGACGAGGACGGCACGCGTTCCGTGTACGAGGACTTCGATGCCCCGCTGGTGGGCGTGCTGGCCATCATGGAGCGCACGGGCGCCGCCATCGACGCGGACACGCTGGAGCGCATGGGCGCCGTCACGGGCAAGGAGATCGCGCAGGTTCAGCAGCAGATCTACGACCTGGCGGGCGAGGAGTTCAACATCGATTCGCCGAAGCAGGTGGGCCACATCCTGTTCGACGTCATGGGCATGAAGCCGCTGAAGAAGACGACGCGCGGCTATTCCACCAGCGCGGCCGTTCTGACGAAGCTGGCGGAGGACAACGAGGTGCCGAAGCTCATCCTGCACTACCGCGAGCTGGCGAAGCTGAAGTCCACGTACATCGACGCGCTGCCCAGCCTGCGTGCGGACGACGGCCGCGTGCATACGAGCTTCAACGAGACCGTGACCACCACGGGGCGCCTGTCGTCCAGCCATCCGAACCTGCAGAACATCCCGGTGCGCACGGATTTCGGCCGCCGCATCCGCGAATGCTTCGTGCCCCTGGCGCCCGGCGAGCTGTTCCTGTCCGCGGACTACAGCCAGATCGAGCTGCGCCTGCTGGCGCACCTGTCCGGCGACGAGCGCCTGATACAGGCGTTCAAGAGCGGGGCGGACTTCCATTCGCAGACGGCCAGCCACGTGTTCGGCGTCCCGGTGGACCAGGTCACGCCGCAGATGCGCTCGCGCGCGAAGGCGGTGAACTTCGGCATCGTGTACGGCCAGCAGGCATTCGGCCTGTCGCAGAGCCTGCATATCCCGTACGGCGAGGCGCAGGAGATGATCGACCGTTACTTCGAGGTGTATCCCGGCGTGCGCGCCTACCTGGACAAGACGGTGGCGCGGGCCACGGAGAACGGCTATGCCGAGACGATGTTCGGGCGCAAGCGCCATATCCCGGAATTGGTGGCGGGCAATCGCAACAAGCGCTCGTTCGGCGAGCGCACGGCTATGAACCACCCCATGCAGGGCACGGCGGCCGACATCATCAAGCGCGCCATGGTGCAGGTGCAGCGCCGGCTGCAGGAGGGCGGCTATGCAACGCGCATGATCCTGCAGGTGCACGACGAGCTGTGCTTCAGCGTTCCCGAGGCCGAGCTGGAGGACGTGACGGCGATGGTGGTCGACGTCATGGAGCATGCGGCGGACCTGAAGGTCCCGCTGGTGGTGGATGCGAACAGCGCCGCGAATTGGGCGCTGGCGCATTAGAGATGCAGGTCGTGGGAGGTTTGTGTGCGGTCGGGCGGCGGGTGTTGCGCGCTGCGCCGCATGCTATAATGCCCACCGCGCTCATATTCTTATGGGTAAATTGAGAATAATGAGCAAACCGACAACTTCGCGTTGACTTACGGTCCGGACGCGAGTAATATACTCGCTTGCGTTTGAAGACTTACAAGGAGAATCTACATGTACGCTATCGTTAAGACTGGCGGCAAGCAATACAAGGCCGCTCCGGGAGACATCCTGGAAATTGAGAAGCTTGAAGGCGCTGCGGGCGACAAGGTTGCTCTCGAGGCCATCGCCGTCGTTGACGGTGACAAGGCCGTTTACGATCCTGCCGAGGCTGCGAAGACGAAGGTCGAAGCAGTCATCTTGGACCAGTACAAGGGTCAGAAGCAGTTGGTCTTCAAGTTCAAGAAGCGCAAGAACTACAAGAAGCTGAACGGCCACCGTCAGAACCTGACGCGCATCCAGGTCACCGCCGTCGGTACCGATACGTTTGACGCTCAGTAAAGTAGAAGGGAAGTCATCATGGCACATAAGAAGGGTCTTGGCTCCAGCCGTAATGGCCGCGATTCCCACGCACAGCGTCTGGGCGTGAAGCGTTTCGCCGGCGAGGCTGTCACTGCAGGCAACATCCTGGTCCGCCAGCGCGGCACGCATTTTCATCCCGGTGAGAATGTCGGTCGCGGCAAGGACGACACCCTGTTCGCCCTGTGCGACGGCAAGGTCGAGTTCACGAACGGCGTGAAGCGCAAGGTGCATGTCCGTCCGGCCGAATAGCCGAATCGGTTCATATACGGTTGGGAAGCCTCCTGTTACAGGGGGCTTTCTTTTATATAATGGCAAGTTGTCGGCAAAGGGGGCATGCGCCCCGTTCGCCGGCAACGGCGAAATATCGTTTCATCGGGGCAGGCACGTGCGGCGCCGGGTACGGCGTGCGGTGCCGCCCCTTCATGCGAAGGCCCGTTGCGTTCGCTATGGCAAAGGGGGGCGTATCCAATGTTCATCGATAGAGTGCGCATTCAAGTGAAGGGCGGCGACGGCGGCGCGGGCTGCATGAGCTTCCGCCGCGAGGCGCATGTGCCGAAGGGCGGTCCCGACGGCGGCGACGGCGGCCGCGGAGGCGACGTGATCCTGGAGGCCGACGGCAGCGTTTCGTCGCTGGTCGAATACCGTTTCAAACATCATTTCAAGGCAACGCGCGGCATGCACGGCAAGGGCAGCCGCATGCACGGCGCCGATGGCGAGGACCTGGTGCTGAAAGTGCCGCTGGGCACGGTGGTGCATCAGGTGGATCCCGAGACGGACGAGCTGGGCGAGCTCATTGCCGACCTGACGCACGATGGCGAGCGCGTCATCGTGGCGAAGGGCGGCGTAGGCGGCCGCGGCAACATCCATTTCGCCACGCCCACGCGCCGCGCCCCTGCGTTCGCCGAACTGGGCGAGCCGGCCAAAGAGGTGTGGATCGAGATGGAGATGAAGCTGATGGCCGATGTGGCCCTGGTGGGCATGCCGTCGGCGGGCAAGAGCTCCATCATCTCGCGGCTTTCCGCCGCCCGCCCGAAGATCGCGGACTATCCGTTCACCACGCTCGTGCCGAATCTGGGCATGGTGCGCGCGAAGGAATCCGATTACGTCATCGCCGATGTGCCCGGCCTCATCGAGGGCGCCCATGAGGGCAAGGGCCTGGGCCATGAGTTCCTGCGCCATATCGAGCGCTCCGCGCTGCTGGTGCATGTGGTGGATATCACGGGCGGCTACGAGGGCCGCGATCCCGTGGAGGACTACCGCATCATCAACAACGAGCTGCGGTTGTATGCCGAAGAGCTGGCGAAGCGCCCCGCCATCGTGGTGGCGAACAAGACGGACGTGCCCGGCACGGAAGACGCCGTGAAGCGCTTGGCAGCGGCCGTGAAGGAGGACTCCATCGCCGCAGCGGGCGGCGACGAGTTCGCCGAGAGCCCCCTGGACCCGAAGCTGTACTGCACGAGTGCGGTGACCGGCAAGGGCATCGAGCAGTTGAAGGAGGCCATCGGCGCGAAGGTCGCCGTCCTGCGTGCCGAGGCGGCCGAGAAGCGCAAGGCCGAGGAGCAGCCGTACGAGGCCGTGTGGGAGCTCAAGCGCCAGCAGCGCGATCGCAAGTTCGAGGTGAAGAAGCTCTCAGACGGCGTGTTCCGCGTCACGGGACCGGCCGTGGAGCGCATGGTCATCCAGACGGACTGGGACAACGAGGAAGCCATCTCGTTCCTGCAGCACCGCTTCAAGCGCATGGGTGTCGACCGCGCCCTGCTGAAGGCCGGTGCACGCGACGGCGACGAGGTCCGCATCCTGGAGATGGCGTTCGAGTACGAGTCGCCGCTGACGCATGAGGACGAATTCGAGGGATTGGACGAAGAGTGAGCAACGTCGAGCAGCAGATGGGGGCCGCAACGACCTCCGATGCCGGAAACGCAGCGGAGCGCGTGCTGGTGGTGAAGGTGGGCACTTCGACGCTCACGGACGCCGCCGGGCGCATCGATGCCGCATATCTGCAGGATTTCGCGTCCCAGCTGGCCGCCCTGCGCGCGCAGGGCGTGAAGCCCATCGTGGTGACGAGCGGCTCCATCGCGTGCGGGCTGGAGGCCCTGGGCATGGAGGAGCGCCCGTCGGATACGCCGACCCTGCAGGCCGCGGCATCCGTGGGCACCATCGAGCTGTCGCGGCGCTATTCCGAGGCGTTCGCGGACGAGGGCCTGCTGGCATCCAGCATCCTGCTGACGCGCAACGACACGAAGCACCGCTCCTCGTACCTGCATGCCCGCGATACGCTGCTGCGCCTGCTGGAGCTGAACGTGGTTCCCATCATCAACGAGAACGATACCGTCTCCGTCGAGCAGATCCGCTTCGGCGACAACGACACGCTGTGCGCCCTGGTCGCGTGCCTGGTGAAAGCGGACGAGGCGGTGATCTTCAGCGATATCGACGGGCTCTACGACAAGAATCCGTCCACGCATGACGATGCGCATCTTATTTCCCGCGTCGAATCCATCGGCCCGGACATCATGGCCATGGCAGAAGGACCCGGCACGAAACAGGGCAGCGGCGGCATGATCACGAAGATCCGCGCCGCGCGCGTGCTGCTGACCGCGGGCATTCCCCTGACCATCTGCCATGGCCGGCGCGCGCATGCGCTGGCGGATATCGCGGCGGGCCGGGCAGTCGGCACGCGGTTCGAAAGCTCATCCGCCCCGCACGAGATCACGCCGCGCAAGCTGTGGATCGCGCTGGGCGACACGGCCCGCGGCTCCATCGTCGTCGACGACGGTGCGCGCCAGGCGCTGGTGCAGCGCGGAAGCTCGCTGCTTCCCGTGGGCGCCGTGGAGATAGGCGGCGATTTCGAAGAGGGCGACGTCGTCGATATCGTCGATGCGCACGGCTATCTGTTCGCGCGCGGCAGGGTGGGCGCCTCGAGCGACGAGGCGCGCCTTGCCTGCGGGCGCACGCAGCGCGAATTGGAGGGCAACCGCCTGCTGGCGCATCTGGCGGATCGCCCGCTGGTGCACCGCGACGAGCTCATCGTGTTCGAATAGCGGGATCGGCTTGCCCGCAGCGGGGCCTTTCCGGCCCGTACGACCCGGCAGCACGGCCGCCTACTGGATGAGCGCCGTGCTGCCGCCGAGCAGGTAGTCGTACGTCCCGCAATTCCAAACAAAGAGCTTCACGTGCCGCCGGTCGCATCTCCAGAACGTCAGGTCCTCGATGTAGGCAAGGGCGGCATTCACGTAGATGCGCCGTGCCTTCCTGCACGCCTTGAACGGGTCGCCGTCTATCTCCGTCACATGGTAGAAGCGTCCTTTCCATCGCACGGCCCGCGGTATGGTGTAGCTCTTCGCGTTTTTCCGATTCACTTTCACGAGCGCGGCCTGATAGCGGTAATTCGGCCCGCCAAGGACCCACTGGCGCGTTTTCGGCTTGTACACCTTGAACGTGTATGCGCCGCTTCTCACGGTCGTCATGACCGGCTTGCTCCCACACGCATGGGCCTGGTGGGGCGGAGCGAGGGCCGTTCCGCACGCCACTGCGCCGGCAATGAGCAGCACGGCAAGCGGCTTTGCAAGGGACGAAGGGAACATGGTGCCTCCTTTCGGACGGGAATGCATGGCAGAGGTCGCCGAGGGGCCCTGCGGCTGCGCCTCGGCAGGCGATGCCGCCATCATGCCGCCGGCTGCTTGCGTGGGGCTCACTCGTTTCTCTCACGATGTACTGCGCGATATAAACCGCCTGATGGGAAGCGTGCGCGGGCGACCGATGAAATTCGTCGATGAAAGCGGAAGGCGGAATTGCCGCAGAAAACGGCGCATGCTCCTATATCATCGTACGTAGGAGGACTCGTGCGGAGGTGATGGGGATGTCGTTCGTGCTCTTCGAAGACGTGCGGAAGATCTACCGCACGGGCCAGGTCGAGGTCGCGGCCTTGGACGGCATGTCGTTTTCCGTGGAGAAGGGCGAGCTTGCGGTGGTCGTGGGCCCGTCGGGCTCCGGGAAGACGACGCTGCTGAACATGCTGGGCGGCATGGATACCTGCACGTCCGGCAAGGTGGTGCTGGATGGGCGGGTCGTGAGCGATTTCGATGCGAAGCAGCTGGTGGCCTACCGGCGTTACGACATCGGATTCGTGTTCCAGTTCTACAACCTGGTGCAGAATCTCACGGCGCTGGAGAACGTGGAGCTGGCAAGCCAGATCTGCAAGAATCCGCTGCCGGCCGAAGACGTGCTGGCGCGCGTGGGCCTTGCGGACCGTGCGGACAACTTCCCGGCGCAGCTTTCGGGCGGCGAACAGCAGCGCGTGGCCATTGCGCGCGCGTTGGCGAAGAATCCGAAGCTGCTGCTGTGCGACGAACCCACCGGCGCGCTGGATTACCTTACCGGCAAGGCGATTCTGAAGCTGTTGCAGGATACCTGCCGCACAACGGGCTGCACCGTGGTGCTGGTCACGCACAACCAGGCGTTCTGCGCCATTGCGGACCGCGTCATCCGCGTGAACGGCGGCCGCGCCGTATCGGTGGAGCGCAACAGCCATCCCGCCTCGGCGGATACGCTGGATTGGTAGCAGGCAGATGCGCGCATCGGCTGAAAGACCATCCGTTTCCGCGGAAATCTTCGCACGCATGTGCCCGGCGTTCGCATGCCCGGGAGCAGGCGGGCCGTCATGAGCGCGTTCTGGAAAGACTTCCGCCGTTCCGTCCTGAAGAACGTGGGACGCTTCGCGGCGCTGCTGATCATCGCGGCGCTGGGAGCGGGCTTCTATGCCGGCTTGCGCATGACGGCGCCGGATATGCGCCTGGCTGCCGATGCGTACTTCGACGGCACGAACATGGCCGACCTTCGCGTGGTCTCCACGACCGGCTTCGAGGATGCGGATATACAGCGCATCGCGGCCATAGAGGGCGTCGAACAGGTGACGCCCGAACGCCAGGCCGACGTGCTTGCGGCGGTGAACGGCAGCGGCAGGGACACGTTCCGCGTGAACGAGCTGGATGCGGATGCCGCGAAGGCGTCGGATACGTCGTCCGGGTTCAGCGCGGATTCCAACGACGCCGGCTATATGAACCGGCCGATCCTGGTGGAGGGGGAATGGCCCGACGCTCCCGACGAGTGCGTCGTGAGCGACGCCGCCGTGCTGGACAAGCCCGTCTCCATCGGCGACACCATCACGCTGTCGGAGTCCACGCAGGATCTGGACCAGGTGTTCTCGCATAAGAAATTCAAGGTGGTGGGCTTTGTCCGCTCGCCGTATTACGTCTACACGGGGTCGTTCGGAACCACATCGCTGGGCAACGGCGAAGTGGACGACTATATGTACGTGACGGCGGGCGCGTTCGCAAGCGATATGCCCTACACGGGCGCATTCGTGCGCGTGGCGGGCGCGTCCGCCCTTGATTGCTCCGCGGATGCATACGACGATGCCGTGAAGACGGTGCAGCAGCGCATCGAAGACGAGGGCGGCGTCCTGGCGGCGGCGCGCGTGAGCGACCTGAAACACCAGGCGCAGGACGAGCTGGACAAGTCGTGGGACAGGTATCGCACGCAGAAGGCGAAGGCGGACGCGAAGCTGGCGGCTGCGAAGCGCAAGCTGGACCGCGCGAAGAAGAAGATCGATTCCGGCCAGAAGAAGCTGGATGCCTCCGCCGCGAAGCTCGCGTCGAGCCGTACGAAGCTGGCGAACGGGAAGAAGAGCTACCGGGAGGGCATGCAGAAGCTTGCCCGGCAGAAGAGCAAGGCGAAACGGCAGCTGGCGCAGGCGCAGAAGACGCTTGACGGGAAGCGCGCGCAGCTGGAGAAGAAGTCCGCGGCTTTGGAGAAGCAGGCTGCGAAGGTGGAGGCCCAGACGGCTCAGTTGAAGAAGCAGACCGCGGCATTGGATGAGAAGGAGCGCACGCTGACCGAAGGCGAGGCGCAGATAAGGCAGCAGCAGGCGCAGCTTGACGCGGCCCGGGCGGCTGCCCAGGCGGCCGGCGGTGCGACGGAAGAGCAGCAGGCGGCATTCGCGCAGGCCCAGGCCAAAATAGATGCGGCATCGGCGCAGGCGCAGGCCGCCCGAACGCAGATTGCGCAGGCCCGCGCGCAGATGGAGGAGGGCGCGGGCAAGATCGCGGCGGCGCAAGCGAAGATCAAGGCGGCCCGGGCGAAGATCGGCTCCGGCAGCGCGCAGATCCAGCAGGCGCAGCGCACGCTGGATGCGAAGCGGGCGTCCGCCAACGAGCGCATTGCCGCTGCGCAGGCGAAGCTCGATGCAAGCGCGAAGAAGCTGGATACGGCCGAGAAGCGCATAGCGGCGGGGCAGGCGAAGCTGCATAAGGCCTCTGCCGACTTGGCGCAGGCCCGTGGGAAATACCGGGACGGCAGCGCCGCATACCGCACGCAGAAGCAGAAGGCGCGGGCGAAGCTGGCAGGTGCGAAGCGCAAGCTGGATGCGGCGCAGAAGAAAGTGGATGCGCTGAAGGCACCCGATATCTACGTGCTGAACCGCCACAAGAACCAGGGCGCGGAGAGCTTCCTGTCCGACGCGGAGCGCATCGACCGCATCGCCACCGTGTTCCCGTTCGTGTTCTTCCTGGTGGCGGCCCTTGTGGCGCTGACCACCATGACGCGCATGGTGGAGGAGGACCGCCAGCTGATAGGCACGTACAAGTCGCTCGGCTATCCGAACGGCGTCATCGCGGCCCGCTACCTCCTGTATGCGCTGCTGGCCAGCGGCGCGGGCTGCGTGCTGGGCATCGCGGTGCTGTCGCAGTTCCTGCCCTGGTTCATCATGGAGGCGTACGGCATCGTATACGAGGTGCCGCTGCGTCCGACGCCCATCGACGCCGGCATCGCGGCGCTGTCCGCCGGCCTGTCCATCGGCATCATCCTGGCGGCCACGGCCATCGCCTCGTATTCCACGCTGCGCGAAACGCCGGCGCTGCTCATGCTGCCGCGCGCGCCCGAGCCGGGCAAGCGCATCCTGCTGGAGCGGGCGGGATTCATATGGAAGCGCCTGTCGTTCCTCTGGAAGGTCACGGCGCGCAACATCTTCCGCTACAAGCGCCGCTTCTTCATGGCCGTGGTGGGCATCGCCGGTTGCACGGCGCTGCTGCTGACCGGGTTCGGCCTGCACGATTCCATCAACGACATCATCGACAAGCATTACGGGCCCATCGCGCACTACCGGACCACGGTGACGTACGGCGACAACCAGAGCGCTGCGGACCGCGCGAGGGCCGAGAAGCTGCTTTCGAATGCGGCGGTGTACTCGTCGCATACGGATGTTGCGTCCCGCACGCTGGTGGGCAAGGCGCCTGCGGGCGGCAGCACGGACGGCAAGGAATACCGCATGACGCTGATGGTGCCGAAAGATCCTCAGACGTTCGCGTCGCAGTACCTTACATTGCGCGAGCGCGCATCGCAGCAGCCCGTGGCGCTGGATGACGACTCCGCGGTGTTCGCCGAGAAGCTGGCGGACCAGCTGGGCGTGAAGCCGGGCGATACCGTCACGCTGTACGAGACGGATGCCGTGGGCAACGCCGTCGGGGACGGCTACCAGGTGAAAGTGGGCGCAGTGGCGGAGTACTACGTGACGCCTCCCGTCATCATGACGCCGGCGTATTACCGCCAGGTGTTCGGCGAAGATCCCTCATACAACACGACGCTGGCCGTGGAGGCGCAGGATGCGGACTCGTCCGAGGCGGATCGGGTGACGGCGGCGCTGCAGAACGTGCCGGGCGTGACAACGGTGAGCTCCGTCGACGACGCCATCGCCTACTACCGCAACGCGCTCGGTTCCGTGAACGCCGTGGTCGTCGTGCTCATCGTGGCCGCCGCGCTGCTGGCGCTGGTGGTCATGTACAACCTGACGAACATCAACATCGGGGAGCGCGTCCGCGAGATAGCCACGTTGAAGGTGCTGGGATTCACGTCCCGCGAGGTGAGCGCGTACATCTTCCGCGAGACCATGATCATCGCCGCCATCGGCGCGCTCGTCGGGCTGGTGCTGGGCATCTACCTGGAGGCGTTCGTGGTCACGACGGCGGAGGTGGACGTCGTGATGTTCGGGCGGGACATCCATGCGCTCTCGTTCGTCCTGGCGTTCGCGCTGAGCATGGCGTTCGCGGCCGTCGTGAGCTTCGCCATGAAGTTCAAGCTGGACCGCATAGACATGGTGGAGAGCCTGAAGTCCGTCGAATAGCGCCCTGCGACATGGCTCCTTAACAAATCCGCACGCGGGTTCTGTTACGCTGTCAGGGAAGAACGGCGTGAAGGATAGCGAACGTAAGGGGGCAACCTCATGGCAGAGATGACGGTTCGGCAGTTGGCGCTTCAGGCGAAGGAGGCGGCCGGCAAGATGGCCGCCGCTTCCGAGGATGTGCGCAATGCGGCGCTGCGGAGCATGGCGGCGGCACTGCGCGAGCATACGGAGGAGATCCTGGCGGCGAACGCCGTCGACATGGAGGCGGCGCGCAAGGACGGCCTGAGCGCCCCGAAGCTCGACCGCCTGCAGCTTGACGGGGGCCGCATCGACGGCATGGCGACGGCGTTGGAGGACCTGGCGGCGCTGCCGGACCCGGTGGGCGTCGTGCGCGAGAAGCGCACGCTGGATTCCGGCGTCGACCTGGAGCTGGTCACGGTGCCCATGGGCGTCGTGGCCATGGTCTACGAGGCGCGCCCGAACGTGACGGCGGACGCCGCGGGCATCGCGCTGAAGGCCGGCAACGCCTGCATCCTGCGCGGCGGCAGCTCCGCTGTGCATTCGAACGTCGCCATCGCGGAGGTGCTGCGGCAGGCGGCGGTGGCCCAGGGGCTGCCCGAGCATTGCATCACGATGATCGGCAGCACGGACCATGCGGCCACGGATGAGCTGCTGCGCATGCGCGGCGTGGTCGACCTGCTCATCCCGCGCGGCGGTGCGGGGCTCATCCGCCATTGCGTGGAGACGGCCACCGTGCCGGTCATCGAGACGGGCACGGGTAACAACACCGTCTACGTGCACGATCCGGCGGACATCGACCAGGCCGTGAACATCATCCTGAACGCGAAGTGCTCGCGGCCGGGCGTGTGCAACGCCATCGAGAACGTGCTGGCGGATGCCTCCATCGCCGGTTCGCTGTATGCCGCGCTGCTTCCGGAGCTCTCCGACGAGGGTGTGGAGATTCGCGGCGACCAGGCCGTGCGCGATGCGGGCGCGGCTTGCGGCGTTACCGTGCTGCCGGCAACGGATGAGGATTGGGACACGGAGTACCTGGACCTCATCATCAGCATCAAGACGGTGGAGAACGAAGACGAGGCCATAGAGCACATCAACGCGCACGGCACGGGCCATTCGGAGTGCATCGTGACGGAGAACCAGATGGATGCGGAGAAGTTCCTGGCATCCGTGGATGCGGCGGCGGTCTATTGGAACGCGTCCACCCGGTTCACGGACGGCGGCGAATTCGGCCTGGGTGCCGAAATCGGCATCTCCACGCAGAAGATGCATGTCCGCGGGCCGTTCGCCTTGGACGCGCTCGTCACCACGAAGTACCTGCTGCGCGGCAACGGCCAGGTGCGCTAGCGGCACGGCGGCGCAGGGGAGAGGGAGAACGGCAGGCGATTCCCATGGAGATCTGCAAGCGATTCGATGATCTGGGGCGGGAGCATGCCGCGCGCCGGTACCGGCTGGGCATCTTCGGCGGCACGTTCGACCCGATCCACATCGGCCATCTGGCGGCGGCGGAGCACGTGCGCGAGGCGCTGCGCCTGGATGCGGTCATCTTCCTGCCGGCCGGCGTGCCGGTGTTCAAGAAGGACCGCAACGTGACGCCGCCCGCCGTGCGCCTGGAACTGTGCCGCCTGGCCGTGGAGGACAACCCGCATTTCGATGTCAGCAGCCTGGAGATCGACCGCGGGGGCGACACGTACACCATCGACACGCTCAAGCAGCTGCGGGCGCATTATCCGGGCAACGTGGAGCTCTTCTTCATCACGGGCGCTGATGCTATCATGAGCATTGGCAAATGGCGGTCCGTCGATCAGATGCCGGGGCTGGCGCAGTTCGTGGCGCTGACGCGTCCGGGTTACGTGCTGGACCGGAAGCTGCGCGACGATATCGAGGCGCAGACGCATCTGGGGGTCATCTACCAGGAGATTCCCGGATTCAGCGTGTCTTCCAGCATGATTCGCCGCTGCGTTGCCGAAGGGCGCTCCATCCGCTACCTGGTCTCGGAACCGGTGCGGGAGCGCATCGACCGCTTAGGGTTGTACCGTTCGCATATAAAGCACGGGGAAACGGACGAGCCGCATCCCCGAACCGAATAGGTAAGGATTGATTTTCATGAGCAAGGATGTTTACGGAGACGAGAACTACAAGGCCATGAAGAAGCAGCTGAAGAAGCGCGTGAAGCCCGATCGCTACGAGCACAGCAAGCGCGTTGCGAAGACGGCGGTGGAGCTGGCCGAGATCTACGGCGTGGACGAGAAGAAGGCGCGCATGGCGGGCCTGCTGCACGACTGGGACAAGGCCCTGTCCCTGGACGAGGCGCGCGAGCGCGTGACGGAATTCGGCCTGGACATCGATCCGCTGGTGGTCACGGACATGCCGTACCTGCTGCACGGTCCCACGGGCGCAGCCGTCCTGGGCCGCGACTATCCGGAGCTGGACGCGGATGTGCTGCAGGCCATCTCGCGCCATACGCAGGGCGCCCGCAACATGACGCCGCTGGACATGGTGGTCTACATCGCGGACCTTATCGAGCCCGGCCGCAGCTACAAGCGCGTGAAATCCGTGCGCAACGCCGTGGGCAAGGTGAGCCTGGAGGAGCTGTACTTCCTGGCATTCAAGAACGTCTACGAGTTCCTGATCAACCAGAACCGCCTGGTGCATCCGCAGACGGCCGAGCTGTGGAACCACCTGGTGTACCGCCTGCAGCTGGGTTCGCACCAGCGCGCGCGTTCCAGCTTCGAGGCGCCGTCCCAGCTGGAGCCCCAACCGGGCGACTGGATGGCTGCAGAGCGCGCCATGGGGAACGAGTAACGCGATAATCGGAGAAGTTCGGGCGGCTGCCGAAAGGCGGCCGCTATTTTCGTGCCCCGCTGCACGGCGGCGGCGCCGATGGCGCGGGCAAGGGCCCGGCGCTGTCGGGAAACGGGAAAGGAAGCGGTATGAAGTGCGCGGTGATCGGCGGGTCCCATCTGGCGAAGGACCTGACGGACGGGCAGCGGAGCGCCATCGAGGGCATGGGTGCCTGGCTTGCCCGTGAGGGCATCCAGCTCTTGACGGGCAGCTGCTGGGGGTATCCGCTGCTGGTGGCGAAGGCATGCGCGCAAGCCGGCGGCGTGTCCGTGGGCTATTCGCCGGCGCATAACGCGGAGGAGGACCGCGAAGTGTACGGCCATCCGCAGGAGGGTTTCACGCGCCATGTGTTCCTGGATGCCGGCCATGAGGGCGCCTATGCGCGCCTGCTGATGCGGTCCGTGCCGCTGGTGGACGATGCGGATGTCGTGGTGAGCCTGGAGGGCAATTGGGGCACGCTCATGGAGCAGACGGCTGCCATCGTCTGCGGCAAGCCGCTCGTCGTGTTGGAGCCGTCGGGCGGCGCCAGCGCCGTGTTCCGGCGCATCTATCCCGTGCTGGCGGCGGAGAACCGCAACAATTACGGCGATCAGGTGGCGTTCGTCCAGACCATCCGACAGGCGGAGCAGGAGATCCTTTCCGTGAGGGATACGGGTTCCCTCACGGATGCGTGCGCCATCCGCCGGGCGCAGTAGGGGAGGCGCCCGAAGCAGGCGCTGAAAAGCGAGGCGTGCGCCGAAGCGCGCTGCGGGCAGGGGCTATCGTTCGATGCCGGCGTGCTCCATCAGCTTCGCGATGCGGTCGGAGTACTCCATGTCCGTGATGCCGGCCTCCTTCAGGTCGACGATGGGCGCGTCGTTCCACAGGCTTTCCAGGCGGTAGTAATCGCGCGCCTCGGGCTGGAACACATGCACGATGAAGCTGCCGTAGTCCAGCAGCGCCCACGTGCCGTCCTCCACGCCTTCCGTATGCAGGGGCTTGACGCCCTTCTCCTTGCGCAGCTTCTCCTCCACGCGGTCGATGATGGCGTCCACCTGGCGGTTGTTGCGCGCCGTGGCGATGACGAAATACTCGGTGGAGGACATGAGCTTGCCCACTTCCTGCACCACCAGGTCCGTCGCCTTCAGCTCGTCGGCTGCCTGGGCGGCAACCAGGGCGCAGGCGCGCGGATCTATTTCCTGTTTGCTGTTCTGGGTCACGGGATACCTTCTCTTTCGGGGATTGCGTAATTGAGTGCGCCGCAGGTATGCGGTCCGCGCGTGCGGATCCGATGCGGCTGCCGGCGCTGCGGCGCTCTGGCGCGCACGTGCCGTAGAAGCCCCATGCTAGCGGATTGACGAGCGCCTTTCCAGCAACCCGACGGTTTCCGCATGATAGCTTTGCGGAAACAGGTCCACGGGCACGGCGGAGCGAAGCTCGTAGCCCGCCTCCGCGAAGCGGGCGATGTCCCGGGCGAACGTCGCGGGGTCGCAGCTGACATACGCCACGCGGGACGGATTCGCGGCCGCGATGTCCGCGGGCACCGTCTCCGCCAGGCCGGCGCGCGGCGGATCCACCACCAGCGCGTCCAGCTCGCCCAAGTCGGGAAGCTCGCGCGCGGAATCGCCGCCGATGCATTCGATCGTCACGTTGTTAAGATCCGCGTTGCGGCGCAGATCGCGCACGGCCGGGCCGGAGCTTTCCACGGCCACCACGTCCGCACCGCGCTTCGCCATGGGGACGCCGAACGTTCCCACGCCGGAGTACAGGTCGGCCACGAAGTCGCCGCGCTTCACGTCCAGGCCGTCCATGACCAGCTGCACCAGCGTCTCGGCCTGCTCCGTGTTCACCTGGAAGAAGCTGGGCGCGCTGACCTTGAAGCGGCATTCTCCCAGCTGCTCCTCCCAGCAGCCCTTGCCCCACAGCGCCTCGACGTTCTTCACGCGGCGGCTCTTCCCGGTATCGGCGATGACGCGGACGATGCTCGTGGGTTTCAGGGAATCGCGCAGCACCTTCACGGCCAGGGACCGCGGGAACGGCCCCGGCTCCGTCCACAGCGCCACCTCCGTGTCGCCGGTGCGCAGGCTGCGGCGGATGCCGATGCGGAACAGCCCCAGGTCGTTCGTCTTCTGCACGAAACGCAGGCAGCCGCGCAGCGCCCGCGGCGCGCGCTCGATGCCCTTGCACGCCAGCGGCACGGTGTCGATGGCCACCAGCGTATGCGTCTTCTCCTGGTGGAAGCCCACCTCCAGCAGGCCGTTCTCGCCTGTGCGGCATCCCAGCTCAAGCTTGTTGCGGTAGCCGGTCTGGCGCTTGCTGGGCACGGTGTCGGCCACCAGGCGGTCGGCCTGGGCGGCGTCCAGCTTCGCGATGCGCGTCAGCGCGCCCACGAGGTTGTCCCGTTTCGCGGCCAGCTGCGCGGGGTAGGCGATGTGGCCCCACGGCGCCACGCTGGCCAGCGCGGGGGAGTACCAGCGCGGCTGCACGCGGCAGGCGCCGGGCTGCTCCACGCTCACCAGCACGCCCTCGCAGAACGAGGGCTTCTCGCGCACGATGTCCGCCACGACCGTGTCCCCGGGCGCCGTGCGTTCGATGAAGACCGCCTTGCCGTCGGCCGTGCGCCCGATGCCCGCGGGCCCGTAGGTGAGGGCGTCGATATGGATGGTCTCGCGCCGCAGGGGCCGCCTTGCGTCCGTTGCGCCGCCGTTCGGCGCCGTGCGGCTGCGATTCGCTTTCGCCGATGTGCCGTTTCGCTTGTTTGCCATGGGAATCCTTTTATGTGCAGTTGCAGGTGCTTGCTCTAGCGCGCCCAATAATACCCTATAATTGACCGCGTTATTGTGTTTGCGAGACGGAGGTGCATACAGGCAATGGCGCTTTACGAACCGCGGTACAAGCCCACGGGCCGGGAGGTTGCGAAGATCACCACGCCGAAGGGCGTCATCCGCGTCCAGCTGGCCGGTACGGACGCCCCCATCCATGTGGGCAACTTCGTGGAACTGGCTTCCAAGGGCTTCTATGACGGTCTGAAGTTCCATCGCTACGTGCCGAACTTCGTCATTCAGGGCGGCGATCCGTACACCCGCGAAGCCACGGAGCAGGAGGTGCGCGAGGTCTCCATGGGCCAGGCGTTCACCCGCATCGGAAGCGGCGGCCCGGGGTACGAGATCCGGCAGGAGTTCTCCGTGAACCCGAACAACCGCCATCTCGATGGCTCGCTTGCCATGGCCCGGGGCATGGGCTATGACACGGCGGGGTCGCAGTTCTACTTCTGCCTGGGCGAACAGCCGTTCCTCGATCCGGAATACACGGTATTCGGCCAGACCGTCGAAGGTCTGGATGTCGTCCATGCCTTGCGCGCCGGCGACGCCATCGAGTCCATAGAGATAGAGCATGTCGACCAGGCGCAGATCGACGCCGCAGCCCATGGGGCATAGCGTATCGGTCAAGGGGGAAAGACAGAAGGGTCATATGAACAACGTACTATTCGAAAATGCCACCGCATCATATGCCGACAAGGATTACGCCGCGGCCCTGAAGGGCTTCACGGACTGCCTGGAGGATCCGGACAGCCCCATCCAACCCGGCGAGACCGGCCTGCTGTACCACCACATCGGCAACTGCCTGGTGCGCCTGGGGGACTACAACGAGGCCATCCACTCGTTCGCGCAGGCCACGGGCGACGAAGCCTATGACGACATGGGCGCCGTGAACTGCAATCTGGGCATGTGCTATGCGAAGCTGCACGATTACGAGGACGCCGTCCGCTACTTCGAGGTGGCCGTGTCCGACAACCGCTATGCCACGCCGTACAAGGCGTACCTGGGCATGGGCAATGCGCTGCTGCGCCTGGGCAAGTCCGCCGAAGCCGGCGCGGCCTACCGTTCCGCGGCACTGGATTCCGCGAACCCTGATCCCACGAAGGCCCTGCTGAACCTGGGCGTGTGCTTCATGGCGCTGAACCGTCCGGCCGATGCCGTGACGTCGTACGAAAGCGCGCTGCAGTTCGACATGTCGCCCGCCACGCGCAACAAGCTGTACGCGAACCTGGGCCAGGCCTACGTGGCGAACAACCAGTTCCAGAAGGCCATCAGCGCGTTCGAGAACGCGCTGGCCGACAAGACGTATTTCCTGAACGATGCCGCCAGCGTGGACTACCAACGCGCCATCGCCATGGTCTCCACCGGCACGGCCGTCATCGATATCAAGCAGGTGCAGGAAGGCACCGACACGTCCGGCATCGACGTCATGACGCCCGAGGCCGACGAGCTGGGCGGCCTGTACGACGACGCCCCGGACGAGATGGCCAGCCAGGCCACGCAGGTCATCGACACCCCGGCGGCCGAAGCGCCCATCGGCGGCAAAGAGGACGACCGGTTCTTCACGGCCAGCGACGAGGAGCTGGAGCAGTGGAGCCGCGACGTGGCGAAGAAGGAGCGCAAGAGCCGCCATATCGGCCGCAAGATCCTGATCACGCTGCTCATCATCGTGGCGCTGCTCGTGGCGGGCGGTGCGTTCGCCTACACGCAGGGCTACGGCTATCCCACGCAGGAGGACATGACGAAGCAGCTGTTCTCGAACCCGTCCGGTTCCATGTCGCTGTTCGCGTCGTCCGTTGACCAGAACACGGCCGAGAACCTGGTGGCGCCGCTCATCCAGACGGACAACGTGACCATCGACGGCGTGGACCGCTCCATGAACAGCTCCACCGTCTACGCGTCCACCACCACCTCGCAGGGAGGCACCGTGCAGTACGCCATCTCGTTCACGCGCGATTTCATCGGCTGGAAGATCGACAACATCGAGCTCAGCTTCGCCAGCGAGAGCTAGCAGCCAACGATCATTCCCGGGTCCGGGGCGGGTTGTTCGTCCCGGACCCGGTATGAATAGAGAGCCATTCAAAAACGAAAGGAACAAACAATATGGCCATCGAAAAGACCTACTCCATGATCAAGCCCGACGGCGTTGCCAACGGCCACATCGGCGAGATTATCAACCGCTTCGAGCGCGCCGGCCTGACCATCGAGCGCATGGAGCTTTCCCGCGTGACGCCCGAGCAGGCGAAGGCGAACTATGCCGAGCACGAGGGCAAGCCGTTCTACGATGGCCTGATCTCGTACATCACCAGCGGCCCTGTGGTGAAGATGGTCATCTCCGGCGAGGGCGCCGTGGCGAAGTGCCGTTCGCTGATGGGTGCCACGAACTGCGCCGAGGCTGCCCCCGGCACGATACGCGGCGACTTCGGCCTGACCGTCGATGAGAATGTCATCCACGGCAGCGATTCCGTCGAGTCCGCCCAGCGCGAGATCGGCGTGTTCTTCCCGGAGGCCTAGGCACAGCGCCGCGGGCATCCCGCGAACGCACGGCACGGTGAAAATGTCGCGAACAGCCGGCAGGGCAATGTGTCCTGCCGGCTGTTTATTTGCACGGATTTGCCTTGGCCCTGAAGCGGCGGAAGCATATGGAGAGGTGATGCACGCCCGGGTGCGTGGTTTTGATTTACCTGCCTTCTATGATATAAATAGTTTCGCAACAGGTATTGCTGCTGAATATGTACGGTTTATGAAGGAAGTGGGCGTATAACCCGCTTCTTTTGTTTGTAGGGCGAACATCGAAGGAGGAGATGTGCTCACCGCAAAGGAAAACCAGCTGCTTCAGGCGCTGCTTCCCACGGCGGAGGCATCGGGTGTGGAGATCGTGTCCGTGGAGGTCGTCGGTGCCCGCAAGGCGCCTACGATCCGCGTGTACATCGACACGCCCGGCGGAGTCAGCTTCGACGAGCTGGCAAGCGCGCAGGAATGGGTGAACCGGATCATGGACGAGCTGGACCCGTTCCCCGGCGCCTACACGCTGGAAGTCTCCTCCCCGGGCATCGACCGCCCGCTGCGCACGCTGGAGCATTTCCAGCGCTTCGCGGGGGAGACGGCGGTGCTCATCCTGGCGGAACCCTACGACGGCCGGGGCAAATGGACCGGGAAGCTGGCGGGCACGGACGGTACGGACGTGCTGCTGGAGATCGATGGCCGCACGGAGCGCATTCCGTACGACACCATCAAGAAGGCCCATGTCAAAGGCCAAGTAGATTTCAGTTAGCGGCACAAGAGCAGGATGATCCGCGGCTTTGCCCTGCGATGCCGCGTGCAAGCGAGAGGAAGGAACAGAATGGCTTCTGAACTGGTAGAGGCGCTTCAGGCACTGGCCCACGAGCGCCGCATCGACGAGTTCTACCTCATTGAGAGGCTCGAGGATTCTCTGGCAAAGAGCTATCAGCACATTCTGAATCTGGAATGGGATGCCCGCGTCATCATCGACCGCGAGACGGGCAAGATCTACGTCTACGAGATGGTTCCCGTGGGCGAGCCCGATCCGGAGACCGGCGAATATGCGGAATTCGAAGAGCGCGACGTCACGCCCGACAACGTGAGCCGTTTCGCCGCCCAGAACGCGAAGAGCGTCATCAACTCCATCATTCGCGAAGCCGCCCAGCAGAGCATCTACGAGGAGTTCCGCGACCGCATCGGCGACCTGGTCACCGGCACGGTGCTGCAGGAGACGCCCGATTTCACGATCATCAAGATCCGCGACGGCGTGGAAGCGGAGCTGCCGCATTACGACCGCAAGAAGTACCCGAACGAGCGCAACGAGCGTCCGGGCAACGAACGCTACCGCCACAACCAGCGCCTGAAGCTGCTGATCATCGACGTGCGCGACCCGCTGTCCGAGGAAACCCGCGCCCGCGGCGAGCAGACGCGTCCGGCCATCATCGTGTCCCGCACGCATCCCGACCTGATCCGCCGCCTGTTCGAGGTGGAGGTCCCCGAGGTCTACGACGGTCTGGTGGAGATCAAGTCCATCGCCCGCGAGCCCGGTGCGCGCAGCAAGGTCGCCGTGTACTCGCGCGAGCCGCGCCTGGACCCGGTGGGCGCCTGCGTGGGCCCGAAGGGCTCCCGCGTCCGCATGGTGGTGGACGAGCTGCATAACGAACGCGTCGACGTCATCCAGTGGAACGAGGACCCGGCGCTGTACGTGGCATCCGCGCTTTCCCCCGCGAAGGTCTCCAGCGTGGATATCGACGAGGCGAACCATTATGCTACCGTGCATGTGGCCGACGACCAGCTGTCGCTGGCAATCGGCAAGGAGGGGCAGAACGCCCGTCTGGCCGCGCGCCTGACCGGTTGGCACATCGATATCAAGTCCACGTCGTTCGCCGGCGAGCCGCCCGCAGAGGAGAACATGCTCATCGACGAGGAGCCCGAGGAAGGCGACGGCATCTGCGCCTACGTCAGCCCCGACGGCATCCGCTGCCGCAACCATGCCCGTCCGGGCAGCGCGTACTGCGGCATCCACGCGGAGGAAGAGGAATAGGCGGAAGACCGGTGGCCGGGGAAGCGAACAACGCACCGCGCGCGAAGCGCCAACGCACCTGCATCGTCTGCGGTAGACAGGACGACAAGCGGGGGCTCCTGCGCGTCGTGCGTTCCCCCCAGGGCACCGTTCAATTCGACCCCACCGGACGTGCCGCCGGACGGGGTGCATACATCTGCTCCTTGGAATGCTTGGAGAAGGCACGAAAGGGAGGTCGTCTGGCGCGATCGCTGAAGACGACGATGACGGAAGAGGATTACGATCGCGTGGCAGCGGCTATGATAGAGTCCCTGCAGAGCATCGATGGCGGAGTGAAGGAGTGATCAATGGCCGGCATGCGTGTACATGAGTTGGCTAAGGAATTCGGGATGTCGAGCAAGGATATGCTCAACCGCCTCAAGGCGATGGGCGTTCCGGTTAAGAGCCATGCCAGCGTTCTGAGCGACGCCAACGTCGAGAAGGCGCGCAAGGAGCTTGCTCCCGAAACGGCTCCCGCCGGGTCCGGCGACGGTGCCGGCAAGGAGGCGCCCGTCGCTTCCGCCGCGAAAGCGGAGGAGGCGAAGAAGAAGGCGAAGGAAGAGGCCGCCCGCCGCGCTGCCGTGGAGAAGGAGCGCGCCACGCGCCAGGCCGAGCGCGAGAAGCGCGATAAGAAGCGCGCCGAGCACAAGGGCGATGCCGAAGCAGAGGGCAATGCGAAGTCCGCGCCGAAGCCCGCTCCGCATTCCAGCCGCTTCGCCGGCCTTGAAAGCCAGATTG
The DNA here is from genome assembly GCA_050951095.1 of Eggerthellaceae bacterium. Classification (GTDB taxonomy): domain Bacteria; phylum Actinomycetota; class Coriobacteriia; order Coriobacteriales; family Eggerthellaceae; genus UMGS1519. The sequence goes on from JBMNIQ010000005.1 coordinate 375,657, forward strand.
AGCAGGAGCGCAAGCGCGTTGCGCGCGAGCGCGTCCAGGCCCAGCAGCAGGCCCGCGCGAAGGCCGCTGCCCGCGACGTGGCGAAGAAGCGCGCCGTGGAAGAGGCGCTGAACGCCGCGAAGCACAAGAAGAGCAACAGCCATCCGCACCAGGTGAAGCACATTCCCACGCGCCGCTCGTCGTTCGACAGCCTGCTCTCGCAGATCGAGTCCGAGCAGACGCGCCTGAACGAGCAGAAGCATCAGCAGCAGCTGAACCGCCAGAACGAGCGCAAGGGCGGCAAGAAGAAGGGCGGCAAGCATTCCCACAGCTTCGAGCCGGACGTGCCGGAGTTGGATGCAGCCGCACAGCAGGGAGGAAAGGGCGAAGACCGCTACTCCCAGATGGCCGACCATGCCGAGAAGCTGCAGCGCGACAAGGTGCTGGCCGAGGCCCGCGCCGCCGTCGCCGCTGCGAACCAGGGCAAGGGCGAAGGCCGCCGCAAGAAGCGCAAGGAGAAGCGCCAGGCAGAGGCGCGCGAGCGCGCGGCGGAGCGCGCCATCGAGAAGGGCATCGACCCCGAGTTGGCGCTGGACTCCTCCACGGTGGAGGTGCCGCAGGGCGCAACGGTCGGCGAGTTCGCCGAGCTGCTGGGCGTGCAGCCGAACGACATCGTGAAGCGCCTGTTCCTGCTGGGCAACCCGCTGACGCTGACGCAGTCCATGTCCGATGACCTGATCGAGCTCATCGCCGACGACATGGGCCGCAAGGTGCGCGTCGTGTCGCCCGAGGAAGAGTACGCCGTCGTGTACCACGACACGGAAGAGGACCTGAAGCCCCGTCCGCCCGTGGTCACCGTCATGGGCCATGTCGACCACGGCAAGACCAGCCTGCTGGATGCCATCCGCTCCACGGGCGTTGCCGAGCGCGAGGCCGGCGGCATCACGCAGCACATCGGCGCTTCCGTCGTGCACATCAACGGCCGTCAGATCACGTTCGTCGACACGCCCGGCCACGAGGCGTTCACGGCCATGCGCGCCCGCGGCGCCCAGATCACGGACATCGTCGTCCTGGTCGTCGCCGCAGACGACGGCGTCATGCCGCAGACCGTCGAGGCCATCAACCACGCGAAGGCCGCGAAGGTGCCCATCGTGGTTGCCGTGAACAAGATCGACAAGCCCGGCGCCGACCCGAACCGCGTGCGCCAGGAGCTCACGGAATACGGCATCATCCCCGAGGAATGGGGCGGCGACAACATGTTCGTGGACGTTTCCGCAAAGAAGCGCCTGAACATCGACGAGCTGCTGGAGACCATCCTGCTGGAGGCCGATGTCCTGGAGCTGAAGGCGAACCCCGATGCCGAGGCTTCCGGCTACGTCATCGAGGCGAAGCTGGACAAGGGCCGCGGCCCGGTTGCCACCGTCCTGGTCAACCGCGGCACGCTGCACCCGGGCGATGTCGTGGTCGCCGGCACGTCGCATGGCCGCGTCCGCGCGTTGATCAACCCGCGCGGCGAGCGCGTGAAGGAAGCGAAGCCGGCGGACCCGGTGGAGATTCTGGGCCTGGACAGCGTTCCCACGGCAGGCGACGAGTTCCGCGTCTTCGAGAACGAGCGCGATGCCCGCAACCTGGCGAATGACCGCGCTATGCGCGAGCGCATGGCCGCCCAGAACAAGCCCACGCATATGAGCCTGGACGAGCTGTTCAGCCGCATCGAAGAGGGCAAGCAGACGGACCTGAACCTGGTGCTGAAGGCGGACGTGCAGGGCTCCATCGAGGCCCTGGAGGACGCGTTCGCGAAGATGGACCAGTCCGAGGTCAAGATCAACATCATCCATGCTGCCGTCGGCGGCATCACGGAGACGGACGTTACGTTGGCCGCGGCATCCGACGCCATCATCATCGGCTTCAACGTGCGCCCGACCGGCAAGTCCAAGCAGCTGGCCGAGAAGGAAAAGGTGGATGTGCGCCTGTATACCGTCATCTACCAGGCCATCGAGGACATCAACGCCGCACGTGTGGGCCTGCTGTCGCCCGACATCGTGGAGGAGGACACCGGTTCGGCCGAGGTCCGTCAGACGTTCAACGTGCCGAAGGTGGGCACGATCGGCGGCTGCTACGTCACGGAAGGCGAGCTGCACCGCGACGACAAGGTCCGCGTCGTCCGCGACGGCACGATCGTCTACCAGGGCGTCCTGGGCAGCATGCGCCGCTTCAAGGACGACGTGAAGTCCGTGAAGCAGGGCTACGAATGCGGCCTGTCCATCGAGGGCTATCAGGACATCAAGGTCGGCGACGTCATCGAAGGCTACCGCTCCGTGGAAGTGGAGCGCACCGAGTAGACGGCGCACGCCGGACGCTTGGTCTGATACCGAAAGCAGGTGAACCATGAAACAGAGTCCTGCCAGTAGAAAAGTGAACCGCCAGGCGCGCGAGGTCATCTCGAACATCCTGTTGTTCGAGACCTCCGACCCGCGCCTTGCGGGCGTTACCGTCACCGCCTGCGAAGTCAGCTTCGACCGGAGCGTGTGCAACGTGTTCTACACGGCCGATCCCGGCACGTACGACGACGTTGCGGAAGCTTTCGAGAAGGCAAGCGGCCACATTCGCTCGCTGATGGCGAAGAAGGTCGACTGGCGCGTGGCGCCGAAGCTGCGCTTCCTGTTGGATGAATCCGTGGACGAGGGCGACCGCATCGATGCGGCCCTGCGCGCCGATGCAGCGCGCAACGCCTCTGCCTCCACGGCACCGGCGGGCGACGCGGAGGCAGAGCCCGATCCGGATGCGGACGACGGGGAAAACGAAGAGTAGGAAATGGCGGGATGCGGCAGCATATGCCGCATCCCCTTTCAGCGGGTGCCCCGCGGGTTCTTCAGCAGAATGCGCGCGGCAGCCGCTTCTTTGTACGAAAGGCGGTTCACGATGGGAGCATCTCCCCAGACGAATACGGACTTGGCCTCCATTGCGGCGGCTCTGCAGGAGGGCGATGACTACGCTGTCTGCGGCCATGTGAATCCCGACGGCGACTGCCTGGGGTCCATGCTGGCCCTTGCCGGTGCGCTGCGCGCGCTGGGAAAGCGCGTGGACTGCCTGCTGGTGGAAGACGCTCCCGTGGAAGAGGGGCTGCATTTCCTCCCGGGCTTCGAGACGCTGCAGCCCGCCCCGTATTACGAGGGCAACCCGACGACGTTCATCACGGTGGACGTGTCGCTGGAATCGCGCATCGGCGTATGCGCCGCCATCCGCTCGCGCTGCGCGCGCACCATCTCCATCGACCATCACCGCGTTCCCGAGGCGTATTCGCAGCTGAATTACGTCGATGCGGATGCTCCGGCCGCCTGCCTGATCATCTGGGAGCTCATCAAGCTGCTTCCTCTGCAGGTGACGCCCGACATTGCGCTGTGCGCATACACGGGCCTGATGACGGATACGGGCCGCTTCCAATACCAGAACACGAATGCGGACGCGTATCGCGCCGCAGCCGAGATGGTTGCGGCCGGCGTGAGCCCGGACGTGCCGGCGCGGGAGGTGTTCCAGAGCCGCAGCATGGCATCGCTGCACCTGGAAGGCCGTTTGCTGGAGCGCATGGAGCTGCTGTTCGGCGACCGGTTCTCGTTCTCGTATATCACGCGCGCGGATTTCCAGGAATTCGGCGCCTCGAAGGCCGATGCCGAACCGCTCATCGACACGCTGCGCTCTGTGCGCGGCGTCGAGGTGGCCTGCATCTTGAAGGACCAGCCCGACGGCGCGGTTCGCGGCAGCTTCCGTGCGAAAACGGACGCGGACGTCTCCGCCATGGCGCGCGCGCTCGGCGGCGGCGGCCATAAGGCGGCGGCCGGCTTCACGTTCGACGGCACGCTGGAAGAGGCCATCGCCGCCGTGAAGCAGCAGGTCGGGGCCCTGTACGGGCAGAGCGGCAACTAACGGGGGCCTGCAGGCATCGTGAAAAGGGGACAATCGGGACTTTCGCTTGTCGTGGGCATCGACAAGCCGGTCGGTATGAGCTCGCATGACGTGGTGAACCGCTGCCGCCGCATCTTCGGCGAGAAGCGCGTGGGCCATACGGGGACGCTGGATCCCGCCGCATCGGGCGTGCTCGCTATCTGCGTGGGACCCGCCACGCGCCTTGACGCGTATCTGGATTCCGACACGAAGACGTATACGGCCCGCGTCGTGTTCGGCCAGGCCATGGACACGGACGACGCGGAGGGCACGGTCATTCGCACGGCGCCGGTGCCGGAGCGCCTGCACGATCCTGCCGAGGCGCAGCGCGTCCTGGCCGGCATCGTCGGTCCGCAAAGCCAGATGCCGCCGTCGTATTCCGCGATCAAGGTAAACGGCGTGAAGGGGTACGAGGCGGCGCGCAAGGGCAAGATCATCGACCTGAAGCCGCGTCCGGTGAACATCCTGTCCGCGGAGTTCCTGGGTCTGGGCGAAGACGACGCGGGACGCCTGTTCTGGGATGCGTCGTTCACCGTGTCGAAGGGCACGTATATCCGCAGCATCGCGCGCGACCTGGGCGCATCTCAGGGTACGGCTGCGCATCTGGGCGCCCTGCGGCGCACGCGCTGCGGCCGGCTGGACCTCTCGGACTGCGTGACATTGCAGGCGCTGGAGGAAAACCCCGGCATCGGGCGCTTGGACCCGGTGCGCCTGCTGGGGCATCGCGTGCTGTTCGCAACGGAGCAGCAGGCGCGGGCGGTGGCGAACGGCGGTCCGCTGCCGGTGCCTGCTTCCGCGAATGCCGCCGCGGACGACCCGGACGGCCTGGCGCTGTTCGCCGTGGATGCGTCGTCGGGTGCGGCCGATGCCGGCGGGTGCCTGTGCATCGGACATGTCCGTCCGGACTTGCACCCGTTAGCGCCGGGGGAGATAATCTCCGTCGTATCCGACAACAAATTAGTGGCACTGTATGGTTTCGACAGTCAGCGCGGGCAACTGCGTTCGCGCTGTGTTTTCTCGCAAGGAGTATCACGTGGCAGCGATATATACATTGGATGAGGCCCAGAAGGATCATGTCCTGAAGCAGGCATCGTGCACGTTCGGCGTCTTCGACGGCTTCCATGTAGGCCATCAGTACCTGGTGCAGCAGGCCATCGAGACGAACGACGAACCGGATGCGCGCAGCGTCGCGCTGACGTTCGACATCGATCCCGACGAGGTGTTCCATCCCACGCGCCTGCGCAAGCTGCTGCGCAATGCGGACCGCATCGACATGTTGGCGGAAAGCGGCATCGACGCCGTGGTGGTCATTCCGTTCACGCCGGATTTCTATTCCAGCTCGCCCGAGCAGTTCCTGAAGAACACGTTCGCCGACAACGTGCCGGCGCACCTGCATATCGGCGAGGACTTCCGCTTCGGCGCGAAGGCGGCCGGCACCGTGGACGACCTGAAGGCATGGGGCGCCGCGAACGGCTGCCAGATCCATGCGCACCATCTGGTGAGCGCCGACGGCAAGCCCATCACGGCCACGCGCATCCGCACGCTTCTGGGCGAATGCAAGATCCGGGAGGCGAACCGCTTGCTGGGCCGCCCGTACTTCCTGCGCGAGACCGTGCATGCGGGCCGTGGCGAAGGGGCGGACATGGGCTTCCGCACGGCGAACTTCATCGTGGCGGAGCACGACATGACGTTGGGCGAGGGCGTGTACGCCGCATATGCCACGGTGAACGGCACGAAGTGCAAGGCCGCCGTGTCCGTGGGCGTGTCGCCGACGTTCGAGGAGCGCACCGTGGCGAACGTCGAAGTGCACATCCTGGATTTCGAGGGCGACCTGGTGGGGAAGGCCATCAAGGTCGAGTTCATCGAGTTCCTGCGCCCCATGATCAAGTTCGACAACGTGGACGACCTGATTGCCGCCGTGAAGGACAACATCGGCTGGGTGCGGCGTAATCTCTAGCGTTTCTCCTGCTCACAGTTGAATAATTGCCTTTAGCGGCAATGTGGGAATTCTCTTCCAGACTTATGCGATTTTCCCGTAAAATACTGACTGGCGCTTTTTGCGCTGTCATGCAGATCCGCCGGTTTTCCCAGTTCCTGCGCAGACAGGGCTGACGGAACGCGTATCGGGCCTTCGGGAGCAAGCGGCAAGGGAGCGATTGTTCGCAAAGGCAGGCGCGGCATCCCTCCGGTACCTGCAGGGCAAGTATCGTTCTATGCTAGGAGGGAACCGTGACATATTCCGTCGCAATCATGGCCCCCATCGCCGCCTTGATCGGCATTCTGGTGGCCATGTACCTCGCACGCTGGGTCCTGCGTCAGGATCCCGGCAACGACAAGATGAACGGCATCTCGCAGAAGATTCAGCAGGGCGCCCAGGCGTTCCTGATGAGCGAGTACAAGGTGCTGGCCATCTTCATGATTATCGTGTTCGTGGTCATGGGCGTGTTCCTGAGCTGGATCACCGCCCTGGCATTCCTCACGGGCGGCATCCTCTCTGCGGCTGCCGGCTATGTGGGCATGTACGTCGCCACGCGCGCGAACACCCGCACCACGCATGCTGCGGAGGATTCCGTGGCGAAGGCTCTGAAGATCAGCTTCCGCTCCGGCCTGACCATGGGCCTGTGCGTTGCCAGCTTCGCCCTGATGGGCCTTTCGCTGTGGCTGATCCTGCTGGTGTTCGGCGTTGACACGCTGGAGCTTATGAAGACGCATGTGGGCATGGTCGAGGGCTTTGCCACCGGCGCCTCGTCCGTCGCGCTGTTCGCCCGTGTCGGCGGCGGCATCTACACGAAGGCGGCCGACGTCGGCGCCGACCTGGTCGGCAAGGTCGAGGCGGGCATCCCCGAGGACGACCCGCGCAACCCCGCGACGATCGCCGACAACGTGGGCGACAACGTGGGCGACGTGGCCGGCATGGGCGCCGACCTGTTCGAGTCCTACACGGGCTCCATCATCGCGCCTACGATCCTGGCCGTCACGCTTGCTTCCCTGGGCTACTTCGGCGCATTCGGCAGCACGGACATGATCTGGGCCACCGTGGTTCCGCTGGTCATTGCGGCCTGCGGCATCATCACGTCCATCTGCGGCCTGCTGGTGGTCCGTACGAACGAGGGCGCGGACCTGCATAAGGCCCTGAACCGCGGCACGTACCTGGCGGCCGGCCTGGAGATCATCGCCATCTTCGTGATCTTCTCGCTGTGGAACGGCCAGACCACGGATGCGCAGCCCATGTGGCTGTTCGGTTCCGTGGTATGCGGCCTGGTTGCCGGCATCCTGGTGGGCAAGACCACGGAGTACTTCACGTCCGACCACTACAATCCCGTGAAGAAGATCGCCGAGGCATCCGAGACGGGCGCAGCGACGAACATCATCCAGGGCCTGTCCACGGGCATGCTCTCCACGATCATCCCCATCCTGCTGGTCAGCTTCGCCATCATCGGCGCTTACTACTTCGGTAACCTGGCATTCCCGAATGCCGTCATCCCCGACGGCGGCATCGCCGTCGGCCTGTTCGGCGTGGCTCTGGCTGCAACGGGCATGCTGTCGAACACCGCCATCACGATCGGCGTCGACGCGTACGGCCCCGTTGCCGACAACGCCGGCGGCATCGCCGAGATGGCCGGTCTTCCCGAAGAGGTCCGCGACCGCACGGACTCCCTGGATGCCGTGGGCAACACCACGGCGGCCATCGCGAAGGGCTTCGCGATTTCGTCCGCAGGCCTGGCAGCCGTCTCCCTGTTCGTGTCCTATCAGGCCACGATGCATGCGGCTCTGCCGAACTTCTCCCTTACGCTGACGGACCCCACCATCGTTGCCGGTATCTTCATCGGCGCGTTGATGCCGTTCATGTTCGCGGCCATCACCATGGGTGCCGTCTCGAAGGCGGCCTACGAGATGGTCGAGGAAGTGCGCCGCCAGTTTCGTGAGATCAAGGGCATCATGGAGTACAAGGCCGAGCCCGAGTACGACAAGTGCGTGGCCATCTCCACGAACGAGGCGCTGCATCAGATGCTGCTTCCCGGCATCCTGGCCGTCATCGTCCCCATCGTCATCGGCTGCCTGAACCCGGCAATGCTGGGCGGCTTCCTGGCCGGCGCCGTGGCTACCGGCATGTTGATGGCAATCTTCATGTCGAACGCCGGCGGTGCTTGGGACAATTCGAAGAAGTACATCGAGAGCGGCGCGCACGGCGGCAAGGGCTCCGAAGCCCACAAGGCTGCCGTGGTCGGCGATACCGTGGGCGATCCGTTCAAGGACACGTCCGGCCCGTCCATGAACATCCTGATCAACCTGATGACCATCATCTCGCTGACATTCAGCCCGCTGTTCATCATGTGCCAGACCATCCTGTAACGCATATCTGCCGATACCGCATTTGCCTGCACTGCGAAGGCCCGTCTTTCTCGTTGGGGAAGGGCGGGTCTTCCGTTATCCTGGGGCGGCATCATTCGATGCGCGGGGCGGTCGCCGCGCGCCGCCAGGCGTCGCACGTGCTCCGGTGCCCCAGCGGAACGGGATGCGATTTTCAGATGCTTTTCAGCTTTACGCCGTTCGCGAAGTTTTTTCTCCGCACGTACTGTGAAAACAGGGGCGTTGGGCGTATGATTCCTTCGCTATGGAGAAGCGTTGCATGCACGCGGGCACTTCGGATGCGCACATTGCGTCTGGGGAGCCGCCGATGCCGTATGCCCCAAACCGGGGCATAGTGCGGCATTCCGCAATCGGCGCTTCGCGATGATGTACCGGGCAGCAATGCCCGACGAGTTCAAGAAAGGATGGGCATCTGGCGTATGGGCGCCTCGGATCTAGCTGGTTTTCTGAATATCTTCATGCCGCTTCTGATGGTCGCCGTTGCCGTGGTGCTGTATTTCTGGCGGGGCTGGACGGAGCGCACGGCTCTGCAGTCCGCTATGAAGAACCTTTCGGGCAACGAATATTCTGTGCTGGAGCATCCCGGCATCCGCACGCCGCAGGGCGTTGTGACCGTGGATTACGCCGTCGTATCCGTGTACGGCATCTTCCTGGTGGTGACGAGCGATTTCAAGGGCAGGGTAACGGGAAGCGAGGAAGCTTCCGAATGGACGCTGTCTAACCGTCGCGGCTCGCGCCCCGTGGAGAATCCTCTTACGCGCGTGGATGCGTTCGCACGCGCCATGCGCCGCGCGCTGCCGAATTACCGCTTTGCCCGCCCGGTGGCCATTGTGGCTTATCCCGCGCGCGACATCCTGAACGTGCGGTCTACGCAGCATGTGACGTACCTTTCGAAGGTCATGGACATCATCGGCAGCTACAACGTGCAGACGATCTCGTTCTCGCAGGCCAGCGGCATGGCATCGGCGCTGCGCTATGCGGACGTGAACAGCGGTGCCGACGAAGTGGTGCTCTCTGATATGATGTAAGCGAATTCGCTTGCGTTATTGGAGGTGTGCCGTGCATAAGAACATCATGGTTTCCTATGACGGATCGAAGGAGTCGCTTCATGCCTTGAAGGAGGCCCAGGAGATCCTTGCCACGTCTCCCCAGATGAAGCTCTATATCGTGCAGGTGGCATCGGATGCCGAGATAGAGGCGCCCATAGAGATGGGCTGGTACGGCACCATGACGGACTACCAGACCGTCGACCCGGCGGTGCTGGCAAAGCTGCACGACCGGTTCATGGAGCACAAGACGCAGCAGCTGCACGACGAGCTGGATCGGGCGGTGGCGGACATCCCGAACCCGGTGGAGATGCACGTGGCAGTCCAGACCATCTCCGTTTCCGACAGTCTGCTGGATTTCGCAAAGCACCATGATGTCGACCTCATCATCATGGGGTGCCGCGGCCTGGGTGCCATCCGCGGTGTGCTGGGCAGCGTCAGCTATGCCGTGCTGCGTTCGTCCGAAGTCCCCGTGCTGATTGTGAAATAAGGGCCGTATGGCCGGTTTCAGTCCTGAAGACATACAACGCGTCCGCGAGGCGAACGACCTGGTGGACGTGTTCTCCGAACGCGTGCCGCTGAAGCAGCGCGGAAGGGATTACTGGTGCTGCTGCCCGTTCCATCAGGAGAAGACGCCCTCGTGCAAGGTGGACCCGTCCACGCAGCTGTGGCACTGCTTCGGCTGCGGCGAAGGCGGCGATGTCTACAAGTTCATCGAGAAGATCGACGACCTGGAGTTTCCGGATGCCGTGCGCTATCTGGCGCGGCGCGGGAACGTGGAGATCGCGGAGACGCGCGGCGGCATGCCGCAGGGCCGCAAGGCGCGCCTGCGCGAGGTCTGCCGCGAGACGGCGGAGTTCTACCATAAGCAGCTCATGCGCGGCAAGGGCGATGGCCCGGATCGCGCCCGGGCGTACCTGGCCGGCCGCGGGCTGGGCGGCTCGACGCCGAACGATTGGATGCTGGGCTATGCGCCCGGGTCCGGCGCGCTGGTGCGCCATCTGCGCAGCAAGGGCTTCAAGGCCGATGAGATGATCCAGGCGAACGTGGCGGTGGAGGCGCGCAACGGCTCCGGTCCGCGCGACCGCTTCTTCGAACGCGTCATGTTCCCCATATGCGATTCGCGTGGCGAGTACATCGCGTTCGGCGGGCGCGTCATCGGCGACGGCGAGCCGAAGTACCTGAACTCGCGCGAGACGCCGCTGTTCCACAAATCCGAGGTGCTGTACGGCATGGACAAGGCGAAGGCCGCCATGACCGCCACAGGCACGGCTGTGATCTGCGAGGGGTACACGGACGTCATCTTCCTGCACAAGGCGGGCGTTTCGAATGCCGTTGCCACACTGGGCACGGCGCTCACGATGCAGCATATCAGGCAGATCTCGCGGCATGCCAGCAAGCGCATCGTGTACCTGTTCGACGGCGACGAGGCCGGCCAGCGCGCGGCGAACCGCGCGCTGGAGTTCATCGACGAGTCCATGACGCCCGAGGCGGGGAAGACGCGCATCGAGTTGTTCGCCGTCGTGCTGCCCGACAACCTTGACCCGGCGGACTTCGTGCTGCAGCGCGGCGCCGATGCGCTGCAGGAGCAGCTGGACCACGCGCAGCCGCTGCTGCAGTTCGGCATCGACCGCCGTCTTGCGCAGTACGATCTGGACACGCCCGAAAGCCGTACGCGCGCCATGGCGGATGCGCTGTCCGTTCTGGCGCCCATCAAGGATTCCGTCCTGGCGAAGGATTACGCCCTCCAGATTGCCGGGCGCACGCGCAGCCGCGAAAGCGACGTGCTGGAGAAGCTGGCGCAGCTGAAGAAGCCGCGCCGCTTCGATGCGGATAGCCAGCGGCGTGCGGAGGGCGGGCGCCGGGGCGCGTCTGCCGCAGCACCGGCGCAGCGGCCTGCTTCCGAGACGCCGCAGCGCTTTCGCCTGTCGCCGGCCGAGGCGAACCGCCGCCGCTCCGAAAGCGAGTTCGTGGGCCTGTGCGCCTCGTATACGCCGTTGGCGCTGCAGTACGCGCAGCAGCTGTCGCAGACGAATTGGCATGATTCGAACAACGGCCGCGCGGCGGAGCTGGTGCTCGATGTGCTCTCGAAGAACCCGCAGGCCACGCCCGCGCAGATCATCTCCGAGGCGTCGCGCGTCATGCCGCAGGCGGCGAACCTGCTGACGTCCGTGCAGAGCACGGACATGCCGCGGGAGGAACTGGCGCGCTTCCTGTCCGAAGAGCTTGCCATCGGGGACCAGGAGGATGCCATCGCCTCGTTGAAGCAGCAGCTGAGCGACCCGAACCTCCCGAAGGAGGAGGGCGACCTGCTGAACCAGGCCGTCATCGCCATGCAGGCCGAGCTGCGGCAGATGCGGGCGAACCACACGCCGAAGTAGCGGCGCCGCGGCGAACGCGAGCGGCGGCACGCCGAGGGCTGCCGCGCCCGCGGTGCCGGCAGTGCAGCCGGCGCGCCCTCGGCCGCCGTGCGGCTTCCGAAGATACCGTTGCCTTCGCGCATGGCAATGCGGCTGCAGGCCCGTCTCGGATGGTGCGTACGTGCCCGTTCCGCGTCTTTCCTGTGAACCGCGGCCTGCGTGTGAAGCTTGTCGCTCCCGCGTGCGCGCGGGAGGCTACAATAGCGCATGAAGAAAAACGTTGCCGGCTTGGGCAGCGCTGCGATAGCGTCTGCCCTGGAACGCCGGAAGGAAGCATCGACCTTGAGAAGAAGGAAAAGAACCGTGAATATCGTCACCGTACCCGATCCGTTGCTGCGCCAGATCTCCGAGCCGGCCGAGATCGGGGATAAATCCCTGAAGAAGCTTGCGAAGGATATGGCGAAGACCATGTACAAGACGGATGGCGTCGGCATCGCCGCCGTGCAGGTGGGCGTGCTGAAGCGCATGATCGTTATCGATTGCGACGTCGAGTCGCGCCGTCGCCGTCCCATCGTGCTCGTGAATCCCGAGATCCTGAAGACGGACGGCCCCGAGCTCACGGAGCGCGAGGGCTGCCTGTCCGTGCCGGGCATCACCGTGCCCATCACGCGCCCGGCGTTTGCGCAGGTGCAGTATTACGACTTGGACGGCAACCGGCAGCTGATCGAGGGCGACGGCCTGCTGGGTCGCTGCCTGCAGCACGAGATCGACCATCTGAACGGCCGCACACTGTTCGAGGCGGCGGACCCCATGGACCGCATGGAGGCCATTCGCCTGTACAAGATCGCGCAGGCCGCGGGCGCACGTCCCGGCGAGACGGAATAGCGCGTCCGCTCGCGCTGCGGCAGGCAGGTGCCCCGGGGCACGGCCCCGACGGCGCTTTGCCCGCGCCTGAGAGGACGCGGGCGTTCCGGACGCTTCGCGAAACGCGTCCGGTGCAGGAAGGATTGTGGAGCGGTGCGCGGAAGCGCGCCGCATCCGACGGATGAATGGAAGGCGATAGAACGATATGAGGATCGTATTCATGGGCACCCCCCATTTTGCCGCCCAGATTCTGGAGGATCTGTGCCAGCAGCATGAGGTAGTGGGCGTATTGACGCGCGCCGATGCGGTAAGCGGGCGCGGCAAGGAGAAGGTCCCCTGCGCGGTGAAGCAGGTTGCGTTGGCGCACGGCATCCCCGAAGCGGAACCCGACACGCTTCGCAACCCCGCTGTGCAGCAGCTCCTGCGCGAATGGGCGCCGGATGCCGTGGTCGTGGCCGCCTATGGCAAGCTGCTCCCGCAAGAGGTGCTGGACATCCCGCGTTTCGGCTGCCTGAACGTGCATACGTCCATCCTGCCGCATTGGCGCGGCGCCGCTCCGGTGCAGCGCGCCATCCTGGCCGGCGACGAGGAGGTGGGCGTGTGCATCATGCGCATGGAGACGGGCCTGGACACCGGCGACTACTGCATCTGCCGGACCACGGAAGTGGGGGACAAGACGTACCCGGAGATCATGGAGGAGTTGGCGGTCCTGGGATCGTCCGCGCTGCTGACTGCGCTCGAGATGATCGAGACGGGCACGGTTCACTGGACGCACCAGCACGACAACCAGGCCACGTATGCCCGCAAGCTGTCGAAGGGCGAGATGTTCATCGCCCCCACGCTGCCTGCCGAGACGGTTCGCCGCCGCATCCAGGCATCCAGCCATGCCCATCCCGCCCGTTGCGTCATCGCATTCCGCTCCGTAACCGTTGTGGCGGCACGCCGGGTGACGGAGAGCTACATCATCGATAAGATGCGCCGCCTGCGCCCGGGCCGCATCATCATGTTCGAGAAGCGCCTGTACCTGGGCTGCGCGGACGGTGCGGTGGAGCTTGTCTCCATCCGCCCCGACGGCAAGAAGACCATGGACGCGAAGGCGTTTGCCGCAGGCGTTCAGAATGTGAAGTCCGGCCTGATCACATGGGAGGCCCTGCCGCGGTAGCGGTGGGCGCGCCGTATGGTCTCATCGGTGCCGGCCTGGTGCATGGTCGCATTCGGGCTTCTGCTCATCTACGATTGCGGGTTGCAGGTCTACCGCGTGGGACCGAGCGCCCGCAATCTTTCGTTAGCGGGCTTGGGCATCGTCATCGGCGGCATGTGGCTGCCGACGGCCGTCGGGGCGGCGGTGCCCGGTCCCGTGCAGCTGTTCCTGACGGTTTCCGCCGTGCTGTTCCTTGCAGGGTTCTGCATCTACCTGATTGCCACGTGGCGCTGCGCGCATCTCAGGCCGCGCGGGCCGTGGACGTATACGGTCGTGCTCGGTGCCGGGTTGAGGCAGGGCCGCTATCCCTCGCCGCTTCTGCGCAGCCGGCTGGAGGTGGGCCGCCTTTGGTGGCATCTGCCGCTGGAAGGATTCGCTTCGCTGGATTTGGACGGCCTGACGCGCACGGCCGCGATGAGCGTGCTGCCGCACCGTCCGCAGCCCGTCATTCCCGCTGAAGGGGTGGCAGAGGCCGAACGGACGCGCTATCTGGTGGTGTGCGGCGGGCAGGGGCCCGATGAGCTGGTGCCGGAAGCGCATGCCATGCGCGACTACCTGACCGGGCGCGGCGTTCCCGCGGATCGCATCCTTGTAGAGGATGCCTCGAGGACGACGGCCGAGAACCTTGAGAACGCGCAGCGGCTGATGACGTCTCAGACCGCAGCCGACGGCGGATCGTCGGCTGGCTGCATCGTCGTCACGAGCGAGTTCCATGCGGTGCGCACGTGGCTGTGGGCGCACCGCGCCGGCCTGGATTGCCGCGGCGTCGTGGGCAAGCCCACGCGCCCGTATTACCTGGTCGGGTCTTTGGCGCGGGATTACCTTGCGCTGTTGAAGGGCTATGCGGTGCCGATAGCGGCCGTTGCGGCGGCGCTGGCGGTTGCGTGCGCCCTGTTCGCCTAGCGAAAGCGGGGACGGACGGGAATCAGCGTTCGGCGACGGCGTACTTCTCGCCGTTCTCCTGCACCACGCTCACGCCCTTGACGCTGGCGACGAGTTTGAAGAATTGCGAGTACCCCAGGTCCTTCAACTTGAAGTTCGGGAAGTGCTCGTAGACCTTGTTCGACAGCTGGTTGATGGTGTAGTGCCCGTCGTGGTTGCGGACGCAGTCCTTGATGAATTCCTCCACCTGGTTCTTCGTGGTCTGCGCCGTATGCGCGCTGATGGAGACCGTGACGGTGTTGTTGTCGCGCACCAGCTCGAAGCGCGGCATGTCCTCGATGAAGCGGGACAGGTAGCTGTATCCGTACGTGCGCACGTCGAAGTCGGGGTACTTCTTCGACAGGCGGTCGCCCACCTCGGACAGCTGCGTGATGCGGCCGCGGTTCTCGTTGTCGCGGATGGTCTTCGCAATCACGTGCTCGATGCTCGTGAGCGAGATGCCGCCCTGCGCCAGCTCGCCGGAGCTGGTCTTCAGGTTCTCCAGGTTCACGAAGCGCGTGCAGGCATTGCGGAATGCGCTGGGCGTCTTCTCCTCGCCCATGCCGATGACCATCTTGCCGGATTCCGCCAATCGGCTGGCAAGGCGCGTGAAGTCGCTGTCGCTGGAAACGATGCAGAACACGTCCACGTCCTTGTTGTACAGGATGTCCATGGCGTCGATGATGAGCGCGGAGTCCGTTGCGTTCTTGCCCGACACGTTCGCGAACTGCTGGACGGGGGAGATGGAGCGGTTCAGCAGCTCCTCGCGCCAGGAGCGCATCTCCGGGCGCGTCCAGTCGCCGTAGATTCTCTTGATGGTGGTGACGCCGATTTCCGTCAGCTCGTCCAGGATGCTGGTGATGTAGCTTGCGGAGATGTTATCGCCGTCTATGAGCAGGGCTATCTTCAGATCTTCCATATATGCGGGTTCCTTTGGAAAGGGTGGTACGTAAGTTTGTAACTGCCCAATTATAGGCGAAATCAACAGCCGGGCGAATGTCCGGGCGCGTAATGCCACAGGGAAAGCAGGGCGGAGTAAAATAGCGGGGAACAGAGAAAAGCGAAGGAGCAATCATGGGCGTTATCGCAGGGTTCGCCGTGCCGCATCCGCCGCTCATCATTCCGGCGGTCGGCGGAGGCGAGGAAAAGAAGATTCAGAAGACGATCGATGCGTATTACGAGGTCGCGAATCGCATCAAACAGCTGGCACCGGACGTGCTGGTGGTATCCAGCCCGCATGCACCGCTGTTCCGCGATGGATTCCACGTTGCCGTGGACCGCGAGTTCTCCGGCTCCCTGGCGGATTTCCAGGCGCCGCAAGAGCGGGTCTCCGTCGAAGGCGATACGGAATTCGCCCGCGCCATCATCGACGCTGCCGCCGAGGCGGATATTCCCGCCGGGCCGTATGGCGGGCGCAACCTTCCGCTGGACCACGCTTCGTTCATACCGCTGTGGTTCCTGCAGCAGGTGGGCTTCAGCGCCCCGATAGTGCTGATGGGGTTCTCGGGATTCCCGTTCAACGTGCATTACCGCTTCGGCCGCATCATCGCGTCCGTTGCGGACAAGCTGGATCGCCGTGCCGTATGGGTGGCAAGCGGCGATTTGTCGCATAAGCAGAAAACGGACGGCCCTTACGGCTATGTGCCCGAAGGCCCGGAATTCGACCGCCAGATCTGCGAGATATTCGCCAGCGGGGAATTGGACCGTATGGCGGACTTCGACGAATCGTTCACGGACGCGGCGGCGGAATGCGGCCTGCGGTCGTTCATGCTCATGGCCGGCGCGCTGCAGGGAAAGCCGTTGGACGCGGAGCTGCTGAGCCATCAGGCCACGTTCGGCGTGGGCTACGGCGTGGCGTCGTTCATCGTAAGGGCGCAGGCGCACGGAGCGTCTGAAACGCAGGCGGAAGGAGGCAGGGCATGAGATGGCCGAATGAATGGAAACCCGCGGGGGACAAGGCGTTGAGTCCGTTCGATACGGCATTGGACCCGTATGTCGCGTTGGCGCGCTACAGCTTCGTGAACTATACGCGCCTGCATGTGCATGTCGATATCCCGGACAACGTGTCGCTGCCGGACGAGATGCTGCAGCGGCGTGCCGGCACGTTCGTCTCGCTGCACAAGAACGGCGATTTGCGCGGGTGCATCGGCACGATTGCGCCCACGGAGCCGAACATCGCCCAGGAGATCATCTCGAACGCCATCTCCGCATGCAGCCGCGACCCGCGGTTCCCGGAGGTGCAGGAATCCGAGCTGCCCGAGATCGTCTGCAGCGTGGACGTGCTGGGCGAAACGGAGCCGTGCACGTTCGACGATCTGGACCCGCGGCGGTACGGCGTCCTAGTCACGAACGGTTGGCGGCGCGGCTTGCTGCTGCCGAATCTGGACGGCGTCGACACGGCGGACATGCAGGTGGCCATTGCGCGGCGCAAGGCGGGTATCGGCAGGGACGAGCCCGTGGAGCTGGAGCGCTTCGAAGTGGTGCGTCATGAATGAGTGCGGCTGCACATGCTTTCCGGCGATTCGGAAGCCGCCGGACATGCAGAGGCAGCGCGTCGAGGCACCGGCGGACAACATAGCCGTCTGCCCGATATGCCCGCATCATTGCCGCCTGCATGAAGGGCAGCTGGGGCTGTGCGGCGCGCGGCGTGCAGAAGACGGGGAAGTGGCATGCGAGAGCTACGGCGAGCTGACATCGCTGGCGCTGGACCCTATCGAGAAGAAGCCTCTTGCCCGGTTCCATCCGGGGACGAAGGTGCTGTCGCTGGGCAGTTACGGATGCAATCTACATTGCCCGTTCTGCCAGAACTACGAAATAGCCGCCGCCGGACCGGGCGACGTGCGTACGTATTACTGGACGCCCGAGGAGATCGTGTACAAGGCGAAGGCCCTGCGGTCGAAAGACTGCATAGGCGTCGCCTACACGTACAACGAGCCGTGCGTATCGTACGAATTCGTGTGCGATACGGCCATGCTCGCCCGTCGGCACGGTCTGACGAACGTGCTGGTGTCGAATGGCATGATCTGCCCGGCCCCGCTTTCGCAGCTGCTGCCGTACCTGGATGCGGCGAACATCGATCTCAAGGGCGGCACGCAGGAGTTCTACGACCTTGTGGGCGGCGATCTGGCCACCGTGCAGAACACCATCCGCGCGCTGTCGCTGGCGGGCGTCCACGTGGAGGTTACGACGCTGGTCATACCGGGGCTGAACGACTCCCCGGCGCAGATCGGCCGCATGGCCGAGTGGATCGCGACGGTCGACCCGCATATCGTCTACCATCTGACGCGGTTCTTCCCCTGCTACAAGATGGCCGATGCCGTTCCGACGCCGTTGCGCACGCTGCAGGAGGCGAAGGCTGCTGCGGACGGCTATCTGGAAACGGTGCTGCTGGGAAACGTATAGCATCCGTCGGATAGGGCCGATATGTTCGGTCGGGGAATGTGCGGACCGTACATTTCGGGTACATGCGGGCATCTGCATACGGTGCGGATGCCCGCTTGCTCATTTCATCCGTTTGCAATTCTGGTCATTTCCTAACGATACGCCCTGTTACGGGCGAATGCTCTTGCCGAACGGCTATCATAGGACTCCGATATACGACCGTTGATTGCCGGCCATGCCTGCTTTGCGCGCCGGTTCCAAGGAGGCCCGATGATTTACAGCCGCGAGGAGATTCTGGCCGCTCGAGCGGAAATGCCCCAAGCGTGGAAGCGCACGGCCCGTTGGCGCATGGGTTCCGAGATAGACACGGTGAAGACGTCGGAGGCCGTCGGGCTGTCGAATGGCGGATTCGACTGGTCGTCGCAGACGGCGCTGGGTGCGTCGTTCGCCGACTTCGACCAGAAGGCGTTGAATTTCGCCCGCACCCAGCTGGAGCAGCGCCTGGGGGATAGGGCCGTCCGCCTTCGGGGGATGGATATGGAATCCCTGATGACGAAGATGGGCGCGATGGTGAACGGCGTGCCGACGCATGGCGCCCTGTTGCTGCTGGGCAAGGCGTCGTCCGATGCCCACATGGCCGGCCTGGCGCCGCGCATCGTGTTCACGCGTTACAACGAGAAGGGTCAGCCGCTCCAGAAGATCAACGTCCGCATGCCGTATGCCATGGGCATCCAGCGCCTGGTGGAGGGCATCTGCCAGACGGGCGATTACCCGGAAACGGCCGTGCGGGAGCTGATCGTGAACGCCGTCGCGCACTGCGACTACCTGAAGCGCGAGAACATCGAGATCACGGATTTCGAGGGCCAGCTGACCGTGACGAACCCCGGTTCGTGGGGCAAGGGGACGCCGGTGGCCGCCCTGCGCAAGGATTACGACCCCACGCCCATGCGCAACGCCGCGCTGTGTCGCCTTATGGCGCAATGCAGCATCATGGATGCCATGGGCCTGGGCGTGCAGTTCACGCAGTCGTTCCTGCGGGGGGAGGGCCTTCCGCAGGTCTCGTACGACCTGGATGATGGCGAACGCGTCTCTGCCATGCTTCACGCATCGCATGAAGCCGCCGAGCACCCTCATCCGCTGCCGAAGGCCGCTTCCCATCCTGCTGCCGACCAGAAGGACGGCCCTACGGACGAGCGGGCCGCAAATGCGGATTCTCCGGCTGCGGGCGATGCTGCTCCGTCCGGTGAGACCGAGCGTGCGGCAGACGGGCGCCCGGCAGCCGGCAATGCGCCCGATTCGGCGCCGGCGACGCCGGCGAAGCGCACGGCGGCGCATACGGCCCGGTCTTCTTCTCCGACGCGCTCCGCGGCATCGGGCTCCCGGTCGTCTGACGAGCTCAAGGAGCTTATCGTGGCCATTGTCGAGGAGGGCCATGGCATGACGCGTGCCGAAGTGGTCGAGGAGCTGAACGACCGCGGCGTCGACGGCGAGGGCGAACGGTTCGCCCGCCGCATCGGCCGCCTGCTGGATTCGCTGCACCGCACCGGCCGTATCCGCAAGGGAGTGCCGGATAACCGCCACTGGTATTCCGCCTAGCGTGCAGTGCGCGCGGCCGGTCGTACGACGCTGACGCGCTGCAGCACGTGAAGCGCATGCATCCGCATCTTTCCGCTGCCGCGACCGCTTCGCTCCGTCACGGTTTTTCCTTCATAAGCGGGAATGCAGAAACCCCCGGTATCTATGCGATACCGGGGGTTTCGTGGTTGGAGGGGCGGGGAACGGCGCATCAAATGCGCGCTGCTTCCTGCTGCGGGACGGCGGGGCAGGGAATCAGTTGTTGTTCGAATCGCTGCTCTCGGTCACGGCTGCAACGGCGCTGCTGCTTTGGCCGCTGTCGTTCGTGCCGCCGTTATCCGAGCTGTTCGAGTTCGAATCGGATTTGCCGTTGTCGTCGCTGTCGTTGATGCCATCCATCTCCATGATGAACTTCACCTGGCCGTCCATATCCTTCGAGATACCGCTGTAGTTCTTGTAGTCCTTGCCGGCGGAGACCAGCGCGTCCACGCGGTCCGTAAGCCCCGACAAGTTGTCGTTGTAGTAGTCCAGCAGTTTCTTCACGGCCTGGTCGTCGAACTTCTTCAGGCCGTCGGACAGCTCGGCGGAGCCGCTTGCGGCCTTGTGCATGTTCGTCGCCAGCGTTGCCGCGCCGTCGGCTGCCGTGCCGCTGGCACTGAGCAGGGACGCCAGGCCGCCGCTCAGCGCGTTTGCGCCGTAGATCAGCGTGTTCTTCGTGGTCTTGTTGCCCAGCGCGTCCACGGCGCCCTGCAGGCCGGAGCTGGTGCGGCCATCGGCCATCTTGCCGCCGTACTTCATGGAGTACAGTCCGTCGGATACCTGCTTCACGCCGCTCTTCAGCGCCTTCAGGCCCTTGTTCAGCGTGGAGTTCTTCTGCAGGCTCTTGCCGATGGAGGAGCCCAGCGTGGCGGCGCCGGCTTCGAGCTTGCCCAGGCCGGTTGCCAATGCGCCCGAACCGGCGTTCAGTTGTGCGGCGCCGTTGATGAGCGTGCCGCTGGTGTCCTTGTCGCCCAAGCCGCCGTCCACGCCGCTCTTCAGCGTGGAGATGCCGCTGTTCAGCTTATTCGACCCGGTCTGCAGCTGGTTCAAACCCTTGTTCAGGTCGGAGTCCGAGGCCGTGCTTGCCCCGATGCTCTCGCTCAACGTGGAGGCGCCGGTGCTGAGCGCGGTCAGGCCGGAGATGAGGCCGCCATTGCCGGAAAGGCCGGTGGACAGGTCGTTTGCAATACCGAGCAGCGTCGGATTGCTGCCTCCGGCAACCTGTGCAGTGTAGGAGTCGCCCGCCGCGCCGATTGCGCCGTCGATGCTGCCCTTCAGGCTCTGCAGGCCTTTCGCCAGGTTATCGGAGCCGGTCTTCAGCTTCGCGATTCCGCTATCGAGCTGCGTCTTCTGGGACGCAACCGTATCGGCTCCTTGCGAAAGGGCGCTGGCGACGGTATCGATTTGGGACGTGAGGCCGCCTGTGCCGACGACCTTTTCGATGGCGCCTTCGGCAGTCTTGATGTCGGTCTGGATCCGCGTGACGGCGGCCGAGTTGTCCGTTGCCTTCGAGGTCACGGTACCGTCCTGCTGCATGGTCGCAACCTGCTTCTTCAGGCTGGCCTTCTCATCGTCCGTCAGGTTCTTGTTCGCGTCGATGCTGCTGTTCAGCGCCTCGGCATCGCTGTTCACCTGGGCGGAATTATCGGAAGCCTCCGTATCCTTGATGTTGCCGGCCTGCGTCTGCGCGTCGGAAAGCGCGCTGTTCGCGGCCTTGCCGTAGCTGTCGATGCCGGAGCTGATCTGCTTCAAGCTGGAAGAAGCGCCTTTCAGCTGCTTCTCCAGCGAGTCGAGTCCGCTGTCGGCGCTGGTCTGCAGCTGCGTCAAGCCGGCGGAAAGGGCGTTCGCACCGCCCAGCAGCGTGGACGACGACGTATCGTCGGAAGCGCCGATGCCCGCGTCGACTTTCGTCTCCAGCTGCGTCAGGCCCTGTATCAGTCCCGTGGTGCCGCTGGAGAGCTTCTCGGCACCCGCCTTCGCGGACGAGGCGCCGCTTGCCAGCTGGTCGGCGCCGTTCTTCGCCTTCGTCAGGTTGTCGGTCAGTTCCGTGCCCAGCTTGCCGATGCCGGCGGACAGCGCCGCCGAGCCTCCCAAGAGCCTATCCGGGTCGTTCGGCACGCCCACGCCCTGGTCGAATTGCGCCTTCAGCGCGGAGAGGCGGTCCTGCAGCTGCTTCGAACCCGTCTTAAGCTGCGTGGCGCCCGCCTTCGCGCTCTTCGCGCCGGCCGTCAGCTGGTTCGCACCGTTCTTCGCCTGCGTGAGGCTGCTCTTCAGCGAGGAGTCCAGCGTATTCAGGCCGCCGCCGATGGCGTTCGTGCCGCCCAGCAGCGTGCCATCCTTCGCCGTGTCGGACTTCGTGCCGATGGAATTCACGGCATCGATCAGGCCGGTGCTGGTGGACGTGCCGTTGCGCAGCTGCTGCAGGCCGGACAGCACCTGGTCGCTGCCGCTCGAGAGCTGCTTCGTGCCCGTCTTCGCGGCTTTCAGGCCGGTAGCCAGCGTGTCGCTGCCCGTGGCAAGCTTGTTCAGGCCGTCGAGCAGACTGTTCGAGCCGTCCATGAGCTGCTCCATGGCATCCTGCATCTCGTTCAGCTTATCGCCGATCTGGCTCGTATCCATCTTGTCCGTGTCAACGTCGTCGAACAGGTCGCTGGTCACGTACGTTGCGGAGCTGCTCAGCGTGAAGTCCGTGGCATCGGCCGTAACCTCCACGTACTCGGGGATGTTCAGATCCGCATCCTTCATGTCCAGGCTGTCCGACATGCCCGGCAGCGCATAGCCCACAACGGTGGTGCGGTCGCCGTCGTTCACCATCTTCGCGTTCGTTACCTTCACGTTCTTGAAGTTGTCGTTGTTCAATATGACCGCGGTCATGGCAACGAACGGCGTATAGACGGAATAGCCGTTCTCCGTCACCTTCGAGTTGTTCGTGTAGTCGTAGCGGATCTTCACCTTGCCGGACTTGCCGGAAATCTGGTCGGGCGTGACCTTCTTGCCGTTCAGCCAGTACGTGGCCTTCACGTCCACGGGAAGCTTCTTCGTGGTCGAGCCCTGGTAGTAGATGTCATCGCCGTTCGCAGCCCACGTCAACTCGTTCTTCGAGCCGGTCGTATACGCCTGGTTGCCTTCCGTGTTCTGGATGTTCTTCAGATTCGACACGTCCGAGAGCGTCTTGTCACCGTCGCCGTTCTTCAGCCAATCGCTGACGGTGATGTTCTTGTTCTGGCCGTCTGCCTTCTTGAACACGTACACGGTCTCATCCTTGAACATGCTGGCGGAATCCGCCTTGTTCTTGATCTCGTTCGCGTTCGAACCGCTTTTGTCCGTTTCGGCGGATTCGTCCGCGGCGCCGGCGCTGACGGCCGTCACATACGGTGCCCCCACGATGCCCGCTGCCAGGATGGTGGCAAGGGCCGCGTTGCGCACGCGGTCGGCAACCGGGGTGTCGGATGCGGCGGCGCCGGCAGAGCCCAGACGGTTCGTCGAGCTTCCGTGCGTCCGTTTGGCGGCATGGGCGCCTTTCATGATCTTCAGTTTGTCTTTCATGGTTGAACCTCCATTGCTTCGCCCATGCCATGCGGGGCACGTGCGGGAATATCGCTCGTCATTCGGTCTGCTGCGCTGCCGGGGTGCGTTCCGTTATCGTCTCCGTGCAGGGCAGCGCGTAGCGGCGTGTTCATTGCATCACCTGCTCTTGCGCCCCGAAGCCTCGGCGGAGATGCCGAAGGGGCAGGCGCATCCGGCCGGTATCGTGCGTCGGGCAATGTCCCGATTCGCGCTTCGCGAACGGCTCCTCCGTGCACGCCTGCCCGGCTGCGGGGCGGGGAAGGGGACCGCCCAGCACGGGGGCCGTGAGCGCCGTGCGCAGGGCCGCGAACTGGGTTGCCGAACCCGCAGCGGGGACGCTGATGTCATCGGGGTTGAAGCTGCTGTCGCCACGGTTGATGAAGTGGCGGCTGGTGCGGATGATGATGCCGTCCAGCAGCATGAAGAATGCCGGCAGGAAGAACAGCGTTGCGAACATGGAGATGATCGCGCCGCGCGCCATCATGGTGGTCATGCTGGAGATCAGCGTCACGTTCGAGTACGTGGACACGCCGATGGTTGCCGCGAAGAACGAGCAGGCGCTGGTGACCACGGCCGGAAGGCTGGTTGCCATGGCCGTGCTGATGGCCTCGCGCTTTTCCTTGCCGTCGAAGCGTTCGCGGCGGTAACGGGTTGTCAGCAAGATGGCGTAGTTCACGGTGGACCCCAGCTGGATGGTGCTGATGCAGATGGGTGTCAGGAACGGCATGGAGTCGTTCATGTAGAACTGGATGGACATGTTGAACATGATGGCGAACTCGATGACGAACACCAGGATCACCGGCAGCGACACGCTGCGGAACACGATCAGCAGGATGATGGCCACGGCGATGATGGCGATCCAGTCAACCAGGTGGAAGTCCGAGTTCGTGATGGAGATCAGATCCTTCGTGGCGGGCGCTTCGCCGATGAGCATGCCGTCGGGGTCGTAATCCTTCAATATGCTGTTGATGCTATCTATCTGCGCATTGACCTCGTTGCTCGAGACGGCGTACGCCGAATTGATCACAATCAATTGGTAGTCGCCGCTCTTCAAGGCCGATTTGACCTTGTTCGGTATGAGCTGGTCGGGAATCTGGCCGCCGACGATGGAGTCGTATCCGATGGCGTACTTCACGCCGTCGACGTCGTTCAGGCGGTTCAGCATCTCCTTCGCCTGGGCATGGGGCATATCGGACTTGCAGAGGATCATTTCCGTGGTGGCCACGTCGAAGTTGTCCTCCAATGCCTCGTTCGCCGTCAGGAACTTCGTATCTTCAGCGGACATGGAGCTGGATTGGCCGGCGACCATCTTCGTGAAGTCGTAGAACACGGGCTTGTTCATATAGCCGTACACGGCCGGGACCAGCAGCACGGCGAACAGCACCAGGTATACCGGGTAGCGGCGCGTGACATGGCGCGCCAGGCGGTCGGCGCGGGGGATGAGCGTGCGATGGCGGGTCTTGATCAGCGGCTTCTCGAACGCCAGGATGAGCGCGGGAAGCGTGGTGAGCGAGCCGATGAGGCCCAGCACGCAGCCCTTCGCCATGACCAGGCCCAGGTCAAGGCCCAGCGTGTAGCTCATGAAGATCATGGCCAGGAAGCCGGCCGATGCGGTGGCTGCAGAACTCAGCAGCGCCGTCAGCGTGTTCGATATGGCCACGGCCATGGCCTCTTGGGGATTGCCGGGGAATTTCTCCCGCTCTTCTACGAATGCATGCCATAAGAAGATGGAGTAGTCCATGGTCACGGCCAACTGCAAGACGGCTGCCAGGGCCTTCGTCACATAGCTGATTTGACCGAAGATGAAGTTCGTGCCCATGTTCCACATGATGGCGATGCCGATGGAGGACAGGAACACGACGGGCACCAGGAAGCTGTCGGTCAGAAGCAGCAGGCCGATGACGGCGCCGATGACGGCGACCAGCACGTAGATGGGCTCCTCGCGCTGGGCGATGGTCTTCAGGTCGTCAACGAATGCGGACATGCCGGAGACCATGACCTCCTGGCTGGATATGTTGCGGATCTGGTCGACGGCTTCGAGCGTCGCGTCGTCCGATGTGCCCGTATCGAAGAATACGGCCATCATCGTGGCATCTCCGTTGTTGAAGGCGTCGTAGTACTTATCGGGGATGATCTGCTTCGGGATGTTCCTATCCGTGAGCTCGTTCGGCCACAGCACGGTATCGACGTGGTCGACCTGTTCGATCTTCTGCTTCAGGTCGGAATTCTCCTGGTCCGTAAGCCCCTCGGTGATGACGAAGCTGAATGCGCCCTTGCCGAATTCGTCCTTCAGGATGTTCTGGCCCTGGACGGTCTGGATGCTGTCGGGCAGGTACGAAAGCAGGTCGTAATTGCACTTCAGCTGGGAGTAGGCGAATGTGCAGGGAATCAGCGACAGCAAGGCGATGATGATGATCGCCTTGCGGTGCCGGACTACCCATTTGCCGTAGTTGTAGCGGGCCATCCGCCGTTTTGCAATATCTGCCATATTCAGGCTCTCTCTTTCTCCCTATCTCAGCTCGGCGGCAATCCTGCCGGCCAAGTCGGTAGCTTCCCAGGGCATCTGGGCGGCGTTCTGTCCGAAATGCCCGTGCACGGACAGCGCACGGAATAGCGGGCGGCGCAGGTTGAACCGCTCGATGATCTTTGCGGGACGCATGTCCACGTTGTCAAGCACCCATTGCGTCAGGCGCTCGTCGTCTGCCTGCGATTCGGCCGTTCCCAATGTATCCACGCTCACCGTCAGCGGATCGGCCAGGCCCAATGCGTAGGACAGGCGCACCTCGCAGCGCTGCGCCATGCCGGCGGCCACGATGTTCTTCGCAAGGTAGCGCGCCAGGTAGGCGCCGCTGCGGTTCACCTTCGACCCGTCCTTGCCGGAAAGCGCGCTGCCGCCCCAGCGGGCGCAGCTTCCATACGTATCCGCCATGGTCTTCCGCCCGGTCAGGCCCGCCTTCGCCGCGGGGCCGCCCTTGACGAAGCGCCCGGTGGGATTCACGTAGACCAGCGTGTCGCCGTCCATCAGCTGCGCGGGTACGATCGTGCGTATGACCTGGTCGGCCACCTGTTCGCGCACGGTGTCGATGTCGATGTCCGCCGCATGCTGGGCGCACACCATCACGGATGCCACGCGTGCCGGCCGGCCATGGCGGTACTCGATGCCGACCTGCGCCTTCCCGTCGGGAAGCAGGTAGGGAAGCGAATGGTCCCGCCGCACTTCCTCGAGCCGCTGGGCCATGGCGTTCGCCACGGCGAACGGCAGGGGCATCAGCTCTTCCGTTTCGTCGCAGGCGAAGCCGTAGATGCTCCCCGCATCTCCCGCGCCGGCGTCGGCATGCGCCAGACGCTTCACGCTGCAGACGATGTCCGGGGATTGCTCGTGGACATCAACGTCCACCTGGCACGTATCCGCGCAGAATTCGGATGCGGGATCCGTATAGCCGATCTCGCGCAGCGTCTGCCGCGCCACGGCTTCGTAATCAGGGGGATTGTCAGTGGTTATCTCGCCGAAGATGTGCAGCTTGTTGCCGCAAACGCTTGCCTCGCAGCCCACGAGGGCGTGCGGGTCGCGCGCGAGGACGGCATCCAGGATGGAATCTGCCACTTGGTCGCAGATCTTATCCGGATGACCGGCGCAGACCGCCTCGGCTGTCAGTGAACCGTACGTAGTATCCCCTCCCCGGGAAATCCCAATATCCTTCTAAAAACGTATTGGTTTGCGGT
The DNA here is from genome assembly GCA_050951095.1 of Eggerthellaceae bacterium. Taxonomy (GTDB): domain Bacteria; phylum Actinomycetota; class Coriobacteriia; order Coriobacteriales; family Eggerthellaceae; genus UMGS1519. The sequence goes on from JBMNIQ010000005.1 coordinate 402,626, forward strand.
GGGAATTTGAATAGGTAAACAAACGGGGGATGTTCGAAATTCAGACACGGACAATGCGATTGACTGAAATTCAGGCATTTGGGTGCGAATGTCTGAATCCGGCACCAGAGAACTGCGGAATGGCGTGCGCGCGGCACGTATGTCCCTGCGCCGTGTGCGCCGGGAAACCGCTTCAAAGGGAATAGGCACGCAATCGGCTTGGGCATGCGTTTGCGTTCGAAGAGATGGTGCCGGAAACGGCGTCGGGCGAAGTTTCGGATGAGGAAGGGGCGACGTCCGGCTAGTTGTTTTTCGCCGCTGCGCGTTCCAACAGCGTCCGCGTGCTTCCCCTCAAGATGGGCTCCATCTGGGACAGATACTCCTCCGGGTCCTGCTTCATGCCCGAATGCAGCCATTCCAGCATCATGCCCTCTATGGCCACGGTGTACAGCACGCTGATGTTGTGGACGTCCTGCTCCGACACGTCCAGGCCCTCCGCGCGATCGGCGATGAATTGCGTGACGGTGGATTGCGCCAGATCGAACAGATATTCTTCCAGGCGGTCGCGGTTGATGGAGTCGTACAGATGGTAGATGGCCGTCTTGTTCTCGCGGAGCATCGTCGTGGCTTCCAGGAAGCCCTCCGCCCACGTATCCGCTTTGCGATGCCGGTTGACAATGTTCTCTATGTCCAGCTTCAGCAGCTCGTCGACCAGGGCGAACATGTCCTGATAATAGTAATAGAACGTGTTCCGGTTGATACCGCAGCGGTTCACGATGTCGGTCACGGTGATTTTGGCGAACGGTTTTTCGTTCAGCAGTTCAAGGAACGTCTGCACGATAGCTTGTTTCGTAAAATTCGCCACTGATAGATTCTCCGATTTCCTCCGCATGCGCGCTAGAGGCATTTGCATGCTCGGGCTTTTCCGCCGCCGACTAGGCCTTATACGTCCATCAGGTATTGTAAGGGTTTTTCCCGCGGGCGGTCTGTGGTTTTTCCCAGGCGTTGACTGACCGTTGGTGAGGCCTGCGTGCCGGGGGCATCCGCAGGAATACTTAGCTGGCAGCTTATATGAGAGATATTTTGTCAAGTAGGCAAAAAGAGGACGACCCCCATTTCTGGCGGGAATCGTCCTCATCTATTTGTCATCCGGGCACCGCGCATTCGCTTTAACGCTAGTTGAGAGTCTTATATTCGCGGGTCGAAGCCGCAATGACGATCTTCCGTTTCAGGTATTCCGAGAAGTCTAATAACGCGCGTGGCCCTTTCGGGCTGCCTATAGCTGCAAGTCGGATTCCCTGGCTCGATAACGCCCTGCCCGGCGTGACCGCTACATCGTCGCGAGCGCCCAGACCCATCCAGCGAGCTCGCGGGATATCGCGGTGACCACGATGCACCCCTTCTTCCCGCGCGCTTGCAAATGCTGCGCCCGCCTTTTCAGCCGGATGCATCCCTTTCGGGCGTGCTCGATCACTTCGGGGCTCGGCCCCTCAACGGATATGGAGGGGTTCAGCCTCCTCGGCCTCAGATAGAGCCATGACGCCTCCGTCAGGAGCTTCCTGACGAGGCAGTTCCCCGTCTTCGTTATCCCGCCCGACCTGACCTTCTCGCCGCTCGAGTTCTCCGTCGCGAGCAGGCCGACGTAGGATTGGAACGCCCGGGCGTTGGGGAAACGGCCGAAGTCGCCTATCTCGACTGCGAGGGCGAACGCGGTGTAGGTGGAGATTCCCTTCATGCACGAGAGCCGCGCTACCATCGGGGACCATCGCTCGCTCCCGGCCTCCTTTTCGACGAGCTTCTGGATGCGGTCCCTGCGGTCCGTGTCCGAGCGGACCTTCGCCAGGAGCTCGTCGAAGACCGCCCTGTCCAGCTCGGTGTCGAAGCTCAGGCCCTTCAGCCAGTCCTCGTAGGCGCGGGTCCACGTCTTCTTGCCCTTCTCGTAGACGTGGCCCTTGCGGATGAGGAAGTGGGCGAGCCGGAGCTTGGACGCGGTGAGCGCCTCCCGGGCGTCCTCCCGCATGCGGACGAGGTCCTTCGCCGCCTCCTGCTCCGCATCGGGTATCGCCACTTCGGGGATGTTGCCGGTGGAGAGCATCCTGGCGAGCAGGAGGGCGTCGCGCCTGTCGTTCTTGACCCGGTCGCCCGACGGGCGGAGCATCTTGGACGTCGCGCCGACGACGCATTCGAGCCCGGAGGCGTTGAGCTGGCGGGCCAGGGTGAACCCGGTCGGGCCCGTCTCGTACACGGCTCGGACCGGCCCCTCGAACCCGGAGGCCCAGTCGATTATGTCTTGGGCGACGGGCTGGCTGAACGAGCGCTGAGAGATTTCCCCAGTGATGTTGTCGAGCGCGCAGGCCGAGATCGATCTGGCATGAACGTCGAGCCCGATACTGGTACGATACGCCATGTGAAGCCTCCTATTGACTTGTGACGGAACCTTGCTGGCAAGCACATTTTCGTTCCGATTCACGGATTCGTCATTCAGGAGGCTTTTCTTTCAGCCCCTCTCATATCGTCTAATGTTTCGAAATTCCGTTATCCCTACCATTGCCTATAGCCGCTTCGTTATCGCGCGCTGTTATTCGAGCGCTCGGACGGAGCCGGTGAGGCAAGCGTCCTCGGATGCTCGGAGCGCACCGAGGGCGGGAAGATGAGGGAGAGGGGATTCAACATGGAGAAGACGAAGAGGAGCCGGTGGTTTGCGGCGGCGATCGGTGCGTTTGCGTTTGCAGTCTGCCTTGCGCTGGCAGGGTGCGGTTCGTCGGGTTCGTCGTCCGGGACGACGGATGCTTCCAGTCAGACGGGACAGGCGGAGCAGTCGGGGACCAGCCAGATAGAGCAATCAGAAGAGCAGGGAACAGAGTCGACCACTTCGGCGAACCGTTCGGATAGCACGGTATCTATCGTAAGCTGCAAGACGGGCGTGGATTCCGATGGCAAGAAGGCGGTCACCGTAACTGTCAAGTGGACTAACAAGAGCGACGGCAAAGCCGATTTCAGCGACTTCTATTCTGCGGATGCCTATATTGACGGCGAGGAAGCCGAACGGACCTTCGGCGAAGGAGATGGCTGGTTCGATGACGATAAGAAGATCGCAGTAGGGAAGACGCAGACGCTCAAGCTCATGTACGAATGGGATGGAAAGTCCGATGTCGAAGTGGAAGTGACGAACTGGGCGGACAAGGACCAGGTCGTTGCGAACCGGACATTCAAAAACTGATAGTCAATCGCTATACGGCATCCTCGCCGTTCGCGTGCAGGAGCTGCACGTATTCGGGCGACAAGTTCGCTGTCGCGGTAAGGATGAGCGCGTATCCGAGCACTGCGCCCGCCACAGTAAAGGCGATGCCGCCGCCGACGCGGTGATTGCGCAGGAACGGAGTCTTGTCGCAGAAGCCGAACACGTTCGTGCTGGCCAGCCATCCGGGAATGAAGAACAGCAGCGTGCCCACGCTGGCAAGCACTCCTCGGAGCAACGCTTCCGGATATGAGAAGCGCCAGGGCGCGAACGTGAAGGCGCAGGCGCCGAGCACCATGACGCCGACGATCGTGCTGGAGGCAATGAACCACAGCTTCGCCGGCAGCGATCTTGCCCGCTTGGCCCGGGTAGCGGCCGTCCGTTTCGACGGCCGCACCGCTTCGGGGGCCGCTCTGCCGCCGGCTCCGTTTTCTGCCGTCTGAGCCGGTTGCGGCGCGGCGGCAGGGGAAGCGGCATCGGATGAGGCCGTGCGGCCAGGCGCGTCTTCGGGCATATCCGCGGCTGCGTCATCGGACCATTGCAGCGCCGTGATAAGCGCTTGAACGTTCGAGAAGCGCTTTTCCGGGGAAACGGCCGTGCATTCCCGGATGACCTGCCGCGCCCCCGCGGGAATGCGGGGGCGATCTGCATGTTCGCCGTCATCCGATTCGCCGTCTTGGCCGGATGTCCGGGCAAGCTGCTGTTCCAGGTTCGCATCGGGGTCCGTTCCGGTCAGGAGGAACCAGTAGAGCATGCCCAAGGCGAATATGTCCGTCCGCTCGTCGCTTTGGCCGAATCCGAATTGCTCGGGTGCGGCATAGCCGTACGTTCCCCACGTGTGGGTATCCTTGTCGGAGGCGGGGTCGAATCTGCGCGCGATGCCGAGATCGATGATGCGCGGTCCGTCCGGTCCGGCAACGATGTTGCTCGGATTCAGGTCGCGATGGATGATGGGCGGGTTGCACGAGTGCAGTACCTGGACGCCGCGGGCAATCTGGATCAGCATGTCACGCGCCTGCCGGTAGGGCAGCGGACCTGTTTCTTCCACCAGGTCGCGCAGCGTCCATCCGTTCGCATAGTCCTGTACGACCTCTACGCCTTCGGGCGTATCGCGGACGGAATAGACCCGTGCGATCAACGGCGAATGGACGCGGGAAAGCGCCCGGTAGACATCCTGCAGCGCCTGGTCGTGACGGGCGAATCGTTTGCGGACGTAACGGGCGCCATGCGTATCTTCAAGGAGCTCGGTTGTTTCCCCGCCGCGTTCCTTCAATACGCGTATGACGCGGTACTCCGTGCCGGGTACCCCCTGCGCATTGTCCAGCTCCGCGATCTTCGAAGCCAGGTCTGCCTTCAGGTCGTCGGGAAAGCCGTTATTCGCTTCTTCGGGCTGATCGGTCATTTCGCATCGCCGATGGTGTCTTCGCCGAATTCGTACAGCGCCTCGTCTGCGGCGGCCAGCGTCAGGCCGTGTTCCAAGCAGTAGATGATGATGGCGTCGCGACGGTTGCGCGCATACAGCCGGCTGCATTGCGCATGCCAGAGCAGCCGCTGTGCCTGGCGCGGCGTGCACCGGGCGCCGAAGCACAGCCCCAGCGCCTTATTGCGGCTGACGCCCTTCGCATTGCGCCCGTTGATGACGTCGTAGGCATGGTTGTAATTCAACCCCGAGTTGCGGATGAGCGTGCGTTGGTCGATGCCCTTATCGTGCATGAGCTGTTTGAGATAGCCGGGCAGGTCGCGCCGGACGTCCTGCCCGCTGTCCGCCGCGTCCTCGAGCGACGGGCTGGTCAGAATCTGCTCCAGCGCCTCTTCGGTCAAGGGTGCTTCTTCAATATGTTCGGCCTGGACGTTCTGGTCGGTCATAATCTGCATCGCATTCGTTATGGGGGTGATCTGCCGGTTCAGCGCATGCCGCTTTTACAACTGCGGTCATATCCGAACTCTGATGCACCATTTTACCAGGTCGCAGCGTGCTTGTTATCAGGGTTCCAACAACGGGCGGTTTTCGATCCAGGGCTGGCGTTTCTGGAAGAACGACAGGGGCGTGCGCTCGAACGTGCGTCCTTCCGCCTTCGCCCGCGACGCGGCTTCCACGCGTGTCCACATGGAGCTTTCAAGCACGGAATCCGTTATCTGCGTCATATGGCCCAAGCCCAACGGGCTCAACCCCAGGGCCCATATGCGCAGCATGCCCAGTTTCGCATGCGTGATGTATTCTGCCAAGATGTCGTATTCCTCCGGCTTCATGACGAAGACGCGTTCGACCTGGGCGCGGAACACCGGGAAGATGCAGTCGTGGAGGCGTTCGAGATAGCGGTTGTCGTCTTCGTGCCGGCAGAGCATGCGTATCAGGTCGACGTGATCGGAAAACGATTGCAGGAAGCCGTCCGTGACCTCCCGCATGTCTACCTCGTCGGCGTGTTCGACCAGGTAGTTCATCCTCTGATACGGCGTCGCCTCTATCTCGACCAGGCGCAGCACGTCGTAGACGGATTCGAAGTTCCGGTAGAACGTGGAGCGGGAATAGCCGGCGCGCTTTGCCAGCGTGGCGCCCGATATGCCCTTCATGCCGTTTGCGGGGTAGAGGTCCTTGAAGGCCTGGATGAAGCACCTCCGCGCCTCGTTGTCGATGCCTCCGTTGGGTGTTTCCGCAGCCATATCCGCTCCTTTGCCCTGCCTTGCCGTTTCTTCCCGAAGCGGGAGCCGGCAACATATCGCCTTGTCGGAACAATGCACAACATCAATCTAAACACCGGGAACAGATGTGTCACGACTAATAGATGAAACAGTTTCGGGTTACTGTTTCTTGTTTTTGTCCATCGCGCTTCGCATACTGAAACCAGTGATAAACCCTATAACGAAATGGTTCAACACTACGGAGAACCGGTTTCGGGGCATGCGGGCATCGAAGCGTCCGGACGGCGAAATTCGCGCGGTTTCACCTGTTCAGGATGCAGAGGCCCCTTCACGGAGGGAGAAGACGGTGAACAAGGCGGGCTTGGTCGAGCGCATGTGCGCCTACAACAAGGCGATTAGCGATCCGAATCGCATGAAGATGATCAAGATCCTGGGCTCGCACCCGCGGGAATCCCTGAACGTCGGGGATATCGCCGGTCTTCTGGGCATATCGCAACCGGCGGCTACGAAGCACCTGCGCCTCATGGAGGAGGCGGGCATTTTCGGACGGCATCGCAAGGGCACGTCCGTGTACTACTCGCTGAACGAGGAGGCGCTTGCCGAATACCGCGAGGAACTGGAAAACGCGTTCGCGCATGCGCATACGCCGTGCATCAACGAATACGACTGCGAGACCTGCCCGGCGCGCGGTACGTGCGTTTGAAGGGACGACGGCGCTGCGGCGCCTGAATGAATCAAGAGAGAACGACCCATTCGAAAGGGGATAACACAATGGCAGTGGATACGTACTATTCCGACCAGATGACGAAGGGGAGCACCTACTTCGGCTACTGGCTTACGGGATTCATCTCCGCCGCAATCGGCGGCCTGGCCATCGGCCTGGTGTGGTACGGCGTGCTGGCGGCGGCGCTCCTGGGCGTGGTGGTCACGCTGCTGGGCCTGACCGTGGTCAGCATCCGCACGAAATACCAGGAACGGCGCGCCGACATGGTGTGCGCCAGCGTCATCGGCATCGCCTGCTTCTACATCTGCGAGTTCATCGCCGTCAACGCGGGGCTGCAGCTTCCGTCGTTCAGCGCGTTCAATGCCGATTTCTTCGGATGGCATGTATTCATCTTCGTCGTGGCCATCCTGTTCGTGGCGTTCAACATGCTCTGGCTCTACGGCCTGTACCTGAAGCAGACGCCGGCCGAGAAGGACATGGTGCTCCATGGCGACGACTGGTTCGGCGAGGACGAGCCGCATGTGCGCCTGGATTGCGGCATCACGCTGGATTGCACGGCGGACGAGATCTGGCCGTACATGCTGCAGAGCGGCCAGAGCAAGGCGGGCTGGTACTCGTTCGAGCGCCTGGAGCGCCTGTGCACGTTCGACATCCACAACCACTACACCATCCATCCCGAATGGCAGGACCTGAAGCCCGGCGACTACCAATGGTTCCATCAGGCGCCGTACAGCATCGGCGAATGGGTGATGGAGGTCAACAACGAGGAGCACTACTGGGCGGCCCATTCCGATTCCCGCAAGGATCCGGACGGCCCGAACCAGGAGAAGGCGCTGCGCATGCCCGGCTTCAACCACTTCGCCTGGACGTGGAACTGGTATGTCTACGACATCGACGAGAGCCATTGCCGCTACGTCCAGCGCTGCGACTGCTCGTTCGGGCCGTACGCCACGGCGCGCAAGTGGTTCACGGTGTTCCTGCTGGGCACGGCATCCATTGTCATGTGCCACGGCTACATGAGCTGCATGCGCCGCATTGCGAACGGCACGCAGAAGATCGACGAGAAGCATAAGTAAGGGGATCCGCACAGCGGAGAGCGACAAGCGCACTACACGCGAGTCAGGAGGAAGACCATGGCGAAAGATTTCGAGACCATCGTGGTGGGCGCCGGAGCGGCGGGCATGAACTGCTGCCTGGAGCTGCAGAAGGCGGGCAGGGAATACCTGCTGATCAGCCCGAACATCGGCGGGCGCATCTGCAACGACGAGGAGCGCCACATGAACTACGGTGCCGTGTTCTATTTCGGCACGTACAAGTACATGCTGGCATCGGGGCTGCTTATCCCCGGCGCGGACGTGCTGCCCAGCTTGAATGCGGGCTGCTGCCATCACGACGACGGTAAGCAGTACACGCCCGTTTCGCCCACCACGATTGCGGACGCCCCGTCGCTTTTGAAGTATATGAAGTGGATGCGCGAGGAATTCATTCCGCGCTACACGAAGTTCAAGGACAATTGCACGGTCATGGAAGTCACGGCGGCGCTGGAGCAGGACCCGCTGATCAAGCAGCTCTATACGGAATCCGCCGAGCATATGATCGAGCGTATGGGGTTCGGCCCCATCTGCCATGATCTGATCAGCATGTTCGCGCATGCCTGCACGGGTACGAAGATCAAGGACCTCACGGCGCTGGACTACCTGAACACCGTGCAGCCCCTGACCATGCAGATTCCGCCGCTGAAGCTGTTGTTCGACCTGAAGCGCTTCGACTTCGATTCCGAGGGCGTCAAGCAGCGCCTGGCATCCGGCTCCGGCGACGTGCTGATCGATGAGATCGACAACGTGGAGCCGGCAGAGGGCGGCGGCTGGCAGGTGCATACGGCCGGTGGCAAGACGTTCACGTGCGACAACCTGGTCATGGCGGCGCCCGCTACCGATACGAAGCGCCTGCTGGAGGGCGTGCCGGGCGTTCCCGAGCTGGATATCCGCGGCGCATCGCAGCTGACGGGCTACCTGATCCGCGGCAAGGCGAAGACGAAGTACGCCGAGAAGCTGGTCCACCTGTTCGACGACACCATCCCCATCATCTACATCGCCAGCCGCGGCGGCGGCGAGTACGAGATCTTCACGGAGATCGACTTCGAAGAGGGCAACCTCTTCGACGAATACTTCGATTCGTGGGAGATCATCGGCAAGAAGTACTGGAAGTACGCGCTGTACACGCAGGCGCATGAGGCGCTGCCGCAGAACCTGGCTCCCGGCCTCATCATGGCCGGCGATGTGAACGGCCTGGGCATGGAGCCCGCGGCCATCAGCGGCATCTATGCGGCGAACAAGATCCTGGGAAAGACGATAGACTAGAGGGCAAGACGAAAGGCGCGCTGCGGGCATGATGGTGCCGCGGCGCCTTTCGCAGCAGAGGAGGCCCGCATGGACGAGACCCGCGTCATCGAGGTCAAAGAGGAGATTCTCGCCGACAACAACGCTGCGGCGGACGCATTCCGCACGAAGCTGGCGGCAAAGGGCACGTTGTTCACGGATGTCATGGCCGGCCCCGGGGCAGGCAAGACCACGCTGCTGTTGGCGCTGATAGAGCGCCTGCGCAAGGATGCCTCCATCGGCATCATCGAGGCGGACCTGGAATCGTTCGTGGATTCCGACAAGATCAAAGCGGCCGGCGTGCCTGCGGTGCAACTGGAAACGAACGGCATCTGCCATGTGGAGATGGGCATGGTCCAGCAGGCGTACGATGCGTTCGGATCGCAGTCGTTCGACTACCTGTTCCTGGAGAACATCGGCAACCTGGTGTGCCCGGCGGAGTTCGATACGGGCGCTCACACGCGCGTCATGCTGCTGAGCGTTCCCGAAGGCTACGACAAGGTGTACAAATACCCGCCCATGTTCGCGGTGGTGGACGCGCTCATCGTGACGAAGACGGATTATCTGCCGCTGAATCCGGATTTCGACATGGACGCGCTGAAGGAGCGCGCGCGGATCCTGAATCCGCATCTGGACATTTTCGAGACGTGCGCCCGCACCGGCGAAGGCGTTGACGAGCTGGCCGAATGGCTGAAAGGCCGTCGGGCGGCCATGATAGGCAAGTAGGCAGGGCGCCGTGCGGCGGCAGCGGCACGGCTTCCTGTTGTACGGAGGAATAGGGAGATGCGGCACGGCGGATGGTCCCCGCCGTGTCGCGACGAAGCGTAAAGGAGTTGGCATTATGGCGAAGAGCAAGGTCCTGCCGATCCTGGGAGCGGTGGCGGTCGCAGGTTGCGGTGCGCTGGCATGGATGGCCAAGGAGATGAAGTATGCGCCGTTGACGCCCCATGACGAAGAGCTGGTGAAGGACCTGCCGGGCAACGACATCATCGACCCGGAGGAGCTGAAGATGCATGCGGGCCGCGCGGTGACCATCGACGCGCCGCCCGAGAAGGTGTACCCGTATCTGAAGCAGCTGGGCTGCGACAAGGCGGGCTTCTACAGCTACGACGTGCTGGAACGCCTTTTCGGATACCACATCTACAACGACTACACCATCGAGCAGAAGTGGCAGAACCCGAAGGTGGGCGACTGGATCCCGTATCGCCAGAACGGCGCCGGCACCGGCATCGTGGACATGAAGGAGAACGAGTATCTGATCACCGCCACGGACAGCCGCAAGCCGCCTTCGGATAACCGCGGCATCACATGGCATCCGAAGGGCTTCGACTACATTGCCTGGACCTGGAACTTCTACACGGTGGCTGTGGCGGACGGCACGAAGACGCGCCTTATTGCCATGAACGACGTAGCATACGGCAGCGCGCCGAAGTTCTGGGAGGTCATCGCGCTCATCATCTACGGCCTGACGGGCCAGGTGATGTCCGGCAAGATGATGCAGGTGCTGAAGGGCTGCGCGGAGGATACGTACGGTCCCGCGAAGCGCCAGAAGGAGAAGAACGCGCTGCGTGCGCGCCTGTACTACGTGGGCGATCCCACGTGGGGCAAGCAGTAACGCGCGCTTCGCGGAGATAACGGGATGGCGCCGTGCCGTGCATCGCAAGATGCGCAGGTGCGGCGCCTTCTTGTTACGGTCGGCTCGCTCGGGCGTCCGCAGCCGAAGCGCCGGCGGTCACCCAGACGGCATGCGCGTGCCGGGCGGGCCGCGCTAGATGCGGCGGATGCCCTCCCAGATCCACATGATCACCGGCGCGGGGATGATCTTGCTGCAGATGCGCATGAGGAAGCCGATGAGACAGCAGGTGGCAACGGGGTAGTTCGCCTTGTTCACCCACGTGGACCAGGCGGCCACGTGCTTGGGATTCAGCTGCGGCCACGGGTGCTTCACCGTCGTGCCGTTCTGCGTGTCGCGTGCCACCTTCACGAATTCCGTCTTGATCCAGTACGGGCAGACGGCCGTGGCGCGGATGCCGCGGCCGCGCAGCTCGAAGCGCAGCGCGCGCGTGTACGAGAGCACGAACGCCTTCGTGGCAGCGTACAAGTTCAGCCCCGGCAGCGGTTGGAAAGCCGCGCAGGAGGCAATCTGCATGATGCGCGCGCCTCGATCCATGTAGGGCAGCACGGTCTGCGTGATGTCCGCAAGCGCGCGGCAGTTCAGGTCGATCATGGCATCCGTTTCGTCCTGCGTGATGTCGCGGTATGTGCCGAATTTGCCGAATCCGGCCGCATTTACCAGCAGGCCCACCTCGAAGACGGGCTCTTCCACGCCGCCCAGCAGCTCGCTCAGGATGCGCGTCGACTGCGGCTTCGAAAGATCCAGGCTGATGGGGCGCACGGGCGTCTCGCATTCGCCGGCCAGCTCTTCCAGCCGGTCCGTGCGCCGCGCGATGGCCCATATCTCGTTGTACGCGTGCTCCCGATCGGCGCGCAGCGCGTATTCGCGTCCCAATCCGCTCGATGCCCCGGTGATGATGGCGATTCTCATAGCAGCTCCTTGGCACGGTCGGCGAACAGGTCGAAGATCAGGTCGCTGATCTGCTCGAGCGAGCTGCGCGGTTCGTCTTCCTGCAGCCATTCGCGGTAGCTGAACATGACGCTTCCCAGGTAGCAGGCCAGCATCACATCCAGCTGCGGGGGTTCCGATGTGTGGTTGCGCTGGCGGCGTATGGAGATGATCAAGTCGCGCAGCGGTTCCATCATCATGTCCATCAACGTGCCCAGGGGCACGCATTTCGCGATGTTCGAGTTCAAATGCGGGCTGTCGGCAAGTTCATGCAACAGCAGGTTCGTCAGGAGCTTCAAGTCAAAGCCGTCTTCGGCGTCGTCCAGCGAGCGGGCCATGGTGTTGACGGCGTTTAGCACGGCCCTCCTCATGGATGTCTTCAGCAGCTCGTCTACGGATGCGTAGTGCAGGTAGAACGTCTTGCGGTTGATGTTCGCCTCGCGTGCGATTGCGCTCACGGTGATCTTGCTATACGGCATTTTGTCCAACAGGCGTCCGAAAGCCTCGTCTATGGCTGCCCGTGTGCGGACGACGCGTTTATCCGTAGGCGGCTGCTCCATTTGGATGTCGATCGCAGGCGATGTCATATGCGTCCCCTAAAGTACAGGTTTCCCGTTTTTGGCGATTAAACCACACTCGATGTCTAGTTTACAGTTGATAGAAAACTGTTACCGAAAGAGTGAATCGCGTTCAAATTGACGAACATTTCAGTTTCGTAACCAGCGCGGGATGAAGCGGGTTTTAGACCACACCTGTCCTATAACGTTGGGGCAAAGACGAGTGGCGCCATGCGCGCGTGAAGTAAAGGGGAAGACATGGGTGCTATAAAGACGGTCGAACGTGCCGCAATCGGCAAGGCGCTGGATTACGTCATCGACGACCCTGAGAAGAACCTTCCGAAGATCATGGGAACCATCGACCGATTCGCACCGGCGAGCATTATGGCCGCGCAGCGCGAGACGGTCCGCAAGGCCATCGACAGCAAGGGCAACTGGTATCAGATGATCGTCAAGATGCTGACGGAGATGAACCCCGCGGTATCCCATCGTCTGATGAAGACGCTGGTCATCGATGCCGTGCTGCAGGCGTGGCCGGTCCAGGAGGCGAACCGCGACAAATATCGCTGCAATATACCCTGGGCCATCCTGCTGGATCCCACGAGCGCCTGCAACCTGCATTGCACCGGCTGCTGGGCGGCGGATTACGGCCACCAGCTGAATCTGAGCTTCGACGATATCGACAGCATCATCACGCAGGGCAAGCAGCTTGGCGTGCATCTGTACATCTATACCGGCGGCGAGCCCCTGGTGCGCAAGAAGGACATCATCCGCCTGTGCGAGAAGCATTCCGATTGCGTGTTCCTCAGCTTCACGAATGCGACACTGATCGACCAGGACTTCTGCAACGAGATGATCCGCGTGGCGAATTTCGTTCCCGCCATCTCCGTGGAGGGCTTCGAGGAGGCGACGGATGCCCGTCGCGGCGCCGGCACGTTCGCGAAGCTGAGCCATGCCATGGACTTGCTGCGGGAGAACGGTCTGCCGTTCGGCGTATCCACGTGCTACACCAGCCAGAATTACCGTTCCATCGCCAGCGAGGAATTCTTCGACTGGATGGTTGACAAGGGTGCGTATTTCGCCTGGTTCTTCACGTATATGCCCATCGGCAAGAATGCGCCGACGGATCTGATGGCCACGCCGCAGCAGCGTGAAGAGCTCTATGGCTTCATCCGCAGCATGCGCACGAAGAAGCCGCTGTTCACCATGGACTTCTGGAACGACGGCGAATTCGTGGGCGGATGCATAGCCGGCGGCCGCCGCTACCTGCACATCAATGCGAACGGCGATGTGGAGCCGTGCGTGTTCGCTCATTACAGCAATGCGAACATCCACGATACGTCGCTGCTGGATGCCCTCCGCCAGCCGCTGTTCATGGCGTATTACAACAACCAGCCGTTCAGCGGCAACCTGCTGCGTCCGTGCCCCATCCTGGACAACAAGGGCGAATTGGCGCGCCTTGTTCAGGAGACCGGCGCAAAGCCGACGGATCTGGACGGCGCCGAACCCGCGCAGGATCTGTGCGCGAAATGCGCTCCCGTGGCAGATGCATGGGAGCCGGTGGCGAACCGCCTGTGGGAGAACAAGGACGATCCGCGCTATGCCACGCGTCACAACGGCCACTGCGGCATGGCGAAGACGGATATCGAGCGGCTGGAGCGGGAAGGTCGTGTGCTCGACCATCAGCAGCCGGCATAACCGTGCGTATATGCACGGGCGAATGGCCTGCCGGGATATCTGAGCAGGGCATACGATTATAAGAGATGGCAAGAAGGGGGACGGTCGAGGCTGTTCCCCTTTTCATGTATCCGGTGCGCTTCAGGGCGTGACAGGTATCGTACGGTTGTCGGACACGGTCGTATCGAGCGCTCAAGCGAGCATGGCCTCCTAGTGTGGAAACCGCTCTGCTCCTTGCGGCGACAGTGTTTTTCGCCGTGCACATAACCGTATGCTGTTGCGCAAATTCTACGTCATTTGCAAGGGGGTCAAATGGCGGGCAGATAGCCTATGCGCAATATGTCGTATGCCTGTTTTCGGGGTGCCACAAGAGCCTCATCGAATTGATGAGAAATGACTATGTCTGCCTTCATGAGGTCGTAATTTAGAGTATTCTGGGTGGGCTATAAATCCGCTTTTTGTGGGAGGAATGCAGTATGAAAATGAGGTTTTGCGCGAAGTGCGGCTATCCATTGCCAATCAACGTGAAATCCTGCATAGAATGCGGAGCTCCTGTCGAAGACGATCCGGAGGATCAGGAGCCTGTAGAGGGCTCCGGGGAACCCCCGACGCAGACGGACGATACGCCCCATGGGGCGCACGCCGCCGCCGAGGATGATCTTCCTTCGAATAGCCGGGAAGCGACGCCTATCGCCTGGCCCGCACAACCGGCATCCGATACGACCGCTTCGGAGGACGGTCAGCCTGACGGGGATTCCGGTTCCCCGGCACCGGCTGACGATGGAGCGACAGACGATACAGCCGCTGTTTCCGAATCGGAATCTGCTGGCGCGCCGCTGGCGGAAGAGCCCGTGCAATCCACGCAGGATGGAGAATCCGTCGATGCGGAATCGCCGGATGATTCCGCGGGCGAATCTGCGGAAGGCGACGAAGCGCCGCATGAGGCGCCGGCTGCGCCGGCCGATGCGGACGAGGCCGGTTCGGCCGATGCCGCGGAAGACGGTGCAGCCGCCGAGACGCCGGAACCGGAATCGTTTCCCGACGATTCCGATACCGACCAGAATGCTCGTGCCGAAGGGGCAGATGACGAACAGCCCGCTCCGGCAACCGACCGTGCGGCGAAGCCCGCGGCAGACGCATCTGCGGACGGCAAAGAGGAGAGCGTGGCGGATGAGGGGGTCTCAGATACGACCGTTCCCGAAACCGCCTTGCACCCGGCATACACGGTAAGGCGTTCGAAATTCGCCCCGCCGCTGCCGAAGCAGCCGAAGCCGGCACCTGAGCCTGCGCCGAAATCCGAAACGCCCGCACAGCGCGAAGGGGATAAGGAAGCGGCGAAGGCGGAGGCGGAGTCGAAGGCGCCCGTTGTTGCCGCGGCGGCGGAGAAACAGCCGTCAGAGGAGAACGGGCAGCCGGTCGAGACCCCCGCACCGAAGCAGCCGGCAGACGAGCAGCCGACGGAGGCCATACCGCGAACAGCGGCTGCGGTACCCGTCTCGCTGTACGGCACAGCGCATGACCGCGCTTCCGCGGAGGATCTTGCAGACAGCAAGACGGAGAGCATCCCGGCTGTTTCATCGGATACGGCTTCCGAAAGCACCGCAGAGCAGAAGACGGAGGCGATACCTGCGGTCGCGGCAGGCGCTGCGGACATTTCCGATACGCCCGCCGCGCGTGCGGAACGCGTTGCGCAGGGGCAGACGGCGGCGATGCCGAAGATCGACGAAGCGGCAGCGGGCTTCGATATGCCCGCCTCTGCGAAAGTGCGCCGGGTATCTTCGTCGAATCGTCCGCAGAAGCAGACCCGCTCGCAGCGCCGGGCGGCGGAGGCCGAGTATGTCTCCCAGGCGAAGGAGCGCACGGCTCAGGCGGCGAAGGAGAATGCTGGACAGCAGCCGGTGCGTCCGGCGGTCATGATAGCGGAGAAGCGCAGCAAGAAGCCGCTGATCGTCGTCATCGTCATCGCGGTCGTATTGGCAATCATACTGGCCGTGCTGCATCCATGGGCACAGGAGGGCGGCAACGGGGCTTCGTCTTCCACGGAGCAATCGCAATCTGCCGCGACGCAAGAGTCCACGTCGTCTTCGAGCGAGTCGAGCTCGAGTTCTTCGAAGGCCTCTGCTCAGAAGTCCTCGAACGCTTCGGCTGCAGCGGGCGATTCGGATACCGCTGCGTCATCCGCTACGGCGGCGAACTCCGGCACTGGTGCTGCCGCCGGTACGGCAACGGGCTCCGGTACGGCCGGCGCCGCAGGCACCGCTACGGGCACGAATGCGGGTACCGCCCAGTCTGCCGGCGGCAATACGACCGCCAACGGCGGAACGGCAAATGCCGGCACTGGCAATGCCGGTACGGGCAATACCGGCACTGGCATCGGCAACGGCGGCACGGCGAACGGCGGCTCCGGCACGGGCGGCAATACGACCGCCAAGAAGATAACGACCGGTTCCAGCACCTACGCCTTGACAGTCGTCTCTTCTTCGGGCGTTCGCCTCTCCGGCACGGTCCATCGCAAGGCCAGCGGATACGTCATCCCGGATTCCAGCACGAAGGCCTACACGCTGAAGCAGCTGAAGAAGATGGGACTTTCGGATGCCGAGCTGTGCATTGCCTGGAACGAGCCGTACGCGCGTCTGGGCGCCCATTTCGCGAATCCCGCCCTGCAGGCGTATTTCGAATCCTGCAGCTGGTATCACGACCGCGGCAAGACCGGCATTCAGCTGTCCGGCGTCGCTGCAAAGAACGTGAACCTGCTGCATAAGCTTGCAGAGCAGAAGGCATCCTCGAAACGGTGGGAATCCCTGGCAACGTCGTAACGCGTACGGCGCCCGCCCCGGCGGGTGCCTGGGCCGGGTTCCAATCGGCAGAAGCCATCCCGATGCGGTCGGGATGGCTTTTTTTATTGCCGCATTTTGCAGCTGCTCTGCGCGCATGCTCGAAATGCGGCGCGCCCTAACAGGAGGGCGACTGCTTCTGCGGCGAGTGCAGCGAACGGCTTTAGAGCGTCAAGGCCTTCGGATTCCCGCCCGACGTGCATTGGCGCGCTATACTGGTCAGGCTCAATGGAAGAAGGAGTGTTGCACCTATGACGTACGAAGAGCTGAAAGAGGAAATCAAGAACGCCATGAAGGCGCGCGACAAGGACCGCCTGCGCATCCTGCGCCAGCTGCATGGCGAGATCAAGCAGATCGAGGTCGACGAGCGTCGCGAGATCACGGACAAGGACGTCACGGACATGACGAAGCGCGTGCTGAAGCAGACGCGCGAGATGCTGGAGAACTCCATCAAGGCGGCGAACGACGATGAGCGCACGGAGCGCCTGAAGGGCCAGATCGAGGTTCTGGAAGGCCTGCTGCCGAAGCAGCTCTCCGGTGATGAGCTGGTCGCATTGGTGGAGAAGACCATCGCGGACCTGGGCGCTACGTCCAAGCGCGACATGGGCAAGGTCATGGGCGCGCTGACGAAGGCCACGGGCGGAAACCTGGACAAGGCCGAGGCAGCGAAGGAAGTGGGCAAGCGCCTGTCGTAGCGATCGCGTCGCCTTTCTGCAACGCAAGCGAATGAATTAGAGGGAACGGCCGCATTCTTCGGGATGCGGCCGTTTCTCGTCCCAGGCGTCCCGGAGCGGGGGAGCGCGACGTCATCCCGCTGCGGCGCTCATGCCGAAGCGCAATGCACGTCGCCGGGCCAATTGTCGAAGTCGCACGATTATGGGCGGTTGCGGGTTTACGCTGTGCGGTCTCATCTTTATAATGAGCTTGTCTTTAAAACAGTACAGAGAGACTGACAAGGCGAAACATACTCGGCCCGCATATGAGCGGCCCCGGGTGCGAACCCGAGGGAAGCGGCGGGCGAAACAGGAGAATGCCTTTGCCTGGTCGAAGGCTTTTTTTATAGCCGAATACCAGGCGGATCGGGAAGGCGCACGTTTTCTGCGCATACGACCGGTTCTCATTTTCTGTACGCACTCGACTCGAAGGGAGTGTGTATGCAAGGCGGCAAAGACGTGAAGTCTGTTGTCATGGATGCGTCTGAGATCGACCGAGCGCTTACGCGTATCGCGCATCAGATCTTGGAGAGCAACCACGGCGCGGATAACCTTGCCCTGGTGGGCATCGTCACGCGCGGCGATGTGCTGGCCCATCGGCTGGCCGAACGTATCGAGCAGATAGAAGGGGTCAAGGTTCCCGTGGGGTCCTTGGACATCACGTTCTATCGCGACGACACGGCGATCGCCCTCAATCCGGAAATCTACGTCACGGACCTTCCGTTCAATCTGGACGGCAAGAACATCGTGCTGGTGGACGACGTGCTCTATACGGGCCGCACCATCCGCTGTGCGCTGGATGCGCTCATGGACTACGGCCGCCCAGCCGTCATCCAGCTGGCCGTGCTGGTGGACCGCGGCCACCGCGAACTTCCCATCCGCGCCGACTACGTGGGCAAGAACGTGCCGTCGGCACGCACGGAGGCCGTGAACCTTCTCCTCGAAGAGACGGACGGCAAGACGTGCGTGGTCATTTACGATGTGGCGCCCGGCGCCCATGTGGGTTCCGCGCCCGTGGCCGAGGGAAGCGTCTCGCCGGGCTCGAAGGCGGACATCCCGCCGTTCCCGCAGCCCGTGGCTCCGGCTCCTGCAGCCGCATCGCCCAAGGAAACCCAGGGAGGCGATTGCTGATGCTGTCCCAGAAGCACCTGCTGCGCACTACGGACCTGACGGCCGACGACCTGATGCAGATTCTGCAGACCGCGGTCATGTTCGAAGGCGTGAACGAGCGCCGCATCAAGAAGGTCCCCGCATTGCGCGGCCGCACGGTGGTCAACCTGTTCTTCGAGCCCTCGACCCGCACGAAGGGCAGCTTCGAGCTTGCCGAGAAGCGCCTGTCCTGCGACACGCTTTCCGCGGGTGGCTCCAGCAGCTCCACCGTGAAGGGCGAGAGCCTGGTGGACACCATCCAGACGTTGAATTCCATGAAGGTGGACTGCTACGTGGTGCGTGCGAAGTACGCGGGCACGCCGCAGAAGATCGCCGACCATACGGACGCCTGCGTCATCGACGCGGGAGACGGCAAGCACCAGCATCCCACGCAGGCGCTGCTGGACCTGTACACCATCTGGCGCCGCAAGGGCAGCTTCGACGGCTTGCGCGTGGGCATCGTGGGCGACATCAGTCACTCCCGCGTATGCGGCAGCCTGGTACCGGCGCTGAAGATCCTCGGTGCGCATGTGACGCTCGTCGCCCCGCAGACGCTGCTGCCGGCGCGTCCCGACGTGCTGGGCGCGGATGCCGTCACCGCCGATCTGGATGCCGCGTTGCCAGACCTGGACGTGGTCTACATGCTGCGCGTGCAGATGGAGCGCCTGGAGGGCGCGCCGTTCCCCAGCCTGCGCGAATACCACCAGCTGTTCGGCCTGACGCGCGAGCGCGAGCCGCTCATGCGCCCGGATGCCATCGTGTGCCATCCGGGACCCATCAACCGCGGCGTAGAGCTAGACAGCTACATGGCGGATCATCCCGAACGGTCGGTCATCTTGGACCAGGTGTACGCCGGCCTGTGCGTGCGCATGGCCGTTCTCTACCTATTACTGGGAGGTGCCGAAAATGGCATTGCTGATTAAGAACGCCCGCCTGGTGGATCCCGCCGTGGGGCTCGACGGCGTGGGCGATGTGCGTATCGCCGACGACGGCACCATCGCGGAAGTGGGGCGGGACCTGCCCGCCAACGGCTGCGACGTCCGCGACCTGACGGGACGCGTGCTGGTGCCCGGTCTGGTGGATTGCCATGTGCATCTGCGCGAGCCCGGCCTGGAACATAAGGAGACCATCTTCACCGGCACGCTGGCGGCCGCATACGGCGGCTTCACCGATATCTGCAGCATGCCGAACACCGTTCCCGAGACGGACAATGCGGATGTGATCGAGTTCGTCAAGGCGCAGGCCGAAAAGGCGGGGCACTGCCACGTGCATCCGTCCGGTGCCTGCACCAAGGGCCGCAAGGGCGAGGCGCTTGCGGAGATGGGCGATATGGCCGCCCATGGTGCGGTGGCGTTCACCGACGATGGCATGGGTGTGCAGGACGCGGGCATGATGCGCCGCGTCATGGATTACGCCAAGCAGTTCGGTAAGGTGGTCATGAGCCATTGCCAGGACATGTCGCTGTCCGCGGGCGGCCAGGTGAACGAGGGTGCGGCCAGCACCCGCCTGGGTCTCACCGGTTGGCCGGCGGCTGCCGAGGAGGTGCAGATCGAGCGCGACATCCTGATCTCCGAGCTGACGGGATGCCCCATCCACATCCAGCACCTCACCACCCGGCACGCCATGGACATCGTCCGTGCCGGCAAGGCACGCGGTGCGCAGGTGACCTGCGAGGTCACGCCGCACCACATGTTCCTGAACGAGGATGACATCCAGGAGGATTACAACACCAACCTGAAGGTCAATCCTCCGCTGCGCACGCCGGAGGACAACGAGGCCGTGATCGAGGGCGTCCTGGATGGCACGGTGGACATCATCGTCACGGACCATGCACCGCATGCGGCGCATGAGAAGGACCGCGAATTCGAGCTGGCGCCGAACGGCATGATCGGCATCGAGACGTCGCTTCCCTCCGTGCTCACGTGGCTGGTGCGGCCGGGTCGCATCGACTACAACCGCATGGTTGAGCTGATGGCCATCAATCCGCGTACTATCCTGGGAATTCCCCAGGTCAAGTTGGAACCGGGCTCCGTGGCGGACCTTACGGCATTCGACCCGGACAAGGAATGGGACTGCACGCCCGACTGCTTCCATTCGAAATCGAACAATTCGGGATTCATCGGCAGGCACTTCGTGGGCAAGGCTACGGACACGTTCGTAGCGGGCAAGCCGGTACTCGTGGAAGGTGAAGTCAGTGAGTGAACTGAGTGAGAAGCTTTTGGCCCGTACGTCGCACGGCGTGAACCCGCCGGCGCTGCTGGTGCTGGAGGACGGGACGGTGTTCGAGGGAACGGCTCCCGCCGCGCGCGGCGAGGTGTACGGCGAGGTGTGCTTCAACACCTCGCTCGTCGGGTACCTGGAGGTGCTGTCCGACCCGTCGTATGCCGGCCAGATCGTGACCATGACGTATCCGCAGATCGGCAACTACGGCGTGAACCCCGACGACCTGCAGCGCGACACGCTGGCGCTGCGCGGCTTCGTGGTGCACGACCTGTGCACGCAGCCGTCGAACTGGCGCAGCACGCAGCCGCTGAACGAGTTCCTGAAGCAGAACGGGGTCGTGGCCATCGAGGGCGTGGACACGCGCGAGCTGACGCGCCATCTGCGCGACAACGGCGCGCAGCGCGGCGTCCTGTCCACCGAGGACCTGGACGTCATGAGTCTGCTTGAGAAGGTCCGCGCAAGCCGCTCCATCGTGGGCGTGAACCTGGCGCAGACGGTCAGCTGCGATGCGGAGGCGTCGTTCGGGCCGGACGACCTGCCCGAGAGCCAGAAGTTCGCGCTGTCCGACCCGGCGCCGGCGCGCCATAAGGTGGTCGCCTACGACTGCGGCGCGAAGGATGCCATCATGGGCGGTCTGGTGCGCGTGGGCTGCGACGTGGTGCGCGTGCCGTGGGACACGCCCGCCGAAGACGTGCTGGCCCTGCATCCCGACGGCGTGTTCCTGTCGAACGGCCCGGGCGACCCGGATGCCGTCGAGGGCACGTATTCGCAGGTGGAAAAGCTGCTGGGCAAGGTGCCCGTGTTCGGCATCTGCCTGGGCCACCAGATGATCAGCAAGGCGGCCGGTGCCCAGATGAAGAAGCTGAAGTTCGGCCATCGCGGCGGCAACCAGCCCGTCATGAACCTGCTCACGGGACGCGTGGAGATCACGGCGCAGAACCACGGCTTCGGCCTGGTGTTCCCCAGCCTGGGCAACCTGATCCCCGAGCTTTCCGGCGGGCATAGCGCGCACTATAACGACCTGCGCTTCTGGACGCGCGAGAAGGTGGCGCCCGTCGTGGACAACGAACGCTTCGGCCGCATCCGCCTGACGCATGTGAACCTGAACGACGGCACGTGCGAGGGCATCCAGTTCCTGGATATCCCGGCGTTCAGCGTGCAGTACCACCCCGAGGCAAGCCCGGGACCCACGGATGCGCATTACCTGTTCACGGCATTCGCCCGCCTCATGGACGGCGTTCAGGATTACCTGGACATCGACATCGCGCAGGATCGCCTGGCGGGATGGAAGTTCGGCGCGGAGGGCGCGTCGTCCGAAGTGGTCGTCGGCGGTGCCGATTCGGAAGCGAATACCCGGGAAGGGGGTGGTCTCGATGCCTAAGCGCACCGATTTGAAACGGATCCTGGTCATCGGATCGGGGCCCATCGTCATCGGCCAGGCGTGCGAGTTCGACTACTCCGGCGCCCAGGCCTGCAAGGTCCTGCGCGAAGACGGTTACGAGGTCATCCTGGTGAACTCGAACCCGGCCACCATCATGACGGACCCCGCGCTTGCGGCCCGCACGTATGTGGAGCCCATCACGGCCGATTTCATCGAGCAGATCATCGCGAAGGAGCATCCGGACGCGCTGCTGCCCACGCTGGGCGGCCAGACGGGCCTGAATGCGGCCGTCGAGCTGGCCGAGAAGGGCATCCTGGACAAGTACGGCGTGGAGATGATCGGTTGCGACCTGGAGGCCATCAAGCGCGGCGAGGACCGCAAGCTGTTCAACGAGTGCATGGCCGACCTGGGCCTGGAGGTGGCCCGCAGCGGCTATGCGTACTCCATGGAGGACGCGCTGGAGCTGGTGAAGACCATCGGCTATCCCTGCGTGCTCCGTCCGTCGTTCACGCTGGGCGGCGCCGGCGGCGGCATCGCTCATGACGAGGCCGAGCTGCGCTCCATCGTGGGCCAGGGTCTGGAGCTGTCCCCGGCGCACGAGGTCCTGGTGGAGGAGTCCATCGAGGGCTGGAAGGAATACGAGATGGAGGTCATGCGCGATAAGGCCGGCAACGGCATCATCGTGTGCTCCATCGAGAACTTCGACGCCATGGGCGTCCATACGGGCGACTCCATCACGGTGGCGCCTGCGCAGACGCTTTCCGATGTGGAATACCAGCGCATGCGCGTTGCGAGCCTGGCCATCCTGGAGAAGATCGGCGTTGAGACGGGCGGCTCGAACGTGCAGTTCGCCGTGAACCCGAAGAACGGACGCATGGTGGTCATCGAGATGAACCCCCGCGTATCCCGCTCTTCCGCGCTCGCATCGAAGGCGACGGGCTTCCCCATTGCGAAGGCCGCCGCGCGCCTGGCCGTGGGCTACACGCTGGACGAGATCGTGAACGACATCACGAAGGCCACGCCCGCCTGCTTCGAGCCCAGCATCGACTACTGCGTGGTGAAGGTGCCGCGCTTCGCGTTCGAGAAGTTCGAGGGCACGGATGACACGCTGTCCACGCGCATGAAGGCCGTGGGCGAGGTCATGGCCATCGGCCGCACGTTCGAGGAGGCGCTGGGCAAGGCGCTGCGCTCGCTGGAGAACGGACGCTCCGGCCTGGGCTGCGACGGCTCCGGCAAGATCGACGAGGACCGCTTCGAGGAGCTGGTGGGCCGTCCTACGGCGGACCGCGTGTGGTACATGGGCGAGGCGCTGCGCCGCGGCTGGTCCGTGGAGCGCGTGTGCAAGGCCACGGGCATCGACCCGTTCTTCGTGAACCGCATGGCCGATATCGTGGCCGTGCAGGAGGGCCTGCGCGGGACGGCGCTTGCCGACATCGATGCGGACGCCATGCTGGTGGCGAAGCAATACGGCCTCTCCGATGTGCAGATCGCGTACCTGACCGGCTCTGACGAGCTGTCCGTGCGCGCGCACCGCAAGAAGCTGGGCGTCGTTCCCGTGTTCAAGACGGTCGACACGTGCGCGGCCGAGTTCGCCAGCGAGACGGAATACCATTACAAGACGTACGAGCGCGGCGGCTCCGAGGTTCGCCCGAAGACGAAGCGCCGTGCCATGATCCTGGGCGCCGGCCCGAACCGCATCGGCCAGGGCATCGAGTTCGACTACTGCTGCGTGCATGCAAGCTACGCGCTGCACGATGCCGGCTACGAGACCATCATGGTGAACTGCAACCCCGAGACGGTGTCCACGGACTACGACACGTCCGACAAGCTGTACTTCGAGCCGCTGACGTTCGAGGACGTCATGGATATCGTGGATGTCGAAGACCCCGACGGCGTCGTGGTCACGCTGGGCGGCCAGACGCCGCTGAAGCTGGCGAACGCGCTGCAGCAGGCCGGAGTCCATATCATGGGCACGGACCCGGAGGCCATCGACCTGGCCGAGGACCGCGAGCGCTTCGCCGCCGTGCTGGACGAGCTGGATATCACGTACCCGAAGGCGGGCGAAGCCACCACGTTCGAGGAGGCCTGCGCCGTTGCCGAGGATATCGGGTTCCCGCTGCTGGTGCGCCCCAGCTACGTGCTGGGCGGCCGCGGCATGGCCATCGTGTACGACAAGACGGCGCTGCGCAAGTACATGGGCGAGGCGGCGAAGATCAGCCCCGACCATCCCGTCTATCTGGACAAGTTCCTGGAGACGGCTGTGGAATGCGACGTGGATGCCGTCTGCGACGGCGAGCAGGTGTACGTGGGCGGTGTGCTGGAGCACATCGAGATGGCCGGCATCCATTCCGGCGACTCCGCGTGCTGCACGCCTCCGTTCGCGCTGAGCGAATCCATCGTGTCGCGCCTGCGCAGCATCACGCGCATGCTGGCGCTGCGCCTGGGCGTGCGCGGACTGATCAACATCCAGTTCGCCATCAAGGACAACGTGGTGTACGTGATCGAGGCGAACCCGCGCGCGAGCCGCACGGTCCCGTTCGTATCGAAATCCACGGGCGTGCCGCTGGCGAAGGTGGCCGCGCGCGTCATGGCCGGCGAGAGCCTTGCCAGCCTGAACCTTCCCGACGACGAGCGCCGTCTGACGCACTTCTGCGTGAAGGAGGCCGTCATGCCGTTCGGGCGCTTCCCGGGATCGGACGTCGTGCTGGGGCCCGAGATGAAGTCCACGGGCGAGGTCATGGGCGTGGCCGACAACTTCCCGGCCGCCTACGCGAAGACGCAGCTGGCCGTGGATTACGACCTGCCGGAGAAGGGCACCGTGTTCATCTCCGTCACGGACGAGGAGAAGCGCGACTTCACCATGATTGCCCGCGACCTGGTGCGCCTGGGCTTCGACCTGGTGGCAACGGAGGGTACGGCCCGCGCACTGCGCGCCGCCGGCATTCCGGTGGAGACGGTCCGCAAGGTCCACGAGGGCGGCACGAAGATCAAGGAGATGGTCGCGAACGGCGACATCGTCCTGATGATCAACACGCCGTTCGGCCATGCGAGCCATGATGACGGCTACGAGCTGCGCCTTGAGGCCGTGAAGCACGGCGTGACGTATGTGACCACGTTCGCGGCGGCGCAGGCCATGACGGCGGCGATCGAGGTGGCGCGCCAGAACGGGTTGCCCGTCATCGCGCTGCAGGACATGCCGCAGTGGGAGGGCTGATGCGTGAGCGAGACGAATGACCGACCGAAGCCCGTGCAGGGGCTTGCCCGCATAACGGCGAACGACCTGCTGGACGGCAATCTGTACCTGATGACGCTGGAGGCTCCGCGCATCGCGGAGTCCGTCCAGCCCGGGCAGTTCATCCACCTGCGCGTGCCGGGCATGGGCGACCATATCCTGCGCCGTCCGTTCGGCGTGTACGACTGCGATGTGGATGCCGGCACGATCGACGTGCTCTACCAGGTGGTGGGGCACGGGACGAAGCACATGTCTTCGCTTCCCGTGGGCACGCAATGCGACGTGATGGGGCCGCTGGGCCGCGGATGGTCGCTGCCCCAGGGCACGAAGCGCGCGCTGGTGGTGGCCGGCGGCGCCGGAGCGGCGCCGTTGTACCTGTTCACGGGCCGGCTGCTGGAATCCGGCGTGGAGACGGACGTGGTGCTGGGCGCCCAGACGAAGGGCAGCCTGGTGATGTACGATCGCTTCGAGAAGCTGCTCGGGCGGGCGCCGGCATGCTCTACAGACGACGGCACGTTCGGCTATGCCGGATTCGCCACGCGGCCGGCGGCGGAGCTGCTCCGGGAAAACGATTACGACATGGTGTACTGCTGCGGGCCCGAGCCGCTCATGCGTTCCGTGGCGCAGCTGGTGGCCGATAACGGCGCCGCCTGCCAGGTGTCGCTGGAAAAGCGCATGGCGTGCGGCGTGGGCGCCTGCCTGTCGTGCATCGTGGAGACCACGGAGGGCCGCAAGCGCTCTTGCGTCGACGGGCCCGTATTCCCTGCAGAGAAGGTGGTGTGGGCATGAGCGATGTGAGCATGGAAGTCAATCTGGGCGGCCTGATCATGCGCAATCCCGTCACGGATGCGTCCGGCACGTTCGCTGCCGGGCGAGAGTACAACGACTTCACGGACGTCTCGCGCATGGGCGCCGTCACCACGAAGGGCGTTTCCCTGAACGGGTGGCCCGGGAACCCGGCGCCGCGCATTGCCGAGACGCCGTCCGGGATGCTGAACTCCATCGGGTTGCAGAATCCGGGCGTCGAGGTCATGATCCAGAAGGATCTTGCGTGGCTGGCGGGGATCGACGTCCCCGTCATCGTGAACGTCTCCGGTCATTCCGTTGAGGAGTACGCCCAGGTCATCGAGGCACTCGACGACCAGCCCGCCGTGTCTGCATACGAGGTGAACATCTCGTGCCCGAACGTGGACGCGGGCGGCATGACGTTCGGCACGGATCCGCACATGGCGCAGACCGTCGTGTCGGCATGCCGGCAGAAGACGCGCAAGCCGCTCATTGTGAAGCTGACGCCGAACGTGACGGATGTCACGGAGATCGCTCGCGCGGCCGTGGAGGGCGGCGCCGATGCGGTGTCGCTCATCAACACGCTGCTGGGCATGGCCATCGATGCGCGCACGCGCCGGCCGAAACTCGCCCGCGTGGTGGGCGGCCTGTCCGGCCCGGCCGTGAAGCCGGTGGCGCTGCGCATGGTATGGGAGACGTACAAGGCCGTCGACGTGCCCATCTTGGGCATGGGCGGCATCGTGAATGCCGAAGATGCCATCGAGTTCATGCTGGCCGGTGCCACGGCGGTGGCGGTCGGCACGGCGAACTTCATGGAGCCCCGTACCGTGGGGCAGGTCATCGATGGCATGGAAAGCTACTGCCGCGAGCAGGGCGTAGCGGATATCAACGAGCTGATCGGAGGATTGCAGGCATGAGCACGGCATTGAAGGATCTGGCACCGCGCGATCGCGTGATCGTGGCGTTCGACTGCGGCATGGAGGAAGCGCTTGCGCTGGCGGACGCGCTGCAGGGCAAGGCCACCTGGGTCAAGGTGGGCATGACGCTGTACTACGCCGCCGGTCCCGAGGTCATCTACGAGATGAAGCGCCGCGGTTTCAAGGTGTTCCTGGATCTGAAGTTCCATGATATTCCCGCCCAGGTGAGGGGCGCTGCGAAGGCGGCCGTGGAAAACGGCGCCGACATGGTGACGGCCCATACGGTGGGCGGCGCGAGCATGATGCGCGCCGTTGCCGAGGGCGCGGCCGAGGCGGCCAGCGATTTCGGCCTGGACAACCCCGTGACGCTGGGTATCACGGTGCTCACGAGCATGGATGCCGCCGCGCTGGCGGCAACGGGCGTCGTCCGTCCGCTGCCGGAGCAGGTTCTGGAACTTGCCGGCCAGGCCCGGGCGGCGGGCCTTTCCGGCGTCGTCGCCTCGCCGCAGGAAGCGAAGGCGCTGCGCGAGAAGCTGGGTCCCGATGCGTACATCGTCACGCCGGGCGTGCGCCCGAAGGGGGCGGCGCTGGACGACCAGAAGCGCGTGGCCACGCCGCGCGAGGCCATCGAGAACGGCGCATCGCATATCGTGGTCGGCCGTCCCATCACGAAGGCCGCCGATCCCGTCGCGGCGTTCGAGGATATCGTGGCAAGCCTGGAGTAGCCGAACACCGGCTGCGGGCGCTTCCGTTTCTGCGGTTGCCCGAGCGCGCTTTCTACAGAGGACAGCTGCGTGTGCAGGGACGCCTCAGGGCGGAGCGCCGCGGCTGTCCGGCTGGGTGGAAGAATCGTGATATTTCCATGAAAGCCGCTGATTATCAGGGAAATCGAGTCCTTTATGGACAATGATACGGTCATTGGAAAGCGGGGAGGTGCGCACCTGGCCATCCTCGCTGGAATGATATGATCCAAAGGTGCCGGAATGCGGTAACACGCATATGCGCTGCGCGTTTTCGGCAAGCGCTATATCCAGGGAATAACAACAGGACTGTTTCGGCGGTGTGCTATTATCCAAACCGTCGGATTTGTAAGATTTAAGGAGAACAGAATGGCTATCCCTCAACTGAGCGATGAGGACCGTCAGAAAGCACTCGAGAAGGCGAAGGCCGCCCGTATCAAGCGCGCGCAGGTTCGCGAGGACCTGAAGAGCGGCAAGATAACCATCAAAGATGTCTTGGACCAGAAGGACGATGAGGTTATCGGCCGCATGAAGGTTTCCACGCTCATCGAGACCATGCCCGGTTACGGCAAGGCCAAGGCTGCGAAGGTCATGTCCGAGCTGAAGATTGCCGAGAGCCGCCGTCTGCGCGGTCTTGGCGAACGTCAGGAAGCCGCTCTGCTCGAGCGCCTGGGCTAAATGCGCAAAGGAAATCTGTTCGTTCTCTCCGGGCCGTCGGGCGCCGGCAAGGGAACCTTGGTGAAAAGGATTGCAGAGCGGATTCCCGATGTGTGGGTATCCGTCTCTGCGACGACGCGCGCTCCCCGCGAAGGGGAGCGCGATGGCGTTCACTACTTCTTCGTGGATGATGATGCCTTCGACAAGATGATTGCGGAGGACGATCTGCTGGAGTGGGCGAACGTCCACGGCAAGCGCTACGGTACGCCGAAGTCGAAGATTCTGGAGCACATGGCCGCCGGCGACCAGGTTATCCTGGAAATCGATGTGCAGGGTGCGTTCCAGGTGCGCGATAAGATTCCCGATGCCATCCTGGTGTTCATCGAGCCGCCTTCGATGGAGGAGCTTCGTGCGCGTCTGGAAGGCCGCGGAACGGAGACGCCGGAAGCGGTGGAGAGCCGCATGAAGACCGCCGAGCTGGAACTGGCCCGTAAAAGGGAGTATGATTATCAGCTCGTGAATGACAACTTGGATGCCGCTACGGACGAGCTTGCCTCGTTCATCAACGGCAAAGCGAATAACGAATAAGGACCTGATCGTATGAGCATGATCGAACCGAACATCAACCAGCTGCTGGACAAGACGGACCAGGATGCGTTCCTGCTGTGCACGCTTGCTTCGAAGCGCGCGCACGACATCAACGACATGATGCGCGGTCAGCGCGATCGCGCCATCCAGCTGCAGACCGCTGTCGACATCGCCCGCGCGAACAACCGCAAGCCGCTCTCCATCGCTTTCGAGGAGATTGCGAACGGCGACGTAAGCTACGATCCCACCTCCCTTAAGGATTACGACAGCGAGAACTAGCGGTTACCCGCTTTCATTCCATTAACATACGTTCGATTCAGATTCAGAGGATCATGGCAGAAGAGCTCTTGGATGAGCCCTATCAGCGCATCTGTCTCATTCATTATCATGAGATCGGGCTGAAGGGCCACAATCGCGGTACGTTTGAAAATCGCCTGCTGAAGAATGCGGAATTCGCCCTGAAGGATAAGCCGATTGTCACGATTCGGCGTATCTCGGGGCGTCTTCTGGTCTTCATCAAGGAGGGCGTGTCCTACGAAGAGGCGACGGATATCGCCCGCATCATCTCGCGCTTGCCCGGCGTTGCGCGTGTGAGTTGCGGATATACGTGCGAACGAGACATCGACATCATGAACGATGCCGCCGTTCGGGCGCTGAAGGAGTTCGGCCCGTTCGAAACGTTCAAGGTGACGGCCCGTCGCAACCACACGGATTTCGACATCGACTCCATGTCCATGCAGCAGCTGATCGGCGCGCACCTGTGCCGCAACTTCCCCGACAAGAAAGTGAAGATGAAGGGCCAGGATGCCACCGTCCATGTGGAGGTCATCCAGAGCGCATCGTACGTCTACGCGTTCACGATGCCCGGCATCGGGGGCTTGCCGGTGGGATCGTCCGGCAAGGTCATGTGCCTGCTGTCCAGCGGCATCGATTCTCCCGTTGCCCTATGGCGCATGGCGCGCCGCGGTGCCGTGTGCATGGCCGTCCATTTCAGCGGCCGTCCGCAGACGTCGTCTGCCAGCGAGTACCTGGTGGACGATATCGCGCACGTGCTGGAGCAGTCCGGCTGCATCGCGCGCGTGTTCGTGGTGCCGTTCGGCGACTACCAGCGCCAGATTGCGGCAACCGTGCCGCCCGAGCTGCGCATCATCATGTACCGCCGGCTGATGTTCCGCGTTGCCGAGGAGCTGGCGAAGCAGAACCGCTGCAAGGCCATCGTTACCGGCGAGAGCCTGGGGCAGGTTGCCAGCCAGGACCATCGAGAACATCACGGTCACGAACGCCGTGATCAAAGACCTTCCCGTGTTCCGCCCGCTTATCGGCACGGACAAGCAGGAGATCATCGAACAGGCCGAGGAACTGGGAACATTCGATATTTCCAGCACGGACGCGCCGGATTGCTGCACGCTGTTCATGCCGCGCAGCCCGGAGACGCATGCGAAGCTCGACCGCGTGGAAGATGTGGAGCAGGCGCTCCCCATCGAAGCATGGCTGCCGGACATCGTCGCCAGTGCCGAAGTGCACGATTATTCCTGTGCCGCATTTCGTCCGAACAACAAGCATCGGGACTAACGTGACCGTTCAGGATCCATCGTTTTCGAAATACGCTGCTGTTGTTGCAGGCCCGCATCATGCGGGCCTGTTTTGCATAAGGGCCGGCTGCGTCTCTTATCCGGGTGATGGACGTCTGCCGCAAGCTCGTTTCGGGGCATGCGGCGTTTCTCTGTGTGATTCCCGCATCTGCGACCAGACGTTTTATCCGGGAGGAGAGGTTTGCGAGAGGATTCTCGTCATGCCGCTTGAGCGGCGCCTGCTATGTTCGGGTTCCTTAAGCGGGAATCCAACGGCAGGGGGGCGGCCATGGCATTCATCGACGAGGTTGAGGACTTCGAGGCGAAAGCGCGTTTGCGCAAGGCGGCGCCCCTGGCTGCGGCGGGTATTGCCGCGCTTGCGCTTGCTGCGGCGTTCTTCCTGATGCAGGGCGTGTTTTCCGGCGGCGGCGATTTCACGGTCCAGCAATCGGATGCCGTCAGCGGCTCCGTTTCCGACGTTTCGTCATCGCAGGGCTCCGACGGCGCCGCTGCGGCGGGCGCGCGCAATCGGGAAGCTCTTCATCGGCTGAGGTATGCGTATACGTTACCGGCGCTGTGAAGCATCCGGGCGTGTACCGGTTCGACGCCTCGGCACGGGTAGAGGACGCCGTCGAAGCGGCAGGCGGCTTCACACGCAAGGCGGATAAGGCCTCGCTGAACCTGGCGCGCGTGCTGGTGGACGGAGAGCAGATCGACGTGCAGGCGAAGGGCGGCACTGCAAGTGCTTCCAGCTCATCGGCGTATTCGTCTACTGCATCGTCTGCAAGCGCGCGGTCCGGCACAGCGGCGTCTGCATCCACGGCGAAGGTGAATATCAACCAGGCAACGGCCGAGGAGCTGAAGACCCTGGATGGCGTCGGCGATGCCACGGCGCAGAAGATCATCGACTACCGTACCGCGAATGGACCGTTCCAGCGCATCGAGGACATCAAGAACGTCTCGGGCATTGCCGAGAAGCGCTTCGAAGCAATTGCGGACCGCATCTGCGTATAGTGCCATGGGTGGGGGAAAGGCCGGCCGGCAAGCGGCGGAGATGTTCTCGGCTTTCTCGGAGCTGCTGGGGGCAGGTGCCGCAGATGGGCATCCCGCTGGGAATCCCTTCGTCTCGGAGCGCGAACGTTGGCGTGCGGGCCGCCCCTCGCTTCCCCTGACGCTGTGGTTCGCCCTGGGCGCGTGGCTGGGCATTGCCGCCTCTTATGCGAACTTGCGCGATCAGGGTATATTCGCCTGCCAGGTGCTTGCCGTGCTGTCTGCCGCGTTGCTTGTCGTCTGCATCATCTGCCTGCTGGCATCTATCGGCCGCGCGGCGTGTGTGGTGATGGCGGCCGGCATCCTGTTGGGTCTGATGGGCGGCTGCGCGCAAGCCGGAGCGGTGCATACCGCCCAGGAATCGCTCTGGGGCACCGGTGGCGAAGCGGTGGTGGAATTGACGCAAGATGGGCGAACAGGCTCATTCGGTCAGACGGTGACGGGGAGGATGCAGATGTCCGCGGGGACCACTGCCCTTGTGCGCGTGAATCTGACGGATGCCCCGACTCTCATGGCCGGGCAGCGGGTATCCGTACGGACGACGTGGCGGGAGCCGAGCTCCTCGGCAGCGGAGTCGCTGTGGACGCGGGGCATTGCGGCGACGGCGAATGCCTCCGGTTGCACGGTGCTGGAGACAAGCGGACCCGCGGCTGCCATTCGGGCATTTCGCGCGCAGGCGATCGCGGTGATGGAATCGCTTCATCCTCTGGATATGCAGTTGCGGCAAGCGGCAGCGGGCGAGGCGGATGAAGCGACGGCTTCGCATTCGTCCGATGGCAGGGATTTTCTGGAGGCGGTACTGCTGGGGTGGCGCGATGGGATATTCGATGCGGATTGGTATGCCGCGGCGAAGGTCGACGGTGTGGCGCATATGGTGGCCGTGTCGGGAGCGCATCTGGCCATTGTCTGCGGCATCGTGCTTGCGCTGCTGCGGCGCCTGCGCGTATCGCGGACCTTGCAGCTCGCTATCCAGCTGGTGCTGGTTGCCGCGTATCTTGTGTTGACGGGCGTCGCCGTATCGGCAGTGCGAGCGGCTTTCATGACCATCATCGGCCTTTCGGCATTCCTCGCCAAGCGGCGGGCGTATTCGCTTGGAGCGCTGTCTTTCGCCATCATCGTCATGCTGGCTCTGGATCCGCTGTGCGCGTTCTCGCTCTCGTTCGCCTTGTCGGCCGGTTCCACGTTGGGCATCGTGCTGTTCGCCCGCTATATTTCGGACTGGATGGCGGTGCTTCTCGGGCGCGTGCACGCGGGCGCCATTGTGCAATCCGTAGCGCTGTGCCTGGCGGCGCAGCTGGTGTCAAGCCCGCTATCGGCAGCGGAATTCGGTCAGGTCTCGCTTGTTTCCCCTGTCGTGAACGTGCTGATGGGACCCTTGTTCACCGTTATCTGCGGTGTCGGCCTGCCGCTTGTCGTCCTGGCAACGGCATGCGGCGTGGGCGCCGGGGCGCTTTCTCTGCTGGCAGCGGCATGCTCGTGGGTATGCGCGCTGCTGCAGACGTTCGCAGCGCTTCCCGGAGCGGCGGTGCCGGTTTATCTGGATCCCGCCGCCTCGCTTGGGCTGGCAGTCGGCTTGCCGGCGATGCTTTGGGCGGTGTGGCCCCGTCCGAGCTGGCATCTGGTGGGGGCGATTGCCGCAGGGGGCACCGCCGTCGCCCTAGCTCTCACGCTGTCCGCGTCCCTGAAAGGCGATGAGGTCGTCATGCTGGATGTGGGTCAGGGCGATGCGTTCGTGCTGCAGAGCGAGGGGCGCACGCTGCTGATAGATACGGGCAACCATGACGACCTGCTGCTGCAGGGCCTGGCGCGGCAGGGAATTCGCCACTTGGACGCGGTTGCCGTGACACATGCCGATGACGACCACTGCGGTTCCCTTTCGGCCTTGAAGGGCGTGGTCGGCGTGGATTGCGTCCTGCTTGCAAACGAAATGCTGACGTGCGAGAACGCGAAAGCGCAGAATCTCGTGCGCACGGCGGAGGATGTTGCCGGCGCTGCGGATGCCGTGAAGGGGGTGTCCGTGGGCGAGCGCATCGTGCTCGGTCGGTTCGCGCTGGACGTGATAGGTCCGGATTCCTTCACGGAAGACGGCGGGAATGCAGACAGCCTGACGCTGCTGTTGCAGGCGGACGATGATGCCGACGGCACCGTGGATTGGCGCGGCCTGTTCTGCGGCGATGCCGAGAACGACCAGATCCATGCCTATCAGGAACAGGGGAGGATAGGCGATATCGATATCTACAAGGTGGGGCATCACGGCAGCCGCGCTGCCCTGGATGAAGCGGCGGCAGAAACGATGCGGCCGGAGATATGCCTCGTAAGCGTCGGGGCGCATAACCGATACGGACATCCTGCGGCATCGACGTTGGAAACGCTGCGGCAGGTCGGCGGAACTATCTGGCGCACGGATCAGCAGGGAGATGTGACGTGTCATCTCTCACCTGAACGCATTCGGGTGACTGCCCAGCGCGCATCGTAAGGTAGTCGGCTCGTGGGGGCGAACGGCACGTTTCTGTCTTCAGGCGGAAATCTGCGGAAACCGCTTGCACTCGATAAAGATTAGCGTATTCTAACAACTCGAAGAATTAGAAGAAGCTAACATGTGGGTGCGGGAACTTATAGCACCTGTGCACCCTGCGGCAGAGGAAGGCGGTTTTCATGGAAGGGGCTTCTGCGGTCTCGGCGCGGAATCGGGAGCGGATATTCGAGCGTCGCATCATCCATTGGTGCGCGCCGACGCTGGCCGGTGCAAAACCGGCGAACCTGTTCACATTCGTATTCGAAGACGGGCCGGCCTGTCGCTCCTGCCCGGCGGACGGATGCCGCGAACTGAGCCGTCGCGCATTCGCGCAGGCGCTGAAATCGTGCCGGCAGCGTCTGCAGCCTGCAGGCATCGGCATCGATGCGCTGACGGTTCGCAAGAACGGTGCGCTGCTGTTCGTGTACCGCAAGGACCTGCTGAGAAAGCGCCTGCAAGAGCCGCTTATCGCCGCATTCCTGATGGAGCGGGGCTACAACCCGTTCGACGAACGGGGGTGCCTGTGGGAGATGGCCCGTCGCATCCGCAGGATGGACGGCGCTGCCGGGCCGGACGGGCGGGCGCTCTTTCCCCATGAGATCGGATTGCTGCTGGGCTATCCGTATCAGGATGTGGTCGCATTCATGGACAACCGCTGCGACGGCGTGCGCGCCGGTGCCTGGATGGCGTACGGCAACGTGGAGCAGGCGCAGGCATGCGCGTGCCGCTATCGCCGTTGCCGGTATCTCTGCGAGGAGCTTGACCGGCGCGGCGTTCCCTTGGAAGAGCTTGCCCGCATGGACGAGGCGTCTATGGAGGCGGCCGTCTGCGCGGCATAGCAAAGCGAATCGACGGCGGAAGCGCCGGGTTCGGATGGGCCTGCGGGCCCGTGAACGATAACGAGGAAACAGGAAACAGACGCAAGGAGGAATCATCATGAACAAGGTGGCAGTGGTGTATTGGAGCGGTACCGGCAATACAGAGGCCATGGCGGACCTCGTCGCCGAAGGCGCCCGCAGCGCCGGGGCGGATGTCGACGTCATCCAGGCGGTCGATTTCGATGCCGTGAAGCTGATGGATTACGATGCCGTGGCGTTCGGCTGCCCGGCAATGGGCGACGAAGAGCTTGAGGAAATGGAATTCGAGCCTATGTACAGCGAGGTGGAACCGCTTCTGGGCGACATGAAGGTCGCGCTGTTCGGCTCGTATGATTGGAACAACGGCGAATGGATGGACCTGTGGAAGCAGCGCGCCGAGGATGCCGGCGTCTCCGTGGTCGATACCGTCATCGCCAAGGATTACCCGGGCGATGACGAAGCGGCGGCGTGCAAGCAGCTGGGTGCGGCGGTCGCCGCCTGATCGGTGGATCTCCTGCGCCGCACGGCGGTATGCCGTGCGGTACGTCATACGCTAACTTCGTGCGCTCGAGCTGCGGCGCGCAACGGCCGCAGGCAGCGATGCGCGGCAAGGGGCGGCGTCTCCGATAGCGGAGGGGCCGCCCTTCTGTTTTGCGCTAGAATCGAAAACGGCGGAAGGCGGATGGCGCTGCAGCGCTTACCGCTTTCGAATTCCGCATGGGAAGGACTTGGACAAGAGAGGACGCATGGCGAACGCGACGAAATTGCTGCCGGCCTATCTGGCGGTGGGAGACGACACGCTGAAGCGGGAGACCGTCGAGGACCGCTTGACGAAGCGCGTATCCCAGCTGGGCGACCTGTCGTTCAATTCCGAGGTCTTCGACGGCGCGACCGCCGAGGGCTCCGCCATCGTCACGGCGTGCAACACGCTGCCGTTCGCAAGCGCGGTCCGCCTGGTGGTGGTGCGGAATGCGGACAAATTGAAGGCCGCGGACGCGCGTGCCGTAGCGGACTACCTTGCCGCGCCGTGCGGAACGACCGTGTTGGCGCTGTATGCAACGAAGCTCGCGAAGAGCTCGAAGCTGTACAAGGCCGTTGCAGCGCTGGGCAAGACGGCCATCATCAACTGCGCATCCGTGAAGAAGAGCCAGCTGCCGGACCTGGTGATGGGCATGGCGAAGGGCCATGGCCTGCAGATGACGCGCGGTGCCGTGAACGAGCTCATCGAGCGGGTGGGCCAGGACACGGTCCGCATCGATGCGGAACTGCGCAAGCTGTCGCTTGTCCACGGCGGCTCGGATCCGGTGAACGAAGCCGAGATCGCCCTTTCCGTGGGCCGCACGACGGAAATCAAGCAGTGGGAGTTCGTGGATGCGTTCGCGGCGCGGAACCTGGGTCGCTGCCTGTACTGCCTGGAGCATATGCCGTCCGCAACGCCCTACGGCCTGCTGGCCGCATGCGTGAAGCGCATCCGCGAGCTCATCGTGGCGAAGGCGCTCGAGGGCCGCAGGCAGCAGAGCCAGCTGGCAAGCGCGCTGGGCCTGCCGCAATCTCAGGCATGGAAGGTGAAGAACTACCCGCGCTGGGCACGGGGGTTCTCCGCCGAGGAGCTGCGCCGCGCGCTGCGCACGGCGCGCGATACCGATATGAAGATGAAGAGCGGATACGATCCGCAGGGCGCATTCCAGGACTGGTTCTTGAGCGTCGTGGCGAAATAGGGAGCGCGGCGGCATTCGCGGGATGCGCAGCCTGTGTGCGGGATGCGAATGACGGCCGGTCGAAGGAAGGACAGCATGGAAGCGAAAGGCAGCGCCGTGAACGGCAATCGCCGGTATCTCATCCTGATTGCGGCAAGCATCTGCGCCGGCCTCACGGGCGTCACGTACGTCTGGTCCATCTTCACCTCGCCGCTCATCCAAGCTCACGGGTGGCTGTCATCGGAAGTGTCGCTGGCGTATTCGCTGTATTTCGTCATGCAGTTCTTCATGGGATTCGTCGGCGGCAGCTTGCAGCGCCGTTTCGGCACCCGTCCGCTGGCCGTCATCGGCGGCGTCATGTACTCGCTGGCATGGATCTGCATGGGCCATGCGGATTCGCTGCCGCTGCTGTATTTCAGCTTCAGCTTCCTGGGCGGCGGCGGTGCCGGGCTGGTGTACAACTCGTCCGTCGCGGTGGCCACGAAGTGGTTCCCCGACAAGAAGGGGTTCGCGAACGGCCTGTGCATCGGCGTCACGGGGTTGGCCCCGTTGGCGTTCGCACCGCTGGGCAACTACCTGGTGGAGGCTTTCGACCTGGGAACGTCGCTGACCATCATCGGCGCCATCCCGCTCGTGCTCTACCTGGTATTCACGTGGTTCATCATCGCCCCGGCCGACGACTGGCAGCCCGAGGGCGTGGGCCCGGCGCAGTCGGAAGGCGGCGATTCGGGCGCTGCCGCACGCAATCTCACGACGGGCGAGATGGCCAGGACGCCGCTGTTCTGGGCCATGTTGGCCGCGTTCGCGTTCTCGGCCAGCTCGGGCAGCATGGTCACAAGCCACGGAGCCAGCATCGGCGCGGAGTTCGTGGGCCTGACCTCTGCGCAGGCCGCGCTGCAGGTGGGCATCCTCGCTGTGGGCAACTTCTGCGGCCGCTTCGGGTTCGGGGCGCTGTCCGATAGGATCGGCAGGGCGAACACGCTGCTCATCACGCTGGGCATCACGCTTGCGGACATGTTGGTGCTGTTCCCCCTGGCAAGCGACTTCTTCACATTCGCCGTAGCAATGGTGCTGGCGGGGGCGTGCTACGGCGCGTCGCTGACCGTCATCCCCTCGCTGTGCGGCGACGTGTTCGGCACGCGGTACTTCGGGCAGAACTACGGCCTGCTGTTCAGCGGGCTGTCCATTGCCAGCATCCTGGGCCCCATGGCGGGCGCCTGGGCGAAGGATGCCACCGGGTCGTTCATGCCGGCCGTGCATGCGGCCGCGATCTTCGCGGTGGCAGGTATCGTGTCCGTGCTCATCCTGAAGGCACTGGAGAAGCGCGCCCGACGCCGCGACGCGTAGGGCTCGCTTCGATTTTTCGAGCTCGCTTTGGCACTGCCGCTATCGCTGGCCGACACTTTCGCGCTTTTGCGGGTCTCATTTTCCGCTCAAGGTTCCGGGGAGGGACGGCGTGCGCCGCATGCGCCGTGAACGGCAGTGCTACACTCGTAGCAAAGAGTACGAAACCGTTGTTTGCGGGAACCTTTATATCCAGGAGGTTGCCATGGCCGATAAAGAGAATGGAACGAACCGCGCGGGAGGCGAACCCGACCAGGAGATCCCCATCACGCATATGTCGGACGACACGAAGGAGCGACTGGCGGATTTCGAGAACAAGCTGTACCAGCAGGCGCTGGAGGCAAAGCGCGCCTCGCTTCCGGATACGTCCATTCACGGCGGGGGAGGCGGCGAACTGGATGTGCTGGGCGATTACTACCCCGACGAGGACATCCCCATCTACGGATCCGGCCTGAACAAGCAGATCGACCGCATCGACATGGAGATCGACAAGGCCCGGCGCGCACGCCGGTCGGAATTCCGCGATCCCGAGGCGGAGGCCTATATGGCCCGTATCCGCAAGGCCGTTGCCGACGACAAGAACAAGACGGACGATGAGAAGGCGGCCGAAGAAGAGGCGCGCAAGCACAAGCGCTTCCGCGACGATCCGTTCATCCTTATCGTTCCCGTCGTCATCATCTTTATCGCCATCGTGTTCATCATCCTGATGGTTGCGAACGGCCGGTAGCGCGCCGTGCGGCCGGCGCCGTATCGAAGGCCCGGTTCCGGCTGTGTCCACCACGGGGCGCACGCCATTCTCATTCCTCGCGGTGTTGCGCGAACGCTGCGGCAGGCGAAAGAACGGAATGAAATGCAAAGAGGAGAGGGAGGCCATATGAGCCTCCCTCTCCTCTCTTGATATGCGGATGAATCGCGACCCTGCGCAGCAGGGGGTGTATCTGCTATTCGGCGGCTTCCTCTTCGCCTTCGCCCTCGGCAGCCTCGGCCTCGGCTTCGGCAGCCTTCTTCTTCGCAGCAGCGGCCTCGGCCTTCTTCTGCGCGGCGCGGCGCTTGTCCTTCTCGGCCTCGGCTTCGGCCAGGGCAGCCTTGCGTGCAGCCTTGGCAGCAGCCTTCTTCGTGCCGCCCTTCACGACGTTCTCGTGCTTGATGGGCTGGTAGGCAGCGCGATCCTCGTCGGTGACGACGGTGTTCACGAGCTTCATCAGATTGCTCTTGCGGTTCGCAGCCTGGTTCTTGTGGATGACGCCCTTGCTGGCAGCCTTGTCCAGCAGGCGGCATGCGTTCAGGCCAGCGGCGTAAGCCTCGGCACCATTGCCGGCTTCGACGGCCTCGCGAGCTGCGCGGATTGCGGTCTTCAGCTCGGAACGGATTGCGCGGTTGCGCATACGGGCCTTCTCGTTGGTGATGATGCGCTTCTTCTGACTTTTGATGTTAGCCACTCTTGATCCTCCATGTTGACATTCTATGTTCGCGTCGGATTTTGCCGACGTTGGCACCAAACTCGAAAATTTTACCATACAATCGAGTTCGTGCTTGTGAATACCCTCTGCAGATGAGCGTATTCGCTATCATTTTTGCTACTTCGCCGACGCAATGTCGGTTTCAGCATCCCCGGTGGAGAGATGAGTGGATGCCGTCTGCAATCAGCTTTGTGATTGTATACGGTTGAGAGAGGAACGAAAAGCGCATGGCGGACGACCCGCGGAAAATTCGAAATTTCAGCATTATTGCCCATATCGACCATGGCAAATCGACGCTATCCGACCGCATTCTGGAGCAAACCGGAACCGTGGCGGAGCGCGATATGACGTCGCAGGTCCTGGATACCATGGATATCGAGCGCGAGCGCGGCATCACCATCAAGAGCCAGGCGGTGCGCGTGAAATACGTGAGCGATGACGGCGACGAGTACGAGTTCAACCTCATCGACACGCCGGGGCACGTGGACTTCACGTACGAGGTGTCGCGCAGCCTGGCCGCATGCGAAGGCGCCGTGCTGGTGGTGGATGCCACGCAGGGCGTCGAGGCGCAGACGGTGGCGAACGCCATGATGGCCATGAACGCGAACCTGGAGATCGTTCCCGTCATCAACAAGATCGACCTGCCGGCGGCCGAGCCGGAGCGCGTGCGCGAGGAGATTGAGGAGAGCCTGGCCATCCCCGCCGACGACGCCGTGCTGTGCTCTGCGAAGACGGGCGAGGGCGTGCACGACCTGCTGGAGTCCATCGTCTACAACATCCCCGCGCCGGAAGGCGATCCCGACGCGCCGCTGAAGGCGCTCATCTTCGACTCGTACTTCGATGCGTACCGGGGCGTCGTGGCGCTCATCCGCATCGTGGCCGGCCGCGTGAAGCAGGGCCAGCGCATCAAGATGATGGCCACGGGCGCCGAGGCGCTGGTGGAGGACCTGGGATACCGCACGCCGCATGAGGTGAGCGTGCCGCACCTGGGCATCGGCGAGGTGGGCTTCCTGGTCACGGGCCTGAAGGACCCCAGCGAGGTGAAGGTGGGCGATACCATCACGTCCGCGGAGCGCCCGGCCGAAGAGCCCCTTGCCGGCTATCGCGACGTGAAGCCCATGGTGTTCACCGGCCTGTTCCCCATCGAGGGCGACCAGTACGAGCCGCTGAAGGATGCGCTGGAGAAGCTGAAGCTCAATGACCCGGCGCTGGTGTACGATCCCGAGACCAGCCATGCGCTGGGCTTCGGATTCCGCGTGGGCTTCCTGGGCCT
The DNA here is from genome assembly GCA_050951095.1 of Eggerthellaceae bacterium. Classification (GTDB taxonomy): domain Bacteria; phylum Actinomycetota; class Coriobacteriia; order Coriobacteriales; family Eggerthellaceae; genus UMGS1519. Next base: position 443,369 of record JBMNIQ010000005.1, read on the forward strand.
GCTGCATATGGAAGTGGTGAAGGAGCGCCTGGAGCGCGAGTTCAACCTGGACCTCATCGCCACGGCGCCCAGCGTGGAGTACCACGTGTTCCTGCGCGGCAAGGGCAAGGAGATGCTGTCGCTGCATTCGCCGCAGGACATGCCGGACTTCAGCGAGATCGACCATATCGAGGAGCCCTATCTGAAGGCGAAGATCATGGTGCCGCCCGACTACGTGGGCGCCGTCATGGACCTGACCGTGGCGCGCCGCGGCGTATTCAAGACCATGAACTACCTGACGCCCACCACGGTCGAGCTGCAGTGGGACATGCCCTTGGGCGAGCTCATCATGGATTACTTCGACCAGCTGAAAAGCCATACGAAGGGCTATGCCACGCTTGACTACGAGTTCGGCGGATACCAGCCCGCCGACCTGGTGAAGCTCGACATCCTCCTTGCCGGCGACCCCATCGACGCGCTGTCGTTCATCGTCCATCGCGACAAGGCGTACGACGTCGGCCGCCGCCTGACCGCGAAGCTGAAGGAGATCATCCCGCGCCAGCTGTTCGAGGTGCCCATCCAGGCAGTCGTGGGCGGCCGCGTGCTGGCCCGCACCACCGTGAAGGCGAAGCGCAAGGATGTGCTTGCGAAATGCTACGGCGGCGATATCTCGCGTAAGCGCAAGCTGCTGGAGAAGCAGCGCCAGGGCAAGAAGCGCATGAAGAGCATCGGCAGCGTGGACGTGCCCCAAGAGGCGTTCATGGCCATCCTCAAGGTGGACGAGGAATAGCCCCATGCAGCGTTCCGACATGCGTGCGTTCTATGCGGCGCACCCGCTGATACTGGCGCCCATGGCGGGCGTCACGGACCCGGTGTTCCGGCAGCTGTGCCGCGAGCAGGGCGCCTGTCTCGCTTTTACGGAGATGGTCAGCGCGAAGGGTCTGAGCTACCGCAACGGCAAGACGGCGGGGCTGCTGGACCTGGGCCCGGGGGAAGAGAGCGTGGGTGTGCAGCTGTTCGGCCACGAGCCGGCCACGATGGCGGCGGAGGCCGTCTGGATTGCCGAGCAGATGGGCCCGGCGCTGGCGGTCATCGACATCAACATGGGCTGCCCGGCGAAGAAGATCGTGACGAAGGGCGACGGCGCATCGCTGATGCAGCGCCCGGACGAGGCCGCCGCCATCGTGGAGGCCGTCGTTCGCGCCCTGGACGGATCCGGCGTTCCCGTGACCGTGAAGTTCCGGCGCGGCTTCGACGAAGGTTGCGAGACGGCGCCGGAATTCGCGCGCTGCATGGAGCAGGCGGGTGCCTGGGGCATGACGGTGCATGGACGCTATGCGCGCCAGATGTACCGCGGCCGTTCGGACGACGGCGCCGTGGCACGCGTCGTGGATGCCGTGGCTGTCCCCGTGGTGGGCAACGGCGATGTGCATTCCGCGGAACGCGCAGTGGAGCTGAAGCGGGCCACGGGGTGCGCGGCGCTGATGATCGCGCGCGGTGCCGAGGGAAACCCCTGGATATTCGCGCAGTGCGCCGCAGCGCTGGACGGCCGTCCGCTGCCGCCCGCGCCCTCGTACGAGGAGCGCCTGGCCTGCGCCGCGCGCCATGCGCGCCTGCTGGAGCTGGCGGAGGGCAAGCGCATCGTGAAGATGCGCAAGCATGCCATGTGGTACCTGAAGGGCATCCCGGGCGCCGCGGAGGCGCGGCGCCGGTTCAACGATTGCGTTTCGGCCGACGATTTCTGCGCCGTGCTCGCGGACGTGGAGGCGCATCTCGCCCAGCACGCCGACGATGCGCCGGAGGCTTCGGTGCCCGCCGGTGCCGGCGCATCCCGCAGCGGCGCATTCGTTGCGGAAAGGAACGGGGAAGGAGAGGCGTAGATGGAGACGAAGGACGAATCCGAGGACCTGCTGCGCGGTTCGGAAGACGACGGCGGCCTGCTGCCGCCGGACGTGCTGGACGGGGCGGGGCAGCCGTTCAAGGCGCTGTACCTGCATATCCCGTTCTGCCAGAGCAGGTGCGCGTACTGCGATTTCGTCACGGACGCCGTGCCGTGCGACGATCCACGCATCGACGACTACGTGGATCGGCTTGTGCTGGCCATACGGCATGCGGGTAAGAAGGGGCTGCTGGGCTCCATCGAGACCGTATACCTGGGCGGCGGCACGCCCAGCTACGTGGGCATGAAGCGCCTGAGCAAGATCCTGTACACGCTTTCGCTCAGCATGCACCTCACGCCCGAGGTGGAATGCTCCATGGAGGCGAACCCGGAGAGCCTGACGCCGGAGATGGTCAAGGACATCTGGGCGCTGGGCGTGAACCGCCTCAGCATCGGCGTGCAGAGCCTGCACGACGACACGCTGCGCACGCTGCAGCGCATCCATACGGCTGACAAGGCGCGCCGGGCCATATCCATGGCGCGCGAGCGCTTCGATAACGTGAGCGTGGACATCATGTGCGGCATCCCCGGCCAGAATCCCGAGGACTACTGCAAGGACCTGGCGGAAGTGGTGGAGCTGGGCGCGAACCATGTGAGCGTCTACCCGCTCACCATCGAGGAGGGCACGCCTTTCGACCGGATGATCGAATCCGGGCAGCTGGTGGAGACGCCGCAGGACGACCAGGCCCTGATGATGCAGATGGCGGCATCGGTCTTGGAGCCGCTGGGGCTTGCGCGCTACGAGGTGGCCAGCTACACGCGGCCGGGCTTCGCGTGCAGGCACAACGAGTCGTACTGGACCGGCAAGCCGTATCTGGGCCTGGGCACGGCGGCGGCGACCATGATGCAGACGGACCGCCGCCGCGTGCGCATCCAGGACGGACTGGTCCAGGACGACCTGGATCGCCGGCAGATGGTGTGCGAGGACCTGATGCTGGCCATGCGCATGACGCGCGGCGTCTCGGACGAGGACCTGCGGGCGGCGGGGCTGCACCTGCCGAAGGTGCAGGCGACGTTCTTCGCGCTGGAGCAGCGCAACCTGGTGAAGCACGAGGAGGGCCGTTGGAAGCCCACGCTGGGCGGTTGGCTGCTGGGCAACGAGCTGTTCGGGGCCATCTACGCGCTGGCGCCGAACGAAGGGGAGTAGCGCCTCTTCGGCCGGCGTCTTACCTGGCGGCGGCGCGTTTCCTTCGGCGTCCGCCCTGCACGGTGCGCGGCACGTTCCCGCGCACTGTGTGCAACAGGTAACTTTTGCGTTGCAGGTAAGCACTCTCGCGCGTCGACTGCTAAAATACGCCGTGTTCAAACGTAGGCGCCGAAAGGGCGCTCAATGAGGGAAGGGAGGCGCATCGCATGCTTTCGCAACGACGGCAGAAGGTCCTGTCGGCATTGATCCAGGAATATGTGGCGAAGGCGCTTCCCGTGGCGTCGCGCACGCTGGTCGACCGGTACCGCCTGGGCGTAAGCTCCGCCACCGTGCGGAACGAGCTGTCGCATCTGGAGGACGAGGGCTATATCTTGCAGCCGCATCCGTCCGCCGGCCGCGTGCCCACGGACTACGGCTACCGGTCCCTGGTGGACGACTTGCTGAAGGACCAGGAGATTCCGGAGGACGATGAGACGGCGGCGGCAATGCGCAAGCTGCGCGAAAACGCGCGCGAGCTGGACGACCTGCTGGACAAGACCAGCAGCGCCCTGGCGCGCCTGACGGACTGCCTGGCCATCGTGCTTCCGCCGAATGCCCTGTCACTGCAGATCAAGCGCATTTCGCTCATCTCCATGCAAGAGCGTTCCGTGCTCATGGTGGTGGTGACGGAGGAAGGCCGCGTGCTGAAGCGCAACATCGACTTCGCAGAGCCGGTGGCGCCGGAGGATATCGACCGCATCGAGGGCATCATGAACCGCGTGTTCTCGGGCAAGGCGTTCAACGCCATGCGCCGGGAGATGGATACGGATGCCGTGGAGGCGTTCCAGGATCCGCTCGCCCGCATCCTGCTCTCGGAGATGTTCGACCTGCTGCAGGAAAGCGAGGGCGGGCACATGCATCGCCTGGGCTTGGCCACGCTGATGCAGCAGCCGGAGTTCAAGGCGTCCCAGATGCTGCTGCCCCTGGTGGAGCGCTTGGAGGACGATTCGCTGCCCATCGGCATCCTGGATGCGACGCGCGAGCAGGATACGGTGGTGCGCATCGGGCACGAGAACCAGGACAGCGCGCTGGACAACATCTCCATCGTGGCGGCACGCTACGGCGAGGAAGACGAATGCGGATTCGTTGCCGTGGTGGGTCCCACGCGCATGGATTACGGCCGGGTCATCAGGGCCGTCCGCGCCGCGCAGAGCGCCTTGCAGGACGATTGACGCACGTTTCGGCCGACGAACAGGCAAGAGGCGGGCAGACGAGTATTGCCGCATCGCGCGGGGCAGAGGCCGGGCGATGCGGTTCGAGGGAAGAAAGGCAACGATAGATGGCAGATAAGGACCTGTACGAGGTTCTGGGCGTCTCGCGGGACGCCAGCGAAAGCGATATCAAGAAGGCATTCCGCCAGAAGGCGCGCAAGCTGCATCCTGACGTGAACAAGGCACCGGATGCCGAGGACCGCTTCAAGGAGCTCAACGAGGCATACGACGTGCTCAGCGATCCCCAGAAGCGCGCACAGTACGACCGCTTCGGCACCATTCCGGGCGCCGCATCGGGCGGGGCGCAGTACGTGGACTTCGACGACCTGTTCGGCGGCGGATTCGGCATGGGCGACATCTTCAGCGAATTCTTCGGCGGGGGTGCCCGCGGCGGCCGCGGTGCGCAGAACGCGCAGGTGCGCCGCGAGGGCCGCGATATGGGCCGCGGCCTGCGCCTGACCCTCGAGGAAGTTGCCACGGGCGTGAAGAAGGAGATCGTGTACGACCGCCTGACGCCGTGCGAGGAGTGCGGCGGCACCGGCTTCGGCGAGGGCGGCAAGGAAGTGGAGTGCGAGAAATGCCACGGCTCCGGACGCGTCGTCACCGTCCAGCGCACGTTCCTGGGCGAGATGCAGTCCGCCAGCACGTGCCCGCAGTGCAACGGCACCGGCAAGACCATCGAGAACCCGTGCCCGGAATGCGACGGCCAGGGCCGCGTGCCCGACCGCCAGCGTCTGACCGTGGAGGTGCCCATCGGCATCCGCGACGGCCAGCAGCTGCGCCTGCGCGGCTTCGGCGAGGCCGGCATGAACGGCGCTGCCGCAGGCGACCTGATCGTGACGTGCCGCATCGAGCCGCATGATTTCTTCGAGCGCGACGGAGACGACCTGCATGCCCGCGTGAACATCAGCATGCTGCAGGCGGCGCTGGGCGCCGAGATCACCGTGGACGGCATCCTGGAGAACGAGAAGATCATGATCAAGATCCCCGCGGGCTGCCAGAACGACCAGGTGGTCAAGTCGAAGGGCAACGGCATGCCGAAGTTCCGCGGCGGGTCGCGCGGCGATCTGTACGCGCATATCGCCGTGACCATCCCGAAGAAGCTGACGAAGAAGCAGCGCGACCTGATGGAGAAGCTGGCGGCCGATATGGGCGAATCCGTCAGCCCGCAGCGCCCGAAGTGGCAGAAGCTGCGCGAAGCATTCGAATAGGCGGAGGCGGGCATGGGGCACAATGCCGGCGCGCCGGCGGGCGCGCATCGCATGCCGGCGCAGCCGGTCTATCTGGAATCCCAGGTCATCGCGCGCGAAACGCAGCCGGTGTTCGTGCTCGACGTGCCAGCGGAGCGCTTGGATGCGCTGCGCCGCGCGGGCGTTTCGGCAGGCGACACGCTGTCCGTGGTGGATGCCGTGCAGGATTTCTTCAATTGCGAAGTGGTTTCGTTCGACGACGTCCTGCGCGTGCGCATCGCCGCGCGCGACGAAGACGATGCCGCACCCGCCGTGTACCTGGTGCAGGGCCTGTGCGAAGACGAGGTCATGGATACCATCATCCGCCAGGCCACGGAGATCGGCGTGGCGGGCTTCTCGCCGTTCGTCTCCACGTTCAGCACGCATCCCGATCCCGCGCATCGCGCGGAGTCGCTTGCGCACTGGGCCTCGCTGTCGCGCTATGCGGCGCTGCAGGCGGGATTCTCCCTGCTGCCCACCGTCGGCGATGTGCGGGACATTCCGCAGACGTGCGATTTGCTGGGCCGCTTCGATGCCGTGGTGCTGTGCTGGGAAGGCGAAACGCAGCGGACCATGGCGGATGCCGTGGCGCAGCTGAAAGGCTGGGGGCTGGACCGCAATGCGGATATCGCGCTGGTCGTGGGTCCGCGCGGCGGCATCACGGACCGCGAGATGGCGCAGCTGGGTGCCGCGAACGACCGCCTGCTGACAGTCACGCTGGGGCGGGCCATCCTGCGCGTGGAGACGGCCAGCCTCGTTGCCCCGACGCTGCTGATCAGCGGCTTAGGCGGTCTGCAGTGAGAATCGCCTTGGTGAACGTCGGCTGCAAGGTCAACCGCGTCGAGATCGACGGCGTCGCCGCCCAGCTGCTGGACGAGGGCGCGCAGCTTGCCGAACAGGGCGCCGCGGACATCGTCATCGTGAACACGTGCACGGTTACCGGCGAGGCGGAGAAGAAGACGCGCAAGGCCGTCCGCCAGGCGCTGAAGCGCAACCCGGGCGCCCAGCTGCTGGTCACGGGCTGCGCCGTCGCCATCGATCCCGGCGAATTCTCCCGTATCGATCCGCGCGTGCATGTCGTGGGCAAGGCGCAGGTGGCGCCGGCGGCTTGGGAGCTGTCCGGCGAGCAGGCGCACAGCGTGCATCCGGACGGGCAGGATGCCGCCGACGCTGCCGTTCATCTGCGCATGGGCGGCGGGTTCCGCACGCGCGTGGGCATCAAGGTGCAGGACGGCTGCAACAACGCCTGCACGTACTGCATCGTGCACGTGGCGCGCGGCGTGCCCGTTTCCACACCGGCGGACCGGGTGGCATCCGAGGTTTCGCGCTACGCGGCGGCAGGTGCGCGCGAGCTGGTGCTGACCGGCATCAACCTGGGCACGTACGACAGCGACGGGCTGCTGCTTCCCGACCTGGTGCGGCGCCTGCTGCCGCTTGTCCCGGACGGGCGCATCCGCATCTCGTCCGTCGAGCCGTGCGATGTCTCGGACGATCTCATCCGCCTGCTGGCGGCATCGGACGGCCGCGTCTGCCGCCATCTGCATCTGCCGCTGCAGTCCGGCAGCAGCAGGGTGCTGCAGCAGATGGCGCGCCCCTACGACGCCGAGGCGTTCTTGGACCTGATGTCCCGCTTGCGCGCCGCCGTGCCGCAGCTGTCCGTCTCCACGGACATCATCGTGGGGTTCCCGGGCGAGACGGAGGAGGATTTTCGGCAGACGCTGGCCGTGGCGCGCGCGGCGGCGTTCTCGAAGATCCACGTGTTCCGCTACTCGCGTCGCGCCGGAACGCCGGCGGCCGCCCGTTCCGATCAGGTGCCCGCGGACGTCATCGCCGATAGGGCGTCGCGCCTTGCCGACCTGGGCCGTGAACTGGCATACAATGACGCGGCCCGTCGCGCCGGCACGCGCGAGCGCATCCTGGTGGAGCGCACCGGGCGCGGGACCACGGAGTCGTATCATACGGCGCATGTGCCGGATACGTTCGAAACAGGCGAACTGGTGGAACTGACCTTAACAGAGCCTTCGCCAGATGGTATCTTTCTCCTATGAACGACACCACCATCACGCTCACCATACCCGGCTCCCTTTCCATGGCCCGCCTTGCGGGTCCGTCGGACGCGAACCTGCGTCTGATAGAGGAGTCGTTCAGCGCATCCATCACGGTGCGCGGCAACACCGTGACGCTGCAGGGCAACGCCGATGAGGTCGGCCAGCTGACCACGCTGTTCAGCGACATGATCGGCATCGCGGAGGACGGGCGCGACGTTGCGCCCGAGACCGTCCGCAACTCCATCGGCCTGCTGAAACGCAATCAGTATTCGCCCTCGCTCGTGCGCGAGGACATCGTGCTCACGTACCGCGGCAAGGCCATCCGGCCGAAGACGGCGGGGCAGAAGCGCTATGTGGATGCCGTTCGCGAGAACATGGTCACATTCGCACTGGGCCCGGCCGGTACCGGCAAGACGTACCTGGCCATGGCCATGGCGGTGGCGGCGCTCAAGCGCAAGGAGTGCGGGCGCATCGTGCTGACGCGCCCGGTCGTGGAAGCCGGCGAGAGCCTGGGCTATCTTCCCGGAACGTTGCAGGAGAAGGTGGATCCCTACATCCGCCCGCTGTACGATGCGCTGTTCGACATGATGGACATGGAGCGCGCGAACGTGCTGCTGGAAGACGGCATCATCGAGGTCGCGCCGCTGGCGTTCATGCGCGGCCGCACGCTCAACGATGCGTTCATCATTCTGGACGAGGCGCAGAACACCACGTCCGAGCAGCTGAAGATGTTCCTGACGCGCTTGGGATTCGGGTCGAAGATGGTCATCACCGGCGATCCGTCGCAGCTGGATCTGCCGCGCGGATCGAGCGGCCTGCGCCATGCGCGCGATATCCTGGGCGGCATCGAGGGCATCGCGTTCTGCGACTTCTCGGACCTGGATGTCGTGCGCCATTCGCTGGTTGCGGCCATCGTCCAGGCATATGACAGCTACGCGAAGCGCACGGGCGATCGCCCGAAGCGCGCCGACGCGGGCAAATAACGGATAACACGGAAGGATGGGGCACGAAATGGATGTGCTCATCGACTACGCCTACAAAGCCGACGACCTGGCAGGCATCCCCGTACAGGATGTCTGCCGCTTCGTCATGGAGAGCCAGGATCTGCCGCAGAACACGGAAGTCAGCGTCAGCTTCGTGGATGACGACACCATCGCGCGCCTGAACGGGCAGTACCGCGGCAAGGAAGGCCCCACGGATGTGCTGAGCTTCGAGATGGACCATGCCGAGACGGACGAGCCGGATGTGTTCGCCGCGCCGGACGGCACGGGCGACGACGAGCCCTACGAGCTGGGCGACATCGTCATAGCCGTTGACGTGGCGCATCGGCAGACGGAGCAGTACGGCACCACGTTCGAAGAGGAGATCTCGCTGCTGCTGATCCACGGCGTGCTGCATCTGTGCGGATACGACCACGTCACGGATGAGGATGCGGCCGTCATGGAGCCCCTGGAGAAGAAGCTGCGTGCAGCCTGGTCTGCGAAGCGCGGGCTGGGTGAGCTGGCATGAAGCCGAAGTATTCCGTCGGCTCGTCGTTCGGCTACGCGTTCGCGGGCATCGCTGCCGCCTGGCGCGAGGGCCACAACATCCGCATCCAGACGGCGGCCGGCATTCTGGCCGTGGTGCTGGGATTCGCATTCGGCATCAGCGTCCCGGAATGGTGCGCCGTGCTGATCTGCATCGGCGCCGTGATCGGCGGCGAGTGCGTGAACACCGCCATCGAGGACACGGTCGATTTGGCATGCGAAGACCTGCATCCGTTGGCGAAGTCCGCGAAGGACATGGCGGCCGGCGCGGTGCTGGTGATGTCCATCGCGTCCGCCTGCGTGGGACTCGTCATCTTCGTACCGCGCATTCTGGCGCTTTTGGGGGTATAGAACATGGTTGACAGCAAAGAAGAGCCCATGGCCCAGGACGACGGCGGTTTCGACGCCGATGCGCTCATGGCCCAGCTGAAGGCCGATCGGGAGGCGGGCGTCACGAGCGCCGACCTGGGGCCGGCGGCGAATTTCCGCTCCGGCTTCCTGGCGCTGGTGGGCAGGCCGAACGCCGGCAAGTCCACGCTGCTGAACGCGCTCGTGGGCAAGAAGATCGCCATTGCCAGCAACACCGCCCAGACCACGCGGCATCGCTTCCGCGGCATCATCAACCGCCCGGGTTCGCAGATCGTGGTCGTGGACACGCCGGGCATCCACAAGCCGAAGGACACGCTGGGCCAGGAGCTGAACCTGTCCGCTGCGAAGGGCATGGAGGACGTGGACGTCGTCGCGTTCCTGCTGGATGCCGCAAAGCCGTTCGGACGGGGCGACGACTGGGTGCTGCGCCAGGTCAAGAAAGTGAAGGCGAAGCGCATCCTGGTCGTCTCGAAGATCGACACCACGACGCCGGAAGCCGTCCGGAAGCAGGTTGCGGCGGCAAGCGAATGGGTGTCGTGGGATGCCGTCTGCCCGCTGAGCGCGTTGAAGGGCCAGGGCGTGCAAGAATTCCTGGACACCGTTACGGATTTCATGCCGAACGGCCCGCGCTGGTTCCCGGCGGACATGGATACGGACCAGCCGCTGGAGGTCATCGTGGCGGAGTTCATCCGCGAGAAGATCCTGCTGCATACGCATGACGAGGTGCCGCATGCCGTGGGCGTCGTGACGGACGACATCGATTACGACGAGGAGAAGAACTTTTACCGCATTTCCGCCACGGTGTATGTGGAGCGCGACAGCCAGAAGGGCATCATCATCGGCCGCGGCGGCAAGGGCATCAAGAAGATCGGCATCGAGGCGCGCAAGGACCTGGAGCAGCTTCTGGGCGCGGGCGTGTACCTGGGCCTGCAGGTCAGGGTGCGCAAGAACTGGCGCCGCGACCTGAACCAGATCCGGCGCTTCGGCTACGGCGAGGGAAACTAGGTCGTCTGCCGCATGGCATCGAAGACGTATCGCGACCAGGTCATCGTCCTCAAGAAGACGAAGCTCAAGGAATCCGACCTGATTCTGACGCTGCTGGCTCACGACGGCCGCCAGATCCGCGCCGTGGCGAAGGGCGCCCGCAAGCCCACGAGCTCGTTCGCGGCGCGGCTGGACCTGTTCAGCAATGCGCGCGTGTTCTTCGCCGTGGGGCGGAACCTGGACATCGTGAAGGAGGCGCGCCTCGTGGACGCGCACGCGGCGCTGCGCTGCGATGTGGGCTTGACGGCCTGCGCCTGCCCGATGGCGGAGCTGCTGACGAAGGCGACGCAGGATTCCCTGCCCGTGCCGCGCCTGTTCGACATGACGCAGGCGGCCTTCTCGACGCTCGAGCAGACGGCGGGCGCTGCCCGGCTGCTGCTGTGCGCCGCGTTCCTGTTGAAGGCGTGCGCCGTGCTGGGCTTTCGCCCCTGCCTGGCGCAATGCGTGGAATGCGGCCGACCGCTTCTGGGGGAGGGCGACATGCCGGAAGGCGAGCATCTCTGGTTTACCGCTGCCGGCGGCGGGGCGGTCTGCCCGGAATGCGCATCGGGTCTTTCCGCGGCGCCGTTGGACCGCGAGATCGCCCGATGGGCCGAGACGCTCATCGGCGCCCGGTTTGCGGAGATCGCGGCATTTCCCGCCCAAGAGGAGACGTCCCTGGCCGTGCTGCGGTTTACGCAGGGATGGACGCGCGAGCATATCGGGCGCCTGAAGAGCCTGGACATGCTGATTTCGCAAGGCGTGTACTGATCCGCGCTTCGTTTCGCTCTGCTTACGGTTTCCCGTGGCGTTGGTGGTGCCCCGCGCGTTGGCCTATACTCGTTTCCGACAGGCGGATGTGCGGAAAGCGGAGGGGAAAGCATGAAGTGTCCGTATTGCGGTGCGCAGATTGCAAACGATAGCTTGACCTGCCCGAATTGCGGGCGGGAAGTGCAGATGACATTCGACGAAACCGAGGACGATACGTCGGAGCCGGGCGGCTCGGCTGACCGGCGCACGGGCGCCGCCGGCGCGGATGCGTACGGTGCCTCGTCTGCTGCCGATAGCGCTGCGTATGCGGCGGATGCGCAGCCGTCCGGGTCCCGCGCGGATGCCGCTGCGGGAGCTTCGCGCGCGGCCCGCGCCTCGCGCGCATCGTCCGACGGGAATCCGAAGGAGCAGCGCAAGGCGGACAAGAAGACGAAGAAGGCGGCGAAAGCCGAGGTCAAACGTACGAAGTCCGCTTACAAGAATGCGCGCAAGGCTGCCGGGAAATCGGCCGTGCCCCGCATCGTGGCGTTCGTCGTGGCATTGCTGCTGGCTGCCGCGGCAGGTGCATACGGCATGTGGTCGTACAGCGTGTCGAACGGGATTCCGTTCACGGACCAGCAGCCGGCGCAAGCGGGAGGCGAATCTGCGGACGGCTCCGGCTCCGATAGCGCGTCGGATGCTTCGGCAGACAGCGCGTCGTCTTCCGAATCAGCCTCCTCGTCGTCCCTTGCGAACGATGACGCGGATGCCTACAAGGGCACGTGGCGCGGCGACATGACGCAGACGAAGAACGAGTCCATCGGCAACGACTACCGTTGCTACGGCGCTTCCGCGAACCCGCTGGAGATGACCATCACGCAGGTGGATGCGTCCGGCCGCATCAAAGCGGATGTGAAGGTGCTGCTGCACAACCACCGCACGGACGATCTGTCCTCGGATTCCGACAGCGTGGACGGCGATCAGGTCGTGGAGCTGAAGAACCTCACCGGCACGTTGAAGAACGGCACGTTCAAGTTCACGCCGGACATCTCGGATTATATGGATGACGGCGACATGACCATCAGCGCCTCCGTCGACTCCGACGATGGGAGCAAGCTGGATGTCCTGGTCAGCCTTGATGGCGTGGAAGACGATGAATACGTGCTCTCGAAGGGCGCGGGGGATTCGAACGAGGGCTAACGGCTGCATGCCCCGTATAGGCAGAACGGCCCCCGCAGGCCATACGGTGTCTGCGGGGGCCGATGGGCGGGCGCGGCGGTTTCATCTGCGTCGCGTGTGCCGCTACTGCTGTTCCTGCGCCTTCGCCTGATCCTTCTTCTGCTGTTCCAGCGCCAGGCTGAGGGCGATGGCCAGCTGGTCGGCGCAGCTTGTACCGCGGCCGCCGCAGTCGTTGCCTTTCAGCGTCTCGATAACGTCTTCGGCCTTCATGCCCTTGATCAGCTTCGCAATGGCTTTCAGGTTGCCGTTGCATCCGCCGATGAACGAAACATCGCCCACGCGGTCGCCGTCGAGGTCGAAGTAGATTTCCTGGGAGCAGACGCCCCGCGTTTTGAAGTTGTACATATATATTGTCTCCGTTCGCTCGGGGCGGACACGGATGGTTCCCGTTCTCGCCTGCCGCAAGTTTTGTGCAAATCATAGAGTCGGCTTTTGCGCTTGGCAAGGCGGGTTCACAAGCCCTATACTTCTCCATTGTGTTCAGAGGCCTTCCGGCTTGGTCTGCATGTCTCACCGCTTGCGCACTCAGCAGGAAGCCTTACAGAGAGTAGAAAGGTGAATGAACATGGCAGATCGCAACAGCATTTCCAAGGAACGCGTCGCCGAGCTGATGAAGGAATACGGCAAGAACGAGAAGGACTCCGGTTCCGCTCCCGTCCAGGTCGCAATCCTCACGGAGCGCATCCGCAACCTGACCGAGCATCTGAAGTCCCACCAGAAGGACCATCACACCCGCACCGGTCTGATGAAGCTCATCGGCAAGCGTCGTCGCCTGTTGGCCTACATCGCCGACAACGACATCGAAGAATACCGTGCGCTCATCAAGAAGCTGGGTATTCGCGATAACCTCTAAGCTTTGCAAAACTGCCCGCTTCGGCGGGCTTTTGCATATCTGCTCCCGTTCGGCGAACCGTATGGACGAACGTCCCGGCGGTTTTCCCGCAGCGGGGTCGGATATGAACAGCGGTCGATTGCGCGGCGCGCGCAGTTGCTCGCGGTCCGGATGAAGAGCATCCGGCAACCGAAGAAGCTTCAGGCAATCCGGCCTGAAGGAAGAGAAAGATTCATTTCGCATGGAAAAAATCGTTGAGAGCTTCGAGCTGTACGGCAAGCAGTACCGCTTCGAGACCGGCGAGCTTGCCAAGCAGGCAAGCGGCGCCGTCCTGGTCACCCAAGGCGATACCACCTGCCTGGTGACCGCCGTCATCTCCAACCAGGAGAAGGATTACGACTTCTTCCCGCTGACCGTGGACTACATGGAGAAGCTGTACGCCGTGGGCCGCATTCCCGGCGGCTATCTGAAGCGCGAGGGCAAGGCAAGCAACAAGGGCACGCTGACGGCGCGCATGATCGACCGTCCCATTCGCCCCATGTTCGCCGAGGGCTTCAAGCAGGAAGTCCATGTGGTCGCCACCACGTTCGTGGTCGACGGCGAGAACCAGCCCGACGCCCTGTGCGTGGCTGGCGCCTCTGCCGCGCTGATGCTGGCCGATGCTCCGTTCGAGGGTCCTGTGGCATGCGTTCGCGTGGGCCGCAACCCCGAGACGGGCGACTTCATCGTGAACCCCACGTACCAGGAAGCGGAGACCAGCGACCTGGACCTGACCATCGCCGGCGGCAAGGACTTCATCTCCATGGTGGAGGCCGGCGCCCAGGAGATCTCGGAAGTCGACATGCTGGCTGCCCTGGAATTCGGCCAGACGGCCATCAACCGCTTCTGCGAAGCCGAGCAGCGCTTCCTGGACAAGTGCACCATCACGCCGCGCGAATGGCCCATCCATCATCCGGATCCGTCCATCGCGGAGCGCGTGAATGCGCATTACGATGAGATGTCCGCAGCCCTGAAGGATGCTGACAAGCAGTCCCGCATCGGCAAGGTGGAGGCCCTGAAGGACTCCATCAAGGCCAACGACTTCACGGAGGAAGAGCAGACGGCTTGGGCAAGCGATATCGCCGCCGCCTGCAAGGCGCTGGAGAAGCACGCCATGCGCCGCATGGTCATCGAGACGGGCGAACGTGCCGACGGCCGTACGGCCACCGAGGTCCGTCCGCTGTACATCAAGCCCGGCTACCTGCCGCGCGTACACGGCTCCGGCCTGTTCCAGCGCGGCCAGACGCAGGTGCTGTCCGTCTGCACGCTGGGCATGCTGTCCGAGGCGCAGCGTCTGGACACCATCGATCCGGCGGATCACGTGCGCTACATGCACCAGTACAACTTCCCGCCGTACTGCACCGGCGAGGTCGGCCGCATGGGCGCCCCGAAGCGCCGCGAGATCGGCCACGGTGCGCTGGCAGGCCGTGCGCTGCTGCCCGTGCTGCCGGATGAGGACGAGTTCCCGTACGCCATCCGCGTGGTCTCCGAGGTTCTGGAATCGAACGGTTCCAGCTCCATGGCCTCCACGTGCGGTTCCACGCTTGCGCTGATGGATGCCGGCGTGCCCATCAAGGCACCGGTCTCCGGCGTTGCCATGGGCCTCATCAAGGAAGGCGACGACATCGTCATCCTGACGGACATCCAGGGCCTGGAGGACTTCCTGGGCGACATGGACTTCAAGGTCACCGGCACGGAGAAGGGCATCACCGCACTTCAGATGGACAACAAGGCCAAGGGCCTGTCCACGGAGATCCTGGGCCGCGCGCTGGCGCAGGCCAAGGAAGGCCGCCACTTCATCCTGAACGCCATGCTGGAGCAAATCCCCGAGCCGCGCGCCGAGCTGTCCGAGCTCGCTCCGCGCATCGAGACCATCCACATCCCCGTGGACAAGATCCGCGACGTCATCGGCACCGGCGGCAAGGTCATCCGCGGCCTGCAGGACGAGACGGGCGCGAAGATCGAAGTCGAGGAAGACGGCACCGTTCGCATCGCTGCCACGGAAGGCCAGGGCGGCGAGCAGGCGAAGCAGGCTATTCTCGACATCGTGAAGGTTCCCGAAGTGGGCGAGGTCTACGAGGGCGAAGTCGTCGGCATCAAGGACTTCGGCGCGTTCGTGAAGCTGACCCCCACGAAGGACGGCCTGCTGCACATCTCCCGCGTGGCGAACGGCCGCGTGGGCAGCGTCGAGGACGTCCTGAAGCTCGGCGATGTCGTGAAGGTCGAGGTCATCGAGGTGGATGACAAGGGCAAGATCAGCCTGGACCGTCTGGATAAGCCGGATGCGCCGGAAGGCTCCGCTCCGCGTCAGCGCCATGAGCGCCGCAACGGCGAGCGCCACGGGAACGGCCGCGGTAACGGCGGCAACAACCACGGCGAGCACCGCAACCGCCGCCCGGGCGATTTCAACCGCGGCAACGGCGACAGCCACCGCACGCCCCGTCATCGTTTGAACGGCGAGGGCTCGAATAGGCAGTAGCCCTTCGCATCGCATCGTTCTCTGAAGACGAAGACCGCTGCAGCGCAATACGGCTGCAGCGGTTTTCTCAGCTTTCCGCTATCATTTCATCTCAATACCTTCACATTACGTTCATTAATCGAAGAAAGACATCTGCATGTAGGCTTGAAATTTTACAATGCCTGTGTTTTGCCAGATGAACGACCTAAACATTTCCTATACACTACGCATTGGTAATGATTCGGGAATTAGTCTTGGACGGTTGGGCTGCTATGTACGGTTATTTTTCCCTGCAGGCGTCGCTGGCTGTCGGGAGAAGGAATTCGATGAAGAAATCTGTCAGGGGAGATACCGATGAGCTGCTTTCCGCAGCGCTGGTGAAACGACTTCAAGAGGACTCATTGGACAAGATTTCCATCCGCAGCATCACGGATGAGTGCGGGTTGAACCGTCAGACGTTCTACTATCATTTCCGGGATATCTACGATCTGGCGGGTTGGATTCTCAAACGCGAGGCCTACCGCGTGGTCGATGCGGCAGCGGATTCCAAGGATACGCACGAATGCATCCGCAAGATGATCGAGGCCATGGACGAGAACCGGTCGTTCTTCATGGCGCTGTATGCCTCCTCGAATTTCGGCCAGCTCCGCCAGGTGTTCATGGATTACCTTACGGAAGCGCAGAAAAAGGAGCTTGACGGCTTCCTGCGGGGATACGGCTGGGGCGAAGGATACCCCGATTTCATCGCCCGCGTCGTCAGCCTCATCCTGACGGAGTTTCTTGAGAAGTGGCACAAGGGGCAGTCCGTCAACAACCTCGACCAATTCGTGGAGCGCTTCAGCACCTTCATCATGCAGCAGCAGAAGGGCGCCGAGGAGCTTTCGCCCGGTCCCGCGTTCGCGCATGGCCGCGGCGCATCTTCGAGCAACTTCAAATAGGCGCTGTCCGGGCGCACGTGCGCACTGCGCTTCATCGTCGTATTTTCCGCACCCCGTTCCTCGAACGGGGTGTTTTTCCCTGCAGCGCCGTGAACGCTGGTGTAGAGTGATTCAGGTATATGGCAGGGCGAATACGCGAATCGAGGGAAATGCCCATGAAACCGAGGATCACGACGCTTGACAACGGGTTGACGGTAGCAACGGATACCATGCCCGATGTCCGATCGATCACCTTGGGCATCTGGCTGAATACCGGTTCGCGCGACGAGCTTCCCACACAGGCGGGCATGGCGCATTTCATGGAGCACATGGTCTTCAAGGGCACGCCCGACCATACGGCCACCCAGCTCTCGGCGGCGTTCGATGCGCTTGGCGCCGAGCTGAACGCCTACACCACGAAGGAGTACACGTGCTTCCACGCGCGCTTCGTGGACGAATGCCTGCCGCAGGTGCTGCCGCTTATGGCCGAGATGGTCATCCGGTCCACATTCGCCGACGAGGATATCGAGCCCGAACGGAAAGTGGTGCTGGAAGAGATAGCCCGCAGCCAGGATACGCCGGACGACTATGTGTTCGACCTGTTCTCGGACGCGCTGATGCCCACGCATCCGCTGGGCCGGCCGGTATTGGGAACGCGCGAGCTGGTGGCCTCGTACACGCATGACGACTGCCGTGCGTTCCACGATGCCCACTATGTGACGCAGAACACGGTCGTCGCCGCAGCGGGCAACGTGGACCATGAGCAGCTGGTCTCCCTGGTGCGCACATGCTTCGCCCCCATGCCGCAGGGCGAACGCACGCAGCGTCCGGAGGCGCACGAGGACAGCCGCCGCTTTTTCGCCTGCCAGCAGCGCGAAACGGAGCAGGCGCATTTCGTCTACGGCATGCCTTGGGTGGATGCGTTCGATGAGCGTCGTTTCGCCGGGGCGCTGGGGTCGGCCATCCTGGGCGGCTCCATGTCATCGCGCCTGTTCCAGGAAGTCCGCGAGAAGAACGGCCTTGCCTACGCCGTGTTCAGCCAGGGCGCAACGTACCGCGATGCGGGCATGTTCTGCGTGTACTGCGGCACGCGTCCGGAGAACCTGCAGCAGACGCTTGCCATCGTGCAGCGCGAGCTTGCGCGCATGGCGGACGAGCCGCCCACGCAGGAGGAGGTCGACCGCCAATGCGGCGCCATCTGCGGATCGCTGCTGCTGTCCCTGGAATCCACGGGCAGCCGCATGGGGCGGTTGGGTCGCGCGCTGACCATGGGAGTGCCGCTGCGCAGCGTGGACGAGCTGGTGGCGCTGTACCGCAGCCTGACGCCGGCCGATGTCCAGGCCGTGGCGGCGCAATTCCTGACGCAGAAGCCGACGGTTGCCGTGGTCTCGCCGTACGACGAGGACACGGTGCGCGGTTATGCGGAGGCGCTGAACGGCGTCGCATGATGCGGCGTAACAGAGGATGAGACGTGTTTGGCGGGACGGGCGGAAAACGCCTGTCCGCTTCAGAGAGAAAGGTGTAACACGATGATCGATGTGGCTGTAATCGGATATGCCGGCCGCATGGGGGATGCCGTGGTCCAGGCCGTCACCCAGGCAGACGACATGCAGGTGGCCTGCGGCGTGGACCCGAATGCCGCCGAGGCCCCGTTCCCCACGTTCCGCACTATCCAGGAGGCGCTCGACGCCGTGTCGTTCGACGTCATGGTCGATTTCACGCAGCCCGATGTGGTGGAGGGCAACATCCGCGCCGCGCTGCCGGCGGGCGTGGACTGCGTCATCGGCACCACGGGGCTGGCGCCCGAGAAGCTGGAGGAGCTCTCGTCGCTGGCGCCTGAGGGAACGTGCCTGTTCGTGGCTCCGAACTTCACCATCGGCGCCGTGCTCATGATGCAGTTCGCGAAGCAGGCGGCCCCGTATTTCCCCGAGGCCGAGGTCATCGAGTACCACCATGCGAACAAGAAGGACGCTCCCAGCGGCACGGCCACGCGCACGGCGGCCATCATCCACGAGGCGCGCGGACGCGTCAGCGAGGCTCCCGGCAAGGAGACGGAGATTCCCGGTGCAGAAGGAGCCCGCGGCGCGCTCATCGAGGGCGTTCCCGTGCATTCCGTGCGCTCCATGGGCTTCGTTGCCAGCCAGGAGGTCGTGTTCGGCTCCATGGGCCAGACGCTCACCATCCGGCATGATTCGTGGGACCGCATGTCCTACATGCCCGGCGTGCTGCTGGCCATCCGCAACATGGCCTCTCACAGCGGCTTGATTGTCGGTTTGGAGAACTTCCTCTCTTAGACCCACTTTCATGTGATAATAGGTTTCAGCTTGGCATGCCCCGAGGGTGGCATGCCCATGATGCAAGGCATATGCACGTGCATGCGCACCCGTCGGAGGGCGGGTGCGCCTCGCAACGGTTAGGAGAAGCTTTATGGCAGAGGGAACACCTATTTTCGGCACCATGATCCCCGCGATGGTCACGCCCTTCGACAAGGACGGCGAGCTGGACCTGGATCAGGCCCAGAAGCTTGCCGAGCGCCTGGCTGAGGGCGGCGCCAACGGCTTGGTCATCAATGGTACGACCGGCGAAAGCCCCACGGTGTTCTATCCGCAGAAGATGAAGCTGTTCAGCGCCGTCGTCGAAGCGGTTGGCGGAAAGGTGCCCATCGTAGCGAATGTGGGCGACAACTGCACCGCCGATACCGTCGACTTCGCGCGCAACGTGGAAAAGCTGGGCGTGGACGGACTCATGCTGGTCGTCCCGTATTACAACAAGCCTCCGCAAGAGGGGCTGTACCGCCATTTCCGCACCATCGCCGAATCCGTGGATAAGCCCGTCATCATGTACAACATTCCCGGCCGCTGCGTCATCAACATGACGGCCGAGACCACCCTCCGTCTGGCAAACGATGTCGAGAACATCGTCGCAATCAAAGAAGCAAGCGGCGATATGGAGCAGATCAAGCAGATCATCGACAATGCCCCCGATAACTTCTGGGTGTATTCCGGCGATGACGACCAGACCTACGACATCATGAAACTCGGCGGCGCAGGAGTCATCTCCACCGTCGGCAATGTTGCTCCCGGCCGGATGAGGGAAATCGTCGACTTGTGCAGCAAGGGCGATTTCGAAGCAGCGAGTGTCGCCAACGAGGCGCTGCGTCCGCTGATGAGAGAGCTTTTCACCACGTCCAACCCGATCATGGTGAAAGAGGCACTGAACCTGAGCGGCTTCAATGTGGGCGGTCTGCGCCTGCCGCTCATCCCGGCTACGCCGGAGCAGTCTGCCGAACTCGCGGATGTCATGCGCCAGGTGGGCGTGCTCTAAACCGTAGTTAAGGAACCCATGACAGAACAACAGAAGAACGAGGACCGCGGCGCCCAGGAGACGGGCCGCGGTTCTCATGCTGCCTCCGAGAATAAGTCTGCGAAGGGCCAGAAGAAGCAGCAGCGGAAGGGCCATGCGAAGGGCAAGGCACAGGATGCGGCTGCGCAGAAGCAGTCGGGTGCGAAGTCCAAGAAGTCGGATAAGCCGGCTAAGAAGAAGGATGCCGCGAAGAAGTCGAAGGATGCGAAGAACGGCAAGGATGCCGAGAAGGGCAATGCCGCAAAGCAGGCCGCTTCCGGCAAGAAGGCCGCCCAAGGCTCCCGGAATGCTTCGGACGGCAAGTCCGGCGAGAAGGCCGAACACGGCAATCATCGCGGGGGACGCCGCCGCCGTACGCAGTATCGCCGCCATGTGAATCTGGAGCAGAAGCGCCCCGAGCTTTCGCGCGGTGCCGCTGCCGGCAACGGGGAGAACCTCGCAGCTGCGCGCCGTCGCAGCCTCATCGATCCCGCCCGCCGTCATTTCATGAGCCCGGAAAAGGATCCGGATGCCGTGCTGAAGGTCATCCCGCTGGGCGGCCTGGACGCTATCGGCAAGAACATGACCGTGTTCGAATGCGGAGACGACATCGTGCTCGACGATGCCGGCTGCATGTTCCCGGACGACAACCATCCCGGTATCGACCTGATCCTGCCGGACTATTCGTACCTGCTCCAGAACGCCGAGAAACTGCGCGGCATCGTGATCACGCACGGTCACGAGGACCATACCGGCGCCCTGCCGTATGTGATGAAGGACCTGGATTGCGAGGTGCCCATTTACGGCACGAAGATGACGTTGGGCCTGATCGAGGGCAAGTTCAAGGAGCATCACGTCAAGAACGCGAAGCTGATCGAGATCAAGCCCGGCCAGAGCATCAAGATGGGCTGCTTCACGGCGAACTTCTTCGCGGTGAACCACAGCATCCCCGGCTCCGTAGGCATCTTCCTGAACAGCCCCGCGGGCAACGTGCTGCATACCGGCGACTTCAAGCTGGACCAGACGCCCATCGACGGCATCACTACGGATTTCGGCGCCATCGCGGAATACAGCCGCATCGGCGTGGACCTGCTCATGTCCGACTCCACGAACGCGAACATCCCCACGTTCACGCCGTCGGAGGCAGAGGTGGGCAAGGTGCTGAACCGCATCATCGCGCAGGCTACGGGCCGCGTGGTCATCGCGTCGTTCGCCAGCCATATCCACCGCATGCAGCAGATCTGCGACGCCGCCATCGCGAACGGCCGCAAGGTCGTCGTCACGGGCCGCTCCATGGTGCAGAACACGGATATCGCGCGCCGTTTGGGCTATCTGCATATCTCGGACGACAACCTGCTGGATGCGTACTATATGAAGGACGTGCCGCCCGAGCAGGTCGTGGTCATGTGCACCGGCAGCCAGGGCGAGCCGCTCTCCGCGCTTGCGCGCATTGCCAGCGGCAACCATAAGACCATCTCCATCGAGAAGGGCGATACGGTCATCATCTCCGCATCTCCCGTTCCCGGCAACGAGAAGGCCGTCACGAACATCATGAACCTGCTGTCGAAGATCGGCGCGGATGTGTGGGACAAGAAGCGCGCACGCGTGCACGTTTCCGGCCACGCAGGCGCCGAGGAGCTGAAGATCATGCTGTCGCTGGCGAAGCCGAAGGCGTTCATGCCCGTGCACGGCGAGGCCATGCACCTGCGTGCGCATGCGAAGCTGGGCGAGGCAACGGGCGTGCCGCCCGAGCAGATCTTCATCCTGGACAACGGCGACACGCTGGAGCTTTCCGCGCATGGCGTCGAACGCGGCGAGACCGTGCAGAACGGCATCGTCTTGGTGGACGGCCTGCGCGTGGGCGACACGAGCGAAGAGGTGCTGAACGAGCGCAACAACTTGTCCGAGCAGGGCTTCGCCACCATCGCCGCCGCCGTCGACCGCGGCAGCCGCCGCATCGTCGGCAACGTGCAGGTGGAGATGCACGGCATCACGTCCGGCGAGGATTACCTCATGCAGGAAGATGCCACGTCGCGCGTGACGAAGAAGCTGAACGAGGCGCTGCGCGACAACAAGCCCACGAAGGAGCTGAAGAAGGCCGCGCGCAACGCGCTTCTGGATGTTCTTTGGCGGAACATCAAGCAACGCCCCATGGTGATTGTGAACATACTGGAGGTTTAGATATAATCACCTCTTGGAATGTTTGCCGCTGCGGCGCATGCATCTGTCGCCGCGGCGGTTGCCGATTCCGTCCCGTGCCGCGCACGGGGCGGTTTTGGTTTTTATAAGCCGTAAATGTACATCGCACCAGAAACGCAGCAGAAGGATCGGTTTTACCGTTGGCATCCAGGAACACCTCGAACAATAAGCGATCTGCCGGCGCATCGCGCAAGGCCCAATCCCCGGCGGCGAAGAACGCCCAGCGCCGGGGGAGCGCGCACGGTGCGGCGAACGCGCCCAGCCAGCCCGAAGAGCACCTGCTTGATGAGCGCACGCGCCGCGACATCTCGGGCGTCATCGCCGTCATCGCCGCCATCGCGCTGTTCGTCATGGTGTATATGCCGGGCAACGGCTTGGTGACGCGTGCGGTCAGCGAATGGATGCACCTGCTGTTCGGCTTCGGCGCGTATCTGCTGCCGCTCATGCTGCTGCTCGTCGGCGTCACGTTCGTTGCGAAGTTCGAAGAGGAGCGCATGCCCGCGCGCGTTTCCGTGGGCCTGCTGGTCATGTGGATTGCCATTGTGGGCATGCTGGGCACGTTCACTCCGGACGTTACGACGCACAATATGCAGGCGCTGTTCACGGAGAGCCACCTGCTGTCGCAGGGCGGTTATCTGGGCGCCGGCATAGCATGGGCGGGCATATCGCTGTTCGGCCAGGTTGTCACCGCCATCATCCTGGTCGGGCTCATCGTGATCTCGCTGCTCATCATCGGCTTCTCGCTGTCGGCGCTTGTGGAGAAGGCCCGCGTTGCCCAGACGCGCTTCAAGCAGAACCGCCGGGCAGAACGGCGTATGCGCGAGGCCGAGGAGAATGCGGCCGCACAGGATGAGGACGAAGACGAGGAGGGCGACCCCTTCGAGGACGTGCCGGTTGCCGGGCAGGCCACGCGGCGGTTCGCCGACCCGGAATCCGTGCGCGAGCAGCCTACGCGCATCCTGCATCGCCGCAGCCGTACCAGCGCCCCCTTCGCGAACGAGCAAGCGGATGCAGGAGAAGCACCGGCTGCAGATGCTGACGACCTTTCGAACCAGAAGACGGCCGGCATCGGCTTCGGCAGCCAGCGCACGCGCCGTCTGGGATCGGATGCCGTTGCGAATGCCGCTGCGGCAGCTCCTGTTGCCGCAGATGTCGTGCCGACGGACGGCATGACCAGGAAGCTGGGTGCGAAGAAGCGCGTCGAGACGCAGCTGGACGAACTGGCATCGAAGCCGAAGCCCGCGCATACCGCTGCCGGCAAGAAGCCGAAGCCGCGCAACAGCGCGAAGGCGACGAAGGCGGCGGGTGCTGCCGCGGGCGCTGCAGCGGGTGCGGCAGCTGCTGCGGCGGGCAGGTCTGCGGCCGGCAAGGCGCGCGCGGCGGCGAAGAAGGCGGCCGAGGGCCCGTTGGGCATGCCGTACCCGACCGAGGACTTCGAGCTTCCGCCCATGAGCCTGCTGAAGAAATCCGCCTCGAATGCCGTCAGCGGCGAGAGCGAGGAATCGCTGCGCCAGACGGGCTTGGTGCTCCAGCAGACGCTGAACGATTTCAACGTGGACTGCAAGGTGGTGGACTGGGTTGCCGGCCCCACGGTCACGCTGTTCCAGATTGCGCTGCCGTCCGGCGTCCGCGTGAACCGCGTGACGAATCTGGCCGACGACATCGCGCTGGCGCTCGCCGCCCCGGGCGTGCGCATCTTCAGCCCGGTGCCCGGCACGAACCATGTGGGCGTCGAGGTGCCGAACAAGGAGCGCCAGACCGTGCTGCTGGGCGACGTGCTGCCGGCCGCCGGCCCCGGTCCGCTGCAGATGGCGCTCGGCCGCGACGTCGAGGGCCACGATGTGGTCTCGGACCTGGCGAAGATGCCGCACCTGCTCATCGGCGGCACCACCGGTTCCGGCAAGTCCGTGTCCATCAACAGCATGATCATGTCCATCCTCATGCGCTCCACGCCCGACGAGGTGCGCATGATCCTGATCGATCCGAAGCGCGTCGAGTTCATGCCCTACAACGGCATTCCGCACCTGTACGTTCCCGTGGTGACGGAGCCGAAAGAAGCCGCCAGCGCGTTGTCGTGGGGCGTCGCGGAGATGGAGCGCCGCCTGAAGGTCATGTCGAAGGCCGGCGCGCGCGATATCAAGCAGTACAACGCGAAGGTGCATCAGGGCCTGCTGGACTCGGATGAGGGCACGGCGGACCAGATGCCGTATATCGTCATCGTCATCGACGAGCTGGCCGACCTCATGATGAACGTGGGCAAGGACGTGGAGTACTCCATCAGCCGCCTGGCGCAGCTGGCCCGCGCGGCGGGCATCCATCTGATCGTGGCCACGCAGCGTCCTTCCACGAAGGTCGTCACGGGCCTGATCAAGGCGAACATCACGAACCGCATCGCGTTCAACGTGGCCACGGGCATCGACTCGCGCGTCATCTTGGACTCCACCGGTGCCGAGAACCTTATCGGCTTGGGCGATATGCTGCTGTCGAAACCCGAGCTGGCAAAGCCCCAGCGCCTGCAGGGCTGCTTCGTGGGCGAAGAGGAGATCAATGAAGTCGTCGACCACCTGAAGACGCAGGGCGAGCCGGAATATCACAAGGAGATCCTGCAGACGAACCTCATGTCCATGGGGACGGAGGTCCATGGCTCGAACGGCTCGGCGGCGAATCTCGACCCGCTGTTGTGGGACGCCGCCGAAATCGTGGTGGGCAGCAAGCTGGGCTCCACGTCGAATCTGCAGCGCCGCCTGCAAGTTGGCTATTCCAGGGCGGGGCGTATAATGGATATGCTTGAGGAAAAGGGCGTAGTGGGCCCTGCGAACGGCAGCAAGCCGCGCGAAGTGCTGGTGGATGAGCTCGAACTGGAGACCATCAAGGCCTTCGAGCAGGCCGACCAGGCCGCTTCCGATTAGGGCGAGAAGGAGGACGCAAGGTGCATAGCGATTTCGGCTCCACGCTGCGGAATGCCCGCATGCGCCAGGGATACGACATCAACACCGTTGCCCGCCGGCTCCGTATTCGCCCCGATGTCATCCAATCCATCGAGGACAGCGATTTCGACCGCATGCCGCCGCGCGGCTATGCGCGCAACATGATCAATTCGTACGCGCATCTGCTGGGGTTGAATCCCTCGCAGATCACGCGCCAGTACCTGGACGAGCTGTACGCCCATCAGGTGAACAACGCGCGCCAGGCAAGCCATCCGTCTGCCGCCGACCTGTCCGACAGCAGGCGCCATCATCGCGTCGGCGCGGAAGAGGATATGCATCGGGAACATGAGGTTCGCCGCGGCGTGCGCACGCGCACTGAGGGTTCGGAGCGGTTCAGCCATCGCGTGTACGACGACGGCTACGACACCGTGCGACCGTCTCATTCCCGCTCGTCGTATCCTGCCGGCGGAAGCCATGTGCGCACCGGCTCGGGCTACACCACGCGCAACCGCGGCCATCGCGCCAGCAGTGCGGCAATCGGCGGCAGCGCGTACTTGAACGCATACAAGGGCCCCACGGCGGCGCAGTCGTGGACGGCGAACTGGCGCAACCACCTGCCGCTCGTCGGCGTCGTGGCGGCCGTCATCGTGCTCGTCGTCATCCTTCTGGTGCTGCTGTTCGGGCCGAAGGGCACGGATGACCAGGATGTGACGAACATGCCCGTCACCGGCGTCGAGTCGGCAGGGACCGTGGAGGAATCCTCGTCTTCGTCCTCGTCGTCATCCGCAACGGAGCAGCCCACGTCGTTCAAGTTCACGTATACGGTTGCCAGCGGCACGAGCGTCTGGATCGAATGCTACGTGGACGGCGATACGAAGATCGCCGAGACCGTGACCGGTCCGTCCACGAAGACGTACACCGTCAAGAAGCGCGTCGAGTTCATGGCCGCCTCTGCCGACGGCGTATCCGTGAAGCAGGACGACAACGACGTTGCGCTGCAGGCGGGGGATTCCGGCGGCGTGGACCTGGTGCTGAAGTTCTCCGATTACCTGACTCAGTGGAAGAAGGACAACGGCGTGACCTCGTCCAGCTCCAGCAGCTCGTCAAGTTCCAGCAGCTCGTCCGATTCGACGTCGTCCAGCTCCAGCAGCTCGTCATCGTCAAGCTCCGCTTCGGATTCGTCCTCGTCGTCGAGCGACTAGCAGGCAGGTTGGTCATCGGTCTTCCATAGGCTCACGGTATAATGCACGGGCGCTGCGCAGATGCAGCGCCCGTTTACCTATACAGGAACAACCGCGCCGCACAAGGGGGCGGCGCCGATAGAAAGGCATACGCATGGCAAAGGATTCCAGCTTCGACATCGTCTCGGAAGTGGACATGCAGGAAGTGGACAATGCATACGGCCAGGCCTCGAAGGAGGTCGCGCAGCGCTACGACCTGAAGGGCACCGGCTCGAAGATCGAGCTCGACAAGGCGAAGAAGACGGTTACGCTGACCGCTCCGAGCGACTTCGTGGTCGGACAGGTGCGCGACATCTTCACCGGCAAGCTGGTGAAGCGCGGCGTGGACCTGCAGTCCGTCGAATGGGGCAAGGTGGAGCCGGCAGCCGGGGGCAATTCCCGCCAGACGGGCACCATCGTCGAGGGCATCGACCGCGAAACGGCCGGCAAGATCAACAAGGACATCAAGGCCCAGAAACTCAAGTGCAAGGTGACCATCGAGCAGGACAAGCTGCGCGTGTCCAGCCCCAAGAAGGACACGCTGCAGGAGGTCATCGCATTTCTGCGCCAGCAGGATTACGGTCGCCCGTTGCAGTTCGTCAACTACCGTTAGGGAGCATCTGTGGAACCTTCCATCAATATCGTCACCATGGGGTGCGCGAAGAACGAGGTCGACTCGCAGGAGATGACGGCGCGTCTGGAAGCGGCCGGCTACCGCATGGTCGACGACCCCGCGCAGGCGGGTGCGGTGATCGTCAACACGTGCTCGTTCATCCAAATGGCAACGGAGGAAAGCCTGGATGCCGTCTTGCAGGCGGCGGGGCTGGACAATGTCGCGAACGGCCGCGCGCATCTGGTGGTCAGCGGCTGCATGCCGGCCCGCTACGGCGACGACCTGGCGTCCGAGCTCCCCGAGGTGGCGCGGTTCGTCCCGTGTTCGCGCGAGGACGACATCGTTGCCATCATGGACGGCCTGTTCGGTGATGATGCACCTCAGGGTGCGCGCGGCGACGCAGCGGAGGTGCCGTACCGCCCGCTGGCCGGCCAGTCCCCCTGGACGGCGTATGTGCGCATCTCGGACGGCTGCGACCGTTTCTGCAGCTATTGCACGATTCCCTATATCCGCGGCCGCTACCACAGCTATCCGGAATCCGCCATCCGCGCCGATGTCGCGCGCAAGGTGCGTGCCGGCGTCAGGGAGATCACGCTCATCGCGCAGGATACGGGCCGCTGGGGCACGGATTTCGAGCAGCCTTCCAGCTTGGGTGCCCTCATGGACCATCTGGCGGGCGAATTCCCCGACACGTGGTTCCGCGTCATGTATATCCAGCCCGAGGGCATCTCCGACGACCTGCTTGCCGCCATGGCTGCGCACGACAACATCTGCAGTTACCTGGACATCCCCGTGCAGCATTCCGTGAAGCGCATCCTCACGGCCATGAACCGCAAAGGCTCTGCACCCGAGTATCTGGCGCTGCTGGACCATGTGCGCCGTACGGTGCCGGATGTCACGCTCCGCACCACGGTCATCGCGGGCTATCCCGGCGAGACGCAGGAGGATGTGGACGACCTGTGCGACTTCCTGGAGCAGGCGGCCTTCGATTACGTGGGCGTGTTCGCATACTCGCGCGAAGACGGCACGCGCGCGGCTTCGCAGCCGGGACAGGTGGACGAGGCGGAGAAGCTGGACCGTGCGCAGCAGGTGCGCGACACGGCCGATGCGGTTTCCGCCGGCGTCATCGCGCAGCGCACGGGCCGCGTCTACGACGTGCTCGTCCTGGGACGGGAAGAGGACGGCCAGCTGTTCGGCCGCGCGCAATGCCAGGCGCCCGATGTCGACGGCGTCACGTTCCTGGAATCCGGCGAGCCCGGGCAGATCGTACCCGTGACGATAGCGGATACGCTGATGTACGAGATGGAAGGCGAATAGCTCCATGGCGCAGCAAGAGAAGGTCTGGACAAGCGCGAACATCGTCACGCTGATCCGCATCCTGTGCATCCCGGTGTTCGTCGCCGTCGTGGTCAGCCCGTGGCCGCAATGGTTCCCGCAGCTGGGGGACATGGAGATGTGGAAGCCCATCATAGCGGCGGCCGTGTTCATCGCCATCAGCTGCACGGATGCCATCGACGGACATCTGGCGCGCAGCCGCGACGAGGTCACGACGTTGGGCAAGTTCATGGACCCGCTTGCGGACAAGATACTCGTGGCGGCGGCGCTTCTGTGCCTGATCGAGCTGGGCGTGCTGCCGTCCTGGGTGGCGCTGATCATCCTGGCGCGCGAGTTCATCGTCTCCGGCATCCGCATGATCGCCGCCAGCGAGGGCGTGGTCATCGCGGCCAGCTGGTGGGGGAAGATCAAGACGGTGACGCAGATCATCGCCGTGGTGCTGTTCCTCATCAAGGCCAGCCCCGTCACGGACAGCCTGCCGGGCGATGCCAGCCAGCAGCTGTACGTGCTTGCCTGGACGGTCATGGTCGTGGCGCTGGTGTTCACCATCGCGTCCATGCTCGACTACTTCGATAAGGCCCGTTCGCTGCTGGGCTTCAGCGAATCGAAGCACGGCGGATCGCGTGCGAAGAAGGACGACGAGGCGCTTGCGGGCGCATCGGCGGCATCGCGCGGATCGCTGCCTCCCTCGAGCGAGGATGCGCTGCGCTTGGCGGCGGCCGGCGTCATCGCGGCGGCGCGCGAGAGGCACGTGTCCATCGGCACGGCGGAAAGCTGCACGGGCGGCCTGATAGGCGGCACGTTGACGGCCGTTCCCGGTGCCTCGGACGTCACGGAAGGCGGCATCATCAGCTATTCGAACCAGGTGAAGCACCAGGTTCTGGGCGTTTCGCAGGAGACGCTGGACTCGTTCGGGGCGGTAAGCGGCCAGACGGCCTGCCAGATGGCGGAAGGCGCCCGCTGCGTGCTGGGCGTGGATATCGCCGTGTCCGTGACGGGCATTGCCGGACCGGGCGGCGCGGTGCCGGGCAAGCCGGTGGGCACGGTCTGGATCGGCATCTCCTGGCCGGAGGGGACCGTTGCGAAGCATTGCCTGTTTCCCGGCGATCGCGACGAGGTGCGCGCGCACACCATCCGCTTCGCGCTGGACCTGTTCGCCGACTGCCTGGCGGGAAAGAAGCTGGAATCCGATCCGTTCTGAGGTCGGCGAAAAATCTTTGCGGAGCCCCTGCCTGGCGACGGGCCTTGAAAAAGGCTTGCTGCCAGGCATTTTAGTGCGGGGATGTATTCGGATCGGCATGCCGAGGCCATTTTGGGCATGCTGTGTGAGCCGCATGCGCTACCTTCGTCGCATACCGAACGGCAGTTCTTGACAAGCGAACAACTGTTCGTATAATTATCGATGTGATTTTTGAATTCCCAAGGAGAGGCCATGGACCAAGATAAAGAGAAGATGCTCAAGCTGACCACCGATCAGATCGAGCATAAGTTCGGCAAGGGCTCCATCATGAAGCTCGGCGAAGGGGATAGGAACCTGGAAATCGGGTTCATACCTACGGGTGCCCTTCCGCTGGATGCCGCTCTCGGCATCGGCGGCGTGCCGCGCGGCCGCATCGTCGAGATCTACGGTCCCGAGTCCTCGGGCAAAACCACGCTGGCGCTGCATATCCTGGCAGAAGCGCAGGCGGTGGGCGGCATCGTCGCGTTCATCGATGCCGAGCATGCGCTCGATCCCGTCTACGCGGCGAAGCTGGGCGTCGACATCGACGACGTGCTCATCTCGCAGCCGGACACGGGCGAGCAGGCGTTGGAAATCTGCGACATGCTGGTGCGCAGCAACGCCATCGACTGCATCGTCATCGACTCCGTTGCGGCATTGGTGCCGCGCGCTGAAATCGAAGGCGAGATCGGCGATACGACGGTCGGCCTGCAGGCCCGCCTTATGTCCCAGGCGCTGCGCAAGCTTGCCGGCTCGCTGTCGAAATCGAACACGACATGCATCTTCATCAACCAGCTCCGCGAGAAGATCGGCGTCATGTTCGGCAATCCGGAGACCACGCCCGGCGGCCGTGCGCTGAAGTTCTTCTCCAGCGTGCGCCTGGATATCCGCCGTCGCGACTACGTGAAGCAGAACGGCGAGACCATCGGCAACCGCGTGCGCGTCAAAGTGGTCAAGAACAAAGTGGCGCCTCCGTTCCGCCAGGCGGAATTCGACATCATCTACGGCAAGGGCATCTCGAAGGAGGGATGCGTGCTGGACATGGCCGCCGAATGCGGCGTGGTGAAGAAGAGCGGCTCGTGGTACACGTATGGCGAAGAGCGCCTGGGACAGGGCAGGGAAGCGGCGAAGAGCACGCTTGAGAAGAATCCCGACCTGCGCAACGAGATCGAATACAAGGTACGCGAGGAATACGATATTCCCCAGCAGCCCGGTGCAACGGCGCCTGCGGACGAGGCGTCTCATGCCGCCGATAAGAAAACCGCCGCCGCTAGCAAGAAAACGGCTGAGAAGAAATAGCCTCCGAGGGTTCACGGTCGTATGAGTATGGCTGATAAGAAGCAGATGCAGGGCAGTTCTGGCGATGCGCGCAGCGCGGTCATAGTGGCGTTGCGCGCCCAGATGGATGCCCTGCAGCATTCTTCCGGCGCTTCTGCAGAATCCGCGCAGAACCGCAGGACGGCCATTCTCCCGGCGGACGAGCATGCTGATGAGGGAACCCGGTTTTCGGGTGTAACCCGACGTCCTGCGCGGGGGAAATCATCGGAATCGGGGCGCAGCGGTGCAGGTAAGGCAGACGCTCAGGACGAGGTCGATTCGAAGAAGAAGGCGTTCGACCGCATCGTGATGCTGTGCAGCTATCATGACTATTCCCGTGAGAAGATGCGCCAGCGTTTGAAGCGCGAGCAGGTTGACGAGTATGCGGCCGAGGACGCCTTGGAGCGTGCCGTCGAATGCGGCCTGATCGACGACATTCGCTATGGCGAGGCGCTGTGCGCGGGGCGCATGCGTGCGGGGAAGGGCACGGACGGCATCGAGAGCGAGCTTTGGGACAATCATATCGACCCGGCGCGCATACCGGGATGGCCGGAAGAATACGAACAGCGCTACGGCAACGACCTCGATCGGGCGCTGCGTCTTATCGAGCGCCATCCGCCCCGTTCGAAACGCCCGCGCGATTCGGCGTATCGAAGATTGAGGGGCAAAGGGTATTCGTCCGATATCGCGTCGAAGGCTGCCGGTATTTGGTGGTCGCGACAGCAGTCGGAATCGTAGCTGTTTCCGGGCATAGGGAACGGCTCTGTTCCTTGTCAGCATGCGGATTTAGCGTGGGGCCGTTTCGCCGCCTGCCAAACAGCACTCCTATAGCAAGAAGTTTAGGTTACTATAGGTAGTGGTTTGAGTTTACGTATCCGCAAGGATGCTTGTTATAGAACAACCGAATAGGTGTGTCTTACCCTTACGGGGGTGCGTGTACTCATGCCAGGTTTCCTGGCTTTTTTATCATGGGAAACCATCCGAATGCGCAGATAAACAGAAAGGGGAGAGCATGCCTACCATTGCATGGATTGTCATCGGCATCGTCATCGGCGCCGTTGTCGGCATACTCATTGCCCGGCTTGCAGGTGCAAATTCCGCAAAGAAGGCTGCCGAAGAGGCCGATCGCCTTATCGCAGAAGCAAAGACGCAGGCCGAGACGATGCAGCGCGAGAAGCTGGTCGAGGCAAAAGACGAGATCCTGAAGATGAAGCAGGAGGCGGAAGACGAGGGCAAGGAACGCATGCGCGAGGTGCGCAGCGCCGAGGATCGCATGAACCAACGCGAGCAGTCCTTGAACAACCGCAGCGATTCTCTGGACAAGCGCGAGCATCAGCTGTCCAGCTTGCAGGGCCAACTCGATCGGCGCGACAACGACCTCCACGCGGAGTCGAAGCGCCTTGATCGCGAACGCCAGGAAGTGGAGGATCGTTCGCGCGAGATTTCCGAGCGTCTCGAGGAAGTCTCCGGCATGACGGCCGATGAGGCGAAGAACGAGCTGCTGGACAACTTGCGCGGCGAGGTCACGCACGAGTCCGCGGCCATCATTCGAGAGGCTGAGAACCGCACGAAGCTGGAGGCGGACCGCAAGTCCCGCGAAATCTTGAGCCTGGCCATGCAGCGCCTTGCCTCGGATTTCACGGCGGAGAACACGGTATCCACGATCAACCTGCCCAGTGACGACCTGAAGGGCCGCATCATCGGCCGCGAAGGCCGCAATATCCGCTCGTTCGAGCAGATCACGGGCACGAACCTGATCATCGACGATACGCCCGAGTGCGTCACCATCTCGTGCTTCGACCCGGTGCGCCGCGAGATCGGCCGCATCACCATGGAGAACCTGGTTGCCGACGGGCGCATCCATCCCGCCCGCATCGAGGAGATGTACGACAAGGCCACGAAATACGTGGACAAGCAGATTCAGGAAGCCGGCGAGCAGGCAAGCTTCGATACGGGCATCCATGACCTGCATCCCGACCTCGTCCATACGCTGGGCCGTTTGCGCTACCGCACGTCGTACGGCCAGAACGTCCTGCAGCATTCCATGGAGGTTGCGTACCTCACGGGCACCATGGCCTCCGAGCTGGGCTTGGACCCCATTCCCGCGAAGCGCGCCGGCCTGCTGCACGACATCGGCAAGGCCATCGACCGCGAAGTGGACGGCAACCATGCCGTCATCGGCGCCGATCTGGCACGTCGCTACGGCGAGAAGCCCGAGATCGTGCACGCGATCGAATCGCACCACAACGACATCGAGCCGAACTCCGTCCTCGACGTGCTCGTGCAGGCTGCAGACGCTGTTTCCGCCGCACGCCCGGGTGCGCGCAAGGAGACGCTCGATGCGTACATCAAGCGCCTGGAGAAGCTCGAGGAGATCGCGAATGCGCATGAGGGCGTCGAGCGCACGTATGCCATCCAGGCCGGCAGGGAAGTGCGCGTGATGGTGAAGCCGGAAGTCGTCGACGAAGCCGCCTCTACGGTTCTGGCGCACGACATCGCGAAGCAGATCGAAGACGAGATGACGTATCCCGGCACGGTCAAGGTCGTGGTCATCCGCGAGTCCCGCGCCGTGGATTACGCGAAGTAGCCAATGGGCGAAGAATCGCTGCCTGAATTCATTGAGAACGTGACGGGCGAAAACCATCTCCGGGTCGAAGCCGACCTCGGGGATGGCTTCGTCCGTCTCTTGAGCTCGGAGGCGGAACGGCGCCAGGCGAAGCACGACATCCGCTCCACGGAGGACATCGTCATCGAGATGCTCCGCAACGCACGCGATGCCGGTGCGCGCCTGATATTCCTGGCAACGGCCCGCGACGGCGCGAAGCGGTTGATCACGATGGTCGATGACGGATCGGGCATCCCCGAAAAGCTGCAGGAGGCCATTTTCGAGCCCCGCGTTACCAGCAAGCTGGATACGTACCACATGGACCGCTGGGGCATCCACGGCCGCGGCATGGCGCTGTTCTCCATCCGATCGAACGCGGAGTCCGCGCGCGTTGCTGCATCAGCTCCCGGGTTGGGAACGTCCATCGCCGTTGTGACGGACACCCGCTCGCTGCCCGAGCGTGCCGAGCAGTCTGCGCTGCCGCATTTCGTGCAGGGCGAAGATGGGCGCAACGTGATGCGCGGGCCGCGCAACATCAACCGCATGGTGGCGGAATTCGCCCTGGAGGAGCGCGACGACTGCCAGGTGTTCCTGGGTTCCCCCATCGAGATCGTCGCAACCATGGTGTCTTTGGGCAGAAGCGCCCTGGCATCACGCGACGGCACGGACTTGCCGGCGGAGGATGACTGCCCGCTCTGCCTGCGTCCCGCGCTTGCCGAAACGCCGGCGCAGCTGGCGCAGACGGCGCGCAGCCTGGGGCTGGAGATGTCGGAGCGCAGCGCACGGCGCATCCTGGATGGCCAGATCGCGCCGGTGCCGTCGTTTATCTCCCTGCTGTTCGCGAAGGACCGGGCACCAGCGCGTACCGCCGATCGGCCAAAGCGCTCCGCGTCCATGGATCCGGATCGTCTTCGCGAGCCGGTCGATCCGCGTGGGCTGCGCATCGCCGAACGTGATTTGACGCAATTCACGACGGCGGTGAAAGCCGCTTGGCAGCAGTTGGCGGATGCGTACTACCTCGACGGCACCGTGGAGCCGGTCGTGAAGGTGGAAAAGGACGGCGTCCGTCTCTATATACCCTCGGTGAAGCAACGATAAGTTTTTGATTGTTAGACATTATTGGTTTACAGAGGCCAAATTTGCGCTCCGACGTGGTATTGGATACACTTTTGGAGATATTGTAGACACGTTCTGATTCGAAGAACAAACGGAGCATGCACGAAGCCAAATGAAGAAAGAACGAAGCAACGTGACAACGGAACACGACAGCCAATCCATAAACTGCCTGCGCGTATCATCGCGTTCCTCTCCGGCATCCGTCGCCGGTGCCATTGCCGGCATGATCAAGGACGGTGTGCATGTCGAGCTCCAATCCGTGGGAGCCGGCGCCGTGAACCAGGCGGTGAAGGCAATCGCCATCAGCCGCGGTTTCCTGTCGCCGGTCGGCATCGAGATCGTATGCATTCCCTCGTTTGCGGATATCGTCATCGACGGCGAATACCGTACCGCTATCCGCTTCACCGTCGAGCCGCGGAAAGCCGTCCTGTCGCAGAATCCCATAGCCGATGCCGATGGCGGCATGGATCGGTCCGCCGAGTAGCGCCGCGTTTCTTTCGCGTCCTGTATCGCCGTCTTTCTTGTGAAGGGCAAGCGCATGCGATATCCTGCGCCTGTCTTATCCCTTATGCTTTCGTTCTCATCTCAGCTACGCACGGGAATATGCTCATGATCAACTCTCTCAACAATCTCACGTTCCACATCCAGACGTTCGGATGCCAGATGAACATGCATGATTCCGAACGCATCTCGGGCATGCTCGAGGGCCTGGGCGCCCTCGAGGTGCCGGATATCGAGCATGCCGACCTGGTGGTGTATATGACGTGCTGCGTCCGCGAACATGCGGACGAGCGCCTTTACGGGCAGGTATCCTCTATGAAGAACACGCCGCTGCGCCCGGACAGCCCGTTGGGGAAGCGCTATGTGGCCATCGGAGGATGCATCGGCCAGCGCGACGGCGAAGAGCTCACGCGCAAGCTGGACAACGTCGACATCGTCTTCGGCACGCACAATCTGGCATCGCTGCCGCGGCTTCTCCATGAAGCCGTGGAGAGCGGCAAGAATGCCGTGGAAGTGGTGGAGTCCTCGGACGAGTTCTCAACGGACCTGCCGTCTCATCGCGAACGCAACTGGTCCGCATGGCTGCCCATCACCGTGGGATGCAACAACTTCTGCTCGTATTGCATCGTGCCGTATGTGCGCGGCCGCGAGAAATCCCGTCCCATGGAGGACATCGTCGCGGAGGCGGACCGCCTGGTGAAATCC
The DNA here is from genome assembly GCA_050951095.1 of Eggerthellaceae bacterium. GTDB lineage: Bacteria > Actinomycetota > Coriobacteriia > Coriobacteriales > Eggerthellaceae > UMGS1519. Next base: position 479,213 of record JBMNIQ010000005.1, read on the forward strand.
GGCGTGAAGGAGATCACGCTGCTGGGCCAGAACGTGAATTCGTACGGCCGCGACCTGTACGGGGAACCGCGCTTTGCGGACGTGCTGGACGCCGTGCATGCCACCGGCGTGCGCTATCTGCGCTTCGCCACCAGCCATCCGAAAGACCTGAACGACGACGTTATCGAGCGCTTCGCCACGCTGCCGAACCTGGCGCCGTATCTGCATCTTGCCGTGCAGTCGGGCTCCGACCGCGTGCTGAAGGCCATGAACCGCCACTACACGCATGAGCACTACCTGGAACTGGTGCGCAAGGTCCGCGAGGCGCGTCCCGGCATCGCGCTTTCCACGGACATCATCGTCGGCTTCCCCGGCGAGACGGAAGAGGATTTCCTCCGGACCATGGACCTGGTGCGCGAAGTGGGATTCCAGCAGGTGTTCACATTCATCTACAGCAAGCGGGAGGGGACGCCGGCTGCGAAGATCGTCGACGATACGCCGCACGAGGTCATCCAAGACCGCTTCGACCGGCTTGTCGACCTGGTGCAGGAAGGCGCCTACGCATCGAACCAGGCCGACGCGGACCGCGTTGTGGAGGTGTTGTTCGAGTCCCGCAACAAGCGCGACCCGCATTCCGTCACCGGCCGCACGCCGAAGAACCAGACGGTGCACGCGACGGTGCCGGAAGGCTGCGACGTGGAGTCGCTCTTCGGCCGTATCGGCCGTGTGAAGATCGACCGCGCCCGTACGTGGTACCTCAACGGCGCGCTGGTCTCGGTGGAGTAGCGCATGACGGAGCAGGAACCGTTCGTACCGCATCTTTCGCAGCCGATGATCTGCGTCGTCGGTCCTACGGCAACGGGGAAAAGCGACTTGGCGCAAGCGCTGGCGCGGCGTCTGGACGGCGTTGTCATCAGCGCGGACAGCATGCAGGTGTACCGCGGCATGGATATCGGCACGGGCAAGGTGCCGCCCGCGCAGCGCGTCGTTCCGCATTTCGGCCTGGATCTGGTCGATCCGGGCGTGCCGTACTCCGTTTCGCTGTTCCAGGATTATGCGCGCCGCGTGGCCGCCGAACAGGATGCGCAGGGGAAGCGCGTCATACTGTGCGGCGGCACGGGCCTGTACGTGCGCAGCGTCATCGACGGATACATCTATCCGAAAGGCGGTGCCGAGCGGGAGAATCCCGTGCGCGCGCAGTACACGCGGCTCTGGCGGCAGATAGGGGACCAGGCGCTGTGGGAGAGGCTGCGCCAGGTGGATCCCGAATCCGCGGCCGTCATCCATCCGCACAATGCGCGGCGCGTCATCCGTGCATTCGAGCTGTTGGAGGAAGGCGGCAGCTATGCGCGCCAGAAGGAGCGCCTGAAGCAGATTCCGCAGGTTGTTCCCGCCGTGCAGATCGGCATTGCGGTCGAACGCGCGGCGCTGAACGCCCGCATCGACCGGAGGGTCGATGCCATGGTGGATGCCGGGTTGGTGCAGGAGGTGCAGCGTCTTCTGAAGGGCGGCTTCCGCCAGGCGCTCACGGCGCCGCAGGCAATCGGGTACCGCGAGATCGTTGCGGCGCTGGAGGGGGCGTGCTCGCTGGACCAGGCTGTGGAGGACATCAAGGTCCACACGCACCGCTATGCGAAGCGCCAGCGGTCGTGGTTTTCCCGCGATGCCCGCATCCGCTGGATAGACGGTGCACGACCCGGAGAGCCGTCCGGGATTCGCACGGAAACGGCGCCTGCTGCGGATGTGCCCGCGTCCGCTTCCGGCGGGAATGCGCCTTCGGCATGCCCGGATGAGCAGAATTCACCCGCTGTTAATGGAGAGACCCCGTATATGCGGTCACTTGCGGACAAGGCGCTTGCCGTACTTGATACAATCGATGCGCATTAAGCCGAAAGAAGGAGTTTGAACACCATAATGGAAATCGACTTTGTTAAGCTCAACGGCTGCGGAAACGACTTCATCTTCATCGACGATCTCTCGAACGAGATCGAGCTGGCGCCCGAGACGGTCGAGGCGCTGTGCGACCGCCATTTCGGCATCGGAGCCGACGGCGTTATCCTGGTCCGTCCTTCCGAGGACCCCGATTGCGTTGCGTACATGCATTACATCAACGCCGACGGCACGTTGGCCGAGATGTGCGGCAATGGCGTCCGCTGCTTCGCGAAGTACCTCGTTGACCACGGATACGTCTCGGCAAGCGATGGCAAGTTCGTCGCCGACACGAAGGCCGGACAGCGCCCCATCACGTTCGAGGTGGACGACAAGGGTCTCATGACGGTTGCGACGGTGGATATGGGGCGTCCTATCCTGGAGCCCGCGCAGGTTCCCGTCGCGCTTCCCGCTAATGCGCAGACGGATGATGGCCAGCCGTATGTGAAGGAGGCGGCCATCGATTCGCCGTGGGGCGCTTTGCCGTTCACGTGCGTTTCCATGGGCAATCCCCATGCGGTCACGTTCATCCAGGATTTCTCCGCACTGCCCGACGAGCTGTTCAGGGGCCCGGAGAAGACGCTGGACACGCTGCGCGTCGACACCATCGGCGCGTTCTACGAGTCGAATCCGGCATTCCCCGCGAAGGCGAACATCGAGTTCGCGCAGATTGCCAGCGACGGCATTCACATGCGCGTCTACGAGCGCGGCGACGGCGAGACGCTCGCGTGCGGCACGGGCGCTTGCGCCACGAACACGGCTGCTTGCCTGACGGGCCGTGCAGGCCGCGAGAACGACCTGCATCTGCTGGGCGGCACGCTGCATATCCGTTGGACAGACGACGGCCATGTGATGATGACGGGTCCGGCGGCACAGGCGTTCACGGGTACGTTCGACACCGAGGATTTCTAGGCCGCAGGGCAGGTTCGCGTATTGCCCGCGTGACAGAACAGAGAAGCAAGGGAACGGACGGAGAGGGTTTTGCCTTCTCCCGTCCGTTTTTCTTTGCCCCAAGGAGTAAGGTGTAAAGAAAAGCCGGATGGCATGCTCTCCGTTGCCGTGCTACGTGCGCGTGCGCGGAGGGAAGGATGAGGGGGTATATGTCCAAAGAAGAGATGTACGTTCCGCAGGAGAAGAAGGAGCGCGCGATCCTGGTAGGGGTCGATAGGCCGCATACGCCCTGGTCGCTGCAGTCCTCGCTTGCGGAGTTGGGCAGATTGGCGGAGACGGCGGGCTGCCAGGTGGTCGGATCCACGTCGCAGAAGCTGGACAAGGTGAATCCCAGCACGTTCGTGGGGCAGGGCAAGGCGCAGGAGATCGCGCAGCTGTGCACCACGCTTGCTGCGGACGTCGTCATCCTGGACGACGAGCTGACGCCTTCCCAGCAGGCGAATTTGGAGAAGATCGTTCCCCGCGAAGTCAAGGTCATCGACCGTACGGCACTCATCCTGGACATTTTCGCATTGCACGCCACCAGCAAGGAAGGCCGCCTGCAGGTGCGTCTGGCGCAGAACGAGTACCTGTACCCGCGTCTGCGCGGCATGTGGGCGCACTTGGCCTCGAACCGCATGGGCGGCGGTGTGGGCTCGCGTTTCGGCGAAGGCGAGAGCCAGCTGGAAGTTGACCGCCGCATTGTCCGCAATCGCATCACGTCCATCAAGCGGCAGCTGAAGGTCCTGGAGAAGAACCGCGCGCTGCAGCGCAAGGACCGTTACGGAAGCGGTATCTTCAAAGTGGCGCTTGCCGGCTATACGAACGCGGGCAAATCCAGCTTGCTGAACCATCTGACGGGCTCGGAGGTGCTCAGCTACGACAAGCTGTTCGCAACCTTGGATTCGAAGTCGCGCAAGCTCGAGCTGCCGGAAGGGCGCGAAGTCACGGTCACGGACACGGTCGGCTTCATCCAGAAGCTGCCCACGAACCTGGTCGAGGCATTCAAGTCCACGTTGGACGAGATCCGCGGTGCCGATCTGATCCTGCATGTCATCGATGCCGCGCAACCGGAATTCGAGGATCAGAAGAAGACCGTGGAGAAGGTGCTGCTGCAGATCGGGGCCGGCGACATCGCGCGCAAGGACGTGTTCAACAAGATCGACTTGCTGGATTCCGATACGCTTGAGGGCATGCGTCTGCGCGAACCCGATGCGCTGTTCGTATCGGCGGAGCAGGGGACGGGCCTGGACGAACTGATGGCGTTCATCTCCCAGCAAGCGGCGAACACGGGCGTTATCATGGACGTCGTGATCCCCTACAACCGCGGCGATTTGGTCTCGCTTGCGCATGAGCGCTGCCATATCATCGACGAGGGGCACAGTGCGGACGGCACGACGATGCGCGTCCAGGTCAGCGCACCGCTCCAAGGGACGTTCGCCCGGTTTCGCACGGCATAGGCATCAGAGCAGAGAGCGCAGGAAAGAGCGCCGGGCGCTGCGACTCCGCTTGCATGCGTAGTCTGTCCGCGTGTCGTTTGAGCTCTAAAAGAGGAATGACCGGGCAATAAGAAGCCGGCATCCCGTACAACGGGATGCCGGCTTTGTGCGCTGGACAGCGTCCGCCGGGAGCGCGACGGAAAAGCGGGGGAGGCGCTAGTACACGCGGCGGAACAACGCCACGACTTTGCCCACGATGGTGCAGTCGCGGGTGATGATGGGATCCATGGAGGAGTTCTCGGGCTGCAGGCGGATGTGGTCGCGTTCGCGGTAGAAGCGCTTCACCGTGGCCCCGTCGTCGATGAGCGCAACGACGATCTCGCCGTTGTTCGCCGTGGATTGTTCCTTGACCACGAGATAGTCGCCGTCGTTGATGCCCGCCTCGATCATGGATTCGCCATGCACGGACAGCAGGAACGAGGCGGAGTCGCCCACGATTTCCACGGGCAGCGTGATATTGTCCTCGATGTTCTCCTCCGCCAGGATGGGGATGCCGGCGGCCACCTGGCCAACGAGCGGCAGCGTGACGGTATTGCCGTAATTGCCGGTTCCGATGGATTGCAGGTCCTGCGCAAGCCCGCCGTCGGCATCTTCCGCGGCATTCGCGTGGGGCACGTGCGGCCGCGCCTTGTCCGTCAGCGTGATGGAACGCGACTTCAGAGGGTCGCGGTGGATCATGCCCTTGTCTTCCAGCGCCTTCAAGTGCACATGCACCGTCGAGGGAGATGAAAGGTTCATAGCCGCGCAGATCTCGCGCACGGTGGGACCGTATCCCTTGCTTTCGATGAATTCGGCGATGCAGTCCAGTACCGCCTGCTGTCTCTTGGTAATGCCGTCCATGGCCTCTCCTTGCAAAAACACACGAACAAACGTACGAAAAATATATTGACCCGAACTTCTGTTCGACTTATTATAAACGCGAACAAAGGTTCTATGCAAGAACGAGGAGGTCGGAAGATGAAGTATCAGGCTTTGTACGAGAGCGATGGAAACGCTGCTCTCAAAGTCGATGTTCCTCGGTACAGCAATGAAAACGAGCACATCATCCCGTTTCCGGGAAATCCCAAGGCTGCGTCGAATGCCGCCGTCAGCCCGCACGATCTGCTGCGCGACGACTACCGCTCGCAGGAATCCGTGACCGTCGAGGCCATTCCGTTCGGTACGGATTACATCGAATCCCGGCACCTGTTCTACTGGATGACCGACGAAACCGCTGCGGAGCTGCGTGCTAAGCACGCTCCGAAGCTCAGCCCGTTGCAGCGGAAGGCGTACTATTACGCGGACCGGACGCGCAATGCCCTGGTAAACCATCCCTTTGCGGAGCAGCTGAAGCACGGCACGCTTGCCGGCAGGCAGACCGTGAAACTGTCCGGTGCGCAGTATCTGCGCATGTTCCTGGTGGGCCTGCTGTTCGCCACGGCAACCGCGCTGGTGGGGGCATAAAGAAGCTTTCCCGAAAATGTCGGGGCCCGGCATCGGATGGCCGAGTACCCGGCGCCCTCCTGCACGAAGAGGGTGCCCGTCCCTGAGGCGGACACCTTCTCTGCATTCATATCGGAAAGCGCTTTCGTATAGGGCTGCGTCCCGCCGTTCGAGCACGGTATGTGCGGCCGCGCGCCGGAGCGATGCATTGCATCCGCGCCTCTGCGCACGGTGCGGCGCTGCTCCTTATGCCTGGGCCAGAATCTGCTGCTTCAGCATGCGGTAGGAATCCGTCTGCTCGTATATTGCCTGGTTCTCGCGGAAATCGAAGCCGAACGAACCGCGCGACAGCGTGATGTTCGGCGGCATCTGGATGCGTTTGAACACGGAGATGCGCATCTGCCGCAGCACCCATTCCAGGTCCTCTATAAACGCCTTCGAATCTTCCAGGCCGTAATAGCGGATCCACTTGCCCGCTTCCGTATCGGCCAGCTTGTTCTTCAGATACCCGCGCATCACGCGTTCCGTTCCGTAGCCGGGATAATCCACCAGCTGATGGACCAGCCAGTCGTGGTAGAACCACTTCATCGGGTCGCGCTGATCGTCCTTCAGCTCGGCGCTGGGCATGGTCTCCCATGTAAACCCGTCTTCCGTCTCTTCGGGTATCAGGTTCTCGGGCACTGCCTCGAAGCCGAATCGGCGATTGATGGCGCGCGCCAGGTCGAACAGCTGCACTTTCGTCAGGTCGCCGATGGGGGAGATGGCGCCGATGGAGTCGCCGTACAGCGTGGCATATCCCATCATGATCTCGACCTTGTTGCCGTTGTTCATGATCACGCCGCCCTCGATCTGGGCGAACGTGGACAGCATGTGCCCGCGCAGGCGTGCCTGCACGTTCTCCTGCGCAAGACCGCTGACCTTGTCCGGTTCGTATCCGTACAGCGAAAGGACGCGTTGCGTGGCGTCCACCACATCCTCGATGCTGCCGTTGACCAGCCGGATGCCCAGCGCTTGGGCGAGGTTGTAGGCGTTCGCCTTCGTCACGTCGCTGTTGTAGCGCGTTGCCAGGTTGTAGCCCACAATGCGGCCGGGGTCGTCCAGCGCCATGCGCAGCGCGCTTGCCGTGATGGAGCTGTCGATGCCTCCCGAAAGGCCGATGATCCACTTCGGTTTGAACGGGAAGATCTGCGCATCGAAGCGCCGGAGCGTGGCAACGATGGCATCGAGCACCTTGTCCGGATCGCTGGGCGTCACCGTTCCCGGGCGGGCAAGGCTCACCACGCGCAGGTCCTCCGCAAAATCGTCGCGGCAGCGTGCCAGCACGGCGCCGTCCGGGCCGTATACGGTGGAGCCGCCATCGAACGTCAGGACGTTCTTGCCGGTGTTCTGCATGCCCACGGTATTCACGTACAGCAGCGGCACGATATGGCCCAGCTGGCGCGTATGCTCCCTCACGCGCTTCGTGCGACCCGTATCCTTGTTCATCGTCCACGGCGACGCGCTGATGTTGATGATGGCGTCGCAGTCCGCCTCGACATAGCGGGCGGTCTGGTTGCAGGCGTAATCGCCCGACCACAGGTCCTCGCATATCTCCAGGCCGATGCGGTACGTCTCGCCTTCGACGGCGAACACGAACGGTGCGGCGTACGTATCGGCGAAATCCAGCTCCGGATGGTAGGCGGCATCTTCCAGCGCGCTGACGAAGTAGCGTTCGTCATCGAACATGCGGTAGCTGGGAAGCAGCGTCTTGATGTAGCGTCCGGCAATGCGCTCGGCGGCCGGTGCGGGAAGCGCCCGCTTGTGCTCGCGCGGCACCCATTGCCCGTTGCAGGCGAAAAACGCCATGTTGTAGCGCGCCCTTCGGCCGTCTTTGCCGCGCGCCTCGCTGTCCAGATACGTGCGCCCCACGTTTCCGAAGATGATGCCGATGCCGTCCGAGAGCTCGCGGACGCGGTCGTTGAACGATGCCAGGTAGTCGACGTAGTCTTCGTCCGTCCATTTGTCCGCCAGGAAGTAGCCGCCCACGCACATCTCGGGGAAGACCACGAGCTGGGCGCCCTCGCGCTTCGCGCGGGCAACCATGCGCTTCATGGTCTCGAAATTGTCCGTGGGATGGCCGGCCACCACATCCATCTGGCCGATTGCGATTGAAAGTTTCGAAATGTCGCCCATGATCCGTACGCTCCGTTCGTTATTGCGGGGGACGCGGTACGTGCTGGATGCCGCGTGCATGACGTCGATTATATAACGGAGGCCATTCGGACAATGCCATAAAGAGACACAACATATTGTGTATTGACAATCGGGTATGTGTTATAATTCTTTCCACGAAAAGCCCAATCGCAACACTGAATCAAAGGAGGGCTTATATGAGGTGCCCAAGCTGCGGCAAACTCGACTCCAAAGTAGTGGATTCCCGTCCGTCAGATGACGGTCTCTCCATCCGTCGCCGCCGTGAATGCCTGAATTGCGGCCGCCGTTTCACCACGTACGAGCGCATGGGCGAATCCCCGCTCGTCGTGATCAAATCCGACGGCTCTTCCGAAGCGTACAATCGCGACAAGCTGTTCCGCGGCATCCTTACGGCGTGCGCAAAGCGCCCGGTGACGCCCGACCAGGTGGACCGCATCATCAACGACATCGAAAGCGACTTGCGCCAGACCAGCACGAACCGCATCGAATCAAAGCAGCTGGGAGAGCGCGTGCTGGAGAAGCTCGCCGACGTCGATGACGTCGCCTACATCCGCTTCGCCAGCGTCTACAAAGACTTCAAGAGCATCGAGGAATTCCGCCAGGCGCTCGAAGAGCTGTAAATTCGCTTTCCGGTCCGGGGCAACTGCCTTGCGGGCACGGGAAGCTTCCGAAACGTCGGGCGCTATCGGTACGCGCTGCCGACGCATCTGCATTTTCGGCATCTGCCGGCACGTGTTGCCGGCGGGTGCTTTTTGCGTCCGGGCGCTGCCGCGCGTCCCGTGCGCATATGCCGTCTTCGCGCAGAGCGCAACGCGAAGCCCATTCGCCGAAGCCGCCCGCTACAATAGACGGCGGTATACGAACGCGAGAGAAAGGGTTCTCCATGGCCGACAAATCCGCCAACCACGTGCAGGAGCCGCTGCCGCAGCGCCTGCTTATCCCCCTGCAGAAGCTTGACGAGGACGCCGTGGTGCCCCATGGGGCCTACGAGGGGGATGCGGGCGTCGACCTATGCGCGTTGGAGGATTGCGAGCTGCCTCCCTTCCAGCGCAAGCTGGTCCCCACCGGCCTTGCCGTGGCCATTCCGCGCGGTTTCGCGGGCTTCGTGCTGCCGCGTTCCGGCACGGCTATCCGCCAGGGCCTTTCGCTTGCGAACACGCCCGGCCTGGTGGACAGCAACTACCGCGGCGAGCTGAAGATCGCCGCAATCAACCTTGATCCGAACGAGACCATCCGCATTCGGAAGGGCGACCGCATCGCACAGCTCGTCATCATGGCGGTGGCGCAGCCCGCGTTCGATGTGCGGACGACGCTGGACCAAACGGAGCGCGGCGCCGGCGGCTTCGGCAGCAGCGGCGTGGCATCGGAATAGCGCGCATCGCGCTGCAGGCATGAATGCGAAGCGGGCCGTCCCTTGTCGGGGACGGCCCGTTTTCTGCATTCTGCACGGCGGTTAGCGCTGGGGGCGGCGCTTCCGCAAGATGTCCTGGGGATTCAGGGGAAACGGCGCATCGACGGTGTACGCGTGCGCTGTCTTCACGGCTTCCGCAACGGGCCAGCCGTCCTCGTCTTCGATATTCGCTGCTGCGAACAAGCGGATCGGCTTGCCCGGGGCAAGCGCCTCCAGCGCCTCTCCGGCGGCGAAGCGGTTGCGCAGCGTGGTGCGTATACGGTACGTGCCGTCTGTGTTCTCCGAGCACGCTTCCACGATGCCGATGAAATCGCAAGTTTGCGAGTATTCCTTGCCGTGCGGCGCCTGCCGGGGCGCGCCGTAGAAGAACCCGGTGTGGTACGGGCGGTGGCTGACGGCATCCAGTTCCGGCAGCATCTCTGCAGCCGGGCGTCCGTCGAGCACCTGGCGGTAGGCGTTCACGACGGTTGCCGTGTAGTAGGCGCTTTTCACGCGGCCCTCTATCTTCAGCGAGTCCGCCCCCGCGGCCTTCAGATCGTCAAGGTGGTCCAGCATCATCAGGTCCGCCGAGCTCAGCACGAACGAGCGGCCGTGCACCTCCTCCAGCGGCATATGTTCGCCGGGGCGCTGCTCCTCTTCCAGGGCATAGCTCCAGCGACAGGGTTGCGAGCAGTTCCCGCGGTTCGCATCGCGGTCTGCCAGGTAGTTCGATATCAGGCAGCGGCCGGAATAGGCGATGCACATGGATCCGTGCACGAACACCTCCAGCTGGATATGCGGATTCAGGTCGCGGCGGATAGCCGCTATCTCCTCAAGCGACAGCTCGCGGGCCAGCACGATGCGCGTGGCGCCCAGATCGGCGTACACGCGTGCCGCCTCCGCATTCGTGACAGATGCCTGCGTGGAGATATGCAACGGCAGCTGCGGCACCTCCCGGCGGGCAAGCGCGAGTGCGCCCAGGTCGCTGATCAGCGCCGCATCTGCGCCGCTGTCCGCAATGGCATGCAGGTGCTCCTTCAGCGCCGGCATTTCGCCCGGATGCACGAGCGCGTTCGCCGTCACATACGCCTTCTTGCCGTACGAATGCACGAACTCAACGGCTTTGCCCAGGTCGTCGCCGCCGAAGTTGTCCGCCCGCACCCGCAGGCCGAACCGGGCGCCTCCCAGGTATACGGCATCGGCGCCGAAATGCAGCGCCGCACGCAGTTGTTCCCAGCCGCCGGCAGGTGCCAAGAGCTCCATATCGCGAATCCTTTCGTTTTCCCATCCGCGTTTGCGCCGAACCCCGTTTCCGCAGGACTCGGCGCCCGGTCGCGTATCCATTGTCTCGGCCTAGACTACCGCATAGCCGTGCGCGGCGCGGTGAAATCATCGCGAGTCGCGGCGGGCCACATCGAAAGACCCTCGATGAGCGTGTTAGTATGAGTGCCATGAATCAGACAATAGAGAACATCACGGTTATCGGGCTGGGGCTCATCGGCGCCTCGTTCGCCGCAGCGTTCACGGCATCGCGTCCTTCTGCGCGCGTGTTCGGCGTGGACGTGTCTGCGGACTCCGTGGAGAAAGCGAAGCGGGAAGGCTGGATCTGCGGGGGCTCCACTCCGGAGGATCCCGCGTTCCGCGAATTCGTCATGACGGGGAACCTGCCCGATGGGGCGGGAGAGGCGCAGGGCGAGGCCGCATTCCATATCTGCGACCTGGTCATGCTCGCCGTGCCCGTCGATGCGGCGGAGGGCTACCTGAAGAAGCTTGCCGCCTGGGGCTATCCGAACATCGTCACGGATACGGCATCCACGAAGGCGCGCATCGTCGACATGGCGGAGCGCAACCTGCTGTATCCCGAGCGCTACATCCCCGGCCATCCCATGGCCGGATCCGAGAAGAACGGCATCGACGGCGCGAACCCGCAGCTGTTCGCCGGCGCGCACTGGATACTGTGCCCGGATTCCCGCACGCCCGAGGCGTATTACCCTCAGATGCACGAAATGCTGACGGGCATCGGCGCCCGCGTCATCAACATGCCGCGCGAAGACCACGACCAGGCGGTCGCGGTTGTCAGCCATGTGCCGCATATCGTTGCATCGTCGCTGGTCAGGCTTGCGTACCAACATGCTGAGGACGAAGGCGACAACGGCATCTTCCGCCTTGCGGCCGGCGGATTCAAGGATTCCACGCGCATCGCGGCCGGATCGCCCGGGCTGTGGAGCGGCATCCTGACGGACAATGCGGACGCCATCCTGACGAATCTCGACCGCTTCCAGGCAATCATCGGGCAGTTCCAGGAGGCGTTGCGCGCATCGCGCGACGAAGGGGACCGCACGAAGCTGCACCGCCTGCTGGAGAAGTCGTCGGAAGTGCGCAAGGCCGTTCCGGCGCGCTGGCTTCCCGACACCGAGCGCATGTACGAGGCGCGCATCAACATGGAGAACCGGCCGGGTTCCGTGGCGCGCATCGTTTCCGCGGCAAGCGAACTGGGCTGCAACATCCAGTCCATCGATATCGATCACATCACCTCCAGCACGGCCGTGCTGTCCCTGGTCCTGACGGACGAAGGGGACCGCGCGCAGCTGAAGGCGTCGCTGGACGATTGGGGCTATCCGACCTCGATCGAACCGCTGAGTGCAAAGGAGTACCGACATGTCGACGAATGAGTATACGGTCATCTCTCCGCTGGCGGGCCCGCTTGACGGAAGCACGCGGGTTCCCGGCGACAAGAGCATCTCGCATCGATCCATCCTGTTCTCCGCCATGGCCGAGGGCACGTCCCGGGTCGAGGGCGTTCTGGATTCCGACGACGTGCGGTCGTCCATCGGGGCCGTCACGGCGCTGGGTGCGCGGGTGAACCTGGAGCGTGCCGTGGACGGCAGCCTCCAGGGCGGCATCACGGGCTGGGGCGCGAACGGCCCGCAGCAGCCGGACGGTCCCATCGACTGCGGCAATTCCGGCACGACGGTTCGCCTGCTCATGGGCGTTCTGGCGCCGTGGGACATCAAGGTCACGCTCACGGGCGATGCGTCGCTGGTGAAACGCCCCATGCGCCGCGTCACGCTTCCGCTGATGAAGATGGGCGTGCTCTTCCAGCCGGAAGACCGCGACACGCTGCCGCTGACGGAGATGGGCACGTCGAACCTGAGGCCGCTCACGTACCACACGCCCGTGGCCTCTGCGCAGCTGAAGACGGCTATCCTGCTGGCGGGCCTGTTCGCTGACGGCACCACCACGGTCGTGGAGCCCGCGCCGTCGCGCAACCATACGGAGCTCATGCTGCCGGAATACGGCGTGGAAACCGTCGCCGCCGAGCGGTCCGCATCCGTGACCGGCCCCAGCGTCCTGCATGCCTGCGAGGTCAAGGTCCCCGGCGATCCTTCCTCCGCCGCATTCGTGGCATGCGCCGCGGCGCTGAAGCCCGGTTCGCAAGTGCAGATCGAGGATGTCAGCCTGAACCCGGCGCGCATCGGGTTCGTGCGCACGCTGGAGCATATGGGCGCCGACATCTCCGTGCAGGGCACGGGCATGTCCGGCAAGGAGCGCTACGGCACGATCTCCATCAGCTACAACGCGAAGCTGAACGGGACGGAGGTTCCCGGCTCGAAGATCGCCGGCCTGGTGGACGAGATCCCCGTGCTGGCGCTGGTTGCGGCGAAGGCGCACGGCATCACCGTGTTCCGCGATGCCGGGGAGCTGCGCGTGAAGGAATCCGACCGCATGGCGGCCATGATCGACGGCCTGGGCAAGATCGGCGTGAACGCCTGGGCGGAGGGCGATGACTTCTATATCGAGGGACAGCCCGACCTGCGCATTCCCGAAGGCGTGCAGTTCGATTCGTTGCATGACCACCGCCTGGCCATGACGTGGGCCGTGCTGGGCATGACGGCGAATGCGCCCGTTTCCATCAAGGACTTCGAGGCCGTGACGGTCAGCTTCCCCACGTTCCTGACGCAATTCGAAAGGTTGGTGCATTAAGCCACATGATCATTGCAATCGACGGGCCCAGCGGGGCCGGAAAATCCACCGTGTCGCAAGCCGTTGCGAAGGAGCTGGGCTTCTCCTGCCTGGATACCGGCGCCATGTACCGATCCATCGCCCTGTGCGCGCTGCGCGAGGGCGTGTCGCTAGACGATGCGGACACATTGGGCAAGCTTGCGCGCGAGCGCCGGATATCGTTCGGCCATGTGGCCGGCGACCCCATTCCGAAGCAGGTCTTCGTGGACGGCGACGACGTCACGCACGGCATCCGCACGCCGGAGGTGGACCGCGCCGTCAGCCGCGTGTCGTCCGTGCCCGCCGTGCGCCTGGCGCTGGTCGATCAGCAGCGCTGCATCGGCAATGCGGGCGATTACGTGGTCGAGGGACGCGACATCGGAACGGTCGTGTTCCCGCAGGCGGAGCTGAAGGTGTTCATGACGGCCAGCGCCGAAGAGCGCGCCCGCCGGCGCGTGGAGCAGAACGCCGAACGCGGCATAACGGAGGATTACGACACCGTCCTGGCCGATATCATCTCCCGCGACGAGCAGGATTCGTCGCGCGATACCAGTCCGCTGAAGCCGGCGGACGATGCTGTGATGCTGGACACCACCGCGCTCACCATCGACCAGGTCATCGACCGTATCTGCACCGAGGCGCGGGGGAGGATGACCCGCTAGCATGAACTTCGAGGCGGCGAATCGCGGCATGTGGGACCTCCCGATGGACTCCATCGGGGGAAAGCCGCATATCAACCACATCTACGGGAACATCGCGTACGCCATCATCGCGTTCGTGTTCAAGATCTGCTTCCGCTACCGCGTGGATGGACGGCAGAACATCCGCCGCTTCCGCGGCAAGGGGGCGCTCATCGTTGCGAACCACACGTCGTTTCTGGACGTCGTGTTCTTCTACCTGGCCGCGCGCCCGCGCCAGTGGGCGCGCTTCGTGGCCCGCGATACGCTGTTCGAGAAGGGCAACTGGTTCTCCGGTCTCTGGATCTCCGGCGTCGGCGGGTTCCCGATAACGCGCGACGAGGCGGACCTGTCCGCCGTGAAGCATGCCGTGAAGTACATGAAGAACGGCGAGTTGGTGCAGATCTTCCCGGAGGCCACGCGCCGCGGGAAGGGCAACATCCCGCCACGGCTGCATGCGGGCTGTGCGCTCATGGCGCGCATGGCGAAGGCGCCCATGGTGCCGGCCACATGCCGCAATGCCGAGAAGATCAAGCAGAAGGGCAAGCTCATCCACTTCCCGAAGGTATCCGTGGAGTACGGCGAGCCGCTGTACGTGTCGGATTTCAATTTCGTGGACAAGCACGACCGCCTTGCCGCGGCAACGTGGTACGTGATGCGCGAGTGCTTCGCGCTGTCGTACCGCTGCGATCGCGAAGAGGTGGACATGAAGGCCCTGTTCCCGAACGATACGGATTACACGGAGCTGTTCCGCGGCATCGTGGTCAAGCACAAGGAGGACTGACGTGGTCGCAGTACGCAAAGCGGAGTTCGCGGGGGCATGCTACGGCGTGCAGCGCGCACTGGACATGGCGCGGGACGCCGCACGGAAAGGGGGCACGGTCCAATCGCTGGGACCGTTGATCCACAACCCCGTGGTCGTCGCCCAGCTCCAGGAATCCGGCGTGCAGGTTGCGGATTCCATCGCCGACATCACGGCCGACCGCGTCATCGTGCGCAGCCACGGCGTGGGCCCGCAGGTCCGCCGCGCGCTGGACGAGTCCGCGGCGCAGGTGGTGGATGCCACGTGCCCGCATGTGTACCGCGCGCAGCGGGCGGCTGCCGAGCTGGCCCGCGAATGCGGGACGGTCATCGTGGTGGGAGATGCGAAGCACCCCGAGGTCGAGGGCCTTCGCGCATATGCGGAGCAGGCCGGCGGCAACGTGGTCGTGGCCGCATCGGCGGAGGATCTTCCCGCGGGTTTGCCGGACGTCGTGGGCGTGGTCGTGCAGACCACGCAGAGCCGCCAGCTGTTCGATTCCGTCCTGAAGGAGCTGTCGGCGCGCGGCATCCAGGCGAATGTGCGCGATACCATCTGCAATGCCACCACGAAGCGCCAGAAGGCGGCAGCCGAGCTGGCGGGCCAGGTGGATGCCATCGTGGTCATCGGCGGACACAACTCCTCGAACACGACGCGCCTGTTCGAGATCTGCCGCGCGCTGTGCCCGAAGACCGTCCACATCGAGACATCGGCCGAGCTCGATCCGGCGTTCTTCGCGGATTGCACGACCGTGGGCGTCACGGCGGGGGCCAGCACGCCCGAGAACCAGATCACGCAAGTCGTGGAATACCTGCGACAACTGTAGCGTTGCCCATGCCGCGCAAACGTGCGTGGTAGACTTGGAGGGCATCCATTAGATTATCGAAGGAACCCCTATGTCATTGCCTATCGTTGCCGTCGTCGGGCGCCCGAACGTCGGCAAATCCACACTGGTGAACCGCATCGCCCAGAGCGATGACGCCATCGTGCATCAGATGCGCGGCGTTACGCGCGACCGCACATACCATGAAGCGGATTGGAACGGCTACTCGTTCAATCTCGTGGACACCGGCGGCATCGACATCGGCAACGACGACCGCTTTGCGGAATCCATCCGCCAGCAGGCGCTCATGGCCGCCGACGAGGCGGATGTCATCCTGTTCCTGTGCGACGGCACGACGGGCCCCACGCCCGAAGACGAGGAGGTCGCGCGCATCCTGCAGCGCGCGAAGGCGCCCGTCATGCTGCTGGTGAACAAGATCGACTCGCAGCATCAGGAATATATGCTGTGGGATTTCTACCGCCTGGGCCTGGGCGACCCCTGGCCGGTATCGGCCATGCACGGCACCGGGACCGGCGATGTGCTGGACGAGGTCGTGGACAAGATCAAAGAGCTTCCGGATGCGGACTTCGAGGACGAAGAAGACGACGCCATCAACGTTGCCATCATCGGCCGCCCGAATGCCGGGAAGTCGTCGCTCACGAACATCCTCACGAACCGCAACCGCTCCATCGTGTCCGACGTCGCCGGCACCACGCGCGACGCCATCGACACGATGGTGGAGCATGACGGCCGCAGGTACCGCATCGTCGATACGGCCGGCATGCGGCGCAAGGGCAAGATAGACAAGTCCGTGGAATATTACGGATACGTGCGCAGCCTGCGCGCCATCGACCGCGCCGATGTGGCGCTGCTGGTCATCGACGGCTCGCTGGGCCTGACGGACCAGGATCAGCGCGTGGCGGGCTATGCGCGCGAACGCGGCTGCGCCATGGTGGTGCTGCTCAACAAGTGGGACCTGGTGGAGGGTCCCGAGCAGAAGGAGGATATCCGCGAGCGCGTGTCCGACCGCCTCACGTTCGTGGGCTATGCCCCCGTCATCGCCATCCAGGCGAATACGGGCAAGAACGTGCTGAAGGTCTGGGACGCCATCGACAAGGCGTACGCGGCATATTGCACGCATATCACCACGAACCGCCTGAACACCTGGCTGGCCGCCATCCGCGAGTTCGGCCACACGGCTTCGAAGGGCAAGCGCGTCCTGAAGCTGAAGTACGTTTCCCAGACGGGCGACAAGCCGCCGCGCTTCACGTTCTTCGTGAACCATCCCGACCTGGTGGACGACAATTACGAACGCTATCTCGAGAACCGGCTCCGCCGGGAGTTCGATTTGGAGGGAACGCCCATCTTCATGAAATTCAAGAAGCGTGAATAGCATGGCAATAGCTTCACCTGCCGCCCTGGCGGTCGTGCTGGTCCTGGCATTCCTGCTGGGATCCATCCCCTGGGGCGTCGTCATCGGAAAGGCGTTCTACCATACGGATATCCGCACGGTGGGATCGGGCAACATCGGCACCACGAATGCCATGCGCGCCCTGGGCCGCAAAGGCGGCATCACCGTGTTCCTGCTCGATTTCGGAAAAGGCGTCGTCACGGGCCTGATCGCCATGCTCGTGGGCCATATGGCCGCAACGGGCGGCGGCATGTTCGCCGGCTCGCTGCTGACGTACGACGACTTGCTGGCCGTGGCGTTCTTCGGCTGCATCACGGGCCACATCTTCAGCCCGTGGCTGAAATTCCACGGCGGCAAGGGCATCGCCGTCGCCGTCGGCGCGCTGTTCTCCGTGTTCGGCCCCGTCGGCGCGCTCATCGAGATCGCGCTGTTCGCCGTGCTCGTTGCGGCAACGCGCTACGTGTCGCTGGGCTCCGTTGCCGCCGCCGTTCTGTGCCCGTTCCTCTCCGCGTACTTTTTCTGGGGCGACTGGCTGGCCTGGGGGCTGTGCACGCTGTCTGCCCTCATTGTGATCTGGGCGCATCGCCAGAACATTCATCGATTGCTGACCGGTACCGAACGTCGCCTCGGCGACGAGAAGGAGGCATGAGGTTCGTGAAGGTAGGAGTCATCGGAGCCGGGAGCTGGGGTACGGCGCTGGCGCAGCACCTTGCGGCGAAAGGCGACAACGTGAACATCTGGGCGCGCCGCCCCGATGTGGTGGAGTACATCAACTCCGAGCACCATAATCCCCGCTATTTGAGCGATATCGCGCTCTCCGACAGCATCGTTGCCACCGTCGCGTACGAGGATTGCCTCCGCAACGCCGTGGGCGTGGTGGTGGCCACGCCGTCCCGCCTCATGCGCGGCGTTGCGCGGGCGCTCGGCGAAGTGGCGCCCCGCGATATGCGCGTCGTCATCTGCACGAAGGGCATCGAAGACGAAAGCGGCCTGCTGGCAACGCAGGTGTTCGAGCAGGAGATGGGCTGCCCCGAGCGACTGGCCGTCCTGTCCGGCCCGAACCATGCCGAGGAAGTGGTCCGCGGCGTTCCGGCGGGCACGGTCATCGCGTCGAAGAGCCTGTCGACGGCCGAATACTTCCAGGAGCTGTTCTCCACGGAGGCCTTCCGCGCCTATGTGAGCACGGACGTGACGGGCGTCCAGGTGTGCGGTGCGGCGAAGAACGTCATGGCCATCGCCGTGGGCATTTCGTACGGCATGGGCTTCGGCGACAACACGGCGGCTCTGCTGCTGACGCGCGGGCAGGCCGAGATGAGCCGCCTGGCGAATGCCATGGGCGCCGATCCCATCACGTGCATGGGCCTTGCCGGTACAGGAGACTTGGTCGCCACGTGCATGTCGCGCCATTCGCGCAACCGCCGTCTGGGGGAGATGCTCGCGAACGGGAAGACGCTCATCGATTTCGACAACGAGACGCACATGGTGGCCGAAGGCGCCCTGGCCTGCAAGACGCTGCTTCCGCTGGCATCCCGCTACGGCGTGGAGATGCCCATCACGGAGGCCATCCATTCCATCATCTGGGAAGGGGCCGATGCCCGGGAGACGGGCTTCTCGCTGCTGCGGCGCCCGCTGAAGAAAGAGAACTACGGGCTGTAGGGTATGGAGGGTATGGGCGACTCATCTCACAGCCAGGGCGAAGGCGCGTCGTCGCATTTCACGTACCGTACGCCGTTCGGGTCGGTGACCATCCAGGTTTCGGATGATGCCGTCGAACGCGTGGCATTCGGCAAGGCGGACCTTGCCGGACCCGAGCGCTCGACGGAGCTCAGCAACCGCGCGGCGAACGAGCTGCAGGAGTACTTCGCGGGCAAGCGGCATGTTTTCGACGTGCCGCTGCATGCAGAGGGCACGCCGTTCCAGATACAGGTGTGGCAGGCGCTGCAGCGCATCCCGTATGGCCAGACGCGCACGTACGGCCAGGTGGCGGATTCTATCGGCCATCCGGGGGCCAGCCGCGCCGTCGGGCAGGCGAACAACCGCAACCCGCTGCCCATCTTCATCCCGTGCCATCGCGTCGTGGCGGCAGACGGGTCGCTCGGAGGCTATTCCTTCGGCGTGAGGACGAAGAAGTTTCTATTGGATCTGGAGGCCTCGCACGCCGGGAAGGCGTCGGGGAGAGGGGGAGACCGACATGTTCGGTAACGTGAAGATCGCACCGTCGATTCTTTCGGCGGATTTCATGCAGATGGCGCGCGATATCCAGATGATCGCCGACGCGGGCGCCGATTGGATACACGTGGACGTCATGGACGGGCATTTCGTCCCGAATCTGACCATGGGCGTGCCGTTCGTGAAGGATCTGAACCGCATCGCCCCGCTGCCGGTGGACGTGCACCTGATGATCGACAACCCGCTGCGGGAGCTGCCGTGGTTCATCGAGGCAGGCGCGTATTCCATTACCGTGCACTACGAGGCATTCGCCGATCCCGAAACGGAGATTCCCCAGGCCATGGACCTGATTCATCGTGCGGGCATCAAGGCGGCGCTCTCGCTGAAGCCGGATACGCCCGTCGATGACATCGCCCCGTATCTGCCCCAGGTGGACATGGTGCTCATGATGAGCGTGTATCCCGGGTTCTCGGGGCAGTCGTATATGCCGGAATCCGGCCCGCGCACGCAGCGCCTGGCGCAGCTGTGCCGTCAGGCCGGCGTCGCCCCGATCATCCAAGTGGACGGCGGCATCAAGGAGGCGACGGTGCGCGATACGGCCCGGGCCGGCGCGGATTGCTTCGTCATGGGCAGCGCCTGCTTCGGCTCGGATGATCCCGCCGCGGCGATGGCGGCTGTGCGCGCGGCGGCAACGCAGGCGCATGTGCAGGGGAAGGAGGAGCTGCGATGAGCGTTCTGCCGGAAGATTACGTGTACCTGGACTGGGCGGCCACGGCACCGCTGTGCGAGGAGGCGGCGCAGGCCATGGCGCCGTATATGGTTCCCGGTCCGCAGAACCTGCAGGCGAACGGCAATGCGAACTCCCTGCACTCCGTGGGCCGCAACGCCTTCTCCGAGATGGAGGATGCCCGCATGCGCATCGCGCGCGGGCTCCACGCCGCGCGCCCCACGGAGATCATCTTCACTTCCGGCGCGACGGAGGCGGACAATCTGGCGCTGCTGGGCATTGCGGATGCGCTGCTTCGGGCGCGGCGGGCGAAGGGCGACAAGTCGTGCGGCAAGATCATCACCACGGAGATCGAGCACGATGCCATCC
Organism: Eggerthellaceae bacterium; assembly: GCA_050951095.1. Taxonomy (GTDB): domain Bacteria; phylum Actinomycetota; class Coriobacteriia; order Coriobacteriales; family Eggerthellaceae; genus UMGS1519. The sequence continues at coordinate 499,532 of JBMNIQ010000005.1, forward strand.
TCTCCGTGCTGCCGCGCCTGCGCGAGCGGGGCATCGCCGTTGTGAAGCTGAAGCCGAACGCTGCGGGATTCGTGACCTGCGAGGCGCTTGAGGAGGCGCTGGACGACGACACGCTGCTCGTGTCCGTCATGATGGCGAACAACGAGATGGGAGCCGTCCAGGATATCAAGGCCCTTGCGGCGGCCGCCCACGCCAAGGGCGCGCTGTTCCATACGGACGCCACCCAGGCGCTGGGGAAGGTGCCCATCGACCTGAGGGACCTGGACGTGGATGCCGCAAGCTTCTCCGCGCATAAGATCTGCGGCCCGAAGGGCATCGGCGCGCTGTACCTGAAGGCCCATACGCCGTTGACGCCGCTCATCGACGGCGGCGGACAGGAGGGCGGCCAGCGCAGCGGCACGCAGAACGTCATGGGCATGGCCGGTTTCGCCGCCGCCCTTGCCGCTGCCGTGGATGCGCAGGCTGCGGAATCCGAGCGCGAGCGCGGGCTGCGCGACCGGCTCTATGCGGAGATGACGGCCGTTCCCGGCGTGCGCCCCGTTGTCGCGGTGCCGCAGGGGAGCCGGGATTACCTGCCGAACATCGTGGACGTGACGGTGGACGGCATGGAGAGCGAGACGCTCATCCTGCGCTTGGATGTGGCCGGATTCGCGGTGTCCGGCGGGTCTGCCTGCTCCACGGGTAGCCTGGATCCCAGCCATGTGCTCTCGGCGCTGGGGATCGAACGGGACAGGGCCCTGGGGGCGCTGCGCGTGTCCATGGGGCGCTATACGACGGAAGATCAGGTGGCACGCTTCATCCGGGCGTTCGGAGAGGCGGTTTCGCGATGACGCTGCGCGACGGCTTCGAAAGCGGCGACCCGGCGTTCTCCGCTGCGTCGACGCAGGCGCACGCGGCGGGCGCCTTCACGGTCGGGCAGCTGGAAGAGGCCCTGCTGGAGCTGTTCCCCGCCGACGATGCCGAGGAATGGGACCGCACGGGGATGCTCGTCGGTGACGCGCTGCGGCCCGTTGCGGGCGTCTGCGTTGCGCTGGACCCCACGGTCGAGGCCATCCGCGAAACGCGCGCGCTGGGTGCGAACGTGCTGGTCACGCATCACCCGCTGTTCTTGGATCCGCCCGTTTCGCTTGCCCCTGCCGAACGCCGCGGGGATGCCGTGGGCGCCCGCGTGTGGGAGGCCGTTTCCGCGGGCGTTGCGGTGATGTCCTTCCATACGGCGCTGGATGTCAGCCCGCTGGCGGCGCAGGTGCTGCCGGGCATCCTGGGCCTGTCGCTCGAGGGCATCCTCGAAGCCGTGCGCACGGATCCCATCCGGGGCTACGGGCAGATCTGCGTTCCGCAGCCGGGGGAGTGCCTCACGTTGGATGGGCTTGCGGACCGCTGCCAGAGCGCGTTCCAGAGCATCCCGCGCGTCTGGGGCCCGGGTTCGCGGCGGCTTTCCCGCATCGTCACGTGCACCGGCGCCGCAGGCGACGACCTGGCGCTGGCCTGCGATGCCGGCATGGATTGCGTCGTTGCCGGCGAGGTGCGCTATCACAAGGCATTGGACGCGGTTTCGCGTGGTTTATGCGTCATTGAGTTGGGACATGATATAAGCGAGTATCCCTTGACTTCTGTTCTGGTATCATCGATACGGAATGTAGGCATTGATTCGGAATCGATCCGCGTGCTCTGCCGGGCGAATAACTGGCGATGAGCTCAGCTGCGGGTTCTATGAGGAGGATTTAGCATGGAGGCTTCCGATAAGGATATCGAGACTCTGAAACGGCTCCAGGAAATCGACGTGGCGGCTACGAATGCCCAGCGCGAGCTTGACGGCCTGCCTCAGCGCAAGCAGCTGGCGGACATCCGCGCGAAAGAAGAGGCGATCCGCGAGAAGCAGCAGCAGGTCGAGAAGCTGGCCGACACGAACCGCACGGAGCTTTCCCGCGTCGGCGCCGAGATCGAGATTCTCTCCATCCGCCAAGAGGAGACGCAGAAGAAGATCGAGGAATCCAGCTTCGACCATCGTGCGCTCGATTCCCTTTCGAAGGACATGGACAGCATGGCCGCCCGCACGGAGGAGCTGGAGGCGAACCGCCAGACCATCCAGGAGCGCGAGCATCAGATCGACGGCGTGAAGCATCAGATCGAAGCCGCCCTGAACGCCCTGTCCTCGCAGGAGGCGTCTTTGAGCCAGGAGCTGCAGGGCAAGGTCTCCGTGCTCCAGGACCAGCTGGCGAAGGCGCAGGCGGAGCATGAGCAGCTCATTGCCACGCTGCCGGCCGATGTGGCCCGCGAGTACGAGCATGCCCGCAAACGGTGCGGCGGCGTTGCGCTGTCCGTGCTGAACGAGGGCACGTGCACCACGTGCCGCAGCGTCTTGGAGGAAACGCGCCTGCTGCAGGTTCGTCGTCAGGCGCCGCTGGGCATCTGCCCCATGTGCCATCGCCTGCTGATCATCCGCTAGGCGCGCAACGTCGCCGCATCTGCGAAGAGCGTTGCGTATCCGTATCATCCAGCGATAAGGGGGCGGGATGGCCATGGAGCTTGTTTCCCGTGAAATGCAAGAACAGCGCGAGCATGATTTCCTCTCGGGGGATGCTGCACTCTCCGACGCTACCGATGGCCGTCCCCATTCGTCCGAACCGGACGTGCTGCGCAGCGAATACCAGCGCGATCGCGACAAGATTCTGCACTCGAAAGCGTTTCGGCGGCTTTCCCATAAGACGCAGGTCTTCATCGCCCCGAAGGGCGACCACTTCCGCACGCGCCTGACGCATACGTTGGAGGTGGCGCAGATCGCCCGTACCATCGCACGGGCGCTGGGCTTGAACGAGGACCTGACGGAGGCCATCGCGCTCGGCCATGACCTGGGCCATACGCCGTTCGGCCACGCCGGCGAGGAGGTGCTGCGCGAGCGCATCGCCCATTACCGCGGCGTTCCGGCTGACGATCCACGCGTTCCGGATCTGTTCCGCCATAACGAGCAGAGCGTGCGCGTGGTAGAGGTGCTCGAGCATGACGGCGCCGGCCTGAACCTGACTTCCGAGGTGCGCGACGGCATTGCCTGCCATACGGGGAACCTGAAGGCGGAGATGCTGGAGGGGCGCATCGTGGGCAAGGCGGACCGTATCGCGTACGTGAACCACGATATCGACGACGCCATCCGCGCGGGCCTGCTGGACGAGCGCGATCTGCCCGCATCCGCTCATGAGGTGCTGGGCACGTCCCATTCCGCACGCATCGAGACGCTTGTGCTCGATACGGTCCGCACGTCTGCGCAAGCAGACGATATCCGTCTTTCGCCGCCGGTATGGGATGCGATGATGGAGCTGCGGGCGTTCCTTTTCCAGACCATCTACCGCAGCGAGCCCGTCATGGTCGAGGTGCGCAAGGCACAGCGCCTTCTGGGTGCCCTGTTCGATTTCTTCATGGCACATCCGGATCGGATCCCCGACGAATTCGTCCGCGTTGCAGACGGCGACGATATTCGCGCTGTCACGGATTTCCTTGCGGGCATGACGGATCGCTATGCGGTGAGCCTGTTCCAAGACTTGTACGTCCCGCGTGCGTTCGGCAGATAGGCGCGTAATAGGCATTTGACGGTCTCGTCTGATATAAGTGCCGCTATAATGCAGCGGTATGCTTACACAATCTGAAATAAAAGACGCGTTCGTCACGGCGCTTCCCGTGGTTGCGGGATACATCGGCATCGGCTTGCCGTGCGGCATCCTGGAGCAGCAGGTGGGCATGGATTGGGTTATGGCCCTGCTGATGTCCGTCGTATTCTATTCGGGCGCCGGCCAGTTCATGATTCCCGGCATGCTCATGGCGGGGAACCCGCTTCTCGCCATCATCGCCAGCGTCTCGTTCGTGAACACGCGCCAGGTGCTCTACAGCGCCTCGCTTTCGCAGTATTGCCAGAACGTGGGGAAGCGGCTGGCGTTCTTCTTCTCCGCCGGCGTTACGGACGAGAGCTTCGGCGTGAACATCCAGCGCTTCCGATGCGGCGACTGGAAGGTGTCGCAGGCGCTCCTGGTGAATGTGTTCTGCTGTGCCAGCTGGGCCATCTCGAATGCACTGGGCGTGGCGCTGGGGACGCTCATCGCCCTGCCGGCTGCAATCGGCATGTTCGCCATGACGTCCATCTTCATCTGCCTGCTGTGCTCGCAGCGCTTCACCGGCACCACCGTGCTGGTCGTCGTCGTCTCCGTGCTGGGCGTGATGGCGTGCAAGATGCTCGGTCTCACGGGCCCGGCCGTCCTGGTGGGGGCGCTGACGGGTATTTGCGCGGGTCTGGCGAAGAACGCCTACAGCGATCGGAAGGAGCAGCGCGCATGAGCCTGCAGGATTTCCTCGTTCTCATGCTCGCCTGCGCCGCAACGATTCTCGTGTGCCGCGTCGTGCCGCTGTTCGTGCTGAAGGGGCGCGAGCTGAAGCCGTCCACGCGCCGCGCGCTGGAGATGATTCCTGCGGCGGCATTCGCGGCGCTGGTGGCGAACGACTTGATCAAGCCCGACCTTTGGGCGCAAGGCGCATGGAACGGGGCCATGCCGCTCATCGCGGCAGCCGTTGTGGCGGTCGTTGCCGTGAAAACGAAGAATCTGCTTGCCTGCGCCTGCGTCGGTGTGGCAGTATATGCGCTGCTGATGTTGGTGTAGGCGCTGTCCTCGAATCAACATGTGGTATTTTTGGATGCCGCCGTATAGCTACTTGCATCGAAGACGGCGGGCACCTATAATGCTTGCTTGTGTCTTGACTTAGACCAAAGACCGTTTTGGTATGAAATAGAAACTAGAAGGAACGAAGATGGATTACATTCGCGCTATCGAGCAGCAGCAAATCAAGAGTGACATCCCGGATTTCAAAGTGGGCGACACGGTGAAGGTTCACTATCGCATCACCGAGGGAAACCGCGAGCGCATTCAGGTGTTCCAGGGCGACGTTATCCGTCGTCATGGCGCATCCTCCCGTGAGACGTTCACCGTCCGCAAGGTGAGCTTCGGCGTGGGCGTCGAGCGCACTTTCCCGGTGCACTCCCCGAAGATCGACCACATCGACATCGCCCGTCGCGGCGATGTCAACCGCGCCAAGCTGTACTACCTGCGCGACAAGGTGGGCAAGGCTGCGAAGATCAAGGAAGCAGCTCGCAACTAATTCGCGCGTTCGCTCAAACATGGAAGGCCCCTGCCAACAGGGGCCTTTTTATTTTTCGTTACACGGTTGCCTTGCAGCCGCGAGTCCGTTTCGAAAGGATGCCCGGGCGCATGAAGCAGACTATCGCCGATATCAGGAAACGCCTCGACGAGGCCGATGAGGAGCAGTTTGCCGTTCTGGAACGCGCATTGGCCGCAGATACCCGAAAGGGCATCAAACAGGCGCTTGAACGGACGCGCAAGCGTCTGGATGCGGAGGCCGCGGAACGCGACCGCATCCAGCGCCTGTATCGCTTCCAGAACGAGGTTGCGCTGTCCGCTGCCCGCAGCATCCAGGGGACGGACGTCCCGGAAGCAGACGAATGGATTACGGCAGTCGGTCTGGACGAGGTCGGTCGCGGTCCTCTTGCCGGGCCTCTGACTGTTGGCGCCGTCGTGCTGCCGGCATCGCCGCAGATTCAAGGTCTGAACGATTCGAAGCAGCTTTCGCCGGCACGTCGCGAAGAATTGTCGGAGGAGATTCGCAATACGGCCCTGGCTTGGGATATCGAGCACATACCGCCGGCCGAGATCGACGATCTCGGCATGTCCGCCTGCCTGCGTCGGGCGTTCTCGCGTGCCGTTGCCGCTATCGATGAGAAGATAGCGGCCCTCGACGGGAATGCCGTCGGTCCGGTTCGCGCCGTGCTGTTGGACGGCAATCCGCTGCATATCGATTCGCGCGAGGTGAATCTGGTGAAGGGCGATGCGCGCGTTGCCGCCATCTCCGCTGCGTCCATCATCGCGAAAGTGGAGCGCGATGCCCTTATGGACGAATATGCGCGCATGTATCCTGCCTACGGTTTCGATTCGAACAAGGGCTACGGCAGTGCGGCTCATATTGCGGCAATAGAGCGCGAAGGCTTATGCCCGCTGCATCGGAAGTCGTTCTGCCAGAATTTCTCCCAGGGCACGCTGTTCTGATTGCGTTGAATCCTATTTTCCATCTGGTGTTTTAGTGCCGCGAATCTTCAAAGCGAGAATCGTGTGAGCCGCAGCGTGACGTTCTCGTAATCCCGCGAGAGGGCCTTCTCCTATTCTGCGAAGAGGAGAAGGGAGAACATCATGGAAGAACAGCCTATCTTGTCCCCTATGCCCCAAGGATGCGGGAATGGGGAACACCGCGAAGTTAATCGGGATGAGCCCGTCCGCCCGGATGCGCCCTCTGCCATCGGCAGGGACCCGCAACGGGAAGGCGACGCAACGCCGTACGAAGCGCAAACGATGGCGGGCGATTCTCTGCCGAATGCGGTGCAGCGGCCGCTTTCGTCGGGTCATGCGAAGGAGGACGGCACATGCTTGGATGCCGGTGCCGTTGATAGCGGTCTGGACGATTCGGCGAGGCGTAAATCCGGACCAGGCCATATGCCGTATACGGTCTTCGGGGCGATACCCGAAAGCGACGGCGGGCCAGGCCCCGATTCTCCGTCTGCTGCAGATCCGCCTTCGTTTCGTGAAAAGAGGGATTGCGGCGGGGATTCGGAATCCGGCGCCGCGCCGTCCTGCCCTTCCTGCGGGGAGGGGCAACCTGAGCTCCGGAACACCTGCTCTTCGGGTCATAACAAGGATCTGGGACGCAGGGGAGAACAGGCCGCTGCGCGTTTTCTCGAGCGCCGCGGCATGGAGATCCTGGAGCGCAACTGGGTATGCTCTGCCGGCGAGGCGGATATCATCGCGCATGATGGGGAGGCCATCCATTTCGTGGAGGTGAAGACGCGGTCGAATATCGCCCACGGGTTTCCCTCCGAGGCGGTCACGCCCGAAAAGCGCAGCAGATACGAGCGCATCGCGGCCATTTATCTCTCTCGCAGCGAATACGTCGATGTCAGCGTCCTATTCGATATCATCTCCATCGTTGTCACGGGGCCGAACCGTGCGTTCCTGCGGTTCCATCGCAATGCGTTCGCCAGCTGCGATTGACGGCTGTTCTCGTTCGGGAAGGATGTGCCGTCATGGGCGATAGGGGCTATACGGTTCACAGCGCGACGCTTGTGGGCATCCAGGCGGTGCCGGTGGAGGTCGAAGTCGTCGTATCCCAGGGCATTCCCGGCGTATCCATCGTCGGCATGCCGGATGCTGCCGTGCAGGAATCGCGCGAGCGCGTGAAGTCCGCGCTTCGCGCCGGCGGATTCCAGGTTCCTGCCAACAAGGTTGTCGTGAACCTTGCGCCCGGTTCGTTGAGGAAGACGGGTTCGGGATTCGACTTGCCCATCGCATTGGGGCTGCTTGTCGCCACCGGGCAGATTGATCCCGCACCGATTCGCGAGGCACTCGTTGCCGGCGAGCTCTCTCTTGACGGCACGGTTCGCGGTGTGCGCGGCACGCTGGCGTTGGAGGTGCTTGCCCGGGATTCCCGCAGGCGCCTCATCTGCGCCGCCTCGTCGCCGGATGTCCTTCCGCTCGACGGGTTGAGCATCTCATGCGCGCGGAAGATCGGGGATTTTCGCACAGGCATGTTCTCGGCGCCGTTGCCGTTGTCCGCAGAATCGGGCGAACGCCCGACGGACTATGCGGAAGTCGGCGGTCACGAGCAGGCCAAACGCGCGTTGCAGGTGGCCGCTGCCGGCGGGCACGGCGTGCTGATGGTCGGTCCGCCCGGGTCGGGCAAGACCATGCTCGCCTCCCGGCTGCCCTCCATCCTTCCGCCGCTTGCAGAGGACGAGAAGCTGGAGACGGCGCGGATCTGGTCCGTCGCAGGCCAGGACATCGGCGGTATCGTTGCGGGTCGGAGGCCGTTTCGTGCGCCGCATCATTCCGTCAGCACGGCCGGGCTGGTCGGAGGCGGGAATCCGATACGACCCGGCGAGATATCGCTTGCGCATGGCGGCGCGCTGTATATGGACGAACTGCCGGAATTCAAGCCGTCGACGTTGCAAGCCATACGACAGCCTATGGAGTCGGGCGATATCACCATCGTCCGCGCGGATACGACGGTCGTATTTCCTGCCCGGTTCATGCTTGTTGCGTCCATGAATCCCTGCCCGTGCGGTTACCTGGGTGATCCCGGCATTCCATGCACATGCACGGTCGACCAGATCAGCCGGTATCAATCGCGCATCGGAGGACCGCTGATGGACCGCATAGACATTCAGATGGATGTCTGGCGGTCCGATTTCGACAAGGTCGTGCATGCGGGCGCGGGCATATCCTCCCGCGAGTTGCGCGAGGGCGTGCTGCGTGCGAGGGCATTCTCCTCGTGGCGCCGCGCACATCAGGACGCATCGCTCCACGGAGGGGATACGCTGTCGCATTTCCAGGTGGACCATGAAGCGGAATCGTTCTTGAAAATGACGGCGAATGCCGTGCATATGAGCGGGCGGGGGATTGTCAGGATCTTGTCCATCGCACGCACGATTGCGGATATGTGCGAAAGCGAAGCGGTTCGGCAAGAGCATATGGCGGAGGCTCTGTCCCTGAGGCTCCGAACGGAAGGGAAGTGATTGCATGGCAACGCAGGCAGCGGCAGGGTCGGGAACGGGCGGCAAGCGCCGTTATGGGCCGTATCGCGGAAAACGCATCGAAGGGCCGAAAACGGTCATATCGCAGAACGATGAACGATACCCCGATGCCCTGCGCCGCGTTGAGCGCCCGCCGCAGCGGTTATATGTCATCGGCAATCCGGCGGTCATCCAAGAGGGGCTTGCGGTCATCGGCGCGCGGAAGGCAACGCCTTACGGCCGCGGACTCTGCCGCCGCTTCGCCGGTGAGGCCGCGCGGCGCGGGCTGGTCATCATCTCCGGCGGTGCTTACGGATGCGATGCAGAGGCGCATCGCGCCGCATTGGATGCGGGCGGGAAGACGCTCGTGTTCTTCGGCGGCGGGTGCGACCACGTGTATCCGGCCCTCCACCTGCCCCTATTTCAGGAGATCGTGGACAAGGGCGGCGCCATCGTGTCCGAGCACGATTGGGAGTTTCCTGCGCAGCCGTATACGTTCCGTGCCCGCAACCGGCTCATCGCGGGCCTTGCGAAGGCGACGCTCATCGTGGAGGCGGGCTTGCCGTCGGGCACGTTCTCGACAGCAGACGATGCGCTCTCCGCCGGGAGGGAGGTGTATGTGGTGCCCGGTCCCATAACGTCCCCGACATCGGCGGGAACGAATCGCCTGCTGCTGCAGGGCGCTACGCCCATTGTGGATGACGAGAGCTTCGCGGATGCCCTATTCTCCACCTTCGGGTTGCTGCGCCAAGAGCATGTGCGCATCCAGGAGCAGCATGCCGAAGACCCCTTGCTTGCTGCGCTGCTTGCGAATCCGATGCGTTTGGAGGAGATGGTGGCCGTCTCGGGCGTGGAGGGCACCGGCAGGTTCGATGCGCTGACAACGGTGACGGTGCGATTGGCGGAGCTTGAGGGACAGGGTGTGATCGTACGCTATCCGGATGGGCGCTACGGGCCGAAGGGAGACTTGGCCGTACGTGCTTGACGGCTTGCGGAACGAAGAAGGGACCCGCTTTGCAGGTCCCTTCCGGAAAACAGATGAGTCGGCGGGCATTGCTTCCCGCCGCACGGGGGCAGACTAATTCGCGCCCTCGATGACGATGGATTCGATCAGGTCGCCCTGGCGGAGGGAATGCACCACGTCGAGTCCCTCGATGGTATCGCCGAAGACCGTGTAACCGCTGTCCAGGAACGGCTGGGGGCCCAGGCACAGGTAGAACTGCGAGCCGGCGGAGTCGGGCATCTGGCTGCGCGCCATGGCGAGCGTGCCATCCTTATGCTCGTTGTTCGGGTTCGTGTCGTATTCGTGCTTGATGGTATAGCCGGGGCCGCCGGTACCGGGCATGCCGGAGGGGCCCATCTTGCCCGCGGCAACGTCTTCCTGGCTCATGTCGCGGGTGTTCGGGCAGCCGCCCTGGATGACGAAATCCGGGACGTAGCGATGGAACTTCAGGCCGTTGTAGAAGCCCTTCTGGGCCAGCTCGACGAAATTGCCCACATGGATGGGGGCATCCTGTCCGTGCAGCTGCACCTTGATAACACCCTTATCGGTGGTGATGACCGCCACTTCGTTGCCATTGGGCTGATATTCGGGGGTATACATATGTCGTTGCGCCTCCTGTATAGGGGATTGCACTTGCTGGTTCCCGATGATATCGGTTTGCGCCTGCGCGGGGGACGGCTTTACGCGAATGCACATGAGAAGTTCTGCTCTTCAGGTTCGCTGGCGCCATGGCGAAGCCCCTTGTGGGGGATTCGCGTTCGTGTGCCATGGACGGCCGGCGCGTATGGTAGTCTTCACCGTATGAATACGCAGGTGAACATAATCGGAGGCGGCTTGGCGGGAAGCGAGGCGGCGTTGCAGCTTGCAGCGCGCGGCATTCCCGTGACGCTGGTGGAAATGCGTCCGGCAACGGAGACGGCGGTGCACAGGACGGGCGACTACGCGGAGCTCGTCTGCTCGAACTCTTTGAAGAGCACGAAGCCCGAAAGTGCCGCCGGCATGCTGAAATACGAATTGAATGCGCTCGGTTCCCAGGTGCTGGCGGCAGCCTATCGTACGTCCGTGCCCGCAGGAGGCGCGCTTGCCGTAGATCGAACGGCGTTTTCCCATGCCGTCACGGAAGCGGTCAAGGCATCGCCGCTTATCTGCTGCCGCGAGGGCGAGGTTCTGGATATCCGGGACGACGGATTGCTTGTGCTCCGTGCGCCCGACGGGTCGCAGGATGTCGTTCCCGCCCCTCGCGCCACCATTGTCGCCACCGGCCCTCTGACCGGGGATGCGCTTGCTTCCTGCATAGAACGTCTCACGGGTTCCGAGCATTTGTCGTTTTACGATGCGGCGGCGCCCATCGTGATGACGGATTCTCTTGACCGGGACGTGCTGTTCCGCCAGAGCCGGTACGAGGATGCCGGCGAGGGCGACTACCTGAACGCGCCGTTCACGAAGCAGGAATACGAGGATTTCATCACGGAGTTGCTGGCGGCTGACCGCGTCATTGCAAAGGATTTCGAAACGCGGGAGCTGTTCCGCGCCTGCCAGCCCATCGAGGAGATTGCGCGCAGGGGATTCGATGCGCCGCGCCATGGCACCATGAAGCCCGTCGGGCTTGTGGACCCGCGCACGGGAAAGCGCCCCTGGGCAGCCGTCCAGCTGCGCTTCGAGGATGCCCACGGCAGCAGCTGCAATCTCGTCGGCTTCCAGACGAATCTCACTTTCCCCGAGCAACGGCGCGTATTCCGCATGATTCCGGGGTTCGAGAATGCGGAGTTTGCGCGATACGGCGTGATGCACCGCAACACGTTCATCGATGCGCCAAGCGTCCTGGATCGTTCGCTGCGCTTGCGCTCCTTTGCGCATCCGCTGTTCTTCGCCGGCCAGGTGTCGGGTACAGAGGGATATTGCGAGGCTATCATGTCCGGCCTGTATGCGTCTCTTTGCGTAGCGGTGCTGCTTGCCGGTACGGATTGTCCGGAATTCCCGCGCGAGACGGCGTTCGGCTCGCTTCTGGCATATGCCACGGATCCGCAAACGCGGGATTACCAACCCTCCCACGTGAATTTCGGCGTCTTTCTGCCCATTCAACCGCATATCAAGAACAAGCGCGACCGTTATGCGGCATTCATGGCCCGGGGGCACAAAGCCATGGACGACTACGCGGCGCAGCTGAGGCGCTGCAACCTCATGCCTCCGCGTGAATAGCGGGGGGACCGGTTTGGGCGAATCCGGCATCCAGGATCATATCCGGGCGTTCTGCCGCGCCTTGCAGGTGGAGCGGAATCTATCGCAAAACACGGTCCGCACGTATCGCACGGCGTTGGAGGAATATGCCGCGTGGGCAGAACGCGCCGAAGTGGACCCGTTGCATCCGACGCATCGGGATCTCCGTCTGTTTCTGGCTTCGCTTTCGGGTATGGCGCGGACATCCGTGAACAATCGGCTCAGCGCCCTGCGGACGTTCTTCTCGTGGCTGGAGATCACGCAGGTCATTGACGCGAATCCGACAGCTGCCATGCATGGGCCGAAGGTGCGTCGCCCGTTGCCGAGCCGCATCCCCGCATCCGAGATGAACGCATTGCTTGCCGTCCATGACGATATGGACCTCGACGGCAAGCCCCGCACGCAATCCGTCACGGACCTGCGCGATCAGGCGATCCTGGAATTCCTCTATGCCACGGGAGCACGCGTTTCCGAGGCGGCGGGTCTGCGGATGGGCGACATCGATTTCACCGGCGCGCAGGTTCGCGTCATGGGCAAGGGGAGCAAAGAGCGCATCATCCCCATGTACGAAGAGGCGCTCGTTGCGCTTCGCAAGTACCTGCGGGAAGGCCGCCCGCAGCTGGCAAGGCCTGCAAGGCCGACGGAATCCGTGTTCCTGTCCACGCGCGGCAATCCCATGAGCGCCGATGCCATCCGCCTCATGTTCAAGAAGACGCTTGAGGCAGCCGGCATAGAGGGGCATTATTCCCCGCACGATATGCGGCACACGTTCGCAAGCGATCTGCTGGAGGGCGGCGCGGATCTGCGCAGCGTCCAGGAGATGCTCGGCCATGCCAGCCTTTCCACCACGCAGGTGTACACGCATGTTTCGAACGAATACCTGCGCCAGGTGCATCATCGCGCCCATCCCCGTGGGTGATAGCTAATCGCCCGCCTTTCTGCCGATGCGAACATCATGTGCTCGTGCTGTGTCTATGCCGCCCGATATGGCGTGCGCTCCGTACGGGCAGAGTAAAATACCTTGTTCGGAAAACATATCCCGCAAGAGCAAAGGCAAGATTGCATGGCACAGGATTCGATCGTCATCAAAGGCGCGCGCGAGCATAATCTCAAGAACATCAACCTTGAAATACCTCGAGACAAGCTGGTCGTGATCACCGGCCTGTCTGGATCGGGCAAGAGCTCCCTTGCCTTCGATACCATCTACGCCGAAGGCCAGCGCCGCTATGTGGAAAGCCTTTCCAGCTATGCGCGCATGTTCTTGGGACAGATGAGCAAACCGGATCTGGACAGCATCGACGGCTTGTCGCCGGCGGTATCCATCGACCAGAAGACCACCAGCAAGAATCCCCGCTCCACGGTGGGAACCACAACGGAGATCTACGATTACCTGCGCCTGCTGTTCGCGCGGGTGGGCGTTCCGCATTGCCCTGAATGCGGGCGCGTCATCGAAAAGCAGACTACGGACCAGGTCACGGACAAGGTGATTGCGGCGGGCGAGGGAAAGCGCGCGCAGATCATGGCTCCGGTGGTCGTCGGTCGCAAGGGCGAGTTCACCCAGCTCATCTCCGACCTGCGCAAAGAGGGCTTTGCCCGGGTGCGCATCGACGGAGAGGTGCACCGCCTGGACGACGAGGACGTCGCACTGGACAAGAAGTTCAAGCACACCATCGAGGTCATCGTGGACCGCGTGGTCCTCAAGAAGGAGGCTACCACGCGCATCGCGGAAGCCGTCGAGATGGCCACGAAGCTTGCCGACGGCCGGCTTCTGGTGCAGACCATCGACCGCGACAAAACGGAGCACGAGGAATTCTACAGCCTCGCGCTTGCGTGTCCCGAGCACGGCCATTCCATCGACGAGCTCCAGCCCCGCGACTTCAGCTTCAACGCCCCGTACGGCGCCTGCCCGGATTGTCTGGGCATCGGCAGCCGCGAGGAAGTGGACCCCAGTCTGGTGGTTCCGGATCCCAGCCTGAGCTTGAAGGAAGGCGCGGTGGCGCCGTTCACGTCCGGCAATTACTATCCGCAGGTCCTTGTGGCGGTTGCGAAGCATCTGGGCTACGACGAGAACACGCCCTGGCAGGACATGACGAAGCACGCCCGCACCGTGATGATGTACGGCTTGAAACGCGGCAAGGTGCGGGTGGATTACCACACCGTGGACGGTCGCGACACGTATTGGTACATCAAATGGGACGGTATCGTGGAAGCGGTGAAGCATCGCTACGCGGAAGCCTCCAGCGACCGCATGCGCGAACGCCTTGAGCAGTACTTCGCCGTCACGCCGTGCGAGACGTGCCATGGCAAGCGCCTGAAGCCCGAGATCCTGGCAGTCACGGTGAACGGCAAGAGCATCCATGAGGTTTGCGAGATGAGCGCCCGCGACTCGCTTGCGTTCTTCGAAGCGCTGGAATTCTCCGGGGCCCAGGAGATGATAGCGGGCCCCATCGTCAAGGAGATTCGCGCTCGCCTGCGCTTTCTGGTGGACGTGGGCCTGGACTATCTGACGCTCGAACGTGCGACGGCCACGCTGTCCGGCGGCGAAGCGCAGCGCATTCGCCTTGCAACGCAGATCGGCGCCGGCCTGATGGGCGTGCTCTATATCCTGGACGAGCCGTCCATCGGCTTGCATCAGCGCGACAACGCTCGCCTCATATCGACGTTGGAGCGCCTGCGCGACCTGGGCAACACCGTGCTGGTAGTGGAACACGACGAAGAGACCATGCGCCGTGCGGACTACCTCATCGATATCGGACCCGGCGCCGGCGAGCATGGCGGCGAAGTGGTTGCCGCCGGCACGCCCGCGGAAGTGGCACGCACGGAAGGCTCCATCACGGCAGATTACCTGTCCGGTCGCCGCATCATCCCCGTGCCTGATCAGCGCCGCAATCCGAAGCGCGGAAAGCTTACGATCACGGAGGCCTCGGAGAACAACCTGAAGGACATCACCGTATCCATTCCGCTTGGAACGCTTACGGTGGTGACGGGCGTTTCCGGTTCCGGAAAGTCCTCGCTCGTGACCGATACGCTGGCGCCGGCGCTGGCGAACCGCTTGAACCATGCGCATCTGCGCGTGGGCGAATACGGCAAGATCACCGGCCTGAACAAGCTGGACAAGGTCATCAACATCGACCAGAGCCCCATCGGGCGCACGCCGCGTTCGAACCCGTCGACGTATGTCGGCCTGTGGGACGACATCCGCCAGCTGTATGCCAGCACGGCCGAGGCGAAGGCCCGCGGCTATTCCGCTGGCCGTTTCAGCTTCAATGTGAAGGGCGGCCGCTGCGAGGCGTGCAAGGGCGATGGCCAGGTGAAGATCGAGATGCACTTCCTGCCGGATATCTATGTGCCCTGCGAGGTCTGCGATGGCGCGCGCTACAACCGCGAGACGCTGCAGGTCACGTACCGCGGCAAGAACGTGCATGATGTGCTGGAGATGACCGTCGACGAGGCCCTGGAATTCTTCAAGAACATTCCGCGCCTGAAGAACAAGCTGCAGACGTTGCACGATGTGGGCTTGGGCTATGTGCATCTGGGACAGCCGGCAACCACGCTTTCCGGCGGCGAGGCGCAGCGCGTCAAGCTTTCCAGCGAACTTCAGCGCCGTCAGACGGGCAAGACGTTCTATATCCTGGACGAACCCACCACCGGCCTGCATTTCGAAGACGTGCGCCAGCTTCTCGCAGTGCTTCAGCGCCTGGTGGACGCCGGCAACACCGTTTTGGTGGTCGAGCACAACCTTGACGTGATCAAGAGCGCGGACTATCTCATTGACTTGGGTCCCGAAGGCGGCGACCGCGGCGGCACCGTGGTCGTGTGCGGAACGCCGGAAGAGGTTGCGGAATGCTCGGACAGCTGGACGGGCAAGTTCCTGGCGCCTCTGCTGTCGTTCGGCGGCGGTGCGCAGGAGGCGTCGCGCAACGGAGACGCGGAACAGGCAGCTGGCGTATAATAGCCGAATCATGCAGCAAGCCGCACGTGAAAAACTCGCCGTAGTGCTCTTCGTCGTCATCCTGGGGTTGACTGCGGTGGTACTGTGCGCCTATCTGGTGCTGGGCCATCATTGGAACAATGCCGCCACGACGATCGATGACTATGCAGGCGATATGCAGGGCTATACCACCATCCTCTTTGAGGGCACGGCAGCTCCGGACTACGCAGATGTGGATGCCCAGGATGCGCCGCAACGCAGCGGTGTGCCGCTTGCCTCCGTGGAGCAGGATTATCGCAGCAAGCACTGCTCCGTTATCGTGCTGGATTCCGTCGACATCGAACAGTATCGGAAACCGCGCGTGGTGACGCGCAACGGATATCGTTTCGGCATCATCACGTTCACGGCGAATGAAAGCGCCTCGTCCATCCGCTCTGCGGTGAAGGCGCTGCGGAAGAAGGCCGACTGCATCATCGCGATCGTGCCGTATCGCAAGCTTGTTGCGAATGTGGACGGTATCGACATCGTCTGCAATATGAACACCATGTCTGCCCCGAAGACCGCGTCGTCTCAGAAGAAGTCCTCTTCCCAAAAAGAATCCTCGAGCTCATCGAGTTCCTCGTTCTTCGGCGGAGGCGATCCCTACACCGTCTCGAATTGCGCCGTCGGATCCGTGCGCGCGGTGATCATCTCGTCGTCGAAGAACGTCTCGTCGCGCGTGGTGGATTCGCTGTAGCCTTCGACGGCAGCTCATGCCCGTTGGATTTACTCTCGCGTTCAAAGCTCTCATCTCTGCTTGACAATACCCCTTAGGGGTATACAGTGTTTCCTGTAAGATACCGGTAGGGGGTATAGGAGACATCATAATGGTCGAAGAAGCGCATGATTGCTGCAAGCATAAGGAAACACCGCGGAGCGAAGCGTTCCAAGATGATGTGCAGAAGCGTCTGAACAGGGCTATCGGCCAGTTGAACGGCATCAAGGGAATGATCGACGACAACCGCTATTGCGGAGATGTGCTGATTCAGCTGTCCGCAGCGGAAAAGGCCATCCATCGCGTGTCCATGATGATCCTGCGCGACCATCTGGAGACCTGCGTCACGGATAAGATTCGGCGCGGCGACGACGAGGCGGTTGATGAGGTCATGGATCTCTTGAAGCGCTTCTCCTGATACCTCCGATAGTGAAGAAGTAGGCTTATGAGTGTGAAACAGACATTCGATGTGACGGGCATGACGTGCGCGGCGTGCTCGGCGCGCGTTCAGAAGACGACGAACGGAGTGCCGGGCGTGGACAACGCCGTGGTCAACTTGCTGAAGAACTCCATGGAGGTGGAGTATGACGGCACTCCGGAGACGGAGGCGGCTATCAGCGCTGCCGTGAAGAAGGCTGGATACGGCGCGTATCCCCGGGTCGCGGCTTCCGGCTCCTCGGCGGCTGCGGCTCCCGTTCCCGGTGCGCCGAATGCGGCGGTGGAGCGCGCACGTGCCGAGGCGCATTCCGTGAAGGTGCGGCTCATCGTCTCCTGCATTTTCACGATCCCGCTGTTCTACTTGTCCATGGGCCACATGTTCGGGTGGCCGCTGCCCAGCGTGTTCCTGGGCACGCAGAACCTGATGACGTTTGCCTTGACGCAGGTGCTTTTGCTTGCGCCCGTGATCTTCGTGAATTTCAAATTCTTCCGCAACGGCTTCGTGTCGCTGTTCCATGGCGCACCGAATATGGATTCCCTCGTGGCTTTGGGAGCCACGGCATCTACGGCCTATGGCATCTATTCGCTGTACCGCCTGGGTATTGCGTTTGGCGTCGGGGATTTCGCCCATGCCGAGATGGTGTCCATGGACATGTATTTCGAATCGGCCGGCATGATATTGACGCTGATCACCTTGGGCAAGTTCTTCGAGGCGCGTGCGAAGGGCGCCACGACGGATGCGGTTTCCAAGCTTGTCGACCTGGCTCCGAAGACCGCTGTGAGGCTCAAGGGGGATGCAGCCGAAGAGGTTCCCGTTGAGCGCGTGTCCATCGGAGACGTGCTTGTTGTGAAGGCGGGGGAGAGCATCCCGCTCGACGGCACGGTCATTGACGGTACCGGCATTGTGGACGAGTCCGTCATCACGGGCGAAAGCGTTCCCGTGGAGAAGAATCCGGGCGATACCGTGACCGGCGCCACGGTCAATTCGTCCGGGTGGTTCACGATGCGCGTGGACCGCACGGGTGCGGATACCACGCTGGCGGGCATCATCAGGCTTGTTGACGAAGCCACCAGCTCGAAGGCTCCTATCGAGCGCATGGCCGACAAGATCTCCGGCATCTTCGTACCGGCCGTCATCGCCATCGCCGTAGCCGTGTTCATCATCTGGACGCTGCTCGGGGCGGGTTTCGGCACGGCACTGAACTTCGCCATCTGCGTGCTGGTCATTTCGTGTCCGTGCGCATTGGGCCTGGCAACGCCGACGGCGGTCATGGTCGGTACCGGCCGCGGTGCGGCGAACGGCATCCTGATCAAGTCCGCCGAGTCTTTGGAGACAGCTCAATCCGTGAAAACGGTCGTATTGGATAAGACCGGCACGATCACGGAAGGCGAACCGCGCGTTACGGATGTCGTCACGGCGCATGGAACGCTCGGCGCTTTCGCCTCGTACGCGGCGGCCATCGAGGAGAAGAGCGAGCATCCGCTGGCGAAGGCGGTCGTATCGTATGCCGCCGGCGCGGCGGATGCGAAGCCGGCGCTAACTGATTTCGCGCAGATTCCCGGCGGCGGCCTGAAGGCCACTGCGGATGGAGAAGCGCTGCTTGCCGGTAACCGCTCGCTGATGGAGGACCATGGCATCGCGGTGTCCGATACGGACGATCTGGCGGGCAAGCTCGCCGACGAGGGGAAGACGGTCCTGTATTTCGCCCGCGGCGGGATGCTGCTCGGTTTGATCGCCTGCGCCGATACCGTGAAGCCCACCAGCAAGGCTGCCATCGACGAGCTTCGCCGCATGGGCATCCGCACGATCATGCTCACGGGCGATAACGAACGCACGGCACAGGCTATTCAGCGGAAAGTCGGCGTCGACGAGGTTATCGCAGGCGTGCTTCCCCAGGACAAGGAGCGCAAGGTGCGCGAAGCGCAGCGCGACGGCGCCGTTGCCATGGTCGGCGACGGTATCAACGATGCGCCGGCTCTGGCGCGCGCAAATGTGGGCATCGCCATCGGCGCCGGTACGGATATCGCCATCGAGAGCGCGGATATCGTGCTGATGCATAGCGACTTGGTTGATGTTCCCGCGGCCATCGATCTGTCCCGCTCCACGTTGCGCAACATCAAGGAGAACCTGTTCTGGGCGCTGTTCTACAACGTGATCTGCATTCCCGTTGCCGCGGGTGCGCTTTCCGCGTTCGGCATCACGTTGAATCCCATGATCGCTGCTGCGGCGATGAGCTGCTCGAGCCTGTGCGTCGTATCGAACGCGCTGCGCCTGCGGGGTTGGAAGAATCCCCTTGCAGACCAGAAAGATCGCACAGAGGACAAGCTGAGCGGCAATGAAGTGAACGTCACGGCGCTGCCTGGTGCAGGTGCTGTTTCGGAGCGTGCAAACAAGGGTGCCGGGGAATCTGCCAAGGGGGCAGGCGGCGCCCCAACCGTCAAGGAGGACGTAATGCAGAAGAAGCTGAATGTCGAGGGCATGATGTGCCAGAATTGCGTGAAGCATGTCACGAAGGCGCTTGAGGGCATTGAGGGCGTGACGAAGGCGGATGTCGATCTGGACAGCAAGTCCGCAGTCGTGGACCTGTCTGCCGACGTGTCCGATAAGGAACTCATCGATGCCGTCACGGAAGCGGGCTACGAGGCGAAGATCGCCTAGGCTGCACATTCGCCTATACCGTGTCGAAACGGCCCCTGCGCACGCTATGCAGGGGCCGTTTCGTGTGTTTGACGTATGTTCGTATAGCGCCGTAGCTGTCAGGTGCGGCCGCTGAAGGCGCGCCCGTGCAGGCTGGCGGAACCTGCGGAATCAGACCTCCATGCGTAGACGAGATCCGCTGCGGCCTGTTTCCACGATGATCTTTCGGTCGATATTCTCCTTCAGCTCCTCCACGTGGCTGATGATGCCGATGAGCTTGTCGCCTCCGGAAAGCGTCTTCAGCATGCGGATGGCATTCGCCAACGATTCGGGATCCAGGGATCCGAAGCCCTCGTCGATGAACATCGTGTCCAGCTGGATGCCGCCGGACTGCATCTGGACCACATCGGAGAGCCCGAGCGCCAGCGCAAGCGATGCCATGAACGACTCGCCGCCGGAGAGCGACGATGCCGCGCGGGCCTTGCCGGTGTAATTGTCCATGACGTCCAGGTCCAAACCGCTTTGACCGCGATGCGATGCGGCATCTATACCTTGGCGCGCCAGCAGATATCTTCCGGCGGTCATAACACCCAGGCGGCGGTTCGCGGCGTCGATGACGCGGTCGAAATAAATGCCCTGTACGTAGGTCTCGAAGACGATGCGGGCCTTCCCGGTCAATTTTCCGTTTGCGGTTTCGGCTAATGCGGCTATATCGCGATAGCGTCGCTCTATATCGTCAGCGCTGTCCACGGCTGCTGAAACAGCAGCGCGGATGTCGGTATTCGTTTTCAGGCGATACGCGAGATCCAATGCCTTTTCGCTCAATGACGCCACGTTCTCCTTTGCGCGGGCAAGCTGTTCTTCCGCCGTTTCGAGGTCGATGTTCTTCGACTCTTCTATCTGCCGGGTCAGCAATTCGACCTGCGACTGCCATTGCGTATACGAACGTTCGGCTTGCTGATGCGCCGTTTCCGCCTGCTGCAGTGCATGGTCGAAAGCCTCCAAGAGCTTCTTCGCCCGGGCAATGTCCTCCTCGGCCTGATCGCGCGTGCCCTGCACGTTGTCTTTCAGCGTTTGCTTGCGGGCGTCCGCGGCGGAGAGTGCATCCTTTGCCTTCTGCGCATCGGCTCTCAGTGCGGTAAGCGTTTCGGAAGACTGCGCGATTTCGACATCGAGTTCTTTCCTGTTCTGCAGGAGCGTTTGAAGCGTCTTCGCCTGTTCCGCCGCCTGTTTCACCCTTTTCTGCTTCTCTGCCGCCAGCGATGCCGCCTTGTCAGCCTGTTGTTTCAACGAATGAAGCGAGCCGTGTTTTTCTTCTAGCTGTAACAGCGCGCGCTGTGCTGCCTGGAGCGTGGCATTCGCCGTAGCCTGTTTCGTTTCCGCATCGTGCATCGCTTCGACGGCCTTCTGCGCAATCCGTTCGGCATTCGATTTCTCCGATTCGCTCGCGACGGTGTCAGACTTCGCCTTTTCGAGCTCCTTGACGCGCGTCCGTGCAGCCTGAAGTTCGCGCCGAGCTTCCTCTTCGGCTGCTACTGCGGCAGTGCGGAGCTCGCGAAGCGTTTCGAGCGAACCGTGCTCGTTCTCTATTGCGGCAAGCGCGCGCACGCGTTCGTCCCGTATGCTCTTCCGGCTTTGCGCCTCGCCGAACGCACCGTGGGCAGCATCCGATGCGGCGGAAGCCTTTGCTTCTAGCGCATCAAGCTCTTCCTGTTGCGGGACGTCATCCATGAGCGGGGCAGGGTGCGGATGGGCAAGCGATCCGCATACCGGACAGGCGCGGTCTTCCTCCAGTTCTTGCGCCAATAGTCCCGCTTGGCCGTTCAAGAAGCGTGTGCGGGCATTTTGCAGCTGGTTCCTGGCGGTGCTTTCCGCAGATTGCAGGCGGTTGTATTTCTTCAGAGCGCGGTCGTATGCGCCGTCCGCCTCGCGCGCGGCGGTTTGCGCGTTCGCAAGTTGCTGCAGGAAGCCGTCTATCTCGTTTACTCGTTTTTCCGCAAGCTCGACACGCTGCGTTTGCTGCTCGAATCGTACAGCGGCATCGGAGAGCGTTTCCCGTAGCGCCTGGGCCGCTTCGTATTTCTGTGCTGCATGTTCCGCCTGCTCTGCTGCCTCAGACGAAGCGGTCTTCGCCGTTTCGGCAGCGGCGCAAGCCCTTTCATAGGCGGCGGCCGTGCTGTTGTACACGTGCTCCGCTTGCTGGAATTCTGAGACGACCGCGCAGAGGCGCGCTTCGTCTTCCTGCGCGCGATTGTAATCCGCTTGCGCCGCTTTCAGGCGTTCGTCCGCTCCAGAAAGCTCGTCGAGTCTGCTGCTCAGTACTTTCTGACGTGACTCGAGCGCAGCATGCGCCTCTTCAGCGGATGCAACGCGTTTGCTCGCCCGCAACTCGGCGGTACGGCACGTTTCGGCGGCAGCGACTGCTTTGTCGTAACGGTCGAAATCGGCCAAAGAGGCATTGAGCACGGCAAGGCGGTTCGCTGTGGCTTTTCGCTCCGGTTCGCGTTGCTTGCAGGCTTTCAGATCTTCTGCGGCATGCTCTTGTTCGCGGCGGGCATTGTCCGCCTCTGCCTGCGCGTCGGCGCGTTTCTGCTGCCATGCCGCCACATTCTGGGCGCGCTCGACGAGTTTCGTCAACCGGTCATGACGGTCCTGCTCGCGGGTAAGTCGTTCCTGAACGGTTTCCCGATCTGCTGAATCTTGCGCTATCTGACCGTCAAGCACCTCGATGAGCCAGGTACCCGTTAACGTGCCCTCGTCGCTGCGGCGTGCAATCTGGGAGGGAAGCGGGCTTTCTTCGGGGAATTGCGCCGCATCTGCCCGCGTGCGCACTTCGGCAGCGCGGTCATCGTATGCGCGTTGCAGCGTCTCGCGGCGTTTTTCCAGTTCCTGTTGCAGGTCGAGGCACCATCCGGTGGAGAACAGCTTCCGGAAAATTGATGCGCGCTCCTTCGTGCTTGCGGTCAGGAGTTTGCGGAAATCGCCTTGTGCGATCATCGCAATCTGCGAGAACTGGTCGCGGTCTATTCCCAGCAGTTCCGTAACGGCCCTGTTGACGTCGGAATCCTTTGTCAGCGGCGGGCCGTCCGGCCTTTCGAATTCGACGGCCGAAGCCTCGCGGGTCATTCCCTCGCCGCGCTTCTTCGGACGGAAATACGACGGCTTGCGGCGGACGCGGTACGTGCCCCCGCGATACGAGAACGTCAGCTCCACGTAAGTTTCTGTGTCCGCATCGGCGAAGTCGCTGCGGAGGGATGCCACATCGCGTGCCGTGCCCGACGTGCTTCCGTACAGCGCGAACGTGATGGCATCGAAGATGGTCGTCTTGCCGGCTCCGGTGTCGCCGCATATCAGATACAGTCCGCTTTCGCCCAGATCGGACAGGGGAACGTCCACCTTGCCGGCATAGGGGCCGAACGCGCTCATGGTCAAATGCATCGGCTTCATGGCTTATCGGCCTCCTTCGCTCTCGGCGGCTTTCGTTGCCTCCAGCGCGTCGTGGAGTATGGCTTCCTGCGATTCCGATGGGGGCGTGCCGTTCATCTGCGCGAAGAACCGGTCGAACAGCTGCGCGGGGGAGAGCTCCTTCATCTCGTTCGCCGTGCGGGCGCTTTCTGCGCTTGGCGACGTGCCGGAACGCAGGCTTTCGTAGTCGTACCCCATCAGATTCGGATATGCCGTGCGCAGCCGCTGCAAGTCATTGATGCCGGGTGCATCGTCTGTCAAGACGGCGTGGATGTAATCGTCCGCGCTGCAGCCTTGCGCTTGCGCCTGCTCCAACGTCGCCGGCGCCGTGAGTTCCTCCAGCGTGCCGCGGATTTCGCGCAGGTCGTGTTTCGGCGTGATGGGATCAAGAGAGATATCCACGGTGCCCTTCGGGCCCATATCCACCAATACGGCCGTTTTGTCGCGCTTCGCTTCGGAGTACGAGTATTTCAGCAGGCTGCCTGCATAGCGCATCGTGTCGCGCCCTACTTTCTGGGGTTGATGGATATGACCGAGTGCGACATAGTCGAACCGGTCGAAAATACGACCGTCCACATTGTCCAAACCGCCAATGGACAGCTCGGATCCTCCCAATTCCGGTTCCGCTTGTGCGTACGTGACGAATTGATGCGCTATCAGGACGTTGCGCGAATCGGCGGGCAGATCGCAGGTCTCCAGCGCTACGCGCACGGCGGCCGTGTAATCCTGCCCGATTTCGTCCGCCCGTTCGGGAAATGCCCGGCGGACATCAATCGGCTTGATGAACGGCAGCAGCCAGAACGTCACCGTTCCGAAGTCGTCCTGGAGCGAATAACGGGATATAGTCCCGTCGTAGAGGGGGGAGAGGTATATGCCCTGCCGTTGCAGCAGCTTTCCCGCATAGGCCACGCGCTCCGCGGAGTCGTGGTTCCCCGGTACCGCCAGGCAGGGAATGCGCATATCAGCCACTGCGGTCATAAATGCATCGAACAGCGATACGGCTTCGGCGGAGGGCATGCTTTTATCGTACAGGTCGCCTGCCAGCACGATGGCATCCACGTGCTGCTCCCTCGCTGTTCGAAGGACGCCTTGCAAGGCGAATCGCTGGTCGTCGATCAGGTTGAACCCGTTGACGAGCTTGCCCAGATGCAGGTCTGCCAGATGCAGGAACCTCATAGAACCTCCCTGTTGTGGTGCGGCATGAATGGAGCGGTGCATTTCAAGCACTCTCTATGAGCATGCTAACGGATACGGTCTCGTGTGTTGTCCAACATATGGTACAGCTCATTTTTGCGTGAGCCCCGTGCGGTTTCCCTGTGATGCCCGGTTTCGTGGCGTACACTCTTCTACATGACCGAATATACCGACAAATTCCCCCCAAGCGAATCGAGCGGCGCCTCCGAACGCGCAGGCTCTGCGTCCGGTGCGCCTGCGCCGCGCGAGACGCAGGCGGAGAAGATCGCCCGCATCAAGCGCGAGCTGAACGATGTGCCCACGCTTCCCGGCGTGTACCTTTGGAAGGACAAATCCGGCGAGGTCATCTATGTGGGCAAGGCGAAGCAGCTGCGCGCCCGCATGCGCCAGTACGTGAACTTCCAGGATGACCGTGCGAAGATTCCCCTGTTGGTGGAGCAGATCAACTCGTTCGAGTACGTTGTTGCGGGAAACGAGCACGAGAGCCTGGTGCTGGAGCGCAACCTCATTGCGCAGTACCATCCGTTCTTCAACGCGGACTTGAAGGATGACAAAAGCTATCCCTTCATCGCCATCACGGAGGGGGACGTGTTCCCGGCCATCAAGTACACGCGCGAGAAGCACCGGAAGGATACGCGCTATTTCGGGCCGTACACGGACAGCCGTGCGGCACGCGAATTCGTGGACGTAGCGCGCAAGGTGGTGCCGCTGTGCGCGGCAAGCTGCGAAGATTGGCGTCGCATGAAGCGCCGTATCGATGCGGACGGATACGACCGCTCCATTGCCCAGAAGCAGAAGACGTGCTTCGACTGCCATGTGGGCTTGGGGCCGGGCGCCTGCTGCGGGCAAATCGACCCGGTGCAGTACCAGGCGAACGTGCGCAAGGTCGAGCGGTTCCTTTCCGGCAGCCATCGCGAATTCGTGCAGGAACTGAAGCGGGAGATGCAGGCGGCGGCAGCAGATTTGGATTTCGAACGCGCTGCGCGCCTGAAGGACCGCATCAAGGTGGTGCAGGCGCTGTCGAGCAAGCAGCATGTGATGGTGCAACAGGACCTGGATGCGGACGTTATCGGCATCTACCGCGAAGAGACCATTGCGGGCGTGCAGATCCTGGCCGTGCGCGAAGGTGCGGTCATGAACAACGTGGACTTCATCCTGGACAAGGGCAAGGACGTGCCCGACCAGGACCTGATGCACAATTTCCTGCTGCGGTATTACGGCACCACGGCGTCCATTCCGCGCGAGGTCATATTGGCGGAGATGCCGGATGACCGCGAGGTCATGGAGCGGTGGCTTACGGAGCGGCTGGACAGCATCCATGGCGCCAAGGTGCATTTCGCCGTGCCGAAAGCCGGCGAGAAGAAGCGCTTGCTCCAGATGGCCGAGACGAATGCGAAGATGGCGCTGCTGCGCTACAAGGTGCACACGAACTACGAGGACAAGCGCACGAATGAGGCGCTGCTGCAGCTGGAGAGCGCGTTGGCGCTGGACAAGCCGCCCATGCGCATCGAATGCTTCGACATCTCCACCATCCACGGCAGCTACACGGTGGCCTCCATGGTGGTGTTCACGAACGGCAAGCCCGACAAGGGACAGTACCGCCGCTTCAAGATCAAGACGCCGTTGGACGAGGCGAACGACTTCCTGTCCATGCAGGAGGTCATGAGCCGCCGCTATGCGCCGGAGCGGATGGCGGACGAGCGTTTCGGCAAGAAGCCGGACCTGATCATCCTGGACGGCGGCAAGCCGCAGCTTACCGCGTCCATGGAGATGTTCGACCAGATGGGCATCCACGACATAGCGCTGTGCGGCCTGGCGAAGCGCGATGAGGAGATCTTCGTCCCCTGGGCGCCCGAGGGCCCCATCATCCTGCCGAGCGGATCCGCATCGCTGTACCTGGTGAAGCACATCCGCGACGAGGCGCACCGCTTCGCCATCACGTTCCACCGCGAGCTGCGCGGCAAGGGCATGACCGCCAGCATCCTGGACGAGGTGGAGGGCGTGGGCCCGAAGCGCAAGAAGGCGCTGTACAAGGCGTTCGGCTCGCTGAAGAACATGCGGGCGGCAAGCTTGCAGGAATTGAAGGATTCGCACGCGGTGCCCGAGGCGGTTGCCGAAGAGCTGTACCGGGTGCTGAAACAGTATAATGAGGAAGAACGGCAACATCAGTCAGCGGTTGAGAGCAGGTAGCGTATGGATTCAAGCAATGAACAGGTGGAACGCGAACTTCAGGCATCCGTCGACGAACGGGACGAACCCGTTGCGGAGGATAAGGGCGCGCAGGATCCCGCACCCGACCTGATCATCATCACGGGCATGAGCGGCGCCGGCCGCACAGAGGCCATGCACACGTTCGAGGACCTGGGCTATTTCTGCATCGACAACCTGCCCCCGCGTCTTCTGATGAATCTCGTCAGCCTGGCCACCATCCCGGGGCAGTCGGAGCAGAACCGCCGGCTTGCCGTGGTATGCGATGCCCGCAACCAGACGTTCTATCCGGAGCTCATGGACGAGCTGAACCATCTGAAGGAAGCGCATCTGCGCTATCGCATCATCTTCCTGGATGCTTCGGACCAGTCCATCATCGCCCGGTACAAGCTCAGCCGCCGCCGCCATCCGCTCTGCACGGATCCGCGCATGACGCTTTCGCAGGGCGTTTCCGTGGAGCGCCGCCTTCTGGCGCCGATGCGCGACGTTGCGGATGCCGTCATCGACACCAGCAACCTGAGCCCGCGTGCGCTGCGTGACCGCCTGCGCAACCTGTTCTCCATGTCCGGCTTGAACGACGGCATGCAGGTGGTGGTGTTCTCGTTCGGGTTCAAGCACGGCGCTCCCGTGGATGCCGACATCGTCATCGACGTTCGCTTCCTGCCGAACCCGTTCTACGAGCCCGAGCTGCGCAACCTCACCGGGCGCGACCAGAAGGTGCGCGACTACGTGCTGAACAAGCCGGAGACGCAGGAATTCCTGAATTGCTGGAAGAACCTGCTGGGATGCGTGATGCCGGGATACCAGAAAGAGGGCAAGCAGCAGCTGGCCATTGCCGTGGGCTGCACGGGCGGCCAGCATCGCAGCGTGACGCTTGCCGACGAGACCGCGGCGTACCTGAAGCGCCTGGGTTACAACGTCGAGGTCACGCATCGCGATCTTGCCCTTGCGAACACCATTTCCGAGGAGGCGTAGCTTCCATGGGCGACCCCTTCAAGTACGACCCGTCCATGACGGCCTCTTTCAAGGCCATCTCCGACGAGGCGCCCAAACCCGACTTCCAGAAGCTTCGTGCCGTGGTCATCGGCGGCGGCACGGGAACGAACTCGTCTATCCGCACGCTTCTTTCCATGGGCCTGCAGGTATCGGCCGTGGTGGCCATGGCGGACGACGGCGGCTCTACCGGCATCATCCGCGAAGAGGCCCATGTCACGCCGCCCGGCGACGTGCGCAAGTGCATCGGCGCCATGGCCGCGAACCAGGACGACCCGTTGACGCACGCGTTCAAGTACCGCTTCGAATTCGCGCGAAACCACACGCTGGGCAACCTCATGCTGTCAGCGCTGGAACATGAGACGGGATCGTTTCCGCAGGCCATTGCTATCTGCGAACAGCTGCTGCACGCGCGCGGGCGCACGTATCCGTCAACGTTGGACAACGTGTACCTGTCCGCATTTGACGTGGAGGGCAACCTGATAGAGGGCCAGGCGAACGCCAGCCATTCGAAGCATGCGCTGCGCAAGGTGTGGCTGGATTCCGCCGACGGCTGCCGTCCGTACGACAAGGCGCTCCAGGCCATCAGGCAGGCGGACGTCATCGTGCTGGGCCCCGGGTCGCTGTTCACGTCCATCATCCCGAACCTGCTGGTGCCCGGCGTCACGCAGGCCATCCGGGAATCCGGCGCGTTCACGCTGTTCATCTGCAGCATCGCGGATGTCCAGGGCGAAACGTGCGGCATGCGCGCACGCGACTACGTGAAGGCGCTCATCGACCACGGCATGGACGGCCTTCTCGACTACGTGCTGCTGCATTCGTCTTCGCCCTTGGGGCCCGAATCCGAAACGGACGAGCGCCTGGCCGTCATGGGCGGCGCTCATTCCGCGAAACCGGTGGCGGTGAGCTTCGAGGATGTGCGCTGGATCGAATCCGTGGGCGCCGGCGTGCAGGTGCGCAATTTCTACAATCCCAAGACGCCCCTGTGGCATAACCCCCGGGCGTTGCGGCAGGCTTTGACGGAGATTTTCGAGAGATGTCTTTCACCACAGATGTGAAAAACGAGATGACCCGCGTGGCGCCCACGTGCTCGCATTGCGACGCGGCGGTGCTGTCGGGGCTCATGCGCACCGAGGGCAGCCTGTTCCTCTCCGGGAAGGGCCGCTACCGCATGGAGATGTCCACGGACATCCCGGCCGTGGCGCGACTGACCATCCGCCTGCTGCACGGCCTGTTCAAGCTCCGCACGGAGCTGACCGTGCGCCGCAGCGTGCTCCATAAGACGCCGAACTACCTGATCACGGTGCCCGGCCAGCCGCATATGGAAGACGTGCTGCGCCAGCTGGGCATCATCGACGGCTCCGGCTTCGTAGCCGGCATCGCGCCGCATCTCGTGAACAAGCGCTGCGACCAGGCGGCGTACCTGCGCGGGATATTCATGGGCGCCGGCTTCGTGGCGAATCCGAAGGGCGACTTCCACTTCGAGATGACCATCGAGACGGAGCAGCTTGCGCGTGACATCGTGGAGCTCATGCGCGAGAACAAGATCAATGCGCGCATCATGAACCGCCGCAACTCGTACCTGGTCTACCTGAAAAGCGGCAGCGCCATCACGGCGTTCCTTGCGCTGACGGAGGCGCATCAGAGCGTTTTGGCCATGGAGAACGAGCGCGTCATCAAAAGCGTGCGCAACGACGTGAACCGTCAGGTGAACGCCGAGATGGCAAACCAGGCGAAGAGCGCGGAGGCATCCGTCGAGCAGGTCGTGGCCATTCGCAAGGTGGTGGACCGGTACGGCATGGAGAACCTGCCGCCCGCGCTGCGGGAGTACATCAGCCTGCGCATCGCCTATCCCGGCGCCACGCTGAAGGAGCTGGGAGCATACGCGGATCCGCCGCTTTCGAAGAGCGCCATCTACCATCGCGTCCGCCGCGTGGAGCAGATGGCAAGCGAAATCGACGAAGGCAAGTGAGAAACCGGTACCCAGACATCCGCAAGTGAGTAAATACAGCCTTTACGAATGCGAACGTATTGCTATTCATTTGCGAAATGTGGATAAAATGTCGACCGATGTATCCCCGAAATTGTGCGTTTGCCCGAAATTTCAACGTTCCTGCCAGATTGGCCGGGTGTGTTTCCATCATATTTCGGGCTTTCCTATATACTTGTGGGAAGTGCGGAGGGCGAGTATTCTCCCGATGCGCGCGGTTGCCCGGTCCCTTCGAAACGGTGCGCCGCATTACTGACAACCGAAAGGGGTATTCATGACTACGAAGGTAGGTATCAACGGTTTCGGACGCATCGGGCGCTTGGCGTTCCGTGCGATGTTCGAAGATCCCGACCTCGAAGTTGTTGCCATCAATGATCCGGGCTCGCTTGTCTCTGCCGCCCATCTTCTGAAATACGATTCTATCCAAGGCCGCGCCGACCAGGATATCCAGGTGGGCGACGACACCATCATCGTCGACGGCAAGGAGATTCCCGTCACGCATACCCGCGTTCCGTCCGAAATTCCGTGGGGCAAGCTGGGCGCCGACGTCATCGTGGAATCCACCGGCAAGTTCAAGGATGGGAAGGAAGCAAAGGCCCATCTGGAATCCGGTGCCAAGAAGGTCGTCATCACCGCTCCCGGCAAGAACGTGGACGCCACCATCGTCATGGGCGTGAACGACGACACGTACGACAAAGAGAAGCACAACATCGTCTCGAACGCCTCCTGCACCACGAACTGCCTGGCACCCATCATGAAGGTGCTGCTGAAGAACTTCGGCGTGCAGCGCGGTTTCATGAATACCATCCATTCCTACACGAACGACCAGCGCATCCTTGACCAGAACCACAAGGACCTGCGCCGCGCCCGTGCCGCGAACCTTTCCCAGATTCCCACCACGTCCGGCGCTGCCCGCGCCACGGCGCTGGTGCTGCCGGAGCTTGCCGGCAAGCTGGACGGCATGGCCACGCGCGTTCCCACGCCCACGGGCTCCATGGTGGACCTGACCGTCGAGCTGGAGAAGAACGTCACGATCGAGGCCATCAACGCCGCTATGAAGGAAGCGTCCGAGACGTACCTGAAGGGCTACCTTGCGTACTGCACGGATCCCATCGTCTCGTCCGACATCATCCATGACCCGCATTCTTCCATCTTCGACTCGCTGCTGACCATGGTCATGGGCGGCGAGAGCAACTTCGCGAAGGTCATTGCCTGGTACGACAACGAGTGGGGCTATTCCTGCCGCGTCAAGGACCTGGTGAAGATCGTCCTGTAAGCATCTTCGACCGAGGCCGACCGCATTGCGTTTCGTTACGGCGTTCCGAGCGAAGCGCAACGCCCGGCCTCGGTCTTTTTCTGCACTCGGCAGAGTGTAGAATGGGAAAGCCGCCATCAAGCTGAATGGCGGCTTTCATGTGAACTGAAAGGAATGTAACAATGGCTGCTATCCGCACCTTGAAACAAGCCGACGTGGCGGGTAAGAGGGTCCTGTGCCGCGTGGACTTCAATGTGCCGCTGAAAGACGGGAAAGTCACCGACGACCTGCGTATTCGTGCGGCGCTACCCACCATCGAATACCTGGTGGGGCAGAATGCGCGCGTCATCCTGATCTCGCACCTGGGCCGTCCGGCGGGCACCGGTTACGAGGAGGCGTACAGCCTGGCCCCCGTTGCCCAGCATCTGTCGCAGCTGCTGGGTGCTCCCGTTGCCTTCGCCACGGACACCATCGGCCCGAATGCGCACCAGAAGGCCGATGCGCTCGAAGACGGCCAGGTGCTCCTGCTGGAGAACGTCCGCTTCGACAAGCGCGAGAAGAAGAACGACCCGGAGTTCACGCGCGAGCTTGCGTCGCTGGGCCAGGTGTTCGTGAACGACGCATTCGGTACGGCGCACCGTGCGCATTCTTCCACCGCCGGCTTGGCCGACTTCCTGCCCGCGTACGCCGGCTTCCTCATGGAGCGCGAGATTAGCACGCTGAAAGGCATGCTCGACAATCCGGCGCACCCGTTCGTCGCCATTCTGGGCGGTTCGAAGGTGTCGGATAAGATCGGCGTCATCGATTCGCTGATGGAGAAGGCGGACACGCTGCTGATCGGCGGCGGCATGTGCTTCACGTTCCTGAAGGCGGAAGGCTACGGCATCGGCACGTCGCTGTGCGAAGACGACCTGCTGGACACCGCGAAGAAGCTCATGCAGAAGGCCAAGGACAAGGGCGTCAAGCTGCTGCTGCCGGTGGACGTGGTGGTTGCGGACAAGTTCGCCGAAGATGCTGCCAGCAAGACGGTGGATATCGACGCCATTCCGGACAACATGATGGGCCTGGACGTGGGGCCGAAGACCGTGGAGCTGTATGCGGCGGAAATTGCGAAGGCGGCGACCGTCTTCTGGAACGGGCCCATGGGCGTGTTCGAGATGAAGCCGTTCGAGGCGGGCACGCGCGGTGTGGGCGAGGCCTGCGCCGAAGCATCCGGCAAGACCATCATCGGCGGCGGCGATTCCGCGGCTGCCGCGAAGCAGTTCGGCCTGGACGGCCGAATGGACTTCATCTCCACGGGCGGCGGAGCTTCCATGGAACTGGTGGAGGGCAAGACGCTTCCCGGTGTCGCGCCCCTGTTGGAGGACTAACATAACGGTTACCCGGCGGCCTTCCCTAAGCTGAGGAAGGCCGCATTCGAATGAGGCAACGAAAATTCGAAAGAAGGATCGACTATGCGCAAACCCATGATGGCCGGCAACTGGAAGATGAACAACAAGCTTCCCGAGGCCGTAGTGCTTACCCAGGAACTGTCGAATCGCCTGAAAAGGAACCTGCTGGACAAGGTGGACGTTGTTATCTGCCCGCCGTTCATCGACTTGAAGCCGGCGCTGACCGTGCTCGATTTCGACAAAGTGCACATTGCCGTGGGCGCGCAGAACTGCTATTGGGAGGAAAAGGGCGCCTTCACGGGCGAGGTTTCCGTTCCCATGTTGTCCGATCTGGGCTGCGAGTACTGCATCGTGGGCCATTCCGAGCGCCGCAACTTGTTCGGCGAAACGGACGAGGACGTGAACAAGAAGGTCAAGGCCCTGCTGGCAGGCAACATGAAACCCATCGTGTGCGTGGGGGAGAGCCTGGGCATCCGCGATAGCGGCCAGACGCTCGAGTTCGTGACGGCCGAGGTCAGCGCTGCTCTGGCCGGCCTGGACGACATCGACATGCAGAAGGTGACGATTGCCTATGAGCCCATCTGGGCCATCGGCACCGGCCGCACGGCGACGCCGGAGCAGGCGCAGGAGGTTTGCGCCGCCATCCGCCAGCAGCTGCGCATAATGTTCGGCGACGAATGCGCCGATACCACGCGCGTCCTGTACGGCGGCTCCATAAAGCCGGCGAACGTGGAAGGCCTTATGGCGCAGCCCGACATCGACGGCGGTCTGATCGGCGGTTCTAGCTTGGTGGCGAATGAGTTCAAGGAGCTGGTGGAGGTTGCGGCCCGTTCGTAGCCTCAGCGGGGACAGGTTATTACGCTGCAGATTGGAGAACTTGTAGCGTTGAAGACAATTAGCCACACCATCTTGTCAAACAAGGGGTGCAACCCGTATAATTCAGCACTTGCGTAAGCTTTATTCATAACTGGAAAGAGAGATGTTTTGAGTCCTCTGGTAATTTTCTTCATCGTCTTGCTGTTGGTTTCGGGCGTTGGCCTGGTCGTGTTCATCATGCTGCACTCCGGCAAGGGCACGGGTGTCGGCGACGCCATTGCCTCCGCTCTGTACAGCACGCAGCAGTCCACGTCTCTCATGGAGAAGAATCTGGACCGCATCACCATCATCTTCGCATTGGTGTTCGCGGTGTCCCTGTTGGTGCTGATGGTCATTTATCCCCAGGGGACCATCAATCCGCAATAACGGACGGAATAATCGCAAAATCACCCTGTTTACTTCGGCGGGAGTTTCGATATAATAGCTTTCGCTGTTTACTTGTCGGTGTGGTGGAAAGGCAGACACGCAAGCTTGAGGTGCTTGTGCCCACTTAAACGGGCGTGCGGGTTCGACTCCCGCCACCGACACCAGTATTTTATAAGAGCGCTTCGGCGCTCTTTTTTTCATTTCTGCGGGCGAAGTGCTGGCATGACGGTGTTTCGCGCATCGTCCGACGAAATGAACGCGTGCCGTCAATCGCTGAGATGCTCTCAGACGGCTAGTAGGGGGTTTGTAATGGTCGAAGGCTTCATTCAAGCAAATATCGGCTTACAGGGCGTGTGCTTCGATTGTGGGAGTACTCTTATCGATCCCTGTCCATCTGTTGCACAGCAATTCGTGCAGGTGGCGAATCGCCACGGGGCGAATCTTACGTCGGCGGATGTGGAGCCGCATATGACTACCATCGACCGCTACTACGATATGGAATACATGAAAGACGGCAGCTTCTGGGCGTCTCCTTCGCGTTCGGTGGAGCTGTGGTACGACATCTACCGCTTCATGTGCCATCTTACCGGGGCGCTGAACGACGTCGAAGGCGTGGCGCATGACATGTTCCAGGAATACTTGAAGCCGGATAACTGGATGGTCTATCCGGATGTCCCCGAAGCATTGCGCACGTTGAAGAGGGGAGGGCTGAAGCTTGCCGTTGTCTCGAATTGGGATAGCGGCCTTGCGGATCTGCTCCGCGGGCTGGGCCTGCTTCCGTATTTCGACGAGGTAGTTGCGTCTGCGGCGGTGGGGTATCGCAAGCCCGATGCAGCTATTTTCGATATCGCGTGCAAGCGTTTAGCGCTTCCTGCCGCCTTGTGCGTCCATGTGGGGGATAACGTGGAGGCCGACGGCGACGGGGCGACTGCGGCAGGCCTCAAGGCGGTCATCCTGGATAGGAAGCACAAGTTGGGTTCGGACGGAGAGGCTGCCTGCGCCTATCCCGTTATCGACTCCCTCGATCGGCTGCCCGGTATGATCTGCGGGTCATAGGGACAGTCGTCAGGGAAAGCCGGTCTATGGCGCAGCCCGTTTGGGCAGAAATGTGAAGAAATTCGAATTGACCCCTTGCGCGAACGAGTGATTGTGCGTATAGTACTTGCTCGTCAAGCGGACATGGCTCAGCTGGTAGAGCACCACCTTGCCAAGGTGGGGGTCGCGGGTTCGAATCCCGTTGTCCGCTCCATTTGAAACCAAGCCGGTCATTGCATGGTACTTTGGCCGGCTCTTTTCATGAATGGCGACGTGGCCAAGTGGTAAGGCAGAGGCCTGCAAAGCCTTCACCCCCGGTTCGAATCCGGGCGTCGCCTCCAAAGAGCATCGGCGATCCGCTTTTCAGGCGGGTCGCTTTTTTTGCATCTTGCGCGTGCGGAGAATGCAGAGAATGTAGGGACAGCGGCGGGAGAAACTTGCTGTTGCGGTCCTGGCTGCTCAACTTCTGGGAGGGATTCCTAACAATTTGAAATTCTCCGTTGACAGCAACGAAACGTCGACGTAATATGTTCACCCGTCAAGCGGACATGGCTCAGCTGGTAGAGCACCACCTTGCCAAGGTGGGGGTCGCGGGTTCGAATCCCGTTGTCCGC
Source organism: Eggerthellaceae bacterium (assembly GCA_050951095.1). GTDB lineage: Bacteria > Actinomycetota > Coriobacteriia > Coriobacteriales > Eggerthellaceae > UMGS1519. The sequence goes on from JBMNIQ010000005.1 coordinate 534,514, forward strand.
TCCATTGAATGATCGAGCCGGTCTAAGAGATGTCTTGGCCGGCTCTTTTGACAAATGGCGACGTGGCCAAGTGGTAAGGCAGAGGCCTGCAAAGCCTTCACCCCCGGTTCGAATCCGGGCGTCGCCTCCAAGATTGAACAGCGGCTTTTCCTTCGGGAAGAGCCGCTTTTTTATTAGCTCGAAATATTTTCAAAATAGGGGTTCACAAAGGAAAATCTTCTGGTAATATACGTTTCGCTGTTTCGGACAGCACAACAAATGGGCGTTTAGCTCAGGGGGAGAGCGCTTCCCTGACACGGAAGAGGTCACAAGTTCAAATCTTGTAACGCCCACCATAAAAGATGCAGGTCAGGTTTCCTGGCCTGCTTTTTTATTTGGTCATCACGAACTGTTTGCGATGCGTGCAATGCCGCTAGTCAATTTTCGACCCCCTATGCTAAACTTATCGTGCCGGGCGGAGCCGAAGCCCCGCCCAGTTCAGTTAGTCCCGCTTGATGTGCTTGCCGGCTCTCTTGCGGGACTTCCTCGCTTCAGCGGTTATCAGCTCTGTCGGCAGGTTAGCTATTGTTCTGCCGGCCGCCGTGGCGAGCCTCGTTATGATGAAATCCCGTTTGTGCCTCGGTTTTCGTACGCTTACCTGATTCGATAGGAAGTCGAGTTCATGCCTGCGCGACATGGTCGACGACGCCCAGCGCGAGATGATGAACATGGCGGCCGCGGCGTCGTTCTCGGCCGCCCCGCAGAAGTACCTGCTGAACACCGACCCCGCGACGGCAAAGAAGATAGCCGAGTCGCCCTTCGGTGCCTACATCGGCTCCATCCTCACCGTCACGCAGGGCAAGAACGGGCAGGCGCCGCAGTTCGGGCAGCTGTCGCAGATGTCGATGCAGCCGCACATCGAGTACATGCGCCTGCTGGCCTCGCAGTTCTCGAACACGACCGGCGTGCCGCTGTCCAGCCTGGGCGTCGTCTCCGACAACCCGTCGAGCGCCGAGGCCATCTACGCGTCCAAGGAGGACGCGGTGGTGGACATCCAGAGCTTCATAGAGTCGTGCAAGAAGGCGCTGTCGAACGTGTTCCTGATGGCGCTCGCCAGCGAGGACGGCGCGTCCTTCGACGAGGAGAGGGCCCGCGGCCTGGCGCTCGACGTCCACTTCCGCAAGCCCGACCGCCCGAGCACGGTGAGCCAGTCGCAGGCCATCATGAGCCAGGTGCAGGCCATCCCGTGGCTTGCCGACTCGGACGTGGCGCTGCGCGAGCTGGGCTACGACGACGAGCAGGTGCACCAGCTGCGTAGCGACCGGCGCAAGTCCCAGGCGCTCGCCGGCGCCGGCAACATTCTCGGATCGGACGGGGTGGTGAATGGCGAAGATAACGGCGGCGGAGCAGCTCAGGTATAGGCACGCCCTCGCGGGCATTCAGGCCGATGCGAGGAAGTACGTCCTGTCGCGCCTTTCGGCAGAGACAAGGGGCCTCGGAGTTTCGGACGCGCGCCAGGCGGCGATCCTCATATTGGGCGATTCCGTATCCGTCTTCGGAGACAGGGCGCAGGCCGTCTCGGCCGATCTGTTCGACCGGGTGTGCGAGTCCGAGGGCATCGACGCGAGCGCCGAGATGTTCGACGATGTCATAGACGCGGACATGCTCGAGGACAAGGTGCGCTACTACGCCGGCATGCTCGATGGAGAGCGGCGCGACCAGGCCTCGTTCGAGAGGATGGTGTCGCAGCTCGGCGGCTACTACGCCAGGCGAAGCGCCTACGCCAACACCCTGAAGAACTGCGAGAAGTACGAGGTGCGCTACGCGAGGGTCCCCGGAGGCGGCGAGACGTGCGACTTCTGCATGATGCTCGCCGGCAGGGGGTTCGACTACCACAGCGAGAAGTCGGCGCTCGGAAGGGGCGGCCATGGCGTGCACGCCAATTGCGACTGCGTGGCCATCCCGGGCAGGAAGGGGCGCACCGCCATCGACGGGTACGACCCGGAGGTGTGCGCCGATCTGGCCGATAAGTTCAAGGAGATCGACTCGGCGGAGGGGCTGACCGGAAAGCAGAAGTCCGCCGTCAAGGCTGCGTGGTCCATGGCGAAGATCGGGGAGGACACCGCCGGTCTGAAATCGAACCCGAAGGACCTGGCCGCCATCTTCGACGCTGCCCTCGATGAGTGCGGCAAGGCATTCAGGAAAGAGAAGACGGAACGTAATTACAGCTCTACCGTCGGCCGGTTTCTCCGTGATATTGGCGAGCCGTTCGGAATTGACATGTCCGGGCATACATATACGAAAAAAATGGCCGAGAGATCGTAGGGGCGTGCCCTAATGGGGAAGAACTTTGGGCTGCGTCAAGAACTTGCGAGAATCACGGCAAGCGCGTGCGTTGGATTCCTACAAATGTCGATTTCAAAGCGTCAGATTTATTGATTGACGGAGCAGCCTACGAGATAAAAACTCCAAGGTCGCTCTCAAAGATAGGAAGATTGACTAAGGACGCTTCATTAAAGGAGTACGGCTCAAAAGTAGGCGGTAATGGCACAAAGAATTTGCTAATGAGCCTCCTGAACATTGGAGATGAAAACGAGTCTACGGTTCATGAAAATGTTGACTCGTTTATTCAACATGGAGACTTGGATACTCTTGAGGTAATCGGGGTATAAAAGCGATGGTGCCCGCCTTCCCAGGCTACTCACCCGGGTGGAAGCACCATCGTTTATGAATATTCTATCACATCGCGGCCTGGCGGAACAGGCAGACGCGCGCGCCCCAGGAGCGCGTGGGCGAAGGCCCGTGCGGGTTCGAATCCCGCGGCCGCGACCATCTTGCATTTGGAGGAAACATTGGCCAAAGACGATTTCGAGGTGGTCGCCTACAAGGTCCTGGCTTACGCGTACGCCTGCCTGAAGGCAGGCGTCGAGGCGTCGACAGCCAAGGCGCTCGAGATAGCCGGCATCAACGAGGTCTACTTCCTGGCTGTGCTCAAATCTCTCGCATCGAAGGGCCTCATAGAGGGCGTCCCGATGTTCAAGCACATGAACGGGGACGTCGTAGATTACGGCGAGTCGATAACGATAACGATGGACGGCGCCGTCTACCTTCGCGAGAACGGCCGCATGGCAAAGGTGGGGAAATACCTCGGCTCGGCGTTCGAGAAGGTGCTCGAGATCGCGGTCAAATCGACCATGGTCCTCTAGCGTACGTTTTCGTCCTGGCGGAGGACGTTAAAAGCCGCACGGCTCGGCGGGCGCGCCGGAAAACGCCCGCACCCACACGGAGCGCAAGCACGACGGCACGTGCAGCCGGCTCATAACCGGTCGGTAGCGGGGTCGGCACCCGCGCGCTCCACCACATACACTTCGGAATCAAGCCGCCGCGGCGCACGCCTGGCGGCTTCTTTCATGCCCGGAGACGGGCGACACACCATCCACAGGGGCCGCACGGCCCCCGAAGACGAGCGCCGCACGGCGCGGAGGAGGAGCCGGAATGGCAGAAGAGAACGATCCCGTACAGCCGCAGGGCGATGGCGGGGAATCGCAGCCCGACACCGACTGGAAGGTCGAGGCCCGCAAGTGGGAGAAGCGGTCCAAGGAGAACGCCGAGAAGGCGAAGGCCTACGATGAGCTCCAGGAGCAGTCGAAGACCGAGCCGTCGAGCGCGCCGCGGACCCGCGGCTTCAGGTCGTCACACGCACCTACGCTAACACTCTAGTCAAACAAGCAAAGATGTATAGTGTCTGAGGCGATATCGGATCACAGCATCGCAAAGAGGACACCATGTCTGAAAAGATAATCTTCTGGGCAGCATTCTTCGTTGCCTATACATTGAATGCCATCACGGGGTTTGCCGGGAACATCATCGCTATGCCCGTGGGCATGCAGACGTTGGGCATTCAGGAATCCATTGCCTCGCTGAATGTGGCGGGCTTCCTTGCGTGCGGTCTGCTTGCAATCCAGGGCTTCAAGTACATCGACTGGCGCCAACTTGCCCGCATCCTTGCCGTGATGATCGTGTTCATGATCGTGGGCATCTGGTTGGATACCATCGTCTCTCTGGACATCCTGAAGAAGATCTTCGCAATCTTCGTTTTGGTCGTGGGCCTGAAGAACCTTATCTTCCCGCAGCGGAAGGGCGTTCCCGAATGGCTGCTGTGGGTGGCGCTTGCGCTTGCAGGCATCTTGCAGGGCATGTTCGTGTGCGGCGGTGCCATGCTGGTCATCTACGCCACGCAGAAGCTGCCGGAAAAAGACCAGTTCCGTGCAACGCTCAGTATGAATTGGTTCATACTTAACGTGCTGTATTCACTGTATTCCTGGCATGTCGGATACATGACGGCCGATGTCGGCGTGGTTATTCTGGGGTGCATTCCGCTTATGATCGCGGCAACCTTGGTGGGCGGATACATCAACAAGCGCATGAGCCAGGAAGCGTTCTTGAAATTCACGTACGTTATGTTGACCGTAATCGGCGTCATCATGCTCTTCGTCTGATAACGTTCGCCTATCAGCAGAATAACTTCTGTTCATTTAGGTCGCCGTGCCCGTATAACGCTAGTATGAAATCAGATGCCCGGTAGCGTGCCGGGCCCTGAATCGGGGAGATTTCATGGGCGGGGTTTGCGTTTCAGATTCCAAAAGGGCGAATGGCAGGTTGCTTCTGCTTGCCCTCGCACTTGTTACGGCAGTCGTGGTCTGCTTCGGACTTGCCGGATGCAGCACGAGTAAAACCGTGGAGCAAAGCGACGGTACGCAGTTGGCTGCGAAAGACTCCGTCAACGATTATTCCTGGGATGAGCTGAAAGTCCTCTCGAACGCTATTGCCACGGCTTCCACCAATGACGATGCGCTTCAGATTGCTGAGGATTACCATCTGTGCACCGAAGAGGGAAAACTCGACGGAACGCAGACGAAAGACATCACGTTGTCGAACGGCAAAACTGTGCAAGCCCAGATCATCGGATTCCGCCATGATCCGAAATCGGACGGCAGCAGCTTGTCGGGAATAACGTTCCTGCTCTGCAGCCCGTTGACCACCATGTCGGCGAATGCCAGCGGCACCACCGCCGGCGGTTGGGCGCAGTCCGACGTCCGCGCCTGGCTCTCTAAGAAGGGATTGAAGAAGCTTCCGGAAGACCTGCGCAGCCAGATTGTGTCCGTGGTGAAGAAGACGAACAACGTCGGGGCAGGCAGCACGTCGGCATCGAAGACGAAGGACAAGCTGTGGCTGCTTTCCGCAGTGGAGATCACGGGCAAGGTAAAAAAGGGCGCGCTCGACGACGATGGAGACGGGTCCCTGGCGAAGCTCTACAACAAAGAAGGCAGCCGCTACCAGCTCTTCCAGGATTGCGGTGTGGACTGTGGACGCGAGACGAACAAGAAGTACGACATCGGCACGCTCAACCAGGTGCTGGTGAAGCAGGACGGCGATAGTCCCTGCATGTGGTGGGAACGCTCCATCTACGATGGCTCGTCATCTGATTTCTACTGCGTCATGACAAGCGGAAGCCCCGTAGGCAATGCGACGGCCTCTTATGAGTACGGCGTGGTTCCCGCGTTCTGCATCTAACGCAGCGGCGCAACGCGCAAATACCTGTGCTATCGTGTTTGCACGTGAGAATATCGTGCAAATAACTCAAGCACAGAGACTGAGCGCTTGTTTCCTATGGAAATCCGCACGCCCTGGTCTGTGCTTGCGTATACTGCTATCCATGCGACTTTAAATTTCCAGGAGGAGAAGCATGGGTTACGTAAAATGGGATTTCGAAACGCTGGACGGCTTCTGCCACGATGTGTTCCGTGCATTCGGCTTCGATGAGGATCAGACGGGCATCATCAAGGATGTCCTGCTGACGGCCGACCTGTTCGGCATCGAAAGCCACGGCATGCAGCGTATGGTGCGCTACCACAAGGGCATCGAGAAGGGCACCATCCATCCGAAGGCTGAACCCGAAGTGGTGTTCGAAACGCCCATCTCCGCTGTCATCGACGGCCATAACGGTATGGGCCAGCTCATCGGCCACTTCGCCATGCGCAAGGCAATCGAGAAGGCGAAGACCACGGGTATCGGCATCGTGTCCGTACGCGAATCGAACCATTACGGCATTGCCGGCTATTATGCCAAGATGGCTTCCGACGAGGGCCTGATGGGCTTCTCCTGCACGAATTCCGAGGCCATCATGGTGCCCACGTACGGCAAGAAGGCCATGCTGGGCTCGAACCCCATCGCCGTTGCCATGCCTGCCGATCCGTACCCGTTCCTGTTCGATGCATCTACGACCGTCGTAACGCGCGGCAAGCTGGAGATGTACAACAAGGCCGGCAAGCCCATTCCGGAAGCGTGGGCTGTAGACGAGAACGGCGAACCCACCTCGGACGCTCCGCGCGTGTTGGCGAACATCGTTGCGAAGAACGGCGGCGGCATCAATCCGCTGGGCGGTTCGAGCATGGTGACCGGCAGCCACAAGGGCTACGGCTACGGCATGCTGTGCGAGCTGTTCAGCAGCGTGCTTTCTCAGGGCGTGAATTCCGATGGCTGCTGCACGTTCCCGGATAAGACGGGCATCTGCCACGGCTTCATGGCCCTTGACCCCGCCTGCTTCGGCAATCCCGAGGACATCAAGAAGAACTTCTCGGATTATCTGCAGCGCCTGCGCGAAAGCCCGAAGGCCGTGGGCCAGGAGCGCATCTACACGCATGGCGAAAAGGAGGTCTTCGCCGAGAAGGACCGTCGCGAGAACGGCATCCAGGTGAACGACAACACCATGGTTGAGCTGGCGAACCTCTGCGGTTACCTGAAGCTGGATTTCGCCACGTACTTCCCGGGCTACGAGCTGCCGAAGGATTCGAAGTTCTTCGACGGCAACTACTAGGAACGCAGCGCCATTGCGCTTTTAGCATCTCGCTTGACGGCCGCCCTGTTTCGAAGGGGCGGCCGTTTCGCGTTTCCAGCGGCATCCGTGCGCTTCGAGAACGCCTGACATGATTTCGCCGTTATCGGGATGTTGTTTTCGGCGGCTATAATGTTCGAATCGTAATGATGCTTTACTGCGAATAATGCGCGGGAGACAGCCGGAGGGGGCTTTCGGAATGACGACGACTATGAGAAGGATGGCAAGCGCTGTTGCCGCGCTTTGTGCGGCGGTGGCGTTGGGATGCATCCTGGCACTGCCGGCACAAGCGGCCACTACGTCCTACGACATTGCGGCGAATCAGATCATCGGGCAGGTTCAGACGGTCACTCTGGACAAGGGCACGGTCGCGCTTACGGTGAAGGCCGGTTCGAAGGCTTCGAGCGCCGGCATCTACACGGAGCAGTCATGCACGTTGGGAAGCAGGCTGGGCTTTATTGCGGCAAGCAAGTACCAGTCGTCTACCAGCTACGTCAGCATCCCGAAGAAGGGCACGTATTACCTGCAGCTCCGCAACACCGGCACGCAGGCTGGTCAGGCGACGATTACCACGTACGGCATGAACACGGCCCTGAAGAAGAATGCATACGTGTATTCGTCTACTGACGGATCCGGCTCGTACGTTTCGTACCACAAGGTCAGCGTGCCGGCGCGCGGCTATATCTCCGTTTCGCTGAGCGGTGTTTCCTCAAGTCCCAGCAGCTTCAGCATCAAAGCGTGCAACAGCAAGAAGAAGAGTCTGACGGGCGGCTGGCGCAGCTATTTCCAGGCATCGAACGGAAAGTACATCGGCGTCAAGAAGGGCACGTACTACATTGCCGTGAAGTCGAATACGCCCGTCTACAAGGTGAAGTACACGTACAGCAAGGTCGCAAGCAAAGTTGCCGCAAGGAAGAAGAAGGCGAAGACGCTGAAGTCCGGCAAGAAGACCACGGGCATTGTAGCGGCAGGGGAGAGCGCGAACTGGTACAAGATAAAGAACGGCAAGAAGCGCGAGCTGAAAGTGTCCTGCTCTGCAAAGACGTTCGCCGGCGGTGACTACGGCGGATTGCGGGCAACGTTGTACAAGGGCTCGAAGAAGATCAGCACCATTGCCCTGAACGGCACGTATCCTACGGGAACGCTCCGCTCATATTCGAAGCTTCCGAAGGGAACGTATTATCTCAAGGTATCGCGCTATGACACCGGGTCGGGTTATTACGCGCTGAAGTTGAAGTAACACGGCTGCGGTGTATGCCGGCGACTTGCGTTGTCCGGGGTACGGCGTCCTCACGGGTGTATCCGGCGGCACGTGGCGTTGACTGACGCTTGGGCAACCAAACGGCATTCGGGACGCCCATCCTGTACAATTCTTCTAAAGCAATTGTTGGAGGGGGTCCCATGAGGGCGGAACTGAGAGCACGCCACGTGTTCGGACTGTGCGCCGCAGCGATGCTGTTGGCACTTGCAGGCAGCCTGTTCGCCGTTGTCCCGGCACAGGCGAAGGTCACCACCGTCATGGTGGGCAACAACCAGAACCTGGTGAAGGGCGGGACGGCCGGCGTTGCATCCGGTACCGTCTCTTGGAATGCGAAGACGAATACGCTCACGTTGAAGGACGTGAAGCTTTCCTCTTTGGCCGGCACCAGCCTGTCTTCGCTGTCTTCGGGGGCGGGGGCAACGGCATCCGGTTCCGCAGCAAGCATGACGCCTCAGCAGATGGCCGCTCTTGCGAACGCCGGTATTGATAACGCAACGCTGAAGCGGGCTTCCAGCAGCGTGGTGCCGAAGAAGCTGACGTTGGCCTACGTGTACATCAAGGCGGGTAAGAAGGACACGGTGAATGTGCGATTGCAGGGCAGCAACAGCATCCAGGTGCTGCTGGGCGACGCCCTGTTCGCAAACTGCAACTTGACCCTAAAGGGTCCCGGCTCGCTGCGGGTGAAGAATGTCGGCGGCAAGAACCCGCTAGTCTGCGGCGTGTGGGCTAACGGCAATCTGAGAATCACCGGCGGCACATACCGCGTCAGCACGTACGGCAATGCGTTCACGGGTAAGGCCATCCGCATCACCGGCGGCAAGCTGGCGTCCGTCTCATCGCATCAAAACGCGCTTTCCAGCCAGACGAAGGTCAGCAACAAGCCCGCCCGCCTGGGAACCATCAAGGGCGTCATGTCGAAGGGGGCCACGTTCAAGAAGAACGGTTCCATGTACCGCGTAACCAGGGGCGGAAGCGCCCCGACGGCGAAGCTGATGAAGGCGAATCCGAAGCTGAAGCGCGTGAAGCTGGGCACGGTACGCTATGGTGCGAAGTACAAGGTTACGAAAGCCGCGAAGGGCGCGTTGCGTAAAGGGCAGGTGATGGTCCGATGATCAAATTCCTGGTACTGCTTGTTATTCTTGCCCTGGTAATCATCGCGTTCCGGATGGGTCGCCAAAGCGAGCGCGGCCGGCTGATCGATCTTGAGCCCGACGAGTCCCAATCCGAGAAATGGGCCTCGAAGACGGCGAAGGATGCCGGTTCCAAGCGCGCTCAGAGCAGCGAGCGCGAGGACGACGTCATCGACGTCTCTCCCGACGACGTGGAGGTTGTAGACAAGTAATTCGCTGCAGAAATAGAGAAGCGCCCGATGAGCGATCATCGGGCGCTTTGCGTTTGTTGCTTTTGCGATAGGCAGAGACGGTTCAGCTGCAGCGGAAGTCGTGCGCCCCCTCAGCCAAGGTTCGTTGAGGTTCCGATTACCGGCTGACCAACGTCAGCGGACGTCATGGATGTCTCGCAGCTCCGCGATGCGGATTCCTCATCCTTCCTTTTTCGGCGTGCGCGGAAAAGACGTGGCGGCGGCGCGCTCATAATACGGCTTCACCGTCTCCATCATGGTCTCGCACTTCTCGAACAGCTTCTTCATGGCATCCTTGCCCACGGGCAGCCATGTGGGAAGCGGATCGGCATCGGTGGTCACGTCGTACACGAACGCAGCGACCTTCTCCGGGTCGCCGTACTGGCGCCCATCATGAGAAAGGCAGTATTCCATGGCGCCGCGTGCCGGCGTGCCGTCGTAGGCGGGCAGCAGCTGCGACGGCACCTTCATGGAATTGCTGCCGAAGAAGTTCGTGCGGATCATACCGGGGCACACGGCCATGGCCTCGATGCCGAACGGCGCAAGCTCCTGGGCCAGCACCTCCGTCAATCCCACCAATGCGAACTTCGTCGTGTCGTAGAGCGCGCCGCCGGGGTCGGTGGCATACCCGGCCATGGAAGCGATGGTCACGATGCGACCGGACTGCTGTTCGCGCATATGAGGAAGCACTGCGCGGATCACGTTCATGGTGCCGAAGACGTTCGTGTCGTAGATAGCCCGCGTCTCTGCGTCCGACGTTTCCTCCAGCGCGCCGAAGATGCCGTAACCGGCGTTGTTCAGAAGCACGTCGATGCGTCCGAACGTGTCGATGACCTGCTTGACGGCTGCGGCGATGGATGCCGCATCCGTCACATCGAGTGCAACGGGCAGCAGGCGGTCGGACTCGCCCAGCGCCTCCGTTACCGCTTCGGGGCGGCGGGAGCTTGCCGCCACGTAGTCGCCTTCCTCCAGGGCCCTCTTCGCAAAGCAGGCGCCCATGCCGCGGCTGGCGCCCGTGATGAGCCATACTCGTTGATCCACTGCGTCCCCTTCCTGTGGTTTGATTCGTCCGTTCCATAATACGCGAACGGCGGCATAGACAATAAGCGCCGCTGCGTACTGCCTGTTACACATTTTTCAGAGATTGAAACGTCCAACCTGGTAGTTTGTGTGTAGGGAACAATGCAAGAGAAAGAGGGGATATGAGAAAACGAACACAGGCGGTCGTTTCGGGTGCGTTGGTGCTGGTGCTGGCGCTCGGCGGCGTCGGCGGGGCAAGCCCGTTGGCGTTTGCCCAGGGTGCAGCTGGCGGCTCGGATGCTTCTACCGCCTCTACGGAGAGTGCGGCAGCCGATGCGTCCGGTGTGGCCGGCACGTCTGCGGAAATCCAGGAGGGCACCTCGACTGCATCAGAGGGCAGCAGCCAGAACGGCGCGACCTCCTCAAGCGCATCGGGCGAAAGCTCGTCCAGCGCCTCCGGCTCTTCCAACGCGTCTGGGTCTTCCGGCACTTCGAGCAGCTCGGCGTCGGGGTCTTCCGGCAGCTCCGCATCCAGCTCGTCTTCGTCGAAGGCGACCGCGAAACCCACGCGTGCCCAGAAGGTGGCCAAGGCCATCAAGAGCGCCAAGACGAAGGTCTATTCCTCGAAGGCCGTGGGTCTGAAATTCTCCTCCGCGGCGGCGCTCGCCGTTTCCGGCACGTCGCAGTCCGGTGCGGTGAAGTCCGCGAAGTACAGCGGCAGTTCCAAGCAGCGCTTTTACCTGACGCGCGTCAGCAGCAAGAGCAACTACATGCTGCTCCGCTCCTCCGTGACCGGCCAGGCGCTTGCCGCCCAGGGCACCGCGGTCGTTCAGAAGGTCACTGCGAAGGGCAAGTCGCAGCAGTGGAAGCTGCTGTACCTGAGCAGCTACAAGGCCTACGTGCTGAAGAACCGCGCAACGGGTAAGTACCTGTCCATCGCTGCCCTGAAGTCCGGGCAGCAGGTCAAGCTGACCTCCGCATCCGATGCCGCTTACAAGACGTTCAAGGTGGTGTCTCGCAAGGCGGCCTACATGCTTGACAAGCGCAAGCTGCAGTCCATTCTGAACAGCGCCACGAACGCCAAGAAGATCAAGATGATGAATGCGGGCTATTCGCTCTCGAAGTCGCATCTGGCCGGGCTGAAGAAGGCCGTCAACGGCATTCATCGGTATGGTTGCAACGTCAGCTTCGTGGTGGTGGACATGCAGACCGGCGAGGGATTCGCCTATGACGCGGACAAGGTGCGCCCGGCCGCCAGCACGGTGAAGTGCACGTACATCACGGCCATCCACAAGTACCATCCGAACAGCGTGTCGCGGTATCGCAGCACCGTCCATGACGTCATTTGGTGGTCCGACAACCAGGCGTATCTGAAGATGCGCGGCATTTACGGATCTTCGCCTATGGCTAAGCAGATGAAGGAGGCCGGCGTTTACGGCGATTTCAGCTCGAAGAACCCGTGGGTTTCCTACAGCGCCCGCACGCTGGGCAAGCTCTGGACCGCAAACTACGAGTTCCTGCGCAGCGGGAAGAAGCAGTCCTCGTATCTGCTGGGCCTGTTCCGCCATCCCGATGCCAGCACCATCCGTCAGCTGTTCGATGGGAAGAACGGCATGAAGACGTGGACGAAGTCCGGTTGGATTTACGGACCGGCCACGTGGAACGAATCCGGCGTGGTCATGGACAAGAACGGCCATACGTACCTGGTCTCCGTCATGACGTCCATGAACAGCGGCAGCTCCTCGGCGTGGCCGCATATGCGCCAGATGCTCCGTGCTATCAACAGCGCCGCCGCCGACCTGCGGTACTGACGGTCATCGGCGCGGCGCGGTCCTTTCGGACGGGTCTTGCCGGATGCTCGCCGCGCGGGGAAGCGCCTTGCATCGCAGGGCGCTTTTCGTTTACCGCTCATACCTGATGAAAGAACGGGCGGCCGACCTCGCATGATCGGCCGCCCGTTTGCGTTGCGGCGGAATGCAGTTTCGCAGATCGGCTTGCACAGGTTGCGTTTCGGAGGCTGACTTGCCGTCTTTGCCTTGCGGCGAAAGCGAGATCCGCAGATCACGGAGACTCGCGGCTTACGAAGACGTCAGATGGATGCCGACGTACTGGGCAGAATCCGGGATGCCGCTGACGTTGTAGACGTTCGAGATGTCGCAGGCGGAGATGGTCCATTTGTACGTGGTGCCCTGGTATGTGGTGGTGCCGGAGACGGACGTGTTGCCGGCGCTGTCCGTTGTCTGCTTCGCACTCTTCTTGATGGTGTAGCCCTGCGAGTTCGCGGCGTCCTTCAGCGCGGCCGTGGCCGTGGTGGCGCTCATATCGCAGTAGCGCACGCGCAGATCAACGCCGCTGTCGAAGTTGCCGGTCAACTGCCAGCTGCCGCAGATGTAGCGTGCCGCGGTCGTCGTGTCCACGCTGCTGATGCCGTCGCTCAAGATGCCCTTTACATCGGAGGTCTTCATGCCGTCGGGAATGTAGACAAGCTCCAGGTCGTCATCCGAGTTCTTCGAATTGTCGTAGACATCCACATTGGCGCTGTCCAGGCGCGACTTGATGCCATCTGCATCGTTGATGGTGTAGTCGGCCAGCGTGGGGAGATTCAGGTCCGACGTCTCCGAGATGATCTGCTGGACCTCCTGAGAGGTGGTGTCGCTGCTGGAGTTCGCGCTGCCCAGAACGCTGTTGATGATCAGGCCGCCGATGAGTGCGGCGATTGCGACGAATACCAGCACCAGCATGCGCTGGTTCCGCGGCATATCGATGGGCCGTGCCAGCGACCCGGGATCCAGGTAGCGAATACGCTGGTCTTCCTCTGACTTCGCGTGTTGAGATGTGTTCCCAGTCTGTTTGTCGGGCATGTGGACTCCTGATCCTGCGGTTTGCGGGTATTATACCCAACATTGACGACGCAGGCATTGCCCGCGTGCCACCGAGAGGCGACCCGTACGTGCAGCAGATTGGGCAACGGCATTCGGGCATTCGGTTTCAGCCGCGCGCGCATTGCGGAGACGACGAGATGATAAAGGGGTGCGATCGTTGGATTTCTCCATCTTTTTGACGCCTGAGGCGTGGATCAGCCTGGTTACGCTTATATTCCTGGAATTCGTGCTGGGCATCGACAATATCGTGTTCATCGCCATCACCACGGACCGTCTTCCGGCAAAGCAGCAGTCGCTCGGCCGCAAATTGGGCTTGGCCGGCGCTATGGCCATGCGCATACTGTTCCTGTGCTTCGCCAGCTGGCTGGTTTCCATGACGCAACCGCTGTTCACCATCGATGCGATACAGATAGAGGGCCGGCCGTTCGGCATGTCCATCCGAGACGTGGTCATGTTTGCCGGCGGCATCTACCTGGTGTACAAGGGCATCTCCGAACTTGTGGGCATGATGTTGCTTGAAGAGGAGAAGGCGAAGGCCGCGGGTGTGGAAGACCGACACACGCGCATGATCGGGCTGCCGCAGGCCGTGCTCACCATCATGATCATGGATATCGTGTTCTCCATCGACTCCGTCATCACGGCTGTCGGCATGGCGAACCACCTGCTGGTCATGATCCTGGCCGTCATGATCGCCGTCATCGCCATGATGGTGTTCATCGACTGGATCTCCGACTTCATCAACAAGCACGCGGAATTCAAGATCCTGGCACTCATCTTCATCACGGCCATCGGCGTGCTGCTGACGCTTGACGGCCTGCATATCGGCTCCGGCATCGAGCTGCTGGATATGTCGCTCGAGAAGCTGATGGTGTACTTCGCCATGATATTCGCCATCGTGATCGAGATCGTGCAGATGCGCTACAACGCGAAGTACCAGTCCTGGGTCAGCGAAGTGCACGAGCAGCAGTTGGAAGAAGCTGCCGAGGCGGTTGCCAGCGGCGAGCCCATGCCCACGCCGGAACAGCGCCAGAAGGAGCTTACGCGCGAGGTGCTGCGCGAGATGGGCAGGCCCGGAGGCAATTCGTCGCCGTCGGGCGGCGAAGGCGATGGGCAGAAGCGCTAGTCCGATATCCGCATTACGTGAAAAAGCCCGCGCATCGCCGAAGCGATGCGCGGGCTTTTATTGTATTCGGGCTTTGCTGTCCAGAAGCGGGATGTGCGCCTGAACGGCGTGCGCGTTCATTGCGGAAGCAGCCGGGTGCGCGGCGGCAGGCTTATTGCTCCGGCGCCTGCTCCTCGGATTCTGAGACGGGTGCGTCGCCGTACTGCTCCATGCATTCGTCCGACACCACGTAATTCACGCATTTCGGCATCAGCGTGAACGATGCCGGCGTGGTGAGCTTCGTAGCCTCGCCGTCATACTGCAGCGGCAGCGGCGGGTCGGAAACGATCTGCACGTCCTTGCCGCGGAACGTTTCCACGTTGTCGCCGCGGTCGGGGAACCCGCCGCCGCGGTCCAGCCATGTGGTGATGAAGGCCGGAATAAGCTCCAACGCGTTCTGGGTCTTCAAGACCATGACGTCCAACAGGCCGTCGCGGGGCTGGTTCTCATGCGTGAGCGGCAACTCGAACTGCAGTTTCGAGAAGTTCGCCACCATAACGGACAAGCCGTCGCGCTCGATGGTCTGCCCATCGATGGTGATGGAGAAGTGCGCCGGCGTCGGGGCGGGGTTGCTGAATGCAGCATGGAAGTACGCCATGGGCCCCAGCTTCGACTTGTTCTCCTGGGCGGCGTTCATGATGGTGGCATCGTAGCCGCATCCGGCGACCAGCGAGAATCCGTGCTTCTCGCCGCCGGCCGACAGCTCTCCCATGTCGAAGTCCAGGACGCTGCCTTCCTTCGCCAGCTTCGCCAGCGCATGCGGCTCGTCGGGGGAAAGGAGGTTCAGCGTCAGGGCGTTCGACGTGCCCGCCGGGAACGGCATCACGTTCAGGCCCGTGTTGCGCAGGCGGTAGGCTACGCTACAGATGGTTCCGTCGCCGCCGCTGGGCACGATGAGGTCGAAATCCGATGCGTCCGCAAGCAGCTTGTCCGTCGTCGTGTTCGGTCCCAGCGTGCGCAGGACCACTTCCGTATCATCGTCCGCCACGGAGCGAATGAAATCGTAGATGGTCCCGTTGCCGTATCCAGCTTGGGGATTGTTGATGATGAGTAGTTTCACGGTAACCCTGCCCCCGGTGCTTTCTGTCTGGTACCAGATTGCTATGATAATACACTCAGACGGGCGCAAAACGCCCGCAGGGCGAAAGAAGAGACGTGTATATAACGGATAGCAACCAGCTCAATGCCTTTATCGGGCGTGCGATGAACTCCGATGTGCTTGCCATCGACACGGAGTTCCTGAGGGAGAAGACGTTCCATGCCAGGCTCTGCCTGCTGCAGATGGCAACGCGCGACGAGGACGTGATTGTGGACCCGTTCGAGGTCACGGACTTGACGCCGCTCATCCCGCTCATGCAGAACCCGAACGTGATGAAGCTCTTCCATGCAGGCCGGCAGGATGTCGGAATCCTGTATCGGGAGCTGGGCATCATGCCGTGGCCCGTGTTCGATACGCAGATCGCCGCCGCGTTGCTGGGCTTCACGCAGCAGGTGGGCTATGCAGCGCTGGTGCATGCGGAATGCGGCGTGCAGCTGAAGAAAGGCGACTCGTATACGGATTGGAGCCGCCGTCCGCTGGCTGACAGCCAGATCAGCTATGCGGCCGAAGACGTGATCTACCTTCCCAAGGTGTATTCGAAGATGAAGCGGCGTCTGGAGGACATGGGCCGCCTGCATTGGCTGGACCATGATTTCCACGAGCTGGTGAATCCCGACAAGTACGACACGAAGCCGCGCGAGCGCTACCTGCGCCTCAAGCGCGTGAACCAGCTGTCGCGCAAGCAGCTTTCCGCTGCGCGCGAGTTCGCCGCTTGGCGCGAGGAGCGTGCCGAAAGCGCGAACATCCCGCGCAAGTGGGTGGTCACGGACGAGCAGATCGTGGAGTCGTGCAAGCGCGAGACGCGCAGCGTGGACCAGCTGTTCATGGTGCGCGGCATGCGCGACAAGCTGAACACGGCGGACGCGCGCACGGTGGTGAAGCTCATCATCAAGGGCTTGGATTCCCCGCAGGAGGAATGGCCCGTCACGTCGCGCAAGAGCCGCAACGAGGCGAATGTCGACACCGTTGTCGACCTGATGTGCGCGCTGGTGCGCTATCGGGCGAAGGAAAACGAGATCGCCTTCCAGACGCTTGCCTCGCACGACCAGTTGGTTGCCATCGCCCGCGGGCATACGGAGGACGTGCCGCTGCTGAAGGGATGGCGCCGCGAGATCGTGGGCGCCGAGCTTCTGGACCTGGTGAACGGCAGGATCAAGCTCTCCGTCGGCGGCGTGGGGAAGCTCTGCATCGAACGTACCCCCGAGCCCTGAAAGACCGTTAAGATCCGGGTGCACCCCCGGGGAAAGGGACAGGATACCCTATGGCCTATATTCTTTTGATCGTCGTGTCGCTGATCATCGGCGGCGGTGTGCAATGGTACGTGCGGCATCAGATCAACAAATACCAGAACGTGCCGCTTTCCTCCGGTTTGACGGGTGCGCAGAGCGCCCAGCAGATGCTGAGCTATTACGGCATCACGGACGTGCCTATCGGGCAAGGCGGCGAGGACGAGGACTACTTCGATCCCCGCTCGAACAGCATCACGCTGGATAACGACGCCTTCCACACGGCCACCATCACCAGCGTCGCCACGGCTTGCCACGAGGTGGGCCATGCGTGCCAGTTCAACCAGGGCTACATGCCCATGAAGGTTCGTTCCGCTCTCGTGCCGGTGGTGAACTTCACGCAGCAGACGTGGATGATCATCCTTATCGTGGGCATCGTCCTGAACATGGCGGGCCTTATCAACCTGGCTATCATCTTCTATGCCGTTGCCGTGGTGTTCTCGCTGGTCACGCTTCCCGTGGAGTTCGACGCCAGCCATCGCGCCCTGACGTATATGAAGGAGACGGGCATCATGGAGGCCGAGCGCCAGGGTGCGTGGTCCGTGCTCGTGGCCTGCGCATTGACGTATGTGGCTTCCACGTTGATCTCCGTGTTGAACCTGGTGTACCTGCTCAGCGTGCGCGACGAATAGCAGGCGGCGCGCAATGTCCGAAGCAGAGGGTCGCGAGGTCCTGACAGTCTCGCAGGCCATGTCCATCGCGAAGGAGGCGCTGGAGTCGTTTCCCCTGACGCTGATGGGCGAGGTCTCGGAGGTCAGCAACAAACGCGGGTACAAGGCCGTGTACTTCACGGTGAAGGACGACAGCGCCAGCATGCCGTGCATGATGTGGAAGAACCGCTTCGACCGCATGGACGTGCCGCTGCGCGTGGGCATGCTGGTGCAGATGACGGGCCGTTTCACGCTGTATGCGGCGAAGGGCCGCATGAATTTCGACGTGTTCAACCTGTCGCTTGCCGGCGAGGGCGATCTGCGCCTGAAGGTGGCGAACCTTGCGAAGAAGCTTGCGGCCGAGGGCCTGACGGCGGACGAGCGCAAGCGTCCCATTCCGAAGTACAGCGAGGCCATCGGCCTCGTCACGTCGCCGCGCGGAGCGGCGGTGCACGATGTGCTGCGCACGTTGCGCCGCCGCTTTCCGCTGGCGCGCGTGCTGCTGGCCGGCGTGCCCGTCGAGGGCAAGGATGCCCCGAAGCACCTGATCGAGGGCATGCAGACCGTCGTCGACGCCGGTGCGGAAGTGGTGCTGCTTGTGCGCGGCGGCGGCTCTTTCGAGGACCTGATGCCGTTCAACGACGAGCAGCTGGCGCGCGCTATCGCGGACTGCCCGGTGCCGGTCGTGACGGGCATCGGCCACGAGCCCGACACCAGCATCGCGGACATGGTGGCCGACCGGCGGGCATCCACGCCCACTGGAGCCGCCGAAGCCGTGAGCGCGAAGCGCGAGAATCTGGATGTGGGCTTCGACCATGCTGCGAAACGGCTGACGGCTGCGCTGGAGCGGGAGATAGAGTCGCTTGACCTGGCGCTATCCGCGCTGGCGGACCGTCCCGTCATGCGCGATTCGAACGCGCTGTTCGCTTCCGATGCGCAGACGCTCGACCTGGCGGCCGATAAGCTGGATCGGGCGGCTCGTTCGCTCGTGCCTCCGCGCCGCCAGCAGGTCGAGGGGCTTGCCGGACGCCTTTCGCTTGCCATTCCGCAGAACGTCCAACGCGACCAGGCGGCGCTTGCGTCGTACGGGCAGGTGCTCCGATCCGCCGGGAAGGCCATCCTGGAATCGCCCGCGCGCGACACGGAGCAGATGCAGGCGCGGCTTGCCCGGGCCATGGGCGGGCGCATGGAGCGTGCGCAACGGCACACGGATGACGAGGTGCGCACGTTGAAGGCGGCAGGAAAAACGCTGCTGGCCCCCTACGAGAACCGGTTCGGGTTGGCGGCATCGCGGTTGGAGGACCTGTCGCCGCTGGCCGTTATTCGACGCGGCTATGCCATGGTGCAGGACGGGGAAGGCCGCGTGGTGGATTCCGTCGACCAGGTGGCGCCGGGCGCATCGCTTGCCGTCACCGTGGCAGACGGCTGCATAGACTGTACGGTCCAGGGTGCGCGCAGAACGCGCGTCTCGGACCTTGCGAATAAGGAGGAGAAATGACCGAAGAGAGCACGAAGGCTCCGACCGATATCGAGAATCTGACGTTTCGCCAGGCCATGGACGAGCTGTCGGAGATCGTCTCGTCGCTGGAGGACAACAGCCTCGAGCTTGAGGAGAGCCTGAAGCGCTACGAGCGCGGCGTGGCCTTGCTCCGTTCCCTGCGGGCGCGCCTGGACGGCGCCCAGCAGAAAGTGGACCAGCTGATGGGCGAACTGGAGCAGGTGGAAAGCGACGACAAGATCGATTCCACGCTCCACAAGGCGTAATACGCTAGCATAGACCGTATTCGACAACGCAATTGGAAGGAGCCGCCATGCTGGACGACGATTGCCTGTTCTGCAAGATCATCAAGGGGGAGATTCCCTCGAACAAGGTGTACGAGGACGATTACGTGTTCGCGTTCGACGATGTGAACCCGCAGATGCCGGTGCATACGCTCATCGTTCCGAAGAACCATTACGTGAATCTGTCCGATGATATTCCCGCCGACGAGCTGGGCCATCTGTTTTCCCAGGTGAAAACCGTCGCGCGGCTGAAGGGCGTGGACGAGAGCGGGTACCGCACCGTCGTGAATTCCGGTGAAGATGCGCGCCAGGTGGTCAAGCACCTGCATATCCACGTCATGGGCGGCGGCCGCATGTGCGACGGCTCTCCTGCGGAAGTTCCCGGAGAAACGCACAGCGAACAGGCTGCGGACTAGCGTCTTGGCAGGCGGAGCGGTGCGTATGGGATGCCGAGCGGCAGTCCGTTCGCGGATTGCCGCTTGCCGAGTGTCGGCCTGCGTGCGTTCCTCTCATTTCCTCATTCAGTAGAATAGGAAAGAAACATTTCGCATAGCATTGCTTTGTTAGGAGACTCTCTTGCACGTACTGGTGGTTAATGCAGGTTCCTCATCCCTGAAATTCCAGCTGGTCCATGTTGAGACAGGCCGCATCATCACGAAGGGCCTGTGCGACCGCGTGGGCGCGCCCGACTCGCGCCTGAAGCACGGCGTGGACGACGAGGTGGTCATCGACACGCCGCTGCCTGATCATCAGACGGCCATCAAGCTGGTGTTGAAGGAGCTGATTCAGGGCGAGCATGCGTGCCTGGAGTCGCTCGACGAGATCAACGCCATCGGCCACCGCATCGTGCAGGGCGCGAACTACTTCGACCACTCCGTCATCATCGATGAGGACGTTATCGCGAAGATCGACCGCCTTTCGGAGCTGGCGCCGCTGCACAACAAGCCCGCCGTTGCCTGTATCCGCGCCTGCCAGGAATCGCTGCCGGGCATTCCGCAGGTCGCCGTGTTCGACACGTCGTTTTTCCAGACGCTTCCGCGCAAGGCGTACATGTATCCCATTCCGTACGAATATTACGAGAAGTATGGTATCCGCAAGTACGGCGCGCATGGCACGTCGCACCGCTACATTGCCTACCGCGCCGCGAAGATGCTCGACGAGCCGCTTGACGAGTTGAAGCTCATCACCTGCCATCTGGGCAATGGCGGCTCCATCACGGCTGTGGACCATGGCATTGCCGTGGACACGTCCATGGGCTTCACGCCGTTGGACGGCCTCATGATGGGAACGCGCTCGGGATCGCTGGACCCCGCCATCGTTACATATCTCATGGAGCACGAAAACCTGAGCCCCCAGGAAATGAACGACATCCTGAACAAGAAGTCGGGCATGTTGGGCATCTCGGGCATCAGCAACGACCTGCGTACCATCGACGAGGCGGCGAATAAGGGCAACGAGCGCGCTGCCCTTGCATACGAGATGTACGCGTATTCCATCAAGCGCATCATCGGGTCCTACATCGCCGTCATGGCCGGTGTCGATGCCATCGTGCTCACGGCTGGCGTGGGGGAGAACAGCAACAAGGTGCGTTCGCTCATCTTCTCCGGCATGCGCCAGATGGGCATCCACTTGGACGAGCGGCGCAATAAGATGCGCGGATTCGAGCGCATCATCTCCGCAGACGATTCCGATGTGCAGATCCTGGTCATCCCCACAGACGAAGAGTACATGATCGCCCGCGACACGTATCAGGTCGTCCGCGAGGCGAACATCGAGGCGAAGGAAGCGCAGGCGGCTCAGGAGTAATAACGCTCCGCGCAGAGCTCACGAAACGGTCGGGCAGGGGTGCATCCCGCTTGCCCGGCCGTTATTTATTTGCGGATTGTGACGGTATTCCGTTCGTTCATCTCTGCGAAATGTTTTCGCGTACCGTAGTAAGGGAGGCTGGAGAAAAGGGGGCGCCCGGTTGCTGGATGAGAACGAACGTGTACTAGACGCGAAGCTGGTGCTGTCGATTATCGCTTGCGGCATCATGTCGTTTGCGGGCGTGGTGGTCGAAACGGCCATGAACGTGGCGTTTCCCGCTTTGATGCGCGAATTTTCCGTGGATACGGCAACCGTGCAATGGGTGACCACGGCATACCTGCTGGTGCTTACGTGCATCGTCCCCATCTCGGCGTTCCTGAAACGGCGCTTCCGCATGAAATCGCTGTTCGTGGTTGCCATCTGCCTGTTCATCGCCGGTACGGCCATCTGCGCCGTGGCGCCGGCATTCGCATTCATCGTGCTGGGCCGCGTGATCCAGGCCGTGGGCACCGGCATGGCGCTTCCGTTGATGTTCAACATCATCATCGAGCAGGCTCCGCTCGATCGCATCGGGTTCATGATGGGGCTCGGCACGCTGATCACGGCTATGGCGCCGGCAGTCGGCCCTTCGTTCGGCGGCTTCGTTATCGGGATATGGGGCTGGCGCATGATCTTCGTCGTGCTGCTGCCGTTCCTGGTTGCCGCGTTCGCGGTCGGCGTCCTGTCCATCCGCCAGTCGTCGGAGACATCGCGGGTGCATTTCGACGTAAGCCAGTTCCTGCTGCTGTCCGCCTCGTTCGTCTGCCTGGTGTTCGCCACGTCGTCTGCCAGCACGGCGGGATGGGGAAGCGTGCAGGTCATCGGCCTGCTGGTTGCGTTCGTCGTGTTCCTTGCACTGTTCTGCATGCTGTCCGTGCGTTCGTCCCAGCCGCTTATCCACATCGGGATATTCCGCAGTCGCTCATTTGCGTTGAGCACGTTCTATGTGGTGCTTCTGCAGATGATCGTGCTGGGTCTGGGCTACCTGATTCCCTATTACGGCCAGGTGGTGCTGCATCTGTCCGAATTCGACGCCGGCTGCCTTCTGGTGCCCGGCTGTATCGTGGGCGCCATCCTGGCCCCTATCGGCGGGCGCATCCTGGACCGCTTGGGTTCGAAGCGGCCCTTGATATTCGGCGCGGTGGTCCAGCTTGCCGCCATGCTCTGCTTCTGGCTGTTCGGTTTCGGCGAATACACCTGGGTCATTGCGCTGGTCTATGTGCTCATTCCCATCTCGCAGGGCTTCTCTATGGCGAACAGCATCACGAACGGCCTGTCGTATCTGCCGTCTGGTTCGAAGACGGACGGCAATGCCGTCTTCCAGACGTTTCAGCAGCTGGGCGGCGCACTGGGCACGGCTGTGGCCACCAGCATCATGAATACGGCGCAGGCTGCAGATGCGAACGTGGTAACGGGAACGGTCGCGGGAACGCAATCTGCCGTCATCGTCCTGCTCGTGCTTTCGGCTATTGCGTTCGTATGCATGTTGGGCGTATTCATGGGGCGCCATGCGGCGAAAGCGGATGCGAGCTAGCGCATTTCTCCGATGATGTTCCCGCTTCATTAATTCTTACAATCTATAACGACAAATCTAACACACTGTCTACTCTGTCAATCTTCCTCGATTCATGCACGGGTGCTATATCTTGTCATGCATTGTGTCGATTAGGGGAGAGAAGGAAAGAGAAATGGGGATTGGGCACAAGCTGCTTGCAGGCTTGCTGTCGCTTTCGTTGGTCGCAGCGTTCACGCCATCGGCGACGCTTGCGTTCGCGGACACGGCAACAGCCGACAGCAGCACGTCGAGTCAAAGTTCGACGGAGCAGTCGGTATTCGACAGCTTCTCGAAAATCGATGGCATCAACGATGATTCCATTTTGGGGCTGGACTTCAGCTATTACCAGCAGGACGTAGCCGATGGCAAGGTATTTCACGACTACAACTACAAGAAGGTCGGCAACGTCTTCGATTACGTGAAGGATCAGGGCGTGAACACCGTATCCGTCCGCGTTGCAGTGGATGCCGCGAAGGCAACGGACGATGCGAAGTATTTCTCGCTTGAGAATGCAGCGAAAACCGTGAAGGCGGCGAATGCGGCCGGGTTGCGCACGAATGTCATCCTCATGTATTCGAATTCCGTGACGTCGAAGGACAGCCAGACGCTTCCGGACGGTTGGAATGACAAGATAAGCGGCGAAGAGCTGGGCAAGACGGATATGGGCAGCAACGAGACATGGGCCATCCACCATGCCGTCGACTATACGAACGAAACGCTCTCGTACCTGAAGGACCAGGGCGCCACGCCTTCCCTGGTGACCATCGGCAACGAGGTGAATTACAATTTCCTGGGCTACACAGGCGACGAGAATGCCTGGAAGGGCTGGATGGCCATGCGCTATCTGGCGACTCTGGTCAAGGGCGACGGCGTGAAGGTCGGCTTCAGCGTCGCAGCGCCGGATGATGCGTCCGGCATACAATACGTGGTCGATAGCAGCCATCTTAATTCCAGCTGGATCCCGTGCTCGTACGACTATGTCGGCGTGAACCTGTATGCTTACAGCGGTTTCGATGAGAAGCAGTACGCGCAGGATATGGTGAAGCAGTTCCAGACAACGGAGAGCAGCGCGGGCAGGACGGCTACGTGCTACGTTTCGAACATCACGTATCCGCGCTACGATTACTCGGATTCATCCGTGACGACGGAGTCGCAGGCGAAGAACATATACGGCATGCTGAAGGCAACTGCCGCTACGAACAACGCGAGCGGTCTGGTGCTGAACCAGGGCGAATACGTGGATAGCTGGAACTCCGTTTTCGATAGCGATCATGCCCTGACGTCGCTTGCCACGTTCGCCTACGCTCAGGGTGAGAAGAAGGACGTTTCCTGGACGCCGACGCAGGAAACCATCTACAAGTACGGCCTGGAAAGCGGCCTGAAGAACCAGAGCGTCAACATCTCGCAGATCAAGGGCATGAATTCCACTGCTATCCGCGGCGTTGACGCTTCGTCGTACGAGGCGCTGAACGAAGCCGGCGTGAAATTCTACGACTATGACGGCAACGAGACGCCGCTGATGAAGGAGCTCGCGGACAACGGAGTGAACTACATCCGGCTGCGCATCTGGAACAATCCATACAATGACAAGGGCGAGGTGTACGGCGGCGGCGTGAACAGCGTCGAGAACGATCTGAAGATTGCAAAGGAAGCCGCGAAGTACGGCATGAAAGTGCTCCTGTGCTTCCATTATTCTGATTTCTGGGCCAGCCCGGGCGTGCAGAAGCTGCCGAAGGCGTGGCAGAGCGATGCCGGCAACACGGACGCCATCGCAAACGACATCTACACGTTCACGAAGGACACCATCAAGCAGTTCCAGGATGCCGGCTGCGATGTGGGCATGGTGCAGATCGGCAACGAGATCACGAAGGGCATGGCCGGCACGGTGCAGAGCAGCTATCAGGCAGCGTGGGGAAACGAATCCACGGCGAATGTGCTGTGCAAGTATCTGAAGGCCGGCGCGAAGGCCACGCGCGAGGTTTCTCCGAAGACGCTTGTGGCGCTGCATCTGGAAGGTCCGAACGCTAAGAAGTACCGCTCTATCCTGAACGTCTGGAAGAAGCACAACGTGGATTACGATGTGCTGGGAACGTCGTACTACCCGTTCTGGCATCAGACCACGAAGAAGCTGTCTGCGGCACAGGATGCGGCTGCTGACTACGGCAAGCTGTTCTGCGTGCTGGAGACCAGCTGGCTGAACAGCATGAGCGATGCGGACGGCACCACGAACCAGCTGGGCGAGGGCACTGCGGACACGAGCGTCTACAAGGTGGGCGTCCAGGGCCAGGTGGATGTGCTGTCCGACCAGTACAAGGCCATGCTCTCGAAGGATAACGGCCTCGGCGCGTTCTACTGGGAGCCCGCTTGGATTCCCGTGAAGGCCGGCTGGGCGAATTGGAAGTACAACAAGGAAGTTGCGAACAAGATGGGAACGGGCTGGGCTTCCGATGGCGCCATCGGATATGCGCCCGATAGCTCCGTGTATTACAAGGGGCAGAAGGTGACCGGCGGTTCCGGCTGGGACAATCAGAGCCTGTTCGATTTCAACGGCCATCCGCTGCAATCCCTGAAGTTCTATAAACAGTCGCAGACCTCCGACGAGTCGAAGTTCTACGTTATCCATTACGTCGATGAGAAGGGCAAAGCCATCGCCACGGATCGCGTGGAGCGCGTCTACACCGGTTCGAGCGTGAAGTACGGCACCGTCAAAGGCTACAAGCGCGTATCCGTTGCGACGACGGGCCAGAAGGACGGCGTAACGTATCGCACGGTTACGTGCAGGCCTATCCTGAAGGCGAAGCTGAACAAGACGCGCGTGGCCTACAACGGCCGCAAGCATGCGCCTGCTGTAAAGGTGACGCTAGCCGGCAAGGTGGCCTACAAGAGCACGAGAAGTCGAATGCGAACGTGAAGCTGGTGTATTCCGGCAAGCGCGTGAACGTCGGCTCCTATACGGTGACGGTTGTCGGCAAGGGGGCCTACAAGGGGCAGAGCGTGACGCTGCGCTTCTCCGTCGTGCCCCGCGCTACGAAGATTACGTCCGTGAAGGCGGCGAAGCACTCGTGCAAATTGACGTGGGCTAAGCGCTCGACGCAGGTCGGCGGCTATCAGATTCGCTATTCCGCGCATAAGAACATGACCGGGGCGAAAACGAAGACCGTGAAGCGCGCCTCCGTGACGAAGAAGACGCTTTCGAAGCTGAAGGCGCATAAGAAGTACTACGTACAGGTTCGCACGTATAAGGCAAGCGGGTCCGCGACGTATTATTCCGCGTGGAGCGGCAAGAGGAGCTTCAGCACGAAGTAGCCTGCCGGAGGCATAAGGCGATGCGATTTCGCACTTCGGCGCCAACAGGGGCGGATCGAACGGTCCGCCCCTTTTCTGCGGCATAAAGAACGGGCAGCCCGAAGGCTGCCCGCATGTGTTTCGCGTTGGGAAGCGCGTAAAGCTACTTTGCAGCCGCCTCCGCTGCGGCCTTGGCCTGCGCCTGGATGCACGTGATGGCAACCACGCCCACGATATCCTCTGCCGTGCAGCCGCGCGACAGATCGTTCACGGGAGCGGCCACGCCCTGCAGGATGGGGCCGTAAGCTTCGGCCTTCGCCAGACGCTGGACCAGCTTGTAGCCGATATTGCCGGCGTCGAGGTCGGGGAAGATGAGCACGTTCGCCTTGCCGGCGACGGGGGAGTCCGGAGCCTTCGAGGCGCCGACGGACGGGACGATAGCGGCATCTGCCTGCATCTCGCCGTCCAGGTTCAGGTCCGGGGCCAGCTCCTTCGCCATCTTCACGGCCTCCACGACCTTCAGCGCGTCGTCGTTCTTTGCGCTGCCGTACGTGGAGTGGCTCATGAATGCGATGGTGGGGTCCTTGCCCAGCAGCGCCTGATACGAGCGGCCGGTGGCAACGCCGATCTGCGCCAGCTTCTCGGCGGTGGGCTGGATCTCCAGCGCGGGATCCGCGAAGAAGAACAGGCCGTCGTCGCCGTAGGGGCAATCCGGCACCACCATGATGAAGAATGCGCTGACCATCTTCGCGCCCGGGGCCGTCTTCAGCACGCGCAGGCTGGGCGAAAGGATGTCGATGGTGGGATGGCAGGCGCCGGACACCAGGCCGTCCGCCTGGTTGTCCTTCATGAGCATGATGCCGTACCACACCGGATCCTTGATCTTCTCCGTGGCCTGTTCCAGCGTCACGCCCTTATGCTTGCGGGTTTCGTACAGAAGCTGGGCCAGCGCCTCCTTGCGGGAGTCGGTCAGCGGATTCACGATCTGCGCGCCCTCCAGGTTGTAGGGCTGCGCCTTGATCGTCTCCGGATCGCCGATCAGGATCAGGTTCGCAATGCCGTCAGCCAGGATCTTCTCGGCTGCCTGCAGCGTGCGCTCGTCTTCGCTTTCCGGAAGGATGATGGTCTTCTTATCTTGTTTCGCTCGGTCGATGAGACCGTTCAGAAATGCGCTCATGAAACCCCTTTCAAGTTGTCCTGTCTTTATGATGATACCTTTAGCACACGGGGCCTGACGGTAGAATGGGAAACAACTGGGAAGCGGCGTGTGCATATCGGCGCATGACCGCTCCTTCTGCGTTTACAGGGATGTATCCGGGCGAACGGCTATTCGGAGGTTGCGAGAGGCGCAGCCTGAATACGGCATGCCTGCGCTTGCACGGGCGAATGCGCCTGCGTGCAAGCATTCCGGATGTAGTGATATTGGAGGGTTTCCATGGCAGTGCGATACGTCGATTTCTCCGCCATCGACAGCAGCGATTACGATGCGGTTGTCGTCGGCAGCGGTTTCGCGGGCAGCGTCGTGGCACGCGAGCTGGCCGAACGCAAGGGCAGCCGCGTTCTGATCATCGAAAAACGCGCCCAGATCGGCGGCAACATGTACGACGAGTACGACGAGGCGGGCATTCTCGTGCACCGCTACGGCCCGCACATCTTCCATACGAACGACAAGCGCGCCTTCGATTACGTGAACCGGTTCACGGAGTGGCGCGATTACCAGCACGAGGTGCTGGCAAACTGGTTCGGCACGTATATCCCGGTGCCGTTCAACAAGAACAGCATGGAGATTGTCTGGGGCAAGGAGAAGGCAGCGGAGCGCATCCAGAAGCTCATCGACACATTCGGCGACGAGAAGAAGGTCACCATCACGGAGCTGCGCGCGCAGAAGGACCCGGAGCTTTCCGAGATCGCGGACTTCGTATACGAGAACGTGTTCCTGTACTACACGCAGAAGCAGTGGGGGCTGACGCCCGACGAGGTCGATCCGTCCGTCGTGGCGCGCGTCCCGGTGTTCATCAGCCGTGACAACCGCTATTTCCAGGATGCCTACCAGGGCATGCCTGCCGACGGTTACACGGTGCTGTTCGAGAACATGCTTTCGCACGAGAACATCGATGTGGCGCTGAACGTGGAGGCCGAAAGCGTGCTGGGGCTTGAATTCGCCAGCCCCGACAAGGACGCCCCGCTTTCCGCCATCACGCTGAAGAACCGCCCGTTCGAAGGGCCGATCATCTATACGGGCCCGCTCGACGAGCTGTTCCTGGCGCGCTTCGGCCATCTGCCGTACCGTACGCTCGACTTCGTGTACGAGACGTACGACCAGGAGCACTTCCAACCGTGCGGCACCGTGAACTACACGGTCACGGAGGACTACACGCGCATCACGGAATTCAAGTACCTCACGGGCCAGGAAAGCGACAAGACCACCATCATGAAGGAGTACTCGCACTCCTACACCGACCCCGCAACGCAGATCCCGTATTACGCTATCATCAACGATGAGAACAACGCGCATTACGAGCGTTATCGCAAGTTGACTGCCAGCCTTCCGAATTTCTTCCCCATCGGGCGCCTGGCGGAATACCGTTATTACAATATGGACGTCATCATCGGCCGTGCGTTGCAGCTGGCCGACCGTCTGTGCGAATAGAATCGGGAGAAGAAGCATATGGCCGTTACCGAGTCCCGCGGGCAGGCCTCGCAGCCGTCGTCCGCTGCCGAAGCCATGCCGGAGCAACCTGCCCGCAAGGTGCTTTCGTTCGTGGTGCCCTGCTACAACTCCGCAGAGTACCTTGACCATTGCGTGGAATCGCTTCTTCCCGCGGGCGACGATGTCGAGATCATCTTGGTGAACGACGGCTCCACGAAGGACAACACCAGCGAGAAGATCCACGAATGGGAGAAGCGCCGTCCCGGCGTGGTCCGTGCTATCGATCAGGAGAACAAGGGCCATGGCGGCGCCGTGAACACCGGCTTGGAAAACGCGCGCGGCCTGTATTTCAAGGTCGTGGATTCCGACGACTGGCTGGACGAATCCGCGCTTGGCCAGGTTATGGACTACCTGCGCACCCAGACGGCCGATTCCGATCCTACGGACATGGTCATCGCGAACTACGTGTACGAGAAGGTGCATGAGGGCACGCATAAGACCATGTCGTACAAGAACGTGTTCCCGCAGTTCCGCGAGTTCGGATGGAAGGACACGCATTCGTTCCGCCAAAGCCAGTACATCCTGATGCATTCCATCATCTACCGCACGCAGCTGCTGCGCGACTGCGGCCTGAAGCTTCCGGAGCACTGCTTCTACGTTGACAACATCTTCGTGTACGTGCCGCTGCCGCATGTCCGCACCATGTACTATCTGCCCGTGGACCTGTACCGGTATTTCATCGGACGAGAGGATCAGAGCGTGAACGAGTCCGTCATGCTCTCGCGCATCGACCAGCAAATCAAGGTGACGCGTTGCATGATCGACGCGGTTGACCTGCCGGACCCGAACATCGATGCGAAGGTCGAGAAGTACATGGAAAACTATCTTTCCATGATGATGACCATCTGCAGCATCTTCCTCCGCATGAAGAAGGACGATCCCATGGCGGATCAGAAGCTTTCGAACCTGTGGGAGTACCTGGAGAACACGCATCCCGAGCTGTACCGCATCGTGCGGCATCGCCTCATGAATGTGGCCGCGAACCTTCCCACGAAATTCGGCAAGAAAGTGGGCAACACCGGCTATCACGTGGCGCAGAAGATCTTCAAGTTCAACTGATGGTGCATTCTGCGGCGTGCCCGGTTTGCGCCGCTGCGTATGAATGAACTCGTATAGCCCGCAGCGTCAACACGGTGCGGGCCTTATTTATAGTCTTCGGGGTTCTTCGCGGACGAGCCGGTGGTGTGGCCGAGACTCGTGTTCTCGCGTCCGAAGCGTACGGCAGCTTCGCCGAAGCGATCGCGAATCTTATCCGTGGCGCTTATCAGGTTGCGCCGTTTCTCGGCATCGGCGATAGAGGGCTGCCGCTTGCCGGGTGAAGCGCCGGCAGCTGCCCCGTCCATGCCGGCAAGGTCGAACAGCGACTGCTGCACGGGCGCGGTCCGATCGAAGCCGCTCACGGCGACGCCCACGAGACGCAGCGGCATGCCGGGCTTCCACACCTTGTCCAGCAATGCGGTCAGTTCGGCGGTCACCACGAATTCATCGTCCGTGGGCTCGGCGAGTTTCGTCTGCGCCGTGCGGAAATTCAGCTCGTGGAAGCGCACCTTCAACAGCACCGTATCGCCCTTCAGCGATTTCCGGCGCAGACGTCGGCAGACTTTCGCGGCCATCGTTCCGATCGTGCCCTCCACCATACGGCGATCGCTCACATCCGTATCGAAGCTCATCTCGCCGGAGACGGATTTCGCCGCTTCGCCTTCGCTGACGGCGTCTGTATCCGTTCCTGTGCAGCGGGCGCGCATCATCTCGGCATTCTTGCCGAATACCTGCGCCAGTATGTCGGAATCCGCTGCGGCGACGTCGCCCAGCGTGCGCATGCCGAACGATTGCAGCTTCTTCTGGGCAACGGGTCCGATGCCGCTCATGACCTTCAACGGCAGCGGGGCGAGGAAGGCAGCTTCGCGTCCGGGATAGACGACGGTCGTGCCGTTCGGCTTGTCCCGGTCGGAGGCGACTTTCGCAACTGATTTCGTCGTTCCCACACCGATGGAGCACGTCACGCCCAGCTCTTTCACACTGCGTTGAATCCGATTCGCTATTTCCACCGGGTGCTCCCGGTTGTGGGCAGTGGGGGATACGTCCACGAACGCCTCGTCGATGCTGACCTGCTGCACGAACGGCGTCTCCCGGAACAGGATGTCCATTACTTTGCGCGACATTTCCCGGTAGCGTCCGAAATGACCGCTGGTCCAGATTGCGTTCGGGCACAGCTGGCGCGCCCGCGCAGACGGCATGGCACTGTGAACGCCGTACGTCCGGGCTTCGTAGCTAGCGGTGGAAACAACGCCGCGCTTATCCGGGTCGCCGCCGACAATGACGGGCTTGCCGCGCCATCCGGGATGGTCCAGCTGTTCAACGGAAGCGAAGAATGCATCCAGGTCAACCAGCAGAATTGCCGGCCCGTCCCATGTGGGAAGTATGAAGTCTCTTTGGTTTTCGCTCTTTTTCACGTCCAAGAAAATACCTCATCGGGTCTGCATATGGTGATGCGGGAAGTGTGCTAGCATCGATACACCGAAAGCCGGGTGTCCGAGGGCGGTGCGCTCTCGCTGGTTTTCGTGGCGGTTCAATTGTGCCATAAACGATTTATCGCGCCGCAATGACAAGCTTATAGATTTCTCCCGGGTGGGCCGGCTGTTTCGCGCCGGTTCGTTCGGTAGTGCTGCGTTTTGTTCGATATGGGAAGGGGGAGAGCCATGACGCCGATTTTCAGCCATCGCGAGCGCAACGAAGTCAGCGATTCCCATGACCTGATCCCCGATCTTCCCGAGACGCTGCCGTATGACATGCGCGGGGAGATGAACTGGGTCGACTTCTCGACGCCGGTCAACCCGCTGGGAACGCCGCCGGAATTCGTGCAGGCTTTCCACGAGGCGCTGTTCCGCGGTGAGGCTTCCTACCGTCCGGATCGCAATGCCTATGCGTTCCGTCGCATGGTTTCCGGTTACTTCGAGATCCCATTCGAATCCGTGCTGTGCGGCTCTACGCCGACGCAGATGATCGGAGCGGCCGCCCAGGCATTCCCCATCACGAATGTCGGCATTTCCGTTCCGTGCCCCATCGAGTACGAAATGGCTATCTCGAATGCCGGGCACACCATCACGACGCTCAGCAATCCGTATTCCTTTGCCGCGTGCGATCTGCAGACCGCACGGCGCCAGTCCGGCGATTTCGATGCCGTCTTGCTTGCGCATCCCGCATTTCCGACCAGCCGGTTGGTAGGCGAAGAGGTAGTGAAGGAATACCTGGAAGAGTGCTCGTGGGTCATCGTGGATGAAAGCTACTTGGAGCTCAGCCTGGGTGGAGAGTCCTTCATCCCGCTGACGCAGGAATATGAGAACCTCATCGTCATCCGCAACCCTTCCGTGACGTATGCCATGGAGGGTATCCCCGTTTCGTATCTCGTGGCGCATCCCGATACGGTTGAGCGTATCCGCATGTTCTACGACTCTTCGTGCATTTCCATGTTCACGGAGGTCATTGCCGGCGAGATTGCGAAGCAGGGCCCGTTCCTGGAGCGCACGCACGAATACCTTGAGAAGGAAATCCCCTGGTTGCAGTGCATGCTGAGCCTTATTCCCGGCTTCTATATCAACCCTGCCGAGAGCAGCTTCGTGCTGTGCTCTTTCCGGCCGGGCAACGGCATGGTCCTTGGCGTGGACACGGCCGAGGAGCTGCTTTCTCGCTTGCAGCTGAACGGCTATCTGGTTCCGCTGTTGTCCCGCACTGCCGGCATCGAAGATGACAGCTGCTTCTGCATCTCCGTGCACGACCGCGCCACGAACCAGGCATTGCTGAGCGCTATCAAGAAGATCGTCACGCATCATTCGCTCTAACATGCCGGGGCTGCGTTTGCGCCGTTTTCACTGTTCTGTTGCTCGTCAGCACGCGTGAGCTTTGCCCCGAACGACAGGTTGCGCGGCGTTTCCATGCGGTCGAACTGAATCTCGTAGCATTTGCTGTCCGGGTCTATTCCCGTGATGGTGCCTATGCCGAACACCGGGTGCACGACCCGGCTGTTCAAGACGAACGTCTGCGTGCTCTCCTTTCGTCTCAACAGCCTGTTGCGATAGTCGTAATAGCGTTTCGCATCGTTTATCAGCGATTCCTTGAAGGGCGTCGTGTAGTCCAGCAGATCGGGATCGATATCCATGATGAAGCGCGACGGGTAGCGGGGGATGCCCTCATGGTCGTTGCCGCCCGCGCACGTAAGCGCCAGCGACTTCTGCGCGCGCGTTACGGCCACGAAGCACAGGCGCCGTTCCTCCTCCATCGACTCGACGGTCTTCGTTTTCCGGGAGGGGAGGATGCCCTCGGACAGGCCTGCGATGATGACATGGGGGAATTCCAGGCCCTTTGCAGCATGGATCGTCATCATCTTCACCTTGTCGCCGTCGAGGCCCTTGTCCAGGTTCGAGAACAGGGCTACATGGGACAGGTAGTCGTCCAAGCGCGCTTCTTCTCCGCACTGCGTCTCGTATTCGTACACGCTCTGGCGCAGCTCTGCCAGATTGTCCAGGCGTTCTTGGCTTCCCTCCGTACGCAGCGCCTCTTCGTATCCGCTCTTGTCAAGCAGCTGCGCCAGCAGCTCCGATACCGGTCGCGTGGAGGCTTGCGCGCTATACGCTTCTACCAGGTCGATGAACTCGCGCGCCTTCGTGCCTTTGAACAGGGGGTCGTCGAAGCTTCTGCACAGTGCCTGGTACAGGCTGATATGCTGCCCCTCGGCGAATGTGCGCAGGAATTTCATGCGCCGCTCCCCGATGTTTCGCTTCGGCTGGTTCACGATGCGCTCGAAGCTCAGGTCGTCTTTGAATTGCACCATGCGCAGATACGACAGTGCATCTTTCACCTCGCGCCGGTCGAAGAATTGCACGCCGCTATGGATGGTGTAGGGGATTTCCTCCTGCTGGAATACCTCCTCTATAGAGCGGGTAACGTAATGCGCGCGGTACAGGATGCAAATATCGCGGTAGGCGACCCCGTCTGCCTGCATCTGCCGGATTTGTTCGGCAATCCATTCCGCCTCCGCCCGGTCCGATGGGGCATGGTGGACCAGCACACGCGGCCCGTCGCTGCTCTGAGCCGTCAGATGCTTCTTCATGCGCAGGTGGTTCTGGTCTATGAGGGAATTTGCCACGGCAGCTATCTGCGGGGTAGAGCGGTAGTTGTCGTTCATCATGATGGTCTGGGTGCCGGGAAAGCGCTTCGGGAAGTCCAGAAGGTAGCGCACGTTCGCGCCGCGCCACGTGTAGATGGTCTGGTCGGGATCGCCCACCACGAACAGGTTCCCGTGGTATCCGCAGAGCGCCTCCATCAGCCGATATTGGAGGTTGTCGATGTCCTGGAACTCGTCGATCATGATGTACTCCAGGCGCTTCTGCCACTTCAGCTTGATTTCCTCGTTCATTTCGAACACGTACAGCGTGAACTTGATGAGGTCGTTGTAGTCAAGGCCGAAGCATTTCTTCTCCTGGTACAGGTATCCGTAGAAGATGATGTCCTCTGCGGACGAGGCCTGCAGGTACTTGCGCTTCAGCGTATCGATGGACATCGTGATCATGTCTCGGTAGTAATCGGGTTGCGAGAATATCTTGCGTATCTCAATCATGTCCCGCGCCCGTGAGAACGTCATATCGCGCAGCGTCAGGCCCCGCTCTTCGTAGATGATGCCCAACATGGCATCGATATCGGAATTGTCCAGCACCAGGAAGCTCTTCGGATAGCTGACGGCGCTTGAATCCTCTTGGAGCACGGAAACGCAGAAGCCGTGGAACGTATTCACGTATCCCGTGTCGTTATCGCCCGTCAACCGATGTATGCGCTGCCGCATTTCGTTGGCGGCCTTGTTCGTGAACGTGACGCAGAGGATGTTCCCCGGCATGATTCCCAGTTCGTTCACCAGATACGCGAAGCGGTGCGAGAGCGCGCGGGTCTTGCCGCTGCCGGCTCCGGCGATGACGCGCACGTATCCTTCCGTCGTCATGACGGCTTTCCGTTGCGCTTCGTTCAAGCCGTCGAGTACGCTGTGCGGATCTGCAGGGGCGCAGTACTCGGCGAAGGCATCTTCTCTTTCAGGCGGGATGGGGGAGATTTCATTCATCGGCGGTCCTTCGTCAGCTGCTTGTTTCGTCCATAATAGTACATATGTTCGCTTTTTCTTATAACGTATTGAAAATCGACAGGAGACGCAAGGGCGACATGGGTGCAAGTTGAGCGTCAGGAGAGGCGTATAACGTCCGATGCCCTCTGCAAATGACCCGCCTGTGAAATATTGCCGCTCCGTGCATATGGGCGGGTCATTTTGCCTATAATGGATTAGTTTTACGCGTAGAGGGCATCCTGGCCATAATGCCGTCGGGTGCCGCTCTTACGGAATGCAAGAACGTGCGTACAAGGAAAGGTCTGGCCGATCGTGGCAAACACGTATAAGAAGACGATGAATCTTCCCCAGACGGACTTCAAGATGCGCGGCAATCTGCCGCAGAACGAGCCGAAGCGACTGGAGTTCTGGAACGATATCGACATCTATAACAAGGTCCTGGAGAAGAACAAGGACAATAAGCCGTTCGTGCTGCACGACGGCCCGCCGTATGCAAACGGCCCCATCCATCTGGGACATTCCTTCAACAAGATCTTGAAGGACTTCGTCATCAAGAGCCATGCGCAGCGCGGCTACTATACGCCCTACATTCCCGGCTGGGACTGCCACGGCCAGCCCATCGAGCACATGGTGGAGGAGACGCTCGGACCGAAGAAGATGGCCGAGATCGACCAGCCCACGTTGCGCCGCCTGTGCCATGAATGGGCCGAGAAGTACGTGAACATCCAGCGCGAGGGATTCAAGCGCCTGGGCGTCAACGCCGATTGGGATCATCCGTACCTCACGTTCCTGCCCGAATACGAAGTGGGCGACGTCGAGATCTTCAAGAAGATGTACC
Source organism: Eggerthellaceae bacterium (assembly GCA_050951095.1). Taxonomy (GTDB): domain Bacteria; phylum Actinomycetota; class Coriobacteriia; order Coriobacteriales; family Eggerthellaceae; genus UMGS1519. Next base: position 570,229 of record JBMNIQ010000005.1, read on the forward strand.
TTGCCGGCAACATCTATCGCGGCCGCAAGCCCATCCATTGGTGCAAGCATTGCCATACGGCCCTGGCCGAAGCCGAGATCGAGTACGGCGACGAGGTTTCGCCGTCCCTGTATGTGAAGTTCAAGCTGGACCAGCTGCCCGCCGTCTACGAGACGGCCGGCCTGCCGCTTGAGAACGCGTATGTGCTGATCTGGACCACCACCGCCTGGACGCTTCCGGCGAACTCCGCCGTGTGCCTGGCCCCCGATGCGGACTACTGCTTCGTGAAGGCGGGCGACGACTACCTGCTGTTCGCATACGAGATGGTCAAGGAAGTCGCCGAAGTCGCCGGCTGGGATTCGTACGAGATCTTCACGGACTCCGATGGCAATCCGCTGCTGCAGAAGGGCAAGCAGCTCGTGGGCATCCCGTACACGTGCCCGGTTCGCCAGGACCTGAAGGGCACGTTCATCTACGGCGACCATGTCACGCTGGATTCCGGAACCGGCTGCGTCCATACCGCTCCCGGCCATGGCCAGGACGACTACATCGTGGGCATGCAGTTCGATATTCCCATGCGCATGCCCGTGGACGACGACGGCGTGCTGACGGACGAGGCCGGTCGCTTCGCCGGGCTGAACGTCGACGACGCCACGCCGAAGATCATCGACTGGCTGCGCGAAGAGGGCACGCTGGTGGCGGCGAAGAAGATCACGCACAGCTACCCGCATTGCTGGCGCTGCCATGAGCCCGTCATCTTCCGCGCCACGAGCCAGTGGTTCGTTGACCTGGAGAAGAACGACTTGCGCAAGAAGGCGCTGAACGCCATCGAGAACGAAGTCACGTGGATTCCCGCATGGGCGGCGAACCGCATCGGCTCCATGGTTGCCGACCGTCCCGACTGGTGCATCAGCCGCCAGCGTTCCTGGGGCGTTCCGATCCCGGTGTTCCGCTGCGCCGACTGCGGCGAGGTCGTGGCAACGGAAGAGAGCTTCGATGCCGTCATCGAGCTGTTCCGCAAGGAAGGCTCCGATGCCTGGTTCATCAAGCAGCCGTCGGAGTACCTGCCCTCCACGGTGCGCTGCGAGAAGTGCGGCAGCAAGAACCTGCTTCCGGAGAAGGACATCCTGGACGTGTGGTGGGAGTCCGGCGTCTCGCATACCAGCGTCTGCGAATACCGCGACAACCTGTACCGCCCGGCGGATATGTACCTCGAAGGCTCCGACCAGCATCGCGGCTGGTTCCAAAGCAGCCTGCTGACCAGCATCGGCGCGTACGGCATTGCGCCGTACAAGAGCGTCATGCATTGCGGCTTCACGGTTGACGAGCAGGGTCGCAAGATGTCGAAGTCCCTGGGCAACGGCGTCGATCCCGCAGACGTGGAAAAGCAGTACGGCGCCGAGATCCTGCGCATGTGGGTTGCCAGTGTCGACTACTCGCAGGACGTCAGCATCTCCGACAACATCCTGAAGCGCGTGTCCGATTCGTATCGTCGCTTCCGCAATACGTTCCGCTTCCTGCTGGGCAACCTGTATGATTTCGATGACCAGAAGGATGCGGTTGCCTGGGACGACTTGCTGCCCGTTGACCAGTGGGCCCTCTGCCGCCTGGCGCAGCTGCTGAGCGACATCGAGGACGGCTACGACTCCTACAAGTTCCACAACGTGTACCGCGCGGTGTACGAATACATCGTGGGCGACCTGTCCGCCGTGTATCTGGATGCGCTGAAGGATCGCCTGTATTCCGAGGCTCCGGATTCCCCGGCACGCCGTTCTGCCCAGACCGTGCTGATGAATATCCTGGATGTGCTTGTCCGGACGCTTTCGCCTATCCTGAGCTTCACCACGGAAGAGGTGTGGCAGAACTATCCCGAGGCCATGCGCAACCGCGCGGGTCGCGAGATCAGCGTCCAGCTGGCCGGCTGGCCGTCCGTCGACGCGTTCGTCCCGGCTATTCCCGATGGGGCTTCCGAGAACATCAACGCCCAGTTCGCACTTGTTCTGGAAGCACGCGAGACGGTCACGAAGGCTTTGGAGGATGCCCGTACGGCAGGCACCATCAAGAAGTCGCAAGAGGCGCACATCGCGCTCACGGCTCCCCAGGCCACGGTCGATGCGCTGACGGCGCTGCCGGAAGGCACGCTGGAAGAGATGTTCATCATCGCCGGCATCGATATCGAGAGCGGCGACGAGCTGGAGGCTACCGTGTCCGTGACGGATCAGGAGATGTGCCCGCGCTGCTGGAACTACCGTCAGCTGGGCGGCAATGCCCATCATCCCGAGGTATGCGGCCGCTGCGGCGATGCCTTGGACGCAATCGGGTATGCAGACGAACAATAGACGTACCCGCAATTCGATCATCTTCTTTGCGAGCGCCGGTGTCTGGCTGGTCATTGATCAGCTGACGAAGGCGCTCGCCGATACCGCGGTGCCCGGCACGTTGCTGTGGCCGGGCATCCGCGGCGTCTTTGATTTCTACCTCGTTCACAATATCGGGGGAGCCTGGGGCATATTCTCCGGGAATACGTTCGCATTGGGGCTTTTCGCACTTATCGTCTGCGCGGCGGTTCTGGTCATTGCCCATATGCGTCGTTCGAAGGCGGGCAGTCTCGAGATGTTCTCGCTTGCGCTCATTTTCGCAGGCGGCGCAGGGAATGCCATCGACCGCTTCATACGCGGTTACGTGGTGGATTTCTTTGATTTCCGGCTCATCCATTACCCCGTGTTCAATGTGGCTGATATCGGCGTCGTGGTGGGATTCACCCTGCTGTTGCTGGTTCTGATTCGGGAATGTCGCGAAGCCGACGATGCCGAAGGCGATTCCCGCAGCCACTAGGAGGAAACGGCGGGGAAGCGTTACGCAGCCTGCTCCGCTATGCGGAGCGTTTGGACGCGGACTCGCTAACGGATAATCAGGCATTTAAGGTAAGGAACATGGCAAAATCGGTTCTCTATTCGGCGACGGCGGCAGATAACGGCATGCGTCTCGATACGCTGCTTGCTGAGCGCGGTTGCTATCCCTCTCGCTCTGCAGCGGCAAAGGCCGTTGCAGACGGCAAGGTGTTCGTGAACGGCAGCGCAGAACAGAAGAAATACGCGGTGCAGGCGGGCGACACCATCGTCTACGAAGAGCTTGAGACGGAGCATCATGTCCAGCTGTACGGCGAACCCATTCCCCTGGATATCCGCTACGAGGACGATGACCTGCTCGTGATCTCGAAGCAGGCGGGCCTTATCTGCCATCCGTCATTCAACCATTACGACAACACCTTGGTGAATGCGCTTATCTATCGCTACGGGCATGAGGGCTTGGCGCATGTGCAGGGCGATGATCGCCCGGGCATCGTGCATCGTCTGGACGGGGAGACAAGCGGTCTCATGCTGTGCGCGAAAGACGACGACGCCGGTTTTGCGCTGCAGGAGGCAATCCGTCGAAAGGACGTTGATCGACGCTATCTTGCACTGGTCCATGGTATCTTGCCCATGGATTCGGGCGAAGTGGACGCCCCGATTGCGCGCGACCACAAGACGGGCGTTACGATGCTGGTCTCCGATGGTCCCGGCAGCCGCGAGGCGCTGACCACATTCCGCGTGGTGGAGCGTTTCGAGGCGCAACGCAAAGACGACGGGTACACCCTGGTAGAGTGCAAGCTGTTTACCGGGCGCACGCATCAGATTCGCGTGCATATGCGTTTCATCCATCATTGCATCGTAGGCGATCAGGCGTACGGTTCGCATGGCCCCTCGGAGCAATTGGGCTTGAGCAGGCAGTTCCTCCACAGCTATCGGTTGGCGTTCGACCATCCGCGTATGCAGCAGCATTTCGATTTCACGGATTATCTCCCCGATGACCTGCAGGCGGCGTTAGACCGTTTGGACGGCCGTTCGCTGGGCACGACGCCGTTCGGTGCCGAAGTGCTGGCGCGCCTTGAGAAGGCGCGCGCAGAGGGGGGACTAAGGGAAATTTCCGAATAGTTCGTATCCCGTCATATCTTCTGTTCGCCCCATCGGGATTCGCATTTCCGATGGGGCGAACGTTTAGGGGGGAGCGGCATTCGCGCCATTGACAGATGCATGTTCCTACGCCTGCTGAATTCCTGAAGTCATAAAGGGAGTGAATAATATAGCAGGCCAGAAGCGTTACATCAGCCCCCTTCATTCCGCGGACAACGCTGGAAGCCCGGTGCAAGTTGCAGCGACTTAGGGGAATGTTTTTTGCCAATTTGTTGCCAAGCCTTTTGTCAAAACGTGACAAAAACGTCCAAAAACAAAGCAGGCCAGAAGCATTAAGCCTCTGACCTGCGGTTTCATCTGGTCGGGTGAACAGGATTTGAACCTGCGACCCCTTGACCCCCAGTCAAGTGCGCTACCAAACTGCGCCATCACCCGCTATGAAATTGTTGTCACTTCTTCAAGCGACTCAGATATAATAGCGTACCTCTCAGATAAATCAACCCAAAAGCTGAAGAGATTTATCTAAAATCACATCCGCCAATTCGGCTTTCGGCATAAAGGGAAGATGCTCGTTTTCATCTTCCGTAAGCAGCCATGCTTCGTTGCCTTCGGTTCCGAACGCCTTGCCGTGACCGACCTCGTTCGCAACGATCATATCCGCATGCTTCGTGGCTAGCTTGCGCAGGCCGTTCGCAACGACGTCATTCGTCTCGGCGGCGAATCCCACGACCAGCTGCCGGTCTTTCTTCTTTCCCATGGTGGCCAGGATGTCGGGGTTCTGAACCAGCTCGACGTTGTCGAGCTTCGCGTCGTCGAAGCCCTTCTTCAGCTTCTTGTTGGCAGGGTGGGCGGGCCTCATGTCCGCAACGGCGGCTGAGAAGATGGCAATATCGGCGTCTTTGAAAGCCGCATCTGCCGCTTCGTACATCTGCTGGGCCGTCTGCACGTGAACCACTTCCACGCCGTGCGGCTCGCCAAGCTGCACCGGTCCGGAGATCAGCGTTACGTGCGCTCCGCGCTGGGCAGCGGCTATGGCGATGGAGTAACCCATCTTGCCGGAGCTGCGGTTCGTGATGAAGCGCACGGGGTCGATGGGCTCTTCCGTAGGGCCTGCCGTGATCATGACGTGCTTGCCGGCAAGGTCCTGCTTGCCTTCCAGCACCTTGAGTGCGGCATCGGCGATATCATCCGGTTCGGCAAGGCGGCCTTTGCCCACATCGCCGCATGCCAGATAGCCGGCATCCGGCTCGATGAAGCGGACGCCGCGCGCCTTCAGCTTCGCCATGTTCTCCTGCGTCACGGGATTCTCGTACATATGCACGTTCATGGCGGGTGCCAGCATCACCGGTGCGGTGGTTGCCAAGGCGCTGGTGGACAGCAGGTCGTCTGCCAGCCCGTACGTCAGCTTCGCCATGACGTTCGCCGTGCAGGGGGCAATGAGGAACAGGTCGGCCTCCTGTGCCAACGAGATATGATGGATGGGGTCGGTGGGATCGTCGAACAGGTCGACGGCTACCTTTTCATGCGTCAGCGCCCGGAACGTGACGGGATCGACGAAATGCGTTGCGTGCTCCGTCATGACCACTTTCACGCGAACGTTCCTCTTCTGCAGCGCACGCAGTATCTCGCACGATTTATAGGCGGCAATGCACCCGGTAACGCCGAGTACAACGGTCTTCTGATCCGACATAGGGCAATACCTCTCTCGGGTTTTCGGCAGGACCCTTCGCCCTGCTCGAAAGCATGGTACCACGTTCGCGCACTACGCTATCGCGGGTATGGGCAGCGCAGGTATCTCTCAGCGCCGTCTTCTTACTTAGGTAAACAAATCACATCAATTCGTTAGTTGTGCAGTGTTTCACAAGTTCGATTTACCTATCTCTTTTTCGCTTGTTTCGTGGCATATACTGTCGAAGCTGAGAGAATTGATAGGAGGAATCGTGGACAGGCACGAGATATCCGACATTGCAATTGATTTGTTTCGCCGGAACGGCTACGAGCAGGTCACCGTTCAGGACATCTGCGATGCATGCGGCATCAGCAAACCTACGTTCTACAGCCGCTTTTCTTCGAAAGGTGACATTCTCCTGGACTTCTACGAGGATGTGAGCCTTCGCCTCAACGACAACCTCTCTGCACTTATGGGCACGACAGAGCGCCTGGGAGCAGCTGCGCATCTGCTTCGAGACATTGATGGATGAAACGGAGAACGTGGGCTACGAGCTCATGTCCCATACGTTGGCCATCAACCTGAACGAAGACCACCATAGCTTCGATGAACGGCCGTACCTGGCCCGGACGATGTCCATCATCATCGATCGCGGGCAGCGCATGGGCGAATTCGCGAACTCGCAGCCTGCCGACCTGCTCTACAAGGCAGCGGCGTACCTGTTCCAAGGGCAACTGGTCATGTGGTGCATCCGTAAGGGCAACGAGGATTGGCGCAACGATTTCTTGGAACGCCTGCATGCCATTCTCGAGGTAAAGGAATAGTTTCCGCCTTTAACAGCGTCTCGATGTTCCGGATGCGGTCGAGCGCAATGCGCGCGTCGCCCACGCTGAGCGTGCGTGCCAGGTTGTCGTATGTCCGGAACGGTCCGCGTGCCTGCACGAACGTTCCGTCATCGAAATACGTGATGCATACCAGCGCCCCCGGCTGCAGTTGGCCTATCTGCCAATCCAGCTCCGCCTTCAGGTCGTCGGACAGCTCGGGCTGGCGCATCATCTCCACGTGCCGCTCCGTCTCGCGCAGCGCTTCCCGGTACCCGCGCAGCGCATCGAACGGAATGAATATCTTCGCCCGATCGGCGCGGGGCATGCGCGGATGCCCGTAGGCGAATTGGTCGGGGCGCAATCCGTTCGGCAGCACTTCGCCGCCTTGTGTTTCGCTATGCACCGCTTCGATGACCTCCAATCTGCTCGTTGCGTTCCCGCTGTGTGGCCTTCGGCAGCAGATCCGTGCCCTTCACCAGGGCGTTCCTTCCGAATTTGCTTTTGATTTCCAGGATGGTCCGCTGGCGCTGCTGCTCTTCCGGATTGCAGACGAGCGCATCGAACAGGCTTGTCTGGCGTGCCGTTTCCGGTGCCGTATCCAGCGCCACCACATTCAAGCCGCGCACATTGCGGTTTCGATCCGCAATCTGGCAGAACAGCTTCACCGCCGTTTCGGCAATGATGTGCGCGGAATTCGTGGCGGCGGGGAAGCGCGCCGTGCCGCCTTGCGTGGGAACGACGCCGTCAACCTTCTCGTACCGTATGCCCAGGCTTACGGCAGATGCCACAAGCTGTTTGTCCACCAGGTCGAGTGCAGTGGCATCTGCCATCTCGCGCACGATGATCTTCGCCTCGTCAAACGTGTAGTTGCAGGCCAGCACCTGGCCGTTGCCGGACGAATGGCTTTTGCTGCGGTATGCCTTGATATCGGCCATGGTGCAGGATTCCTTGCCCCAGGCGTGGTCCAGCAGAAGCTCCGCGTCCTTTCCGAATTCCTTGAACAGGCGGTCCGGATTCGGATAGAGCGCCAGCTGCCCCATGGTGTCGATGCCCAGTGCGTGCAGGCGGCGGGCGATGCCCGGGCCGATGCGCCAGAAATCCGTCAGGGGGCCTATGCTCCCACAACGTCGCCCGATAGCCGGCCTCGTCCAGGCTGCCGAAGAAATCCGGGCTGTGCTTCGCCGTGATATCCAGCGCGATCTTCGCCAGATACAGGTTCGTTCCCATGCCGCATGTGGCGGGGATGCCCGTTTCCGCAAGTATCTCCGAGCGGATTTTCAACCCCAGGTCGCGGGCGCTCATGCCGTACAGCGCCAAATAGTCCGTCACATCCATGAAAGACTCGTCGATGGAATACACGTGGATGTCCTGCTTTGAGAAATACCGCAGCAATATCCGGTAGATGCGGACGGAATAATCTATATACAGCTGCATCCGCGGGGGAGCCATGACGTAGTCCATCCCGTCGGGGATCTCGAACACGCGGCAGCGGTTGCGCACGCCCTTCTCCTTCAGCGACGGCGATACCGCCAGGCAGATTGTCTTCTCGGTTCGCGTGGGATCGGCTACGACCAGGTCCGCCTTCAGCGGGTCCCAGGCCGCGCTCCACGCATTCGACGGAGGCGTAGAACGATTTCAGGTCGATGCAGATATACCTGCGCTGGCGCTGTTGTGCGAACCCGTTCAAACCGTCCCTTTCGCCTCTCGGAATCAGTACAGATGTTTGTATCATTTTATCCCTCATAGCGCTGTTCCCGGTTTGGGACAGATCTGCCTATCCGTCTGGATAAAATGAAGAAAATATTTACCGAAGTAAATTGCTGCGTTGGCACTATGCTAATGGACGGACGCGCAATGGCAATCGGCCTGTTCCGCAATTGAAGCGCGGCCGGAACGACACGCAATGCCGTGCGCCTCCTTTGGAAATCGAACAGAGAGCAACCCTTGGATTCGGGGACACAGATGGAAAACGCAGAACAAAAGACAGCAGGTCTGACCTCACAGGATACTCCGAACGAAGATAACGCCATTGAATTGGCGGTGCCGACAACAGAAGACAGCTGCGAAGTGGCCGTGATCGAGCAGCTTGAAGATCGCATCGCGCAGCTTCAGCAGCGCCTTGCGATAGCGGAGAGCCGGGCGCTCATCCGCACGCAGGCGGTGCTCAAGGTGTCTCAAAACCAGTTGGTGTTCACCGGCGAGCTGACGCTGCCGTTGTTGGACAAGGACAGCGTCGTGCTGTCATTCGAACTGTCGTCGGATGCCGCGAACCGGTCCACACCCGTGCTCATCGAGATTCCGGTGCGCAAATTGCCGCCGGCAAGCAGCGAGGCAACGCTGCAATGGAGCGCAACCGTGGATATGAGCCGCATCTCCGCCCACGGCAAGCCGGCGGTAGGCGACCGCTATTACGGCCGCCTGATCGTGGAGCGCCTGGGACTGAGAGCGGGTGCCGCCGTCCAGGTGCAACCGGACGCCTCCACTGCGCGGCTTGTCTTTTCGAAGGTGCTGGATAAGAGCCATGCATTCTCCGTGGGCGAGTACGACGGCGAGCCGCTGCTGACCGTGGTCGATTGCGAAGCCGGCCTTGCAGAACCGCTGACGTATACCGTGGATTCCCTGCGCTGGGAGAAGCGCGAGATGGTCGTGGACCTTCTGCTGAACCACCCGCTGGCGAACTCGAACATCTTCGAAGTTGCCGCCGGTTTGGAGCTGGAGGGCGTGGAGCAGGATGCCGGCCCGCTGCCCATTGCGGTCCGCACCTCGTATCGGGACCGCGAATCGCTCCTCTGCGAGCTGCGCTTCGTGCCGGAGGACCTCATTCCCGAGAAGGTGGGCGTGGATCAGCGGCTGCATTACCTGGTAACGCTTGCGTACCATTGCATGGGGCAGCCCGAAGGGCGCCGTTTGGACTTATTCGTTGAGAATCCGGACATAGATTGCTGGGAAGCGGAGACGCACCAGGTCATCTCGAAGAACCGCTTCATCAAGCCCGTCATTGCCGGCGGACATCCGTTGGATTCGAGGTGGAGACCGTTGCCCACGGCCTGACGGAGCCGATTGCGCTGCGCGTTGAGGACCTGGAATGGACAGAGGGCAACCTGGGCATGTACGGTACCGTTACGCAGCGTCTGGAGGACCTGAAGGGCTTCTCGTGCCGCATTGTGCTCATCCACGGCGACGGCGAGAAGCGCTACATTCCCTGGAAGCTCACGAAGCCGACGGCTCCCGATCGGCATCAGGGCCGCGATTGGTCGACGGCCTTCCACGCGGCTACCATATTGGGCGGCCTGAAGGCAGGCACATGGCAATTCGCCTTGGAGAAGCGCTACGGGCCGCTGTCCGCAGTGGAGCCGTTCGCGCTGAAGCGCCATGACGGGCTTCTGGAGAAGTTCGTCCAGAAGATCATCCGTACGGGCAACGAGTACTGGCTGCCGGTGGAGATCGCGAACGGCATCATCGGCTTCCGCACCATCGATGCCAGCTCCGTCTCCGAAACGGCCGAGCCCCGCATCACGCATGTGGAATGGGTGGGCGACGGCAAGCTGTCGCTGTCCGGAACGGCGCATCATCCGCTGACATCCATCGGAGGGCTGCGGTGCAGCCTGATGTTGCAAAGCGTGTCCAGCGGCAGCGTGAACATACCGCTGCGCGGCGTTGTGGCGAACGACGGCACGATTGCCTGGCAGGCCGACTTCGAGCCCGCCGCGCTTCTTGCCGACAAGAATCCGGGGCTGTGGTACCTTACGTTCGCGAAGCGCTTCGACTTGCAATTCGATTCCGAGATCCTTGTGAATGCCGCCGGACCGGAATCGTCCGAGCGTCTGATGAAGAACAAGCTGCCGCGGTCCATCCGCATCATCCAGGGCGTGGGCGGCAGCATCGGCTTCGAGGTGCGCCAGGCAGAGCAGAAGCCCGCACCGGAGAAGAGGAAGCGCCGCTTCTTCCGCCGATAATTCGAGGGGCAGAGCGCGCAAGTTTCTTGCGTTTCCGCAGATGTCGCTTGCCGCAGGGATGCGGTGGGCGGCATCTGTCTTTCGCTGGCCTAACTTTTGAACGCTTCTTGACATTCGCTATGGGCAGAAATGCTATTATGTCCATCTGCTACTATTCATATATCGTTGGAGCTGCCCATGCCTACTATGAATTTCAAACGAAAGCTTCCCATCCCCCAGGAAATCAGGGAAGAGATGCCGCTTACCCCTCAGCAGGTCCAGGACAAGAAGGTCTTCGATGCCGAGGTCGTGGATGCCATTACCGGCAAAAGCGGCAAGAAGCTGCTTGTCATCGGACCGTGTTCTGCCGATCGCGAGGACTCCGTGCTGGATTACGTCACCCGTCTGGCGAAGCTGCGCGACGAGGTTAAGGACAAGCTGGTCATCGTCCCGCGCGTGTACACGAACAAGCCGCGCACGAAGGGCGTGGGCTATAAGGGCCTGCTGCATCAGCCCGACCCCGAAGCCGGCACGGACCTGCTGGAAGGCATCAAGGCCATCCGCCATATGCACCTGCGCGTCATCCAGGAAACGGGCATGTTCACCGCCGACGAGATGCTCTATCCGGAGAACTACCGCTTCCTGTTCGACTTGCTGGGCTATGTGGCCGTGGGTGCCCGTTCCGTGGAGAACCAGGATCACCGGCAGGTGGCCAGCGGCATCGAAGTGCCGGTCGGCATGAAGAATCCCACCGGCGGAAACACGGATGTGCTGCTGAATTCCATTTACGCCGCACAGCAGCCGCAGACGTTCATCTACCGCAACTGGGAAGTGCAGAGCACCGGCAACCCGTACGCCCATGCCGTGCTGCGCGGGTACAAGGGCCTCGATAACATCAACTATCCGAACTACCATTACGAATACCTGGAGCGTCTGGCTGCTGCCTACCATGATTTCGGCTTGGAGAACCCGGCCGTCATCATCGACTGCAATCATGAGAATTCCGGCAAGCGACCCTTGGAGCAGATCCGCATCTGCAACGAGGTGCTGGATAGCTGCTCGCGTTCCGAGGTCATCTCGAACCTGTTCCGCGGGTTCATGGTGGAAAGCTACATCGAAGACGGCAACCAGCCCGTCGATGGCGGCGTGTACGGCAAGTCCATCACGGATGCCTGCCTGGGTTGGAACAAGACGGTGCGCCTGGTGTACGAAGTGGCGGAACGCCTGTAGGCATGCCGGGATGCAGGCTGTCCGGCATGTGCCGGACCGGCCCTTCCGCCTCAACGCAGGTGCCAGCATTACAATTGCGCATCAATTTGAAAAGGCCCGCTCCGAAGCGGGCCTTTGTGCGCCATGCTTGAGTCGGATGTGTTATGAGATGCGAGAGAAAGGGGTACTTATGAGCGAGCAATACGACGGCACGGACCCGATTGAGGAATTGCGGCAAACGTGGAACAAGAGACTGAAGTCGTTGCGCATCACGGGTTTGGTGCTGAGCATCATCATGATCATCGTCGGCATACTCTGCTTCGTCTATCCGCTGCAGGCTGCGTATGCGTTGGAGATATTCGTCACGATCCTGCTTATCGCCTTCGGCATCGTTGAAATCGTCGAGTTCTTCTCGTTGCCTGCCATTATGCGGACGGGCGGATTGCTGGTATCCGGCCTGTTGAATATCCTGCTTGCATGGCTGTTGCTTTCTTCGCAGAGCATCTACATGCTGGCCATCTTCGGATTCCTGTTCGCGTTTATTCTGCTGCTGCTGGGCATCGAGCAGCTGGTATTCCGCTCTCGCCTGTCGTACTTCGGCATCACGGAAGGCACCGGTTGGCTCATGGCAAACGGCATCATCTGCCTGATTGCCGGCGTGGTCTTCCTGTTCTCGCCCATTGCGTCGTCTGCGGCCATGAGCATCCTGGTGGGCTGCTACCTGCTGGTGGGCGGCGTGACCATGCTCATCGAGTTCTTCAAGACGAAGGAGCTGAAAGCGGAATAGCGTAGATGCCGGATAATCCTGCTGAGTTGTTCCGTGCAGCCCATCCCGTTCGGGGTGGGCTGCACGTTCTTTTATGCGGATAAGTCTAATCTGGCGGCATTCATTCGGCGGTATTGGACGTTTTGTCCGAGAAGTCGCGATTCCATTGAATTAAACTATCGGTGTTACCTGACGTTGTATGAAAATGAATATCCAGCATATTTTGGGAAGGGATGACGAAGCCCGATGGAATTGCGCCAACTCGAATACTTTCTCGCAACCGCCCGTTTGAATAACATGACGGAGGCCGCACGGCAGATGCACGTGTCGCAGCCGTCTTTGAGCAACGCGGTGAAAAGCCTGGAAACGGAATTGGGCGTTCCGCTGTTCAACCGCTATGGCAAGCGCATCGAGCTCAATGATGCCGGCAAGTATTTCGCTTCGCGTATCTCATCTGCCATGGATGTGGTCGCAGAGGCGAAAAACGTCGTGTCGCAGAAAGACCGCGAACGCGAACATACCGTGAACTGCACGCTGGGTATCCCCACGGGCAATGGCGGCAAGCTTCTCAGCAGCTTCTTCAAGCTCCACCCCGACATCAACGTGCGTCTTGGCTACCCGTCTTCGAAGCTGTTCGAGAACCAGACCGTCGACCTGCATCTTTTCGGAACGTCCGTTGACTTGGACGACACGAACGTCATCAAGCTGGGCTACGAGAACTACGTGCTCATATTGCCGAAAGACCATCCGCTTGCGGATCGGGAGACTGTGAACCTGTCGGAAATGGCGAACGACCGCTTGATTATGACGGAGCCTTCCGAGATATATGACGAAACGAAGAGCATGTGCCGCTCGGCGGGCTTCGAGCCGAAAGTGGCGTACGAGACGCAGGTGTGCTACGAGGCCGTGAACATGGTGGAGGCGGGCCTGGGCTATGCCATCGCGGCGGAATTCACATGGCTTTCCGGTATGGATAACAATATCGCCATCATCCCGCTTGCCGACCAGCACCGGGGACGTTACCTGTACGCCCGCATGAACGAGGGCGTGGAGCCGACGGAGGCCGTTTGGAAGTTCATCGACTTCCTCCAGGATTATGCGGAGAGCCTGGTATCCGAGTAAGCATCTTTCACTGCATACTACGCGCGGCCGGGAAGTGAATCCCGGCCGCGCGCTTTCATGGGGGTTATCGCGTACTTTCAAGAGCTAGTCCGTGACCAGCTTCAGCTCCTTCGGAAGCTCCGTGCGCTCGTGGGGGCCTTCCCAGATCACGGAGTCGATGAAGTCCAGGATCTTGTTCGTCATCTCATCCGTCTTCAGCAGCGGATCGCCATGCACGGCGCCGGGTACGAGCTCGAACTTCGCGCGCCCCTTTCCGCACGTCTCGTTGATCATGTTCGCCATACCCACGGATTGCGTATACGGAACGATGGGGTCCGCAATGCCGTGAATGTAATAGGCGGGCGGGAAGTCCTCGCGTACGAAGTTGATGGGGCTCAGGTACGCCGCTGCGGCGCGATTGCGGCTCAGCTTGAAGCCGGCGATCATGTTGTGCGGGAAGTTCATGCCCTCGCGCTCGTCGGCTTGGCCGACATCCGTACCCGTAGCATCTTTCAAAGCCTCTTCGGGAAGCTGATTCGTGATGTCGATCTCGTACATGTCGCTGGGGGAGTACAGGCCCACCAGGCATTGGACGGCACTGGACTGATCCGGATTGCCCATGGTCAGATCTTCCTGGATGGTGCTTCCGCCCGTTGCCGCAACCATGTTGATGATATGGCCGCCGGCAGAATTGCCCCAGATGGCAATCTTGTCCGTCTTCAGCTTGTATTCGTCGGCATGGGCACGCAGGAAGCGGATGGCCGCCTTCACATCGTAAAGCGGCATGGGCCACGTCACGGCCGGGGCAAGACGGTATTCCACGGAAGCGAGCGCATAGCCCTGGGATACGGCCTTGAAAGCGCCGGGCATGGTGTTCTCGCGCTTGTCGCCGGAAACCCAGCCGCCGCCATGGACGAACACGATGAGAGGGAAGGGACCGTCTCCCTCGTCAGGGAGGATGATATCCATCTTCTGGCGCTCATCCTGATCGCAATAGCGCACATCATCCCAGTGGCGCTTCCACTGATTCATATCGTAATGGTAGAACTTCGGTGCCATTGAACGGCTCCTCTCATCTCGCTGCATTCAGTCTTTCGATAGTTAAAGATTAGGGGTGCGAAAGCCGTTTGGGAAATACTTCATCATGATATGCATCAACCCAGAACGAATAAGTAATGGCGTAACCAATAGACAGGGTGAATATAAATGTCGCATGCGCTGTTGGCGTTTCATTGGGCGTTCTTCGGCAGGAGCGTGCTGTCCGGGCAATCCCGTGACGAATAGAATCGCGGTACACGGTATGGAGGGATCTCCCGGGACGAATATCTGCTCCCTCACGAAAGAAGAGGGAACCCTGGCCATCCGTGAAGCGAAGCGGGCCGACTCCGACAGCCCGTACGGATATACGAGGAGGTGTTTAGCAGAAGAAAAGGGCTGTATCGGACAATCCGATACAGCCCTTTGTTTGCATTCGGAATACGGCAGTTATGCAGCATTCCGCACGTAGAAACACGGGTAAGTCATTACTCCTTCGAGGAGTTCAGCTCCTCGGCAACTTCCTCGGTGGGCATCTCGATGCCGTACCAGATGCGTTCGCCGATGGCGGCCTGCTCGTTCATCATGCCGATGCCGGGAACGATGGTGCAGCCCTTTGCCTTTGCGTCCTGCAGCAGCTGGGTCACGCGCGGCAGGTATACGGCGTCGGCTACGAACATGCCCTCCTTGATGAACTCGGCGGGGACGGGGGTATCCGTGCAGTCATGGCCCATGCCGACGGGCGTGGCGTTAGCCAGGACATCGGAAGCGGCAACGCATTCCTTCATCTCATCTTTGTTCTCGAACTCATGCAGGACCACATTGCAGCCCGTCTCTGCGGAAACGCGCGGACCAAGGTCCTGGACATGCTTGTAGGACGGGCCGTCGTCGCGGCAGAACACATGCAGCGTGGAGATGCCGTCCAGAGCCGCCTGGACCAGGATGGCGGAACCGGCGCCGCCGCATCCGGTCAGCGTCATGGTCTTGCCCTTCGGGTCGAAGCCGTGCTTCTTCAGGTTGTCCATGAAGCCCTGGCCATCGGAGTTGTGGCCGATGAGCTTCTTATCCTCCGTCTTCTGGACAACGTTCACGGCACCCATCAGCTTCGCGGCATCGGACAGGCCGTCCAGATAGGGGATGATGGCCTGCTTGCACGGCATGGTCACATTCGAGCCGTCCCAGCCGTCCATGCGGCGCATGGCGTTCAGCACGTCGGGCAGATCCTCGGGATCGATCTCGAAGGCCACATACACCGCATTGATGCCGCACTTCTTGAACGACAGGGTGTGCGTGGCAGGGGACATGGAGTGGCGGATCGGCTTGCCGATCAGGCTGATCAGATGCGTTTCACCAGTGACGTTGATATCCATAGTTCGAAAGCTCCTTTTCGTATAAAGGTTGCCTATGCTTACATATTACGCGTCTATGTCGGACGACGTATTCTTATTAAGAAAGCACGTTATGCAGGTCCTGCATCATGCGCTTTGCCTGCTTGACGTCTACCTGGCCGGGGGCGGAGGCATCTTCGAGCGCGCAGAACGTCAGCGCGCTGCCGAACAGCTCGCCGGAAAGGCGGGAGATGCTGCCGTCGCGGCCCATGGCCATGGTCAGCAGCGGGCCGTTGAAATGCAGGCGGGAAACCTCCTCGGTGGCTCCCAGCAGCTTCAGCGTGTCGGCGGCATTCTGCGCCATGACGGCGATCTTCGGAATGTCGGCGCCCAGATCGGCGAAGTGCGTAAGCAGGTTCACCATCCATTCCTGGGAGGGCGTTCCGGCGAAGTTGTGGTAGCTGATGACCGTTTTCACGCCATGCGCCCGCGCGCAGTTCACCAAATCGATCACGGCGGCATCGCCGATCCAGGATTCGATGTCCACGAGGTCGATGGCTTCGGCTTCGATGACGGCCTTGTTCAGCTCCACGTACTTCTCAACGGGGAACGTGAGCTGGCCGCCCTGGCTTTCGGAACGGAACGTGAACAGCAGTGGATTGTCGGGAAGGGCCGCGGCAAGCTTCTTGCTTCCTTCGGCAACCTTCGCAGGATCGTTCACGTCATTCGAGAAGTCGATTCGCCATTCGTAGCAGTCAACGCCGACTTCCTTGCCCTTCTCGATGGTGGCAAGCGCTCCTTCGACATCGGGATCCATGACGGAGATGATGGTCTTCGGCAGACCTTCGCCAATGGTCATTCCCTTGATTTCCAACGGTTGCATCCGCTGCTCCTTCCATTGAGCCCTATCGCAGGCATGTTCCGTTTCCTCACCGTTTATCTTAGGAACTCTCCCTGGTTGCAGCCAATATAATTCTTTGATTTGTTCTTTCGTTTTTCGTATAAAGGGCGGCTTCGCTTGCACGACCCCTTCTTGACCTTGTACGCGCGCCGGCATCGGGCAATTCGAGACTGCCGGTGCGCTACAATGAACGGCATCGGAAGCGCATCGGGCGCTTCGAAAGTTTGAAACCTCGACAAGGACGGGTTGTTGGTAAACGGATGGCGCAGGAATCCTATATCACCATTCAAGGCGAATCCGTGGGGGAGTACGAAGAGAAGAAGAGCCGGTTCATCGGTCGCATTCGCCATGTGGAAACGGAGCAGGATGCGCTTTCTTTCATCCAACAGGTCCGTGCCGACAATCCTCTGGCGCGCCATAACGTCTACGCCTATGTGCTGCGGCAGAAGAACCGTGTGCGCTATTCCGACGACGGCGAGCCCCAGAAGACGGCCGGCGTGCCCACTCTGAACGTTTTACAGCATGCCGGTCTGTTCGATGTCGTCTGTGTCGTCACGCGGTACTTCGGCGGTACGTTGCTCGGTACCGGCGGGCTGGTGCGGGCATACACCTCAGCGACGCAGGATGCGCTCAGGCATGCGCAGCTGGCAAAGATGGCGCTTTGCTGCGATGTCGAAGTGGTTGTGGAATATTCGGACTTCGACCCGCTCGCGCATTGGCTGGACCAGCGTCAGATTCCCGTGACATCAACCACATACACGGATGTCGTCACCTTGACGGTCCGTTGCCTGGCATCCGATGCGGACGAAACGTGCAAGGCAATCGATGATTTCTGCCAGGGCCGGGCGCTTATGCAGGCGGGCGACGCCCTGTTCATGCCCGTTCCCCTTTCTTGATGCGCTCCGCTTGATGCTGCCGCCGATTTGCGGGCCGGCAACATCGTCCGTTCGTCGGAGCGTCGAAAAACGTTTGTAAAGTTGGTGTATATTTGTGCAGCTACGCGGTTTGCCGGCTATTCGGCATGCGCGTTCATCCCTTTTATCGGAATATACAGAGAGGAATAAACATGAGCGACAGTCTCATGGCGACCCTTGTCGATGTCACCGGCAACATCGACTCCATGATGTACACCTACTTGCTGGTGTTCTTGCTGGTGTTCTGCGCAATCTATTTCACGATTCGCACCAGAGGCGTTCAATTCCGTCTTATCAAGGACATGTTCACGCAGGTTGTGGAGAAGAAGCACGTTCCCGGCAAGCACTCCATCTCGTCGTTCCAGGCGCTGATGGTGTCTACGGCATCCCGCGTGGGAACCGGCAACATCGCCGGCGTTGCCGTGGCCATTGCCGCCGGCGGCCCCGGTGCCATCTTCTGGATGTGGCTCATGGCCTGCCTGGGCGCAGCTTCCGCATTCGTGGAATCCACGCTGGCGCAGATCTGGAAGGTCCGCGGCAAGGACGGCGAATTCCGCGGCGGCCCCGCCTACTACATCGAGCAGGCGCTGGGCAAGCGCGGCCTGGGCATCCTGTTCGCCGTGCTGCTCATCCTCTGCTATGCATACGGCTTCAACGGATTGCAGGCGTACAACATGACCAGCGCTCTGCAGTATTACTTCTCCGATAGCGATGCTCAGATGGCTGCCATGGGTATCGGCATCATCACCGCGGCGTTCTTCGCTTTCGTGATTTTCGGCGGCTCGAAGATGATTTCGAACATCACGTCCATCGTCGTTCCCGTCATGGCCATCACGTACATCGCCCTGGCGCTGTTCGTGGTTTTCACGAACCTGAATGTCATGGGCTCCGTATTCTGGTTCATCAACACGTATGCGTTCGATTTCCAGTCCATCTTCGGCGGCTTCGCCGGATCCGTGTTCGTCATCGGCATCAAGCGCGGCCTGTATTCGAACGAGGCCGGCATGGGTTCCGCCCCGAACGCCGCTGCTACGGCCTCTGTTTCCCACCCCGTGAAGCAGGGCCTGGTGCAATCCCTGTCCGTGTACATCGACACGCTGTTGATCTGCACGTGCTCTGCGCTGATGATCATGGTGTTCTATGTGAAGGCAGGCGGTGTGGGCGATCTTACCGGCATGACGCTGGTACAGGCGGCCATCTCGAACGAGGTGGGCGAGGTCGGCATCCACTTCATCACGTTCGCCATCTGCGCCTTCGCCTTCTCGTCGCTGTTGGGCAATTACTTCTATGCCGAGGGCAACATCATGTTCATCACGAAGAGCAAGGCCGTGTTGACCATCTTCCGCGTTACGTGCCTGGCTGCCGTGTGGATGGGCTGTCTGTCCAGCTTCGACCTGGCATGGAACCTGGCGGACATCACCATGGGATTCATGGCCATAGAGAACCTGATTGTCATCCTGATCTTGGGCAAATGGGCCTTCAAGGCGCTGGAAGATTATGAACGTCAGCGCAAGAAGGGCGAAAACCCGGTATTCATCGCGAATCGCATCGAAGGCCTGCCGAAGACGGAATGCTGGCATATCGACCGCACGCACTTGGATACGGTCGGCAAACAGCCGGTAGTCGATTACGTAGACAAAGCGCTGAGCTAAAACGCTTCGTCGAGGCGATAGTTACGAAAATGCGCTCCTGCCGAAAGGGGCGCATTTTTCGTATGCAGTGGGATTTCGCCCTTCAGGGGGCCTGGAGATTCGGGGACAATAGCGGATATGGGAAAGAACAGCAAACAGAAGAAGTCGAATAGCCGTGCACATGCGGGGAAGCCGAAGGCGGCGCAGCGGAAGAATGCGCATCGCCGCAAGACTTCCGCGCCGGGCCGCGGGCAGCGTGCAGGTGCTTCCCGGAAGACGGCAGGAATGACGGCCGTCGGTAATTCGCCTCATTGGGATGAAACGGCAGAAGCGGCATTGCGTATCTGCCCGCACGCGCGCGAGTGCGGCGGATGCTCCCTTTTGGGCGTGCCGTATGCCGAACAGCTTCGGGAAAAGCAACAGCGCGTTGCCGCGTTGTTCGAAGACGAGGCGCCCGCAAATTGCCTGTTGGAGCCCATTGCCGGCATGGACGATCCGTTTGCCTTCCGCGACAAGATTGCCAGCCCGTTCGCGCCTGACCGGAAAGCCTTGCAGCATGCGCGGTCTCAGCAGAAGATACGTTCCGGTCGTCATACCGTGCCGATTGCCGGCATCCGGTGTGGGCTGTTTGCCGCGGGAACGCATCGCATTGTTCCCATCGATCGCTGCAAGGTAGAGCATCCTGCCGGCAGGTCCATCGTGAATGCCGTTCGCTCGCTCTGCGCGAAATTCGGCGTGGAGCCGTACGACGAGGATCGGCAGACCGGTTTTCTTCGCTATGTCGTTATCCGCGTCGGCCACGAAAGCGGCGAGATCCTTGTCACGCTTGTCACGGCGAAGGATGCTTTCCCGGGAGCGAAGAACTTCTGCCATGAGCTGGTCCGGCGCTGCCCCCAGGTCACCACCATCGTGCAGAATGTGAATCCGCAGGTCACGAATGCAATCTTGGGTACAACGGAGCGTACGCTCTATGGCCCCGGCTTCATATTGGACACGCTCTGCGGCTTGAGCTTCCGCATATCGTCGCGATCGTTCTACCAGGTGAATGCCCGGCAGACCGAGGTGCTGTATCGCATTGCCATGGGTTATGCGGGCTTGGATGAGTATGAGGCGCCGACGGTCATCGATGCGTATTGCGGTACCGGAACCATCGGATTGGTTGCGGCTTCCACTGCTCCCGGCGCGCACGTCATCGGCGTAGATAAGGTGGCGTCTGCGATAGACGACGCCCGCGGGAACGCCCGTCATAACGGGATCGGGAATGCGGAATTCGTGGCCGAAGATGCCGGTCCCTTCATGCGCCGTTTGGCATCCGATGGACAGAGCATCGACGTGCTGTTCATGGATCCGCCGCGTGCCGGCTCTACGCCCGAGTTCATTCAGGCGGTTGGCGAGCTTGCACCGCATCGTGTGGTATATATTAGCTGCAATCCTGACACGCAGGTTCGGGATGTCCAGCAGTTGCAGCATCTGGGTTATATGCTCGAGCGCATGCGCCCCGTGGACATGTTCCCGCATACGGATCATGTCGAGAACGTTGCCTTGTTGGTGCGGGTGGGGAAGTAGCAGACGAGAGCGTTGCGTGTCGTTGCCGCTGGCATGAAGCGCATGCATTTTAGGAACAACATGGCGGGTCAGATATGATTTTGTACTTTTCAGCTACAGGCAACAGCAAATATGTAGCCGAGCGAATAGCAAGCGCATTCAACGATACTGCTCTTTCGATAGAACGCGCCGACACGACCATTGCTTTGGAAGATAACGAGATGCTCGGTATCGTGACGCCGGTAAACTGGTGGGAGCTTCCTGTTCTCACCCGTGAATTTCTGGAACAGTTGAAGGTCAGCAACAATCGCGACGCCTATACGTTCATCGTCACGACATACGGAACCACGCCGGGATGCACGTTCGACGATGCGCGGAAGATTTTAGCGAAACGCGGTATTGCATTACGCGCTGGGTTCAGCGTGAAGATGCCCGACAATTGGACTCCCGTATTTGATCTGAGCGATCCGGAAAAGGTCAATAAAATCAATGAGGAAGCTGAGACGTATATCGATGACGTCATAGGACATCTTCGCGACAGAGATACGGGTAACCATATGCAGCACAAGATGCCGTATGCGGTTAGGGTGTTTACGGACCCTCTACTCAACGCCGAGCGAAAAACGAAGAAGTTCTCAGTTGACGATAGCTGTATCGGATGCGGTCTCTGCGCAAAGCGATGCCCTGTTCACGCCATCAGGATCCAAGACGGGAAACCGGTATGGGTGAAGGGCGAGTGCGCCCTTTGTCTTCGCTGTCTGCACCATTGCCCGAAATTCGCTATCCAATATGGCAATGGCAAGACGAGGCAACATGGGCAGTACACGAATCCCCATACACGGGTATGACGCCTGAATTACCGCTATGCTCCATGAGGCTGCGCTTCCTGTGCACAGCGCTATTCCCTTGGATGCCGGGCTATCAGTCGGCGTTCGGCAGGATCATCTCGAAGCCGTAGCAGCTCTTATCGAACCCGTAGTGCTCGTAGAGCTTATGCGCATTATTGCGCGGCATGCCGGAATTCAGGATGACGGCCTTGCAGCCCCTTTGCTTCGCCAGCTCCACAGCGTGGTCCATCATCTTGCCGCCGTATCCTTGGTGGCGCTTTCCCGCTATCGTGATGAGGCTGGATACGTAGCACGTCAGTCCGCACATCCAGAACGTGGGGAAGTAGTCGCCATGGCAGAATCCCGCATATTCGCCGTCGTCCATGAGGAGCAAGGCAGCTGAAGGTCTGCGACCGCGGTTGTGCGAGAACGGCGTGCGGTATGCTGATTACGTCAGGCTGAGGTGCAAGGCAGACAAGCATAGAGAGAAATGCAGTCTCGCGCAGGGATAACTCGCTATTAGCAATGACAACCAGTTTTGTTTGCCCTTATAGCGACCGATGGTGCCATTGCTAATATAGGTCCGAGGCCTGAGCGAAATCTTGGTCTTGTTATTGCTATTTCCAGGTAAATGGTTGCTGTTCACGTATCGAAGCAAGAATGTGCGGAGGTACGGTATCTGAGCACACCCGGGTACGAGTTGGCACCATCCTGGATCAGAGCGAAATTTGCGTTGTCTCGTTTCAGATTCAGCTGTGATCTTCGCGCTTGTTGCGATTAGCGTAGGGCAGAACCCGTATCCCGATGCGTTGATTATCGATTGCGCTGCTTGAAGAATGGCGGGCAATATGAGTAACAGACACAAGGTTGCTGTTGCAATCACCTATCTCGGCATGGGAATCATGGTTGCTCTGACGTGTACGCAGCTGTTTCCCTCGCTTCAATGGGCGGGCTTTGCGGTAGTGGTTGGCCTCGCTGGCTTCTTTATCGTCGAATCGGTAGCGGGCACACCGGCAAAGAAGTCTTCCCTTCGTTTCAGCACCATGCCTGACGAGCTGAAAAATCGTACGGTATGGCTTCTCATCGGGATATTGGCATGCCTACAGATTACATATGTCGTGGTCGGGAACCTCGTTTTCGGTCATGCATATATCGATTACGATATGGGCAGAACATTTGCAGTCATGAACTCGGAGAGCATCGTTCAGTTGCTTGTTGTTCTTCCCGTGTCTGCATGGGGCGAAGAGATTGCGTGGCGCGGTTTTTTCCTGGGTCTCAAACCTCAGAAGGCACCATTCTGGGTGTGGGCCTTGCTCTCGTCAGTGCTTTTTGCCATTGGTCATGTGTCAACGCATGCTGTCCCTCTTGTTATGTTCGGCATTAGCGGCAACTTCCTCTGTAGTCTGATACTGTGCCGTCTGTTTCTCGAAACGAACAATTGTATGATCAGCACTATCGGTCATATTGTAGGAAACTACGCGGAGATACTATTTATCATGATGGTATTTTGGGGCTGAGGCATCTTCATCCTTGCAGATGATGGCGCAGAGGCGGGCTTTGCCCTGTTCTTCCCTAACTTCGCACCGCATTTATCGATGAACGCTGCGCCCCTGTTTCCCGTTCGAAACGAATGGGGAGCGCGCGGCGTTATCTCGGTACAGGTGAAGTTGAAGCGGTTAGCGGGGGAGAATCATCTCGAACCCGTAGCAGCTCTTCTCGAACCCGTAGTGCTCGTAGAACGTATGCGCATCATTGCGCGGCATGCCGGAATCCAGGATGACGGCCTTGCAGCCCCTCTGCTTCGCCAGCCCCACAGCGTGGTCCATCATCTTGCCGCCGTATCCCTGGTGGCGCTTTCCCGCTATCGTGATGAGGCTGGATACGTAGCACGTCAATCCGCACATCCAGAACGTGGGGAAGTAGTCGCCGTGGCAGAATCCCACGTATTCGCCGTCGTCCATGAGGAAAAACGCGAAGCTGTTCGGGTCGCAGATCACCTCTTCGTAGACCGCCTTGGTGGGTGCCTCCTCGTAGGTGTTGTAGTCCCACAGCTTCTGGATGAAGTCGAATGCCGCGAGAAAATCCTCGGCCGTCGCATCTTTGAATTCGATCATCGCAATCCCCCCTATGGCGTGCCTGGCTGCATCCGTCGTCCCCCTTTCGACGTTGCTTGCCTTAGGAGGATGACCGGCGCATTATTTTCGGACCTATCACCGTTTCGCCCATAGTATCGACAGCATGTTTCATACTTATTTCTCGAATACTTAATGGGAATAGTTGTCAATTGTGCAGGTTCTTAGAATTGCTAAATTCCGAACGCTGAGCATCACAAGAACCCGTATGATGATGGAAGTGATTTGGGATCACTGAGTTATTCAGTACCGCAACAGTGAGGAGACTGATATGGCAGACGATCGTTACGCTAAGTTGGGCGAAAAGATTGCGGGCACGAAGACGGAGCAGAACCTGTGGGCCGCGTTCGCAGGCGAATCTCAGGCACGCAACAAGTACACCTACTTTGCCTCCAAGGCTAAGAAGGATGGGTACGTGCAGATTTCCAAGATCTTCGAGGAAACCGCGAACAACGAGAAAGAGCATGCCAAGATCTGGTTCAAGATCCTGGGCGGCATCAACTCCACGGAGCAGAACCTGAAGGATGCTGCCGACGGCGAGGCCTACGAGTGGACCGATATGTATCCTACGTTCGCCAAGGAGGCGCGCGAAGAGGGTCTGACCGAGATCGCCGCTCTGTTCGATATGGTCGGTGCCATCGAGAAGCATCATGAAGAGCGCTATAAGCAGCTGCTGAAGAACGTCCAGGACGACATCGTGTTCTCGCGCGATGGCGACAAGATCTGGATCTGCTCGAACTGCGGCCATGTTGTCGTGGGACCGAAGGCCCCGGGCGTCTGCCCCGTGTGCAACCATCCGCAGTCTTACTTCGAACTGAAGGCTGACAACTACTAAGATCTGCTGCGCGTTAACAGCACGCTATCGGGCGGCCCGGAAACGGGCCGCTTTTTCATTCATAAAAGGGGCTGCGAATATGGCGGAGCACGATTTATCTCGGTTTCTGGACGCCCAAGAACGCGATTACGAGACTGCGTTGGGTGAGATTCGCGCGGGTCGGAAGCGAACGCATTGGATGTGGTATATCTTTCCCCAGATCGATGGACTGGGCCGTACGCCCACTGCCAGGTACTATGCCATCAAGGACCTGGGGGAGGCGCGGGCATATCTCGCTCACCCGGTTCTCGGCCCGCGTTTGCTTGAAATCTCGCAAGCTCTCCTTGCTCTTCGGGAATCCGACCCGCATCGGATCTTCGGCAGTCCGGATGATTTGAAGCTGTGTTCGTGCATGACGCTGTTCGAAACGGCAGATGCCCAACAGCCGGTATTTCGCCGCGTTTTAGAGAAGTACTACAACGGCCGTCGAGATGATAAAACGTTGCATATCCTGGAATCGCAGGAAGATAATCAGGCAAATCGTGTAAGATAGCGGAACGGTACCGCATATTGCGGGCCGTTTTTTATTTCCTAAATTGAAGGAGGCTGCTGGTACCGTGAAGCAGCATTATGAGAAGATCATTGTCCTGTGTTGTTTTCTCCTAATGTTCTGCAATGTCGGTTTGCCCAGCACGTCGTTCAGCGTCTACCAGCCTTACATTGTGGCTCTTCCCGGCATCGGAGATGCCGCCGGCTCCATCATCATCGGCGTTCGTACTCTGGTGTCCCTTATCTGCATGATCTTCGTCGGTCGATTCTATTCGGCGCTTGATTGCCGCAAGGGATGCTTCATCGCTGCCCTCTGCACGGCCTGCGGCTTTATGCTGTTCGGATTCGCCACTACTTTTCCGTCGCTGTGCTTGGCCGCTGCCGTTGCCGGCGCGGGTTACGGGCTGGGCGGCATGATCGGCTGCACTCTGCTGGTCAACCGCTGGTTCAAGACGGATGTGGGTACGGCGGTCGGCATCGCCGCCGTCGGCAGCGGCGTGGCGAATATCGTCATCCCTGTTATCGCGGAAAACGTCATCAACACGCTGTCCTTGAGCATCTCGTTCTGGATGGAATCCGTCTTGGCCCTCGTGATCGGCTGCTTCGTTATGGTGTTCCTGCGCAATCGCCCCGAAGAGATGGGACTGGGGGCGTATGTCAATCCGAAGACGCGGGAAGAATTCCAGGCGAAGAAGGACAAGAGCGAGGATGCGGCAATCGATACGGGCGTCTCGCTTCCGAAACCTGCATTCCGCCTGTTCTTCCTGGCAATGATGTTCGTCGGCGCTATCTGCGTCGCTGCTCCTACGTTTATTTCCGTGTTGTTGGTCTCTGAAGGATTCGACCACACGTTCGCGGCGCTCATGATCTCCGTCACGGGCGTCTCGCTTACGGTGGCGAAGTTCTGCTTCGGGAAGATCTTCGATAAGCTGGGCGCCATCAAGGGCACCATCATCAGCTTGGGTGGATTCACGGTGGGCAACATCCTGCTCTGCCTTGCCGTCAGCGGCAATTACGTGCTCGCCGTTGCCGGCGTTATTCTCTACGGTGCCGGCGTTGCTGTGGGCAGCGTGGGCATACCCGTCTGGTCAATGCATCTGTCCACCTTGGAAGAACGCGGCGAGATCATCCGCAAGTTCCAGGTGGGATACGCAATGGGCAGTTTCCTGTTCAACCTGGTCCCCGGTGTGTTGATGGATCTGCTGGGCAGCTATGTCATCTCGTACGCCATCATGGCATGCATGTCCGCCGCCGCAATGGTGATCATCTTGAGCATCTATTCGAAGTATCATGACCATAAAGCAATCGGCTCGCACAAGGGCCGGAAGCTGACGCCTGCAAGCTAGGAGGTTCTCGTATGTACGATCACATCATCGTCGCCGTTGACGGCTCGGAATGCTCTATGCACGCTGCCGAATATGCACGCGGTTTGGCTATGTTGAAATCCGACATGGAAGTCGACTTGGTTTATGTCGTCTCTGCCGAGCAGGAACTGGATGCCGTCCATTCGCCTGAGATTTTCCATGAGATACAGAACGGCAGCATCGCATATCCCGCCATGCTGCTGTTCGAAAAGACGGAGGCGAAGGTGGAAGGCATCAGGCTCTATGGCCGTCCTGCCGACGAGCTGGTGAAATACGCCTACGACCACGATGTCGACCTCATCGTCATGGGTACGCGCGGCATCCGCGGATTCAAGAAGCTGCGTCTGGGCTCCGTAAGCGAGCGCGTGTTGAAGCTTGCGCATTGCCCGGTGATGGTCGTGAAATAACAAGCGATTTCTTTCGCATCTAAAAACACTACAAGGAGCGCTTATGGACCTGATGGCTCGAATTCAGATTCTGAACGACCTGGAAGATTACGAGGGCATAGTCGAGGCTATTGCCGAATTGGATGAGGACCAGATGACGCCCGAGCTGGTAAGCGAAGCGGCGCGGGCGTATCTGAACATGGCCGAAGGCAAGGACAAGGATCTGTATGCGCTTGCGCTCCAGTTGTTGGAATCCGTGAGCGAACCGCTTGCCGAAGACCACAAGTGGAATTACCGCATGGGCTTTGCGAACTACTGGCTGGATCGTGACGGCGATGCCGCCCGCTATTTCCGCAAGGCTTTGGAGCTCATGCCGGAAGACCGGGAATCCCAGAAGCTGCTGGATGATTGCCTCGAGCGCCTTTCGCTGCCCCGTTTCCAGGAACCGTTCCGCGAGCGCGTCCATGAAACGTGGCTGGATTTCCAGGATAACGAGACAGAGCTGCGTTCTATGATCCAGGCCGATATGGCCGACGTCAAACCTTCCGTTGAAGACGGAAGTCAGGACGAGGATGCATCCGGTGCGGTCATCCAGAGATGCGACGAATTGCTTTCGCGCGCATTCTCGAATTCCTCGTTCGAACTGGGCTTCAACGGCAAGAAATACGTGCTGACGCTGACATCCGAAGACGGACCGGCGGAGGTGTTCAAGCTCGTGTACTTCAAGGAGCATGCGCCCGCATCCGTTCTAGAGCGGTGGGATATCGAAATCGGCCGCCAAGTGGATACGAGCTTCGCCCTCGATATCGACGATGAGCAGGTTACGGCAGATAGCGTCCGCTGTTGGGCGGAATGGGACGAGGACAATGTCCAGATTGCGCTTTACGCCGATGCCGTGAAACCCTTCCTGGAGAACGGCTTGCAGGATCAAGCTTGGTGGATCATGTCGGCGCTGCTGGACCATACGCTGGGCGAGATCTGCGCAATGGACCTGATCAACGAGTTCTCTGTTCTGGATGCGCCGAAGGACACGGCCGGCATTCCGCTCTCTTCGCTTCCCATTGTGCTTGAGAAGGCCGGCTTCGACTTGAGCAACGACCCGACGCGTATCACGGATACGTATACGGTGTACGAAAACGAGCCGGATACGGACGAAGAAGCGGACTGGCGCCTAGATGTGGTGAAGGGCTACACGAACTGCCCGCCGCTTCTTGATGGGTACTACCTGGGTGAAGATTACCTGATGGACTCGTTCCACAACGACGGAGCTGTTCCGGGATTCTTCTGTTGGCCCATGGAGGCCATCGAGGGAACGGACAAGGCGGCAGCCGTGGAGGATTTCCGCGATAAGCTGGAGTCTGCCATTTTGAAGCGCGCAGGTTCGAATTCCGTCACGTTCATCGGCGGTGCCGTTGGGTTGTTCGCGGGATACCTGGATTTCATTGCCTGGGATCTCGACGAAGTGCTCGAAGCGGCAGAGGCCGGGTTCGCCGAGCTCAACATGCCGGCCGGCGTGTTCCATACGTTCCGCAGGGAGGCGGAGACGATCGGTGTCGTCGAGGAAGAAGACGAAGCGGACCATCAGCATGACGAGGACTGAGCGTTTAACCCGTTAAACGATGGCAGCCCCCGCAGACGGACGATGTCTGCGGGGGCTGTTGCGTGATTGCGACGAATAGGGGGGCGCATGCCGGTGCAAGGCGCGCTAGCGGTTATCCACCGGTTCGGGATACAGGTCATGATGAGATAGGCGATCCCATGCAACCTGCTCCCATTTCGTTCCCGGCCTGCCGTAGTTGCAGTACGGGTCGATGCTGATGCCGCCGCGCGGCAGGAACTTGCCCCACACCTCTATGTATTTCGGGTCCATGAGGGCAATGAGGTCCTTCATGATGATGTTCACGCAATCCTCGTGGAAGTCGCCGTGGTTGCGAAACCCGAACAGGTAGAGCTTCAGGCTCTTCGATTCCACCATGCGCTTTCCGGGCACGTACGAGATGTAGATGGTGGCGAAATCCGGCTGGCCCGTGATGGGGCACAGCGACGTGAACTCCGGGCAATTGAATTTCACGAAGTAGTCGTTGTCCGGATGCTTGTTCTCGAATGTCTCCAGCACATCGGGATTGTAGTCGGCGGGGTAGGAGACATGCGCGTTCCCCAGCAGCGTCAAGTCCGTTCCCGCTTCCTTGTCGCGGCTTCCCTCGGGTTCGTTATTCGTTTCACTCATGTGCGATTCCTTTTCTTATTTGCCGGCATCCCGATGGCGCATCAGCGGATCGACGGTGCCGTTCTCCTCGAATGCGCGGATGCGGTCGCGGCACGTGCCGCAGACGCCGCACGGCTCGTCGCCGCCTTCGTAGCACGACCAGGTCTTCTCGTAGGGAACGTCCAACCGCAGTCCGGCCCGGACGATGCTCGCTTTGTTCCAGTGCTGGAACGGCGCTTCGATATGCAGTTCGCCGGCCGTTCCCTCGCGAACGGCTGCGTCCATGTCGGCAATGAAGGCGGGCGAGCAATCCGGGTAGGCATTGCCTGCGGCATCGTCGGCATGCGCGCCGTAGTACAGCACGCTGCATCCCAGCGACAGCGCCAGTGACGCGGCGGAGGACAGGAACAGGCCGTTGCGGAACGGCACGTACGTGGAAACCGGGCTGCCGTCCGTCTCCTGCAGCTGCTCGGCATACGATTCATGCGGCACCTGCGCATCGGAGTGGGCTAGAAGAGAGCAATCGCTGTCTTCGAATATGACGGACAAGTCAAGGAACCGCTGCTCGACGCCGTAATGCGCCGCTACGGCACGGGCGGATTCGATCTCCTTCTCATGCTTCTGGCCGTATCGGATGGAAAGCGCCGTTACGTTATCTGCGCCGTGGACGGCTGCCGCCAGCGCAAGGAGCGTCGAAGAGTCGACGCCGCCGCTGCAGAGAACGAGCGCCTTGCCGGCACGCGTATTGCCCGCGAAGCAATCGTCGGCGAGATTCGCTTCCTCTTGGGAAATATCCATTCGCTATACGCCTTTCTGCTCGTTCGGCCAGATGATCCTGTGAAGCTGGAGCTGTACACGTGCCTTCGACAGCCGATTGCGCTTCATGAACTCCACGATATCGGCAGGCTCCAATTCGCCGAAGACGGGGCTGAAGAACACGCCCTCGCGGTCGGTCAGGTCGTATTCGCGCATGATTTCCAGCGCCCGGTCCAAATCGTCTGGCGTACCGGCAACGAACTTGATGCTATCGTGCGGCTCCAGCAGTTTCAGGTTCTCGGGAAGCATGTAGTCTTCCATATCGCTTGAGGGAAGCTTCCAGTCCATGGTGAAGCTGACGCGGGAGGATTCCCTGAGGAAGAGGTTGCGGCGGTTCAGGCGCGATAGGATGCCGCCGTCGTCATCGCCCAGCAGCGCATGCGCGCGGCGGTGAGCCCACGCATGGCGCGCTTCAGCGGCGGTCGTCAGGTCGGTCGCTCCGTTCGTCTCGATCTCGATGGTCCAATCGGCATCGGCGGCAAGCAGTCCCCGTATCAGATGATCGATATTGTCCTGCAGCAGCGGTTCGCCGCCGGTGAGCGTGATGCATTCCGCCCCGCTGGCGGACACGAAAGCCACCAAGTCGGACAGTGATTCCGTAGTCGTGGGGCAGTCGGCGGCATTCGCCCATGCGGTATCGCAGAACGAGCACGAGAGGTTGCATTGCGGAAAGCGGATGAAGGCCGCCAGGCGGCCGGCCTTCGGTCCTTCGCCGTTGATGCTGGTGAAGATCTCCGCAACGGGCCACGAAAGGAGCGCGTCCTCCTTTGCTTGCAGATCGGCCTCGATCTCGTCTACGGTACGGCAGTCGGGGTTCTGGGAGGTCTCGGGGGTTTCGTTCGCGGTCATTTAGGCATCCTTGCGGTAGACGGCGCAGTTGTTCGGCGTCTCGTACACATCTACCTGCGATACCGGCAGGCCCTGCTTCTCAAGCCCGTCGAAGAAGTAGCGGGCGAAGTTCTCCGCCGTCGTGCGGAACGGCACCATCGACAGGCGGAAATCCTCGCGCTCCAGGCAGGCGATGGTCTCGGGGTAGAGCGAGCCCTCCTCCACGATGAAGGAGTGGTCGAAGGCTTCCGTCAACGCGCGCAGCGCCGCTTTGAAATCGCCGAAGTCCACGACCATATCGCGGTTCTGCGATCCTCCCTGCAGCTCCGGAACGGCAAGGTAGGCAACTACGCGCCAGCGATGGCCGTGCAGGTTCTCGCACTTGCCGTTGTAATCGGTAAGGAAATGAGCGGCATCGAAGCAGCTCTCCGTTTTCAATCCATACATTGCGTATCCTTTCCTGTTTCCCCCAAAGTATAGACGGGCGGACCCTGAAACAGGGCGCACGCTCCCTTTTACCGAGAAAAGTTCAGAGATTGAAACGAGTCCGGGACTTAACGTTTAGAGTGTTCTGTTATCAAGGCGGTCGCAATAGCGGCCGCATGCGCGTTTGAGGTACCGAGAGAAAGGATCAGCGAGGTGGAATTAATAGGATTCCTCATTGGCTTTCCGCTGATCGTCGCGGTTCTCCTGCTGTTCATCAGGAACAATGCGGTTCGCAGGGTGGTCGTCTACGCAGGCGGCATCATCCTGGGCATCGCATCGCTGTACCTGGTGGCAGTGCACTTGGGAACCACGGGCGAATACTATACGTATTCTTCCGAGACGGTTGGATTGATCTGCAGTTTGGTGGATTTGGTCATCGGCCTGGTGATCATCGCATACGGCATTCGCTATAAGAAGGTTCTGGCCATCTGCCTGGCGGTTATCCAGACCATCATGTGCTGCGTCTTCTCCTTCGGAGGCTTCGAAAGCTCCGTTTCCGTGCAGCAGGGCCTGTACATCGATTCTCTGTCGCTGCTCATGGCCGCCATCATCGGCGTCGTCGGCTCCGGCATCTGCATCTACGCCCTGGGCTACATGGAAGACCACCAGCGCCTGCACGAGAACGTGAAGGACCGCCGCCCGCTGTTCTTCGCGCTCATGTTCTCGTTCCTGGCCGCTATGTACGTGATCATCTTCTCGAACAACATGGCCTGGCTGTTCACCGGGTGGGAATACACCACGCTGTGCTCGTTCCTGCTCATCGGCTACAACCAGGACGAGCTGGGCATCAACAATTCGTTCCGCCAGATCGTGCTGAACATGCTCGGCGGCATCACGTTCGCCGGGGCGCTGTTCTACTGCGTCGTGGTGCTGAACACGCTCTCGCTTTCCGATTTCCTGCAGATCGGCGTCATGGTGCCCGCCGTGGTCATGCTCCCGGTCGTGCTGCTGTCCATCTCCGGCTTCACGAAGGCCGCGCAGATGCCGTTCCAGTC
The DNA here is from genome assembly GCA_050951095.1 of Eggerthellaceae bacterium. Classification (GTDB taxonomy): domain Bacteria; phylum Actinomycetota; class Coriobacteriia; order Coriobacteriales; family Eggerthellaceae; genus UMGS1519. The sequence continues at coordinate 602,422 of JBMNIQ010000005.1, forward strand.
CTGGCTGCTGGGCGCCATGGTCGCCCCGACGCCTACGTCGGCGCTGCTGCATTCGTCCACCATGGTCAAGGCCGGCGTCTTCCTGCTGGTCAAGCTTGCCCCCATCTATGCGGTCAGCGAGCTGCCCAGCCTGATGGTCGTCCTGGTGGGCGGCATCACGTTCTGCGTCTGCTCGTTCATGGGCATCTCGCAGACCATCACGAAGCGCGTGCTTGCGTATTCGACCATCGCGAACCTGGGCTTGATCGTCGCGTGCGCCGGTGTCGGCACCGCGGAGGCCGTTTGGGCCGCCGAGTTCCTGATCCTGTTCCATGCCGTGGCGAAGAGCCTTCTGTTCCTGTGCATGGGCACGACGGAGAACCACATCGGCAGCCGCGACATCGAGAAGATGGACCTCATGTTCCAGCGTATGCCGCGCCTGACGCGCTACATGATGCTGGGCATCATGGTCATGTTCATCGCGCCGTTCGGCATGCTCATCTCGAAGTGGGCCACGCTCGTATCGTTCCTGGACGGTCCGTACCCGCAAATCGCCCTGGTTATCCTGTTGGCATTCGGCTCCGCGGCAACGTTCATGTTCTGGGCGAAATGGCTGGGTAAGCTCTCCGGCATCGCCGGCAATCCCGACAACATCGAGGGCACCATCCATTCCAGCGAATGGTTCGGCTTGGGCCTCATGGCAATTCTGTGCGTCGTGACATGCGTTACCATGCCGCTTATCTCCGACTACCTGGTTGAGCCGTATCTCATCGGTGTCTTCGGCTCCGCGTCGCAGACCATCAGCTCCGACAATCTGTGGATATGCGCTATCATCACCGTGTTCGTCGTGGCCGTTCTGTTCGGCGCCCTGGGCAAGGGCACGAAGAAGAAGCAGGTGGGCATCTACCTGTCCGGTGTTTCTGCAGACAACGACGCCCGCGTGTTCATCAACTCCATGTCGGGCACCACGAAGGCGGAAGCGCGCAACTGGTATCTGGACGACATGTTCGGCGAGAATCGCATGGCCCCCATCGGCATGACCATCAACATCATCTGCATGGCCGTTCCGCTGATGTTGGCGCTGTTCGAGCTCTCGGTGCTTTTCTAGGGGAGGCGAGATCATGGATTTGTATATTTTGAGAATCATCATCGGCATCATCGCCTTCACCATCCTGGGACCTATCGTCGGTTGCCTGCTGGCGGGCTTGGACCGAAAGGTCACGGCACGCATGCAGGGACGCGTGGGACCGCCGATCCTGCAGCCGTATTACGACGTCCGCAAGCTCATCGAGAAGGATGACGTCAGCGTGAACAGCGTCGAAGGCGTCTATGTCACGTGCGCGCTCATCTTCACGGCGGTTGCCGGCGGCATCTTCTTCGCCGGCGGGAACTTCCTGCTGGTCGCATTCATCATCACGCTCTCCGCGCTTTTCTTCATCATGGCGGCGTACTGCGTGCGCTCCCCGTATTCCGAATTGGGCGCGCACCGAGAGACGCTCCAGGTGATGTGCTATGAGCCCATGGTGCTGTTCGTGGCCGTGGGCCTGTACCTGGCAACGGGCACGTTCAATGTGGATGGCGTGTTCTACATGCACGCACCCATCGTGACCACGACGTGGGGCATTTTCCTGGGCCTGCTGTTCATCCTTGCCATCAAGCTGCGCAAGTCGCCGTTCGACCTGTCCTATTCGCATCATGCGCACCAGGAGCTGGTGAAGGGCGTCACGACGGAAATGAGCGGCAAGACGCTGGCCAAGGTGGAGGTCATGCACTGGGCCGAGAACGTCATGTTCTTGGGATGGTGCGCCATGTTCTTCGTCTGGGGAGGCGCCGGAAGCGTTATCGTCGGCATCATCGCCGCACTCGTCATCTGGTTCCTCGAGATCTGGATCGACAACAACTTCGCCCGTGTCAAGTGGCAGGTCATGCTGAAGTCCTCTTGGCTCGTGGCCCTTATCGCCGGTGGCCTGAACATGGCTATCCTGGCTTATCTGTAAGGAGGCTGGTATGAGCTACGCAACGAAATCGCCGTGGGTCATCCATTACGATGCAAGCAGCTGCAACGGCTGCGATATCGAGGTGCTTGCCGCACTGTGCCCCGGATACGATGTCGAGCGCTTCGGCATCATCAACACAGGCAACCCGAAGCATGCGGACATCTTCCTGGTCACGGGAAGCGTGAATGAGCGCAACATCCACGTGGTCAAGGAGATCTACAACCAGATGGTCGAGCCGAAGGTGGTCATCGCCTGCGGCGTGTGCGCGTGCTCGGGCGGCATCTTCCATGATTGCTACAACGTCATCGGCGGCGTGGATCAGGCAATTCCCGTAGATGTGTATGCCCCGGGATGCGCGGTGCGCCCCGAGGCCATCATCGATGCGGTCGTCGAGGGCATCGGCATCTTGGACGAGAAATCGAAGGCACTGCATGCCGGCAAGAAGGGAGCGTGACGCGCGTGGCACTTGAACAGCAATTTCGCATCATCAAGCGAGACAAGATCCACGAGGTAGCCGCCCAGAAGTACAAGGCGCTGTGGCGCTGCGTGCAGATGCATTGCACGAATACGGAGAACGGCATCGACATCACGTATTCGTACCAGAAGGAAAACGTGATGGACAACCTCACCGTCAGGGGCGTGAAGAAGGACGAGCATATCCCTTCCATCACGGATGTCTATATCGGCATGTTCCCGTTCGAGAACGAGGCGCACGACTTGTTCGGCGTCCAGGTCGACAATATCGCCATCGATTTCCAGGGTCGCTTCTACGATCTGGCGGTTCCCGAGCCCATGACCATCATCTCGCCTGAGAAGAAGGCGCGCATGGACAAGGCCCGCAAGGTTGCCGCGGCGAAGGCGGCAAAGGCCGAGAAGGCGAAGAAGGGCGCGGATGCCGCTCAATCGGGCGATGCTGCGAAAGACGAACTGGAAGCGAAGCTGGCCGGCATGGACCCGGAGAAGGCGGCGAAGGTCCGCGCAGCCATGGAGGCCAAGGCGAAGCGCGATGCCGCAAAGGCTGCCGCGCAGGACAAGGAAGGTGAAGAATAATGGGTTACGCTACCGTCATTCCCTTCGGTCCGCAGCACCCGGTGCTTCCCGAACCGCTTCATTTGGACCTTGTGGTTGAAGATGAAACGGTGCTCGAGGCCATTCCCCAGATCGGATTCGTGCATCGCGGCCTGGAGAGGCTTACCGAAACGCGCGACTACAACCAATTCATCTATGTTGCGGAGCGCATCTGCGGCATCTGCGCGTACGGCCATTCCCTCGGGTATGCCGAGACCGTCGAGCGCTTGATGGGCATCGAGATTCCCACGCGCGCCGAGTATCTGCGCGCCATGCTGCACGAGCTGTCGCGTATCCATTCGCATGTTCTGTGGATGGGCCTGGCAGCAGACGCTTTCGGCTATGAGAGCCTGTTCATGCACTGCTGGCGCCTGCGCGAGCGCGTCCTGGACGTCTTCGAGATGATCACGGGCGGCCGCGTCATCTTCAGCCATGTGCGCGTCGGCGGCGTTAACCGCGATGTGGACAAGGAGCAGATCCGGATCATGCGCGATACGCTCGAGGGCCTGAAGGAAGACTACGGCAAGCTCTGCAACGCGTTCCTGAAGGACAGCTCCGTCAACAACCGTCTGCGCGGTGTGGGCGTCATCTCGCAGCAGGAGGCATGGGATGCCGGCATGGTGGGACCGTTCGCGCGTGCAAGCAACGTCAACAACGACGTGCGCTGCCTGCGCAATGGCGGTTACCGTTACCTGCAGGATTTCCAGCCCATCCTGGACACGGACGGCGATTGCTACGCCCGCGTGAAGGTTCGTGCGCTGGAGGTGCTGCAGTCCATCGACATCATCGAGGAGCTCATGGACGGCCTGCCCGAAGGCGACATCTCCTGCACGGTGAAGGGTCCGGTGCCCGATGGCGCCCAAGCCTGCAATACACTGGAGCAGCCGCGCGGCGAATGCTATTACTATGCGCTGGGCAACGGCACGAAATACCTGGAGCGCATGCGCATGCGCACACCCACGTCCATGAACCTTGCCGGCATGACGAATGCGCTAGCAGGATGCGACCTGGCCGACGTGAACATGATCGTGCTGACCATCGATCCGTGCATCAGCTGCACTGAAAGGTAGGAGAGCATGGGATTTTTCGAATTGGGCGGCATGACCATGAAGTCGCTCTTCAGCAAGCCCGAGACGGTGTGCTACCCGGTTGAGCAGAAGCCGAAGCCCGCCGGCCTCAAAGGCCACATCGACATCGATGTGAGCACGTGCATCCTCTGCTCGAAATGCGCCAGGGCCTGCCCGACGAACTCCATCACCGTCGATAGGGAAGCGGGGAAGTGGTCTATCAACCATTTCAGCTGCATCACGTGCTTCGAATGCGTACGGGAATGCCCCACGGATTCGCTCACGATGGAGCCGACGTACGAGAAGCCGGCAACGAAGAAGTCCATCGATGAGCGCGACGTGCCGAAGCGAGAGCGCAAGAAGAAGGCGGAGGCAGCGGCGAAGTAAGTCGCCGACGCTTGCTGGGACTGCATTTTACGAGCGGATCCTGTCTGATGGCGGGGTCCGCTTTGCGTATAGGGACATGGTGCCTTGTTAACGGCATAGAAACCGTCGATAGCACTGCCTGTGTCGGAACGTTCGCGAAAATACACCATGTGGTGTTTATGCGTCCAGAGATTATCAGATGCACTCTTTCCGATTCCTGCTAGTATGGGGATTTGCATACTATTGGGGTTGTGCAAGAAGAAGGAGATTGGCTGTACGGGTGCACCATCCGTCGGCGAACTGTTTGTTATGCCCATTATCGATATGAAAGCCCCCGACGTTAAGCCGGATGCACAGGTGAGCAACGATATCATCACGATACCGAACATCATCACCTTTATCCGCCTGTGCTTCATTCCCGTCTTCTTGGTCCTCCTCCTGCAGGGAAACGATCTTGCAGCGGCTATCGTCTTCGGACTCACGGCCGCCACGGATTTCCTCGACGGCATGATCGCCCGCAAAACGAACAGCGTCTCCCGTTTGGGGCAGCTGCTGGATCCGGCCACGGACAGGCTGCTCATGATAACGGCCGTCATCGGCCTGCTTATCGTCGGCCGCTTGCCGCTGTGGATCATCATCCTGGTGCTTGCGCGCGACCTGCTGCTGCTTGCCGGTGGCTACTACCTTATTAAACGGTGGAAGGTCCGTGTTGCGGTCATGTTCCTGGGGAAGATCGCCACCACGTTCCTGTTCTTCGGATGCGCGTTCCTGTTGTTGAATGCACCGCTGGTTCCCGGATTGGGATGGTGCGATTTCGCCTGGCTTCCCGGCTTCAACAGCAGCCTGTGCTGCTGGTCCATCTGGCTTGTGTATATCGGATTGCTTCTTGCCTTGATCACGACGGTCTATTATTGCGTGCGCGGCGTGCAGGGGTATCACATCGCCAAGGCGCAGGAGGCGAAGTAGCCCATGGCCGCCTACCAGGATCCGCGCAGGCGGCCGCGCAAATCGAAATACGCCCGCCTGGATAATATCGATACATCCCGTTCCCGTTTCAAGGGGAATGCTGCGCCGTCGAATCCGACACCGTCGACGGAGCCTGCGCCTGCGCAGCCGTCGCAGGCACGGGAGAATCTGAACAGCTCCCTTCCCGAAGTGCATCCCGTTGCAAACAATGCAGATCGGCTGCAGCATATTCCGCCGGTCGACTCGGCAGAACAAGCGCCGAAACGGAATCCCCTGGCATCTGATCGCATCCCGCGTATTCCCGAACAGGACAAGCCGGCACCGTCCCCGACGCCGCGCCGAAGCGCCGCGCATTCTGCGAAGCCGGAGGCGGCGCCGAGCCGTCGTCGTCTGGAACGGAGGGAGCCGTCCCAGAATGCGGGTGCGAAGCCGACAGCGCGCAGCGAAGCTAAGGCGCGTCCCCGCAAAAACACTGCGCATTCCGGCCATCCGACTCGTCGGCCCGGGGCGCGTCCCGAAAACAGACAGGCGCCGAAGGGCCGCCCGCATGCATCTGCCGCTGCACCGCACTCCGGCCGCCCGGGCGATGCGCCTCTGCAGACAAAGCCTTCTCGTTCGCAGAAGCCAAAGCAAGGTGCTTCCGCAAAACAGGCAAAGCCTTCGAAATCGAATAAGCTTGCCGCAACGAAGCGCGGAAGGTCGCCGGAACTGCCCGCCGCAGCGAAAGGTAAACGCGCTACGGGGTCGCAATCGCGTAAGGCAGCTGCCGCAGGGTCTGCTGCCGCGGCTGCCACGGGCGTCTTCGCTGCCGTCGGCGGTGCTGCGCGGCGCGGCTTCGGCGGATTCGGCTCGTGGTTTGCGAATCGCTTCCGCACCAGCCGCCGGTTCGCCGTGATCTCCTCCCTGATCATCGTGCTTCTCGCTGCAGGCGTGGTTGATTTCGCGCTCAACCACGACAAGATCTATGCGAACGTCAGCATCGGCGAGGTGAACGTCTCCGGCATGACGGAAGATCAGGCTGCCGAAGCACTGCGCAATACGTATTCATCGCGCATCACGGGCGCCAGCATCAAGATCTATTCCGATCAAGACACGATGAACAGCGCGAACAGCGGCCAGGACATCAACAACATCGAAGCATCCGAGGACGTTTCGACGGACGAGGCAACAGCGAACCGAAAGGTCTGGTCCACGGATGCCTCTACGCTGCAGGCGCGTATGGAGTACAGCACGCTGGCAAAGCAGGCGTACGAAGTGGGCCGCAGCGACGGCAGCATCCTCGGCCGTCTGTACGCGCTGTTCTTCGGCCGCAATCTGGATGCGACGGTATCCATGAACGACAGCGCCCTGGCGAAGCTGGGCACGAGCATCGACAAGACGCTGGGCAAGCTGCGGAAGAACTACGACATCAAGGTCACGGACGGCAAGGCCACCGTCACTTCCGGACACGATGGCAACGAGGTGAACCTCGATTGGCTGCGTGCGCAGCTTCAGCAGCGCTTCACAGACAACGACAATTCCGCCTCCGCCGATTCGTTCGTGGCACAGATCGATTATGCGCCGCTGCAGATCACGCAGGATATGGCGCAATCCGTTGCCGGCCAGGTGAACGACGCCATCGATGACGGCGCCACGTTCACGTTCGAGGACAAGAGCTGGACGGCTTCCGCCACGCAGTTGGGCAACTGGATCACGACGGATGTCGAAAAGGACGGCGATTCGTATCGCCTGAACGTCGGCTTCAAGAAGGACAAGGCGAAGTCCGTCATCTTGAAGCACATCACGCCGAAATTCGACTCTGACGACGTGAAGGTCACGTTCGAGAAGAGCGGGAACGACGGCGTCACGGTCCATACGTCCGCCACGGGCAATATGCCCGTCATCTCCAGTGCGCTCGATACGCTGCAGAAGGATCTGTTCTCGGACGGTGCAGACCATTCGCAAGCGCCGACGGTGGCCGTCGAGAGCATGGCCATCCCCGAGTCCATGAGCGTCCAGGCGGCGCTGGACTACGGCATCATCACGGTCGTTTCCAGCTACACCACGGAGTACACGGCCGATGCGGATGCGCGCAACCACAACATCCACCTGGCGGCGGACCTGCTTGACAACTCCATCATCAAGGCGAACGGCGGCCAGTGGTCATTCAACAACACGGCGGGCGAATGCAATGCCGACAAGGGCTTCGAAGGCGCCGGCGTCATCATCGACGGCGAAACCGTGGACGAGATCGGCGGCGGCATCTGCCAGGTTGCCACGACGGTGTTCAATGCCGTTTACGAAGGCGGGTTCGACGTGGTCACGCGCCATAACCACTCGCTGTACATTGCCAGCTACCCGGATGGGCGCGATGCGGCAATCGGCTGGCCCGACCTGGACTTGGTCTGGGACAACGATTCCACCAGCGATCTGCTTATGAGAACGTCCCACACGGACACGACGGTCACCGTCGAGCTGCTGGGCGTCTCGGACGGTCGCACCGTCACGACGCAGACGGGCGCCTGGAAGGAAGGGGAGAAGTACTCCACGGAGACGCAGACGGATTCTTCTCTTGCGAAGGGTTACAGCTACGTGAAGCAGACGGGTTCCGACGGCAAGTCCATCACCGTTGTTCGTACGGTGAAAAGCGCCAAAGGCAAAGTCCTGCACAAAGACACGTTCTCTTCGGTATATGATGCTAGGGACGAAATCATTGTCAAAGGAACTGCAAGCTAACCATCGGGAATACGATCCCGCTGGACCCGACGGGGGAGGGATACCGTGTATTTTCAAGAAGAGCTTGAAACCATGCCGCGCGAACAGCTGCGCGAATTGCAGCTGAAGCGTGCACAGGACCTGGTGAAGTATGTGTACGAGCGCGTTCCGCTGTACACCGAGCGCTTCGACAACGCAGGCGTGAAACCCGAAGACCTGAAGACGCTAGACGACCTGTCGAAATTCCCCTTCACCGTGAAGCAGGACCTTCGCGATTCCTATCCCTTCGGCATGTTCGCCGTCCCCATGGACCAGGTATCCCGCATCCACTGCTCGTCCGGCACGACCGGAACCGTCAGCGTTGTGGGCTATACGAAGCATGACCTGGACGAATGGTCGGACTGCTTCGCACGCTGGGTCGTGGGTTCCGGCTGCGGTGCGGGAAGCCCGATGCAGGTTGCCTACGGTTACGGTTTGTTCACGGGCGGCTTGGGCGCGCATTCCGGCGGCGAGAAGGCCGGCTGCGCGATGGTTCCCACGTCCACGGGCAATACGAAGCGCCAGGTGCGCCTGCTGTCCGATTTCGGCGTCCAGTGCCTGGCCTGCACGCCCAGCTACGCGCTGACGATTGCGGACAAGGCCTTGGAGATGGGCTACCAGCCCGACGATTTCCAGCTGAAGAGCGCCATCCTCGGCGCCGAGCCGTGCTCGGAGGGCATGCGCCAGGAAATCCAGGAGAAGCTGGGCTGCAAGGTCTACGACATCTACGGCCTGTCCGAAGTCATGGGTCCCGGTGTTGCGTGCGAATGCAGCGAACAGCACGGCCTGCATGTGTGCGAGGACAAGTTCATCATGGAGATCGTGGATCCCCAGACGTTCGAGCCCGTTCCCGATGGCGAATGGGGCGAGTTGGTCATCACCACGCTGACGAAGGAATGCTCGCCGCTCGTGCGCTACCGCACGCGCGATCTGACGCGCATCCTTCCCGGCGAATGCTCATGCGGCCGCACCGGGCGCCGCATCGACCGCATCCAAGGCCGCACGGACGATATGCTCATCATCCGCGGCGTGAATGTGTTCCCGCTGCAGTTCGCCCAGGTCATCAGCGAATTCGAGGAAGTCACGTCCTATTACCAGGTCATCCTGACCACGAAGGGCGCGCTTGACAAGGTGGAGCTGAACGTGGAGACCGTGAAGGACTTCCCGTTCGACGAGATCCGCAAGCTGCAGGACCTGGAGCACCGCATCGAGACGGCCCTGAAGAACAACCTGCAGGTGGCCGTCGACGTCAAGATCGTGGAGCCCATGACCATTCCCCGCGTGGAAGGCAAGGCGAAGCGCATCATCGATAAGAGGGGAGAGTAGCAGCCATGCTCAACCAACTGACCGTTTTCATGCAGAATCGCGAGGGCCGTCTGGCGCAGCTGTGCCGCGCCCTTGCTCTGGCCGACATCAACATGCACTCGCTGTACGTTGCCGATACGGAGGATTACGGCGTGGCCCGCATCTTCTGCGATACGCCTTCGGCCGCGCGCAAGGTGCTGAACTCCCAGGGTTTCCGTGCCACGCTCACGCCCGTCGTGGGCATTCGCGTGCCGAACGAGAAGGGCGGATTGGCGAATCTTTTGGAGTTCTTGGATGAGCATAAGGTGAATATCGAATACGGGTACTGCTTCAGCGTGAATCAGGATTACGCTATCGATGTCTTCAGAGCCGACGAACCCGGCATCGAGCGCGAGCTGGAACAGGCCGGCTATGTGATTGTCAAGAAGGAAGAAATCTACCAACGTGACTAACGCGACCATCGATTCCCTTTCGCAACAGAGTTCTCGAAAATGCGCAGGCCTTCTGGCCTGCGTGTTGTCATGCATAGTGGCATTGACGCTGTGCTGTCCGTCCATCGCCCAGGCGAAGGTGCTGAAATCCGACATCATCGCCGGACAATCCGTCCAGGATCGCGGCTACACGGCTTCGCAATGCCCCAGCATCGATGCGAAGTACGCTATCGCCATGGACGAAGACGGCAACGTGCTGTTCGAACGCTCCGCAGACACGGCCGCCCAGATTGCCTCCATGACTAAGATCATGACGGCCATCGTGGCGCTGGACTACAACCCGGATCTGAATATCAAAGTCACCGTGACGTCCGAAGCGGCGAAGATCGGCGAATCGAGCGCCGGGCTGCAGAAGGGCGACACGATGAGCTTGAAGACCGCGCTGAATGCCATGATGGTTGCCTCCGGCAACGACGCTGCGCAGTCCATCGCCACGTCCGTCGGCGCCGACATGCTGTACAACGAGGGCGGCGACTACGGCAACGAAGACGCCTGCGTTGCGCGCTTCGTGCAGGCAATGAACGACAAGGCTTCCGAGCTCGGCCTGACGAACACGGAATTCACGAACCCGCACGGCTTGGACTACGGCGACTACAAGGGCGACCTGCACAGCTGCGCACGCGATGTGGCGAAAGAAGCCGCGTACGCCATGAAGAACAGCACGTTCCGCAAGATCGTGGGCCAGTCTTCGGCGAACATCACCGTTACCCGCAACAACCAGAAGGTCGGCATCTCGCTGACGAGCACGGACGAGCTTATCGATTCGTATGAGGGAACCGTGGGCGTGAAGACCGGCTATACGCAGAAGGCCGGCGCGTGCTATGCGGGCGCGAACGATCACAACGGCAAGGAATACTACGTCGTTATCATGAACAGCTCCAGCGAGGAGCAGCGCTTCACCGACGCCACGATCGTCTGGAACTGGATCTACGCGAATGAGACGGATTACAAGCTCATCAACTGCAGCGATACCGTGGATGCAACCATCAATGGGAACCAGGGTTCGTACCCGCTTGTCGCAGAGGTGGCTCATCAGGATTGGACGGACAAGACCATCAAGGCAACGGTGGCGGATCCGGACCAGACCATTGCCGCGTATACCTGGAACGGCAACATCTCCGAAGAAGTGGAATACGATAACGTGACCGGCAACGTGAGCGCCGGCGACAAGGTGGGCACGATCACGTTCAAGCAGCATAACGAAACCGTCGCCACGGTTGATCTGATTGCTGCCGAGGACGTAGCCGCCCCGAACTTCATCGAGGGCATAGGCATCTTCTGGCAGCGGATGTTCTCCAATTTCACCGGAGCGCAGACCGTTGCCCAAAGCACGCTGTACAATACCACTCCGTACCTGGTGGATAAGACGGCAAGCAGCACTTCGACTTCGACGACGACTTCTGCTTCCAGCTCGACAGCCACCACGTCCGATTCGACCGGTTCCAGCGAATAGCGCGCCGGTTTAAGAACGGATTACGATAACGAATACCCGTGGCCGCTTCGGCGGCCCTGACCTAAAGGGGGGAAGGCATAATGGCACAGACATGCCCCGTATGCAACGGACCGGTTTCCGAATCGGATGCCGTTTGCCCTGCCTGCGGATTCAAGCTCAAGGGAACCACCCAGGCGTTCCAATTCGTCAGCCAAACCGGCAATATCGGGTGCCCGGTACCCGTTGAGGACTTAGGCACCGTATCGGCGCGCCGGGCGAAGGCGGCCGTAGCGGATGCGGATGTGACGGACGAATCCATCGACGAGCCCTCCGCACCGGAGCCGCCGGCGAAGCGGGAGACCGTCCTCACGGTTATCCGCGGGCCGCAAACCGGCGTCGCATTCGTGTTGGAGCCCCGGACGCTGGTTGTGGGACGCGATCCGAAATGCGATGTGTTCCTGAACGACATGACGGTGTCGCGCGACCATGCGCGCATCGAGCCGGAGGGCAATGCGTTCAAGATCATCGACGACGACAGCTACAACGGCGTTTGGATCAACAACGAGAATGTGAACAGCGCGCTTCTGCATGACGGGGATTTCATCCAGATCGGCGCATTCGGGCTGCTGGTGAACATTCGCTAACAGCCAAGGGGACAGATGGCGCCTCACAGGCAGGTGCGCAAGGAGACGAACATGGCATTTCTATCGAGTAACGAGGCTATCGCGCAGGGCGCGTGGGAAGCCGGCGTGCACATCGGCGTCGCCTATCCGGGAACACCCTCCACGGAAACCATGGAGACGTTCGCGGAGAAAGACGGCGTCTACGCGGAATGGGCGCCGAACGAGAAGGTGGCCGTCGAAGTGGCCGTCGGTGCCAGCGCCGGCGGCGCGCGCGTGCTGGCAACCATGAAGCACGTTGGCGTGAACGTGGCTGCCGACCCGCTTTTCACGGCCTCGTACACCGGCGTCAACGGCGGCATGCTGGTCATGGCGGCCGATGATCCGGGCATGCACTCGTCGCAGAACGAGCAGGATTCCCGCTTCTACGCGCAGGCTGCACGCATTCCCATCTTCGAGCCCAGCTCCTCCGAAGAGGCGTACCGCTTTGCGAAGGACGCCTACGATCTGTCCGAGCGCTTCGACACGCCTTTCATGATCCGCACGACGGTGCGCACCAGCCATGCGAAGACGATCGTGGAGACGGGGGAGCGCACGGAGGTGCCCGTCAAGCCGTATGAGAAGAATCCGGCGAAATGGGTCATGATGCCCGCCTTCGCGAAGCCCCGGCGCATCGAGCAGGACAAGCGCATCGCCGCCCTGCGCACCTGGGTCGAGGATTGCCCGTACAACGAGGTGCAGATGCGCGGCACGGATGTCGGCGTCATCTGCTCCGGCGCCGCCTACCAGTACGTTCGCGATGCGTTGCCGAACGCGAGCGTTTTCAAGCTGGGCATTGCCTGGCCGGTACCGGCTCAGGCGCTCAGGGATTTTGCGTCGCAGGTCGATGCCGTCTACGCCATCGACGAGGCAAGCGAGTACCTTTCGTTACAGGTGAAGGCGCTCGGCATCCCCGTGGCGCAAACGGAGAATCCGCTTCCGCCGAACGGCGAGCTGTCCCCGCTGAAGATTGCGCATGCATTCGGCATGGCGGAACCCGAACACGAGCAGACGCCGGATGACATTCCGAACCGACCGCCCGCGTTCTGCGCCGGATGCCCGCATCGCGTGGTGTTCAAGGAGCTGTCGCGCCTGCGCGCCATCGTGACCGGCGACATCGGATGCTACACGCTCGGCGCGCTTCCGCCGCTGTCCGGTATGGACACGACGCTGTGCATGGGCGCCTCTGTCTCCATGGCGCATGGCTTCGAACTTGCCATGGCCGGCACGCAGCACCGTCCCATCGTCGGCGTCATCGGCGACTCCACGTTCGCGCATTCCGGTCTGACGTCGCTGCTCGGCACGGCGTACAACGACGGCGCAGGCACCATCTGCATCCTGGACAACCGCACCACGGCCATGACGGGACAGCAGGGCAATCCCTGCAACGGCATCACGCTGCAGCATCGTCCCAGCCGCGAGCTGAACATCGAGCGCGTGGTCAGGGCGCTGGGCATCGAGGACGTGCGCACGGTGAATCCGCATGACGTGGAAGCCGTTCGCACGACGCTGAAGAGCGCTGTCTCGAACGACGATCTGACGGTCATCGTGTTCCGTTCGCCCTGCGTGCTGCTGGACAAGAAGAACAAGAAGGCACCGTACGAGGTGGGCGACTGCACGGCCTGCGGCGTTTGCATCTCCATCGGCTGCCCGGCGCTTTCCCGCGAGCCGGAGACCGGCCGCGCATTCATCGATCCCGATGCCTGCAACGGCTGCGGCGACTGCGCGCAGTATTGCCGGTACGATGCCATCCATCAGAGGTAGGAAGCAGATCATGGCCGATATCACGAATTCCGAAGCGAAAACCGTCCTTCTGTGCGGCGTAGGCGGTCAGGGCACGATTCTTGCTTCCGACCTGCTTGCCCGCGCCATCTGCGCGTCCGGGTACGATGCGAAGATGAGCGAGATTCACGGCATGGCCCAACGCGGCGGCGCTGTGACCACCATCGTCCGCTTCGGCAAGGGGCAGGTCCATTCCATGGTGTGCGATCCGGGCACGGCGGATTACCTGCTGTCCTTCGAGACCACGGAGGCGCTTCGCAACATCTCGTTCCTGAAGAAGGGCGGTGTGCTGCTGGTGAACGACGCTTCCATCAAGCCCCAATCCGTCCTGACGGGCAAGGGCCAGATGCCCGCGCATGTGCACGAGCGCCTGAAGGGCTACGGCGCGAAACTTGTCCCGGCAAGCGCGCTTGCGCGCCAGGCCGGCTCTCCGAAATCGGCAAACGTCGTTTTGCTGGGAGCTCTGGCAGCCTCGCTTCCGTTCGACCGGAAGATGTGGGATGAGATCATCGCCGCACACGTGCCGCCGAAAACCATCGACGGCAACCTGAAGGCGTTCCAGCTGGGCATCGATGCCGTGACCGCGTAGGTGCCCTCTACCGTGACGGAAACGAATGCATCGGCGGCGGCATCCGATTCTCAGGCCGCCGCTTCGCCTCTGCATGGAGAGCAGATTGTCGGGCGCCTTGCGCCATCGCCTTCAGCCCGTATGCATGCGGGGAACATATTCTGCTCGCTGGTCGCATGGCTCTGTGCGAAACGCGCAGAAGGACGCATCGTCCTGCGCATCGAAGACTTGGATCGGCAACGATGCAAACGGGAATACTCCGAAGCCATCATGCGCGATTTCGAGCGCCTGGGGCTGCTTTGGGACAACGAGGACGTCATCTGGCAGGGTGACCGTACGGAAGTGTACGAAGCGGCCTTCGATCGGCTGCAGAAAGCCGACCTGCTGTACCCGTGCTTCTGCTCCCGCGCCGACTTGCATGCGGCAAGTGCACCGCATAGGGGAGAGAAGTTCATCTACGCCGGCACCTGCCGCAACCTTACAAGGTCTGAGCGCGAAGAACGCGCGAAGCGCCGTCATCCCGCATGGCGCATCAAGGTAGATGGAGCGCCCGCTCTCTCGTTCGTCGATCGGTTCCAGGGCCCGGTTGCTCAAGTGCTCTCGCGCGATTGCGGCGATTACATCATCCGACGTTCGGACGGTGTTTTCGCCTATCAATTGGCGGTCGTCGTGGACGACTTGGCGCAGGGCGTCACGCAGATAGTCCGCGGCGCCGACTTGCTGGATTCCACGCCGCAGCAGCTATGGCTGCGCGGCTTGCTGGACCCCCATGCGCCCTCCTGCGAATTCGGTC
Source organism: Eggerthellaceae bacterium (assembly GCA_050951095.1). Lineage (GTDB taxonomy): Bacteria > Actinomycetota > Coriobacteriia > Coriobacteriales > Eggerthellaceae > UMGS1519. Next base: position 617,628 of record JBMNIQ010000005.1, read on the forward strand.
ATGTACCGCTGTTCGTGGATGCTCAGGGCCGTCGGCTGTCGAAGCGCGATACTGATGCAAATCTCGACGGTTTGCTTGCCCGTTTCGGGTCCGTAGAGGCACTCTACGGGGCGATTGCCGGCGCTACCGGTCTGCGGGCCAACTCAAAACCCGTCACGCTGCAGGAACTGCTGGAGACGGCCGACTTGCATGCGCTCGAAGGTAAGAAGCGCATCGTCTGGTAACAGCGTATTTGTTCCCGGCAGTTGGGATGCGCATTTTCACGCGAATGTTTGCCCTTTCGCCTATCGAAGCACATCCTATTTACGAACAACGGCAGGCAGGCTCCGAAAGCCCTGCCTGCCGTTTTCATATCGGCATGGTATTCGTTGCGTCTACAGCACGGGGAATGCGGCGGCGCTCAACAGCAAGCACAGTGCATACGCCATACCCAAAATCACATTCGCGGCCGTGATCTGGGACATACCCGCAGCGCGCGTCTCCGCGGTGAACGGATTGCGGGAAGATTCCGGCAATGGGGCCGTAACCGGCCACCATGAACAGCAGGCAATACCAGCCGCGCACGTATCCGTACAGCACCAGAACGGCGATGGCCGCCATCCAGATGATCATGAGCGCCCGATACAGGTTCACCGCCGTTTCGCGCCCCAGAACAACGGGCAGTGTCTTGCGCTCCGCCTCGATGTCTTTTTCGATATCGCACGTGTTGTTCGTGAACATAATGAGCGCGATGCCGATCATCAGCGGGATGGAATACAGCAGCGCTGACCAGTTCAGGTCCAACGTGAGTGCCTGGTAGCACGCCAGCGGGATAAGGCCGCCCATGGTCACGCCGCTCACGATCTCACCGATAGGCAGATAGGAGATAGGCGTGCGGCCGCCGGAGTACAGAAACACGATCACGGCGCCGATCAGCGCGATGACAAGCGGAATCCATCCCGCACGCACGATGATGAAGATTCCCAGCGCAAACGCGGCAACCAAGAAGGCGATGGCCAGATTGCGCGCCTGGCGCGGATCGATGTCGTTGTATACGAGCACGGCATCCGTGGGATCGGCCTGGTTCTCCGCCGTATCCGTGCCCTTCACATAGTCGAAGTAGTCGTTGATCGTATTCACGGCGGATTGCATCAGGATGCAGATGGCCAGCAGGATAACGGACGTGCTCAACGAAAGAACGGAGGTGTCGGCAACGCTCAGGCAGACGGCCAGCAGCACGGGCATCGTCGATGCGGCCCACGTATGAGGCGCCGCAAGCTCCAGGATCAGCTTCGGCGTAAGCTTGCCGGCATACGCAGAATCCGAAACCTCTTTACCGTCTTCGATATGCGGACGGGCGGCGCGCTGTTTCGGGTTCGCGCGCTTTTGCCCGCGTACCGTACGGCGCTGCGGGCCGTTGTCGGCATCCTGCGCCGCAGAGCGGACAGAGGGGCGCGCCGTATACGGCCGGCGAGACGGCTGCGTGCGCGTGACGGCGCTGTGGCGGACGGCGGGTTGGGCGCCGTTCGCGTACTGCCGACGCGTATCGGGAATGCTCTGCGGAACATCCGCCTGCATCTGGGCGGCATCGGCCTGCTGCGCATCAAGGCGCTGTTCCGCATAAATCGGATCCTCGTGGATGACCGGCTGAACGGCCGGCGCATCAGAGGCCTCCTCGCGCGGAGAGCGATCGACGGCAGGGGAGACCTCCGCTTCGATCGGCTGTTCTACAAGCGGCTCCACCGGAATCAGCGGCTGCTCGAACGCAGGCGCCACCGGCTCTTCAGAAGAAGGCGCCACTGTTTCGACCGCATCCGTTTCCTGAGCAACAGGCTGTTGCGGCGCAACCTGCGGTGAGGCAGGGACCTCTTGCGGACCGCTTACCGGAGTTGCTTGCGGTCGGGTTGATTCATCTTCTTTTCTTTCATCTGTCATACGTGAAAACGCCTTTCGGTTATGTGGGCGATTGGATGGTTTCAGAGGGGGCGGGGACGGTCCTTCGAGCCCAGAAGCACGCGCGCCGAGTGATTGTTCTGCTCGAGAACCTGCTCGAATCCCGAACGGGCCAGTGAGGGAAGATTGTTCTTCCGGGAGAGATGCATGCCGATGACGGTTTCCAGAGAATCGGACAGGAGCGATTCCAATGCCGTATCCGATTGGATATTCGAAAGATGACCGCGTTCTCCGCCCACTCGGCGCTTGAGCGATGCAGGGTAGGGACCCGTGGCAAGCATGCGCTCATCATGGTTGCTCTCAAGCGCCAAGATGCGCACATCCCCCAGCAATGCCGGAAGGCCGTCCGGGAACACGCCGGTATCCGTCACAAAGCCCAGCACGTCATTGCGAAGCATTCCTGCCGTTTCGAACGCCATGCACACCGGATCGGCCGCATCATGGGAAGTGGGGACGAACTGTACATGGATGTCCCCAAGGACCAGATCTTGCGAATGCGAGATGAATTCGATGGGGAAGTCGCCATCGAGCGTCTGCAACTCGTTCGAGCTCGAAAACGTTCCCTGTGTCGTATAAATCGTGGGAACACAGCCCAGTTTCCGCAAACCGCGCAATGTACGTCCGAGTCCGCTGGTATGGTCGGAATGCTCGTGCGTCACGATAACGGAGGAGATACGCGCAGGGTCGAAGCCGACCGCATCGCAACCTTCCATGAATCGCTTCTTCGATATGCCGCAATCGATCATCACGCACGTCGTGGCCGTCTCCAGCACGGAGGCATTTCCCGAGCTATCGCTGGCAATGACGTGCAAGCGAAAACGCCCCGGTTCAAGCGTATCGGAAAAATGCTGTTGACCTGCGGATACGTCCGATGCAATGTCCTGATCATGGCGCACGTCGGCCTGCTCCGCCAGGGGAGCCGTCTGATATGTATCTATGTGTTGCATAGAACAAATGCTAACACGGACGGTCTGCCGCCCGCAGCCGTCCACAGCGAAACCGCAAAGGAATCAGCGAGGAAAACGGCGGAAGATGTCGATGCCGTCCAATGCAAGCAACACGCCGGCCAGAGCCATTAGAAGAGACGGCAGCAAAGACAAGGAGAATGTGAACGAGCTGTCGAGCACGGACACGATGAGATACAGGGGCGTGAATAGATAAAAAATAAGGATGGCCAGCAGGGAAGCGATCATCATGGCCAACGCCAGATAACGTGGCACGTTCGTCTTCGCCTTCAACTGGAGCGTCTTCAAGAAGAGCATATTGATGAGCAGGGGAAAACCTACAAGCGGAATCAGCAGAACGCAGGCTATCAGCGGCAGCGCGTATGAATCTCCCGATACGGCGAAATTCACGGCGAAGACGACATCGACGGCCAAGAGCACGCCGTACCAGACGGAGAGGCTTTTCAGCCGCGTCTCAGGATCTCGTTGTCGCATGCCGGTCAAAATACGATGCCGCCTTCGCTATTCGATAATGAGGTAATCGGAATCCGTTAATCCGTCGCAACGATGAGCGCGATGAAGGCCAGGTCGCCGGATCCGGTGTTCGAGATGCCGTGGCATTCGCCGTCAGCGCAACGGACCACATCGCCGACTTTCACGGGATATTCCGTACCGTTGTCGTTGTAAAGGCCTTCGCCTTCCACGATGTAATAGATCTCGAAGTCGCCTTCGTGCTTGTGATACGCCATAGCCGTGCCTGCGGGAACGGTGATCTTCGCGTACGTCTTCACCTTCGGGCCCAGATTCTCTACGCCTTCCGCGATGCGCTGGCGGTAATAGCAGCCCTTGCCATCGGGGGTTTCAACCTTCGTATTCTCGTTGATAGGCAGTTTCGCCATGGGATACCTCTTTCATAGCCGTGAATAGGAGGGCACCCTCATCGGGCGCTTGCCGTATATTGTAGCGGAAATGCAGTCCTCGACCTTATATGCGTTACTTAACATAAGATATATTATCAGATATTTATTACAGAATTCCAGCACTCGTCGAGAGAGGCTCCTCTCGTATTTCAGCGTCTGGATAGCATGGCATACTAAGTTTCATGCCGGCACTCTGCTTGTCAGATGTGCGCATCACGTCGCAGCTGCGCAATCTCGTCCGCCGTAAGCGTCCGCCAGGCGCCCAGCTTCAAGTTGCCCAGATGCAGATTCCCAAACGAAGCCCGATGCAGATTCACCACCGGATGTCCCGTGGCGCCCAACATAAGCTTCACTTGGTGCTTCATGCCCTGATGGATGACGACACGCACGAACGACGTCTTCTTACGGTTCCGTTCAAGGCAGGATTCCCGCACATCGAATCCTTCGCGTTGAAGGTCTTTCCATGACAAAACGTCTATCTCAGCCGGAGCCGTTCTCTTAACCGTATTGCCGACCTTGATATCGATGCCGTCGCGCAGCCGCCTGATCTGCGTAGCGGAAAGAACGCCTTCGACTTGCGCAATATACGTCTTGTCCACATGCTTAGACGGATGCTGCAGCTGGTGTCCCAATTGGCCGTCCGAGGTGAACAACAGCAATCCCGTGGTATCGCGGTCCAGACGACCGACATGGTAGATACCCGGATACTGTTCCGTCGGCACATATTCCGCAACGCACGGCCGTCCTTGCGGATCGCTCATAGTGGTGTACACGCCTGCCGGTTTATTCAACATGAGCACGACAGCGGCGGAGGGCAGCTGCACCCTCTTCCCATCGAAAGTAACATTGTCACTTTCTGGGTCAACTTTCACGCCCAGCTCGGATACCACCTGGCCGTTCACGGCTATGCGGCCGGATTCAATGAGCTTGTCGCAATTCCTCCTGCTTTCCACACCGGCACGGGCGAGAAAGCGATTCAGGCGCATGAAATAATCGGGAGTTTCCGATTGCTGTTCCGGCTTGATCATTCCTCGAACTCCAAGTCATCGAAGTCGATCTTCTCCACTACCCCGGCGCTTTGCGCTATGGCGTTGCCGAGCATGGATCGCATGGCATCTTTCACGGTATCGTCCAAGTCATCGGATTGCTCGGCGGCAAATGCCAGATCTTTCACGGTGTCCGCAGCGTCTTCAGACGATGTTTCCACGCCAGCCGCGAATTGGCTCTGCTCGTACGGCGTGCGAGCGCTCAGTCCTTGCCTGAGAAGGTCAGCCGTTTCCTGATCGGGGGCGTATTCTTCCAGCGGCGGCAGGTCCTTGACGGAATTGAGGCCGAATTTCTCCAGGAATGTACGCGTGGTTGCATACAGCATAGGGTTTCCCGGCGCGTCGCTCTGCCCTGCTTCGCGCACGAGGCCTTTGTCTACAAGCGAGTTGATGGATGAATCCGAGTTCACTCCACGGACGCCGGCAACACCGGAACGCGTGATGGGCTGCAAGTACGCGATGATAGCAAGCGTTTCCAATGCCGCCTGCGTTAACCGACGCGTATCCCACGACAGCACGTATTTCTCCAGCAAGTCGTGGAATACCGGATGCGTTGTCAGGCGCCAGCCGCCCGCAACGGCCTCGAGCTGAATGCCGGCCTGGCGTTCAGCCAGGTCAGAGCGAAGCTCTACTAACGCTGTCTCCACGTCTGCAGGATCGGCTTCCAACATATCCGCCAGCGTGATGGTGCTCACCGGCTCGTCTGAAACGAACAGCAGCGCCTCGATAGCGGATTGCAACTGAGCGTTTTCCAAATCTCCGAACAACGGGTCGAACTCCTTTCCCGCGCATCAGGAACGATCGGAAACGGATGACGGGTTTCCGATCGACGTAAGGGCATCATCGTCATCCAGCAGCAAATCCCCGCTGCCTTCGATGTATTCGATATCGATATCGCCGAAGTTCTCGTGCTGCGTAAGCCTCACCATATTGCGCTTGTAGAGCTCCAGTATGGCAAGGAAGTTGACGACGGCAATGGGCACAGGCGTGTTGCGGTTCACAATCTGCGAATAGCGGAGATGCTTCTCGTTTGCTATGCGCGCATGCAGTGCGCGGACGAGCGTTTCGACGGGAATGGGCTTTGCGGCAATATGCTCGCTTTCCAGCAGGAACTCATCGCGGCGCGTCAGCGCGGAAACGCAGAGGTAGGCCAGCGAATCCAGGCTCACGCCCTCGAGGTAGTCCGGGTAGAGGTTCATGAACTCGGCAGGCGGCCCGAACGTGCGCACATGGCAGCGACCGGCTGCGATACCCGCGCGATTCCAACCCGGCAGCAGCATTCTTGAACTGCTTGTACGTCAGCAGGCGCTGCAACAGCACCTCGCGCGCCTGGTTCGGCGCCAATTCCTGAAGGTCCTCGTCTACCTCCTGGTCGCTGTCGGCATCCGGAATCAGGCTTGCCGCCTTGATCTCCAGCAGCGTAGACGCCACTACCAGGAAATCGCTGGCAACGTCCAGGTCCAGCGCCCGCATGCGGCGTATCTCCGCAAGGTATTGATCCGTGATCTGGGAAATGGAGATGGACCCGATATCGATCCGCTGCCGGCTGACCAGGTACAGCAGCAGATCGAACGGGCCCTCGAATCCTTCGGTGCGGACGCGGTACGCCATAGCGCGGTGCTAGTCCTCCGCAATAGCAGCGTACGTTTCCGCCTGAGCGCGGATAAGCTCCTCATCGGAGAAGTAGTTGATGCGCATGGCATCCTTCACTTCTGCCAGCGTCTTCGCCGCTTCTTCGCGCGCGACCTCCGTGCCGGAGCGCAGGATATCGTAGACGCCGGGAATGTCCTTCTCGTACTCGCGGCGACGTGCGCGGATGGGCTCGAGCGTCTCCTCCAGCACCTTGTCCAGGAACTTCTTCACCTTCACGTCGCCCAGGCCGCCGCGGCGGTAGTGGTCCTTGAGCTCGTCAAGGTTCGCATAGTCGGGCAGATACTCGGCGAAGTGCTCGTCCGTTGCGAATGCATCCAGGTACGTGAAGACGGTGTTCCCCTCCACCTTGCCGGGATCTTCGACACGCAGATGGTTCGGATCCGTGTACATGCCGCGGATCTTCTTCTTCACATCGGCCGGCGAATCGGAAAGGTAAATGCAATTGCCCAAGGATTTCGACATCTTCGCCTTGCCATCCGTACCGGGCAGGCGCAGACAGGCCTCGCCTTGCGGCAGCAGGACCTTCGGCTCCACGAGCACCGGTCCGTACGTGCGGTTGAACGAGCGGACGATCTCGTGGCATTGCTCCAGCATAGGCAGCTGGTCTTCGCCGACGGGAACCGTCGTGGCTTTGAATGCCGTGATGTCGCTTGCCTGGCTGATGGGATACGTGAAGAAGCCCACCGGCACATCGGCATTGAAGCCGCGCATCTTGATCTCGTTCTTCACCGTGGGATTGCGCTGCACGCGGGCCACCGTCACGAGGTTCATGTAATACGCCGTCAGCTCGTACAGCTGCGGCAACTGGGACTGGATGAAGATGGTGGACTTGCTGGGATCCAAACCGACGGAAAGGTAATCCAGGGCAACTTCGATGATGTTGTTGCGCACCTTATCGGGATTGTCGGCATTGTCCGTGAGCGCCTGGGCATCCGCAATCATGATGAAGATCTTGTCGAACTCCCCGGAGTTCTGCAGCTCCACACGCTGACGCAGCGAACCGACGTAATGTCCCAGATGGAGCTTCCCCGTAGGACGGTCCCCCGTCAGAATGACCTTTTGCTGTTCTGCCATAACGGCGCTTCCTTCCCTTCCCTAGCAGCGAATACGACGATGTGTGCGTCGCGTTATCCGGCTATTGCAAACGGATACATGAGATTTGCCAAGTTGCCTGCCGTGACGTTCAGGTACCACGAAAACGGGTCGAAACCGATGACCTGCGGCAGCACGATAAGGACGATCATGAAGACGGGCATGGCATACGATTGGATTTTATAGTAGCTGTTCAGGTATTTCTCGGGCAATACGCGAGCGAAGATGCTCGAGCCGTCCAGCGGCGGAATCGGCAGCAGGTTGAAGAACATCAAGTACAGGTTGATGAGCGTGAAATACGGCAGGAAGTACACGTAGAAATACCAGAACAGGTCGTAGTGCCCGGCATAATACGTCAGCGATTCCGCATACGGGTACAGCGCCCAGGCAATCAGGGCGCCGATGATGGCCATGAGCAGGTTCGCGGCAGGACCGGCCAAGCCCACGTAGAAATCCCCCTTGCGGCGGTCTTCGAAGTACTGCGGGTTGTACGGGACCGGCTTCGCATAGCCGAAGATGGGCATGTTCGCCGCCATGAGCAGCAACGGCAGGATGACGGTGCCGAACGGGTCGATATGCTTCAACGGATTCAGCGTCAGCCGACCGGCGGACTTCGCCGTGGGGTCGCCCAGCTTGTAAGCAACGAAACCATGGCTGACCTCGTGCAATACGATTGCCGGAATGAATGCCAGAATGCTGCAGACGATGTATATGATTTCCGTTTGATTCATAGAGGATGATTATACCGTACCGTTGCTTATCCCACGTGCGGGTAACCCGTCTGACGCAAGACTTCATATACCGCGATGGCCACGGAGTTTGCAAGGTTCAAGCTTCGTTCTCCCGCCGCCATGGGAATGCGCACGCAGCGGTCCTCGTAGCGCTCCAGCACATCGGCATCGATGCCGCGGCTCTCGCGCCCGAACACCAGGTAGTCGCCGGGTTCGTAGGCTACATCCGCAAACGACCGTTCAGCATGGCCCGTGAACAGGAAGAACCGCCGATCGCCAAGGCGGGCGAAGAATTCGTCCGTGCTGGGGATGCGCTCCATGAACACGTCGTCCCAGTAATCAAGCCCGGCGCGCTTCATGCGGCGTTCGGACAACTGAAAGCCCAGGGGATCCACCACCGTCAACGTGCAATCCGTGCAGGCGCACGTCCGGGCGATATTGCCGGTATTCTGCGGAATCTCGGGCTGAAGGAGCACGATATGGGCGTTCGGCGTCTGCGTCGTCACAGTCCCGCCTCCTGCTGCTGCTTCTTCATTTCCTCTTCCAGCTCTTCGGAGAGCGTGAACCACTCGTCCTCCTCTTCGGCAATGCGCTTCTTCAGCTGGGCGTGCTCGGCAATGACATCCGTGGTGTTGTCCTCGTTCGTGTAGAAGTTCGGATCGGCCAGGATGGCCATGATCTCGTCCATGCGCTTGTTGTCGCGCTCGAGCAGCTTGTCCAGTTCCGCAATCCTCTTGCGGTGGTTCTTCAGGGCCGCGTACGCGCGGTTGCGCGCCTGGGCTTCGCGACGCTTCTGCTCCTTCGACTTCGGCGCGCTCCCCTTCGGAGCGGTCAGCACGCCCGCAGCCGCCCCCTTGTCCTGGTTTGCGGCCTTACTCTGCTCCGTGCGGCCCTTTTCGCCCTGCGTGCGCACGGTTTCCGGCCGTGCATCCGTAAGCTTCGCGCCCGGTTCCGCATATTCGCCTTCCGACTGGCCGGTCTTTTCCAGATAGTACTCGTAATCGCCCAGGTACTCCGTGGCCTTGCCGCCGTTGATCTCAACCACCGTATTCGTGACGTTGCGGATGAGGTGGCGGTCATGCGAGATAAGCAGGATGGTTCCCTCGAACGCCTGCAGAGCCTGCTCCAGCACGTCGGCGCTGGCGATATCCAGGTGGTTCGTGGGCTCGTCCAGGCACAGCAGCGGAGCCGGGGCAACGAGCATCTTCGCCAATGCCAGCCGACATTTCTCTCCGCCGGAAAGCACGCCGACGCGCTTTTCCACGGCGTCCCCGGTGAACAGGAACGCACCGAGCAGCGAACGAACCTGCGACATGGTCCATTGCGGCGCTACCCGGTCAAGCTCCTCGAAGACCGTGTTGCCCGGATGCAGCTCTTCCAGCTGGTGCTGCGCGAAATAGCTCACGGACACATGCGTCCCGTATTTCAACGTGCCCGAATCAGGGGACGACACGCCGGCAACCATCTTCAGCAGCGTGGACTTTCCGGCTCCGTTCGGGCCGACGAGCGCGATTTTCTGGCCGCGGTACATGGAGAAATCCAAGTGCTCGTATACGACGTTGTCGCCGTACGCCTTCGAGGCGTCCTTGAGCTCCACGACGAGATCGCCCGTGCGCGGAGGCTGGCGGAAGTTGAAATGAACAGCCCGGCGGCGTTCGGGAACCTGGATGCGCTCGATCTTCTCCAGCTTGCGCACGCGGTCCTGCACCTGCTTCGCCTTCGTTGCCTTGTAGCGGAAGCGCTTGATGAAGGCTTCCATATGCTCGATCTCCGCGTCCTGCTTCTCCTTCGCAGCCACGAGCTGCTCATAGCGCACATCGCGCTCGCGCAGGTAATCGCTGTAGTTGCCGGAATAGAGCGTGACTTTCTGCATTGCCAGCTCCGCCACGCGGTCCACCATGTGGTCCATGAACTCGCGGTCGTGGCTGACCACGATGACCGTGCCGGTGTAGCCGCGCAGGAAACCCTCAAGCCATTTCACGCTCTCCAGGTCCAGGTGGTTCGTGGGCTCGTCCAGCAGAAGGACCTCGGGATTGCGGATCAGCAGCTTCGCCAGCGCGATGCGCATCTGCCAGCCGCCGGAATAGTCGGCGGTGGAGCGCTTCATGTCCTTCTCGCCGAATCCGAGGCCGAACAGGACGCTGCGGACGTTCGCCTCCAACTGGTAGCCGCCCATCATCTCGTATGCGTCGCGCGTGCGTCCGAGTGCCTTGAGCTGTTCCTCGGATGGGTTCGAACCCAGCGAATTCTCCAGCTCGCGCAGCTTCTCTGCCGCATGGACGATCTCCGTATGGCTTTTCATGACCTCGTCGAAGATGGGACCCTCTCCCATCTCGATGGCCTCCTGCTCCAGATAGCCCACACGTGCGCCCTTTGCGAACAGGACGCGTCCTTCGTCTGCGGATTCGCGACCGCTGATGATGTTCAGCAACGTGGTCTTGCCCGCGCCGTTCTCGCCCACCAGGGCAAGCCGGTCGTATTGCTCCAGCTTGAAAGTGACATCGGAGAACAGGGTGCGCCCACCGAACGATTTCGAGATGTGCTCAAGTTGCAGGATCATGCGATCGTGATTTCCGTTTCTTCTTATTGGATGCTTGTAGAATGAGGACAGCGGGTGGCGGTCCTCCGCACATGGAGGGTGCGATACCCGTTCATGCACAATCAATCATCATAGCGGGAACGCGCATAAGGAGGCCTGCCGATGTTTGAAAGAAAGAATACTTACACCATTCCCGAAGGCTATCGGGCCCAAATCGAAGCCGAAGCGCCGACAATCAAATACCGCGGCTCAACCCGGCTTGACCCGGAATGCTATATCTCCGATACGTGTTGGATCGTCGGCGATGTCCGCATCGGCTACCATGCCGTGGTCATGCACGGCGCAAGCCTGCGCGGCGACTGCGATTACATCGAGATCGGTGCGGAAAGCAACGTGCAGGAGAATTGCATCCTGCACGAATCCGCCGGCCAGCCGATCATCATCGGCGAGCATACCACGCTGGGCCATGGGTGCGTCATCCACGCCTGCGAGATCGGCGACAACACGCTTATCGGCATGAACGCCGTCATTCTGAACGGCGCGAAGATAGGAAACAACTGCATTATCGGCGCAGGGGCCGTTGTGCCCGAGGGCATGGTTATTCCGGACTGGTCCATGGCCGTCGGCGTGCCGGCGAAAATAAAGAAGCACGTGGATCAGGATGCCGTCGTCGATATCGTGGAAAGCCTTTCGGAAGGCAACCTGACGGAAGCGACGCGCATGTACGCCGAGGGGCTGGTATTCCACCCGAACGCCGACCTTCTGAAGAAGATCGGCGCACTGTGATCACGGGAACGCACAGTCAGACAGGGGCAATGAAAAATAGGCCGGCACCTCACGCGCCGGCCCAAGTAAGCGTAATGGTGGGCCCATCCGGATTCGAACCGAAAACCAAAGGATTATGAGTCCCCTGCTCCACCGTTGAGCTATGGGCCCGCGAGAGCACATTCTATCGCAAGTACCCCCGTTTTTGGAAGCATGCCGGAAGGATTGAGAGGATTACCCGATGATCGAATGCATATTAGACGAGCGCCGCCTGGCAAACACGGACAGCGCATGCGAGCAATTGCAAGCGGAGCTTTCCCTGCCCCCGTGCAAAACGGATTCTTCTGCCTGCGCGCTGTCCCGAATCCAGATGCAGCTGCAGCAGCTCTCGGAACCTGCGCGCATCGTCGTCCGCCGCAATGCGGATCGTGCGAAGCGCACGGAAACGTTCGACGGCCTGATTGCCGCCCTGTCGGAGGCATCGCGTGCGCTGAAGATACTGGACGTGGTCATCTATACGGATGATCTGGAGCAGGACGGCGAAGAGCTTGCGTCGGAGCTGACGGCAGAGCAGGCGCTGGAGCGCCTTCGCGGCGGCAATCGGGAATTCGTAGGTACCCACACGAATACGAGCGTCATCTCGCAGGAAATCGTGCGCCACATGTTCGAACAGGGGCAGCATCCGTTTGCAACCGTTATCACCTGCGCCGACTCCCGCGTGGCTCCCGAGCATATCTTCATGACGGGATTGGGAGAGATCTTCACCATCCGCACGGCCGGAAACGTCGTAGGCGAAATGGAGCTTGCAAGCGCGTTCTACGCGGCCGACCATCTCCATACGCCCTTGCTGGTGGTCATGGGCCATACGCACTGCGGAGCCATCGAGACCGCGCAATCCGGCGTACCCGCGGGAATCATGGAGCCGCTGATCGGGCAAGTCGCTGCCGCTATCGGCGGCGAATCCGATCCGTATGCGGCAAGCGTGCTGAATGTGCGTAGCGCAATGGAGAGACTCGCAGCCTCACAGCCCATTGCCGCGCTTTGCGCACAGGGAAAGCTGCGAATTATTGGCGCGATCTACCATACGCATGCAGGCGAAGTGGATTTCCTGGAATAACGAAGACAACCACGCAAGGAGCCCCTTCTATCGGGGCGAACAAAGCGGGGGCGGCAATGACGCTGTCCCCGCTTTCACTTACGCGCTGTGCGGAGTCCGGTTCATTCGACTTAGTACAGAATGCCCATCTTCTTCGCATCGAACTCCAGCTTGTCGCGGAAATCGGGGTGCGAGATGGCAATGAGCCGCTTGACGCGGGTCGGCACATCGGCGAACCGAAGATCGGCCACACCGTATTCAGTAACGATGTACTGCACGTCGTTACGCAGCGTGGTGACGGCGGAACCGGGAGCCAGCGTGGGGACGATCCTGCTCACGGGGCCCTTCTTCGTATGGGCAACGCTCGTGACGGCAATGAAGCTGCGGCCGCCCTTCGAAAGCTTAGCGCCTTCGACGAAATTCATCTGCCCGCCGGATGCGGAGTACTGACGCGGTCCGATGCTCTCGGCGCAGACCTGTCCGGTCAGATCGATGGAGATAGCCGTATTCACGGAAACCAGATTATCGTTCATCGCGATGTGCATGGGATTGCACACCTTCGAATAGCTGGCATACAGGACGTCGGGATTGTGGTCGATGTAATCGTACAGATGCTTCGCGCCCGTGGAATACCCGCAGACGGAAACGCCCGGGCGATAATTGTTGCGGCTGTTGTCGATGACGCCCGCTTCCTGCAGCTGCGCCAGAATGTCGGAGTACATCTCGGTGTACGTGCCCAAATGCTTCTTCGAGAACAGGCCGTGCCCGATGGCATCCGCAGTGCCGCCGATGCCCAGCTGGATGCAGTCGCCGTCGTTGATGCGGTCCAGGATGTACTCGGCGCACTTCTCCTCTTCCGGCTTCACAGGACGCGGCGGAAGGTCCTCCAGCTCCTCGTCATGCAGCACGAACGCATCGAACTGGCTGACATGGTAGCGATGCGACCCAGGGTACTCTTCGCTGACATACGGGAGATTCGCATTGACTTGCGCAAGCAAATGCTTGCAATGCGGCACGCACGCAGCCGTGAAGCCCAGCGGGCCCAGATTCACATACCCTTCCTCATCGGGAGGCGTAACGGAAACCAGGGCGTATTCGGGCTGATAATGAGCGACAAGCGCCTCTGTATCGCTGAAGTGCACGGGAACGTGGGCGGTGTTGTGCGCGGCAATGCCGGCGCGCTCGTTCGGCCCGGCAAAATACGTGTGGTAGCGGAACTGATCCTCCGTTACGTTCAAATCCCCGAACGGGAACGAGCCGTTCATCCAGTTGCCCCAGATATCGATACCCGTCAGCTTGCCCGTGCGAACGCGGTCGAGCAGCGTCAGGATAAGCTGCGACGGCACATGAAGGCCGCTCGTGTACAGGTTATATCCATTGCGGATGAACTGATCGATGGCATCGTCCGCGCTCATGATCTTAGATTCGTATTCTTGCTGCCAATTCATCGAGACACCTCCACTGGAAACGAAAATCAGCGTTCTCAATAGTACCTCATTTCGTAAACGTTTGATTGAGAGAGCATGCGAGTTAACGCTGACGAAACCCAGCAGAGGCCGTGAACAGGTCCCGTATCGTGCGAAACAGGGCATATGAGATGCGGAAAGCATAGTCAGGTAAACAAGTAGCCCCATCCGTGAGGATGGGGCCGAAACGCAACGGTTATGCAAGCGCCTAGCGATTGAACAGGGCACCTAACACCGTGCGCGGCGCTCCCACAAGCGCCCTGCCCACCTTCAACGAAGTGGAATTCATCACGCTTTCCAACTCCGCTTCCGTGGAATCGTATGCCAGCGCCTTATCGGCATCCAGGCGCCATAGGTCGAACAGGAAATGCTCGAAATCCTGCTCATCGATGGCGCGGACGACTTGGCCATGAAGCGGATTCAGGAATTCGTCGTCAGACCGCCCCAGCAGCTCGAAATCCTGCAGGCCGCCGTGCTTCAACGCGTCGAAGACGGTGTGGAATGCCGTGAACGTGCGCAGCTCTACCAGGTTCACGTACACGCACATGCCTATCCAACGCGTATAGTCCGCCCGGAACGTCTCCCTCAAACCGTGATCAGAAAGGAAGGAATGGAAGTCCCGGCATGCCCAGAGGAAATCAAGCGGATGCGCATCACGCGTCTGCGTGCTGCTTGCTGCATTTCCCGTGCGATACAGATACAGCTCCTCGTCCAAGGGCGCGATCCTGTTCGCCACGGCAAGCGCTCCGCACGTAAACGGCAGATCCTCGGTGCGGTACAGCTCGGGGAAGCGCAGGTGGTTGCGCTGCAGGAAATCGCGTCGGAACAACTTGTCCCAGGGCCAATTGCGAAATTGTGAGAACAGGTGATCCGGGCAGTCGATGCCGGCGAACACGTCGGGGAACAGGCGCGGGTCCCACCGGTCCGGGCTGGTACGCGTCTGGCCCGTCGAGTCGTCTTTGTGCCTGGCTTGGAACACGACGATCTCCGCCTGCGCATCCTCGGCCCGGCCGTACGCATGCTTCATGGCATCGGGAGCCAGCTCGTCGTCGCAGTCGGCGAACATGATATAGCGTCCCTGTGCAGCATCCATGCCCTTGTTGCGCGCGGCACCGGGACCGGCGTTCTCTTGAATGATGAGCCGAAACCGCTCGTCTCGGATAGCTGCGTCGGCAACCTTGTCAACGCAGCTATCCGTCGAGCCGTCGTTGACGAAGATCGCCTCGAAATAATCGAACGTCTGATTGCGAATGGAATCGATAAGGGAATCGATCGTCCGTTCGGCATTGTAAAGCGGAATAATGAGCGAGATCTCCGGCTTGCCCATCGGCATCACGTCTCCAAAATCAGCAGAGGGAGCAATTACTTTCGTAGAAGCCAATTATAAAGCAGGAAGAAAAGTTTTGAGTTACCGCTTGCATACCGACGGGCTAATCGCTAATATATGTCGAGTCGTAACGACACCATTTTCGGGCGTTTAGCTCAGCGGGAGAGCACTTCGTTCACACCGAAGGGGTCATCAGTTCAAATCTGGTAACGCCCACCATGAAATGCAGAAGGCCGGCAGTTTCAAGCTGCCGGCCTTTTTCATGCTCTGAGAACATCGAGCCTCGGGCTGCTTCCCTGCAGCCCGAGGCCATGGGATATTATCGGCGCAATACGGATGCGATGGCATTGCCCACCTTGAACGAAGTGGTATCCGTCATCTCCTTATACAGGCGATCGATATTCCGCCCGTTGTCGCGCACGTAGATGTTGAACTCCGCCCGTTCGGAAGGAGAAAGCGTCTGGGCAAACGCATCCAGCTCCGCTTCGTCCACGAATATGGAATCGCGGGCCATAGTGTCGCGCGATTCGAAAATGCGCCGCGCGTACATATCCACGAATTTCGGAGGGTATTCCGCCCCATGCTCTCGAATCCATTCGTCCATGATGCGCGTGATGCGCCAGAACGCCTTGATATTCCTCATGCCGCGCTTCTGCGTCATGGTGGAGCCGGTACGCACGCGACGCATGTAGAGAGGCGCGTTCAAGAACGTTGCGCGCTCCGCATACGTCAGAAGCTGCACGGTGTACAGCTCGTCCTCATGGATGCACCCTTCAAGCAGACGAATGTCGTGGTCTTCGATAAGAGAGCGCTTCACAATCTGCAGCGGGCCGGATACCCAGAACTGACGACGTTCCTCGAACCAGATGAACAGCTCCGGTCCGCTCATAACGTCGTGGCAGCTGTCGCGATGCAGCATATCTTCCTGCAGCGCCGCTGCGGATTCCGCATCTTCGTACCGCGTATCCGCCGTGAAATACAGCAGATCCAGATTGCGATGCCGCATTTCTGCCATCAACGTGGACAGGCAGCCGGAAAGCCAGTAGTCGTCGCTGTCCAGGAAAATGACGAAGTCCCCCATGGCATAGTCGAGCCCGATGTTGCGCGCGGCGGACTGACCGCCGTGGGGGCTGGAGAAGAACGAAAAACGATCATCGCCGGCAACGGCCGCTTTCGCCACGGCGAGCGTTGCATCCGTAGACCCATCGTCTATGCAGAGAACCTCGTAATCCGTGAAATCCTGCGATTGAACGGACTGGAGGCATTCCGCAACATAACGTTCGACGTTGTAGAGGGGAACGATGACGGTCACGGCCGGATGCGCATCCAACTGAGACGGATCCTTCGCGTGCCGAGGTGTGTGATGCATAGGTTTCGTCATATCTATCGCCCCGTTACGAGATCGCGGATAAGCGCAGGACCTTGAACCAGCGCATGGCCCACGCGGAACGTCCGCGTGTCGGTGATCTCGGAGTAGATTTTCTTGATGTTCAGCGCATTTTCGCGGAAATACATGTCGAAGTCGATACGGTCGTCAAGGGAAAGCGCTTCCGCATACTCATCGAGCAACGGCTCGGGAATACCCATGACGTCGTGAGACGAATAGTCGCGCAGGAACACGATGCGCCGCGTATATGCGTCAACGAACTCGTCCGAATAGCTTGCGGCATTCTCCGTGATGAAGCGCTGCATTTCCTGCGTCACGTGGAATACCCCATCGATGTTGCGCATGCTCTTCTTCGACGTCATGATGGACTCTGCGCGCAATCTGCGCTGATATAGCGGCTCGTTCAGATATGCCGCCCGCGCCGCATAGGCCAGCGTCTGCACGGAATACAGCTCGTCCTCATGCAGGATGCCTTCGTAGAATCTCAAGCCATGGGAAATGAGGAACTCGCGGCGAACCATATGCAGCGGCGCGGACGGCCAGAACTCGTTGTGCGCCATGAACCAGACGAACAGCTCCGGGCCGGTCATGACCTCATCGCACGAAGTGCGGTGCATCATATCTTCCTGATGGATACCGATGACCTCGTCGCTTTCATACAGGGATGAGGCCGTGAAGAACAGGTCGTCCAGATCGTCTGCCGCTGCTTTCTTCCATGCCGTGGCAACGGCATCGCCGCGAAGCATGTCGTCGGAATCGACGAACATCAGGTAGTCGCCGCACGCCTCGTCAATGCCGCGATTGCGCACGGCGGACAAGCCGGAATTCTTCGGCATGCGAAGGAAGCGGAAGCGGCTGTCTCCTTGGACGGCCTCTTTTGCCACGGAGACGGAATGGTCCGTTGCGCAATCATCGATGCAGAGCACCTCGAAATCCCTGAACGTCTGCGTACGGAGGGATTGCAGGCACTCCCCCACATAATCTTGGACGTTGTACATGGGCACGATAATCGATACCTTCATGCAGTCAGCTCCTCAGTTCGCGTAAAGCGATTCGCTTGCATGCGATTACAACGGCAACGGCTTCTCCCTATCGGCAGACTGTCGATAGAGTAGGCAACCGTCCTTCCCGCCATTATAGGGAAAGCCGGCAGAGCATGCCCCCTGCCGGCTTTCCCGAAGTTCGAATGGCACAGGCGTGCCGATAGGCTAGTTCGATCCTGCCTTCACCTCGGTCAGAGCGACGATCGACGTCAGGTCGGTGCCGTTCTTCATAGCCTTGATCTCGGTCTTCACCGTATCCCAATCGGCTTTGACGGCCCAGTAATCAGGCGTGAAGAAGTCTCCCTCCCACGGCGCGGTGCCCAGGTTCCAGGAGATCTTCCCGTCCTTCGTGAGGAAATTCGCCATGTATTCCTTGAGCTCGGCGCTGTTCATGTTCGTCTGGCAGCCGCTGATGAGCGTATCCGCATAGCTGGTGGGATTACTGGATTTCGCAACTTTCGTAATCAGCGATTTCACCATGTTGCGGTTGTTGATCTGGCGCACTGCCTCGCCGGCGCCGGAATACTGATGGCGATCGCGGGCGAAGACCAGCGCCTCCTTGCCATTCAGCGTCTGCTTGCCCGTGCTGAGCTTCACGTTCTCGCCGCTGATGACGTCCTTCCAGGACAGCGCGACGGGAACGTCCACGTCAACGCCATTCATATTGTCGACGAATCCGGCCCACTGCACGAAGTTCATCTCGAAGTAGTACGGAATGCTGATACCGAGTTGCTTTTCGAGGAACTTGCACGTGGCCTCCGGGCCGTCTTCGTACATGATGGTGTTGATCTTCATCTCCTTGCCGTTGTACGTGACATCCGTATCGCGCGGGATGGAGAGAAGCGAGATGTACTTCTTGCTGGGGTTCACGTATGCCAGGATCATGACATCAGAATGCGAATTCGAATCGTTCCATTCCGACTCGGCCACGGTGCCGTCGCGGGTATCGCCGCCCATGATCATGCAGAAAAACGGCTTCGTGTAATCCGTGTTCGGATCAAGCTTCGCAGCGGTATCCGAAACGGTGGTTGCAGAATCGTCTGCAGAGCTGCTCTCTTCCGAGGAATTACTCGACTGCGAGCAACCCGCCAGACCGAGCATAGCCGCCAAGGCAACGCAAATTGCAATGACGAGCGTCCTCTTCTTGAGGTTCTTCATCGGTTTCCTTTCTTACAAAAGCCAAACGTGAAGAGCGTAGCACAAAAGAATCGTAAAGTTTGCAAGGGGGCGGTGTTGCACTCGCAAAGACGCTGGTAAACGGCAAAAACAAAGCAGTCAATGTACATATCGATGCACACTGACTGCCATATGCGAATGGTCTGTAAGTCGTAGGAAAAGGAACCCGCTGCTAATACGTGGTGCCCGAAAGATCCGTAGCCGTCTTCGGATCCGTAGTCGTATCGCCGGCGACCACGTTATGCGCCTGGTCTTTGGATGACTGGGGCGTGGTGTACTTCAGCTTGCTCGGATCCTTTCCGGCATCGACGGTTTTCATGAGCTTCTTCCATCCAGGAGTATTCGTATAGCAATACCACAGTTTGTCATCCTGGTAGATATCGCCCTCCGTGGGGCCGGTGCCGCTGTAGATGGTGATGTCGCCCCGCAGGAAGTTCATCGCAAGCGGAATGATATCGGAGGATTTCAAGTCCGTATCCAGACAGCTCGCAATGGCAAGGCCGATGTTCGGCATGTTGTACCAAGGCTGATTCCGAATGCTGGTGACCAGCGCTTCGACGATCTGTCGGTTGTTGCTCTGACGCGTAGCTTCCTGATCCTTGTACTCGTGGCGGGCGCGCGCGAAGATCTGAGCCTGCTGCCCGTTGAGCGTCTGCGTGCCCTTTTCGATCTGGATGTATTCCTTCGTCAGCATGTCCTTGTAGCCGATGGTCTGCGGCACATTCACGGTAATGCCGCCCACGGCATCGACAAGGCCTTCGAAACCGTCCATGTTGATTTGCGCATAATGCGAGATCTTCACGCCCGTAAGCTGCTCAACGGCTTCGATGGAACGCGCCGGGCCGTCGTTGAATGCGGAATTGATCTTTCGGATCTTCTTGCGCTGCGGGTCGTACCAGCGCGTATCGCGCGGAATGGAGACCAACGTGATCTTCTTATTCGCTGTATCGACACGGCAGAGCATCATGACGTCGGAGTAGTTCTTCCCCTTCGAAACGCCCTTCTTGTCCGCCGATTCGCTGTACTTGCGCGAGTCGGAACCCAAGAGCAGAACGTAGAACGGCTGATTGTCTTGCGCGGGCGTAAGCACGCTCCGGACGCCCTCCGCGTTCGAGGCGTCTTCGAATCCGAGCTTTGCATCCAGTTCGTTCGCATATACGGCAGCGGCAATAGCCAATGCCGCAACCACAGCCAGAATGATTATGAGCGGAAGGAATTTTTTCAGCTTGCTCTTCTTGCCGTGCTTCTTGTCCTTCGCCACACCGTAATTCGAAGCCGCATAGGCGGCAACCGGATTTTCCGAGGCGGCGTTGCTCGCGGCGGCACCGCCGCGCGATGCAAACGCGGCATCCTGATAGGAAGCACCGTGAGCCGCATGGCTCGCGCGCGCTTCCCCATCCCTTGCATCAGTGACCGGAGCTCCCGCATGGCGCGCATGCGCTGTTTCCGCGCCTTGCGCGTGCCGGCCGTGCTTGCCGACATTCTGCCCGGATACCCTGTCCTTATCTTCGGATGCCATGGACCTTCCTTTCAGTGACATACGAATATAAGATTTTATGCCCCGATTCCCGTAAAGTGGCTGCTGACAAGGGGCATCCTTAGAAAAGACAGACATGGCGCCGATAATAGTCGCACGCGAAAGCTCTGAGGAAATTCCCGCGCAAACAGAACGCGGCAACGGCGGTGCCTGCCGTTGCCGCGCAGGATCTTGCAGGCAGGCGCATCGTGCACCTTACTACGTACTAGTACGTGACCACCGTCGTTCCCAGCGGAATGTGGTAATACACCCATTTCGCATGCGAGATATCGATACGGACGCAGCCATGCGACGCCCGCTTGCCCAAGCTGCCGCCCTTGATCCTGAACGTGTTCTGGTAATACGTCTGCGAATGCATCATGTACCCGCCATAGAACGCCGTATACCAATAGCACGTGAATCCATTGCCGAACGAGTAGCCGCGCGTATACGTGCGGAATGTACCGTGCGGTGTGGGCGTAGCCTTCTTGCCGACAGAGCAGACCCAATAATGCTTCAGCTTCCACGAACCGCCCGAGCGCTTGAACACGCCCATATGGAACTTCGACGTGGATACCATAACCAGGTAATTCGTGGAACTCCGCTGGGCTTGCGCCTTCTTCACCATGGAGCCCACGCCGGAAAGCGGACCGGAAAGCTTGCCGGAAGCCGATGCGCAATACCATTTGCCCTTGATGCGGTAGTATCCGTTGCATACCAACGCGCCATTGCCCTGCGCGTAATAGCGCTTGCCCTTGACGGTGAAGAATCCGGTTTTCGCCTTGAGATATCCCGAATGCCCGCTGATGCTCGAGAAATAATAGCGGTGCTTTGTACCACCGTTGTACGCAGAAGAAGTAACGAAGCCCTTCTTGCCGGCCAGCTTACCGTTCTTCGCCGCCAGAACCACGCCACCTTTCACGGTACACCGCGTCGTGCACACGTAACCCTTGCTTGCATAGCCGAAATACGCGCTGCCATTCGCCTTGAAATAGCCCGTCTTCGCGGCAGAGGCACCGGAATGGCCCGGAATAGAAACGTAATAATACGTGCGCTTCACGCCATCATATGCAGCGGTTGTCTTGAATCCCCGCGCGGTTGTCAAGCGCCCCTTGCTATCGGGTGTCAATACCAAACCCTTGTAATTCGTCTTACCGGTTGCCGCATAGCCTTTCGCCGTAGCGTAGGCATAATATCCGGCGCCCGCATCGCGTTTGTCCGAAGGGTCTACGATTCGCCCCTTCGCCAACGTTCCGTCCGCATCGATCCAATACCGCTTGCTCCCCGAAACGCCGGAATACGGTGCGTCCTTCGTGACGATCCACGCTCCCTTGACTTGCTCGCCGTTCTTCCAATACGTCATGCCGCTATTTGCAGCATGCCAGCCATCGGCCTTCGTCGATGCCGAGTTGCTGTCCGTAGAGGCCGTCGTATCCTTCTTAGGGGCTTCTGCTTGAGACGAAGACGTCTTCTGATCGTCCGAAGCGGCATCCTGCGTTGAGGTCGCACTGTCAGCCTCGTCGGAACGAGCAGAGGAAGATTCGCTGCCGGAAGAGGCGGCGGAGGCGGCAGCGGTTGCAGCCGATTCGCTTGAGGCGCCGGTGTCGTCCTGCGTGCCGGCTTGAAGCTCGCTCTGCGTCGCCGTCGCAGCGGCAGCAGGCTCATCCGAAACATCCGTCTGTTGGGTCGCCATTGCCGATGCAGGTATGGAGACCGCAAGCGCGAGTGCGAAAAGAGGTGCGAGGAAGCCTCGCTTCACAGCGTGAAAACCCATCGAATACCCTCCCTATTGGTTTCGATTCGAAATGCAGGATACGAAATCCCTCTCGCGGGATTGTACTTCAAATCATCCCGACAATCTGAAGGGGATTCCCTGTGCGAATCGGATTGACAACAAGGCACAGTCCGTTTCGGATAGAATCTAAGCGTTATCGAACGTCGGAGGATGCCCTATGCAAGCAATCAAGAGTTTCGACTACGCCCCGAACTCGCACAAAGCCAAAGACTGGCAGAAGGCCGTGACCCGCAATCTGGCGGTATTGGACGCCGTATGCCGCGACCACGATATCAAGTACGCGCTGTGCTTCGGCGGCTTGCTGGGCGCTGTCCGGCATCGCGGATTCATTCCGTGGGACAACGACGTCGATGTGGTGATGTTCGAGCCCGACTACCTGAAACTGCAGCGTCTTGCCTTGGACGGAAAGCTGCCGGAAGGCTATACGCTCGTGGACCGCGCGACAGAGAAAGACTACCCGCTGCTGTTCGGTCGTTTCGTGGACACCCGCACCAGCTGCCCGCTATCCACGTCTGCGTTCAACGGCGGTACGAACGGCCTGTTCGTCGACGTGTTCGTGCTGTATCCGCTGGCGGACGACCCGCAGGAGCGCCAGGCGCAGATAACGGACTTCCTGGTATGGGAAGAGCTGGGCTGCTGGGTGAAGCGCCGCAGTGCGAACCGAACGCCCGCGTTCGCGAAGCGCTGGGAGGAAATCAAGAGCATCGAACGCCGACTGGGCCGCAGCGAGGCCCTGGCCGCCATCGAGAAGAGCTTCCGCCGCCATATGCCCGAACGGGGCGAATGGTGCTTCCACTCCAGCGGCGGCGCGTATAACGGCTTCCCGGCGTTCAAGACGGATTGGTTCCGCGAAACCACGTACCTGCCGTTCGAGGATATCGAGCTCGCCGCGCCCATCGGCTATCGGGAGCTGCTGCAGCAGTTCTACGGAGGCGGGTGGCGCACGTTCCCGCAGGGCGAGAAGTTCACTCCCTACGCCGCGTCTTCCATCAACATACCCGGCCCCGTCATCGCGCATGACTACATGCAATTCATCGATGAGGCGGAAGCTGTGAAAACGTTCCGCGATCTGAAGGACCTCGAGATGGAGGAAACGCTGATCCGCTGCGCAGTCAATCCTGCGCTGTACGGCGGCGAAGCG
Source organism: Eggerthellaceae bacterium (assembly GCA_050951095.1). Lineage (GTDB taxonomy): Bacteria > Actinomycetota > Coriobacteriia > Coriobacteriales > Eggerthellaceae > UMGS1519. The sequence continues at coordinate 641,197 of JBMNIQ010000005.1, forward strand.
GAGTTGGGCGCGCGGGATCTCAATCGCGCGTACAAGGGGCTGATTCCCGACGCGAAAGAGGCAATCGAACCCGCCCATATCGCCTCCCCCACCGCAGGCAGCGACTTCGGGGGGTTCGCGGCGTTGGCGCGCGATGTCATCGCGCTGCAGACGCGCGGGCGCTTCAAAACGTGCCGCATTGCCGCGCCCGTGGATTCCAATCTGCTTTCCGCTGCGCTGTGGAGCCGGTATTTGAACGAATCCGACTTCTGGACCGTCGAGCGCGTCATCTCTTTGCAGAAGGGCGACGCGGCTCGGGGAACATTCGGCGCCTCTGCAGCGAACGACCGTCTGGAAACGGCGCTCGAAGCTACAGACAACATGTACCAGGCCATCGACCGCGCAGATGCGCAGGCGGCGAAAAAATGCGCTGTGACCCTGAACGAAATCTGTCCCAGCGGACGCCATACGGCTGTGGCGTGGTCATTTGTCGCACTGCAAACGGCGCTTGGAAAACCAGGGGACGAAAGCGAGGCGCATACCGCGCTTGCCACGGTGAAGGATTTCCTCGATCGATTCCCCGACGAGGATTATCTGAAGCTGTTCCACGCCCAGCTGCTGGCACTGACGGGAACGCCCGATGCGGCCGAAACGGAATTTGCCGACCTTGCACAGCATTCCGTGAACGGCATGGTCCTGCAATCCGCGTCCGACATCTGCCATGAGAACGGTATCCCGTTCAAGATGCGCAAACTGGGCGGAGATGCGAAATCTTCGGCCGAGGCTCCGTCGCCGTTCGCCGCAAGCCGAAACCTAAGCATGAAGGAATGCCTCGCCCATGGCTTTGCGGGCCTTGGCGCAGCCCGACGGGCATTTTCCTCGGGCATCATGGCCGAGAACAAGAAGCTTCAAGCGCTGAACGAGCAGATGAAGCCGCTCCAGGACCGCGTGGCACGATATCGCGACCTGCGCCGCCTGACAGATAGGCGTTTCAACGCGTGGGAGCTGGTCTACCCGCGCAAGCAGGCCCTGTTGGAATCCGCCGCTGCCGGAAGGATGAACGAGGTTCGCCGCTATGCGAAACCCTACCTCGATGCTGTATACCGCCTGTTCGACAAGGAGCACCTGGGCGTATTCATCGACGAAGACGTATACGAAGCGTGCAAGCCGCTGTTCGTGAAAGACCGCGGCGAGCAGTTCCCGGCAGAGTACGAAGCGCTCGTGTTCCCCGAGCATCGCGGCAATATCAGCGACCTGCTGCGCAAAGCGGGCGTGGACCATCCGTATCTTCGGTAAGTCCGAACCGCCACGATGCGCCACGGCGCGCTATAGAGATTGACGCCGCCTGACAAGTACTCGCTATCTGTGATTGCCTTTAGACGATTTGGCAACTTTGCGTAGATTTTACGGTATCCTCGTCCTTATGTAACAACAGCGCATAAGGAAGAGCATATGAACAGACAGCAGCGGTTCCTCTGCAAGATGCTGGATGAGATTCGCACGATCTGCGACAACAACGGCATTACGTACTTTATCGGCTTCGGCACGTTGATCGGTGCCGTACGCAACAAGGGCTTTCTGCCGTGGGATGACGACATCGATGTCATCATGACATACGACAACTGGCTCGCGTTCAAGGAAGCATGCAAGACGCAGCTGCCGCCGAACCGCTACCTGGGCTCATCCGATGAGGATGTGGAATACGGTCATCTTCTGCCGCGCTACATTTCCACCGACACGACAGCCATCCACACAGCGCAATCGCTGAACGATGCCGTCGCGGGAGAACTCATCGACATCTTCATCCTGGACCCCATCTCGGACAATCCGGCAGGCTACGAGAACTATTGTCGCGATCTGTACCTGTACACGACGCTGATCAACTACGCGAACGTATCGGCATACCGCATCGACCTGGATCCGGAATTGTACAAGCACTACTTGGAGATGGAGAAAGAGAAAGGTGCGCTGTACGTTCGCCGGCTGCTGGAAAAGAAGCTCGCGTCGTACCACAGCGCCGAAGGAGAGCATTACGCGTTCCGCTGGCAGGGTGCGCCTGTCCTGTTCAAACGCTGGTGGTTCGAGGAGCCGGTGCCCGTGGCCTTCGAAGGCGCTACGGTCAATGCCCCGAAGGGCATCAGCGAGTATCTGACGTTCTATTACGGGGAGGAGTGGAGCGAGGTTCCCGGCAATATCGCGCCGGCAAAGCACAATACCGCAGCATCCATGGATTTCTCCTATAAGGATGCCCTGACGTATTTCCATCCCACATTCAATCGCGAGGAACTGCTTCGCGAAACGGAGGAACGTCGTTACCTGGTGCTGCAGCATGCCCCGGCGAATAATCGCCAGAAGGATGAGATAGCCTCCGCGAAAGCGAAAGTCGTTCAGATCGAGCTGGAAAAGCAGCTCGAGGAAAACCGCTCCGAATTCGACACGGCCTTCGCCGCAAAGGATGGCAGGAAGCTGGCCCGAATCCTCCGGTCGTACCTGTCGTTCCAAGTGAGCGGCGAGATGATCGGCAGAAACTCCGACAAGGGATATTACCGCTACATCAATCCCATTCTTATAGACGTACCCGACGATGTGTTCGAAGCGGGCCTGTACGGTCTCATGGCAACGGGACGCATCCGGCATGCACATATGCTGCTGGACAAGCGCCGCATGCTGGGCCGGAAGAATTCGGAGGGCATCCAGTTCGTTGAAGATGCCATCCATCTGTTCAACGAAGCATGCGACGACTATCAATTCGGGCGCTTCGCACCGGGAAGGCAGAAGGCGCGTAAGCTGCACGCAGATATCCCGTGCGTCGACGCATTCTTGAAGCTTGTGAACGTGTTCGAACTTGCCGTATACCGCGAAACCGGTGCCGAGCAAGATTTAGCCGCGTTCAAAGCCGATGTCGACGAAGGCTTGAAGGAATATCCCGCGGATGGGTTCTTCCTGAAACAGCTGGGGGATTGGCACTATGCCGTAGGCGATGATGATGCCGGTCGCACAACGTATCTGCAGTCTGCCGAGCTGACGCGCAACGGACTGGCGCTTTTGGACATCTCCGAGAAAATCGGCTACTACCCCACATGGTTGCGCAATCCGTCTTGGGCCGGGCCGGCCGGTGTTCCGCAATGGAACGAGCCGCTGCCCGAACCGCCGGCGCAATTCGTGAAGAAGACTCCGAAGCCCACCGATGAGCGACAGGAATTTCTGATGAAGATGCTTGCCGAGGTTACGCAGGCATGCGAACGGCTTTCCATTCCCTACGTGCTGGGCCCGCATACCGCACAGGCGCTGTTCAAACAGAACACGCTGCCCGGAAACACGGACGGTTATCAGGTGGTCCTGAAAGCGCGCGATGCACTGAAGCTCTTCGAACAGTGGCAGCAGGATATACCGGCAAACCGCAGCGTGGAATACATGGGCAACAGTGACTTGAAAACGCGCGAGCTTCGTTACCATGCGGACGATACGCTGCTTATCGACCTGAAGAAGGATGCACATACGCCATTCAACAGCCTATATGTACGCATCTTCCCGTTGGAGCCCGCATCGTACGGCGATAAGTTCGAGGAGCGCCTTACGCAATGGAACAAGGACGGCGGAGTATCGAAGCCGAAGGGAAAGCGCGCCAAGTTGCGCGCCGTGTTCCATAAGCTGGAAGGCGCGAAATTCTCAGGCGATGCGCTCTGGCGCGAGGCGATGGGCGCGAAGGAAGCGGGCACGCCCTCTATGCGCATCTATAGAAACCCGAAGAAGTTCGACGGCGATTGGCTTGCGAACACGGATGTGCGGACGTTCGATTCCCATGAGATGCGCGTACCCCATGACCTCAATGCGTACCTGGAAGCAACGAAGCCGAAGCCGACGCCGAAATCACTGAATCTGTCGGAAGCAAGCCTCTGCTCTGTACATCTCAACATGGAAGAGCTTGTGAACTCGGGCGGCATCGACGATAGCTTCTTTGTTCGCCGCGCGCAGAATTGGAAGGATACCGCACGGGAACGCCAGATCTTAAAAGACTTCCGCTTCAATTTCCAGCAGGTGAAGCTGGCCGTTGAAACGAAGAAGCTTGCGGATGCACTGCTCCCCCGCAAAGAGGAGCTGCTTGCGCTACGCGATCAGGGGAATTTCGAGCAGCTGGGACACGAGCTTGCTGCCTACATCGCAACGGCGAAGAAGTACCGCCAGTACGGCGACTGCAATTTCGATGACGACCTGTTCGCACTGATGAAGGAGACGCAGAAGCAGCTGAATTCGAAGGACAGGAAGTAATGCGGAAAGCGACATTTGTACGCTGCCGCATATGACAGCGCCTCCGACGGATCAACGTGCCGTCGGAGGCGCTTATTGTTTACTGCCGCATGAAGCGATCGGCCTACCGCTTTCTGAACAAACCGGACAGCAACGATGCAACACCCTTTTGCTCAACAGCGACAAAGGCGATGCCGTCTTCTCGCGCCTCCAATCTCAAAGAAGACTTCGCTGAATGCGGCGATGTCTTACCTTGCGTAACGGTAATTCCGTTTCCATTCGTCTGAACAGGAATAGGATAGACAGCAGCGCCGACCTCGAGTGAGAACGACAAGCGGTAAGATGCCATCGATTCCGGCATCGTCTGGCAGATGGGCGAATCAGAAGGTATCAGGATGGTCCATTCCGCATGAGGATGGCTCCCTCCGCTAACATCCAATGCAACATCCAGAGGCATCT
>JBMNIQ010000006.1:0-232264 GCA_050951095.1 Eggerthellaceae bacterium
ACAGCGCCAAAGACCCGGCGGGCCTATGAGAACCGATCTCCGCGAAACCGTCATTGCCTTCGTCGGGAGAATCCAGCCTCAACTGGAAATCCCAGATGTCATCTTCCTCCGATTCGGGAAGCAGCATGCGGCAAAGGGGTTCATCAAGAGACACTGCGGCCTCAAGCGTGGCAGCCGCATTCTTCGAAAAATCAGAAACTGCGACGAATTTCCCAGAACGACGATTTCGGTATCCTACTGCGAAAAGATCGCTCTCGCGTTCTGACGGGAGCATCAGCAATATGTGCAACAACACATTGTCATGTGCATCAACATCTATCGACAGCACGGAGACGAAGAATCCCGGAACAGACTTCCTCACGCTGATATTCGCATTGCCGAACTGCGTAAACGTGCCGAAGAATACATCGCTGCCAACAAACGAATAACTGCGTATATACCGTTGCTTGACCTGATCTTCCGCCGTCAAGCCAAGACGGAAGGAATAGCTTCCGGAATCGGTGGACACGGAAAGGTACAGCGCATAGTTGCACGCATCGACATCGGCAGGCAGCAGCGCCGTCAAGTCAAACTCAACCTGCCAGTCGAACGAGAATCGGCTCAATCCCAGCGCCTCAGAGACAATGGCGCGCTCAGGATTGAGAATCTGCAGCGCGAACGTACGCGTTTCCGCAGATTTCGAAGTGCACGTCAATTGTGCAGATTCGATTCGATTGAAAGTGTCGGCATGCAAAACGGAATGGCCGCGATATCGCGCTTTACCATCCGCAATATGCATCTCCAGTTGAGACGCATCGAAAATGCGGAAACGCGATTGGATGGACTCCGTCCACACCGACGTCAGAGGGATGAAGCCCTCATCGACAATCTGTCCAGAACGATTGAATTGCCGGAATCTCAAGCATTCGCCATCGCTCGAGAAACTGCACGCAGGTCCATTCGGCCAGCAAGACACCAGATCTTTGAAGTCCGAAAGCGAAATCGAAGTATTCAGAAGCGCAGACACCAACATATTGCAGCGAATATTCAGAAGCTCTTTGACCTCTGAGGAGAAGCGGGAGGCAAGGATGGCTCTCAACCGGCCAGAGTCCGCCATATCCCACACCGCGACCATTCGAATCCAAGTTGAACACACCGATGTCGAGTTCATCCTGTTCGGCATGGCGAATCATCTTTTCCAGGGATCCCGGCAGAAACGCGTCATCGGAGTCGCAGAAGAACACATACTTCCCCGCGGCCATTTCCAATCCCCTGTTTCTCGGAATGGAAGGGGATCCGGTATTAGCCTGATGCAGAACACGCATATTGGAATGGGCTGATGCGGCCTCGTCTGCGAAGACCTCCACGCCATCATTCGATCCATCATCGACAACAATAACTTCGAACAGATTCTCATCGAGTCCTTGGTTGTAGATCGAATCAAGGCAGTGCGGAAAGTAATCCTTTGAATTGTAGAGGGGAATGACTATCGAAAGCTTGCACTCATCCAAGGTGTTCTCCCTTACCCAGCTTTACAAACTCAGTGAATATATAATGCATGGATGAAATGTTTAATCTGGCTATTTCGCATTCTATCCACGATAATCTCTATGACTCTTTGCAAATTGTTGCGTTATTTTTTGCATGGTCACGTATTTCTTGTAAGTTTCATTTCTCTGATTTGCATGTGGGACGGACAGAAAAAAACGAATGACGGAAATAACGACGCCTCCGACGGATCGCCGTGCCGTCGGAGGCGTTGCATTCATATATGAGGAAAGGAACCGTATATCAGTCGGTCCACCATTCATCATGCAGATACGGATGATCGATACCCACCCGACGCATCATGGCATCCATGCTCTCCCGATGAGGTTCGGGGATCAAGCTCAAATACTCATCCACAAAATCCTTGCCCCGCTCTTGCTCGAGCAGGGGAAGGCATGCCTGCAGAATGTCCTGATCGATCGCCAGGCCCATATGGTCGTTGTCATACAGGCGATAAACGCCATCGAGATACGGGCGAGCAAGCCTACGTGCATCCTCTTCGTTACCAGCCTTGACAGCGTCCAAAATGGCCTGTTTACGGGGATACGTGCGCTCCCAGACGAAGAAACGATCACTTGAGAGTCGTCGAAGCGCCTGATAATGACGCGTCCGTTGGGAGACATCGTCGATTTCCGCCCGAACGCTGTTCAGTTTCTCCTTCTCCTGGGAAAGCACGCCATCCTTATTCGCGTGATGGCGAATAAGCCTTCCTTTGAGAGAATCGCTCAAATTCGGGAAGACAACCTGCCGCGCCCCCTGCTTCGCAACGGGCTCCGGAATACGGGACAGGTTGCGAACCTTGAACTCCATGTTGTGCTCCGAGCAGAAATCGGAAGCATCGAGAAGCACCATGCCGTTCATGCTTTCGGATGCGAGACGGGAGAAACGCGCCTTGGCAGCTTCCGTATCGCCCGCGAGAACAGCCAATTCGCCCGCAATCAGACGGAGGTAATCGTCATCGTCCTCGTCTTTGCTCCACGCGGCAACCGTCGCATATGAGGCTTCGACCGTGGATGAATCGGAAAGCGCGTTCGAAAGAAGCAGAAACGCATGGCCGACCCGCGCATGCCGGACCGCCGGGCAAACGGAATCCAGAACACTCAAAGCCGCGGCAACGGCCTCTGCATCTCGCTCGTCGATTGCCTGATACAGATCACCTGTTGCTTCGAGCGCGCAATCAAGCAGCCGATCAAGCTCCGTGCCGCCATAGACGCAGCGTTCGGAATCGGCGCGCTGCGCACGAATAACCTTTTCTACCGTCCAGAAGTCCGGGCGGACAAGATAGCAACTCCACAATGCCGCACTCAGCAATTCCGGCTTGAACGGTAGTGCGATGCGCCACGTCCTCATGTTGCTGTACAGTTGATAACGCAACAAGATGTCCGTTTCCTGCTGGATGCGCGCCATAGCGCTCATATCCAATGAGGGAGATGCAAGGCGTTCCGGCGTGATTGCCCGAACATAACGCGATCGGTTATGGGCAAATTCCTTATTCAACTGGTCGGCAGCCAATTGCCCGCGCAGACCCCACATCTGCGGTTCGCGGACGCTCTGAGCCAGCATCTCTTCCATCTTCAGCTGTTTCAGAGTATCGAAGTCCGCAACGGCCTTTTCCGAATCGATGAACTGCATGTAATCCTGCGTGATCTGATAACCGGGAATGTTCAGATTCGCGCAGCTGTATGCATGAAAACGCTCCCCGCTTGGAAACATGCGCCAATTGTCGCCGTAGAAGCGGCGGAAAAACGACAGGTACCCATTCGGAACAGCAAACTCATGCGCGCCAAACGGCTTATATACGGGATTCTCGAACCAAGCAGTGTCAAGCACCGGGTATCCTTGATAGGCGCCACCGCTGCCATGGATGCATTTCGAAGACGTTGCCGGCTGCTTGCTGCGGAACCGCTCTTCCAGAATGCGGAGCGTCTCTTCCCTGCCCTTCTCGGACTCCATCTGCTTCGCTTCACGCCAGCGTTTGCGGAACAGCTCGGAACGGAACTTGCAACGACGCTTGATATGGCATTGCATCTCTTCCCATACCAGGAAGTCCGTGATGCAGTCGACTTGCTGCTCCTGATCTTCCGGGACGGGGAACAGGATAAATACATCGATGAACACGCCGTTCGCGCCGCCGTTGAACGACGAGGTGCTCAAGGGACAGGCCGTATTCTTATTGATGAACCTGCCGAACAACAGCGAATAATCGTCTTCGATAGAACGGTCGACCAACTCGTAGCCCTCAGGGAGCTGCCCGCTGTTCGACAGTTCCCGCAATTTCAGGTAGTCGTCTTCGAACATGACGATATCGGCGTCATTGTCCCAGGGAATCATTCCCCGATGGCGGATGGCGCCCAAAAGCCCACCGAAGGCGAGCGAATATTTCAAACCATGCTCGCGACAGATGGCATCAAGCACTGCCAGCTGGTCCTCAATGGCTTTCTGCCAATCCTTTGCATTATGGGAATCGGGTGCATATTTAAAACTGTCGACGGAAATCATACGGTCTCCTGTGCCATGACGAAATCTATACTCAGTAATTTAAACGTTTACGGCGTTTTTACACAACTGTGAGGTTTTGAATGAAAACTTTCTGTTAAAACGCTTAGCTACGGCGAACGATGAACGAAAGCCTATCGTCGCCATCCTTCCCGGGGATCACGCGATATCTTCCCAATGCGAACGCACCGTCCTTAAACGTCTGCAATGACTCCTTTGGGCACTGTTTCCCGAAAATATGCCGAGAGCTCATACCGCACGAACGCAATTCCAAAGCAAGATTCCATTCCTCCTCGCGCACAGACGTAATCGGAAGTTTCACTATCCCACCTGGGCTCATCCTCTTCCCTATAGATGAGAGATCCAAGCAGCCGGACCACTCCCATCCCATCAGCGGAACCATCGTCGATAAGGATGATCTCGAATGCATGCGCTGGAGCATCCTTCGCATAGAGGGACTGCAGGCATTCCCTCAGATACGGGCATGGCATTGTATACGGGAATGATGGTAGAGATCACACACTCGTTGGACATGAAACCCCTTCGGAATGCGACGCAGAATACGTGCGCACCATCGTAGGCCGATACGTACAAACCCCGCCCTATCAGGCACCCTCTTTTCCATACCCTCATGCGCAATGAGCGCATAGCTGTGAAAATCCGACTGATCCGATTAGCTGCGCGCCAGGGGATTCTCCTTCGGGGCCGTAACCTTCTTCGTCCAATCGCTGATGTCCTTCACCAGGTTGTTCGGCCCCTTCGGCCAGGCCAGCAACGCAGTAAGGATCGGGGCGAAAACATACGGCGAGAGAATCCACAGCCGATTTGCCGCCACCAGCGGCTCGTACCAGTTGTAATAGCTGATGCAGTACATGATCAGGATGTGGAAGATATACACCTGGAAGCTGCGCTCGCCCATGAACGTCAAGAAGCATTTGTTCTTCGGGCAAAGAAGAACCACCAGCGCCCCCATGACGAATACGGCGGCATATTGCACTACGCGGAGGAGAAGCAGGATCCACAGGTCCACATGCCAGCGCACGGAGAGCACCGAGAGCAGGTTCATGCCAGTGGAGATGCGCTTGATGAACGCGAGCTGGCTGTTCGTGAACAGCAGATACAGCGCAGCGAAGATTGCGGCAAGCGCAACGGCGGCAAGTGCAATGCGGGCGGTGGTCCCGATGCGCGACTCAACTGCATCGACCAGCTTCTCAACGCTTTCCGGCTGCAGATAGAATCCCAGGGCAAAGTACGGCAGGTACACGAAGAAGCGGGAAATGCTCAAGGTGCCAACTTCCGTCAAGAACACGCCGCTGCCCACTGCAAGCAATACGGAAACCGCAAGGAACGATGCCGGGCGAACTGAGCCCATGATGGGAACCATCAGCATGAACAGGCCGAGCACCAGCATGAACCAAGGGGCTCCGGTGACGACGAACGGATTCACGCCCGGCGTCTTATGGAAGACAACCAAGTCCAGCACCACGATGAGTCCCAAGAATATGAGATAGAGAATCATGTACAGCAGCACTTTATCCGACGGCGCTTGGTGGCGCTTGTACCACGATTTGCCGGCGAAGAGCCCCGAGCAGAACAGGAACAAGGGCATATGGAAGAAATAGATGAATGTCAGCGTGGTGTAGATAACATGCGAATCCGTGAAGCCGACAATGCGCGTGCAGAAATGGCCGAGCACCACAAGAAGAATCGCAATTCCCTTGATATTGTCGAACAGCGCGATGCGCGGTTTCCTCTTCGACGGAATGGCAGCCGAGACCGAGGCCGGCGTCTCAGAAGCGGATCGTGCCCGAGACGGATCGACGGCGCCAGAGCGCACGTTCTGCATCGTTGCAGATGATGACATGCGATATTCTCCATATCTTCGATGATGCGCCCACCCTCCTACCGCGACATATGCCAAAGGCGCAACAAGGCGACCCTCACAAGGATTTCAACACGATGCATGAAGCAGACCAGCTGGAACCGTTATGGGGATTATGCCACAGGTCGTAGAATATCGCGTAGAAAAGGGGTGCGCAAGCGCACCCCTTTCATTCATCGCTGTATGGATGGTTCCGTGAGGAAGATTATCCCCACTGAATATTCTGTTCTGCATCCTCAGCTACGCGACCGCCGCCGATGCCCTCTTCATCGGACCAGAGAAGCAAGTCGTGGCCGGCACGTTGATGCGGATACGGCATGACCATGTAATCGCCGTACTGCATGGCCAGAAAGACTTCGGGCTTGTTCGGAATCTCGACCTCGATCTCGTCGAATTTCACGCGCTGCGTGGGAAACAAGTCGGTAACCTGCGCCATGGTATACGAGGGAACGAAGCTGGCAACGAAGCGAAGACCCAGCTCTTCATGATCTGCATCGTATCGCGTAGCCACCTGATCGTAGGCGCTCTGCGTATCTTTCAGCGAGATGCTGCGGTAATGATGCGCGAGCACGCGGCCAACCACTTGAGCCACATAGTAATCAAGATCTTTGCGGTCGGGAGGCAACTCGGAAGCCTGCTTCGGCGTGTATTGGCGATTGACGACATGATTGTGCTTCTTCGAGGCCGCAAGAACCTCGTTGCGGAACGCCGACTGGTCCGCCACGCCGTTCGGCACGTAGTCGAACGGGAACACGTCCACGCAAATGCCCTTATGGAACGGACGGAACTTGTTGTATTCCGTGATGTACTCGGAGTCGTTCATGCGCACTTTCGAAAACAGGTACGGAATGGTGGGATCCGTTTCGCGCGTCTGCAGGAAGAACCGCTCGGAATCGATGATGGAGCCCGCCTTCGCCTTGAAGATCTCGTAATCCTCGCGCAGCATGCCCACGTCGATATCGTCGTCCCACGGAATGAATCCGCCATGGCGCACATGACCCAACATGGTGCCGCCGCATGCGAAGTAATGGATGCCCAGCTCGTGGCAGATGCGGTCGATCTCCGTGACGATGATCTTCGCATCCTCTTGCAGGCGCTTCAGCTCCGGCGTGGCTTCGAACACGGGTTCCTTCGCCCAGATATCGGGGCGCACGGGGCAACGCACGGGAATGCCGGCAAACGTCATCCATTGCGTCTCGCCGATATCCGTTTTCGGCAGCGTTGCGGAACGCCAGCCGCTGACACGGGCGATCATCTTCGTGTCGCGGCCCTCGTAGCGCTGCGCCATCGCATGCATGCCCCAGGATGCGCACGAAAGGGGAACGAGATGGAACAGGCCCGCCCCTTCCGTCGTGACCCAGTCGTAGCCGTCTTCCTCCCCATTCGGGATGTCCTTGACGGCGATGACCTTCTTGAATACCGTGTTGCGGCGCTTCATCTGGCGATAGAACTTCTTGCGCGTGAAGAAATCATCGGGAACCTCGTCGAACACGGTGAGCTGCACCATACCCTGGACGTCTTCAGGCAGCTGGTTCGAATCGTAGACGATGCTCCCGTTACGACGCACGAACTTATGCTTGCGCGAAACGATATGCGCGAAGATGCGGCGCGTCTTCGTGTTGCTGAAATACGGCTGGTACACCCACGGAAGTGCATCGCGCTCGGATTCGGAAAGCGCATTGTACGCCGCTTCGAACGCCTGGAAGCCCGGACGGAATACCGCCAGATCGATCTGGTATTGCCCGGGAAGGAAATCCTGGTACGAAACCGCCCCGCGCAGCGTGTTCGCATACACGAACCACAAGATCCCGTTCTTCTCGCAGAAATCGGAAAACGACTTCAACAGCTCCACGTTCTCGTTGCGCTGCGCTTGGATGAGCGCAGCCGTACGCGACAGCTCGAATGATTGCGTTTCCATATATTCCGAACCGTATACCTTGTTGATAAGGTCCAGTTCTTCCTGCGAACGCAATGTTTTCACATCAGCCATAGAAGTGTCCTATCAGCCTTTCGTAAATAATAAAAACGTGGGCTGCAAAATTATTGCAGTCCACGTTGCATTATAGAGTATGCGGGCAATTCCTAACGAATATGCGCAGAGTCCTCAGGAGCACCCATGCCGCAATAGTCCGTTGCCTGCAGATAGCCGTCGATGGCATCGCCGATATGATCCCAGATCAGGTCCGCAGCTTCGTTCTTCACTTGGCCGCGGCGGACATGATAGTACTGGTTCGGCAGATACTGGCTCAGCATGCAGTGGGGAATCACATTGCCGGAAAGGTTCTTCACCAGCGTATCGCGCGCCTCCACAACTTCGGGCAACGCAAAGTAATAGCGGCAGCGGTCATAGAAGCTGTACGCACGGGCAATGCGCTGCTCATTCGGCGTACCGCGATAGTAATCCTCCCAGTGGCTGGGATCCTCCATCATCTTACGTTCGAGCGTCTTACGGTAATTCGACCACTTCTCCGGCTGCTCCGCATAGATCTCCTGCTCGATCTGCTCAAGCGCGAACAGAGCCTCGCGCAGGGCGAACGTCAGCGCCGGGCCTACTTTCAGAATGGCGCCGCCGTCTTCGCACATACGGCGAAGGTTGCGCATGGTCTGGTAATCGGACGAGTGGCATTCGATGCACAGCGGCTGCGTGCGCATGGCGGCCACGAGGTCGGCAGCGCGCGTCCGGCTGTACTCGTCCAGATTGAACTCGTGGAATTCCACGCCCATCTCGACGACCAGGCCCAGAACGCGATCCCATACGTCATGCAGGCCGTAGCGGTCGAACGCCTCCTGGTAGATGCGAATCGTGTTGATGGCATCATCGGCCGTGGTCACACCCATCTGACCGGCATTGAAATCGCCACCGGGAACCGGTACCTCGGAGCCGATGATATAGACCGGCTTCGGCGCTTCGGGATGCGCGGTATGATACTGCTCGTAGGCCTTTTCGGCCGCGAGCATGAGGCGCGCACCGCGGTCGGCGCACGTAGCGGTCAAGAACGGCTTCTCCGGGTCGTCGGACGCAACGCGCATGCTGGTGTCCAGATGAATCTTCTTATAGCCGGCCAGAACGCAGCTGGTCACCAGCTGCTCGGCCTGCGCCATGGCCTCGTCCTCGTCTTTATCCACCCACGGCAGCGGACCCAGATGGTCGCCGCCGATGATGACCTGGTCGAAGGGAACGCACATCTCTTCTGCCAGGCTCTTCACGAAGTCGGCGAAATCATACGGGTTCATCCCGGTATAGCCGCCCAGCTGGTTCACCTGGTTCGAAGTGGACTCGATCAGCGCGGGCGTGCCCGTCTTGTAGGCCTTCAGCAATGCTGCGCGGATAACATCCGGATTCGCAGAGCAGCAAGAATAGATGCCCACGCGGCGACCGGATTTGTTCCTGCGCACAATCTCTTGCAAAACATTCATTTTCGATAATTCTCCTTATATCGGATAGCGGGAAGACGGCGTCTCGTCGAATTTCCCTAGCTCTCCTGCCATGAGTCGATGACTATTTTACCCGTTGCCTTGTTAGGAGGAATGAACTTTTCGAATGCTTCTGCAATATCACGCAAATTATATATAGTGTCGATCATCGAAGGGTCTACCTTCATGATGCCCTTGTCGAAGAACTCGTTGACCTTCTGCCATTCGATGCCCGGCCAAGGATCGGAATACGACATCCAGGCACCCGTGAGCGTAAGCTCTTTCCGGTTGATCAGCTCCCACTGCGGAACGGTGAAAGACGGGTTGCTCTTCGGCGTGCCGATGAAGCAAACCGTGCCGCGATTCGCCGCCACCTCGAGCGAATCGATGATGGTTGCGGGCGTACCGGCCGTATCGAACACATAGTCGAACCGCTTGCCGCCATTCAATGCGAATGCGCGCTGCTGCCAACCCTCTTGCGAGGTATCTACGAGATTGTCCAACCCCACGTTCTGCGCTTGCCGCAAGCGTGCCGGCGTATGGTTCGAAACAACCACCGTGGAAGCGCCGTAGCCCAAAAGCTCCTGAGCCGTAAGGATCCCGATGGTGCCGGCGCCGATGACAATGGCATTCGCGCCTTCTTCGAAGCCCGCAAGCTCGATGCCGTGCACGCCGATGGAGGCGGGCTCGAAGAACGCGCCTTCGAGGTCGGAGACATCATCGCCAAGCGGGAAGATGTTGTCTGCGGGAACGGCAACGTACTCGGCCATGGAGCCGGGACGACGGGACCCGATGAAGCTGTAATGCTTGCACAGGCTGTAATGGCCCGCCTTGCAGTCTTCGCATTCGCCGCACGGAACCAGCGGCAGCACGGAGACGCGCTTGCCTATCAGGGCGCGATCAACCCCAGAGCCGACCTTTGCAACGACGCCCGAGCATTCGTGGCCGAGCGTTTGCGGAAAGCTATGGACGGTGCCCTTCAACACGCGCGGGACGTCCGATCCGCAGACGCCCGTGTAATGGACGCGGATGACCACCTCGTCCGATTGCGGTTCGGGATCGGGCTGATCCAGGTAGACGATCTTGTTGACGGCTTCGACTTGCGTGCCCTTCATGAGCGGCTCCTAGAAATAGTAGTTATGGAATAGCTTGATAAACGCATCCATATCGTTGCGGTACGTGATCTTCAGATTGATGAGATCCGTGGGGATGATCTGCATGGGGATATCGTGCGCCAACGCCAAGGCGCCGGCGGACGTGAAGTTATCCAGCTCATCAGGCGTCATGGTGCTGTACAGCGGCCAGATGAGACCGAACTTGAATGCCTCCGGGCTTGCACCGGAAACGACGGTCTGACGCGGGATGACCTTTTCGAGCATGTTCGTATCGGGATCCATGCCGTACACGGTATCGTATTGGCATGCGCCCATGGTTGCGCCGCCATGCACCTCGACCGCGGTGGCCAATTCGCCCAGATGGTTCTCGTCAACATACGGATGCGTGGTGTCGTGAATGAACACCAGGTCATCGTCTTTGGCCGTCTTCGAGGCTTCGATCAAGCCGTTCTTCACGGATTCCGAACGGCTGGACCCACCGGCAACGACGGCATAATCGAAATCCTGCAGCTCCAGGTTCGAAATCCATTCGTCCGTGAATCCGACCCAATCGGCGTGGCATACCACGATCACCTTATCGGCAAACCTGAGCTTGGCGTACTTCTCCACCAGATAGCTGAACGTCGGCTTGCCCTCAACCTCGACGAACTGTTTCGGAACCGGCGCGCCGAAGCGCGTGCCGGACCCGCCCATCATCAGCAGAAGGTACTTCTTATGCTTCATGGAATGCTGCTTTTTCACGTCAACCCCTTGGTCGAATTCATGGTCGCATACGGTATAACCGTACCACACATTGCCTATTGGACTCATTCCCCGCTGCGGTTTGCAGCGGTTTCATGCGAACGACGCACGGTAGGCTACGCCTCCAGCTGCGTGCCGTCGGCAAGCTCTAAGCGCAGGAACCCGTGATCCGTTTGGCGCTGATGCGGTTCCGGAAGCCGCAGGTAATCACCGTATTGCCGCTCCAGGAACTTCTCGGCACCGTCTATGATGGGCATGTCGTGGCCCTCGAAGGGCACCCAGCGGATGCCGTCGGCCTCCCCCGCTTCGATGGTGGTGTACGTGGGAATGAAGCTGGCATAGCGCGTGCCCGGCTTGCCCGCAAGGTACGGGTTCAGGAATTCCGCCGCCAGATGGTAAAGGCGATCGCACAGCTTCACGGGGAAATACGGGGCAATGCGCGCGTAGCAATGCAGGTAGTCGTAATCCTCTTTCAAGAGCGGATGCGGATCCGCCAGATCCTCGAGCGCGTATTCCTGCCGACGCTTGAAGCCCATGGAAGCACGCGCGAACGAACGGGCGGCGATCTCCTGCGCCTTCGCAAGATACCGGTTGTTCGGGGCGGCGTCGAAGGGGAACACATCTACCCACAGGCTCTTATCGAAGTGCTTCCCCTCGTTATAGAGCGTGATGTAGTCCGTGCCCTCATGGCGCAAACGGACGTATATGTAATGGATATGGGGGTCCGTTTCCGGCAGCTGGATGAAATACCCGGGATCGAGCACGGCCGGCCCCTTGGCAACGAACTGCTGATAGTCCGCCCGGAGCATGCCCACATCCAGGTCGTCATCCCAGGGAATGTAGCCCTCATGCCTCACGGCGCCCAGCATGCTGCCGCCCACCAGGAAGAACTTCGTGCCCAGATAGCCGCAGACGCGCTTGATCTCCTCTAGCGATTCCAGGCCGTCCTTCTGGATGATATCCGTGATCTGCTGCCGAGCCGGCGTGGGCTCGCTCGCCCAGCTGGAAATATCGCGCGGCAATTCGATGGTACCGTCCTCGAACGCCACGCTGCGCAGCGGGAACAGGGCATCTTCCCGGATAGTACGCTGCTGGATGGTGCGCTCCCCCATCACGCCGCTTGCCCGACCGTTGCCGAACAGGCGCGAGACGACGCCCGTCTGGATGGAACGGTAGCGCTTCAGATGCTCGATGCCGCGCAAGTCGCCCGGTCTCAGGGACGAGGCTTCAGAAAGCATTTTGAAGCGCAAGATGCTTTGGTGCGGCACGCGGTCCATGGGATACAGGCAGAACGTGGCACGGGGATCCTCTACCGCACGCGGGCCGGGCGTGATGCACAGATACGGCTGCTCGGCATCGTTCGCACCCCAAACCTGCCAGCCTGCTTCATGAGCCAGCTGCACGATAGGCGCGCGAAGCATATCGAAGTCCTTGCGCAGCGCAGCCAGAGAAAGCTCCGTCATATCCGAGAAGTAGCCATGGTAGAACACCGCTCCGACGCACGTGTCGCCGAACGCGAACGCCTTGCCGGACAGCAGCGGCTTCAGGCATTCGTATACCCGGAACGCCCACGAGGCATGCTGCCGGGCAGTTCCCGCTGCGCGCGCATGGGCGCCGGAGAGCGCATGCTCTTCGGCACGAGCGTCCTTGACCACGGCGGAATCGCGTGCCGGGGATTCGCCCTTGCTCTCAGCGAATGCCGCTTCGGCAAGTGCGGCAAGGCGCTCCGTGGCACCGTAGCCGATGCCCTCGAAGTAATCGTCCGCAAATCGCGCGAAAGAATTGCCCTGCTTGTCCGCGCCCTTCATGACCGCGCGTGCGAGTTCGCCGGCCTGCATGAAAGAGCAATCCGGGAACTGCTGCAAGGGGTCGATATTCAATCCGGGCGATACGCGATACGAATCGATATCGGGCACGTAGAAATACGTGGGAACGCCCAGAAGCGCCGCTTCGAACGAAATGGCGGAATAGTCGCTGATGGCAGCATCGGCCAGACCGAGCAGCTCGCTGCTTTCCGCATCGCGCACGAACAGCACGTTCGGATAGCGGCTGGCCAGAGAATGGTCCCAGCCGTCATCGAGCGGATGCCCTTTCACGATGAGCTGGCAGTCGAATGGTTCGAAAGCGCTTGCAAGCGCCTCGACTTCCCGCGTCAGCCAGCCGTGCATGCCGGGGCCTTTGCGAAGCGTGGGCACGTACACGACGCGGAATGCCTCGCCGCTCAAACGCGGATTGCGCTCGCGGATGCGCTGCACTGCGCACCGGTAGGCGGAATCCGGGGCCGGGTCGAGCAGATAGTCCATGCGCGGCAGCCCCAGGGGAAGCACGCGGTCCTCAGGATAGCCGAACGCACGGGCATATGCCGGGACGGCACCGGGACCGGCCGCAACGACCCAGTCGTAATTCGCATGCATATGCAGCTTACGCGCTTCCTCGCCCGTTCTGCCGGCATCCGTATCAAGGCTCTGGTATCCGAATTTCTTGATAGCGCCCAGCGCATGCCAAATCTGGATGACCTTCGTCTGAGCATCCAGCTTCGGAACGGAGATGGACGGGATATAGCCGTCGACGATGCAGACGCGCGATTCCGCCACTTTGCGGCTCATCTCCAGCACAGAGCGTGCGAAGCCGGCCTTGTCGACGGTCTCGGGGTCGCTGATGCAGACATCGATGGCGACACCGGGCATGCGCGATTCCAGCTCTTCGGAGAGCATGCGGAAGTCAAGCGATTCCTGGCTGCTCTGACGCGAGAGCAACGTGATCTTGTCCTGCTTCGGGATATGGGAATCCACCGCATGGAGCAGATCCATGCCTGCTTCGACGATGTCCAGATTCATGCTACGCCCCCGTCCGATCAGCCAGCTATTCCTTATGGGGAACGTTGCTGATATTCAGATTCTCCTTGACCTGGGTGGTGGAGATGCCGGGCGTACGGTCCAGGTACACCACTTCGCAGTAATCCTTCAGGTATTCGAAGCGGTCGGATCCTGCCCAATCGCCGCCCATGACAACGGTGTCGATGTGGTATTCCTTCACGTCGTTGATCTTCTGCTCCCAGTTGTCTTCGGGAATGACCAGGTCCACGTAGCGGATTGCCTCCAGCATTTCCTTACGCGTCTCGTAGGTATAGAACGATTTCTTCCCCTTGGAAGCGTTGAATTCGTCGGTGGACAACGCAACCACCAGATAGTCTCCCAGCGCACGTGCGCGCCTCAGAAGACGGATATGCCCGTAATGCAGCAAATCGAACGTTCCGTACGTCAGGATTCTCTTCACGGTAGCTCCTTCAATCGAGGGGCGCGTTCGCCCCTGCGCAAATCGAATGTACCAGCTACTTTACAATGACTTAACGAGATTGGCACCACTAACACCATAACCCCCCCTGCGGCAGAGGTGCGCATTCAACGCAAAATGCGCATTTCGCCACTGCTGCAGGGGTCGTAAAACGCCTGATAAACGCTACTTGTTCATCTCATCGTACAGCGCGATGGCCTCATCGATATCGCCATCGAACACTTTGCTGCCATGATCGAGCACGATGCCGCGGCTGCAGAATTCCCGTGCGGCACCCGTGGAATGCGTGACGAACAGCACCGTCACGTTCTCGTCGGTCATGATCTTCCGGATGCGTTTAATGCACTTGCGCTTGAACTTGCGGTCGCCGACGGAGAGCGCTTCGTCGATGATCAGGATCTCGGGATCGACGCTGACGGCGAATGCGAAGCCCAAACGCGACTTCATGCCGCTGGAATACGTACGGTAAGGCTGGTCGATATAGACGCCCAAGGCCGCGAATTTTACCACTTCGGGCTCAATCTTCTCGATCTCCTCCTCGGTGAGGCCCATGACCTGCCCGCGCAGATGGATATTCTCGCGCCCGGTCAGGTTCTTGTCGAAGCCGGCCTTCAATTCCAGCAACGCGCTGACGCGCCCGTTCACGTGAATCTCGCCGGACGTGGGATACGTCACGCCCGTAATCATCTTCAGGCACGTGGATTTGCCGGCGCCGTTCGATCCCAGGAATGCGACGGCCTCGCCGCGGCGAATCTTGAACGAAAGATTGTTGTTCGCATTCACACTTCCCAAGGACAGGGAATCCGGGCACATGCCGAAAATGTCCAGGAACCGCGCGCGGTCGTTCTTGTACAGGTTATACGTCTTCGTTACATGATCGAACTCGATGATGACCTCGTCGGAGATGGCGGTCTTCACATTCGATTTTTCGTGCGGCGTTTCGGGTTGCACCTTTTTCCCAGCCTGGGCGGAAGCGGCACCGGCGTTGCCGGCGTCGACTGCCGCCGGCGTACCCGCCGCTGAAGCTGTCTTCTGTCCCTGGACGGCGTCCGGGGATTCGATCGTCCCCGGAGTCAAAGCCGTGTTCTGCGTTTCGTTAGAGGACATCAGCCACCTCCTCGTGCGTACGCCGATAGATGAAGCACATGAAGGCAATCTGGAGCGCGAAGATAACCAGGAACACGATCAAGAACAGGGGATCCTGCCAGATCCAGGTCTTGTAGTAGAACGCGGAGCGCATGGATTCCGCGAAGAACGTGATCGGGTCAATGTAGAACACATACGTCATGAACGGCACATGCTCCACCACGGCGCTGACGCTGAAGATCACGCCGGACAGCCAGAAAAGCGGCTGCTGCAGCGCATGAAGCAACTGGTTGAAGTCCTTGCTCATAGCGGACATGAACGAGCACATGACGCCGAAGCACCACCAGAACGCGTACATGAGCAAGGCGATGACGGGAACCTGCAGCAGGTACACGTCAAGCGAGCCGCCGCACAGCAGGTAGATTACGAACAGAGCCACCAACAAGCACGCTTCGATGAACATGTTCGACTTCGACACGATCGTGGGGATGCAAGAGAGTGGGAACTTGATCTTGTTCACCAGATACGTGTAGCGCTTCAGCGCATTCGAACCGCTGCCCAGCTGGTCCTGCATGAAGAACCACGGAATCAAACCGGCCATGAGCCAGATGATATACGGCAGGTTGCTCGCAGACATATGCTCCTGTTTCAGTCCGACCTCCAAGGCGAACCAGAACACGAGAATGTACATCGTGGGACGTACGAACAGCCACGCCCGGCCCAATGCGGCTCCGCGCGACTTTTTCACCATATCGAACTTGGCCAGCTGGTTGACCTGCTTGCGCCAAGACCAATTGTCTTTAAGTATCGTAGAGAGGGTACTCACGTACACCCTTTCGTCAGCTGAAAACTAATAGCAGAATATAGCACGCAGCGGGTAGAGCTGCTTCCACGGTACGCAATCGGCGCCCTGAACGGGGCAGAGCGTACAGTGCTTGGAATCGCGCTTTCACACTCCGACCAGACGGCGCCTGCTCTAGAGGCCCAGCAGGCCGCTGGCGGCATGTGCGATTGCATCGCGCGCCGCTTCTGCAGACTCGCGCGTCTTGCCGTTCGCGAACACATACACCTTGATCTTCGGCTCCGTGCCGCTGGGACGAACAATTGCCTTGCAACCGCCCTCCAGGCGATATTCGAGCACATTCGCACTGGGAAGGCCATTGATGCCCGGAAGGTAGTCAATCGTCTGCACGACCGGGTATCCTCCAATGGATTCCGGCGAATTGCCACGCAGCGACTCCATGATGCTTGCCATCTTGCGGCTGCCCTCGGCGCCTTCGAACTCGAAGTTCAGCGTCTGGTTGACGTAATAGCCGAACTCCTGATACAGATCGCGCATGGCCTGCACCAGGTTCTTCCCACGCTTGCGATAGTAGCGCGCCATCTGGACGATGAGCATGCTCGCCACGATTGCGTCCTTATCGCGCACATGCGAACCGGCAAGGTAGCCGTAGCTCTCCTCGAACCCGAATACGAACCGATCTTCTTGGCAATAGCGCTCCAGGATGCCAATCTGCTCGCCGATGTATTTGAATCCCGTCAGCACGCGCTTGACGGAGACGCCGTATTTCTGGGCAACGGGCTCCACCATGTCCGTCGAGACGATTGTCGTAACGGCGATGGGGTCCTTCGGCATGATGTCCTGGGCCTGTCGTTCGCGGCACAGGTAATCCAGCAGCAGAACGCCCACTTCGTTGCCGGTGAGCAGGACGTATTCACCATCGTTTTCCACGGCGACCCCGACACGGTCCGCATCGGGGTCCGTGGCAAGAAGCAGATCGGGATGCACCTGCTCGCAAATCTTGATGCCCTCGGCAAGCGCCTCGCGAATCTCGGGGTTCGGGCGCGGGCACGTGGGAAACGTGCCGTCGGGATCCTTCTGGGACTCGACGAGGTGCACATCCGTCACGCCGATTTTGTCCAGGATCTTCGTCACGCACTCCAAGCCGGTGCCGTTCAGGGGCGTATAGACAACGCACACGTCCCCGTCCTCGCCGGCGGGCTCGACGCTCTGGTCATGCACGGCATTCACGAACGACGTGATGGTCTCTTCCGGAATATACGCGATGTGCCCGTCTTCCAGCGCCTCCTGGAAATCGACAGTGCTCACGCCGTTGAAGATGTCCACCAGGGAAATGCATTCCTGGATGGCAGCGGCTGCGGTGCTGGTAATCTGGCAGCCGTCCGAGCCGTATACCTTGTAACCGTTGTATTTCGCGGGATTATGACTTGCCGTGATATTGATGCCCGCATCACAACCCAGATGGCGGACGGCGAAGCTCAGCGCTGGCGTGGGCTCCAAGCGAGGGTAGACATGCGCTTCGATGCCGTTGGCAGCAAGCACCGACGCTGCCGTGCGCATGAAGAGCTGGGAATTGATACGCGAATCGTAGGAGATGGCCACGGAGGGCTTGTGGCCGTCCGTGCTCTGATTCAAATAGTCGGCAAGGCCCTGCGTGGCCTGACCGACCGTATGGATGTTCATGCGGTTCGTACCGACGCCGATGATGCCGCGCAAACCGGCGGTGCCGAACGAAAGCGTTCGATAGAACGCATCTTCCACTGCCGACTCATCGCCGGAGTTGACCAGTTCGTTCAACTCGTCGATCAGTTCTCTATTGGTCAGATTGGCCTTCCAGAGTTCAACCTGCTGGGAGATAGCCTCATCCATCCGAATCGTTCCTTCCTCTTCTGACAGCTTCCCGAGCCGTCAAAACCCCTTCGGTCACGTTCGAAATACGTTCCTTTGAACCCTGTAGGTATACCGTAAGCAGAACGTTTACAGGCGTGATACGACGTAAAAGCCATAATATGCACCGGCTTGAGAAAAGTTTTTCGCGCCATTTCAGAAAATATTTCATTCTGCCCTTGCCAAACCGGAGAAGATGAGTAATATATCTATTCGCGCAATGAAAGCGCCGAATTCCTCGGTAGCTCAACGGCAGAGCATCCGGCTGTTAACCGGAGGGTTGTAGGTTCGAATCCTACCCGGGGAGCCAGAGATTCGAAAGGTCAAGCTGTTTCAGCTTGACCTTTTTTGTTGCTCGCATACTGAGGACCCCTCGATGCATTCGACAGTCTTACCGCTTCCCCATCCCGAAACTTCGCCGACGCGGAACATGCGAGACTATAATGGCATCGGATGATCCGGTCTCGAAACGAGGCGAATATGCTTGACACTCGGCAAACCCAGTTGCAGCAAGAACTGAGACAGTGCGTTCTTGCCAGCAACAACGTCGTATTCTTCGGAGGTGCCGGCGTTTCCACGGAAAGCGGCATTCCCGATTTCCGCAGTTCGAACGGCCTTTGGAACGAAAGCTATCGGTACCCGCCGGAACAGGTGGTCAGCCATAGCTTCTTCATGGCGCATCCAAAGGATTTCTACGATTTCTACCGCAGCAAGATGCTGTTCCCGAACGCGAAGCCGAACAAGGCGCACCTCCAATTGGCGAGATTGGAGCAAACGGGCCACGTAAGGGCCGTCATCACGCAGAATATCGACGGCCTGCATCAAGCGGCGGGCAGCAAGAACGTGCTGGAGCTTCATGGCAGCGTCCATCGCAACTTCTGCATGGATTGCGGTGCCCGCTATTCGCTTGAATTCATTGTAAACAGCGAAGGCGTGCCCACGTGCGAGCGCTGCGGTGGCACCGTCCGACCGGACGTGGTGCTGTACGAGGAGCCGCTGAACGAGAACGTCATTCGCGCCGCAATCGGAGCGATCCGGTCTGCAGATGTGCTGATCTGCGCCGGTACGTCGCTCGCCGTATATCCTGCCGCCGGATTCCTGGAATACTTCCAGGGCGATACCTTGGCGGTAATCAACTTGTCTCCCACATCTCTGGACAAGAAGGCAGACATCCTGCTTTCTGCGAAGGTCGTCGAAGTCTTCGACTGGGACTGACGGCAGCATCCAACGAAATGCAGAATAGAATAAGCGCCTGCAGCATTGCCTGCAGGCGCTTTCTGATGCTATAGGAAGGCTGGTCGCTACTCTTTCGAGCCTTCGTCGGCAGCGGAACGCTCTTCCGCGCCCTCTCCCGTTGCCTCGGCATTGTCATCAGGCGTCGGGTCGGCGGCAGATATCGGCGTCGTTGCAGCACCGTTGCCGTCTTCGGAAGCCTGAACGGGAAGCGTTTCATCCGTTGCGTCCGTCTCCGGTTCACCGCCTTCTGGCTCCGCCGCGGGCAGCTCTTCGACAGGCGTTTCGCTTTGCGCGGCATCGTCGCCCTGAGCAGCAGCATCTTCATCCGTGAGCGCAGCGGAATCTGCCTGTGCGGCTTCTTCTGCTTGCTCAGCTGCTTCGGCCTTCGCAGCCTCTTCCGCCGCCTTCCGCTCCTCGGCTTCTGCTTCGGCGGCCTGCCTCTTCTCCTCGTTCAGCTCTTTCGTCAACTCGGACTGGGCCTTGCGCAACGTCTCCTCGCGCTCCTCTGGCGACAGATGGCGCACCAAGTAGCACTTGTGGATGTTCATACGGCGTTCGAAATCCTGCGGGATGGTCTGCTCCGTAATGTCCTCGAGACCGATGCCGAACTTCGCAAGCTTCAGGATGTTCGGCTTGAAGCCCTTCAGGTTGCACGAGAAGATGGCCTCGCCGGACGTCTCGAGCAGATGGGAGACGCCGATGAGCAGCTCCACATGATCGCGCTGGACATCCCACGTCTTCGCACCCATGGACTTCGAGTTGCTGAACGTGGGCGGATCCACGAACACCAGGTCGAACATACGGTGCTTGCGCCGCGCGTCCCGAATCCAGCTCATGACATCCGCATGCTCGAATCGGTGCGCATGTCCTTCGAAGCCGTTGGCTTCCATGTTCTCGCGCGCCCAGTCCAGGTAATGACCGGAAAGGTCCACCGTCACCGTGGAACGGGCTCCGCCGCCGGCCGCATACACCGTGCCGGTGCCCGTGTACGCGAACAGGTTCAAGAAGCGCTTGCCCTGAGCGCGCTCCTGGATCATATGGCGCGTGATGCGATGGTCCAGGAACAGACCGGTATCCAAGCGGCCGGCCAGGTCCACCTTGAACGTGTAGCCGCCTTCCTTCACGCGGATGATGCGGGAGCCGTTGCCGGCAGCGCTGTACTGTTCGCCGCCCTTGGCCTGACGGCGCGTCTTCGTGTAGACGTTGTTGCGGTCGATGCCCAGCACGATGGGCGCAACGGCGACGACGTCCTCGAAGCGACGCTGCGCCCGGTCCTGATCGACCGTCTTCGGGGCAGCGTACTCTGCGATGCACAGGTAGGCATTGCCGTCGAGGTCCTCATAACGGTCAACGGCAACCATATAATCCAGGAGGTCGGCGTCGTAGATGCGATAGCACGTAATGCCCAGTGCCTGCGCCCATTTGCGCCGTTCCTTCGCCATCTTGCGCAGGCGCGCCGCAAACTGCTCCGTACCCTCCTCGTATACGGGGACATCGTGCTCGATACCGTCTTCCAGGCCCACGACCTTGATGGATTTGCGGGCGACCGGAGGCTTCGAGAACAGCATCATGGGAGCATCGATCTTCTTGCCGCCGACGAGCGTATCCACCGCAGGGGCATGGCCGTACACGGCACCCAGCGAAGCACCGATCTCGATGAAGACGGATCCTTCCGGTGCCTGCTCCGCCGCGCGCATGAACAGCTCCGTATCCTTCGCCAGGCCTCCCGGCTCGTCGTCGTGCGCACGCAGCAGATTCGCCGCCACGACGCTTGCCTGGCGCACGACGGGCTTGTCCGCCTCTCCCACGGCCTCGGCGCGTTTGATGGCGCTTTCGGCGGCACGGGTCGCCGCCCGCATCGCATGGTCGATGGCCGGCGCGACGGTATCCTCGTCGACAAGAACCACCTGACCAACGCCCTCGACACCCGCGGCCTTCAGGCAATCCGCCGCCCACGAAGCAGCATCGGAAGAACGCGTGATGCCGAGCGCCGAGGCGCCCCGTCCGGCCGCGTCTTTCAAGCCGTCCTCGAACCGCTGGTCGGCTTCGTCGAGCAGACGGTTCCACAGGTCCGCATCATGTTCGCCCCAACCGGTGAATCCCCAGTTCGAACGCGAAAGGCCGGGAGCGCGGTCCGCAACTTCCGCCGCGGCCTCCACAACGAGCAGCGGGTTGTTGCACACCGGGTCGATAAGGCGGTAATGGCGCCGCCACCCCAGCGTGCGCCAGTTCACGGTGCCCAGCATGGCATTCGCCAGGGCAACGTCCACGGCGATGCGCTGGCCGGCCGCGCGGATATACGAACGGTGGTACAGGCTCTCGCCTGCCAGGTCGAACGATACCGTTGCCTTGCTGCGGTTGATGCGGACGGAGATGACGGCATCCGGATGCTTTGCATCCACGGTGGGACGCTCGCCCCTGACCTGGCGGACCTTGTCGCAGATGCCGTCCTTGATGCGCTGTGCCGTGAAATGCGAGTTGCGGAGCTGCTCGTTCGTGCCGCTGGCGAACACGGCGATCTTCGCGTCTTCCGCAAGGATCTTATGCCACGGCAGCTGGCGGATGTTGCGGTACAGGTCGTCGGCGTCTTCGCAGCCCACGCGTCCGACAAGCAGCAGGATGCGGGATGCCAGGCGCGACCACAGCAGGGCCCGGTACGCGCATTCCTTGTCGGCATAGAACGTCACGCCGCCGCCCAGCGGGCGCGTCTTCTTGATGCCGAACGACTTCAGCTCGCGGCCCAGGGCCTCTTCCAGGCCCACCTGGCAGCTGGCGAAGTATTCGGGATAGAACGCGTTCTCGGCATCTTCGGCCTCCTCGCCGCCGTTCGGAGCAGCGGCAACGGCTTCGGCCGATACGACAACCTCTTGCGCTTCCGCATCAGCCGCCTCGCGAGACGGGCGGCGGTCCTGGTCCCTGAAGTCCTGACGGCTGCGTTCCGCATCCTTCTTCAGACGCGCTTCGCGGCGGGCGGCAATGACGTCGGAACGCTTATCGTAGCCGAACGGCTTGCGTTCCTTCGTCTCCTCCTCATGGCGTTCGCGCAGCGTCTTGCTGCGATGCGGCGTCCCATTGCGGTACGAACCCGCAGAGCCGCCCCGCTTGTCGGAGAAGCGACGGTCGGAACGTGCATCGCCGCCGTTGCGGCGACCGCGGAAATCATCGTTCTCCCGCGGCGAACGATGCGAACGATCGCTCTTGCCGCCGCGGTCGTGCCGGTCGTTGCGGAAGTCGCGTTTATCGCAGTCGAAGCGCTTCGCCTTGCCGTCGCGGTCGTTGCGATCGCCGCGGTCGAATCTATCATTGCGGTCGTTGCGGCCGCGATAGCCCTTGCCTGCCGAGCCTTTGCGATAGCCGCCATTGCGGGAACCGCCGTTGCGATGCCCGTCACCTGCACGGCCGTTGCCGCGATAGCCGTCGGATTTCCCTCCGCGCTGTCCATCCCTATCGGACCGCGCGTCGCCGTACCGGTCGGAAGACCCCTTGCGGCGCCCGTCATGAGAATCATGATCGGAGCGCTTGCCGTAGCCGCCCTTGCCGTGATAGCCGTGCGAGCCCCCGCTCCGGCCGCCGCCCTTTCCGTTGCCGCCGGACTTTCGGTATCCTCCCTGGTGGGAGCCGTTTCCCTTCGAGCGGTACCCGCCTTCTCGGCTGCGGCCCTTATCGTGATCTGCGTTGCGGCTCTGGTCTTCCATATTCATTCCTTATCAGAGGGTTGTGAAAAAATCCCGGCCGCTGCCGTATCCGCCATCGTGCGGACACAACAGACGTACCGGGAATATTGTACTGCGCGTGTTGGTATCTAGTCTTCCAGATAATCCTTCAGCTTGCTGGAGCGGCTGGGATGGCGAAGCTTCGCAAGCGTCTTGCTCTCGATCTGGCGAATGCGCTCGCGCGTGACGCCGAATTCGCGGCCGACTTCCTCGAGCGTGCGCGGATGGCCGTCTTCCAAACCGAAGCGCAACGTGATGACCTTGCGCTCACGTTCTGCCAGGCCGTCGAGCACCTTGCTCAGCTGCTCCTGCAGCATGCTGAAGCTTGCTGCGTCAGGCGGCACGATAGCGGAATCGTCCTCGATGAAGTCGCCCAGCTGGCTGTCTTCCTCCTCGCCGATAGGCGTCTCCAGAGAAACGGGCTCCTGGCTGATCTTCTGAATTTCGCGGACGCGTTCGGGCGTCAGATCCATCTCCTCGCCGATCTCCTCCGGGGTGGGTTCGCGGCCCAGTTCCTGGAGCAGCTGGCGCTGGATGCGCACGAGTTTGTTGATGGTCTCGACCATATGCACCGGAATGCGGATGGTACGGGCCTGGTCGGCGATGGCGCGTGTAATGGCCTGGCGGATCCACCACGTAGCATACGTGGAGAACTTGAAGCCCTTCGTGTAATCGAATTTCTCGACGGCGCGGATAAGGCCCAGGTTGCCTTCCTGGATAAGGTCCAGGAACAGCATGCCGCGGCCCACATAGCGCTTTGCGATGGAAACGACCAGGCGCAGATTCGCCTCGATAAGCTGCTGCTTCGCTTCCAGGCCCACATTCACGATGCGGTTCATGCGGCGCTTTTCGCGACGGGTAAGCTCCCGGCCCTCTTCCTCGGCCTTGTCAAGCTCGGCTTGCGCGTTCACGCCAGCCTCGATCTTCATGGCCAGGTCGATCTCCTCGGAGGCGGTCAGCAGCGGGACTTTGCCGATCTCCTTCAAGTACATGCGCACGGGGTCGCCGGTGAGCATGGTGACGGATGAATCCTGGCTGCGCTTGCGCGCATTCGAGCGGTTCACGCGGGCGGAATTCTTCTTCGACGTGATCTTCGGAAGCTTCACGTCGCTTGCCGCCTTCAGCTCTGCCTCGGGAATGCCCTCGATGAGCTTCTCGCCGTTTTCGTCATGCTCCAGGTTGTCGTCGTCGAGCGAGTCCGCTGCGTTCGATTCGGCGTCCTCGTCCGTGCCGCCCAGCGCACGGGACGCGGCTTCCGCGGCGATCTTCTCAGCGCTTTGGCCGTCATCTTCGCGGAACGCGTCATCGGCATCGAATTCTTCTTCGGAATCCGCAATGGGCTTCGCCTTCGCCTTTGCGGTGGTTTTCTTCGTCTTCGAAGACGATTTCGCACCGGCGGACTTGGCGGTGGATTTCTTCCCCGTCGTCTTCTTCGTCGTGCTCTTCTTCGCAGCGGTCTTCTTTGCTGCGGGCTTTTCTTCAGCGAGCTTCTCTTTCGAAGATGCCTTCTTGCCAGAGGCGGCCGTCTTCGACGCGGCGCTCTTTTTCGTTGCAGTCTTCTTGGCTGCGGCCGTCGTCTTTTTGGCGGGTGCCTTCTTGGCAGCGGGCTTCTTCGCCTTTTCTGTTTTGCTATTCAGTTGTTCTTGATTGCTCGTCTCGGTAGTTGCGGAGGATTTCTTCTCTGAGGCTTCTGCCACGTCAACTTCCTTTCGACTTGAGATCGCTATTGACACAGTTATCCCGTATCAACCGAAACTCTTTTATATCAGAAATGCAATTCCGCGTACAGGAAACGTCAGAGAGAAAATAACATTTCCATAATGTCGCAATATCACCGATGATGCTCACAACATGCTGATGGGATCCACGTCAACGGCAACGGAAACCCGGTCGACCGGTTTGCGCTGCTTGAAGAACGGCCCCAGAACGCGGGCCGGATCGTCGTCCGGGGGCGTTTTCACCGTGATATGCCACCGATACGTGCCGCGCAGGCGCGCCAGCACGCAGGGCGTCGCGGGGAACAGCGTCCAGGCATCGCCGACCTGGTCGCGGATGCATGCGCCGATGCGCTTCGACAGGGACAGCGCCTCGGTCCTGACGGTACGCTCGTCCTTGCCCCATACCAGGATGTTCGTCAGGCGCACATAGGGCGGGTAGCCCAGCATGCGGCGCTTGTGCAGCTCGTCCGCAAGGAACATGCCGCGGTCGTATCGCGCGGCGGCGCGGATGGGGACGGCGTCGGGCTGATACGTCTGCACGATAACGCGACCGGGCAGATCGGCACGCCCCGCACGCCCGGCCACTTGCTCGATAAGGTCGAACGTGCGCTCCCCCGCCCGGAAATCCGGCAGCTTCAGCGACGTATCGGCGTTGATGACGCCCACGAGCGTCACGTCCGCGAAGTCGAGGCCCTTCGCGATCATCTGGGTCCCCAGCAGCACGGCGCTGTCCGCTGCCATGAAGCGCTCCAGAAGCCGCTGATGGGCGCCCTTCCCCTTCGTCGTGTCCGCATCCATGCGGATGATATCGGCACTTACCCCGTCGAAGCCGTCGACGAGCAGCCGCAACGCCGTCTCGACGCGCTGCGTGCCCGCGCCGAACTTCTTCAAGTAGGGGCTTCCGCATTTCGGGCACCGTGCCGGCGCCGCCTCGCGATGGTCGCAGTAATGGCACACCAGCAATGCACCCGACTCGTGATACGTCAGCGACGTGGAGCAATTCGGGCATTCCGGCACATAGCCGCAGTCGCGGCACAGCAGGAATTTCGCGAAACCTCGTTGGTTCAGCAGCAAGATGGCCTTCTCATGGCTGCGCAGCGTGCGTTCGAGCGCCTCCGCCAGCTTCCGGGAGAACATGGAGCGCGAACCCCCGCGGAATTCCGCGGACATATCGACCACATTGATGTTCGGGAGCGGCTTGCCGTTTGCACGCTCGGGCAGAACGACGCGCGTCCAGGCGGGATTCGTCTCGCACGCATGCAGCGACTCGATGGACGGAGTGGCGGATCCCAGAACGAGCGCGGCACCATAGCGTTCCGCCATCCATTTCGCCACATCGCGGGACTGGTAGCGCGGGGCCTGGTCCTGCTTGTACGAGGTCTCGTGCTCCTCGTCGATAACGATGATGCCCACATTGCGCAGCGGCGTGAACAGTGCACTGCGCGCGCCGACCACCACGCGCGCACGCCCGGAACGGATGAAGTCCCACTGGTCGTAGCGCTCCCCCTGGCTCATGCGCGAGTGCATGACGGCAACCGTATGACCGAAGCGGCCGCGGAAACGGGCGACTGTTTGGGGGGTCAGGCTGATTTCAGGCACCAGGACCAGCGCCGTCTGATGGCGTGCCACCACCTGTTCGATGGCGCGGAGGTACACCTCCGTCTTGCCGGAACCGGTAACGCCGTCGACAACCACGACGTGGCCATTGTGCGCATCCATGGCACTTTCGATAGCGTTAAGCGCCGCTTGCTGGCCATCAGTCAGACGGGGGCGATCGCCCACCACGTGGTATTCCGTCGTTTCGGCAGCGCCTTCATCCATACCGCGCAGGCGGCGGCGGCGCTCCACGGTCACAACGCCTTTAGCCGCAAGCGACTTCAGAGATTGGCCCACGGCGCCGTACTCCATGGACAGCTCCGTCACCCGGAGTTCGCCATGGCGCAGCGCATCGAGGATCGCACGCTGCTTGACCGCGTTCGAACGCGGCTTGAACGCTTCGGCATTCGGACCCAGCTTTACCCAGCGATCATCCACTTCGCCGACTTCCGGCGCTTGAATCTTCCAGCGGCCGCCGGCGTGCACCATGCGGGGAACGCCTCCCGGAGGCGTGAAGAGCCGGACGCAGACGGAGAGCGGCGCGACATAGCGCCGCGAGAGAAACCGCGCGCACGCGGCACCGTCCTCATTGAAGTACGGACGGCTGACCACCTGATGGAGCGGCTTGAGTTTCGCGGGGTCGAACGGCAGTTCGGACACGCCGTTCTCGGCATCCAGGTGGTCGATGCCGACGATGAACCCGATAGCCGGTCGAGCGCCGAACGGCACGGACACGGCGCAGCCGACCTGCGCTTCGTCCATGCCGTCCGGGATAAGGTACGTGTAGGCGTCGTCGAGTGCCTGCGTGGGCACGTCCAATATGACGCGGGCTACCTCCACTATTCGGCGACCGCTGCCTTCAGCTGGTCCACTCGGTTCGTCTTTTCCCACGTGAATTCCGGAAGCTCGCGGCCGAAGTGACCGTAATTGCTGGTCAGACGATAGATGGGACGACGGAGGTCCAGGTCGCGGATGATGGCGGCGGGACGCAGGTCGAACACCTTGTTCACCGCTGCCTCGATCTTGTCCTCCGGAACCGCGTTCGTGCCGAACGTGTCCACCATAAGCGAGATGGGCTCGGCCATGCCGATGGCGTAGGCGACCTGAACCTCGCAGCGGTCGGCAAGGCCGGCAGCCACGATGTTCTTCGCAACCCAGCGCGCGGCATATGCGGCTGAGCGGTCCACCTTCGTGCAGTCCTTGCCGGAGAAGGCGCCGCCGCCGTGACGGCCCATGCCGCCATACGTATCGACGATGATCTTACGACCGGTCAGGCCGGTATCGCCCATAGGACCGCCGACGACGAAACGGCCGGTGGGGTTCACGTAGATGTCCGCGCCATCCCATTTCACGCCCTCGCCGTCGAGCACGGGCTTGATGACGTTCTCGATAAGGCCCGTGCGCAGCAGATCGTTATCGGCCTCGGGATCATGCTGCGTGGAGATCAGGATCTTCTCGACCGCCGTGGGCTTGCCGTCGATATAGCGAACGCTGACCTGCGTCTTGCCATCCGGGCGCAGATACGGCATGATGCCCTGCTTGCGAACGGCCGTCAGGCGCTCCGAAAGGCGATGCGCAAGGAACACGGGCATAGGCATGAGCGTGGACGTCTCGTTGCACGCATAGCCGAACATCATGCCCTGGTCGCCGGCGCCTTCGCTAGCCAGCTCGTCGACTTCGGCATGCTGCGCCTCGAAGGACTTATCAACGCCCTGCGCGATGTCGGGAGACTGGGAGTGGATGTAGTTCGCCACTGCGCACGTATGGCTGTCGAAGCCGTATTCCGCATTGTCGTAGCCGATGGATTCGACCACACCGCGCACGATGGAATCGACGTCGACATACGCCTGCGTGCGGAC
The DNA here is from genome assembly GCA_050951095.1 of Eggerthellaceae bacterium. Classification (GTDB taxonomy): domain Bacteria; phylum Actinomycetota; class Coriobacteriia; order Coriobacteriales; family Eggerthellaceae; genus UMGS1519. Next base: position 28,367 of record JBMNIQ010000006.1, read on the forward strand.
CTCGCCCATGACGGTGATGATGCCCGTCGTGGTGAACGTCTCGATAGCGGTGCGCACTTTCGTCGGATCGGCGGGCTCGCCGGCCGGCGAAACATAGCCCTGCTCTGCCAGCTGCGCCTCGCGCGTCAGGATGGCGTCCAGGATAGCGTCGGAGATTTGGTCGCAGATCTTGTCGGGATGGCCTTCCGTCACCGATTCGGAGGTGAACAGGTACGAATTCTTGCTCATGATTCTCCTTTATGCCCCGAAGGGCAATATTCGAAATATTCTCAGCGGTACTTTATACCTTTTTCGTGCGAAGCAGCTATATTTCTCGCGGGTTTGCTAAACCGTTGATTCCGAAACAGATAATTCGTTACGTCAGATTACTCGTGAAAGGCATAGCCGATGGCCAGGCATATACGCAGCACCTACGACCCGTCTACAACGGCGGCGCTCCCGAAAATCGGGCGCACGACGGCTGCGAACAGTACGTTTGCCGCAGTCGTCGCAGGCCTGTGCATTGCCTACTGGCTTGTGGCAATCGGCCTGGTGCTGTGCTGCATCAACCCCACCACGTGGCTGTTCTCCACTTTGAACAGCGATGCGGCGGATTCGCCGTATTCGGCATCGCAGCTGACGCAACTTGCCCAGGTGACGCGCGGCTACACCGTCGAGGGCATGGACAGCGACGACCTGTATGCCGCCATCGGCAACCAGGCGAAGACGCTGAGCGCGCGCACCGTCAAGACGGCTACCTCCGGCTCCGTCACGCTGAGCCAGCTGAAGAAGATGAGCGACGCCGATGCCGGCCGCACCTTGGCGGCGCACGCCGAGACGCTGTCGCTGCCCGCCGACGCCATGACGCACCTCGATCAGGTCCATGGCGTGCTCATAGGGGCATTCCTTGTCCTGATCGCCACGGTTATCGCGGGAATCTGCAGCATCGTGTTCCTGCTGAAGCGCAGCAGGCGCTCCCTGGCGCGGGCGCTGCTGGGCGCCGGCGGAGTGGTTCTGGGCCTGTTCGCCGTTGCGGGAATCTGGGCCGCTTCGGATTTCGACACGCTTTTCGCCGCATTCCACAGCCTGTTCTTCCCAGCCGGCACCTGGACCTTCGATGCCGATTCGCTGCTGATTTGCATGTATCCGGAAGGCTTCTGGACATCTATGGGTATAGTGTGGGGAGCCGTCACCGCCATCGCCTGCCTGGTGACGCTCTCCATTGGATCGAGAACGAAAAGGAACGCATAAGCTATGACTGAAGCTGCAGATTCGCAGGTACGCGTGCGCTTTGCCCCGTCGCCCACGGGCAAGTTGCATCTGGGCGGCGCCCGTACCGCTATCTTCAACTGGGCCTTCGCCCGCTCTATGGGCGGCAAATTCATCCTGCGCATCGAGGATACCGACCCCGAGCGCTCCACGGATGAGAACATCGGCATCATCGTCCGCGCCATGAAGTGGCTGGGCCTTGATTGGGACGAGGGCCCCGAGGTCGGCGGCCCGTACGGCCCGTACCGTCAGACGGAACGCTTCGATACGTACGAAAAGGCCCTCGAAACGCTGAAGCAGCGCGGTGCGGTGTACCCCTGCTTCTGCACGAAAGAGGAGCTGGATGCGAAGCGCAAGGCAGCCGAGGAGAACGGCGAGGCCTATAGCGGGTACGACCGCACGTGCCGCAGCATCGACCCCGACGAGGTAGCCCGCCGCATTGCGGCCGGCGAACCCCATGTCTGGCGCCTGAAGGTTCCCGACAACCACGGACCCATCGCATTCGACGACGCCGTATACGGTCATACGGAGTTCCCGGCCGACGTCATGGACGACATGATCGTCGTGCGCACGGACGGCACGCCCACGTACAACTTCGCCGTGGTCTGCGATGACGCGAATATGAAGATCACGCATGTCATCCGCGGCGACGACCATCTGTCGAACACGCCCCGTCAGATCCTGATCTACGAGGCCCTGGGCCTGCCCGTTCCCCACTTTGCGCACCTGTCCATGATTCTGGGGCCCGACGGCAAGAAGCTTTCGAAGCGCCATGGCGCCACCAGCGTCGAAGAGTATCGCGACCGCGGCTACCTGCCCGATGCCTTCGTGAATTACCTGGCGCTCTTGGGCTGGTCGCTCGACGGCGAGACCACCATCGTCCCGCGCGACGTCCTCTGCAGCCGCTTCTCCCTCGACCGCATCACGAAGAAGGATGCCGTCTTCGACGAGAAGAAGCTGGACTGGATGAACGGCATGTACATCCGCAATATGACCGCGGACGAATGGGTCGAAGCGTCGAAGCCCTGGCTGGTCAAAGCCGGTGCCGATCCGGTGGACATCGACTTGCGTCCCGAATGGTACGCAAAGCTGTATCCGCTCGTAGCCGAGCGCTTGAACCGCTTGGACGAGATTCCGGGGAAACTGGCTTATATGTTCTGGGGTCCGGAAGTGCAGCTGGACGAGAAGAGCGTCCGCAAGGTCCTCTTGAAAGAGGGCGCCCGCGCGGAAGAGGTCCTGCGCAGCGCACGGGACATCATCGCGGACGAATCCATCGAATGGGCATGCGATCCGCTGCAGGACACGGTGCGCGGCCTCGTCGATTCGCTCGGTCTGAAGGCGAAGTTCATCTTCCAGCCCATCCGCGTCGCCGTCTGCGGCAACATGGTCTCTCCCCCGCTGTTCGAGAGCATCGAGCTGCTGCCGCGCGAAGATGTCGTCGCCCGCATCGATAAGACGCTGGATACAGTCTTCACCGAGGAATAATGGCCGACGCTACGAATACCGGAACAGACGAGCAGATCGGTCCCGTAACCGAATCGGCGGCTGATTCCGTGACAGACACGACTGGCCCGGATGCTGCGGCAGAACAGGCATCCTCGACTCCCCAGCCCACGAATCCGGAGGCTGGGGAGCCGCCTGCCCGCAAGGACGTACTGCATTTCTCTCCGAACGACGACGAAGAGGAGCAGCCGATAGAGCCGGAAGATGGCGAATCGCACAATACGCCTGATGAGCAGATCCTCTTTCAACGTGACTTCTGCCTGCACATGAAAGGCGGGGAATGCAATCGATGCGAGCTCGCGTGCCCCGTCGGCGCCATAAGCTATGACGGCCAGGGGTTCGTCCATATCGATACTGCCGCTTGCACGCGCTGCGGCATCTGCTACGGCATCTGCGACGCGTTTACCTCCACGCATTTGAACGTCATCGATCTCCGCTCGCGAATCGCCCGCATGACGGCTGTCGACAAGGTTCTGTTCGTCACATGCCGGGAAAACATCTTCAGCGATACGACCGTGGCCGATGACGTGCTGGTGGTGCCGTGCCTTGCCTCCCTTTCCCCCGAGCTTCTGGCATCCGTATTGATGGATGGCGTCAGAGTCGTGGTTGCGGGAAATCTGGATTATTGCGACGACTGCAAGATAGCCCCTGATCGCGGAGAGATGCTCTATTCCTACGCGTTCGAAACAGCGGAAGCGTGGACGGGCAAGCGCATAGAATTCGTTGATGCGGTTCCCGAACAGGAAGGCCTTATGAATCGCGTGAATCAAGGCGATCGCCGCGATGCGCTATCCGGGCTCCTGTCTGCCGTCGGCGATGTCGCCAGCGGCCATTACCGCAGCAAGCGGAACAGCGCGCAGGAAGAATACGACCGTGCATCGGAGAACCTCCATGCAATGATGGCCGAACTGACTACAACCTCGTTCCCCGCGTTCAATAAGGCAGGCAAGACGAAGACCTGGTTCCCGCGCCGGGAATTCCTGGTCGAAGCCGCACTTGCAAACCCGCGCATTGCCCGGCATATTCCCATGACGGTCAGCGCTACCGACACGGAGGCGTGCATCGGAGCCTGCGATTGTGTGGAATCCTGCATCACAGGCGCGCGCGGCATCGACGATGAGGGATACCTGACGTTCGACAGCCGGTATTGCATCGGATGCGGCATCTGCGTAGACGCCTGCGCTCAGGACGCCTGCAGCTTGGTCGAGATTACCGCAGACCGCATTCAAGACGAAATACGCGTCATACAGGTAAGGCCAGATGACGAGGACGGGAATGCAGGGCTCGCCGACGATTCTCGCGGGAAACAGGCACTTGACGCCGATATCTACTACGAAAGCAAACAGATGTCGAGAAAGGGGCAGCCGTGATTGACGAGAATATCTCCCTCCAGGAAGTTCGCGACCTGTTCAAGCACGATAGATTCGCCAGTGAGATCGCAGGTTGCCGTATCAAAGAAGCAGAGCGCGGCCATTCCGTTGTGGAAATGGAGATCACTCCTGCGCACCTCAATGCGCAGGGCAACGTGATGGGTGGCGCCATCTTCACGTTGGGCGACTTCGCAACGGCGATTGCGGGAAATATCGGTCAGGATCCCAGCATCTCCACTTCGGCAAACATACGGTATCTGACCGTCCCGAAGGGCAAACGGCTCATCGCCACCTGCACAGCCGATCGTATGGGCCGGTCCCTGGGTAGCTTTACCGTGAAGATCCAAGACGACCTGGGCAATACCGTCGCCATCATGACCTCTACGCTCTACCGGTTATCGCACGAGTAGCCGAAATCACCTACCGAAGCGAATACGCCCGTCCATGGAATCGCATGGACGGGCATTATTTATGACCGCATCAGCCGGTCATATTTCGCATGACGAGCTCAGAGCTCTTCAACGAACTTCAGGATGTTGTGCAGAAGCTGTTCTTCGTTATCGGCCGTGAAGTACTTCAGGGGAACCGTCAGCCGCTGGGTATTCGCTGAATACCGGATGCGGTAACGACGCCATTTCGTCAATCGGTCCCGATCCACTTTGATCGGTTCGATATGAACCGTTCCCGCCACGACGGCGATGGTTTGTATGCCCTTCTGGAAGCAGATCGCCTTGATGCGGGCCTTGTCGAAATAGTTCTTCGCGGCCTGCGGCAAATCGCCATACGATTTGACCGTCTCGTTTTCCAGCTGGTCCAGCACGTCCAGGTCATCGGCAGATGCCAGCTTGCGGTACAGCAGCACGCGCTTGTCCACTTCTGGGACGTATTCTTCGGGCAAATACATATGAACGGGTATATTGACGGTTATATCGGAAAGCGCCGGCGGAATAAGGTCGCTTTGCTCAACGCGCCCTTCGCGCGTGGCGTTTACGGCCTCGGCGAGCATCTCGGCGAACAGGTCGAAGCCCACCGCGCTCATGTTACCGCTTTGCTCGGCCCCGAGCATGCTCCCGGCACCGCGGATCTCAAGGTCGCGCATGGCGATGCGCATGCCGCTTCCCAGTTCGCGATTGTCATCGATGGCCAGCAGGCGCTCACGGGCCTCGTCCGTCAGCTTCACCTTCTCGGGGAACATGAAATAGGCATACGCCTGTGTTGACGAGCGGCCCACGCGTCCCTTCAACTGGTAGAGCTGGGCCAATCCGAGACGCTGCGAATCCTCGATGATCAGCGTATTCGTATGCGGATTGTCAATTCCGCTCTCGATGATCGTCGTGGCCACGAGAACGTCAATCTGCCCTGCGCTGAAATCCTCCATGACGCGTTCGAGCTCTTCACGGGACATCTTGCCATGCGCAACCCCGATGCGCGCCTCGCCGACGGCATTCTTCACGCGCTGCACGGCATCGTCTATCGTGCGGACGCGATTGCTGACATAGTAGACCTGCCCCTTTCGCGCCAGCTCGCGGCGGATGGCGTCGGACACCTTGTCGGGATCCCACTCGCCGACGAACACCTCTACCGGACGTCGATCGTCGGGCGGCGTCAATATCAGGCTCATGTCGCGGACACCGGAAAGCGACATCTGCATAGTGCGCGGAATCGGCGTTGCGGAAAGCGTCAGCACATCCACGGATTCGCGCATGTTCTTCAGCTGCTCCTTCGCACCGACGCCGAACCGCTGCTCCTCATCGATGATGAGCAATCCCAAGTCATGCGGATTGACGTCGCGCGACAGCAGGCGATGCGTGCCGATGAGCACATCGACGTCGCCCTGCTGGAAATCGCGCAGGATAGCCTTCTGCTGCGCGCCGGAACGGAAGCGGGAAAGCACCTCGACACGCACGCCGAAGGGGTCGAAGCGGTCCTTGAACGTGGTGTAATGCTGTTGCGCCAGAATGGTCGTGGGACACAGCACCATGACCTGCTTCTTGTCCTGACACGCCTTGAATGCGGCGCGCAGCGCGACCTCCGTTTTCCCGAATCCCACGTCGCCGCAGATCAGGCGATCCATGGGTTTCGGAGACTGCATATCCGCTTTGACGTCTGCGATAGCGGCAAGCTGATCAGCCGTTTCATTATAGGGAAACGCGTCCTCCATCTCCTTCTGCCAGGGCGTGTCGGGCGAATAACGGAACCCCTTCGTGGCAGATCGGCGCGTATAGATGTCCACCAGGTCGAATGCGAGCTTCTTCGTTGCCTTGCGCGCTTTCGACAGCGTGCGCGACCAGTCGCTGGTATTCAAGCGCGTCAAGCGCGGGCTGGCACCTTCCGGTCCCACATAGCGGCTGATTCGGTCCAACTGCTCGACGGGGACATACAGCTTGTCCCCCTCCGCATATTCCAACAGGAGGTAATCGCGAATGGCGCCGCCGACATCCTGCTGCACGATTTCCTTGAACAGCGCGATACCGTGCGCCGCATGGACGACGTAATCGCCCGGCTGATACGGGAACGTCATCTGCGTCACGTCGACATGCCGCGTAGTGCGCACCGTGCCGGACCCTTGCGTGTCGGCGATGCTGATCATGGCAAGATGGGCAGCGGGAATGATCATGCCCAGGGGGATATCCACATCGACGATATTCACCACCCCGCGCTTCAGCATGATATGCCCCTGCTGCGAATCGGGGTCGGGCGAATCCAAGATCTCCGTGATGGGAAGTCCCCGATCCACGAATTCGAGCTTCATATCCTGGCGCGCCCGGTAATTCGCCGCACTGAATATGACCGTGTAGCGGTCGTCGACAAGCTGGCGCAAGCGGGCATAGAGCTTTTCCTGGGCACCGGCGACATTCGTGCGTTTGACCGTCAGCTGCTGGTCCAAACCGGTTCCGACCCGGACGATGCTCGTGTACTGGCAGCGGGCAGCGTCACCGAACGAGAGCTTCTGGGGCTTGCGGAACAGGCGGTCGAAATATTCGCCGAATCCCTGGGCGCGCGCCTGCATCTCCTCGTACGCATGCATGGCATCGTCGAACACCGCCCGCGGCTCTATAAGGGCAACCACGGCGTCGCTAGCAAGGCAATCGCCCGGCGTGGCCAGATCACCATACAGGAACGGCATCAGCAATTCCGGGTATTTCGGGTCCGTATGGCCGTCAAGCGCCGTGAAGAGGTCCCGCGCAACGTTATCGGACTCCGCAAGCTTCGCAAGCCGCCGTATAGCCTTCTGGCGGTTCTTCTCCGTAATCTGGAATTCCCGGACCGGAAAGATGCTCACCTTGTCGAGCGAGGCGATGCTCTGGCCCGTAGATGGAACGATACGCCTGATCTCGTCTATCTCATCGCCGAAGAAATCCAGGCGTACGGGATACGGAAGGTTTCCCGGGAACACATCAATGGTGCCTCCATGAACCGCGAACGATCCCGCGCCTTCCAATTCCGCCGTGTTCTGATAACCAAGCGATTCCAAGGCGGCGGGAACGCTCTCGTAATCCCGAAGCGCCGGGTGAGCGGATTCTCCGACCTCCTGCCCTGCCGTAAAGTCCAGCGGATGAGCCGCAAGAGAGCCCGCTGGCGCGATATTGCAAATGAGAGAGCGCCCCGACGCAACGACGACGCATTCCGCCCCCGTCTGCAGCGCATGCAACGCCTCCATGCGCTTCGCGGTACCCGCCAAATCGGACGGACGTTCATCGAACGGCACATCTGTACGAGCGGGAAAGCGGAGCACCCTCTCATCGCCGAGGTATCCCGCCACATTACGGGCGAAATCATACGCGGCGTCTTCGCCCGGAACCACGACGAGGGTCGTCTGGGGAGTGCGGGCGAATCGCGCCGCTACCAGAAACGGACGCGCAGACGAGGCGACGCCCAGCGCGGCATCCTGCCCTGCATCCATCTTTCCCCAGAAGTCCCGCAACGCCCCCGTAGCGTCCAAGGTTTCGGAAAGCACATCGATCAGCATGGCACCCTTTCGTTTGCAGCACGAAAAGCCGCGCTGCGAATAAGGCAGGCGGCCGTGATTTCGGTAGAATTGTACCAGGAGAGAGACAAGGAGACCGTATGCCCCGCGAAACGAACACGGCCAAACGCGCCCGCGCAATGGCCATTGAAGAACGTATGCTCCAGCACTACGGCGAAGGGGAATGCTCCCTGGACTACACCGACCCGTTCCGCTTGACTGTGGCGGTTATCCTGTCGGCGCAATGCACGGATGCCGCCGTCAACAAAGTGACGCCGACGCTGTTCGCACGGTATCCGACGCCGGCGGATCTGGCACAGGCCGATATCGCCGATGTGGAGGATATCATCCATTCCCTGGGATTCTTCCGTAACAAGGCGAAGAACATCGTGAAGATGGCGCAGGCGGTCGTATCGGATTTCGGCGGGCAGATTCCAAATGACCTGGATCTGCTTCAGACGCTTCCCGGCGTGGGGCGGAAGACGGCAAACGTCGTAATGGCAGAGGCGTTCAGGAACGCCCAGGGAATCGCCGTGGACACGCACGTCAACCGCATTGCGCACCGCCTGAAGCTTGCCGGGCCTTCTGCGAACACGCCGGCAAAGACGGAAGCGCAGCTGCTCAAGGTCTATCCGAAGGAATACTGGCTGTACATCAATCACCAATGGGTACACTTCGGTCGCGACTACTGCCGTGCACAGCGCCCGAAATGCGCAGATTGCTTCATCAGCGATCTCTGTCCCACGTTCAACGGATAGCGCGCCCGAAATCGGCAGCGGCCGTCCCCGGTCATTTCGAGCGCCCATTTGGCGTTAGATGAGCTGCAGCTCCTTGCAGGCATTCCAGATGCCGTCGTCATCGATATCGGTCGTGACAAGATCCGCCTTCTGCTTCAATACGGGGATTGCATTCCCCATGGCAACGCTCGTCCATTCGGGGCGGAACATGGAAATATCGTTCGACCCATCGCCGAACACGACCACATCGCGAAGCGGGGCGTGCAGATCCTCCATCATCTTCTTGATGCCGAACGACTTGTCCGTGGGTTCGCAATAGATGCAGTCATCCGAATAGCGCGCCCACGTCACGCCGTTGAACGGGAATTCGCGTTCCTGACCCGGCCGGCACGGAATGAAGAACTTATAGACTAAATCCAGGTCGTCGATGCGCAACTCGGGAACAACTACCGTGCGAATATACGTATCGGGAAGGTAGTCCGTGAAATCCGCCCGCGGCGTATAGCGCACCAAGTCGTTCTCGGTCATAACGGCCCACGGCCATCCGTTATCGTCCAGCCAATGAAGCAGCCGCTTGCACGGCGCCAGGGGCATGCCGTACATCCATTGCAGCTTCCCGTCAATAGTCAGCGAATTGCCGCCGTCCGCAACCATGGAATCGATACCGCAGTCCTGAACCAGCTTCATCGCATTCATTTGCAGACGGCCCGTTGCCAAAGCTACAAAGTGACCGTTCGCACGCAGCAGATCCAGTGCTCGACGGGCGCTATCCGGTATGCGGTCGAACGTGCGCGAGCGAAGCGTGCCGTCGAAATCGAAAAAGCAATAGCGTTTTCGCATGAAGACGGCCTCAATTCAGGGAAAGGGAGTCGACCGGGGCGTTCCAATCGCGTTGCAGCGTATGGTGATAGCCAGGTTTCACAGACTCCCCCGTCGCCTTCACGGTTACCTTGCACCCGCGATTCACCAATTCTGCCAGCAGTGCATCGATCATAATGGGCAGACCTGCCGCCACTTTCGGCGTCAAGCCGGATACAAGTTCGGACGGGTCGGCGTTCTCGGCTTGGATGCCGAAGCAGAGACCGTCCGCGTCCAGACCCAGCATCATAGCAGCATCGAACAGGTCCGCAAGCCTCAGCTCATGCAGGGAACCCATAGGCGTGCCGCGATGGGCAAGGTCGTCCGGGGCATAGCGAAAAACCGTCCCGGGCTCCGCACCGGGATCGTCTGCGGCGTCGAGCGATATGAGCAAGTCGTATTCGCCGACGAGATTCAACATGTCCAGCGTCATGGCGCCGCAGCTAATGATCTCGACATTTTCCGGAAACTCGTATGTGCGATTCAACTCATCGGCCACAATAGGACCGACACCGTCATCCAACATAAGGAAATTCCCTACGCAGAGGACGGCGATATTCTGTTCTGCCATGGATTACGCCCCCATCGGTGCCCTGAGGCACAAGTTGTAATACGTAGCGAAGGCGAGCATGAGAATGCCCACGATGACGCTGACCACTGCCCAGATCTTCTGGCGGCGCTGGAACTGCTCCTTCGTCTTGCCGCGTTCGATGCAATACAGCGCTGCGCGCGGCTGAATGGCATACGCGAAGTAGAACGTGAACAGCGTCAGGATAGCGAAAGCGATGATGGCGGCAATGTAACTGAACGTAGAGCCGACAGAATATGCGGCAAAGAACAGATTATCCGCAAAGAGCCAGACCGGATACCAGAGCAGTGTCAGAAACATGCCGTGAGCCGGCCCCCAGATAGGAGGCAGGAACAAGGCGCCGATGTTGAAACGCGGCAAGCCGGTTAGATAATCGCGCACTTGCGCTTGCAAGGCCTTTTGAGCTTTCTGCTCTTCCCTGGCCTGAGCCTTTGGAGAGGCATTACGGGAATCATTGTTCTTGGTCATAAGCAAAGTATAGAAAAAGGACCCGCATTGCTGCGGGTCCTTTCGGATACTGTGAGAAAAACCACAGCGGATGGCTTAGATGGAGGTATCCTCGCCCACGACGCTATGCTTCTCGGGGTCGTACACCAGACCACCATGCTCGCGGCGGGCAAACATGGACTTGAACGTAGCCATGCCGTCCAGAGCGACCAGGTAGATGTGAGCGATCATGAAGATGATCATCACGAACATACCGAAGTAGTGGATGATGCGCATGCTCATCGCACCGCCCCATGCAGCGGTCAGCCAAGCGAATGCCGGAGCCGTGACCTCCCAGAGGGACAGACCGGTGATCAGCATGAAGATGATCAGCAGGCCCGCGAACCAGTAGGCGATCTTCTGCAGCGGGTTGAACTTCGCCGTCAGCGGATGCTGCTTCTTCATGAACAGGTAGTACTTCAGCTGGGGAACCATCTGATGACGGTTGTCAGCCTGCGGGAACCAGTTCTTGTAGTCCTTGTCGACGATGCGCGTGCCCTGCGTCGGAGCGCTCTTGATGGTGAACATGAAGATGATGCGCACGATCAGGTTGATGCCCAGGATGATGCCGCAGGCGATATGCAGACCACGGCAGACGCCCATGATGCCCGCAATGTACGGGAAGTGAATCATGAATCCCGTGAAGATCAGGAAGCACATGCAGATCAGGTTGATGTAGTGCGTGACCACCAGCGGTACGGGATGTGCCTCGTTGTAGTGCGCCATATGCTTTGCAGTTGCCATTTATTTCACCCCCCAAGGATTCGTGATGGTATCGAAATGACGGCCCGTAGAAGGCTCGGAGATATGAACAGCGCAAGCAGTGCAGGGGTCGAAGCTGTGGACCGTACGCAGTGCGTTGATGGGCATATCCATGTCGTCAACCGGCACGCCGATGAGTGCGGCCTCCATCGGTCCCGGTTCGCCATTCTCGTTATGCGGCGCGATGTTCCACGTCGTGGGAATGATGATCTGGTAACCGGTGATCTTGCCGTTCGACACATGCTCCGTGTGGTACAGAGCGCCGCGCGGAGCCTCCCAGAAGCCCGTGCCGTCGCCCGTGTTGTTCGTATGCTCGATGAAGGTAGTGGAGTCGCCTTCCTTGATGCAGGAGATGAGCTCCTGCGTCCAATCCTTCATCAGGCCGGCAATGCGGAGCGTCTCGATCTGACGGGCGCCCGTACGGCCGATGGTGCTCAGCAGCACTTCGGGGTGGCCGGAAGCGCCGAGCGTCTTCAGCAGGGAGTCGACGTTCTCCTTGATGAACTTGTCGCCGCGCATGTAGGCAACAAGCACGCGGGAAAGGCCGCCGGCCTCCATGCACTTGCCGTTGTAACGCGGAGCCTTCGACCACGTGTAGCGGTCGTCCGTGTTGTATTCCGTGAACAGCGGCTTCGTTTCGCCCTGTCGGGGATTCAAGTCGCTGTCGCCCTCGTACCAGGAGTGGCCGACCCATTCCGTGATGGCATCTTCGTCGACGTCGTCGACCTGGCCCTTCTTCAGCCAGTCGTCAGCCAGAACGCCGGCGGGCAGGTAGCGGTCGTTCATCTCGAAGGACGGACGGTCGAACACGCCCCAGGCAACGTAGCGGCCGCAGCCCTTGCCGAACTTGAAGGCGTCGGAGTACTGCGTGGCCAGGACCACGGTGTCTTGGACAACGGTGGTGGACACCCAGTCGTAGATCTCGTTCACGAGACCCCACAGGTCGTCCAGCTTCTCCTCCGTGGGAACCCACATGGTGCCGCCGGGAACGCTGGTCATGATGTGGGGCATCTTGCCGCCCATCAGGCCGCAGATCTCGGAAGCCTTGGACTGCATGGTCAGGGCCTCCAGGTAATGGGAGGTCAGAACCAGGTTCAGCTCGGGGGACAGCTTGTAGGCCTTGCCCTTGTCGGCCTCGAACCAGTTGCCGGAGAAGATGGAGAGCTGGCCGTTCTTGGCGAACTTGGCCAGGCGCTCCTTCAGCGCCTTGTAGTCCGTGTTCGTGGAGGTGCCAGCGCTCTCGGCGATCTTCTTGGCCTGCTTCGGGTCGGCGTTCAGCGCGTCCAGAGGATTCACGTAGTCAAGAGCGCACAGGTTGTACAGCCAAAGGATGTGGCTGTGCAGGAACTGGGCGCCTTCGACGATGTTGCGGATAATACGGGCCGCATTGGGGATCGTGATGCCGTACGAATGCTCCGCCGCGATGGTGGAAGCATGCGCGTGCGAAACCGGGCAGACGCCGCAGATACGCTGAACGATCTGCACTGCGTCTTCAGGCGCGCGGTCCTCGACTGCAAGCTCCATGCCGCGGAAGCAGCCGCCGGAGACCCAAGCGTCGGTGACGACGCCGTCCTCGACTTCGAGCTCAGCGCGAAGATGTCCCTCGATGCGGGTAATCGGGTCGATTGCGGTGCGTTTCTTCGCCATCGGTTACTCGCCTTCCTTCTCGTTTGCGGCCTTGACGTTCTCAACGGCGTCGTACGTGCCGACCATCTGGTCAGGATGCTTTGCATCCCACTCGCGGATGTCCTCGTAGCCGTTGGTAGCGTTGTTGCCGAACTTGTGTTGCTTCTTCATGCCGAAGCCATGGGCGATGACCAGGACGGCCACGATGCCCGTGACAACGCCGGCGATGGAAGCAGGCTGGCCGGTCCAGTCGCCAACACGCAGGTCGCGGTTGCGCTGGATGAACGGCGTGTTGACCTCGACCCAGTTGTCGCCCGCATCGTTCGGGTTTGCTTCGCAGCAGCCGATGCAGGGAGCACCGGACTCGACGCACCAGGAACGACGGTGGTTCCAACGGACGATGCCGCAATTGGCACGCGTCTGCGGACCGCGGCAACCCAGAGCGTACAGGCAGTAGTTCTTGGCTTCCTCTTCGGAGCCGAACTGGTACACGAACTCGCCGTTCTCGAAGTGGCCGCGACGCTCGCAGTTGTCATGGATGGTCTCAGAGAACATCAGCGAAGGCTTGTTTTCGCTGGTCAGCTCCGGAAGCTTGTTCATCAGGACAACGTCGACGAGCACGGCCTCCAGCCATTCGGGGTTCGCCGGGCAGCCGGGGATGTTGATCACCGGAGTGGAAACGCCCTGCTCTTCCAGGTACTTCTGGCAGCCGATGGCGTTCGATGCATCCGGGTGGGCGCCCATCCAGCCGCCGTTGACGGCGCAGGAGCCCAGCGCCACGACGGCGTTGGCGGCCTGAGCAGTCTCCAGGAAGATATCGACGCCGGTCTCCATGGCCACGCGGAGGGCGTTGCCATCCCAGCCCTTCAGCAGAGCACCCTCGTACACCAGGATGTAGTTGCCTGCTTCGATGGTCTGCTTGCGCGCTTCCTCCATCGAGTAACCGGCCGCAGCAGAAAGCGCTTCGTTGTAGTTCAGGGAGATCATCTCCAGAACCACCGTAGCCGGATCGGGCTCGTCTACCTGGGCGAAGGATTCGGTGCATCCCGTGCAGGATGCGCCCTCGATCCAGATGACCGGGTAAAGGTTGCCCTTCTTCTCTCCAATCACAGTGTCCGCGAGTGCTTGCTCCACATCGCCGACTGTCAGCTGAGACAGACCGGCCGCGGCAGCAATCGTGCCACAGAGTCCCAAGAAGCTACGGCGTGAAACACCACGCGCTTCCAGCATCTCGCGAAACTCTTTAACAGTGGCCTCGTTTTCCATGTGCACACCTCCTTGGGTGTCTTGACGGATAAAATCGGTTCCATTGAGCAGAAGATGTAGCCGACCGTCGTCACCCGGAAGGTCATCCCAAACTTTGTTTCGGAAGCTGTGTTACATATCACATTTTACGTAACACCGCATCCAAATTCATAGAACCCCCATGTGTTGGCATCTTAGCATAGGATTCTAGATATAGGGGGATTTGTGCGATTTTATGGGTGAATGGCGCAAGATTTTAGATCAGAATCGCAAATGTTATGCAACATAAGTAAGTATATGTCCCAATATTCTGAGGTGCCACTTTGACCGACTGCTTTGCTCGGTTTTTCCCCACCTCATATTAGATACACATATTCGTTTTTTTGTATACTTACCGCTTGGCGGGGGTTTCCTACCGCTGGGGACCACCGTCCCTTGTACCTCTATAATGGCAATCCGACAGGCTCTTCAGGCCCTGAAGCAATAAGTAACGAAAGGCAGCACATGGAACAGCATCCCGACATCTCATTCCTCGGACCTCTGGGAACGTACTCGGACGATGCGGCCCATCGTTTCGCGGCGCGGTTGGGGAACCCCGAAACGATGGCGTTCCGGACGCACCATTCGTTCAGCGGCGTGTTCGAATCCGTGGAATCGGGCGAAAGCGATTTCGGCGTCATAGCGCTGGAGAATTCGCTCGAAGGGCCCGTCACGGCCGCACTCGATGATTTCGTCATCCATGACGGCGTCAAGATCATCGGCGAACAGGTGCTCGACATCCACCATTGCCTGCTTCTTGCCGAAGGCTCGGCGCCCGATCAGGTGACGACGATCGCCAGCCATCCGCAGGGTTTGGCGCAGTGCCGCCAATTCATCAAGAAGAACTTCCCCCGCTGCGAGCTGCTATCGGCCGGATCCACGGCCGAAAGCGCCCGCATCGCGGCATCCGATCCGCATATCGCAGCTATCGCAAGCGCCCACGCCGCATCGCTCTACCATCTTGATATCGCATTGCGGGATATCGAGGACGTGAACTCCGACCAGACGTCGTTTGCGCTTATCGCACCTCGGGATTCTGACGTGGAGCTTGCCGGCTCGCCGAAGAAGACGTCGCTGCTCCTTTTCCTGAAGGACAACCGCCCCGGCGCATTGATGATGGTGCTCGAAGAATTCGCCTATGCAGGCATGAACCTGACGAAGATCCAATCGCGGCCCACGAAGAAGGTGCTGGGCGAATACCTGTTCTTCGTGGATGTAGACGGATCGCTCGACGATCCCGAGCTGCAGACGGCGCTTGAGTGCCTGCGCTTGAAGCTGCGCGGCGTGCGCATTCTGGGATGCTATCCCACGTTCCACTGATTGCACGAACGGAACATGCATAAGGAATGCCCGACGCAAAGCGCCGGGCATTTTCATTACGACCGGAACGATCCGTTCTGCTCCGTGAAGAAGCCCTCCGACACGAGGTCGGCAAGCAGCGAGGCACCCAGCTCCGGATCGACTTCCTGCCTGCCGTCCGCCACCTCGATCGCATCCAGCTGCGCCAGCAGGTCGCCGCGCGCGATGCCGGGATTCTCCAACACGAGACGAACGAGCTCGGCGCGCTTTTGGCGCCGCGACCCCTCGAAAGCGCTCTGACGCGTATGATGGGCGCTCTTGCGCGAGGGATTCGCAACCTGAGTTTTCAGATACGCGCCGTAATCAAGAAGCGCATAGTACCAATCGCGCGGGTTATCCTCCGGACACGTCTCCTCCACCAACGGCACGAGCTGCTTGTCGCTGACCGGCTCGTCGGCATCGGCAAACCACTCGTAGAGAAAGACGCTGCGAACATTCGTCTCCAGATACACGCCCGGCTTGTTCCATGCGAACGCTCGGACGCCGGCGGCAGTTGCCGGCCCGATGCCCGGCAGCGCAAGCAACTCGTCATACGCACACGGAAGCTTGCCGGCATAGTCTGCCGAGCACAGCTCTGCGCAGCGTTTCAGCATCAAGGCGCGACGGTTGTAGCCCAGACCCTGCCAGCTTTCCAGCACGGCACCCGTTTCCGCAGCCGCAAGCGCATCGATGGTCGGGAACCGATCCAGGAAACGCTCCCAGTAATTCAGAACGCGCTTAACCTGCGTCTGCTGCAACATGACCTCGGACACCAAGACGGCATAGGGGTCGTCGATATGGCGCCACGGCAACATACGGTAACGCGCGCGTCCTTCGGCAGCGACCTTTCGCTTGAATGCCGCTACCCGGGCCTCATGGGATGCGCCGGAAGGTACTTCGAACGAAGACGCGTTACGCAATGGATTCATCCGCAGTTGAAGATGCGCACGATGCCTTTTTGTGCGGCATCGGCTTCATCTGCGCCTTCTTGACGGGTTTCGACAGAATCTCGCCCAGCATGCGTCCGGCCGTCTCCCCGTCGCGGTCCATGATGGCGCGAATCAACGGATGATCGTTGCCCAGCACGAACAGCTCGCTCAGCGTGATAGCGGAGTAGAAGCTCTTCAGCAAGCGCTCGGAGGAAAGCCAGACGCGCCGGTAGTCGCAGCGATCGCACTTGTCGCAAACGCCCGTATCCGCAGAGCACAGCGCCATGTTCACATCGCCCTGCACGGCCGTGATGACATCGTACATGGTTGTGGTAGCGGGATCGACCGCCAGGCGGATGCCGCCCTTCGAGCCGCGCGCCGTCTCCAAAAAGCCGGCAAGGGCCAGATCGTGCTGGATTCCGCGGGCGAATGCGTACGGGATGCTCTCCTCTTCGGAAATCTCGGAGATAGACACGTACTCATCGCCATGGCGGTAGGCCGAACGAAGGATTCGGCACGCGTAATCGCATCGACGCGTGATATCCATTACCGGTCCATCCCCTTTCCGTCATACGTATCCAGCTGATCCAAATCCCGCGCGAAGTCCGCAACAAGCGCATCCTCCAAAAGCTGATACTCGCGGGATTCGAGCGGCTGACATGCTGCCAGCTTCTCGTAGATGTTCTGCTCCGTCACGCGGACGTATTCACGCTTCAGAATGCTTTCGCGATAGGCCTGTTCGATGGCATCGCGCGTGCACATGGCAATTTCGAAACGCGACATGTTCGCTGAGGCCTGCACCAGCTTCACCACGTCGAGCCGCGCCAGCGATTCGTGTTCGCGCACGAGCGCGGTCCAAAGACGCGTGCGTTCGGCATACGTGGGCATATTGATGTCGATGGGCGACAACGGGGAAAGCAAGTCGATCATATAGTCTTCCAAGTGCCCCCGCGTCGACGCGGACGCCATGACGACCACATTGGGATTGTCCACCGCTGCGCGGATGAGGGCAATGGCCTTCTGCGCACCGCGGGACAGATGCGGCTGCGTCGCGGCACCGTTCTCATCCGTGTCATCCAGAGGCAAGCCCCACATGTCCACATCCTCGAGGATGAGTATGCCGCGCTCGCCGCTTTCGGCGAACACGAAGCCGAACTTGTTGCGGATCTGCGGAGAGGCCATGATGCAGAGCACGGCGGCACCCTGGGAATTCGTATCCATGCGGATGCGGATGACCGGCTCGTCCAGCTCTCCCGCCGTGGCGAACATCATACGTGCTGCATCTTCGCGCGAAGGGGCACGGAAAAGCAGTGTCTCGAACGACGGAAGGCCGTCGATGCCGTGCCGGCGGTTCAGCTTCTCGATGAAATCCGTGAACGTGCTGTCGCCGGAAAGGCCGTACCCGCGCCGGCGCATCTCCATAACCGCCGTCTCGAAGCCCACCAAGTCGTCGTACGTCAGCCGATCGCGGTCGGAATCGTCCTCTTCGGACGGAATCTCCGGCAGCAAGGCGGCATCGCCGTTGCCGACATCGAAGCCCAGGCCCGCAAGCTTCTCCATGAGGCTCTCCTTGACGGTGCCCGAGACTTCGCTTCCGGGGGCATCGAGCTGCGGGACATCCAGCCCGAGCTGCTTGAGCTTGCGCGCGGCAAGCTCTTGGAGCCGGGACGAGTATTCACGCGACTCCGCCGGCGAAAGATGGTCCTGCAACCTGCCGAACACGGCTTCCGCGATAGAGCGGTCGTCAACCTCGCAGGCAAGATTCCAGGCACGATGAAGGCCCTCGACAGCCGGATGGTCGTCGGCGAGCTTTCCGATCTGGCTCTGAGCCGCCGTCTCATACGCCGTCAGGTACAGCATCATGGCCTCGGTTTTGCGGCCGGATTGCGCCGAGTGGTCGGCAAGGTTCAGATACGCACCGAAGCCGATGCCGGTATCCCCTGCCGGTCCATGCATTTCATTCCATTCCGGATTGCTTTCAAGCATCCGCTACTCCTTGCGTTAGAGCCCGTGATGCGGGCTGGTTATTTTCACCCTGATTGTACCCGCCTCACTAGCATTTGCACGTCAGTTCAGGGAATCGACGCAAATAAGTATTACGAAGTTTATTGCATTGTAATCTTTGAAAAACAGGTGCGAAACTCCATTGCGCTGGCGCGCCGAACGGGCGGTGCATACTCAGCGTGCAATGCGGATATACATCGCAGAGGCGCACGGCTATTCGCCGATAATCGGCCAGCCTTCCTCCTTCGCGGTGCGGCGAAGAAGCGAATCCGGTCCGACGGCATAAGGATGGCGAGCCGCATACAGCAAGGGCCGATCCGTATAGTGGTCGCTGTACGCGTAGTCGATCTCCCAATTGCCCACGCCGTAGCGTTCGTTCGCGAATCGGCGAATGGACGCGACCTTCTCTGGGCCCTCTACCGGAAGGCCTTCGACCCGGTCCGTATAGCATCCCTGAGCATCGACGCCCATGCGCGTGGAAATCTGGAAATCGAACGGATAGAAGTGCATGACGCGGTCGATGATGGGTTCGAACGTCGCGGAAACGACCATGACCACGCAACCTTCCCGTTTACGGGCGACAATGGCCTGCTCCAATTCGGGACGGAACAGATGGGCGACCTTCTCATCGTAGAAATCATGCATGATCTTATCGGCCTGCGCCTTCGGCATGCCCTTGAACGCATTGAACACCAAACCGCGCACCCAGCTCTGGTTCAACATGGGCATATGCATCTTGTACGCCAAGCCCCAGAAACCGGCCGCAATGCCGTCGATGAGCTTCAGATCATGGTGCTTCAGCAAATAGAGCGTAAGCAACAGGGGCGATTTCCCCGTAATGCAGGTCCCATCGAAATCGAAAACGGCAAGCCTAACCTTCGGGCGCGCGTTCGGGTTGGGAATACCCTGAGACGATATCCTAACGTTCTCGCTCAACTGAACCCCTACAAAAAAGCGAGAAGCAAAATGCTTCTCGCTATCCATTCAAAAACTGGCGGGAAGTACGAGACTTGAACTCGCGACCTCCGACGTGACAGGCCGGCGCTCTAACCAACTGAGCTAACTCCCCGCGTTTCAGCAAGGAGTACAATATCGGAAGTTCGGGGTCTGCGCAAGCCCTGATTTCGATTTCATTTCAAATTGCTCATTCTTAGGCGTTTCACCTGGGGTTTTCTATTTGTGTGCAAATTGTGGACTGGGATTTGACGTAAAAAGAAGGGCCCCTGCAAGCTGCAGGGACCCCTGAAATTCAGGTCGAGAAAGCTGTCGGGATACGCTAATTCGTTTTCACGGCATTGCTGCCGACCGCGGAGACCACGGACTTCCCGAAATTCGCAACGTCCTGGGGCGTGATGCCGGTAGCATCGGCCGCCGCCTTCAGCACGGACCCGGCAAACGGCACCACCTTGCGCGCGGCATCCTGCACGACATCTTCGGCCATGCCGCACAGCGATTGCGCGGCGTTCTGAACGTTCTCCTGCACCGAGGCATCGGGAGAGACGCCAAGCGAAGGCGCAATGGACTGCGTCGCATCGGCAGCCTTGCCGGCAAGCTGCGCCATATCGCCATCGGCTTCGAAGTACTCGATAAGCGCACGGCCCATTGCCGCCGTGCCGCCGTAGCCGATGCCCGCCTTGATGGCCCAGCCGATGCCGGGGAATAGACCGGCAAGCTGTCGCGCCAGGGCACGGCAGCCGAATGCGCCGCCGACAACCGCCAGCATCTCCTTCGCGCGCGCCAGGGACAGGGGCTGGTTATACGCCGCGGCAATCTGCAACAGCATCTTCAGCTGATTCAGGGTCATGATGGGCATATCGGCGCCGGGAAGGATGACCACCAAGCCGATGCCGGCATTCTGAACGGACGTGGCGCGGACGGATTCCAGAGAAAGGGGCCGTCGCACGAACGGGAAGGCATTCGCGAAGGCCAGGCGCGTGTCCTCGAACACTTCGACGATCCAGGACCCCATCTCGTCGCGCATGCGCTCGGCATCATCGGCGGAAAGGGCAATGGGCTCCGTGAGCTTCGCCGTCGTATCCGCATCGGAATCCCCCTCGTCGCGGATCGGCGAGACGATGTCCTCCTCCAACAACGGGTACTTCGATTCCTTCGCTAGGTACTTCACCGTGGAAGGCAGCGTCGTCACGACAAGCGACGGCGTATTGAGCGAGCGCAGATCCGCCGCCAGCATGCCCGTATCCTCGCTCATACCCGCAACAAGGACTGCCATATCCGCCAGGGCGTCCGGCATACGGCCGTCCGTGGGATAATCCTCCACCAGAACGGTTGCATTCGCCGCCGTCGTCTTGAAGGCGGCAGCAACCATATTCACAAGGTCGTCGGGCGCAGTCGAATCCAGATACAGGTGGACGCGGATGCTCTTGCTGCGCGCTTCCTCCGTATCCGAAACCGCATCCATCACTGCTTTCACATCGACGGGTGATTTCATAGCGTACCTTCTTTCCCCGGAATGCGCCCGGCACGGACGGCGCCGCAGCGCACTCCCCTGTTTTCACTATCGACCATTATGCGCCCAAACGGAGCCCACAAGGCCCAGCAGAACGAAGTTGACAACCATGAACGACGAACCGTAGCTCACGAACGGGAGAGGAATACCCGTGATGGGCATCAGGCCGCAATCCATGCCGATATTCTCCAGTATCTGGAAGCACCACATGCCAACAATGCACATTACCATGATCATACCGAACAGATCGCCGCTGCCGCGCGCGATGCGCATGCTGTTCAGCAGAAGCGAGAGGTACAGTGCCAGGAGGATCAGAGCGCCCACGAAGCCGAACTGCTCCGCAAGCACGCAGAACACGAAGTCCGTGGCGGATTCGGGCAGATAGCCCAACGTCGACTGCGTCGCGTTCATGAAGCCCTTACCGAACAGGCCGCCGGAACCGATGGCGATCTTCGCCTGCTGCAGGTTATATCCGTCGCCCGTGGGGTCGTACGAGGAATCCAGGAACACCAGCAGGCGAGCCCGCTGGTAGTTCTTCAAGCCCACATCGCTGCCGGCGAGGGAGTCGAGCAGCGGGTCCGTTACGAATATGAGGACGATCAGCCCGAACAAGATGCCCACGGTGCCGATGAGATAGCGCGGCGCCGCACCGCCCACCAGCAGCGCGATGAATGCGATGAACAAGTACACCATGCCGGTGCCCAGGTCGGGCTGCGTCAAGATGCAGATGAACGGCACGCACATGATGGCAAGCGCCTTCAGGTAATCATGCAGGTTGTTCAGCCGGCCGCGATAGCGGGCCACCACGCTCGCATCCATGAGGATGACCGTGATCTTCGCGAATTCGCCGGGCTGGAAGCTGATCGGGCCGAATTTCACCCATGACAGCGCACCGTTCGATTCGACGCCTATGAGAGGAATATGGGGCATCAAGATGAGCACGATGTTGATGATCATGAACACCGTGACATAGCCGGAAAGCTGATGGTAGTCGAACCGCCACAGCAGCACCATCAGCACGGCGCCGATGACGGCGCCGCCGACTTGGCGCGAGAAATTGTAATCCGCGTTGTTGTACGTAGCCGTGAAGGAGATCAGCAAGCCATAGGCGGTCACGAGGATGATCGTCAATACGAACGGAACATTGATACCGCGGTTATGCCGTGAGCGCGACACCGTCTGCGGCTTCTTCCCGCGCGGCATGCGAAGCGAATCGATCTGTGCCATCTGGGGCATGCGTGCGTCCTCCTTTCTAATCCGAACGGCTGGAGGAAGACCCGGTCGTTGCCGCCGTCTGCGTATATACAGCCTGGATGCTCTCCATCTTCGTATTCAGCTTGCCATCGTTGTAACGCAGAGCCGCACGCATGACCTTTGCCGCCGTGGGCGCCGCATACGTGCCGCCGGCCTCGCCTTCCTCGATGATGCACGTGACGACGTATTTCGGATTGTCATAGGGCGCATAGCAGGCGAACAGCGCGTGGTCGTTCTTATCCGTCTGCTCGGCCGTGCCGGTCTTGCCGGCCACCTTGTACCCTTTCACGATGTTCGTGATGCTGGACGTGTTCTGGACGACGCCGATGAGGCCCTGCTTCAGCAGGTCCAGGTTCGAGGAATCGATGTCATCGATTGTGCTCTGCACGCCCGGGTTGTTGTCGATGACTACGTCGCCGGAGGAATTGCGCACCTGCTTCAGCAAGTGCGGCTTCACGATGTTGCCCCCGGTGGCAATGGCGCCGTAGGCAACGGCAAGCTCCAACATGGTGCCCTGGACATAGCCCTGGCCGATGACCATGTTCGTCATGTCGCCCGGCAGCCACTGCGCCTCCTCGGGCTCGTCCTTGAAATACTCCGCCTTCCATTCGGGCGTGGGAATGCGCCCCGTGGTCTCGCCGGAGATGTCGATGCCGGTAGCCTGCTCGAAGCCGAACTTCTTCACGTAGTCCTGCATGGCGTCGTTGCCGATGGTTCCGCGCGCCTCGTAGAAGTCCTTTGCGATCTCATAGAACACTGTGTCGCACGATTCGATGATGGCGTGCTTGAAATCAAGCGTTCCATGGCCGCCCTCCTTCCAGCACTTCTGCGCATATTGCGAACCGAACCCGGTCCACGTGCCGGTGCACGTCCACGTCTTCGTGCTGTTCGCGAAACCGTACTTCAGGCCCGCAAGGCCCGTGAACGATTTGAACGTAGAGGCAAGCGGATACGCGCCGGCAACCACGCGATTCATGAGCGGGTAATAGCTGCTTTCCGTGTTGAACTGGTTCCAGACATCCTGCGAGATGCCGCCGACGAAGTTGTTCGGGTCGTACGTCGGGTAGTTCGCAAGCGCCAGGATCTCGCCGTTCGTCACGTCCATGCACACCAGCGCGCCGGCACGTCCGACGCCGGTGCTGCCGTCCGTGGGGTTGATGCATTCGCGCAGCGCCTTGTCGGCCGCCATCTGGACTTGCGCGCGGATGGTCAAGTACAGATCGCTGCCGCGCGTGGGGCTGGTCTCCCCCACCACTTGCTGGACGTCGCCGCTGGAATCCACGATGAGCGTGCGCACGCCATGGTCGCCCGCAAGCAGATCGTCATATTGCTGTTCGATGCCGCTCTGGCCAACCTGATCGCCCGACGACAGCGTCCTGCCCTGCGTGGCATTGTTCAGCTGATCTTCGGAGACGGTTCCCGTGTATCCCAGCACGTGCGCCGCCAGGGCGCCGTAGCAGTAATGGCGGACCGTCTGCTCCTGCGTCGTGACTCCGGAGAACGCCTCGGAATGCTCGGAGATGAACGCCGCATCGCGGATGGAAACGTTGCTGGCCACAACGCGTTGGCTCTGCGCGCCGTTCGTTGAATCGTTGATGCGGCTCCGGACCACGCCCACCGGCAATCCCAGAAGCACGGAAAGGCGCTGCACGACATCGCGGTTGTCGGCAACGTCCGCATCGGCCAGCACCGCAAGCGAGGACGTGTTGTCGACAAGCGCCTTGCCGTCTGCGTCGTAGATCACTCCGCGCGGCGCCTGCGTCGTGACGGTGGTATAGAGGTTCCGCTGCGCATCTTGGGCATAGGAAGCACCCTCGAGAATCTGCAGGCTCCACAGCTTCGCCGTAAGCGAGCCGAACACGGCTGCCAGGAGCACGCCCATGGCCACGAACCGGGAGTGCAGTCCGGATACGCGGTCGCCGGAAGGCGAAGGACCGCCGGACACGGCCGGCTTCTCATCGGGGATGCCGCGCGCAGAATCGCGCGTGCCCACGCCGAACGTGCTGATAAGCTGTCCGACCCCGCGACCGACGGATGGCCGGTTATCGGAATTCTTCCGCTTGACGCGCAGATAGATTACCACCGCGATGACCACGGCGGCAAGCGTCAATATGCCTGCGATGATTGCAGATGCCATAGCAAGGCGCCTCAGCTGAACCGGATATTCGCAGCGCCGTTTCCACGACCGGAATTGCCCATACCGCGGAACGGGGCCGAGAAGTGCATGATGACCAGATACCAGAGAATGCTCAGCGTGGCGTCGTAGAGCGTGCACGGAAGGGCCCGATACAGCATGGCATCCGAGAAACTTGCCGCACCGGCTCCCACCATGAACAGCGCATAGACCAGATCGACGCCGAACAGCGCGATGAGCAGCACGATGATGCTCATGAGCAGGTTGTCGTTGCCGACGGTCTGGGAGACCATCGTCACGGCGAACACGGCAATCAGCAGGCACAGGGACGTCAGCCCCACGGCGCTGCTGCCGAGCAGGTCGGCTATAAGGCCCATGACGAACGCGAGCACGTAATGCGGGGAATCGGAGCGGACCATGGCGAAGGCCACCACGAACGACGTGATGAAGTTCGGGACGGCATTGCCGATCTGCATATTCGATGCGAGTATGACCTGCGCTAAAACGGCGATAGCCGCAAAGACGATGGTCATGCGATGGCGCGATATGTCCATTGGCTATCCCCTTTCTAATTTGACGAAGACGACGAGCTGCCAGTTGCGCTGCTCGATGACGACGAACTGTCAGAAGACGAGCTGGACGAGGAGCTGGTAGACGACGAGCTGGTGCTGCTTGAAGACGAACTGGACGACGAGGAGCTGCTCGAGGAAGAGCTGCTGACGCTGGAATCCAGAGCGCCCGCCGTTCCCATCTTCTTCACGACCATGACCTCTTCCAAGGCATCGGCATCCTCGTTCGGGGACACCACGATGGTGCGGTTCGATTCGCCGTCCGTCTGCTCTACCTTCACGACCGTGCCCACCATCAAGCCGCGCAGATAACTGCCGCCCGAGCCGCTGGTGATGATGACGTCGCCGACCTTGACCTTTTTGCTGCTATCGACGTCCTGCAGATACAGCAGGCCGTCCAGGCTGCCCTTCAGCAGGCCCTGAGCGCGATTCGATTGGACGAGCACGGCAACGCCGCTGCGGCTGTCCTGGATCAGGCGGACCTCGCACGTTGCAGGCGTGACAGAGAGCACCTGGCCCACAATGCCCGTGGAGCCGCACACCGGCATGCCGGGCTCGATGCCCGAATCCGATCCCTGATCGAGCGTGATGGTCCTGCTCCACGCATCGTTCGACTTGCCCACCACATGGCACGTAACGCTGTCCATGTTGTAGGAATCGCTGAGCTTCTGCAGCTGCTCCAGGCGCTGGGCCTCCTGGCGGTACTCCTCCAGTTGGGAAACGTAGTTGCGCAGCTCTTCGTTCTGCTGCTTCAGCTGGCTGAGCGTATTCGCATCCGCCGAAAAATCCTCGACGCCGGTGCTGGCGGAGTTGCCCGCCGCGCTGATGCCCGCGCCGATGAACTGGAACGGCGCGGATAGCGAGCTGAACCCGTTCTGTATGGTATGGAGCGGCCCATCCTCGCTCTCGCTGGAATACACCGTGGTGCAAACCAACGAAAGCACGAGGAAGATGATGAGCAGCACGTTGGCGCCGATTGGGGACGAGCCCCCTTCGAATCGCAAGGGCATAGAGAAGGACCTACTTGGAACGCATCAGCGTCTGGCGAAGCGCCGTGGGCGATTCGAGCACTTTCAGACAGCCCATGACGACATTCGTCAGCGCCGTCTCGCTTACCCAGACGGGAATCTCGAGCTCGTTCGTGAGATAGCGGTCCAAGCCGGACAGCAGTCCGCCGCCGCCGGTGAGCAGGATGCCGTTCTTGATGATGTCCGATGCCAGATCGGGATTCGTTTTCTTGAACGTTTCCTTGATGTGGATGACCATCTCATCGATGGTGGGCTTCAGCGCCTGGCGGACATCCTCGGATTGGATGACCACCTCGCGGGGCTGTTCGTTCACCACGTCCTGACCAGAAATGACCATATCACGTTCGCGCCCGTCCTCGAACGGGAGGATGGAGCCGATCTTGATCTTGATGACCTCGGCCGTGCGCTCGCCGATCTTGATGCCCAGCAAGTCGCGCAGATGGAGCGCGATGGCCTCATCCATGCGGTTGCCGGCAATGCGCAGCGAACTGGACGTGACGATGCCGCCCAGGGAAACGACCGCGACTTCGGTGGTACCGCCGCCGATATCGACGACCATGGAACCGGTGGGTTCCGTAACCGGCAGGTCGGCGCCCATGGCAGCGGCCATAGGCTCCTCGATCAGGTATGCCTGACGCGCACCTGCCTGGATGGTCGCTTCGAATACAGCGCGCTTCTCCACGGACGTCGCTCCGCAGGGAATGCAGATGACGATACGCGGCTTCGGCTGCCACGGATAGCGGCGCTCGACAGCCTTGTTGATGAAGGCCGAGATCATGGCCTCGGTCACATCGTAATCGGCAACGACGCCGTCATGCAGCGGATGTTCCGCGGAAAACGCCTCTGGCGTGTGGTTGATCATGTTCTTGGCTTCTCGGCCAACGGCCAAAACGCGCATTGTGCTTTTTTCGATGGCCACCACGGACGGCTCGTTGATGACGACGCCCTCTCCGGAGATGGCGACAAGGGTATTGGCGGTTCCGAGGTCGATCGCCATATCGTATGACGACCCTGCGGCGAAACTATCAAGCCATGACATTACTAGGCAGCCCCCTCGATGTTCGATTCGTGAAATCAGATTCTAACACCACGCACTTACGCACTGGAGACTTCGCTGATAAATTCACGAGCCACGCATACGTATATAGCGAAAAGCGGAGCCGTTCTTCCAAACGGCTCCGCTTAGGAAAATAGCAGAAGGCTATATAACGCAACTGCAGCGACTTACTTGCGCTGCTTCTCCTGCTCGGCGTGCAGCAGGCGGTTCAGAGCATGCAGGTACGCCTTCGTGGAGGAAACGATGATGTCGCTATCGGCGCCGCGACCTGTGAACACATCGCCGTCGGCATTCGTCACGCGGATGGTGACTTCACCCAGCGCATCGATGCCGCGCGTAACGCTCTGCACGGAGAACTCCGTCAGGTCGTTCTGAACGTCCACGATATTGTTGACCGCCTTGTACACGGCGTCCACGGGGCCCGTGCCCACAGCGCACGTGACATGCTCCACGCCGTTCGGGTCGCTCAGGATGACCGTGGCCGTAGGGGTCAGCGGCTGGCCGCAGCTGATCTGGACGGACTTCAGCGCGTACATGCCGGTCTGGGACGTACGGCTGTCTTCGCCCACCAGGGACTCCAGGTCCTCGTCGTAGATTTCCTTCTTCTTGTCGGCCAGATCAAGGAATGCATCGTACATGCGATCCAGATCAGCACCTTCGAAGTGGTAGCCCAGCGCATCCAGACGATGCTTCAGGGCCGCGTGGCCGCTGCGGGCGGACAGAACGATCTCGCTCTTGCCGGCGCCGACTTCGGCCGGGTCGATGATCTCGTACGTCGTGCGCTTCTTCAGCACGCCATCCTGATGGATGCCGGAAGAATGAGCGAATGCGTTCGCGCCGACGATGGCCTTGTTCGGCTGCACCACGAAACCCGTGATGTTCGAAACCAGGCGGCTGGCGCGCATGATCTCCTTCGTGTTGATATCCGTGTACGCGTCCAGCTCCTTGCCATGCATCTTGATGCCCATGACAACTTCTTCGAGGGCCGTGTTGCCGGCGCGCTCGCCCAAGCCGTTGATGGTGCACTCCAGCTGCGTGGCGCCGTTCTCGACACCGGCCAGCGAAAGGGCCGTGGCCATGCCGAGGTCGTTATGGCAGTGCACGGACAGCGTGATGTTCTCGATGCCGTCCACATGCTCCATCAGGTACTTGATGCGGCGGCCGTACTCGTCCGGCAGCGAATAGCCCGTGGTGTCGGGAATGTTCACGACGGTGGCGCCGGCCTTGATGACGGCCTGCACGACCTTTGCCAGGAACTCGTAGTCGGAACGACCGGCATCCTCGGCGTAGAACTGCACGTCGTCGACGTACTGCTTCGCATACTTCACGCAGTGCACGGCGCGCTCGAGGCACTGGTCCTCGGTGATATGCAGCTTGTCATGCATGTGGCTGGGAGAAACGCCCAAGCCGCGTCTGAATGCGGGGGAACTGGGCAACTTTCAGGCAGTCGCCGGCGGAGTCGATGTCCTTATCAACAGCGCGCGTCAGACCGCAAACCGTGGCGTTGCCGCCGACTTCCTTCGCGATGGCCTGAACGCTGGCGAAGTCGCCGGGAGAGGAAACCGGGAAGCCGGCCTCGATGACATCCACATTCAGGCGCAGCAGCTGGCGCGTAATCTGCAGCTTCTCCTCGGT
Source organism: Eggerthellaceae bacterium (assembly GCA_050951095.1). Taxonomy (GTDB): domain Bacteria; phylum Actinomycetota; class Coriobacteriia; order Coriobacteriales; family Eggerthellaceae; genus UMGS1519. The sequence continues at coordinate 57,212 of JBMNIQ010000006.1, forward strand.
GTTCATAGAAGCGCCGGGCGATTGCTCGCCGTCGCGCAAAGTGGTGTCGAAGATGTTTATCTTGCGAGCCATAGCGTCTTCCCTTCCTATATATGGCCCGATGGCCTCATCCGTCGGGTTGCTCAATATGTCGTTGAACTCGTTTACCGATGATATACCACCGCTGGTGCAATTCGCGTAAAAACTTTAGCCTGTCTGGGGTTAGTTCACAGCTTCGGCAAAGCGCTGCACGGTTGCGCCGCGGCAGAAAAGAGGGCCGGCCCCCAAAAATCTCGGGGTACCGGCCCGGCAAGCGGATGCCCTCATCCGCATTAGCGTCGATCAGGCAAGAAGCCTCATTACTTCTTGATCCAGGAGAACATGGAACGAACCTTCTCGCCGGTGGTCTCGATGGGATGGTTGTTCATTTCCTCGCGCTTCTCCAGCAGCCACTTGTGGCCGTTCGCGCAGTCGTCCATGAAGTCCTTTGCGAAGGAGCCGTCCTGAATGCGCTTCAGGATGGTCTTCATGGCCTCGCGGGACTTGTCGTTGATCACCATCGGGCCAGCGTAGTACTCGCCGTACTCGGCCGTGTTGGAGATGGAGTAGTTCATGAAGTGGATGCCGGACTCGTACATCAGGTCGACGATCATCTTCATCTCATGATAGACCTCGAAGTAAGCCAGCTCGGGCGGGTAACCGGCGTCGGTCAGGGTCTCGAAACCGGCCTTGACCAGCTCGACCAGGCCGCCGCACAGAACAGCCTGCTCACCGAACAGGTCCTCTTCCGTCTCCTGCGCGAACGTGCCCTTCATCAGGCCGGCGCGAGCACCGCCGATGGCGCAGCCGTAGGACAGGGCGATGTCCCATGCGTTGCCGGTGGCATCCTCGTAGACGCAGCACAGGTCGGGCACACCGGAGCCCTCGGTGTACTGACGGCGGACGATGTGGCCCGGGCCCTTAGGAGCGACCATGATGACGTTCACGCCTTCGGGAGCCTTGATGTAGCCGTAATGGATATTGAAACCATGGGCGAATGCCAGCGTGTCGCCAGGATGCAGGTGCTTGGCGATGTGCTCCTCGTAGGTCTTGGCCTGGATCTCGTCGGGGATCAGGATCATGACGACATCGGCCTCTTCAGCAGCGGTATCCATGTCGGTGACGCGCAGGCCGGCCTCTTCGGCGACAGCGGCGGACTTGGAGCCGGGGCGCAGGCCGACGCGCACATCGCAGCCGGAATCCTTCAGGTTCAGCGCGTGCGCATGTCCCTGGGAACCGTAACCGATGATGGCGATCTTCTTGCTCTGGATGAGCTCCGGGTCGACGTCCTTTTCGTAAAGAATCTCAATAGCCATTTGCTTTCTCCTTTTCCTATGGCTGTTGTACACAATCTTACACAGCTTTCCGCTGCGAAGCCGCACCTCACGGCTGCGACCACGAGCGAAGGCGCTGCTGCCAATCACGCACGCTTCTCATCATACGCCTCTTCGCTATTCCCGCGCGCTTCTGGTCATGGCAATCTTGCCAGTTCGCGTAATCTCCTTGATTCCGTAGGCGCGGAGCAGGTCCTCCATGCCGGCAAGCTTCGATTCCGACCCGGTTGCCTCGATGGTCAGGGAATTCTTCCCCACATCCACGACCTTCGCGCGGAATACGTTCGCAATCTGGATGACCTCGTTGCGCTTGTCGGGCGGTGCGGCGACCTTCACCAGCATCAGCTCGCGGACAATGGCCTCGTCGTTCGTCAGATCGCTGATCTTGTAGACGCTGACAAGCTTGTGGAGCTGTTTCGTGATCTGCTCGAACGCCACGTCGTCCGCATTCACAACGGCGATGAGACGCGACATGTTCGAATCCTCCGTCGGAGCCACGGACAGCGACTCGATATTGAAACCGCGACGGGAAACCAGGCCCGTGACGCGGCTCAGCACGCCGGGCTTGTTCTCCACCAGCACGGAGAGGATGTGCTTGTTGTTCTGGCTCATCGCATGCCTCCTTCGCTCTCATCCACGAACTCCGAGATGTCCCCCACGGCAACGGCGCCGATAACATCGTCGAGGCCGGCACCGGGTGCCACCATGGGGAAGACGTTGTCCTTCGTGGGAATGCGGAGGTCGAGCAGTGCGGGCTTGTCGGATTCCAGCAGGCGGACGAACGCCTTCTCCAGCTCGGCGGGCTTGCTGACGCGGTCGCCCTCCCAGCTGTACGCATCGGCCAGCTTCACGAAATCCGGGTTATCCGCCAGGATGGTCTGGCTGAAGCGATCGTCGTAGAACAGGTTCTGCCACTGGTGCACCATGCCCAGTGCGAGGTTGTTCATGATGACGACCTTGACGTTCGTCTTCTCAACAGCTGCCGTGGCCATCTCCTGCGAGCACATCTGGAACGAGCCGTCGCCCGTGATGAGCACGACCTGCTTTTCCGGATGCGCCACCTTCGCACCGATGGCGGCCGGCAGGCCGAAGCCCATGGTGCCGGCGCCGCCGCTGGACAGGAACGTCCGCGGCAGGTCGCAATCCAGGTGCTGCGCTGCCCACATCTGATGCTGACCGACGTCCGTCACGATAATCGTGTTCTTCGGATCGAGCATGTCGTTCAGCAGGTCCAGCGCGCCTTCCGGCGTGATCTGGCCGCCCTTGTTCGGCACGCCCGGATGGTAGAACGGGTACGTGGCGCGCCAGCGGTTGACCTTCTCCAGCCACTCCTTCGTCTGCGGCTTCGCGTCGCGCTTCTTCAACTCCGCGTTGATGGCGGCAAGCGCCGGCTTCGCGTCGCCCACGATGGGCACATCGGGCTGACGGTTCTTGCCGATCTCGGCGGGGTCGATATCGATATGGATGACCTTCGCGTTCTTCGCGAACGTGGACAGCTTGCCGGTGACGCGGTCGGAGAAGCGCGCGCCCACGGCAATGAGCAGGTCGGCGTTCGACGTGGTCATGTTCGCATACTTCGAGCCGTGCATGCCCAGCATGCCCAGGCTCAGGTGATGCGTGTTCGGGAATGCGCCCTTCGCCATAAGCGTATTCACAACGGGGATCTGCATACCCTCCGCAAGCTCGCGAAGCTCGTCTTCCGCCTCGGAGGCGATGATGCCGCCGCCGGCGTAGATGACGGGCTGCTTCGCCTCCATGATGGCGTCCACCGCCTGGCGGATCTGCTTCGCATTCGGCTTCACCGTGGGCTTATAGGACGGCATGTTCACGAAATCCGGGTAATGGAACTCGATTTCGGCGGAGCAGATGTCGCTGGGGATATCGATGAGCACGGGGCCCGGGCGGCCGGTCTGCGCCAGATAGAACGCATCGCGGAACGTACGGGTCAGCTCTTCGGGATCCTGCAGCAGGTAGCTGTGCTTGACGATGGGCATCGTGATGCCCACGATGTCGGATTCTTGGAACGCATCCGTGCCGATGACGGGCTGCGGCACCTGGCCGGTGATGACGACGAGCGGGATGCTGTCCATGTACGCCGTGGCGATGCCGGTCACCGTATTCGTGGCGCCCGGGCCGGACGTGACGATGACGACGCCGGCCTTGCCGGTAGCGCGCGCATAGCCGTCCGCCTCATGAGTTGCGCCCTGCTCGTGGCGGGCAAGCACATGGTGGATCTGCTTCGAATCGTACAGGGCATCGTAGATCTTGATGGCCTGCCCTCCGGGGTACCCGAACACGGTGTCCACGCCCTCGGCCTCCAGGCTGGCGATAACGGCCTGGGCGCCGGTGAGCACCTTGCCCTCCTTCGCCGTCTTGCTGCCGTAAAGCGGCAGGCCGCGGCCCGTGGTCCCCTTCTGCCTTTGCTGTTTTGCGCTCATTAGGAGAGATACGCCCCCTTATCTGCACTCGTGACGAGCTTCGCATAGCGAGAAAGCACGCCGGTGGTGTATTTCGGCGCAGGCGCCTTCCATGCCGCACGGCGTTTCGCCAGCTCGTCTTCGGGAACTTCCAGTTCGATGGTGCCCGCGGGGATGTCGATGGAGATCATATCGCCATCCTGGACCAGGGCGATGGGGCCGCCCGCTGCGGCTTCGGGGCTGACGTGACCAACGCACGGGCCCTTTGTGGCGCCGCTGAAGCGGCCGTCCGTGATCAGCGCCACGGACGTGTCCAGGCCCATGCCGTAGATGGCGGACGTGGGCGTGAGCATCTCGCGCATGCCGGGACCGCCGGCCGGACCCTCGTAGCGGATGACGACAACCTCACCCGGCTTGATCTTGCCGCCGAAAATGGCGTCGCAGGCCTCTTCCTCGCTGTTGAAGACATGTGCGGGACCGCGGTGCTGCATCATCTCGGGCTTCACCGCGGACTGCTTGACAACGGCCGCATCCGGCGCCAGCGAACCGCGCAGCACGCGCAGACCGCCCGTGGGGCTGTATGCGTTCTCCACGGTGCGGACGATTTCGCCGTCAACGGGCGAAGTGGAATCGACCCATTCCTGCATGGTTCCATGGCACGTGATGGCGTCCATGTCCAGCAGGCCGTGACGGCCCAGCTCGCCGATGATGGCGGAAACGCCGCCGACGCGGTAGAGATCCTCGATATGCAGCGGACCGGCCGGTGCGATGCGCGTCAGGTTCGGGGTCTTCTTGCATACCTCGTCCCAATCGTCCATGGTCACCGGGCAGCCGGCCGCATGGGCGATAGCCGTCAGGTGCAGCATCGTGTTCGTGGAACCGCCGAAGGCCATGTCCAGCACCATGCCGTTGTGGATGGAATGCTCGTTGATCAGGTCGCGAGCCGTGATGCCCTTCTCCAGAAGCTCCATGACCTTCATGCCGGCATGCTTCGCAAGGCGGATGCGCTCGGAGTAGACGGCGGGAATGGTCCCGTTGCCCTCAAGCGCGATGCCCAACGCTTCGGACAGGCAGCCGATGGAATTCGCGGTGAACATGCCCGAGCAGCTGCCGCACGTCGGACACGCCGTGTTCTCGTACCACTTGCACTGATCCTCCGTCATGGTACCGGCAGTGACGGCGCCCACGGCATCGAACAGCGTGTTCAGGTCCGTCTCCGAACCATCCTTATCGCGGCCGGCCAGCATGGGGCCGCCGGTGACGACGACCGTGGGGATGTCGATGCGGCACGCGGCGATCAGCATGCCGGGAACAACCTTGTCGCAGCTGGGAATCAGCACCATGGCGTCGAACTGATGGCCCTGGATACCGCATTCAACGCTATCGGCGATGACCTCGCGGCTCGTCAGCGAATAGCGCATGCCGGCGTGGTTCATGGCAATGCCGTCGCAGACGCCGATCGTGTTCATCTGGATCGGGGTGCCGCCGGCCAGGCGGATGCCCGCCTTAACGGCCTCAGCAATCTGCGGAAGGTGGATGTGGCCGGGAATAATCTCGTTCTGGGAGGAGAACACCGCAACCAGGGGGCGCTCAAGCTCCTCATCCGTCAAACCGTCTGCCTTGAGCAGGCTGCGGTGGGGGGCACGAGCAAGGCCCTTCTTCACCGCGTCGCTTCGAAGTTCCATTTCAACATCCCGTCTCTCATTCCCGCCCCCGGGGGGCGGGATCCTTCTTACACCGGCGCGGCTTCCCGCACCCGATGCCCTGCACAGGCGCATCGGCCGTGCAGGCGTGCCGTGCAATAAAAAAACCCGGTGGCAAGTCGCCCCGGGTACGTAGCAGAGATATAGGATGCATACGCCGTCAATCGCGTCCGCAATCCATAATGGACTGTTTCGGTGGTCACCGGTTCGACTTACTTGCTCCCCCGCCTGCGGAGATCTTCCGCAATACGGGCTCGCGTTCGCTCAAACTGCTCGGAGGTGGCTTTCAGGACGTCCAACGCAAGCTCGCACCGACCGCTTGCTCTCTGAGGGAAGGATGGCCCTTACTTTCCTCTTCATCGCTTTAGCTATTAGGTTGTGATGCACAGTATACTCAAGCAAGAACAGGTTTCAAGGCAGTTAACACATTTCGCCAGAAACCCGTCATATGGGGCATAACCGGCGCCGAAACACACTGTCGCTTGCGTTTACAGTGCAGCCAGAATCGTTTCCATCAGTCGGCTGAAATCCGCTTCGCGCGTCTTTGCGACATCCATGACCTCGTCGGAATTCGGATCCGCGCCCGCAACGCCGCATGCCATGTTCGACACCAGCGACATGCCCAGCACGCGCATGCCCATGTGACGGGCCACGATGACCTCCTCCACCACGCTCATGGCAACGGTGTCGGCGCCCCACGATGCGAACATGCGAATCTCCGCGGGAGTCTCGAAACTCGGGCCCAACAGCCCCAGGTACACGCCCCGCTGCATACAGATGCCCAGCTTCTCGCCGCACTGCGCCGCAAGCGCAACAAGCTGCGGGTCGAACGCGTCCAGCATGGGGACGAAGCGGGGGGCCAGACGGTCTGCGTCGACGCCCACCAGCGGATTCGTGCCCGTGAAGTTGATCTGGTCCGTCATGATGCAGAAATCGCCGACGCGGTACGTCGGGTTGATGGCGCCCGCCGCATTCGTGGTGATGAGCGTATCGATGCCGCACAGCGCCATGAGCCAGATGGGGAACGCCACCTGCTGCGGCGTGTTTCCCTCGTACTTGTGCAGGCGCCCCTGCATGCACAGCACGCGCCGGTCCGTGCCGGGCACAGTGCCCAGCACGAAGCGTCCCACATGGCCCACGGCCGTGGACACCTTCATATGGGGGACCTCGGCGAACGGAAGGAAGCGCGCATCCTGCAGGCTCTCGGCAAACGGGTTCAGACCGCTGCCCAGCACAACGCCCGCCACCGGCTTGTCCTCGCCGATGAATGCGCGAAGCACCGGCTTCGCTTCTTCCAGATCCTCAACCAGTGTTTCCTTCATGCCCCTACTCCTTGCTCTCCTGCGCAGCGCCGCCGAATGGCGCCGCTTTAAACCGCCGGCTTGCGCGCCTTGATAACGCGCGGTTTGCCGTTCAGGTCCTGCACGATCCCGACGTGCACGAACCCCGCCTGCTCCGTCAGCTCTTTCGCCGCATCGAGGCAATCCTCGTGCAGCTCCACAGCGAACGCACCGCCCGCCTTCAACGCGCGCATCGCGAACGGCAGCAGCCGACGATAGAAATCCAGGCCGTTCGGCCCGCCGTCCAAGGCCAGCTTCGGCTCGTAATCGTGCACTTCGGCATCCAGCCCCTCGTACACCGCCGTGGGAATATACGGCGGATTCGAGATCAGCGCATCGAACGTGCCCAGCGCTTCGGGCACGATGCCGTCGCCTAAATCGCATTCGATGACGCTCACGCGGTCCGCCACGCCCAGCCTCTGGGCGTTGCTGCGCGCCAAATCGACGGCAATGGGAGAGATATCCGTAGCGGTGACCTGGACATCGGGACGTTCCGTAGCGATAGAGCACGCGATGCATCCGCTGCCCGTGCCGATCTCGAGCACCTGCAGAAGCGATTCCTGCGCCTCCGGTTCCGGAGCAGGGGCGCCATCGTCCTCGCCCTCCCCTTCTGCAGCCCGATCCGCCGCCGTTTCAGCAGCGTCCGATGCTGCCTGGCGCTTTTCCGCACGCGCGGCGAGCAGCTCCTCCAACTCGTCTTCCGTATGGGAGTCCAGTGCTATGCGCCGTTGCCGTTTCGGGAGCATGTCCAGCAGCTCGGAAACGAGCACCTCCGTCTCGGGCCGCGGGATGAGCACGCCGGGACGCACCTCCACGGTGATGAAGCGGAACGGCGCCGTGCCGGTGAGGTACTGCAGAGGCTCGCCCTTCGCGCGGCGCCGAACGGCATCGCGGAGAAAGTCCAGTTCCGAGGCGTTCAGCGCCCGGTCCATATCCAGATACAGCTCTATCTTGCTCAGGCCCGTGGCATGCTCCACCAGCCACTGCGCGGAACCGCGCGGATCGGGATCGCCGTGCCGGCGGAGATAGCCTTCGCACCATTGCAGCATGTCGCGGATGGTCCAAATACGGGCGCCGTCGCCGGAAGCGGCAGCGCCCGTTGCAACCTGCGGGGTATTCGGGGTTTCAGCCATGCGCCCTACGCCACTTCGCTGGCGGCTTCCAGCTTCGCCGCACGGTCTGCGGCCTGCAGCTCCGCGATAAGCTCGGCCAGGCCGGCGCCGCCGCTGCCGAGCAGCACGCCGTGGTACGAGCCGTTGTAGCCGATGCGATGGTCCGTCACGCGGTCCTGCGGCGCATTGTACGTGCGGATCTTCTCGGAGCGGTCGCCGTGACCGATCTGGCTGCGGCGCTCTGCGCCCTCCGCCTCATGCTGTTCCTGCAACATCTTGTCGTAGAGGCGCGCACGGAGCACTTCCATGGCCGCGATCTTGTTCTGCAGCTGCGACTTCTGATCCTGCGATTGCACCACCAGGCCCGTGGGCAGGTGCGTGATGCGCACGGCGGAGTCCGTGGTGTTCACGCACTGGCCGCCGGGGCCGCCGGCGCGGTACACGTCGATGCGCAGGTCCTCGGGCTTGATCTCGACCTCCACCTCGTCGGCTTCGGGAAGCACCGCCACCGTCGCCGTGGACGTGTGGATGCGGCCCTGGCTCTCGGTCTTCGGCACGCGCTGCACGCGATGCACGCCGGACTCGAACTTCATGATGGAGTAGACCTTGTCGCCCTTCACCTTGAACTGGATGGATTTATAGCCGCCGGCCTCGGACGGAGACGCATCCATGACCTCGATCTTCCACTTGCGGTCCTCGGCGAAACGCGTGTACATGCGGAACAGGTCGCCGGCGAAGATGGCGGCCTCGTCTCCGCCGGCGCCGGCGCGGATCTCGACGATGATGTCCTTCTCGTCCGCAGGGTCGGCCGGAATGAGCATGACCTTGATCTCGTCTTCGAGGACGGGAAGCTCGGCGTCGATGCGGGCGATCTCCTCCTGGCCGAATTCCTTCAGCTCGGGATCGGACAGCATCTCGTGGGCCTCTTCAAGGTCATCGCAATCCTGCACGTACTGGCGTGCCTTCTCCACCAGCGGGCCCTGGTCGCTGAACTCCTTTGCCAGCTTCAGGTATTCCTTCTGGTCGTTGATGACGGACGGATCGCTCATCTTCGCCTCGATCTCCTCGTAAGCCTGGATGATGCTCTCCAGCTTCTGGCGCATGCCGCTGTTTTTCGTTTCCTTCATTGCTCTTCCTTATCGGTTCGTTGAATGGGTTGATCCTGATGCATTCTGACGAACCGGGCTAATGCTCTCCGGCGGCATGCGTGGTGAGATAGGCTGCAGCCCCTTCGGCGGCAACGGCGCCGTCGCTGACCGCCGTCACTACCTGGCGCAGCGGCTTCGTGCGGATATCGCCGGCGACGAAAACGCCCGGTACGGACGTGGCGCACGTCTCGTCCGCCTTCACGTATCCGTTTTCATCCAAGTCCAGCTGACCTTCGAACAGCGCCGTGTTCGGCACGCTGCCGATAGCCACGAACAGCGCCGACGCGGGAAGGTCCTCCGTCGACCCGTCTTTCACATTCGTGATGGTGACGCCGGAAAGCTTGCCGTCCTCGCTGGTGGACGGCGCTGATGACGGACTCGTATTTGAAATGGATGTTCTCGGCAGCCTCGGCCGCCTTCGTGTAGACGGCGGTGGCGCGGACATGCTCGCGGCGGTACACGATGGTCACGGAATGGCAGATGTTCGCAAGGTACAGCGAATCCTCGACAGCCGTGTTCGCGCCGCCGTAGACGATAACGTCCTTGCCGCGGAAGAAATTGCCATCGCACGTTGCGCAGTAGCTGATGCCATGCCCGCGCAGCTCGTCTTCGCCGTCGATGCCCATGCTGCGCGCCGAGGCGCCCGTTGCCAAAATGACCGTATGCGCCTTGAATTGCTCGTTGCGCGTGGAAATGGTCTTCACGGGACCTTCCAGATCCACGCCGACGATTTCTGCGGAAACGGTTTCGACGCCGAAGCGCTCGGCCTGCTGACTCATATCCAAGGCAAGCTGGAAGCCGTCCACGCCTTCGGGAAATCCGGGATAGTTGTCGATGCGCGCGGTATTGCCCAGCTGTCCGCCGGCGACCATCTGCTCGAAGACCTTCGTCTTCCAGCCGGCGCGGGCGGCATAGAGGGCAGCGGTCATGCCGGCGGGGCCGGATCCAATGACCGCGATGTCTATGATGTCGCTCTGTTCGCTCATGTGATGCTCTCCTTTTTCGTTTTCGCTATTGTATGCACGCAAAACAGCCCGCGCAACGAATGCACGGGCTGCCCGTCAAGAAATGCACAAGCTAAGCGAAAAGACCGAGGATGGCCTCCTTCGGTTTCACGCCGACGAACTGGTCTTTCACGGCACCATTCTCGAAGGCGATAACGGTGGGAACGCTCATGACGCCGTATTCCTGGGCCAGATCCGGGCTTTCGTCCACATCCACCTTGTACACGTCAATCTGACCGGCCTTCTCCTGCGCTACCTGATCGACCATCGGAGACAGCATCTTGCACGGGCCGCACCACGTTGCGAAGAAGTCGACGAGCACGGGCTTGTCCGCGTTCAGCACCTTTTCCTTGAACTGCTGGGAATCGATAACTTCAGCCATCATATTCCTCTCTTTCGTACGTTACATATGGATGACATCCGTTTGGTTGCACATGTACATCCTTCATTACATGGTCCACAATATCATAGGAATTTACTGGGAAAGGGAATTTGGATGGACTCCATGGAAAGAAACGAAACCTCCGGGGACGCGTGGGGCACCCCCGCCTATGTCGGGCGCACGCCGTTGCCCTTCCACTTGGTGCTGGAAGGCGGCGCCATGAGGGGGCTGTTCACCGCAGGCGTGTTGGACTACTTGCTGGAACAGGGCGTTCTGGCGAAGCGGACGATCGGCGTTTCGGCCGGTGCATTGGTCGGCTACAACTACGTGTGCGGCGCAATCGGGCGCACGGCGTACATCAACCTGAAGTACTGCGATGATGCCCGCTATCTCTCCGCAAGCAATATCCTGCTCACCGGAGACGCGCTCGGCATCGACTTCACGTTCAACCAGATCCCCCATCAGCTGGATCCGTTCGATATGGACGACATCTACCGCTCCCCTATGAAGCTGACCTCCGTTGCCAGCAATTTGGAGCTGGGAGAGGCGGACTATCACGATTACGAGCCCACGGATCGCACGGGCCATGCCGGCAACAGCCCGGTCCAGCTGAATGCGAACCTGTGCTATCTCGTGGCATCTTCCGCCATGCCGCTGGCAAGCCATCGGACATTCGTGGACGGCAAGGTGCTGTTGGACGGCGGCGTCTGCGACAGCGTGCCCATCTGCTATTCGCTCATTCGCGGCCTGAAGGAGGGCGTGGATAAGCACGTCGTGGTGCTGACGCAGGATGCCACGTTCGTGAAGCAGCCGAACCCCGCCCGCATGCTGGTTGCGCAGCACTATGCGAAGTACCCGTATTTCGTGGACCGTTTCGAGGCGCGCCACTACGATTACAACCGCGTCTACCGCTTCGTGAAACGCCTGGAAGACGAAGGGCGCATCTTCGTATTCAGACCGAACAAGCCTGTGGACATCACGGCCATGGAAAGCAATCGCGACAAGCTGATGGACCTGTATCTGGAAGGATACGAGATCGCCGCGCGGCGCTTCGACGAACTGCAGCGCTATTTGAACCTGTAGGATTGCCTGCCCGAAACGGCAGCTTAGCACGGCAACAAGGCCCGGACAGCAAAACGGGGACGGATGATCTCATCCGTCCCCGTTCTTCGTTCAACTCGCGCAGCGGTTACCGGCGCATGCGAATCTCCTCCGTGATATCAGCGATGAAGTCGTCAAGCTGGCGCTGCACCGTCTCGTTCGAACGGTCGCGCACGCTGATGTTGTCCGCTTCCTCTTCCTTCTCGCCCAAGATGAGCATGTACGGAACGCGATCGATGCCGCGCGCCTCGCGGATCTTGTAGCCGATCTTCTCGTCGCGTTCGTCCACAACAACGCGGACGCCTGCGGCCTTCAGCTTGTCGGCGACCTGGTTCGCGTAGTCGCGGTGCTTCTCGGAAACCGGCAGCACCTTCACCTGGCACGGCGCCAGCCACGTGGGGAACTTGCCCGCGTACTGCTCCGTCAGCATGCCGATGAAGCGCTCGAAGCTGCCGAAACCGGCGCGATGGATCATGATCGGGCGCTTCTTCGTGCCGTCGGAGTCCGTGTACTCCAGCTCGAAGTTCTGCGGCAGCTGGAAGTCCAGCTGGATGGTGCCGCACTGCCACGTGCGTCCCAGGCAATCCTTCAGATGGAAGTCGATCTTCGGGCCGTAGAAGGCGCCGTCGCCCTCGTTGAGCGTGTAATCCACACCCATGGCTTCCAGAGCCTTGCGCAGGCCCTCTTCCGCAAGCGCCCAATCCTCATCCGAGCCCATGGAGTCGTCCGGACGGGTGGACAGCTCTACCTTGTAGGGGAAGTCGAACTGCTTGTAATACGACGTGATCAGGTGCGCCGTTTCCGTCACCATGTCCGTGATCTGGTCGGGGCGGACGAACAAATGCGCATCGTCCTGCGTGAACGCGCGGACGCGGAACAGGCCGTGCAGCGCGCCCTTCAGCTCGTGGCGATGGTCCTTGCCCGCCTCGGCAAGCTTCAGGGGCAGGTCGCGGTACGAACGCGGCTTGCTCTTGTAGATCAGGCAGGCACCGGGGCAGTTCATGGGTTTGACGGCGTATTCCTCGTCGTCGATCATGGTGGTGTACATGTTCTCTTTATAGTGATCCCAGTGCCCCGACGTCTCCCAGAGCGTCTTGCTCAGGATGATGGGCGTGTCCACCTGGTCGTAGCCGTATTCTTCCTGCTTTTCGATCCAGTAGTTCATGAGCGAGTTCTTCAAGCGCATGCCGTTCGGCAGCCAGAACGGGAAGCCCGGGCCCTCGTCGGCCATCATGAACAGCTCCATCTCCTTGCCGATCTTGCGGTGGTCGCGCTTCGCGGCCTCCTCCTGCATGCGCTCGTATTCCTTCAGGTCGTCCTTCGTCTTGAAGGCGATGCCGTTGATGCGCGTGAGCATCTTGTTGTCCTTGTCGCCCTTCCAGTACGCACCGGACACATGCGTCAGCTTGAACGCCTTCAGGGCCTTCGTGTAGCAGATATGCGGACCCACGCACATGTCGATGTATTCGCCCTGCTGGTAGAACGTGATACGGGAATCCTCGGGAAGGTCGCCGATGTGCTCGACCTTGTACTTCTCGTTGCGGTCCTGCATCAGCTTGACTGCTTCGGCGCGCGGCAGCTCGAAGACGCTGAACTTCAGGTTCTCCTTGCAGATCTTCTTCATCTCATCCTCGATGGCGGGAAGATCCTCTTCGGAGATTTTCTGGTCGCCGAAGTCGATATCGTAGAAGAATCCGTTGTCGGTAGCGGGGCCGTATCCGAAATCTGCCTGGGGATACAGCCGTTTGATCGCCTGGGCCATGATATGCGCAGCGGAATGGCGCAGGACATGCACCTCTTCCTCGGCTGGGCATTCGGCCACATGACCGTCGTTGTAAAGAACCTTCATTACTACCTCTCTTCGGATAGATATCCATACATGGACTTCGATATTAGCACTGTTCCCCCGCATCGCATGCCCGGACGCCCGCACCGGAAAAAGGCTCACGAAAAAAGAGCCGCCCGAAGGCGGCTCTGTCAGTCCAGTGCATTGCAGCGCTTACGAGTTCAGATGCGGCGTAGGCGAAGCCTGCTGCCCGCCGTTCGGCGCATGATGGCCGCCCGCCTGCGCCTGCGGGCGCTGCTGCGGACGCTGCTGGGGCCGACGCTGGCCCGCCCTGCCGTTCGGGCGTCCTGCCGGCGCCGCGCAATAGGGGCAGATCGTCCATGCAGGGTCGAGCGCCTTGCCGCAATGGCCGCACAGGTTCTTCAGGCGCTGGTGGCAGTTCGGGCATACGACGTAATCGGCCTCCACGGGATAACCGCAGCGGGCGCATTCGCCGTACTTCATCAGCTCGCGCTGCTTCAAGGCAACTTCCAGCTCCTGCTCGTCGTGATCGATCTGCATCAGCGGAGGACGCAGCAGCAGATAGGCGATAACGCCGATAACGGGAATCAATGCCACGATAGTCCAGATATACCACTGCGTTCCGCGCGCATACGCATCGCGCGCAACCCAGACGATGCAGAGCACATACAGGGCGATGATCATGATGAAGGCCACGGTGAAAGTGGTCTGCAGCTCAGGCGACCAAAGCTGTCCCAGAAGCTCGCTCATTGTTACCTCGGTTTCCTCATTCGGTGATCCGGTGGATTCGCACTGCGTGCAAATCCCCTCTATTCTAGCAAATGCGCTGAAGGCCACAAGCAAACCGCCCTGCCATCAGGGACAGGGCGGTTCGGAATGCGCAGGAGTTTATGCCAGCTCCTCCAGTCGGGCCTTCGTCAGGCGCAGCTTCTCGCTGGCTTCCTCGAATTTCGCCCGGTCCTTTGCGATGATCTCCGGCTTCGCCTTCGCAAGGTAGCCGGGGTTGTTCAGCTTCTTGTCCAGCTTCGCCACGTCCTTCTCAAGCGCCTTCTGCTGCTTGTTCAGACGGGCGCGTTCGGCATCGAAATCCACCAGACCGGAAAGGACGACGTACACCTCGCCGCCCGTGATCAGCGCGACGCTGGATTCGGCAGGCTTCTCCGCATCCGGGGAAATGAGGCACGACGACAGGTTCGCCATGTCCACAACCAGTTCGCGCTGTTCCTCCAGAAGCGCTGCATCGGCCGCATCCACCTTCACGGAGATGTCCATGGGCTTCTTCGGGGAGATGCCGTGGCGCGCACGGATGGCGCGGACGTTCGAGACAACGTCGATCACAAGCGCAATGGCCCGTTCCGCATCGGCATCGATGTACTTCTCCAGCGCATCCGCGTCGGGCCACGGGGCGATGATCAGCGAGTCGGCCTTGTTCAGGCTGGGCAGCTCCTGGTAAATCTCCTCCGTGACGAACGGCATGATGGGATGCAGCAGCCGCAGTGCCGTGTCCAGCACGAACACCAGGTTGCGCTGCGTGGCGCTGCGCTCCTCCGCGCTCCCCTGCAGGCGGATCTTCGACAGCTCGATGTACCAGTCGCAGAATTCGTTCCAGAAGAACGCGTACAGCTCGCGCGTGATCTCGCCGAAGTTGAATTCCTTGTAGGCGTTATCGACGTTGCGGACCAGCTGCGCCAGGCGGGAGAAGATCCACTTGTCTGCCGGTGCCACAGGATCGGGCTCGCCGGGCACGTAGTCGCCCAGGTTCATCATGACGAAGCGCGCGGCATTGCGGATCTTGTTCGAGAAGTTGCGGCTGCTCTCCAGCTTCGCCTCGTTGAACTTCAGATCCTGCGCGCCCGTCACCTGCATCAGCAGGCCGAAGCGCATGCCGTCCGCGCCATAGTCCTTCATCAGCTTCAGCGGATCCACGCCGTTGCCGCGGCTCTTGCTCATGGGCTTGCCGTCCGCACCCATGACCGTGGGATAGATGATGACGTGCTGGAACGGGATCTTGCCGGTGCAATACTCGCTGGCCATGACCATGCGGGCAACCCACAGGCCCATGATGTCGCGCGCCGTGGCGAGTACCTGCGTGGGATAGCACTTCTTCAGTTCCGGAGCGTCCGTGCCCTCCTTCGTCCAGCCCATCGTGGCGAACGGCCACAGCTGGCTGGAGAACCAGGTGTCCAGCACGTCCTCGTCGCGGCGGACGGGCTTGCCGCATTTCGGGCACGTCTCGATGTCCTCCACGCTCGCATCTTCCCAGCCGCACGCATCGCAGTAGAACATGGGGATGCGATGGCCCCACCACAGCTGGCGGCTGATGCACCAATCCTTCAGGTTGTCCAGCCAATCCAGATAGACCTGGCTCCAACGGGCGGGATGGAACTGGATCTCGCCAGATTCCACGGCCTTCTTCGCCGGGCCCTTCAGGCGATCGACGGCAACGAACCACTGCTCGGATTCCCAGGGCTCCAGCTTCGTATGGCAGCGATAGCACGTCATGACGGAATGGTCGTGGTCTTCCACACGGTCCAGCAGGCCCAGCTTGTCGAACTCCTCGACGATGGCCTCGCGGGCCTCGTCGCGGTCCATGCCGCTGAACTTGCCGTAGCCATCCACGACATGCGCCGTCTCGTCGAAGATGTTGATCTTCTCCAAATCGTGGCGCTCGCCCATGCCCCAGTCATTCGGGTCGTGAGCAGGCGTGACCTTCACGAAGCCGGTACCGAAGCCGGCGTCAACGTAATAGTCGCTGAAGATGGGGATCTCGCGGCCCACGATGGGCAGTTTGACCTTCGCGCCCACGAACTTCTGCTTATCCGGGTCCTTCGGCGAAACGGCCACGCCCGTGTCGCCCAACATGGTCTCGGGACGTGTGGTGGCGACGACGATGTAGTCCTGGCCGTCGACGGGTTCCACCAGCGGGTAGCGCAGGTGCCACAGATGGCCCTTCTCCTCGACGTACTCCGCTTCGTCATCGGCGATGGCGGTCGTGCAATGCGGACACCAGTTGACGATGCGCTTGCCGCGATAGATCAGGTCGTCGTGGTACCACGTCACGAACAGGCGGCGGACGGCATCGATGTAGTCCGGATCGAGCGTGAAGTGCTCATCGGAATAGTCGCAGCTGCAACCCATGCCCTTGATCTGCTCGACGATGGTCTTGCCGTACTGCGCGCGCCAGTCGTAGCACGCCTCGATGAACTTCTCGCGGCCGATCTCCAGACGGCTGATGCCCTGTTCGGCCAGTTTCTTGTCGACCTTCGTCTGCGTGGCAATGCCGGCGTGGTCCGTGCCCAAAATCCAACGGGCCTGATAGCCCTGCATGCGTGCACGGCGGATGCAGGCGTCCTGGATGGTGTCGTCAAGGGCGTGGCCCATATGCAGCATGCCCGTGATATTCGGAGGCGGGATGACAATTGTGTACGTATCGCCGGCATGCGCGCCAAAACCGGGCGTGCGCTTGAAATAACCGGCCTCGTTCCACTTGTCGAAAAGCGGCTTCTCATGCGCCGCGAAGTCGTAATCGATTTTCTTGTTTGCCATCTTCGCTTTCTCCTACAACCTAAGGAAAGCCCCGGAGCGCACGGGCGCAGACAGGGCTTTCCCTCCTGAATCTTGTGCTATGCCGAATGCGAGGATTCCGAATCCGGGTCCACCGCTTCGATCAATGCGGGCTCAACAGCTACGTCCGCATCTTGCAGCGCGTCCACGGGAACGATCGGGGGAACGGTTCCGTTCACCACGTTGTCGGCCGTGACCACGACGCGCGTAGCCTCCGTATGCTCGGGCAGATCGTACATCACGTCCAGCAGGATGCGCTCGCAGATAGAGCGCAGGCCGCGGGCGCCCGTTCCCCGATCCACGGCCTCGTCCGCAATGGCGTTCAGGGCCTCGGGCTCGAACTCCAACGTGGAGTTCTCGAATTCGAACATCTTCTTGTACTGCTTCACCAGGGCGTTCCTGGGCTCCGTCAGAATGCGCACGAGATCCTTGCGCGACAGCTCGTCGAGCGTCCTGATAACCGGGATACGTCCAACGAACTCCGGAATCATACCGAATTTGTTCAAATCCTCGGGCAGGACCTGCTTCAGCAGCTCGGCTTCGCGCTTCTTCTGCGTTTCCGGCATCTCGGAATTGAATCCCACGGCCTTCTTGCCCACGCGTTCCGCAATGATATCGGAAAGGCCGACGAAGGCACCGCCCAGGATGAACAGGATGTTCTTC
Organism: Eggerthellaceae bacterium; assembly: GCA_050951095.1. Classification (GTDB taxonomy): domain Bacteria; phylum Actinomycetota; class Coriobacteriia; order Coriobacteriales; family Eggerthellaceae; genus UMGS1519. Next base: position 74,805 of record JBMNIQ010000006.1, read on the forward strand.
GTATTGATATGGATGAGCTCCTGCTGCGGATGCTTGCGTCCGCCTTGCGGGGGAACGCTTGCCTCGCAGCCCTCGACGATCTTCAGCAATGCCTGCTGCACGCCTTCGCCCGACACATCGCGCGTGATGGACAGGTTCTCGGCCTTGCGGGCGATCTTGTCGATCTCGTCGATGTAGATGATGCCGATCTCGGCGCGCGGAATATCGAAGTCAGCAGCCGTGATCAGCTTCAGCAGGATGTTCTCAACATCCTCGCCGACATAGCCCGCCTCCGTCAGCGTCGTCGCATCGGCGATGGCGAACGGAACGCGCAGCGTACGAGCCAGCGTTTCGGCCAGCAGCGTCTTGCCGGAACCGGTGGGGCCCAGGAGAAGGATGTTGCTCTTCGCAATCTCGACATCCCCTTCATCGGCATCCTCGTCCATGGAAATACGCTTGTAGTGGTTGTAGACGGAGACGGAAAGCGCACGCTTCGCCTCGTCCTGCCCCACCACGTATTCGGAAAGCTTGTCGTAGAGCTCTCGGGGCGTGGGCAGGCGCCGAAGCGGTTCTTCGGCGCCTGACTCGCTCATGTCAACGGGATGGAATTCGGGATTCTCCTGATTCTGCGGCTGGCGCATATGGGCATCGTGCCGCATGGCGTCTGCGCAGATGGAGATGCACTCATCGCACAGGTAGATACCGTTCGGACCGGCGATCATGGAGTTGACCTGCTCCGGTGTCTTGCCGCACAGGCTGCAGTAGATCTCCTCGTCGCCTTGATTGCGTCCGTCATGTCCGTTTCTGGGCATTGATTTCCTATCCTCTTATATAGTGAACGGTTATTCTGCCTTGGCCATCAGCTCGCGGGTGGAGACGATCTTGTCCACCAGGCCGTATGCCTGAGCCTCTTCGGCAGACATGTAGTTGTCGCGCTCCGTGTCCTTCTGGATGGTCTCCAGCGTCTGGCCCGTGTTCTCAGCCAGGATGTTGTTCAAGCGCACGCGTGTCTTCTTCATGAAGTCGGCAACAATCTGAATCTCGGTCTGCTGGCCCTGCGCGCCGCCGGACGGCTGATGGATGAGGACCATGGAGTTCGGCAGGCAGTAGCGCTTGCCCTTAGCGCCGCTGGACAGCAGCACGGCAGCCATGGATGCGCAGCAACCCATGCAGATCGTAGAGACATCGCATTTGATGAAATTCATGGTATCCAGAATAGCCAAGCCGGCCGTAACGGATCCTCCCGGGCTGTTGATGTACAGGGAGATGTCCTTGTCCGGATCTGCGGATTCCAGATGAAGCAGCTGGGCCACAACGGAGTTCGCCACATTGTCATCAATCTGCTCGCCCAGGAAAACGATGCGGTCGTTCAGCAGGCGGGAGTAGATGTCATAGCTGCGTTCGCCGCGCGGCGACTGCTCGATGACGTACGGAATGAGCGCGTTATTTGCACGTTCCAGTTCCATAAAAGCCTCCTAAATTCCCGACGAGCCCCCAAATGGGAGCCCGTCGACTTGCAAATTCAATTGCACATTATGCGCTTGAAGGTACAGAGATGCACCTTATGTTGAGAAAGCGTTTGAAAAAACAGATTGCGAGGCGTTGACTACTTGTTCAGCTCGGCGTAAAGGGCGTCGACGATCTCGGCCTTCTTCATGCCTTCGACATCCACGTTCAGCTCGGCAGCCTTATCGCGCAGCTCGGCAACCTTCATCTTGTTCAGCTCCGTCTTCGTGATCTTCTTCGAAGCGGGAACGTCAGCGGCCTTCTCCTCAGCGGGCTTTTCGGCCTTCTCGGATTCCTGCGCATCCTCGATCTCTGCGCCGGCGGAGTTCTTCGCGGAAAGCTCCTTCGTGGTCACCGTGTTGACGATGGCCTCCTCCATGATGCGATCCACGGCCTCGGCGCGCATGATGCTTTGACGCAGCAGGCGGATGCGGCCTTCCTTGACCCACTCGGCCTTCAGGGCCTTCGGATCCTCGTTGCCGGAGTTCTCGAACTCCTTGTCGACCATCTCGTCCGTGACCTCCATGTTGAAGTGGCGAGCGTAGGCATCGATTGCCAGATTCTGGGAAACGACGTCCTTCGCCTGCTTCTTCAGGTCGTCCTGGAACTGCTCGTTCGTCAGGTCGCGCTGATGCAGATACTGGTCGTACGTGATGTTTTGCTTCTGCAACTGCTGGAAGAAGCCCTGCAGGAGCGTGCGGCGTTCGTCGTTGCACATGGCCTCGGGGGCTTCGCCCTCAAGACGCTTGCCCAGCTCGATCAGGCAGGCGTTCTCCTTCATGCGATCCATGTACTCCTGGCGCTCATGCTGCATGTCGTCGCGCGTGCGGTTGCGCATGTCCTCCAGGCTCTTGAACCCGGCCTTCTCGGTAGCGAACTCCTCGTTCAGCTCCGGCAGGACCTTCGTCTTCACAGCGTTGACGGTCACGTCGAACGTCAGCTTCTCCGGATTGCCGTCCAGCGCGCGGGTCAGCAGAGAGCCGTTCATGCTGTCTGCCAGGTCGATGTCGATAACCTTATGGTCGCCGGTCTTCAGCTTCGCCAGCTCCACGTCCAGGTTCTGGGGATACAGGCCCATGCCAATCTCGTACAGGCGGTTCTCGGTGCTCAGCACGTTGACGGGCTCGCCTTTGTCATCGGTGACCTGCATGGTCAGCTCGGCAACGCCCTTGTTGCCGATCACCTGGTCGGCCGGAGCGTCTTCCAGGTCGTAGTAGTATTCGCGCATGGCATCCAGGCGCTCTTCCACCTCTTCGTCGGTGGGAGTATCGCTCAGAAGGTCGATCTCGACCGGATCGTAGCTGCTCAGCTCATACTTCGGCTCAAGCGTCATGGTTGCGGAGAACACGAAGTCCTGGCCCTCTTCGACCATTGCCTCTTCGTTCTCGAACTGCGGCTCTTCGATGGAAATCAGGTCTTCAGCGTCCAGCGCCAGAGGATAGTAGTCGTTCACAACCTCTTCGGTCACCGTGGCCAGAACGGCCTCTCGACCCACGAAGTTGTCGACGACGGGACGCGGAGCCTTGCCAGGACGGAAGCCGGGGAACTTGTACTTCTTCGCAAAATCCTTATAGGTCTTGCCGATGCGTTTGTCGACGTCTTCCTTGTCGACCGTGACGGTCAGGCGAACCTGATCGCCTTCCAGGGCTTCAACATTAGTCTTCACAGACTTCCTCCATCTATCATCGTATCGGTACCCTGCTATATCGTGGTGCGGGTGAAAGGACTTGAACCTTCACGGTTGGTACCACCAGAACCTAAATCTGGCGCGTCTGCCAATTCCGCCACACCCGCACTTCGATTTCCATACGTCAGCATTGAGTTGACGCACAGCAATACATGATAGCAAATAATCGCATTCACATCGAACGACGGCAAAATTCCATCGGAACCGTAAGGTTGGCATGCCGTGAATCGAACCTGGTTTTTTGGCGAAGGGCAGGCGCTGGATGCTCCGAACGGTCATTATAGGTTCCTGCGTGCGCGAATCGGCGCACATCCATCAAACTCAAATCGCTAGGAACAATCGAACACATGACGAAGAAATTCAACGAGCTGGGCCTTCCCGACACGGCGCTGCGTGTCGTGGAGCGCCTGGGATACGAATCGCCCACCCCCGTTCAGGAGCAGGCCATACCCGCCATCCTGGCAGGCCGAGACGTTATCGCCGCCGCCAAGACGGGAACCGGCAAGACCGCAGCGTTCTGCCTGCCTACCATCACCTCGCTCCCCTTCAAGCGCAAGGGCCGCGGGCCCATGATGCTCATCCTCACGCCCACGCGCGAACTTGCCATGCAGATCGAGGAAGTGGCACGCGTCATTGCAAAGCAGGCCGGCAAGCGCGTGGTGTGCCTTCTGGGGGGCGTGTCGTACGAACCGCAGAAGAAGGCGCTCGCGCGCGGTTGCGATGTGCTTGTGGCTACGCCCGGACGCCTCATCGACCTGCTCAACCAGGATGCCCTGACGCTGGAGCATGTGGGTGTGCTCATATTCGACGAGGCGGACCGCATGCTGGACATGGGTTTCCTGCCCGACGTGAAGCGCATTGTGAGCCGCTGTCCGGAAAGCGGTGCGCGCCAGACGCTGCTGTTCTCGGCAACCATCGATAAGAACATCGAGAAGAACCTGCTCCACCTGCTGGACGATCCCCAGTTCGTGGAGATTGCGCATAAGGGCGAAACGGCCGACCTGGTGAAGGAATACCAAGTGGAGGTCGAGCACCGCCTGAAGCCGGATCTGCTGCTTGCCGTTCTCGAACAGTACGGCAGCGAGCGCGTCATCGTGTTCGCCCGCACGAAATACCGCGTGGACACGTGCGTGCGCAAGCTGCGGAAGGCGGGATACACGGTAGCCGCCATCCACGGCGGCCGCAGCCAATCGCAGCGCAAGAACGCCCTGCAGGACTTCGCAAGCGGCAAGACGGATATCCTGGTTGCCACGGACATCCTTGCACGCGGCATCGATATCAGCGAAGTGCCGTACATTGTGAACTTCGACCTGCCGCATATGCCCGAGGACTATGTCCACCGCATCGGCCGCACCGGCCGTGCGGGCGAAGAGGGACTGGCCATCTCGTTCGTTACCCCGGAGAACAAGCAGGAGATCCGCGACATCACGAAGCTCATCGGGCATGACATCCCCGTCATCGACATCCCCGGATTCGATTCCGAGAAGAGCCAGCAGGCAATCGCCGACAAGGCAACGCGGCGCGCGGCGCGCAAGGATCCGGAAATCGATGCCGTTATGCGCGAGATGAAGAAGGCGCGCAAAAAGGAGCTCCAGGCAGAAGAGCCGCAGGTACCGGGCATGCTTGTGCCGAAGAAGCCGAAGAAGAAGCCTAAGAATGCGAAGAGCGCGCAGCCTTCGACAAAGAAGAAGACGTCGGCGGGAAAGAAGCAAGGCGCTGGCAAGAAACAGGCCGCAACCAGCCAGAAGTCCCCTGCTAAAAAGAACGCGCATAACGGCAACAAGCATCGCGGCAAGGGACACGGCGCAAGCAATACCGCTTCGCACAACCAGGGCGGCAAGCGCAAAAGCCAAGCGAAGAAGCATACCAGCCAGCAGCACCGCCATTCCGATAAGGGCGGCAGATCCCGCAACGCGGGCGGAAGCAAGGGCCGGAAGCAGCATCGGCGCTAACCTGGCAAAGCGACTCCCGCCGAAGGCCTTCAACACGAAGCGGCCCTGCAAAGTATGCAGGGCCGCTTTTCTTTTCAAATCTAAAAATCGGCGCTCGCCTGCTTCATGGTGGACAACCGCTGCAGCGCCTTGATGTCGCCCATGTCGTTCTGGTAGGCAACCTGCACGCCTCCGCCCACGTCGATGTCGGACATGCACTTGTCCACCACCTGGTACCACGCGCACAGCAGCGTGATGGTGGGCGCGTCCGACGGCGCGAAGTCGCGGCCTGCGGTGAGCTCGTCCCACTTCGCTGACTTGAACGGGTCGTTTGCGACGCTCGCGGGCTTGTCCACTGTCATGCGGCGCCTCCTTCAGGGAATGGAAAGGGCCCACCGTCTCCGATGGGCCAGCGATGAATATGCAATAGAAAAGCCGCCCCGAAGGACGGCCCGCATAAATCAAAATAAGTTTCAGCTATTTATCGTTGAAAGATGCCAGTATGCTTGCAAACGGGCTCAATTCATGAGGCTCGTAGATAAGCGATCCACCATCGCTAGTAATGTAAGTTCCGCTCGGAAGGTATTTTCCATTGGGGAGGATGTAGAGATTCCCATCCATAGACATCCCGGCCGGTAAAAACGGCGTACCGAATTCGTCTGTTCTGAATTCGTAATCATCATCGATTTCTCGATTAAGAGACATATCAAGTCACCTCGCTATTAGTACGTTCCTGTCTTTTGGGTGACAAGTTTCCCTTTTTTCTTCCTTTTAGCTGAGAAATCTAAATCTATTCCGATTTTAGCAAATTCCTTCTTGTATGTGCTATGAACTGCGCGCCACATTGCCTTTTCGCTTCGGAACTTCTTTCCATCAAGTTGCTTGTCAGCGCGTTTTGCAGCTCGATTCACATCGCCGCTGCTTACTTTTCGCGTCACATTCGCCGAATAAGTACCCTCTCTCGTGGTGGCAACTATACGCTTGATTTTCCCGCCGGTCGCCAAATACGCATTCGCGATATAGCTTAAATCGGCGGTTGAAAGAGGACCGCCCCATTTACGTCCATCGGACGTTCCATATGGATGATTATGGACAACTGTAGAGACCCCTTTCTCCTTCGCGACAGATGAGAAAGGAGCAACTTTCATACTGCCTTGCTTCCCAATAGAACCGAGTAAATGAAAATATTCTTGATCGTCAAGAAATGCCGAATACTCGACCTTCTTGCTCATTAACTGCTCTCTGAATCTTTCGATGGCTTTCTCCGGCGTCGTCCCATGAGCAGAACCCTTGTTCAAAGATGCAACTGCATAAGAGGACAGCGGCGTATTGCCTTTTTGCATCGATGAAGGATGGTAAGTCGTAAATCCGCTTTCCTTGCTCTTAGCCATTCCATTTCCTTTGGTTGAACTGCACGACTGCGCAGCCGAACTCGTAGTCGAGCGTGTCCCCGAGGAGGAGAACCCGAGAGAGCCGCACCTGCCTCTCGAGCACCGGGAAACCTTTCGCGCACCCCTGCGCGTACTCTTCGACCTTGGTGATACCGAGAGTGCTCACGAACACAGTCCCGCCCTTCGGGATGCCGTTGAATTTCCAGGACAGCGAGGCTTCATTGCTCCATGTCACGTTGGGAACGACCTTCAGGCCCTCCTGCTGCCAGTAATGCCCGAGCGCAAGGCTGCGGTAAACGTTCCAGAGCTTCATCGGGTAGGGCGTGTCCGTGTAAACGTTTAAATCTGGCGTCACTACGCATTCGAACTTCCGCAGCAACTTGACGCACTTCTCCGGGTACGTCCATACGCGCTCGAACTGGTAGTCGTCTATGCAGAAGTGGATGCCGGTATCGAACAACTTGGCGCTCTTCACGAAATTGAAGCTCGTCATATTCGTAGGGACGATGTCCACGGGCTCCATGGCGGGGAGCTCGAGATAGCCGGCGCAGTCGTATATTGAGTATTTGTCGAGGTTCCACCCGCGGTTGTTGCGATTGCGCTCCGCCCCGTACGGCAGGCTCCTGCTCTTGAAGTCGAAGTTGAACTTGCTCATGTCCAGGGACTTGATGCCGAGCACCTCGTGCTGCAGCAGCGTCTTGCTCCACGTCGCCATCTCGCCGGTGAGAAAATCAGTACAAGACCAGCGTTCATTCACGCAATGCAACTCTTGTAACAAGCGCCCGCGCGGCTGCAATGCAGCATGCTGACGGGCAATGTTGGCGGCGGGCCGCCGGTGTTTGGCCCATGGTTAGTGTCTCATTGTGTGCAACTGTGAAGAAATAGAGAAAAGTTCTTTTCGAATTGGGCGACCAATGCGGCGACCGGCACGGCGACCAACGGCGGCAGATAAGAAAAAAGGTCAACACAAACGCGTGTTGACCTGCATAAACAAATGGTGGACCGGCGGGGACTCGAACCCCGGACCTTGGGATTAAGAGTCCCCTGCTCTACCAACTAAGCTACCGGTCCAAGAAAGTTATGTAAAAGTTCGTGCTCTCTCGAGCGCTGTGCTATCTTAAAGCACCTTTCGCATTCTTGCAAGAGGCAATTTAAAAAACTTTTTGCAAGAGCGCTATGGGGTGGATAGTGGGACTTGAACCCACGACCTCCAGAGCCACAATCTGGCGTTCTATCCAACTGAACTACATCCACCGTAGCGCAGGTGAGAATATTACTGACTTCGCGCGCAGATTGCAACCCCTAAACCGCATGTTTCTTTTCTCCATTCGTGCTTCATGAATGAAATTACGCGTCCTATCTGCGCACATCCATGATTGAATAGAAAAAGAAAATCGATTCAGAAGCACATCGCTTGCGCATGCATGATTATAGGGAGCCGCATGGAAACTTTCGAGCTTATTCTCATGGTTCTAGCCGCCATTCTCGTATCTTCGGTACTGGACCGGCTGATTCCCCGAGTATCTGCTCCCCTCATCCAGATCTGGCTGGGATTCGTTATCGCTTACTTTGCGGTTTCCGCAATCCCGTTCAGCTTGAACCCCGATTTCTTCCTGTTCCTGTTCATCGCTCCCCTGCTCTTCCACGATGCGAAGGAAGCGGACCGCGCGGCGCTCTGGAAATACCGCAAGAAGATCCTGTCGCTTTCCATCGGGTTGGTATTCGCCATCATGGTGGTCATCGGATTCGTGTTGAACCTGCTGGTGCCCTCGATTCCGCTCGCCGCCGCCCTGGCACTGGGAGCCGCGCTGGGACCCACGGACGCCGTAGCGGTCACGTCACTGAAAGGCAATGTGCATATGACGCGGCGGGAGGACGCGTTGCTGTCCGGAGAGGCGCTCATCAACGATGCTTCCGGCGTTGTCGCGTTCCAGTTCGCCATCGCCGCCGCCGTAACGGATACATATGAGATATCGTCGCTGTTCGGTTATTTCCTGCTGCTGTTCTTCGGCGGCATACTCGTCGGCGCCATCCTTGCCGTAGCCATCCGATGGGTCCGAAGGAAATCCGCTGAAACGGGCCTTGAATCGACGACGTTCTATGTGCTGGTTGACCTGCTGTCCCCGTTCATCATCTACCTGGCAGCTGAACTCGTGGGCGTCAGCGGCATCTTGGCGGTCGTAACGGCAGGGTTGATTCTCGGACGCGAGGAGGAACGGCGCATCGGGCCTTCTGTCGCACGACTGAATATCGTTACCTCAAGCGTATGGGAGCTGTTGGCGTTCACGTTGAACGGCATCATCTTCATCCTGCTGGGCATGGAGCTGTGCTGGATCAATCCCCGCATCATCAGCGCCGACGCCCTGTTCGGCGGCACGCGCGGCACGCTTCTGACCATCGCTATCATGACGGCGGTCCTGGTGGCCATCCGCTTTCTCTGGATTTTCGTCATGGAACGATGGCGCAAGGATCCCGACACGAAACGGCGGCCCGCCGTCACGAAGAATTTCTTGGCCAGCGTGGCGGCGATGACCATCGGCGGCCCGAAGGGAGCCGTAACGCTTTCCATCATCATGTCCATTCCCTACGTGGTGGCAAGTGGCGCTTCGTTCCCCCATCGCGACCAGCTGATATTCCTTGCCTCCGGCATCATCTTGGCCACGCTGCTTTTGGCCACGTTCTTCCTTCCCGTGCTCTCGCCGAAGCCGAAGACGCGCAGCAATGAATTCGAGGAGAACGCCGATGTGCGCGTGGATATCCTGCGCAACGTCATCTTGCGGCTCTCGGACCAGATGAACGAGAAGAACACCGCCGCCACGCGATCCGTCATCCGCATGTACAACGACCGCATCAAGAGAATCGGCTTGGAAAGCGAGGAACAGGACGAGCGCATCCGCAGAAAGCTCTCGCTGGATATCGTGAAACAGCAGGAAATCTATATCGCCGAGTTGATGGACGAAGGCGAATACGACAGCGCCGTATGTTATCGATACGCACGACGGATCTCGCATCGCGAGCATATCCTGACGCACCAAGCCGGACCCGGCTGGTATTTCTTCGTGGTCATGCGGAACATCCGCCGTGCTACACATGCCTTCATGCGTTCGGTTCGCGAATGGATGCCGGGCATGGAACATCCGGCGGCGGATGCGGAAATGCGGGAACTTGAGATTGTCGTGCTGCGGAAGACGCTCCGCTACCTTGAGGGCATGATGGCCTCGAACGAGTCGGAATACCCTCCCGAAGTCTTGGGCGCAGAGCAGGCACGTTATTCGCGCGCCATCGTGAACCTGAAGCGCATGCGTCCTTCTATCACGTATATCACGAAGCTGGAAGACAACCTGGACGACATCATGCGCGAGGGCTATTACCTGGAGCTCCAGGAAATCACGCAGCGCTATGAGAACAACGAGATCTCGCGCTCTCTGGCGAAGACGCTGCGTGAAAACGTACACTTGATGCAGTTGGACCTGGAAGACCGCCTGTAACGGCTTCTCTGGCCTTCTGAGGGCGTCTTCTTCCTCCAACAACGCTCTCCCATACGCGCATACACAAAACGGGCCCCGGAAAACCGGGGCCCGCGTTTGAGAACGAAAGACGGAATAGATTAGCCGTACAGATACTGTACGCCGGAGCCGCCTTCGACGCCCATGATCGGGAACGTCCACTTCTTCAGAATGGTGTCACCGCACAGAACGCGGCAGGTGCCGCACTCCACGCAGCCGGCGTAGTCGAAGGACTTCTCGCCGGTGTCCTTGTCAACCTTGTACAGGCCGGCAGGGCATGCCAGAACCAGCTTGCGGAACTCGGAATCTTCCGGGTTGTCCTTCAGCTCGATGTGAGGATACTCTTCGTTAACGTTGAACTTGTTCAGAGCGAGCTTCTCGTCAACGTTGACGGTGAATTCGGGGAAGTTACTCATAGTGCCTTCATCGCCTTCCTAACCAGCTTCAGCAGCTTGAAGATGCCGATCTGCTTTACCAGCGGCATGATCTTTTCCTTGATTTTCTTCTCGCCGGTGCCGTCGATGATATACAACTGCTTGAAGATGTTCATGACCAGGTCGGACAGCGTGTTGTCCCACAGCATGTCCAGATCGTTCTCCATGAAAGCGGGGAAATTCTGGAAGTTCTTCAGGTCGTGTGCAACGTAGCTGTTGTCCAGGTTCGTCTTGTAGGAGGACAGGCCGGACTCGGAGAAGTCATCGGCGTCCAGAGCCTTAGCGACAGCCTGACCAGCCAGCTGGCCAGACGTAACGGCCAGGTCCATGCCGCGCACGGAGTAGCCGGAGTTGATGCACATGCCGGCAGCGTCGCCGCAGACAACAACGCCGTTGCCCACCAGCTTGATGCCGCTCATCATGTTGTAGCCGCCTTCGGGAACCAGGTGGCCGGAGTACTCAACGGTCTTGCCGCCCTTCAGCAGAGGCTTGATCTCCTCGCGCTCCTTGAAGTTTTGCAGCTGCTGGTACACGGGCACGTTGGACTCCACCAGGCCTGCCAGAGGCACAACCATGCAGATGGAGATGCTGTCCTCGTTCGTGTACAGAGCCAGACCGCCGGGCTTGCCGTCCGTCAGCTCGCCTGCAAACATCCAAGCAGCACCCTCGCCGGGGTTCAGACCGAAGCGATCCTCGATAGTCTCGGCGGGAAGCTCGATGACTTCCTTGGCGCCGACAGCCATGTCGGAGGGAGAAGGAGCATTCTTCGTGGTCATGCCGGCCTTCTTCAGAAGCAGGGAGTTCGCGCCATCGCACAGCAGAACCACCTTGGCGTGCATTTCCTCGCGCGTGCCGTCCTCTTCCTTGCCGACGGCGATGCCGTTGACATAGCCGTTCTCACCGAACAGCACATCCTCGACGGGCATGCCGCACATGATCATAACGCCCAGGTCCTCGCACTTCTCGGCCATCCACTGGTCGAACGGTGCACGCAGGATGGAGTAGGACTCCTGACCATCCTTAGAGTAATCCGGGCAGGTAGTATCAACGGTGAACAGACCGTCCTTGTTCATCAAGGAGATCTTCTCGTGCGCGATCTTGCGCTGGAAAGGAGCGTCCTCCAGCTCGTCGCCGAAGACCTTCCTCAGAGAATGGGCGTAAACACGACCGCCCGTCATATTCTTTGCGCCGCAGTATTCGCCACGTTCCATAACCAGAACGGACTTCTCAGCCTTAGCCAGCTCATAGGCAGCTACGAGGCCGGACATACCGCCGCCGACGACAATAGCATCAAAATCGTATTCGATTTCTTCAGCCATGTGTCCCCCTTTCGTTTCCCAAACAAAACAATGCGCAGTTTATACCATAAACTGCGCATTGCCAATTAGGTAAATGCCTGTATTTGCTGTTAACTAACCCAGCTTCTCGGTCAGTGCGGGCAGAACCTTGGTCAGGTCAGCGACCAGGCCGTAGTCAGCCTGCTTGAAGATCGGGGCATTCGCATCCTTGTTGATAGCAAAGATGGTGCCGGAATCCTGGCAGCCAACCATGTGCTGCATCTGGCCGGAGATGCCGACGGCGATGTAAGCCTTCGGTGCGCACTGAACGCCGGAAACACCAACGTACAGGTTGCGGGGCATCCAGCCGAGGTTCTCGGCGACAGGACGGGAGCAGCCCAGGTCTGCGCCGATCTTGGCAGCAAGATCCTTAGCCAGCTGCAGCTGGTCCTCCTCGGAGAAGCCGCGGCCGACGGAGACGATGACATCGGACTTCGTCAGGTCAGCGCCCTCGACGGGGACGTCCTTCGTGGACTTCAGGGTCAGGCCCTTAGCAGGAGCAACATAGGCAACGGTCTCGACGTCGTCCGTGCCGGTGGGGGTAACGTCGCCGAACAGGGCGCCGTTCGTGGTGTAGAACTTCACAGCGGAAGTAGCAGTCTGCTTCTTAGCAGCCAGGCCGCCGAAGTACATGTTCGTGGCAACGTCGCCTTCCAGAGCGGTGATGTTCGGGATGACGGCGGCATCGGCCTTGGCGGCCAGCTTGCCAACGATGGTCTTCACATGAGCGGTGGGCTCAGCCAGGACAACGTCAGGGGCAACGGTGTCGAAAACGCCCTGGATGGCGTCATACGCGTTGTCGAACGGAGCGTCGGCCGGAACCTCAACCTGATAAGCCTTGTCGGCAACGCCGGTCTCAGCGGTACCAACGGTTACGAGGACAACCTCGTCGGCAATGGTGCGAGCGCCAGCAGCCAGAACGCGCTGGGCATCGGCAGTTTCTGCGAGAACAAGTGCTTTAGCCATTTATTTCGTCCTCTCTTAGCGAATAGCTTCTGCCAGGGCCTCGGCAAACTTGTCGAGGTCGTCTTCAGTGTAAACTTCCTGCTTACGCGGGGTCATCTCAGGTGCCTTGATCTCGGCAACGTCGACGGCGTTCTCGGGATCGCCGTCCAGAGCACCAACGTTAGCAGGCTTCTTGCCGGCGGCCATGATGTCCTTCATGCCGGTGATGCGTGGCTGCGCAACCTCGGGGCTGACGGAAACAACGGCGGGCAGCGGAACCTCGATTTCCTCGACGGTGGCGTCCAGCGTACGCTCGACAACCAGCTTGTCGCCGTCCGGGGTGATCTTCGTGACCTTGTTCACCACGGGCACGTCCAGCAGGGCAGCCAGCTGAACGTCGACAGCGCCGGCGAACATGTCGGCAGAACCGTCGCCGCAGATGATGACGTCGACATCGCCGATCTCCTTGACCTTGGCGGCCAGGACCTTGGCGGTAGCCAGAGAGTCGGCCGTAGCCAGCTTCTCGTCGGCGACCATGAACAGCTCTTCGGGGCCACGGGCCAGGATGTCCTTCTGGACCTTCTTGGTGGCGCCGCCCTCGTAAGAAGCGGACAGTGCGACCAGGTTGCCGCCAGTAGCGTCAGCCAGCTGTGCACCAGCCTCGATGGCGTTCAGGTCGTAGGTGCTGATCTTCTCCTTGGCCTTGCTGGCGTCCAGAGTGCGGTCAGCGGCAACTTTGATGGACTCGTCGTCGGGGACAACCTTGATTGCTGCAACAATCTTCATATGAATCCTCGTTTCCTATACTTGGATTACGGACCAAACCATAATAACCGAAGACACGACCTAAGGCGTGCCTCCGGTTATAAAGAGAATCTATAGATTACTGGCGATACTTCTTAACGATCTCACGGCCAGCGATGTAGGACATGACCTCGACGGCGCCGCCGGCGAACTCGTTGCCGCGCAGGTCGCGCCAGATGCGGCCGATGCGAACCTCGTTCGTGTAGCCCAGGCCGCCGTACAGGCTCATGGCGATGTCGGCAACGCGCGTGCAGCCCTTCGTGGCGTAGCGCTTCAGCAGAGCAACCTCGGAGCGGATGGACTGGCCGTTGTCCAGCATCCACAGGCACTTGTACAGATACGTACGGGTCATCTGCAGGATGGTCTCAGCCTCGACCAGCATGTCGCGAACCAGCGGGTTCGTGGCCAGCGGCTTGCCGAAGACGTTGCGCTCGGAGACGTAGTTGGCAGCGTCGTCCATAGCGGCCTGAGCCTGGCCCAGACCCTGGGCGACAACCAGGCAGCGCTCGAACTCGAAGTTCTTCATCAGCAGGTAGAAGCCCTTGCCGGCCTCGCCGACGCGCTGAGCCTCAGTCAGCTTCACGTTGTCCAGGAACAGATCCGTGAAGGCGATGGCCTGCTGGCCGACCTTGTCCAGAAGGCCGACGGAAACGCCCTCGGAGTCAGCGGGAACCAGCCACATGGAGTAGTTCTTGTTCTCGTAGGCGGAATCCTCGTCCTTTGCGATGATCAGGAAGAACTTGGCGACAGCACCATTCGTCACCCAGGTCTTCTGGCCGTTCATGATGTACGTGCCGTCAGCCTGCTTCTTTACGGTGGTGGTCATGCCGTTGTTGTCGGAACCGGCAGCGGGCTCGGAGATGCCCAGAGCAGCGGCGCAGCCGCCCTCCTTGTTGTAGACGTCGACGATCATCTGCGCCTGCTCTTCGGTGCCGAAGTCGGCGATGTCCTTCATTGCCAGCATAGCGGTCATGAACGGAGTCATGCAGCCGGTCTTGTGATACAGCTCCTCGGTCATCAGGCCCAGGGTCAGGTAATCGGTCTCAAGACCGCCAACGGACTCGGGCAGACCCATGACGCCGAAACCAGCGTCACGATAGGCGTCGGTGATCTCGTCGGGGCATGCATGGTTTTCATACATAGCCTTGATGGTGTCCTCATCAAAGTAGCGCTCGGCGAATTCGTCGATGCTTTCGAGCAGAAGCTCCTGCTCATCGGTCAAGCTGAAGTCCATATTTACTCCTTCTTCTTTCCTTCTTGCTCCACCAATTACCGATTAGTGGTGAAACTCGCGGTTAGAAATTATATCAGCCATAGGACGGCGAAACGCGAATTTATCAAACCCGGATTGCAGGTGCCTGCATAATTTCCGAAGTGCGAAACGGCGTTCCGACCTGCGAAATGAGCGTGCTCCACCATCTGTCGACCAACGATGTGCACGGAAGTCAACAGCCCTCCGAACTGGGGTAATGCAACTTCGGAAATCTATTTTCCCGCCCTATGAATAAACGGATGCAACCAAAATTCCCTCAATCTATCCCCTGAAAATCCTGAGATATTTCCTCAAGATTTGCCCATCATTTTTTCAATATTGCCCATCATTAAATCTGGCATGAATGTGCTTTTTCTCAACCCGAACGGCGTCGTGAAGATTGCTTTTGGTCATATCGCGATATATGGGGAGAATGAAAACGGCACCCGAGACAATCGGATGCCGTTTGTTAAAAACGGGAAATACGACCGTTTTGCGGCTACATGGCCTTTGGGGCGGACACGCCCAGCAGCCCCAGCGCCTGCGCCAGGTTAGTGCGGGCGGCATCGCAAAGCGCCAAGCGCGCCCCCTGCAGCTCCTCCCCCACGCCCAGCACGTGGCAATTCGCATAGAACCCATGGAACAGGCTTGCCAGCTCCTGAGCATAATGCGTCAGACGGAACGGCGCGCGGTCGCGGGCGGCGCCGGCGACGAGGTCGCCGAAATCCGCCATCTTCTTCATCAGCGCCAGCTCGCTTTCGTCCGTGAGCAGGGACAGGTCGGGATTCTCGGAAACGACCTGGGACACGATGGCATCGATATCCGCATCGGGACCGGCATCGGCAGCCTTGCGCAAGATGGAGCAGATGCGCGCATGCGCGTACTGCACGTAGTACACGGGGTTGCTGGCATCCTTCTTCTTGGCCTCCTCGATATCGAAATCGATGGCCTGATCGGAGGATTTCGAGAGCATCAGGTAGCGTGTGGCGTCAACGCCCACCTCGTCGATGAGCTCCTGGAACGTCACCATCTCGCCGGTGCGCTTCGACATGCGGACGGGCTGGCCGTTGCGCAGCAGGTTCACGAGCTGGCCCAACACGACCTCCAGATCGCCGGGACGGCCCCACGCGGCCATCATCGCCTCGCAGCGCGCAACGTATCCATGGTGGTCGGCGCCCCAGATGTCGATGAGATGGTCGAATCCGCGCGCAAGCTTGTTGTGGTGGTACGCGCAGTCGCTCATGAAATACGAGTACTCTCCGTTGCCCTTGATGAGGACGCGGTCCTTCTCGTCGCCGAACGCGGAGGAACGAAACCAGGTGGCGCCGTCCTTCTGATACAGGTAACCCTGCGCGTCGAAGGCCTCCAGGGCGCGGTCGACGGCCGACTTGCCGTCCTCGTCCTTCTCGTACAGGCTGCGCTCGGAGAAATACCGGTCGAAGCGGTTGCCGAATTCATCCAGCGTGCCGCGCACGTTGTCGAGCATCGCCCGATAACCGCGTTCGCGGAAATTCAGCTCGCGTTCGGCAGGATCCGCATCCACCCATTTCTCGCCATCGGCGTCCAGGATGGCCTGGGCGATATCCTTCACATAGGCGCCGCCGTAGCACTTTTCGGGCATCTCCACGTCTTTGCCGCACAGCTGCAGATAGCGCACCACGATGGAATTCGCGAACACGTCCATCTGCACGCCGTGGTCGTTGACGTAGAACTCCTCGTAGACGTCGTAGCCGCAGAATTCCATGATGCGCGCCATGGAGTCGCCCAGCGCAGCCCAACGGCCATGGCCGACATGCATCGGCCCCGTGGGGTTCGCGCTGACGTATTCCAGGTTGACCTTGCGCTGGTCGCCGGCGATATCGCTGCGGCCGAAATCGGCACGCTCCGTACGCACCTGACGCACGATGTCCTGGAAAACGGCGGGCTTCAGCCTCAGGTTGATGAAACCGGGGCCGGCCACATCCGTGCTCTCGATCATATCGTTTGCGGGCAGATGGTCGATGATCGCAGCCGCGATATCGCGCGGGGCCCGATGCGCCAGCTTCGCGCTGCGCAATGCAACGGTAGAGGCCCAATCGCCGTTAGCCTCGTCCTTCGGACGCTCGAGCGCAGGTTCGGGCACGCTCTCCATAGCAAGGCTGCCATCGGCGATAGCCGCCTTGATGCCCTGCTCCACAATCTGCTCAAGCTGTTCGCGAATTTGCATGGATCTGTTCTTCTCTCCTTATTCCGTGCGCCGAAAACTAGTCTTCGGACAACGTGGCGTACATGATGGCCTTGATGCTGTGCATGCGGTTCTCCGCCTCATCGAACACGCGCGATGCCGGCGATTCGAACACCTCGTCCGTCACTTCCATCTCCGTGATGCCGAAGTTCTTCGCAATCTCGGCGCCGACGACGGTCTTGATGTCGTGGAATGCCGGCAGGCAGTGCATGAAGATGGCATTGTCGTGCGCATACGACATCGCCTTCGCGTTCACCTGGTAGGGCGACAGCAGCTTGATGCGCAGCGACCACAGCTCGGAAGGCTCGCCCATGGACACCCAGATGTCCGTGTAGATGACGTCGGCGTCCGTGCACGCCTCCTCCACGCTCTGCGTGCACGTCACGGATCCGCCCGTCTGCGTGGCGATCTCGGCGCACGTGGCGACCAGGTCCGCCTCCGGCATCTGCTCCTCGGGGCCGCATGCCACGAAGTGCATGCCCAGCTTCGCGCACGTGACCATGAGGGAGTTCGCCACATTGTTGCGGGCATCGCCCATGAACACGAACTTCAGGCCCTCGAAGCCGCCGGGGAAGTTCTCCTTGACCGTCATCATGTCTGCGATCATCTGCGTGGGATGCGCCTCGTTCGTGAGGCCGTTCCACACCGGGACGTCTGCGTAGTCGGCGAGCTCCTGGACGATTTCCTGCCCGAAGCCGCGGTACTCGATGCCGTCGTACATGCGGGACAGCACGCGGGCCGTGTCCGCGGTGCTCTCCTTCTTGCCCATCTGAGAGCTGCCGGCATCCAGGCATACCACGCCCATGCCCAGATCGCGGCCCGCGACCTCGAACGAGCTGCGCGTGCGCGTGGACGTCTTCTCGAACAGCAGCACGATATTGCGGCCTTCCAGATAGCGATGCGCCACGTGGTTGTGCTTCAAATCCTTGAACTTCAACGACAGGTCCACAAGATCCCTGATCTCGTCGGATGTGAAGTCGAGCATTTTCAGATAGTCGCGTCCGCCCAGTCCGATTGCCATGGCAGCCTTCCCTTCGTCTCTGATTGCTTGGAATTGTCCATTCTACGCCCATCTGCACCAATCCGCAGATGACACGGTTCTACCTGTCGAATTCTTCCACGAAATGAGCGATGATGGCCGCCGAGGTAGGCGTGCACTGCTCGCCTTCAACCGTATCCGCGCAAACGGGAATGCCGCGCGCGAGTATGGCCGCCGTGGCCGGCGCGGGGATATCCAGCAGCCCGTGGGCGCACTTCACCTTTCCCGAACCTGTCTGGACGGGCGTTGCGGTAATCTTCGCAGGAGCCAGCTGATCGATGGCCAGGCATACCGCAAGCACGTTCCGGACCGCTTCGGCATCCCCCACCTCATGGAAATGCGTCTGCTCCACCGGCACGCCGTGCACGTGCGCCTCCGCCTGCGCCAGAATGTCGTAGATGGCACACGCGTCGTTTCTCACCCGCTCATCCAAGTCGGTGGATCCGATGGCCGCCTTCACTTCGCCGACATTGTGAAAATGGTCGCTCTCCCAGGCGATACCCTCAAGCGCCTCAAGAACGGTGGCACGTTGCTCCTCGTTCAACTGCGCAAACAGGACATCGCGGATATGCTGGCGCGTTGCCGTCTGCGCCAAATCAAGATGCAGGGTTTCCATTGACCCGCCTTCCTCTTCGCTCTACCAGACCTTCAGGCGCTTGTCGGGCGCAAGGTACATGCCATCGCCGGGCTCCACGCCGAACGCCCCGTAGAATTCGTCCAGCTGCTGCACGGTGCCGTTCGTGCGAAGATGCGCCGGTGCATGGACGTCGTTGATCAGCAGATATTCGGCCATCTCGCGCGATTCCACCATGCGCCAGTCGCGGGCATAGGCGCGGAACATGTCCGCGAAATCGAAATCGTCGAACGTGTGGCCGATCTGCGCCATGCACGCCATGCCGCCCAGGTCCGCGACGATCTCGCCGACGCACAGGTCGCCGTCCACGTTCAGACCGGGCAGCACCTCGATGTTGTTCCAATAGGCCGCTACCGCATCCGTCCTCCGCTTGAATTCGGCGCGATCGCTTTCCGTCCACCAGCTGTTGCCCAGGTTGCCATCCTTGTCGTACAGGCTGCCGTTCTTGTCGAACGCATGCGTGATCTCATGACCGATGACCATGCCGATGCCGCCCATGTTCTCCTCACGCGGAGCGTCTGCCTGATAGAAGACGCCGCCCAAGATGCCCGCCGGGATGTTGATGGAGTTGTCTGTGGGCAGGTAATACGCATTCACCTCGTGCGGGCTCATGAGCCATTCGCCCCTGTCCACCGGTTTGTTCACCTTCGCCGCATCGCGCTGTGCTTCGAAGCGGGCGATGGCGATGGCCTGCGCGGTGAGGTCCGCATCGTCGGGAATGTCCAGGACGGAATAGTCCGGCCAGCTTTCGGGATACCCCACGCGCACGGTGAGGGCATCCAGCTTCTCGTTCGCCTTCTCCCGCGTTTCGGGGCTCAGCCATTCCGCGTGCGCGAGGCGGTCATGATACGTGGCGACAATCTGGGAAATAAGGCTCTCGACATCCCGCTTCGTATCGGCGCTGAAGAATCGGTCAACGTACACGCGGCCGACCGCCATGCCCAGCATGCCGTTCACGGTGTTGTACGCCTTGCGGTCAAGCGGCATGGACCCGACGCTGCCCACGCTCTCGTTGCGCCACTGCTCCGTACGGTCGTACGCCGCCCGATCCAGGAAGCCCGAAAAGCTCAGCAGCGTACGGATGACCATCCAAGCTTTGAGCTGCTCCAGGCGCTCTGGCACGTACAGGCCGGCAAGCGCCTGCAGCCACTCCGGTTCGCCCAGGATGAACGTCTCCGAATCCGCCAACCCCTGCGCGCGCAGGATACCGGCCAGCGGGTAGGCGCCGGACTCTTCTTCCAACTGCGCAAGGTCCCGGGGATTGTACGTGATCTCCTCGTAGTCGTCGCGCGCCTGATCGGCCGTGCCCAGGCAATGCACCGCGATATCTGTTTCCAGGGCGAACATATCGCCGACAGCCGTCCGGGCATCCTGTTCGCTGAGGCCTGCGCGTTGCAGAAGCCAGGCGAAAAACGCATCGTTTGCCGCCTTCATGCGTTTACCCTGGTCGCTCATGTGACGGTACTCGTCCGCATCGGCGAGCGTCAGCGACGAACGGTCCACGTAGACGACGTTGTTGCGGCTGTCCTTCTTGTCGGCAAACGGCCCGGCGGCGCAGAACACGGAGCTGAACAGATACGCGTCGTCGCAGAGCAGCTGCGTCAGATCGTCGAGGCTCGCAACAGAGCGAATGCGTTCGACGTACGGCATGACGGGATCGAAGCCCCGCATATCACGGGCATCCATGTCCATCAGGCTGCGATGCAGGCGCTGTATCAGATGCGCCTCCTTCGGCGCTCCCGTGGTCTGCTCCAGGGACTCGTCGGTAAGCAGCTGCTTTACCTGCGCCTCCACCTCCCGCATGCGCTCGCGGAACGACGATTCGCTCGCATTGCCCGGCTCTATGCGTGCCGAGGCCAGCCAATCGCGATTGACAGCGGTATGGAAATCGTCTTGAAGGCGATAGTCGACGTCCTCGTCCAGCGTGCCGACCACGTCCGGATTGATCCATTTCGCACCGTTCAACGGCTGATGGCGTTCGTCTTGCTTCATTCCGATAGCTTCCCTTCTCGTGCTGCGGGCAACGCATTGCAATCATCGGCGCCTCGCATGCCGATGATGACGGGTATGTCGGAAACGATATACCCGAACAGACAGGGCGCCCCGAAAGGCGCCCTGCGAAAAGATCTCCGATTAGCGGATATGGCCGAGGAAGTCCTTCGTCCTGTTGTGCTGAGGATGGTCGAAGACGTCCGTGGGCGTACCCTGCTCCACGATGACGCCGCCGTCCATGAACACGACGCGGTCCGCAACGTCGCGCGCGAACCCCATCTCGTGCGTCACGACGATCATGGTCATGCCGCCGCGTGCAAGGTCCTTCATAACGCCCAGCACGTCGCGCACGAGCTCGGGGTCAAGCGCGCTCGTGGCCTCGTCGAAGAGCATCACATGCGGGTTCATGGCCAACGCACGCGCTATGGCCACGCGCTGCTGCTGGCCGCCGGACAGCTGGCTGGGCTTGTAGTCGATGCGTTCGCCCAGACCGACTTTGTTCAGCTCCTCGATGGCGATGCGCTCCGCCTCTTCCTTAGAGCGCTTCAGCACCTTCTGCTGCGCAAGCATGACATTCGCCTTCGCCGTCAGATGAGGGAACAGGTTGAAGCTCTGGAATACCATGCCCAGCTTCGCGCGCACGGCGTTCAGATCGCACTTCGGATCCGTGACCTCGATATCCTCGAAGTAGATCTTGCCGCTGGTAGGCTGCTCCAGGCGGTTGATGCAACGGAGCATCGTGGATTTGCCGGAACCGGAAGGACCGAGGATGACGACCACTTCGCCCTTGTCCACTTCCAGGCTGACGCCCTTGAGCACCTGCAGATCGCCGAAGCTCTTGTGCAGGTCCACAATGCGAATGATCGGCTCGGCGCCATTCGCTGCCGCTTTCGCAGTCTCGGGGGAATCGCTCGTATCTGTGACCATGTCGGCGTCCTTACGTTCGCTTGTTTTCTCGCTCATTCGGCATTCGCCTCCGCAGGCGGCACGAATGACTTGTCCTTGCGCTTCTTGCGCGGCGTGCTGGTACCGGAATCGTTCCCGGCCAGCTTGCGCTCCAAGTTGCCGACCACCTTTGCCAACGGGAGCGTGATGACCAGGTAGAAGCAAGCGGCCACGATGTACGGCGTGATGGAGCCGGTGTTCGCCACGATGGTCTTCGCGTACATGACCACTTCCATGACGCCGACGGCAGCCAACATGGACGTGTCCTTGTACAGCAGGATGAACTCGTTCGTCATGGTGGGAATGATGCGACGCACCGTCTGCGGGATGATGACGTACATCATGGTCTGCGCCGCATTCATGCCCAGCGACCGCGAAGCCTCGAACTGGCCCTTCGGGATGGACTGGATGCCGGCGCGGATGATCTCGCATTGGTACGCGCACGAGTTCATGGAAAGCACGATGACGCCCAGCGGGAACGAGGCGATATCGATGCCGGCAAGCGGCAGGCCGAAGAACGCGATGTAGATCTGCAAGAACAGCGGTGTTCCGCGAACTACGTTCACGTAAACGCTGGCAATGCCGCGGAGAACGGCGATCTTCGACATGCGCATCAATGCCAGCAGCAAGCCCAGCGGAATAGCCAGCGGGAAGGACACCGCAACGATGGCAAGGGCCATGAAGAAGCCGTTCAGCACCACCGGGAAGCTGGTCACCAGGATGGTGGGATCGAAGAACAGAT
Source organism: Eggerthellaceae bacterium (assembly GCA_050951095.1). Lineage (GTDB taxonomy): Bacteria > Actinomycetota > Coriobacteriia > Coriobacteriales > Eggerthellaceae > UMGS1519. Next base: position 97,153 of record JBMNIQ010000006.1, read on the forward strand.
GCAGGAACCTATTCGAGTTCCACGCCTGCACCCAACCCTGCTGGGCCAGGTTGTCCGAGAGCTGCTGAGCCGGGTCGATGGCCGTTACCTTGATGGAGGGAATGCCGTCGATGTTGCTCGTCTGCCCGTCGGCCAGCGTGTACGTGCCGGTAATGTTCATGTCGCCGCCCGAAGCCGGGAAGAACACGCCGTACACCTCGACGCGGATATAGGAGTTCTTGGGCGCCGCGTTCGCGAAATCCAGATTCAGCGTCTGGCCATTTGCCGTGGCCGTGGCGTTCACAGTGTTCCTGGTCATGCGGTCGGCGCCTGTCAGGGCCGTGACGCGAGTCTCATCGGTGCTGAAAGTGGTGCCGTCCGGGAACGTGAGGGACATGCCCTTCACCTGTTCGGCCGAAGTGGCCTGCACTTCCAACGTAACGCGCGTTTCAGTGCCGCCGAGAATATCGCTGCTGTTGTTGTCGGCATTCGATCGGGCGGTGCACTTCTGCACCTCCAAGCCGGATGCTGCGGTGGGCATGGTGGCCACAAGGCCGCCGACGATCAGCAGGCATGCCAGGAAAAGGTCGAGTGCGCGGGGTATGACGCTTTTGAATTTCGTTTGCATTATCCCAGTTCGTTCCTTATCTAACGCAGAGTCCCCCTTCCCGCGATTTTACGGGAAGGGGGATGTTGTCCGGCCCCGCTAGCTGCGGAAGCCGTTTTTTCATCTCAGGCTAGCCGAAGTACTTCTGGACCAGCTTGTCGATGGTGCCATCGTCCTTGAGCTCCTGGATGGCGGTGTTGAGCGCCTTCGTCAGCTCGGGGTTGTCCTTCGACACGACCATGGCGTATTCCTCGCCGGTGGCATCGGCCTTGATGACCTGGGCATCCTTGTAGGAGCTCTTCACCATCTTGACGGCGACTGCATTGTTGATGCACACCGCATCGGCCTTGCCGGCCTGCATGGCAGCGAAGCAGTCTGTGGCGTTGCCGTAGGAGGAGACCTTCGCCTTCGGGTAGTTCTCCTTGGCGTAATCCTCGCCGGTAGAACCGCTCTGGGCGGCGATGACCATGCCGGACTTGTTCAGCTGCTTGTCGACGTTCTTCTTCGTCAGCTTGCCGTTCTTCATGGCAACGACCGCCTGGTCGTCCGTGTAATAGGAGTCGGTGAAGTCGATCTGCTTCGCGCGCTCGGGGTCAACGGAGAAGCCGGAGACGCCCACATCGCACTGGCCGCCGGCGGCAACCGCCGGGATGATGCCGTCGAACTGGATGGTGGTGGGCTCGAACTTCAGACCGAGCTTCTTAGCCACGTCCTTGGCCAGCTCCATATCGAAGCCGACATACTCGCCCTTCTCCAGGCTCTCGAACGGCGGATAGTCGGGAGACGTGCCAACCGTCAGGGTGCCGTCCTTCACCAGCGTGTAGCTGCCGTCGGATGACGAAGACTCGCTGCTTGCCGACGAGCTGTCGGAGCTCGACGAGCAGCCGGCCAGGGCCAAGGCGGCGACGAACGCACCGCAGATGACCGCAAGAAGCCATTTCTTAGATTTCATGAAAAAATCCCCTCTCTGCCAATAATTTGAGCGGGGTAATTATATACGCGCCTTTATGCATTTTCTATACAAAATTGTGTTACGCGTTCGTTTCGTGCGTGTCGAATTCGCAAACGGGGCATTTTCGGAAAATATCCAACGCCGATCCGCCTCGCGCTCATGGCCTTGCAGGGTGAATATGCGTTGCCCGATCAGGCATCGGGTCGATCGTGGTAGCTTTTCGTCACACAGCTCATCCGATGTTTGCATCGGCGGCAATCGCCGCAATGGTAACGCGCCTTTCCCGTCTGGCTATCGAACTGCGCGATACCCCATGCCATTTCGACAGGCGCACCGCACTTCAGGCAATAACGTGCCCTGTCCCGCAGTTCGCGCCCGCACGACTTGCAATACATCGAAATCGACTCTCCTGCCCCTTGTCCGCTATATGACGAAACAGTTTACCCAAAATGCAGGGAATTACGTTAGAATTTGTTCCGCATGCAGGAGCGAAGATGCCCTGCAGCATCGTTTCAGGTTTGCGCCCGTAGCCCAATTGGATAGAGCATCGGACTTCTAATCCGGCGGTTCTGGGTTCGAGTCCCAGCGGGCGCGCCACTTATATTCCCAGTTCAAACGGCACTTTTGTGCGGTTCGTCATGTTTCATAAAATGGCAAAAATGAGGTTTGACACACACTTTGGCAGACACTTCGCGTTTCCCAATCCGCTAAGCTATGCGGTTTACGCACCCATGAACGCTATTCAACTGCGGCGAATTCGGCCGCCCGTGCCGTCGAACGTCCGCTCCAACGGCGGCCCGTACACCAGGTTCGGCGCCGTCTGCTGCGAAGAGGGCAGATCGTCGCCGTCGGCACGGCTTCCGTGACGGGCCCGCAGCTGCGCGATATCACCGAATTCCAGGCAGCGCATCGGGCAGGCGGCAACGCACGCCGGCCCTTCGGGAATAGCATGGCAGCAGTCGCACTTCATAGCATGGCGCTTCGAGAGACGTGTCTTCACGCCCTCCCGCTGCCGCTCATTCTCCCCGCGTGCAACGACGGTCACCGCATCGTAGGGACAGGCAGCCGCGCATTTCCCGCACCCGATACATCGGTCATCCCGTATAGACACGGCACCCGTCTCTTCGTCCTTGAACAGGGCCTTCCGCGGGCATACGGGTATGCATGCCGGTTGCGCGCAGTGGTTGCACGACATGCTGACAGAATGCGCCGATATCCCCACCGGCACGGGAATGCCGTGGACATATGCCCATCCCCCGCACTCGAATGTGCGGACCGTGCGAAGCGACACCCCCACCGGCAGATCGTGCACGTCTTTGCATGCGGCGACGCACGTCTCGCAACCCACGCACCGGGAGGCATCGAACCAGAATCCGACCTGCATCAGTCCACCTTCTTTCCCGAAGCGGCGGGTACCATCGTCAGCGAGCGGAGCTGGCTGCCCTCCTGCGCGAAACGGCGCGGGCGCCGCTCGTCGGCCAGCGGACAGGCGCCCGTCCACGGCTCCACGCGGATGCGCGACGTATTCCACGTGCTCTGCCCTTCGCCGGAAAGCTGCGAACCCTGCACGGTGTTCGCGCACCCGGCATAGTCGATGCCGTCCTCGTCGGAAAGGTCGGCCCACGCGCCCTGGGCGATAACGGCAACGCCCGGCATAACCAAGTTCGTAACGCGCACCCGGCGCACGATACGTCCGCACCGGCTGGTAACCAGCGCCGTTTCCCCATCCGCCACGTGCGAAGAATCCGCATCCAGGGGATTCAGCAGGATGTCGTTCGGGAACAGCTCGTTCAGATCCTCCACGTTATAGAACGTCGAATGCGCCCTGCCCAGCGTATGGATGCTGATAGCCTGCAGCGGGTAATGCAAAGCTGCCTGCGCGTCTTCGAAACCATCGCGCGCCGGAACGTAATGCGCAACGGGCGCGATATCCGAGAAGCCGAATTCCCGGTAACGCTCCACCAGCGACGGGCAGCAGATCTCGAAGCGGCCCGAAGCCGTTGGCACGGGATGCGCCTGCGGATCGGCGCGGAACGCCGCGTACGGCACATGCTCGAACGCATCTCCCGGATGGCGCCTCACCTGGGCAGAGCCTTTCTCCAGAAACTGCCGGACCGGTATGCGCCCCGGGTGGGGGCTCCCCTCCACGCCCAGCGCCTCCAGGTCTTCGCGCGTGACTTCCACCAGCGGCTCGAATGCGTATCCCGGGCCATGTTCGTCCGCAGCAGGCCGCCGGCAGGCTTCCGGCTGCTCATCGCACACGATGCGCGCACCGGAAAGCTCGTTGAACCCGATCTGCCGCAGGGAAACGGCGGGCAGCTTGTCCGCAACGCCCCAGCGCTTCGCAAGCTGCTGCTCTATCCAGAGATCGTCGCGCGCGTCGCCGGGCGGGTCAACGGTCTTGCGCCCCACCAGGCACGCTTCGCGGTTCATCTGGGTGACAAACGTGAAATCGCGTTCGTAGGGAGATACGGCAGGCAGCACGATGTCGGAATACAGGCAGTCGTTGTTCATCCACACATCGCTGGCAACGGCGAACTCCACGCTCCGATAGGCCGCCACGGCCTTCGCGAAGTCGGGGTCTTGGTTCATGCGATGGCCGACGCCGATCTTCCAGATCATCCGAATATCTATCGGCTGCACGCCATGGACGAAATCGTGGTAGCGCCCGTTCAGCACCGCATCCCACATCTCGCTCATGCAGATGCCGTAATAGCGTTCGGAATCGTACCTGCCCTGCGCAAGCAGCCCGCCGCCCCGCGGCAGTGCGCATAGCGGGTTCTCGGGAAACAACACGCCCATCGGTCCCGATTCCACCAACGCCGGTCCGCCGAAGGCCATGTTGCCGCCGCTTCCCCCGGCGGAGACCTCGGCGCCGGGAATACCCACGTTTCCCGTCATCCAGCCCACGGTATAGAACGCCTGCGCGAACGTGTACCCGTTATCCGTGCGCGCCGGGGCCTGGCTCGCCCGCAGCGCAAGGGGCTTTTCATGGCTCATGTCATATGCCAGGCGGCAGATGGTTTCGGGAAGAACGCCGCAGATGCGCGAAGCCCAGCGGGCGGATTTCGCCTCCCCGTCATATGTGCCCAGGACGTAATCTTTGAAATTGTCCTGCGGCCGCGCGCCGCGGGGCATATGACCTGCGTCGAACCCGACGCAATAGCGGTCCAGGAACGCCTGGTCCTGCCATCCGTGAACGATCATCTCGTGGGCAATCCCCAACAGGAGCGCCGTGTCCGTGCCCGGTCGCACCGGTATCCACTCGTCTGCCAGCGCCTGCATTGTGGGATTGCACCAAGGGTCGATGAAGATAAGCCGGGCGCCGGCCTCCTTCGCCTGAAGATAGTGGTACGACGGATTGCCGGCCGAAGACCACGAGGGATTCTGCCCCCACATCACGATGAGCTTAGCCTTGCGGAGCGCGAAACGGTCGGCGAAATCGAGCCTACCCAGGTTGTAGGACCCCTTCATCATATTCCCGACCAGCGGGAAAGCACCCTGCGACGCCTGCCCCCACGTGGTGGTGCAGCCGCCGTAGGCATTTAGCGCCGCGCCGCAGTACAGGCCGTCCCCCACGGGCCGCATCTCGTAATTCGTTGCCAGGATGCTCTTCGATCCGTAGGATTCCTTGATGCGCGTTACCTCGGAAGCCACCGTATCGAGCGCCTCGTCCCAGGAGATGCGCACCCATTCGTCGCGCCCGCGCAGCTGCCCGTTCGCATCCGTCCCCCCGGGATGCCAATGCTTGCGCCTCAGCGGGTATTCCAGCCGATCGCGCCCGGTCATGGCCTTGCGCAGCATACGACCGCGCGGGCATCCGCGCTGCTGGGGATAGTCGGGCGTGTCGGCATGAGAATCATCCGTCTTCTGGCGAACGACCTTCCCGTCTACGACGAGCGAGCGGTTCACGCAACGGCCGCCGCAGCCGAAATAGCAGGCGCTCGTCACCCATTTTCCCTGATCTGGCATCGTGGACACGGCTCGCCCCTTCTCCCCGTTTTTGCCTAGAGTACCGCAACAAGGGCGTGATTGTCCCATGCGTGCTATCCTTCAGGGAATACGGAACCGGCGATACGCACCGCACTGCATCGCACCGGCATTCATCCATCTATCGAAGGGACACCATGTCGAACAAGAGCTTGGCAAAAGCACCCGAGAATCTGACCGTCCTGGTAACCGGCGGCGCCGGCTTCATCGGCAGCCATACGGCCGTCGAGCTGCTTCAAGGCGGCTATAACGTTGTCATCGTCGACGATCTGAGCAATTCGAACGAGAAGGCCGTCGACCGCATCCGCACCATCGTGGGGCCCGACGCAGCGGACCGCCTGACGTTCTACCGCGACAATGTATTGGACCGGCAGGCGATGGAGCGCGTGTTCTCCGAGAACGACGTGGACGTCATGATTCACTTCGCCGGATTCAAGGCGGTCGGGGAAAGCGTGCAGAAGCCGCTGGAATACTACCGCAACAATATCGGCGGCACGCTGGTGCTGTGCGACGTGGCCCGCAACCACGGTTGCAAGAACATCGTTTTCAGCAGCAGCGCCACGGTATACGGCGACTCCGAAGACGTGCCGTTCGACGAGAACCAGCCGCTCGGCGAGACGACGAACCCCTACGGCACCTCGAAGGCCATGCAGGAGCGGATTCTGACGGACCTCTACCACGGCGATGACGAATGGAACATCGTGCTGCTGCGCTACTTCAACCCCATCGGCGCACATCCGAGCGGGCTCATCGGCGAAGACCCGAAGGGAATCCCGAACAACCTGGTGCCGTACGTGGCGCAGGTTGCCTCGGGGAAGCTGAAGGAGCTGGGCGTCTTCGGCGACGACTACCCCACGCCGGACGGAACGGGCATGCGCGACTACATCCATGTGGTTGACCTGGCGCGCGGACATGTGAAGGCGCTGGAATGGATGGGCGGCAAGATTGGGACCGGCACGGCAACGGACCGCGCCAGCATCCCGGGAACTCCCGACCCCGACGGCACGCGCCGCGGCGTGGGCACGTTCAACCTGGGCACCGGCAAAGCATCCAGCGTGCTGGATGTGCTGCACGCGTTCGAGCGCGCGTGCGGGCGCACGCTTCCCTACGCCATAAAGCCGCGTCGCGCGGGAGATATCGCCGTCTGCTATGCGTCCGCGGAAAAGGCGCGCAAGGAACTGGAATGGACGGCCGAATACGACCTGGACGACATGTGCCGCGACAGCTGGCATTGGCAGAGCCAGAACCCGAACGGCTATCAGGCGTAATCGTACCGTCCGGACCCGATAGCTCCCTCGGACAGAAACGACCGGCCGCAAAGATGCGGCCGGTCGTTCTTCTTATATACAGGAAGTGCGCACGAGCATTACGCCCGGGCAAGCTCCATCTTCGCAATCAGGCGATTCTCGCGCTCCACCAACTGGGAATTGAGCGCCACCATCTGATACGTGGCTTCGCCGTAGAGCTTCGCCGTATCCCAATGCGCAAGGATCGTCCGCATCGTACGGACGTTGCACAGCTCCTTGATGTCCTCGTACGAATCCAGCAATGCCTTCGGAAGATACGTAGGCGATTCGTCCGACAGCTTCAGGAGGTCGTCCCCGATGGACACGATGCGCTCGATATCGAAGCGCAAGCGCCTGACAGCCTTACGGTCGCCGAAATACACGGCGTGCCATTCTTCGACCAGGGCCTCGGAAAGATCCCGATACCGTGCCTGGATCATCTCGGACGGCAGCCCGCCCTCTTCGATGCGCCTGCGCCACTTCAGGTCATGCGCCTTCTCGACAAAGGAATCGAAGCTCTTCATCTCCTTCTTCGAGCGGAAGATGCCGTACATGCGCTCCCATGCCTCGCCGCGCACTTTGCACGCGTGTTCGTAGAGCGTCGGCTGCGGATCGGGCGCCGTAAGCTGCTCGTCAAGCGACAACGGCCGGTCTTCCTGCCGGTTCAGGCCGCTTCCCAGGTTGTTGATGAGCCGCGAATGCGCAGCGTACCGGCGCGAGGCGATCTCGCGGCACAGCACGTCGTAGGAATGCAGGCGGCTCATCTCCACCAGGCGGTCGTCCAGATAGCTGATGACCTCCACCACCCGATGCTCCCGCGCAAACGGGCGCACGAATGACAGGAACGCACGCAGACGGGCCGCCTTCTCCAGCGCGTCGTTAAGCATCTGCGTCTCGCCGTTTGAGGAGAACGCCGCCAGAGATGCCGCCGAATATTCGTCCGATGCCTGGGCGATAGCGTCCGAAAGGCGTTGGAGCACCTTCCAGCGGTGCCAGTCCGGCCCTTTCACGAACCAGAGCAGCTCGCCCGAAAGATCCGACACCTTCGGCTCCTTGTTCTCCTCGATGCCGGACAGCGCAATAGCGGCCGCCGTGCCCTTCTCGAACGGGACGCGATAGCCCAGAAGACGCGCGGCCGTGTCTTCGATCATCGGATTGTGGCCGACGGCGATAACCGTTTCGCCGGATGATTCCAGCAAGTCGCGCAAGAATTCCTTCGCATCCGAACGGGCAAGGGAATAATGTCCCTCGATGCAGCCGTCGCCTATGACCTGGGAAACCACTTCGGCCGTCTGGAACGCCCGCGTATACGGACTCGTCCATATATGGACATCCGAATCCTCCAGCAATGCGAACGTCTTAGGATAGGTCGCCTTGATGGCACGAAGCCCCGCCGGCGTAAGCGGACGGGATGCATCCTCGCCACCGTTCTGCGCCGAAGCAGATTTGCCGTGGCGCACAAGTACCACAGTTCTTACCAAAGTTTTCCACTCCCCTGTATGCGCCTTTACCTCAGAGACGCCGCCATGATGCAATTAAAATAACGATGGTTCGAATAATATCAGACGCCTGGTTGTCGTTATCTATTTCCATAAATTGTAAAAAAACAGTTACTCCTGTGTATTCGGCCCAATTTACGATTTCAAAGCTGTTATATCGCTAGGATATTGTCGTTCTTCAAGAGGGAAAGGGACTAGATATGACCGCATTCGCACCGGAGGGCGTCTCCATCGCCGTGCTTGTGCCTTGCTATAACGAGGCGGTAACGATCGCGAAAGTCGTCGACGACTTCAAGCGCGTGCTTCCGACCGCCGACATTTATGTGTATGACAACAACAGCACGGACGGGACCGGGGACATCGCGCGCGAACATGGCGCGATCGTCCGCCTGGAGACCCGTCAGGGCAAGGGCAACGTCGTCCGTCAGATGATCCGCGATATCGATGCCGATGTGTACCTGATGGTAGACGGCGACGACACGTATCCGGCGGAGGCAGCACCCGATCTGCTGCGTCCCCTTTTGGACGGAACGGCCGACATGACCGTCGGCGACCGCCTTTCGAACGGCACGTACGGCGAGGAGAACGACCGCGCGTTCCACGGCTTCGGCAACAACTTGGTCCGTTCGCTCATCAAGCACATCTACCATTTCGAATTCAGCGACGTCATGACCGGCTACCGCGGCTTCAACCAGGTGTTCGCAAAGACGTTCCCCGTGGAATCCCCCGGGTTCGAGATCGAGACGGAGCTTTCGATCCATGCCGTGGACAAGCGGTGGCGCATCAAGGAAGTTCCCATCGTGTACCGCGACCGGCCGGAGGGCTCCGAGTCGAAACTGAACACATTCTCGGACGGCATGAAGGTGCTGCTGATGATCGCATCGCTGTTCAAGGACTACCGTCCGCTGGCGCTCTTCAACTGGGTCGGCTTCATCCTCATCATCATCGGTTTGCTGGTCGGCGTTCCCGTCATTGCGGACTACGCGCACACCGGTCTGGTTCCGCGCCTTCCCAGCGCCTTGCTGGCCGTTGCGTTCGTGGGAGCCGGCATGCTTTCCATCGTATGCGGCTTGATCTTGGATACGACCGTCAAGGGCCGCAGGAAAGATTACGAGATGAAAGTTGTCGCAGCATACGAGCGCTACCGCATCCCGCGCAAGGATAAATAGCGAATTCGAAGGAATATGCGAAAACGCCCCGGGGAATTCTGTGAACTGCGCCCCGATTCTTGGACGGGCTAATTAACGGCCTATGCCGCTCGTTGGGACTGATTCCGGAACTCCTCCGGAGTCAGTCCTTTCAGTCTAGCCTGCCTCCTCACCGTGTTCCAGTGGACGATGTATGCCTCGAGGTCCGTCTTGAAGGACTCGAAGTCCGGCCATTCCCGGCCGCGGAAGAACTCGTCCTTGATGTGACCGAACAGGCCTTCCGTGCATGCGTTGTCGAGGCAGTTGCCCTTCCTGGACATGCTCTGCACGACGCCGGCCTCCTGGAGCCTCCTGCACCAGCCCTCGTGCTGGTACTGCCAGCCCATGTCGGAGTGCATCACCGGATGGCAGCCCTCTGGCATCTTGCGGAGCAGCATGTCGAGCATCTCGTGCTGCTGGGCCATGTCCGGATGCTGGGAGATGGACCAGGCGGCGATCTCGTCATCGCAGAGGTCCAGCACCGGCGCGAGGTATGCCTTGCCCCATGGCTGCCTGAACTCCGTGACGTCGGTGCCGAGCTTCTCCCACGGCGCGTCGGCGGAGAAGTCGCGGCCGAGGACGTTCTCGAAGGTCCTGCCCACCACGCCCTTGTAGGAGTTGTACCTGTGGTAGACCGTCTCGCGCCTGATTCCGCAGCTGATGCCCATCTCGTGCATCATCTTGAGCACGGTCTTATCGGCTATGCGCACGCCCTCCTCGGCGCGCAGGCACATGGCTATCTGCCTGCGGCCGCACCCGTTGGGGGTCCTGCTGAAGATCTCGGCGGCCTTCTCCCGGAGCTCCGGCCTCGTGGGCGTCTTGGGATGCGACAGCGCATAGTAGTAGCTCGACCTGGCCAGCCCGGCGCACTCGAGAAGGTCGGAAAGGAGGTGCCGCCCTGAAAGCTCGCTCACTGCGGCCGCCTTCTCGCGGTTCGTGAGCGCTTCTCCGCCTTCAGGGCGATCGATTTTTTTAGGTAGGCGTTCTCGGCCTCGAGCTTCTGGATGCGCCTCTCCAGCTCCTGCTCGCGCGTCATGGGCCGCGCCTCCGCAGCCGCTTTCGGCGGCCTTCCCTTGGGCTTCGGCCTAAGCGCCTCGGGGCCGCCCTCCCTATACGCCTCCAGCCATTTCTTGAGCGAGCTGGACGAGACTATCCCGAACTTGGCCATCGCCTCGGGCTTCGTCATCCCCTCGTCTACGACCGCCCTGACGGCGGCTACCTTAGTCTCGAACGGATATATGGCCTTCTTCTCGCCCATCATGGTCAGGACCTCCATCCCTACGGAACGATAGATGTCCAGCTATCTTCTCACGGTCTCTTCAGGTACGCCAAGCATGGCCGCGATCGATGCGCGGCCATGCCCCTCGTCATACAGCTCGACCGCCCGCAGCCTCATGCTGACGTCGTACAAAGGGTTTCCAGCCATAAAGGGGCCTCCCATTTCTCATGTCCAAGAAATGGGAGGCAGTTCAGTTCTCCCCGGGGCGTTTATCTATGCGCCAAGACGTGCGGGGCGATATTTCCGCACTTGCACCCGCGCAGAATTCGCCGCGCCGTTTCCTTTCGCCAATGGCGTGGGGCGGTACGCCGTCAGCGTATTGATGCATCCGCCGACGTCAACGGCATCGCCGGCAGCGGTCGTCGCCTGCCCGACGTCCGCCGAAGCGGTATCGGGCGCATACCAGGCACCTTGAGGCATGCCCACGACGCCGCGCGCGATTTCATCTGTCACGCGCGCCGTGATGCGGATCGCGCCCACAGGGCTTTCGACAACGGCCTCATCGCCCGTTGCGATGCCCCGCGGCTGGGCATCGGCGGGATTCATCCATAGGCGATGACGGGCACGCGAAGCGCCCATTCCGCCGCCATCTGCGAACCCGAAGCTGGAATGGACGCGCATGCGGTCATGCCAGCCCACGCACTGGAGCGGGAAACGGGCCTTCGCTCCATCCGCGAAAATTGCCGGTCCGATGGGATCCGTCAACGCCGTACGGCCGTCGCATTCCGGTTCGTACACCGGAAGCGGCACGATATCCTGTCCTTTCGGAAGCTCCCATTCACGCGACAGCTCGGCCAAACGCGCGGAGAAGATCTCGATCTTGCCCGAAGGCGTGGAAAGCGGATGACCTGCCGGATCGGCGATGTAGGCGGCAAGCCCCCGTTCGGCAGGCTCGCGTTCGCTATATGAGCCCGTCTGCATGAGCGTATCCCATGAAGGCAGATTCGGCGAATCCGCACGGGCCCTACCGTACAGGTAGCGCACCCATTCCTCTTCCGTGCGTCCCTGCGTGAATGCCTGCCTGATGCCGAACCGCTCCGCCACATCGGCCATGACGTCATAGGAGGAGCGGCATTCGCCCGGAGCGGAGAATGCCGGCGGGCACAGGAGAACCTGGTGCCCGAATGCCGAGAATCCGTTGGCACGCATGTGCAGGTGCTCGCACTGCATGACATCGGGGAGAACGAGATCGGCATAGCGGGCAGTGTCCGTCATGACCGTATCCTGGACCACGATGAACTCGCATTTCGACTCGTCCGCCAATACGCGGTGAGCCCAGTTGATATCGCCATGTTGGTTCGTAAGGCAGTTCCCCGCATAGTTCCAAAGGAATTTGATGCCGTGCGAAAGGCGCTCCGCTCCCTGCACGCCGGCATTCTTCGCCGTCAGCTGCGGTCCGAACGCCACGGCATTCAGCCATTCGTACGCGGGTATGCCCACACCGCAGGGATTCTCTCCCTGCGGCAGCTCGGGCACCAGCTCCACAGGCGATTCCGTGGGGCGCTGCCCCGTGTTGCAGCCGGGACGGCCGATGCAGCCCAGCAGGCACGGCAGGACCGAGATGGCCCGGGTGGCCGTTTCCCCGTTCGCATGCCGCTGCACGCCCCATCCCTGGGAGATAAACGGGGCCTTCGCGGCTGCCAGCTGACGGGCAAGCAGGCGAATGCGCTCCGCCGGCACACCGGTCACGGACGATGCCCATTCGGGCGTCTTCGCCACCCTGTCGGACGCTCTGCCCGTCACGTAGTCCTCATACGAGGCATGTTTTCCGCGGTAGTCGGCCGGCATGGTCTGCTCGTCGAAGCCGACGCAATACCGATGCAGGAATGCGCGATCGACCAGGTCCTCGCCGATAAGCACATATGCGATGCCCGCAACGAGCGCCGCATCCGTACCCGGGCGCAGGGGGATCCATTCGTCATCGATGCCGACGGAGCCGTTGCGACGGCAATCCACATGTATGATGCGGCCGCCCCGCGAACGCACGGCCTGCCGGGCGCGTTCGAAGTCGCTCCGCTGGCCCATGGGGCCCCGCCGCGTCTCGACGGGATTGTCGCCGAACAGCAGCATCAGGTCCGCATGATCGCACGCCTCCGTATAGGACGAGGAGAATCCCTTGACATAAGGAGAGAAATCGTCGCCGAACAAGTACGGAACGGATGCCTGCACCATATGCGTGGAGTAATCGTAGATGCGCCGCAGGTAACCGCCTAGCAGGTTCAGCAGGCGCTTGTGCGCATTGCCCGTGACGGAATGGACGCCGGTTCCATACGCGACGTAGATGGATTCGTTCCCGTACTCCTTAATGGTCCGGCGCAAAGAGTTTGCAAGGATGTCGACGGCTTCGTCCCAACCGATGCGCTCGAAACGCCCTTCGCCACGGCGGCCGGTGCGCTTCAAGGGATACTTCAGGCGCTCCGGGGCGCTCTGCCAGCGGAGCATGCCCAGCCCGATGCGACAGGGGCCCTGGCTATTCGCCTGCACGCCCGCGGGCAGGACCGGACGAATGCGCACGTTGCCCTGCACATCGCGCGTCACGGAGAGAAGACACGCCGATCCGCAGTTGATGCCGCACGTGAACCGCGCACAGGGCACATGCCCCGCGCCCGCCTGCGCCTCTTCCTTCATCGTTGCCGCCTTTCTCTGTTGCATATGCAAACGGCCGCCTCCGAAGAAGCGGCCGTCTCACAGCAGTCTGTTCTGCCTGCCGTTATTCGATGGGCTTGTTCCCCTCGCCCACGATGACGATCTTCGGCTCGTAGCTGTCGGCCTCTTCCGGCGTCAACAGGCCGTAATTCATGATGATCACCTTGTCGCCGACGCTGACGCAATGGGCAGCAGCGCCGTTCACGCAGATGACGCCCGATCCGGCCGCACCCTTCATGGTGTAGGTCTCGAAACGGTTTCCATTGTCGACATCCGCAATCGCAACCTTTTCGAATTCCCTGATGCCAGCAGCAGCCATCAACTCCTCATCGATGGTGATGGAGCCCACGTAGTTCAGGTCGGCTTGCGTGACCGTCGCACGATGGATTTTGCCTTTCATCATTTGCAGGAACATGATGCTCGCTTTCTCTGCGGAATGCCCGCCTTTCGGGCACATACCGTGCGCGAGTATAGCAGGGTTCGAACGAACCTGCAGGGATAGACCCCCTCTCATGTCATGGGGGAAACATTTTCTCCACATCGCCCGCACGTGTCGGATGCGCGCAGCCCGTTCGTTCGGCATACCGCCATGCCCTGCCCACGCTGCGCAAGCGGACGCAACAACATATTTCGGGAGAACCGCAGGAGACCGCAAGATATAGCCTTGTCTAATCTGATTAGTTTGTTATAACTATCTCCGAGTTACAAGAAGGAGGTACCGCATGTACGAAACGGTGGTGAAAGTCGAGGGAATGATGTGCGGCATGTGCGAAGCCCATATCAACCAAGCCGTCCGCGACGCCCTGCCGGTGAAGAAGGTGTCCTCGTCCCACAAGAAGGGACAGACCGTCATCACAAGCGAGCAACCGTTGGACGAAGACCTTGTCCGTTCCACAATCGATGCCACGGGATACCGCGTCTTGGGCGTTTCCAAGCAGCAGGCGAAGAAAAAGGGCCTGTTCGGCAGGCACTGACCCGGCATAACCCGCGCGAACGAAATCGGCCGGCGCATTCACTGCGCCGGCCGTTCGCATGCTATGGAGCCAGTGACAGGACTCGAACCCGCAACCGACGGTTTACAAAACCGTTGCGCTACCATTGCGCCACACTGGCTTGCCACCGCCCTATTATGCCATATGTCGGCGCGCAACCGACTTGAAACCTACAATCCCAGGAAGCGCAGCCATTTCTCCAGATCGCGCTTCGCCTGGTCCGTTCCCATGCGGTAGTTCTCCTCCAGCAGTTCGTAATCCGTCGAGGAATTCTCGGCCGTCACGGTATCGGCATAGACCACCAGCGCCTGGCCCGTACGTTCCATCCGCTCCAGCTCGTCGCACAGCTCGTTGTATTCGCAACCCCATCTGTCCAGCGCATCGCGCATCTTCGGACGACGCCAGAAGAACGCCTTCACGAACGCATTCCCTCCTTCCGGCTTGCGGTAGCCCTTCGGCCGCGTGCGCACGACGAAGAAACGCTCGAACCCGTCGCGGCGCGCTTGGCTGACCAGCATGCCGTGATCCTCGGCAAGCCCGCCGTCGTAGCAAACGCGGTCGTTTATGGTCGTCGGCGGCATGACGATGGGCAACGTGGACGATGCGCGCACGGAATTCATGACATCTGCCGTGGAATCCCAATCGGCCTTCGTCCGATAGACCGTCTTCCCCGTATCTCGCTCGAACGCCGCAACCGTCACCTGCGCCGGATTCGCCGCAAACGTGCGATAGTCGAACGGCAACGTGTTGTCCGGCAGGCCCGCCTCGTCGTAGAGGTAATGGGCGTTGAAGAACCCCTTATGCTCCAGGAACGAACGCGTTCCGCCGAAATCGGGGTCCAAGACCAGCTTCGTGAACGAATCATGCGTGCGGGCGATATCGCGCGAAACGTAGTTCACCGCGTTGCTGGATCCGGCGGACACACCGTAGACATGCGGAAAGTACAGGTGGTTCTTCAGAAGCGCTGCGGCAATGGCGCACGAATACGACGCCCTCATGCCGCCCCCTTCGAAGATCAGCGCGACGTCATGTATGTTGCATTCGAATTCCGACATTGCAAACCTGCTTTCACTCGCATCTGATTCTAACGCAACAGCTCCCTCCATTGACAACGTACAGATGTTCGCATAGCATGAGAACACGAACAAATATTCGATATTTGGAGGCAGCATGGACCTTGCCGAAAAGCTCTCGATACTTGCAGACGCAGCAAAGTACGATGCCGCCTGCACCTCGTCGGGCTCGGATAGAAGGGCATCGGCCGGAGCGCTGGGCAATACGGTCGCTGCGGGCTGCTGCCACAGCTTCACGCCGGACGGCCGCTGCATATCCCTGCTGAAGGTGCTGTTCACGAACGTATGCGTGTACGACTGCGCATATTGCGTGAACAGGCGCTCGAACGAAGTGCCCCGTACGGCCTTCAAACCGCGCGAACTGGCAGACCTGACGATCTCCTTCTATCGGCGCAACTACATCGAAGGGCTGTTCCTGTCCTCGGGCGTGGTCAGGAACCCGGATTACACCACGGAGCTCATCATCCGCGCGCTGGAGATACTGCGCGGGGAATACCGCTTCCGCGGTTACATTCATGCGAAGGCAATACCGGGCACATCGCCCGAACTGATAGAGCGGCTGGGCCGCCTCTGCGATAGGCTGAGCGTGAATATGGAGCTTCCCAGCAGCGAGAGCTTGGCGAAATTGGCGCCGGACAAAACGAAGCACTCCATCATCGCGCCCATGCGGCAGATAAAGGACAGCATCGCCTCGGACCGCGATACGCGCGCCCTCATGCGGAAGAACCTCCATTACAACGTGCACGTGGCGGTACCGAAGAAGGAGCGCGCGTTCGCGCCCGCCGGCCAATCCACGCAGATGATCATCGGGGCCACGCCGGAAAGCGACTACCGCATCCTGAACACGACTTCGGCGCTGTACCGAAAACTGGGACTGAAGCGCGTCTTCTACAGCGCGTATCTGCCCGTCGGCGACAGCCGCCTTTTGCCGGGAGAAGACAGCCGCATCCAACTTGACCGCGAGCATCGGCTGTTCCAGGCAGATTGGCTGCTGCGGTTCTACGGCTTCGACGTGAACGAGATCATCGATGCCGACCACCCGTTCCTCGACCCCCATATCGATCCGAAGGCGAATTGGGCCGTGAACCATCTCGAATTCTTCCCCGTTGAGGTAAATACCGCCTCGAAACAGGAGCTGCTGCGCGTTCCGGGAATCGGGGCCAAGGGCGTGCGATCCATCATGAAGGCCCGGCGTTCGACAACGCTGGGGCCCGAAGAGCTGAAACGGCTGGGAATCGCCTACAAGCGGGCGCGATTCTTCATCACCTGCAACGGCCGTTTCCAGGGTACCGGCATCTCTTGGACACCCGAAGCATTGAAGGCGCAGCTATCCGCCCCAATCCAGGGCGGCGCCCACGGCCGCCGTGCCGCGCGCGTTCCGAAGGGGCAGCTGTCGCTGTTCGATCTGGACCGCACGGTAGATGCCGCCGCCTCAACATCCCAGGACGGCAAGGTGAAATCGAAGACTCTGCAATCGCCGGCATGGACGGGCCAGGACATCTTTGCGGCAGCGCAACGCGCGCAGCGCACGGGAACCCGAAAGGAAGCGATTTCGCGATGAGCGGGCAACAAAAGGGCACCATTGCCCCCGCACACCGTACCGCCGCGCCGCAAACGCGTCTTGCCATTCCGCTCGATGCGGCATCTGAAGGCGCCGCTTATGTATATGACGGTTCCGTTGAGGGCTTGCTATCGGCCATATTCGCTGCTGCAGCAGCACATGACCGGGAAGCGGACATCATTCGCGACGGCGAAGTACAGGTCCGCCTGGATCAGGACGTTATTCCCATCCAGACAAACTATGCGCATGCCCGGCGCATCCAGCGCACGCTGGTATGCGCGCATGGGTCGGAAGCGTTCGAAGACGTGTATCTTGCTGCGCTGTCGGACGGACCGGACGTTCCCTTGATCGTCCAACGGTTCGTCATGTACGCCTTGCAAGTCCAGAACCCCTGCCGCTGCTGTGCAAAGAAGGCAACATGCGATCGACCGTGCCAGATGCCCCATACCAGCTCCCTGCTCAACGACATCGGGAATCCGCTGGTGTGGCAGCTGCAGAAAACCGTGCGCTCCGTGATCAACGAGCGACATAGGATGCTTCAGTTCCTGCGATTCGAGCATCGGGAGAACGATATCTGGTTCGCACGGTGCAATCCGAATGCCTCCGTCGTTCCCTTGCTCATGCGGCACTTCGCCGGGCGCTTCAATACGGAGCGCTTCGTGATCTACGATGAGGTGCACGGCATATCCGGCATATACGACGGCCGCGACATCAGCTATGTGAAGAGCGATTCCGTGAACGTGCCGCCTGCGGTGGCGGACGAAGCGGAGATGCAGGAAGCATGGCGGCGCTACTGGCATAGCATCACCATCGCGCAACGCTACAACCCGGAGCTGCAGCGACAGTTCATGCCGAAGAGATTCTGGCGCAATATGACGGAAATGCAGGATTCCCTACGTAGCGAATGGCAGCCAAGGCGCCAAGCAGCCATGGAAACAGGACATGCGCCGGCTATCGCTGCGGCAGAACGCCCGTCTCATCGAATGGCGGTATGAAGCTCTCCTCTGCAGCATCGCCATCTTGCCAGAAGTAATCTTCCAAACCCATATCGTCCAGGTAATCCAGCAGCATCTCGTACTCATCGGCACCGACCTTGTGGTTCAGCTCGGGCATATCGGAGAACGTGCGGATGGGCGTATATTGGCTCATCAGGCTGTAGAGAACGCGATTGCCGTACCGCTCCCACAGATACCGCATCACGTACTTCGAATCTTCCAAACGTCCCGGCAGCAGGAGATGGCGGACCACCACGCCGCCCAACAGCGTGCCATCGTCGGAGAATCGGGGCTCGCCGACTGCTTCGACCATCGCGTCCAGCGCCCGGGTTGCCACCGGGAAATAATCTGCGGCATGGGAATACCGCACGGCCGCATCCGACACGGTAGTAGGCGGGTACTTGAAATCATCCAAGTAGATGTCAACGGTCCCCCGCAGCAAGTCGATCGTGGAAGGCAGTTCGTATCCCGAGGTATTCCAAATCATGGGAAGGGAAAGACCGCGCTCCCGCGCGGCTGAAACAGCCGCTATCACGAACGGCGCATACTGCGTGGCAGTAACGAGATTGATGTTCGCCGCGCCTTCATCAGCCAGTTCGAAGAAGATGTCCACCAGGCGCTCCGTGGAGATGGCGCGGCCCCGATTGCCCAGCGATATATCGAAATTCTGGCAGTACCGGCAGCGAAGGGGACAGCCGGAGAAGAATACGGCACCGGAACCGGCACCTACGCTGATGCACGGCTCTTCCCACTCGTGCAGGGCCGCACGCGCGATGCGGAGCGTGTCGTCGGCCCCGCACACGCCCATCTGCCCGTCACGGCGATTCACGCCGCAACGGCGCGGGCACAGCTCGCACTCAGTTGGAAGAGAAGGCACCGTAGCCGCCTGCATAACCGTCGTCGCCCTCGAAATCGTCGAATTCCGTGCGCGGATCGTACTCGTCTTCGTCATCATCGTCGTCATGGCCCTGTTGGTACAGGCTCTCCGCCCGCGACCAATCAAGATGATACGCATCCGATTCCTTTTTGTCCGCATATACCAGACCCAGGGCGGTCGCGTTCATGTCCGTGCCGCCAACCACCAGGAACAGCTCCACCAGACGAAGGCATGCCTCGGATTGGGGCAGCACGACATCCGTGTCCTCAGACGTGTTCAACACCGCCTGCAGCTCGGAAAGCAAGACTTGCGCAGAATACGTGCCGTGGAATTCGCGATCCTCGATGGCCCGGCATAAGCGCGCCGCATACGGAGACAGCAGTCCATCGTCCACGGCAGCGGAAACGGCATCGAACGCCTTCTCCTTATTCGCCCAGCAGATAGCGTGGCTCTCCACCAGCGCCACCAGCTGCGCGGACAGCTGGATGGTCTGGGAAACCTTCGCCAGCTGGCCGGAACCGGGAACGCCCATGAACCGGACGGAATGCGCGATGGCGGACAGCATCGGCTTCATGCGTTCGAGGATCTCCTCTTCGCCGCCCACCAGCAGGATCACATCGTCTGCATCGCCGAACGCCTTCTCGCTGGTGATGTCCTTCACCGTCAGAGGAGCGTCCAGGGCCTGCAGCTCGGACACGCGCGCCAAGGCGTACAGCTCCTTCGCGAAAGAGGGCGTGGAGGGGCTCAGGTCCACAAGGCAGCAATCCTTCTTCGCCTTCGAAAGGATGCCGTCCGTTTCCCAATAGGCATCCTCCAGCTGCTGCTGCGTGAGGCAATACGTGAATATGGCATCGGCCGTTTCCATGCTGTCGGCAAGTTCGAAGCCCGCCGCCTGCAGATTTTCGGCAAGGACCTGGCCGACGGCGCTGTCCCCGTAGAATGCGAATGATTTCACCATTATGCGTTATGCCTTCTTCTTTCCGAAACGGCCCAGCAGCGTCTCGTCGTTCGAACGGTCCGGACCGAAGAACACGATGGAGATCATGCCCGGACCCACATGCGAGCCGATGACGGGGCCCACGTTCGTGATGACGATATCCGCACCCGGCGCAACCTTCTTCAGCATGTCTACCAGGCGCTCCGCATCTTCGGGGCAATCCGCATGGCCAACGAAGATGGTCCGATCCCGCTCACCCTCCGGAATGCGCTTCGTGAAATAGCCCAGCAGCTGCTTGATGCCCTTCTTGCGGCCGCGCGCCATGCCGCACAGGCCCAGCTTGCCGTCGAGCGTGATGGTGAGCATGGGTTTCACGTCCAGCTTCATGGCAAGCGAAGCCGCTGCAGGGGGAATACGGCCGCCCTTCTTCAGCGCCGTAAGGTCGTCGACCATGAACTGGTCGTTCAGGTGCTTGCTGGCGCCTTCGGCCCATTCGACCATCTCGCTGGCCGTAAGGCCCTTCTCGCGCTGCTTCAGCGCCTCGTATACCAGCATAGCCTCTGCCGTGCACGCCTGGAGCGTATCCACCAGGTACAGCTCCGCGTCGGGATACTTCTCCTTCGTTTCGTTCATCAGGCGCCATGCCTGGTCAACCGTGCCGGTGAGGCCGGACGTGAAGGATAGGTACACGGTGGGCACGCCGCTTTCGGCTGCCGTAGTCCACGCCTTCTGGATATCGTCCAGGGGAATCTGCGCCGTGGTGGGAAATTCCCCCGCACGCATGCGGTCGTAGAATTCCTTCGGCGTAATGGAGGTGAACATATCATCGAAGTACTGCTTTCCCTCGATGATATATGGGTATTTGATCAGATAGATGCCGGGACGGTCCACCAGTTCCATCGGCAGATCGCAACACGAATCAACGATGAGATTGCACTTCGCAGCCAAAAGGCCCTCTTTCTCTCTCACGCCCTGGCGGGTCTCCCCTCCAAGATCCCCTCAAAGCCCGAAACTCATTTTGGGAATACGTTATTAGATTCCCAACTTGCTTTCAACCAAAGCGGCACGACGTTCATACAGGTTCCGCTCCAAGCCGACCGGGTACGTATGGGGGTTCAGGATGCGCTTCTGGGATTCATCCAGCGTCTCAAGCCCGTCCTTCGTGCGCTGCTGGGCGGCCATGGTGTCGCGGTACTCCGGCTCCAGGCACACCTGCCCGTGCTTCGCCAGCGGCTTCAGCAGCGTCTCGAAACGCTTGCCTCCCAGGTTCTTGCGGCGCAGGCTGTCGGCGGGGTCGACGATGATCTCATCGGCGTTGATGCCGGTATTCACGTCGTACACCATGTCGCCGGCAATCTTGCCGTTGCCGTGGAAGTACCGGCGGATATCCAGCACGCCGGGCGTAGTCAGCTTCACGCTCTGCGCCGTGATCTTCAGGCAATCGCGCCACGTGTCGCTGCCCTTGTCCTTCACGGCGGAAAGCTTGTAGACGCCGCCGAGCGTGGGCTGGTCGTATGCCGTGGCAAGCTTCGTGCCCACACCCCAGCTCATGACCTGCGCACCCTGTTGGCGAATGGAGCGGATGGTGTTCTCGTCCAAGTCGTTCGAAAGCACGATGCCCGTATCCGTCAGGCCGGCATCGTCCAGCTTGCGGCGGGCCATCTTCGCCAGCCAGGCCAGGTCGCCGGAATCGATGCGGATGCCCATCAGGTGCTGACCGCGCTCTTTCATCTCCAGGCCGACGGTGATGGCGTTGTCGATGCCCTTCTCCACATCGTACGTGTCCACCAGCAGCACGCAGTTGTTCGGCATGATGCGGGCATATTCGCGGAATGCCGTCAGCTCGTCATCGAACGACATGACCCACGCATGCGCATGCGTGCCCGATACGGGGATGCCGAAACGCTGCCCGGCAAGCACGTTGCTCGTGCTGGAGCAGCCGCCGATGACGGCGGCGCGGCTGGCATACAGCCCGCCCGCCGGACCCTGCGCGCGGCGCAGGCCGAATTCCGCAACGGGGCTTTCCGCAGCCAGGCACACGCGCGCCGCCTTCGTGGCAATGAGCGTCTCGAAATTCACGATATTCAGCAGCGGCGTCTCGATGATCTGGCATTGCAGGATGGGACCCATGACACGCACAACGGGGTCCTGGGGGAAGACGATCGTGCCCTCGTGGACCGCGTCGATATCCAGGTCCAGCTTCATCGTGCGCAGGTATTCCAGGAAGCCCGGGTCGAACATCTTGCCGCCGGCGGGCGCGGGAATGCTTGCCAGATACTCGATATCCTCATCCGTGAACGAGAAATCCTCGATGAGCTCGGCAAGCTGGTCCATGCCGCAGGCAACGGCGAAACCGCCCTTGAAGGGGCTTTCGCGGAATGTCATGTGGAAGCACGCGCGCTCATCCACCTTGCCGCAGGCCCAATAGCCCTGCGCCATAGTGAGCTGATAGAGATCCGTCAGCAATTCTCCCTTATACGGCATCTTCCGTTCCTCCTGTCTTGTGGGTACGGCGGCGCGAACGGCGATGCGACGAACCGTTGCCGCCGCCGTTGCCCGTACCGCCCTGTTTGGCGCCCTGCGCAGCGGGCCGCCCGCCCTGAGCGCCCTTCGGGCGATTGCCCGAACCTGTCTTGCGGGGCGGACGCGATCTCCGGTTGTTCTTGTTGCCGCCCTGCTTCTTCTCGGATTTCGCCTGCTGCTTCTGGCCGTCCGTCTTCGCAAGCGTGCCGTCCTGCTTCTTCGCCAGCTCCGTATGCTTCGCGCGCGATTCCTCGGAGACGTTGTGGTTGCGGTTGCGCGAACGGCGATGCGCAGGTGCGTGCCCTTCGCCCTTCTGACCCGCATGGCCGTTCTTCGAGCGCGAGGACGACCCGCCGCGCGCGGTGCCCTGGCGATTCGGGGAATCCTGGGCGCCCTGCTGGCCGCCGCGGGAGCGACGACGGCGCCGACGCGTGCTCTTCTTCTCGCCGGATTCCGCCTGGGCCCGATGCGGGCGCGTGGGATTGCGGTGGATCTCGCCCTTCTCCGCAAGCTTGTCCTTGCCGGTGAAGCGCTCCGTGGAGCCGACGAGCAGCGCGGAACGGGCATCCCGCTCCGATGCCTGGGCGTACTCGTAATAAGCGTCGCCGATGGAACGGGGCCGCCGGCTTTCGGCGTCTTCGGCCGGCTCGTCGAACGCGGACAGCGGTATGCGGACGCGCTTGCCCTCATCCGTGCGGAGCACGACCTCCTCGTGCGGCATGTCAAGCTGGCAGACCTTGAAATCGCCTTCCGGCGTGCTGATGGTCGCATTGTTCTTCGGCGCGCGAGACTTGAAGTCCTTGTACGTGTCGTATTCGTAGCGAAGGCAGCACATCAGCCTGCCGCAGACGCCGGAGATCTGCTGGGGGTTCAGCGAAAGGTCCTGCGCCTTCGCCATCTTGATGGACACCGGGCAGATCTCGCCGCCCATGCGCGAGCAGCACAGCTCTTGGCCGCAATGCCCGATGCCGCCAACGATGCGCGCCTCGTCGCGCACGCCGATCTGACGCATATCCACATGCACATGCAGCTCGCTGGAAAGGCGGCGGACCAGTTCGCGGAAGTCCGTGCGCTCCTCCGCTTCGAACAGGAACACGGCGCGATTGCCGTCGAACAGGTACTGCACCTTGATGGGATGCATGTTCTCATTCGTCTGCGCAGCCAACCGCTTGAAGACGGGCAGCGCCTCCTTCGACAGGCGCTCCATGGCGTCGCGTTGGTCGCGGTCTTCGTCCGTGGCCATGCGGACAACGGGCTGAAGCGGGCTGCGCAGGTTCTTTATCTGCAGGTCGTCCACCTCGGCAACCTCGCCGACGGCCTTGCCGAATTCCAGGCCGCGGGCGGTGCGCACGATGACGTCGTCGCCGGCGTGTATTTCAAACCCCTTCGGGTCGAACCAGCGCGTTCGCGGATCGAAGGGCAATCTAACTGATGCTACAAGAGCCATACAAGGCCTCTCTCATATCGAAAAGCAAGACATCCAAGCATGTCTCGGGAGATACATTATACGTGAACGCCTCGTCCGTCTGGTCGACCGCGCGCAGGGCGCGCGATACGCGTGCCGCATCCGTTTTCGCAGCCGCCGATTGGATGGACGCCGACGCGTCCACGTTGATGACCAGCTGCGGGGCGCCCGAAACCACCATCAGGACATCGCGGAGCCACGACCGGATGATGGCCGTGGTCTGGCGCAGATACTGGGCGGCCTTCATATTCAGCGCGTTCTTGTTGCGCTGCTCCAAACGGCGCAGCGCACTCGTGGCCAGGAAATCCGCGTTGTCCTTCAGCTCGCGCTCCTGTTCCTTTCGGGCGGCATCCAGCGGCGCGTTCGCCGCCTTCGTCAGCTCGCGCGCGTAGTCGATGACATCCAAGTCGTCGGCCGTTTCCAGAAGGCCCATGATCTCCAGCAGGCGCTTGCGGTGCGCCATGCGCTCCGAGCTGCGCACGAATTCCGAGGCGCGGCTGATGGACCCGCCGCACGCCTGGACGGCTGCCGCCGCGCGCTCCGGCGACACGCCCGTATGCTGCACCAGGATGCCGACGGCTTCCTTAGCGGGAATCTGGCGGAACGGCACGACCTGGCAGCGGGACACGATTGTGGGCAGTACGCTGTCGCGCGTGCGTCCCAGCAGGATCATGACCACATCGTCCGCCGGTTCCTCCAACGTCTTCAGGAAGGCATTCGCCGCATGCACGCCCAGGCGGTCTGCGCGATCGATGATGTACACCTTGCGCTGGGCGCGGATGGGCGCCAAGGCGCTATCAGCCACGATGTCGCGGATCTGCCCCACCAGATAGCCGTTCGCGCCGGCGGGCTGCACGTAGTGGATGTCGGGATGCCGGCGGCGCTTCGCGCGCTTGCAATCGTCGCATTCGCCGCAGCCGTGGCGCGGACATACGACGGCCTGCGCAAGCGCATATGCTGCGATGGTCTTGTTCGAGCCCGCCTGCCCGGTGAACAGGTAGGCATGCGATACGCGGTTCTCGCTGACGGTTGCACGCAGGAACGCCCGCACCTTCGGCTGGCCGTAGATGCTGTCGAAGATATCCGCCATGCGCTATGCCATTCCCGGGATCGTGGCCTTCTGGTCCGTGTTGACCTGGTTGATGACCTCGAAGAATCCTTCCGGGAACACCTCGTCCACATTGCCCCATTCGAAGATATCCGCCACTTCCTTGAAGATGGCGCGCGCCGTTTCGGGTTTCGGGCCGGCAGATGAGACAACGCGAACGCGCTCCGGATTCTCGCTCGCAATCTGCTGGAATGCTTCGTTGACTGCCGTATGGAAGCCGACGCCGGCCTGTTCCAGGCGATCGGCATCGCCATGATGCGTCGCACGCTCGAGGCCCTCTTCCGCCGGCGCATCCGTGGTGAGCAGGATGGTGCGGCACGGATGAATGCCCTGGCAGGCGAAGTTGTTCGCCTGCTGCACGAAATTGCGCGGCAGGCCGCGCCCGCATGCCTGGTAGGCGATGCTGGAATCGTAGAAGCGGTCGCACAACACCACTTTGTCCGCGGCAAGCGCCGGGACGATGACCTCGCGCACAAGCTGCGCACGGGCGGCTTCGTAGATGAGCAGCTCCGTTTCGGGGGCCATCTCGGAATTGCCGGCATCGAGCACTACCTTGCGCAGCGCCTCGCCGATCGGGGTTCCGCCCGGTTCGCGCAAGACCACCACGTCGCAGCCCAGCTGGCGCAGAGCGCCCGCAAGAAAGTTGACATGCGTCGTCTTGCCGGCACCTTCGCCGCCTTCGAACGTGATGAAGATGCCGGGGCCGTTGCTCTTGCCTTCGCCAATCATATGCAGTACCTCAGAAACAGCCGGGCGCTAGCGCGCCGGTCCGTTTTCTTCCAAATCGTAGATGTCCCGTCCTGCTGCGTCGATTCCCACAAACACGGGGAAATCCTTCACCTGGATGCAGCGCAGGGCTTCCGTGCCCAGGTCGCCATAGGCGACGGTCTCCGACGAGACCACGCATTTCGCCAGGTAGGCTGCCGCTCCTCCAGTGGCAACGAAGTAGACCGCGCCATTGCGCTTGCACGCGTCGTGAACCGCTGCCGAGCGCTTTCCCTTGCCGATGGTCGCGGCAATGCCCCGGTCGTACAACCGCGGAGCCGCGAAATCCATGCGCGAAGCCGTCGTGGGACCCACTGCACCGAACGGGCGGCCCGCAGCGGCGGGCGTCGGGCCGGCATAGAAGATGGCCTGACCGCCCAGGCCGTACGGCAGGGGCGCATCGGGGGCCATGCCGTCGAGCTCTTCCAGAAGGCGGATGTGACCGGCATCGCGCAACGTGTACAGGGGGCCGCTGATCAGGCAGCAGTCGCCCGCCTTCAGGTTCGCCAGCTGCGCACGGTCGAAGGGCATCTGCAGGCGCATCGGCTCCAATACGGCCGAAGCCTTAGCTTCCTCAGAGCTCATACGTACCCCTCCTCATGGCAGAGCATCCCATGTTGATGGCAAGCGGCAGCGCCGCAATGTGGCACGGCGCCGTATTCACCTTCACGGCAAGGGCCGTGGTGGATCCGCCCAGTGCGCCGGGCCCGATGCCGGTACCGTTCACGATGTCCAGCAGCTCGCGCTCCAACGCGGCGTCCCGTGCATCGGGGGCCGGCCGGTCCACAGGGCGAAGCAGCGCGCGCTTCGCCAGGCCCGCCACCTTGTCGAACGTGGCACCGATGCCGATGCCGATGACAAGCGGCGGACATGCATTCGCCGCCTTGTGGTCGACGCAATCCAGCAGCTCGTCGATGATCCCCTGCTTCCCCGCCCCGGGCACGAGCATGGTCACGCGACTGGCATTATCCGAGCCGCCGCCCTTCAGCATGATGCTGACGCGCGCCGCCCCAGGCTCGTCGATGGAATGAAACTCGCAGAATGCCGGCGTGTTGTCGCCGGTGTTCGCGCGGTCGTGCACCGCATTGCGCACGACGGATTTGCGCAGGAGGTGCTCCGTGTAGGCGGCGCCGACGGCTTCGTTCACGGATGCGAATACATCCGCCTCCACCAGCACGCCGGGGCCCGCCTCCAGGCACACCCAAACCGTGCCGGTATCCTGGCAGATGGGCACATGGTCTTCAGCGGCAATCCGCGCGTTCTCGCACAGCTGGCGCAGCACTTCGCTCCCACGCGGCGACGTCTCCGTCCGCGCGGCCTCCTGAATGCCCGCAAGGATATCGGGCGGCAGTTCGCAAGCCAGATGCGGAATGGCTTCCCGCACGGTCTGCGCAACCTGTTCCTTTGTAATGACTTTTTCCATGCCCTCGATTATACGGCAGCACCCGCAGATGCCGACTCCTGCGATGTTTCGGTACAAAAGGGACAGATACGCGAAAACCCCGCCTTCCTCTGAACCGCACCCCTGATCTTGGACTTAGAAAGAGAGTCCGGATTTAGGAGGTGCGGTTCTGTCATGAAGAGGCATAGCCTGGAAACCCGTCGAAGGGCCGCCGATCTCATCAAGAAGGGGTACAGCTTCAGGGCGATCGCGTCGGAGCTTGCCGTATCTAGGAACATCGCGCAATACTGGGTCTACACGTACAAGGCGGTGGGCGCGGAGGTGTTCCTGGCGATGGGGTCCAAGCACAGAACGTACGACTACGAGACCAAGCTGGCCGCTGCTCGGGACTACGTCGACCTCGGGATGACCAGGCAGGAGGTCATGTCCAGGTACGGCATCGTGGGCGCGACGCAGCTGAAGAACTGGGCGAGGAGCTACCGCGAGGGAGGGCCGGAGGCCCTGAGGCCGAAGCCGAGGGGGCGCCCGCGCAAGGGCGGCGGCCGGGCGTGCCCGGCGACCCGCGAACAGGAGCTCGAGGCGGAGAACCGCAGGCTGAGGGCCGAGGTGGCCTACCTAAAAAAATTGAGGGCCCTGGAGGCGGAGAAGCGAGCACCTGGGAGAAGTGCCAGGTGATCAGGGAGCTTTCAGGGCAGGGCCACGCGCTCAAGGACCTCCTGGCCGCGTCGGGCCTCCCGGCGTCGACCTACCACTACAACAGGGAGAAGCCCGCGAAGCCGCCCACGAGGCCCGAGCTGCGGGCGAAGGTCGCCGAGATCTTCGGGAGAACGCCGAACGGGTGCGGCCACCGCCAGATCGCGATGTGCCTGCGCGCCGAGGAGGGCGTGCGCATAGCCGACAAGACCGTGCTCAAGATGATGCACGAGATCGGCATCAGCTGCGGCATAAGGCGCGAGACCGACTATCACAGGTACAACTCCTACAAGGGCGTGGTCGGGAAGACCTTCGAGAACCTGATCGGACGGGACTTCTCCGCCAGCGGGACGTGGCAGAAGATGGGAACCGACGTCACGGAGTTCGCGCAGCCGTGGGGCAAGGCGTACCTCGCGCCGGTGCTGGACTTCTTCAGCGAGGAGGTGGTCGCCTGGTCCGTCTCGCAGCACCCGGGCCTGCGGCAGCAGGACGAGATGCTGGATATGCTGATAGCCAGGAAGCCGGAGGGCAAGACCCCCATCCTGACCAGCGACATGGGCTGGCAGTACCAGCACGAGCGCTACTGGAAGAGGGTCGAGGAAGCGGGGTTCAGGCAGAGCATGTCGCGCAAGGGCAACTGCCTGGACAACGCGTGCACGGAAGGCCTGTTCGGCCACATCAAGGACGAGTTCTTCAGGGGCCAGGAATGGCCCGACTTCGAGTCCTTCAAGGCCGACCTCGAAGCATACATCGTTCACTGGAACACGGTGAGAAGGCAGAAGAGGCTCGAGGGCCTGACCCCCGTGGAATACGGGAATCGGACCCTCGAGACAGCAGCGTAGCTGATAGACTTTACTTATGGGCTCCAAGAACTGGGGTGCAGTTCACTCCGAGGGCGGGGCTCCGAAACTAGCGAAAACGCCGAAACGCGGTTGGGATGCGGCCGATGAGCAGCGGCAGTTAACCCGTGGTCGAGCTGCTGGAAACCGTGTTCGAAGAGGATGATGCCGTCATGTCCGCCGCAGCGGAAGATGAACTGGAAGCCGTCGTATTCGAAGAGCTGCTGTAACCGGTTCCGCCATTGCTGGAAGAAGACGCGGTATTGCCGTTATTCGCCGTATTGCCGCCGTTTCCGTTCGTGTTGGAACTGGATGCGGCATTGCCACCTTGGTTCGCATCCGTGTTGCCATTCGAGCTGGAAGATCCGTTCATGGTCGAGGACGAGGAAGGCCTGCTGTCCTGGTTATCGGCAGATGCATTCGATTGATCGGCAGAAGAGCTGCTCGCCGTATCGCTCACCCGGATGATCGGCGCCGTTTTCGCGCCCAGGCCCTCGCCGCTGGTGGCGGTGTTGATGACATGGGCGGTGATGAACACCGTCAGCAAGCCGACGACGGTCATGATCACGATGGCGAACCACTTCTTCTTCGTGACGTCCAGCGAACCCATCACCGCATGCTTATGGGACTTCGCGGCCTTATGCGAGTATTTCGCGCTGTTCGCGGAGTACTTCGATCGGTCGGTGCCGTAGATGGACTGCGGCTGCGCAGCCGACTTCGCTCCGGTGCCGTCCGCATTCAGCGGCGTCGTACCGGGACGGACGGATGCACCCGTACCGGGCATGACGGTCGTCTGACCGGAATCGGAGTCGGAGTTGAACTGCTTTTTCGCCTTCTCGCTGGATGCCGTGATGAAGCTCTTGTAGATCTGCGACGAGAGCGCCGTGACGGCGGCGGATGCCGCAACGCCGATTGCAGAGCCCGCAAGGCCGATCTGCGAAGAGAACAACATGGCGGTCACTGCCGCCAGCGCACTTGCCGTGATCTGCGCCACGGAAACGTCCGACAGGACCTTCTTCCCTACGGATTGCTCTTTCTTCGGATTATTGCCGGATTTGCCGGGACCGGCATTGCCGCCTCCGGCCATCTGCGTGCGTTCTGCCCCGGTAGGCATCTGGGTCGCGTATCCCGACTGGACCGTAGAAGAACGGCCGGCCCGGTACCCGCTGTCCCGAGACGCGGAAACCGGCCGATTCCCCCGGTTCTGCCGAGGTGCGCCCTGCGTAGGTTCATACGCCACGTGCTATCACTCGCTTTCCTTCGCTTTCCTATCGAACGTACAGTCTAGAAGTCTTTTCCAAAAGAAGCTGTCATGCACACGAAGAAGGGACATACCATTCACCAACCCGCGACAAAGGTTTCACCCAGAACGTATAGAGCCTGATGAGTTGCCGTTTTCGTGCAAAAGGAAAAGGACGGCCCGCCTTTCGGCGGACCGTCCCTCCTCTTGTTGCGGGCGTTGCGGGAACCCGATGCTATACGGCTGCTTCGCCCTGCTCGCCCGTGCGGATGCGAACCGCTTCCTCGACGTTCGAAACGAAGATCTTGCCATCTCCGACCTCGCCCGTCCGAGCCGTCTTGCAGATGACATCTACCAGCGGATCAACCTGATCGTCGTTCACGATGAACTCGAACTTCACCTTCGGCAGCATGTTCAGCAGCACCTCGGTTCCGCGGAAGTACTCCTTCCAGCCGTGCTGGTTGCCGCAGCCTTGCACTTGGCTGAGCGTCATGCCGTTGACGTCTGCCTTGAACAGGGCTTCCTTCAAAGGCTCGAGTTTCTCGGGACGTACGATTGCGGTGATCTTCTTCATAATGGTCCTCCTTGCGTTCGTTAGTCCAAGCCCAGGAATGCGGGGTAGGCGGATTCGCCGTGAACCGTGACATCCAGGCCACGTGCCTCGATCTCATCCGGGACCCTCAGGCCGCCGGCGATCTTCTTGATGATGACACCCAGGATCACATCGGCGATGCCCACGAACGCGATTGTGATCAGGATGCCTGCGATCTGGCTGAGCAGCAGGCTGGGATCGCCAGTGTAGAACAGGCCGCCGAAATCGGTCCAGGACAGCTCGGGTACGCAGAACAGGCCCGTCAGGATGCCGCCGGTGATGCCGCCGATGCAGTGGCAACCGAATGCATCAAGCGCGTCGTCGTAACCGATCTTGGCCTTCAGCTTCGAGATGGCCAGGTAGCAGATGGGCGAAACGATGAGGCCCATGATAAGCGCTGCCCAGGGCTCCACGAAGCCTGCAGCCGGGGTGATGACGACCAGGCCGGCAACCAGGCCGGTAGCGCCGCCGACCAGGGTGGTCTTGTGGGTCATGCGATTCTCCATGAACATCCAGGAGAGCATTGCGGCGCCGGAGGCGACCACGGTGTTCAGCAGAGCCAGGCCGGCAGTGCCGTCAGCGGCGAACTCGGAGCCGGCGTTGAAGCCGAACCAACCAAACCACAGCAGCGTTGCGCCGAGCATGACCATGGGAACATTGTGGGCGCGGTAGTTCATCATGCCGAAGCCCTTGCGCTGGCCGCACAGGATGCACAGGATCAGACCGGTAAGACCGGAAGAGATGTGCACAACGTCGCCGCCGGCGAAGTCGAGTGCGCCGATCGTGTCGCCAATCAGGCTGCCGTCGCCGCCCCAGACCATGTGCGCCAGGGGAGCATAGATAATTGCAGACCAGATGGCGATGAATGCCAGGAACGGACCGAACTTCATACGGCCGGCAAGGGAGCCGCCGATGATGGCCGTGGTGATCATGCAGAATGCAAGCTGGAACACGATATCGACGATAGAGGGATAATTGCCTGCATCAGGATGGCTTGCAGCAGTATTGAGCACATCCTGTACGGCAGCCAAGCATCCAAGCTGGTCGAAACCTCCGAAGAACGGAATCGAACCGTCTCCGCCGTATGCGAACGACCATCCAACCAGGATCCAGACCACTGCCACAACCCCCATCGTGGCAACAGACATGAACATGGTATTGACCGCGTTCTTGCGGCGGGACATGCCTCCATAGAAGAACGCCACGCCGGGTGTCATTATCAGGACCAGCATTGCACAGATCATCATGAATGCGGTCGAACCCGTATCGAACATTGCCCTAACCTCCTTGTAGTAGATCCGGTGATTTCCTCTCACCAACTGACGGTTATCAGTCTGCCTGCGCTGTATTTCGAAGTCGTTTCAGCACGGTTTCATGTACACGTCGCCTTGGCGAAATAAAAGTTTCGATTAGCACCGTTTTGAATCGACCTATATGTCTTCATCTATCTGTTTCCTCTGTTCATATGCGGTGTTTTCGATTGCTCGGCAGAAATGACGGTTGTTTCGCATGGTTTGTTGGAAGATCGCCGAAATGTTTCGAACAGGTTTCCCAGCGCTCTCGGCAGGACGCTGCTTGTGGATTCCGTGAACGCGTTTCGCGGATTTGTGAAAGGGGTTTACACGGCAATCACGCTTGCTAGAATCGCGGGCGCATTAAGGGAAACCGCAACGGGAAAAGGCGGTGGGGCGAACATGCCGCAACGTATTCGAGGGCTGCTGTGCTCGATCGGGGGAAGCATCGGATGGGGCTTTTCGGGAGCCTGCGTCCAGTGTCTTTCCAGCCAATACGGACTGGGGGTGCTGGAGCTTACCTCCATCCGCATGGTTTCCGCGGGCCTGATCCTGTTGGCCCTGCTGCAGCTGCGCGGCCACCAGCTCAAGTTCTCCGCGCTGAAGAACCCCCGTACGCTGCTGAAGATCGTCGCCTTCGGATTGGCAGGCGTCTTCTCCAGCCAGTTCACCTACGCCATGGCCATCGCCAGCACGAACGCCGGCACCGCCACGGTGCTCTGCTGCCTGAACTCCGTCATGCTTCTCGCCGTGGTCTGCATCGCGGCACG
Source organism: Eggerthellaceae bacterium (assembly GCA_050951095.1). GTDB lineage: Bacteria > Actinomycetota > Coriobacteriia > Coriobacteriales > Eggerthellaceae > UMGS1519. The sequence goes on from JBMNIQ010000006.1 coordinate 129,702, forward strand.
CCGCCTGCCGCTTCCCGCCGAGGCATCGGGGATCGTCCTCGCGCTTGTCTCCGTGTGGCTGATCGCCACCGGCGGCAACCCCGCCAGCCTGGCGATATCCCCCGACGGCCTGTTCTGGGGCATCGCATGCGCTGCAGGCGTGACGTTCTACACCATGTTCTCCAAGCCGCTCATGGCGAAACTGGGCAGCATCCCCGTCCTTGCCGCCGGCATGCTCTTCGGCGGCATCGGCGGCACGGCCTGCGCGGTGCCGCAATGGTCGTTCCCCGCGCTCGACCTTTCCGGCTGGCTGATGCTGGCCTGCGTCGTCATCCTGGGAACGGTCGTGACGTTCAGCCTGTTCTTCCGCGCCGTCATGGACCTCAGCGCCGTGGAAGTGGGATCGCTGAGCGTGCTCGAACCGGTGGCTGCCACCATCCTGAGCGCCGTCTGGCTGCATTCGGCATTCAGCTCCATCGACTACGTGGCATTCGCCATGATGGCGGCCATGGTGGTGCTGGTGTCCATCGCCGGCAATGCGAAGAGCACACCGCGCACCTTCTCCCGCCCGAAGATGGCAGCGATCTTTTCCCTGAGACAGATAAGGCGACCCGCCGGATCGCTCCGACGTGCCGCCCTTCGGTAACGGGCTCCTTTATCGGAACCCCGTTGGATAGCCTGCATCCTATTCTGAGGATGCAGGCTTCTTTTTCGTCGTCTTCTTGGCCGTCGACTTCTTAGCGGTCGACTTTGCCGCCGTCTTCTTCCCCGACGATTTCTTTCCCGCCTGCTTGCCGGCGGCGCGCGCCTTCTTACGCGCTTCCTTCTCCGCAGCTTCGCGCTCCTTGGCCGGGCATTTGAAATTCGGGCACAGGCGCCACGGACCGCGCTGCGTATGCACGACGACGATGGGCGCCTGGCAATCCGGGCACGTTTCGCCCGTTGCCTCTATCCGGCCGTATTGCGGCAGCGGGTAACCGGTTCCGCATTCGTCGTAGTTCTCGCAGCGGATGAAGCGCTTCAGTGTCCGAGGGTTCTTGTGGGCGATGAGCTTGAAGTCCTTGCCGTTCTCGGCGCAGACGTGGCAGGTACCCACCACCACATCGGGCTCCGCATTCGTGGGGCAATTCGGATCGATGCACAGCGTGCGGGGCTTCTGGCGGAAGGCGGACACCTTCACCTGCGGCATCCCGCAGGTCGGACACAGATCCGGCAGCGCCTCGATACGACCGCTGGGCAGCGGATACGTCTGGTCGCATTCCGGCCATCCCGCGCAGCCGATGAACATGGAGTGGTTCTTCTGGCTGGCGCGCAGCTGCAGGTCCTTGCCGCATTTCGGGCATTTGCCCACATAGGCGTCCGCCGCCACGGCGTCCGCCAGGGCGTCCTTGACCTCTTCCTGCCGCGGCATCAGCTCGTTCAGCTGCTCGGAGAGCATGTTGCGGGAAGAATCGACCACTTCCTCCTTGCCCTCCTCGCCCTCGGCGATGCGCGTCATCTGGCGCTCCAGGTCGGCGGTCATATCGCTGCTGGTCACATGCGGTGCATAGGTGCCCAGGGCGTCGCAGACCGCCATGCCCAGCGCACTGGGCTCGATGGGGTTGTTCTGCACGTATTTCACGGTGTACAGGCGCTCGATGATGGAATGGCGGGTGGACTTCGTGCCCAGTCCGCGCTTCTCCATCTCCTGAATCAGCTTGCCCTGGGAATAGCGGGCGGGCGGCTCGGTCTGCTTCTTCGTCAGCGTGGCGCCGTTGAAGGCGATCTGCTCGCCCTGCTCCAGCGAGGGAAGCTGCTCGTCCTTCTTCAGGCCGTACGGGTAGATGCCGCGGAAACCGGGGATGGCAAGCACGTCGCCGCGCACGGCGAACGGCTCTCCGTTCACCTCGATGGTCACCTTGGTGCCCTCGATGAACGCCGGTTCGGAAAGCGTTGCCAGGAATCGGCGGGCAATGAGGTTGTACAGCTTGAATTCGGCCGGACCCAGGTTCTCAGGCGTAGCCGCGTTCGTGGGATAGATGGGCGGATGGTCCGTGGTCTCCTGCTTGCCGCGCGTAGCGGTCAGCGGACCCTTCGCCAGCAGTTGGCGGCAATACGGCTCATAGGCGGGATTGCCCGCAAGGCGCTTCACCGTCGCCTCCAAATCCAGGGAGGCGGGATACACCGTGTTGTCCACGCGGGGGTACGAGATGTAGCCATCCATGTACAGGCTCTCCGCCAGGCGCATGGTGCGCGCCGGCGTGATGCCGATGGAGCTTGCCGCTGCCATAAGCGAGGTGGTGTTGAACGGCACCGGCGGATTCACCTTGCGGCGCTTCTTGTCGATGGCGGACACCGTTCCCTGCGTCTGGCCCTCGACGTGCGCCATGACGTCCTGGGCGTCCTTCTCCACCTTGAAGCGGGCCGTGGCATGCCCGGCGGTGAATGCCTCCTCGCCCTTTGCGAAATCACCGGTGACTACCCAGTAATCCTCGGGCTTGAATGCAAGGCGCTCGCGCTCGCGGGCAACGACCAAAGCCAGCGTGGGCGTCTGGACGCGTCCGGCAGAACGGACGTTGCCGTAGCCGCCGAACTTCACCAGCGTCAGATAGCGCGTCAGCACCGCGCCCCAGATAAGATCGATCTCCTGACGGGATTCGCCCGCATTCGCCAGGTTGAAGTCCACATCCACCAGGTTATCGAACGCGTGGGTGATCTCTTCCTTGGTGATGGCGGAATAGCGGGCCCGGTAGACCGGCGCCGTCTCGTTGACCTCGCGCATCATGCTGAGCGCGTCCATGCCGATCAGCTCGCCTTCGCGGTCGTAGTCGGTGGCGATGATAAGGGTATCGGCCTTCTTCGCCAGGTTCTTCATGGCGCGGATGAGGTCTTTTTCCTTCGGCAGTTTCTCGATGGGCGAATACACCAGGTACGGCAGCGCGTCCATCTTCCAACTGCTGAGGTCGATGCCGTCCTTCAGGAACGGCTTGCGCTTCGTCTTGTAGGGCGGCTTATCCAGCGACGAGGGAATGTGGGCATCCAGCTTGTTGCCGTCCGCGTCGATTCCCTTCCACCCGCGGCTCTTCTTGTATTCGAGGCGCTTGACGAAATCGGGTTCCAGAATATGGCCGCGCAGGCCCATGACCACGCACTCCTCGCCTTCACGGTCCTTGAACCGATAGACGGGCGTGGAATAGACTTTGTCGTTCTTCGGTTTGCCGACGCCCAGAAGCTCGGAGATCTTCTGGCCGGCGATATTCTTCTCGGTAACGATGAGTTTCACACGGTACCCCTTTCCCAGATTTAACGTGCGAGGGGATAAAAACGCCGCTATCATACCGTACTTCTGGGGCATGACAAGGAAACCGGGACGGCAAATCACCGAAAGATGCGTGGCACGTAAGCGTGTGAACAGGCGCTATAGAGAATCAAACAAGCTTCTGCCAAATCTTTTCAAAGCAGGGCGCTATGCGGCGCTTTCGGCACGGGCAGCGGCAAGCGCAGCAGCCTGCGCGGCCTTACGCTCTGCTACGGCCTGCTCGCGCTCCAACACGGGCTTCATGGCGGCGATGGCGCAGGCGATCTGCTCGTCGTCGGGCTCCTTCGTGGTAAGACGCTGCATCTGCAGGCCCGGCCACAGCACGATGCGCACCAGCTTGTTTTCCGGATGGCTGCCCGCCCATTTCACTGTGACCTCGTACGATACGCCAGCGATAACGGGCATCAGCAGCACGCGCACAACCATGACCAAGACAAGCTTAGGCACGGTATCGTGGATGCCCCAGGCATCAATGAGCGCGTTCAGCGGCGTCACCGTGTAGACGATGATGGCAATGATCATGACCATGATCAGGAACGCCGTTCCGCAGCGCACATGGAGACGCGGGAAGCTGCGTGCGTTCTCGGGCGTCAGCGGAAGGCCGTGCTCGTAGCAGTGGATCGTCTTATGCTCCGCCCCGTGGAAGCCGAACATGCGCTTGATGTCGCTCATCTGGCCGATGAGCCAGATGTAGAACACGAAGATCCCCACACGCAGTATGCCGTCGATGATGTTCCACAGCACGGTGCGGTCGTCGTACTCGCCCACCATCACATTCGTCAGAACCGCCGGAACCACGATGAACAATGCAATGCCCAGCACCATGCCCATGATCATGGATACGGCCATGGCGCCCGATCCGAACTCGAAATCGTCTTCGCCGTCCTCCCCTTCTTCGGAGAAGGCATGCTGGCTGGCAATGGACAGCGCCTTGTAGCCCAGCGCAAGCGATTCGACGAATGCCGTGCACCCGCGGATGATGGGCCAGTAGAGCCAGCGGTTCTTGTCCTTGCCCGAAGCCAGATCGTGCTCCTCGACATAGACGTTGCCGTCGGGCTCGCGCACCGCCGCCGCCCAATTGTAGCGGCCGCGCATCATGACGCCCTCGATAAGCGCCTGGCCGCCGATATGCGTCTTCAGCGCGCCGTCTTCGTCGAACGCGCGCCTCGATTCGGATGTTCCGTGAGATCCCATAAAGACGATGGGTCCTTTCGTAGGTAAGATTTGTCCCCATATTACGCGGGATTCCCCGCTCGGCATGTCGGATAGGCGCGGGCAGATGAAAAAGACATCGAAACGACCTCGAAAGGACGCGAAACAAAAAAGGCAGGGACCCCGAAGGGGAATCCCTGCCTGATTGCGGCATTCACTGCGAATGCGCGCCGATGAACCGCTTGCGCTCTCAGAACTTAGTCGATGGCGATCTTACGGGCACCGTCGTTGCGCTGCTTCTTAGGCACGGTGACGGTCAGCACGCCGTTCTCGTACTTGGCCTGGATAGCATCCTCGTCACCATCCTTCAGAACAACGCTGCGCTTCATGGAAACATGCTTGCGCTCGCGATAGACGTAATCGCCGTTGTCGTTCTTCTCGTCGTCCTCATCCTTGTAATCGACGCCGATGGTCAACGTATCGCCGTTGTGCTCGATATCGATATCGTCTTTCGAAACGCCGGGCAAATCGGCTTCAACGGTATAGGCGCTATCGTTTTCCGAAACGTCCATCTTGAAGCCGCCGGCAACCGTTGCGTTCGCCGGGGTGTTGAAGAAATCATCGAGCATGTTGTACAGGTCGACCGGAGAGTTGTGCATGTAGCTGCGAGGAACCAAAGACATCATAAGTAATCACTCCCTTGGTAACTGCCCGTGTCCCTGCGGCCATTCCGCAGGTTCTTGGGCGGATCCCTTTTTCGGATCCCTTTTCTTTACGTGTCCTACTATAGCACGTTTTGTAAGAAAATCTACAGTGTTTGACTTAGATTTTTTCTTATTTCTGTCCTGAAGTTTCTTACGTCCGCTTTTATATGAATAATTGAGTGTATTTTAATCATTTGCCCAGTTCACACGCGCATATCATACTTGCCTGCCCAACATTGCTATACTATGGAGGAAATGTGAATTGGCGGCAAGCTACGAGAGAGGCAGCTTGATCATGCGAAGCGATTTCGATGTTGTCATCATCGGCGCAGGTCCTTCCGGGATCTTCTGCGCATACGAGCTGCTGCGCAAAGCCCCTTCCCTGCGCGTGCTGGTCATAGAACGGGGCCACGCCATCGAGCATCGCGTCTGCCCGAAACGCAAGACGGGCGTGTGCGTGCACTGCAACCCCTGCTCCATCACGTCGGGCTTCGCCGGCGCAGGCGCGTTCTCGGACGGGAAGCTGTCGCTCTCGCCGAGCGTCGGAGGCTATCTGCCGGACATCCTGGGCCGTGACGAGGCAAGCAAGCTGATCGGCGAATCCGACGAGATCTATCTTTCGTTCGGCGCTGACCCGCACGTATACGGCGTGGGCAATCCCCAACAGCTGGAGTCAATCCGCAGTAAAGCCGCAGCCGCAGGCTTGGAGCTGGTGGAATGCCCCATCCGGCACTTGGGTACGGAAGAGGGCGGAAAGCTGTACCGGAGCATGGAGAACCATCTCAGGGGAGCCGGCGTGTCGTTCCTGTTCGACACGGCCGTCACGGATATCGTCGTCGAAGATGGGAAAGCCGTCGGCGTGGTTACCGGATCGGGCAATCGCTATTATGCGCCTGCCATCGTCGCCGGCGTCGGACGCGTGGGCTCCGCATGGCTTTCCGGCGTCTGCAGCGCACACGGGATCGATACCGAGGTGGGCACCGTCGACGTGGGCGTCCGCGTGGAGCTGCCGAATACGACCGTCGATTTCCTGAACAGGGAGCTCTACGAGGCGAAGCTGAAATACCTCACGCCCACGTACCGTGACAAGGTGCGCACGTTCTGCACGAACCCGGGCGGACAGGTTACGGGAGAGGTCTACGACGGCAATCTGACCACGGTGAACGGGCATGCCTACAAATCCGCCGCGAAGAAGACGGAGAACACGAACTTCGCGCTGCTGGTATCGCAACGGTTCACGAAGCCGTTCAAATCCCCCATCTCGTACGGACGGTCCATCGCCCGCCTTGCAAACATGCTCTGCGACGGGAAGATCATGGTGCAGTCGCTCGGCGATCTGCGACGCGGCCGCCGGAGCACCGTTGAGCGCATTTCCGAAAACCCCGTGCATCCCACCTTGGCGGACGCCGTCCCCGGCGATCTTTCGCTTGTGCTTCCGCACCGCATCATGGTGGACCTGTTGGAAATGGTCGATGCGCTCGATCGGCTTGCACCGGGCGTCGCCGATGATTCCACCCTGTTCTACGGCGTGGAAGTGAAGTTCTATTCGAATATGGTGACCGTCGACCGCTCGTTCGAGACCAGCGTACCGGGGCTGTACGCCATCGGCGATGGTGCATCCGTCACGCACGGGCTGCAGCAGGCAAGCGCGAACGGGCTTGCCGTCGCCCGCGCCATTCTCGCGCGCTGAAGCGCCCGCGCGCAACCCGCACAACACGCATACGCGCATCTAACGCAGTTCGATTTCCCGAACGGCCGAGAGAGCTCGGTCGTACTTCTGACCTGCGCGTTTAGCGGGAGGTTATGAATGCGGGGCCGTTCTGGTAACGCCACGTGAGCGGCGTTGGCTAGCCTTTCTGCCGATAGGCGCCGTTGTCCGGCAACACGGCGCAACGCAAAGGGAGAAAGGACACCGCCATGAACGCAATCGCGCGCACTGCGACCGCCATTGCCCCGGCAACGCCGGTTATCGCTCTACTGTTGATGCTGCTCTTCCTGCTTGGGGCGGCACCGCCTGCATTCGCGGGAACGAAACTGCATACGAACGGCTTCGGGGACGTGCCCGCGCAGAAGATCGTGTTCGATAACCTCGATCTTGAGAATGCCCAGATCGTCAGCGCGGACAAGAACATCTCGCGGAAAACGGTGGCTCACACGAACGAGGAACGCACCCGCAACTCGCTCGTGCTGCACGTGAAAGAGGGAAGCAGCACGACCATCGATTCGCCGTACACGGTGCGCTTCAACGATGCGGGCTATGACGCTTCCGGAGACCGGGTGGATCTGCTGCTGCAATGCGATCAGATCACAATGAAGCCGTACAACGGGAAATCGACCATCTCCGAAGGCGATTACATCGTCCTGCGCAATGCGGCCACGCCGGATAACCTGACGGTCATATCGTGGGCACTGGAGGGGCAGACGGGCAAATTGGGCATGCAGCAGGACTTCACCGTCAGGGTGCTGAAATCCGGCACCGAGAACGTGTGCGGCTATCCGCTTCTCATGTACACAAGCGATTTGGACACCGTCGACCGAACAGGCGAAGAGGATGCCTACGGCGGCGATTTCGCCGAATCGCTGAAGCTGCTCGCGAATTATGAGAGCGATTCGTACGTTACCGCGGACACATTGCTGAAGGCAACGGAGAGCAACACGCATTTCAGTGGAACGGCAGCCGACGAGACCACGGATAAATCCGCCGTCGTTTTCACGCTGGGAAAGAACGGCGGGCAATTCCGCTGGTCCGGGTGCAGCTGTGCAACGCATATCTTCTCCGCGTTCACCCGGAACATCGATTCATCGGCAGATGACGGAGGCTCCATCTCCCCCGCCGGCAACACTGCTGTCCTATGGCGCGCCGACGAATCGTACGCCATCACACCGGATGAGCACTATCAGATCAAGGATGTCCTCGTCGACGGCGAAAGCGTCGGCACGCCGGAAACCTACACGTTCTCGGAAGTCACGGACAACCACACAATTCATGCAACATTCTCCCCTATCGAATACGTTCTCTCGTTCGACCTCAACGGACATGGCGCGGATACGCCCGAAAACCAGCATCTGACATACGGCAGTGCAACGGCAGAACCGGAAGAACCGAGCGAGGAGCATTACGTGTTCGAAGGCTGGTACAAGGACCGCGATGGATCGGAGCCTTGGAACTTCGAGACGGATACCATGCCCGGCAACGACTTGACGCTCTATGCGAAATGGACGCCCATCACGCATACGGCCATATTCCAAGACCCTGAAGGCGAAGTGATAGACAAGCAGACCGTAATCGACGGCCAGGATGCAACGGATCCGGGCGCTCCCGAGAAAGAGGGAAAGACATTCACGGGCTGGGATACGGACTTCACGGATGTCCGGCAGGATTTGACCGTTACGGCGCAATACGCCGATTCGCCCTCGAGCAGCTCTACGGAAACCTCCTCGACGTCCGATGACAGCTCTTCGTCTCAAAGCGAAGAGAATCCGGACAGCTCGTCGACGGGCCAGGACACCGATAGCGAACCCGCCTCCGTATCTGACTCGGGAAGCGGTTCAGACGGCGAGACGCACCCTGCTGACACCTCGGGCGGAACATATGCGAAGACGGGCAATCCGTTCGTGGATTACTGGTGGGCATTCCCCGCTGCCGCCGTTGCAGCCATTGGCGCCATTGCATTGGGCATTCGTTCGCGAAGGAACAACGGACGTCGCTGACCATGAAGCACGCATCCCATTGAGAAAATGGCAGAATCGCAGCGAGAGGAGGGATGCGATGTCCGGCGCACGCAGACCGCACCGCATGTCGGGAGGAACGGCAGCGCTGTGCGCGGGCATCGTCATGCTCTCCGCCCTCCTTGCATTGACAGTTGCCTGGTTCTCTATGAGGGGCGTGTATTCCGCACCCGCCGGTTACCATGCGGCATCGGAAGTATCGGACACGCTGCAAGGCGAACAGAAAGAGAGTGGCAGCGAAACGGCCGACACAGACGATGCCGCGTACCCGGAGATTGACTGGTCATACTGGCAAGGGATAAATCCCGACGTGGTTGCCTGGATCACCATCCCGGATACGCCTGTGGACTTCCCCGTTGCCTATGCTCCGGAAAAGAGCTCCGATTACTACTTGGAGCACGATGTCTACGGCAACTTCAACTACTTCGGATGCATATTCGCAGATCCCGTGTGCCCTGACGGATTGGATTCGCGCAACTGCATCCTGTACGGCCACAACATGTCATGGGATGACTCGATGTTCGGACCCCTGGAGCAATATGTGAATCGGACATTCGCAGAGGGACATAGGACCGTATTGATACAGACGCCCGAATACCGCCGAGCCTATTTCGTCTGCGCCGTAATGGTGGTGAACGGGGCAACGGAGGAAAAGCATACGAGCTTTGCAGACAACGCGGCATTCCGCCGATGGTGGAAGGCAACATACGAAGCAGCCGACTTGCGGCTGAACGCATCGCCGCTGCCTGCAGAGCAGGTCCTCACGCTTTGCACGTGCTCGTATTACGAATGGGATAATGAGAGGACGCTTGTCTACGCCATTCCGCAACGATAAAAAACGGGGGCCTCATCGGCCCCCGTTGCAGAATCAAAATGGAGCGGGTGACGGGAATCGAACCCGCGTTATGAGCTTGGAAGGCTCAAGTTCTACCATTGAACCACACCCGCGTGGTCGGGACGACAGGATTCGAACCTGCGACATCCTGCTCCCAAAGCAGGCGCGCTACCAAACTGCGCCACGTCCCGTCGTTCGCGAGAAGCGATTATAACAAAAACGCAGGCTGATGGCATCGCGAAATGGCATCCTCCATATATTCACACGCTCAGGCATGCGGAGAAAGCTTGTCCTTCAACAGGCGCAGCGCATTGCCCCTATGGGATATGGCGCTCTTCTGATCCTGCGGAACCTCCGCAAACGTGAGGGTGCCGCCGAATTCGTCCGGCAGGAACAGCGGATCGTATCCGAAACCGTTGTCGCCGTGCAGTTCGTGCCCGATACGGCCCTCCACCGTTCCGCGTACCGCGGTTTCCGTACCGTCTTCGTCGATGAATACCATCACGCAGACGAAACGGGCCGTCCGCTTCTCGTCGGGGACGTTTGCAAGCTCGCGCAGCAGCTTTGCATTGTTCGCGGCATCGTCGCCGTGTTCGCCCGCATACCGCGACGAATGCACGCCCGGCGCGCCGCCGAGCGCATCCACCTCGATGCCCGAGTCATCCGCCAGCACGGCACGGCCCCCGGCAAGGGCATATGCCGCCCGCGCCTTGATGCGGGCATTATCCAGGAACGTGTCGCCATCCTCTTCCGGGTCGGACTCCAGCCCCGCCTGGCGCAGCGTAGCGAACGACCAACCGGGGAAATCCAACGCATTCTCGATTTCCTGGACTTTATGGGCATTGTTGCTTGCGATAACGACCTGCTTCATCAGGCGCTCCTCTCGAAATAGAAAGCGCCGCTGCCTCTGCGGCAACGGCGCCTGTTGGAATCGAACGTTACTTATGCACGACCACGGGGTCGCCGATCTGGATCACATCGTACAGGGCGCCCGCCTTGGAAAGCGACAGGTTCACGCAGCCATGGGAACCGTAGCCGTCCTTATAGCGCGTGCCGCCGAAGGCGGATTGCCAGGTGGCATCGTGGAATCCGATGTAATTCTCCACGAACGGCATCCAGTACTGCACCTTCGTACGGTACGACGGGGTGTTCGTACCGGAAATCATCTGGCCGATCAGCGTGGACGGGCTCTCCTTGTTCTTGATGTAGTAGACGCCGGTCGGAGTATTGTGCTCGCCATCCGGCTTGCCCGTGACGACATCGGCTTCCCAAACCTTCTTGCCGTTCACATACATGACGGCATGTTGCGTGCTGAGGTTCACATCCACATAGCGCTTGCCGATATCGTTGCCGCTTGTGCTATAGGCCTTGCCCTCGGACGAGCAGGGAATCTTCACCGTACCCGTCTTCCCGTCCTTGACGGCGTTCTCGATCTTCGTGACCAGCGAATCCTGGTTGATGCTCCAACCGTAATCACCGCCGGAAACGGTGTATGTACCGCCGTTCGACGTCGTCAGCGTGCGCTTGGCGCCGACGGTATCCACCTTCGAAGCCAGGTTCGCAACCCAGGTTTTCAGGGCATCGTTATTGAACGAGGGATTCAGGTTCTTGTCCAGCGTCACCCATTCGGAAATCTGGTCGGCATCGACCGTGGCCACCTTCGTGCCGTCGATCGTCAATTTGAAATTCGCCTTGAGATAGGCATTCGCATTGTTGGCGGCCGTTGCCAAGCGCGAATCCGTGCTGGTAACGGACGGCTGCTGCAGCTCGTCTTCCGTGATGGTGACCTTCTCCGTCATGGACAGGACGGAATCCGTGACCTTGTCCATGACCTTGTTGTAATCCAGCTTCGTTCCGGCCTTCTCCTTCTGCACCACGAATTTGCCCTCATCGGAATCGTAGGCGATGGTCGCATCGGTGGGAGCCGTGGCGGTCTTGTTGACCTTGTTCACCGCCTGCTTGATGGTCTTCCCCAGCGTGCTTCCGTCATAGGCGTACTGCAGCAGGTTGCTGTAATCGTGCGATTGGAAGATCAGGACGGGCCACTCCCAAGCGGAGAAGGAGTTCATGGCGTTCTTCGCAACGGACGTCGCGTCGATGTTCACGCCGGAATCCGTGGCGTTGATGGTCAGGTCCAGCCCTTCGCCGGTCACCTGCATCGTATAGCTCTTCGATTCCGCCTCGAGGTCGGAAGCAACGGCATCCGCCGTCATCAACGAGATGTCGTCATCGCCGATGGTCGTATTCGGCAGAAAATGGCTGCTGAAGAACACCGCCCCGGCAATGTAGACGACCGCCAGCACCGCCACGATGATGCCGACGACCACGCCGGCGATCTTCTTCGTGCGCTTCTTCTGGTTGCGCTTCTGCCGATACGCTTCCACGGCAGAGGCATCGTATGCCGCAGCCGTGCCGCCGTATTGGACGGTGCCGGCGCTGTTCGTGCCCCACGACTTTCCGGACCAGGTGCTGGTCTTCGCCGCACTGCCGGAAGCACCGGACTGCGAAGAGGCCGACCCCTTCTCGCCCTTCTTGGAGTTGAACTTCTCCTTCGAGGGCTTCTGCGCAGCGTGCTTTCCTTTGGCGCCCTTGTTCTTGTTCGCCATGTTCGTCGACTCCTGAATTCTTCCCCGTAATACGCTTACTTAATCGCACGAAAGTATAGCAATGAAACCTAAGCGGAAATTGAAAGCCGTTTCTACCCCACAAAGTCTGCTCAATGCGTTCGCCCAGGCCAGAAATACCTCTAGACAATCTTCAAGAAACGAACAGCCTACGATGCTTCAACTTGCGAAACGTTGTCGGTAGAATATTCGGATGCACGCGTGCCTTAAGGGCGCGCACTATTCGTACGGGAACGCAATGCGCCGGGTTATGCGGCGCCACGAGGTAATGCATGGCAACCACCACTGCGAAAAAAGGAAAATCACTGGGCCGGAAGACGCCGGTATCGGAATTCACGCATAACCGGTTCGTACTCTCCACGCTTGTCTCACGCGACTTCAAGCTGAAATACCGTCGCAGCATCCTGGGCGTGGCCTGGTCCGTTCTGAACCCGCTGCTGATGATGATCGTCCTTGCGGCGGTGTTCTCCTACATGTTCCGCTTCGACATCGACAACTTCCCCATGTACCTGATCCTAGGCACCACGTTGTTCACCATGATGCAGAACTCCACCACGGACGCCATGAGGTCCATCATCGAGTCGGCGCCTCTGATCAAGAAGGTGAAAGTGGAGAAGATGCTCTTCCCACTTGAGAAGGTCGTCTTCGAGCTGTTGAATTTCGCCATCTCGCTGATCGCCGTGGTGCTGGTCATGCTCTGGTTCCGCATCATGCCCACGTGGAACGCCCTGCTGCTTCCCGTGCTGATGTTCTACATGCTGCTGTTCTGCACCGGCCTGGGCCTGCTGCTCTCGTCGCTGTCCGTGTTCTTCCGCGACATGGTGCATTTGTGGACGGTCGTCTGCACCGCTTGGACGTACGCGACGCCTTTGTTCTATCCGCTGTCGCTGACGCCGGACTGGATGCAGGCCGCCATGCCCTGGAATCCCATGTACCAATACGTCACGTACTTCCGCGACATCCTGATGTGGAACATCACCCCCGACCTGACCACGAACCTGGTCTGCCTGGGCATGGCCGCCGTCACGTTCCTGGTGGGCCTGATCGTATTCCGCAAGACGGAACGCAAGTTCGTCCTATTCGTGTAGGGGGCGCAACATGACGAATGAAACGCAATCCTCCCCGGAACCCATCATCGAGCTGAACCATGTGCACATGGCCTTCAACATCGCGAACGAGAAGCTCACGAACCTGAAGGAATACTTCATCAAGATCCTGAAGCACGAGCTGTTCTACCGCGAGTTCGTGGCACTGGACGACGTGAACCTGAACATCTATCCGGGCGAACGCTACGGCTTCATCGGCGTGAACGGCTCCGGCAAGTCCACGCTGCTGAAGATCATCGCCGGCGTGCTGGAGCCCACCACCGGCACGTGCATCACGCACGGATCCATCGCACCCATCATCGAGCTGGGCGCGGGTTTCGACATGGAGCTCACCGGCCGCGAGAACATCTACCTGAACGGCGCGCTGCTGGGTTACAGCCGCCAATTCATCGACGAGCACATGGACGAGATCGTGGAATTCGCCGAGGTGGAGAAATTCGTGGACATGCCGCTGAAGAACTACTCGTCCGGCATGGTCACGCGCATCGCATTCTCCATCGCCACGGCAACCATCCCCGATATCCTGGTCGTGGACGAGGCCCTGTCCGTGGGCGACATCAACTTCCAGGCGAAGTGCGAGGCGCGCATCCATGAGCTCGTAGAAGAGAACGGCACCACCCTGCTGTTCGTGTCGCATTCCATCGACCAGGTGGAACGCGTGTGCAACCGCGCGCTGTGGCTGGACCACGGCGTCATGCGCCAGGTGGGAGACGTCCGCCCGGTGTGCGATGCCTATCTGGCCGAACAGGAGCAGAAGAAAGCAGAGGAGCTTGCCGCCATGGAAAGCGCCGATGCCGCAGCAACCGAAGCAAAGGAAACGGAGGCAGAATAACCATGGCGCTCACCGCACCCGACATCTCCATCATCATCCCCGTCCGCAACAGCATCTCGTTCTTCCGCCAGACTATGGAGAGCGTCTTGGCGCAGGATATGCGCAATTACGAGGTCATCGTGGTCAACGACGGCTCCACGGACGGCTCGCGTGACGTTGCCGAGGAACTGAAGCGCCTCTATGGCCGCATCCGCATCATCGACGCGCCCGACCGCCAGGGTCCGGGCGCCGCACGCAACCTGGCGCTGCACAACGCGCTGGGCGAATATGTGATCTTCGCCGATCCCACGGACCTGTTCGAACCGGACATGGCAACAAGCGCTTACGAATGCGCCCGGGAACACGACGCCGACATCGTCATATTCGACTCGACGCCCATCTACTCGGAAGATCAGACGCCGGACTACCGTCAACGGAAATCATCGTATCCTGCGGTTTTCAAGCCGGAAGACCACACGGCAACGCTGTTCGAAGATTGGGGCTTCGACCTGAACTCCATGGCCTTCCGCCGCGAGTTCCTCATAGAAGCGCAGATCATGTTCCCCAGCATCCCGCATGACGAGACCATCCTGTTCACGTGCTCGGCGCTTGCCACGGCGAACCTGATCGTCCGCCTGCCGCGGGCTCTGTACCAGCACCGTCAGGCATCCGAGAACGACTTGGACCCGAACCTGTCCCCGCTCGACTTCCATGAAAGCTGCCGCCTGCTGAGGGCGTACCTGGAATACCGCGGCATCTTCGGCACGTACCGCCAGACGTATGCGAACATCTCGGCAGCCCACATTGTGAACGGGCTGCTGGGCGCGAAGACGAGCCACGCGTTCATCCGTGCGTTCGAGTTCCTGCACATCCGCGGCGTGGCGGACCTGGGATTCACCGGCAAGGATGCCGTCATGCCCACGGACGAAGGCCAGGCGCGCATGCTGCGCATCATCGTCGACCGCGACATGATCTCGGGCATGTACGAATTCTGGCATTACGATATCGCCCTGCTGCAGCAGCGCATGGCGCAGCCCGTCATCCAGCCCGAAACGCCGACGACGCATCGTCGTACCGGCCGCTGGCGCAAACGCCGGGCAAGCAAGCGCTAGGCGCACCGCCGTCCCGAACGGCTTCAGACCCACGACAAAAGGGAAGGCTCCTCAGGGGCCTTCCCTTTTTCATGTATGTTCGGTAACGGGCGGGCGCATTCGCAAACGCATGTGCAAACGTGCGACCGGCTGCGGAGAATCCGCCGGCCCGCGCACGGGCGCATGCAAGAACGTATCCGCAGGGCTATTTCAGATGCAGGTAACGCTCCCAGAATGCCTTCGACGTCATCTCGCGGAACGCATCGCGATACTGCTCCGCAACCATCTTGCCCTTGTTGCGGTACGCGAAATGGAGTTCCCGATACCGGTTCATGAGCTGCTTGTAGCGCTCGCGGTCCATATGGCGCACCGTGCCCTCTTTGCCGCCGGCGTTCAGCACCACCAGGTTCTTCCGCATGGCTGTCTTCGTCCAGGGCGCCAAGGACCCGTCCGGCGCAACGACGGTCGGCTTCTTGCGCAGCATCCAATCCGGGAAGTGGTGCCGGTCATGCGGGATGGTCTCCAGCACCTTCAGGATAGCGGGACGGGTGTCCTCGCCTTCCAGCCATTCGGGCTCCCAGGACAGGTTCTGCATCAGCTCGGGATCCATCTGGCTGACCGGAGCGAGCTTCTCGTTCTTCGCGCCCTTCTCCTGCATGATCTTCGACCCGTCAGCCTCCATGAGCCATTCCGGGCCCTTCAGGTAGTCCTCCAAGCCGTCCAGCCAGAGCTCGGCGGACGAGTAGTTGAGCGTGCGCAGGTAGATATGGAACACGCGCCAGAAGCGCAGCATGAACGCGCTTTCGGAGCTGCAGTTGTCCACCGCGATGGTGATCAGCATGTTGCGCACATATTGGTAGCAGTCCACGGATGCGCGGAAGCGGCCCACGAAACGCGAATGCCACACGCAGATGCCGTTCATGGTCATGTACGTGGGCTGGCAGCGCATGCCGTACTCAACGTCGTCGCAGCGTACGAAGAACGGCAGCGGAAGGCCGTTCTCCTTGATGGACGACAGCGGGATGCAGCTGAACCACCAGGCACCGTAGGCCTTTTCATGCTCGACGCTGATGGTCTCGTTCAGCACCACATCATGCGGGTCGTCTATCAGCAGATCGGGCTTGATCTTCGCGTAACCGCCGGATTCACGCACATACGACACGTCCTCGAACTGGATGTTCGGACGCTCGAGTTCCAGCATCGCGCCGTTCACGAACGCACGCGCATACTGGGAATTCGCCAGCGAAAGCAGCGCATACACGCGCTTGAGGCTCTCCGGGGACACGCGCACGTCGTCGTCCATCAATATGACGTGCGTGAAATCCTCATCCGCATTGATGGCTTCCAGCATACCGCGGGCGAAGCCGCCGGAGCCGCCCACATTGTCGTTCGGGCAGACCGTGACGCCCTCGTTGCTCAGCGCCTGGGCATCCAGGGTCCTGCCGTTGTCGATGACGTACATGTGGAAGTGCTCGGCAATCGGATCGTCGCAACCCAGCACATCGCGCTTGATGCGCTCGATGTTCGGGATGATGTAATCCTCTTTCTTGAACGTGGTCGTGCACAAGGCGATATCCACGGGGCGGATATGCTCGAATTCGGCCAGCGTGTAATAGTAGGCATTGCGCACCATCGTGGTGCCCTGGCTGGACAGCACGAAACCCGCGATCTCCGCATCCGCGAACGGCACGTCGATCTCCACGCGGGCGAAGTCGTTCGACGCCTCCACTTCGGCAACGTCGCCCGTAGTCACGCGCACAAGGTCATCCGGCCCCAGCGACAGCCCGCGCGTCTCGATGCGGCAGGCATCGCCTGCAAGCTCCAAATGCAGGCGCACCGTCAGGATATCCGTGTACTTCCGCCACTTGCCCACGGAGATGGCATTGAAATACGTGCAGAAATCGACCTTCCCGGCAAACGTCAGCACGCCGGTGTCGGACGCATACGAAGTGGGCTGCTTCGCCCGATACACGATATCGGGATGATCCCGCAGGAAGTCATCCACTTCGAACAGCACGCTTGCCAGTTTGAAGCGCTTCATGATAGTGGTGGTCGTTTTCATTGTTCCTTCGCGTTCCTTGTATTACGCATTCCCGTGGTCGGGTCCGTCGACGTATTCTATGCGAGGATGGAACCGCAGTCCATCGAAGTTTCCCTTGAGGATGATGCCGAGCTTCTTAAGCGTGTCGCCTGACGGATGGGAGATCACCTGCGCCATATGGTACAGGTCCCTTGCCGCAACGAACGCCATGCCGCGCACGCCTTCGCGCCGATACAGCACGATGTCGTTGCGGTAGATATAGCGGTAA
Source organism: Eggerthellaceae bacterium (assembly GCA_050951095.1). Lineage (GTDB taxonomy): Bacteria > Actinomycetota > Coriobacteriia > Coriobacteriales > Eggerthellaceae > UMGS1519. Next base: position 147,340 of record JBMNIQ010000006.1, read on the forward strand.
CGGTCCAGGCGGTCGGGGGTGTCCGTGGCGATGGTTCCGGCCCCGTTGTTCTTCGAAGCGTGCGTGACGACGCTCTTCCCCGCCACATAGCACGGATACCGGCGCGATATGCGGCGCGTGAACTCCCAATCGTCCGTCCAGATGAAGAACTCTGCAATGGGCAATCCCAGCTGGCGGACCACGCGTGCCGGCACAAACAGGCTGACGAACGAGGCAAGCGTGCACCGCTGCAGCTCCGGCGTGAAATCCTGAATGTCATGCGTCAGAGGATGGCGCTGCACGTTCATGCGGCAGATGCTTCCATCCGTCCAGCGCACCACGCTGGAAAGATAGCCGTACGTGTCCCCCAGCTGGCTGTCGGCGAACAAGAGCGCCTGAAGCGCATCGGGCCGGGGCAGGCAGTCGTCATCCATGATCCACAGGAAATCGTAGCCGTCTTCCACGGCGGCGCGGATTCCGCGGTTGAAGCCGCCGGCGCCGCCCAGGTTCGCACCCGTATTCAGATAGCGGACATCCCCGTTCTCGATAAGCGGCGCAAGCGCCTCATGCGTGCCATCCGTGCTGGCATTGTCGATGATCAGGATATCGAGGGAATGTCCCAGCGCAGGGTCCACCTGCGAGGACTTCAGGCAATGGATGCACTGCATCAGCAACGCGCGGCGGTTGTACGTCACCACCACGGCAGCGACATCGCCGGAACGCGAGCCGGTCAGAGACGGCAGCGGTTCTGCGGCGGCTGTATTCGCCTGGGCCATGTTACTCTGCCTGTCCTTCCTGCGGCGCATCCCCGGCATCCAGGAAAATCTTGCGGGTGACGAAATTGAAGACGCTCACAATGGCCGTGGCGCCGATCTTCGTGATCATGTAATGGATATGCAGCAGTTCCACGCCCGCCCACATGCACACGTTGTTCAGCAGCAGGCCCACCACGGAAAGCGCCACGAAGATGACGAATTCGCGATGGCGGCTCATGCCCTCTTTGTGCTGGAACACGTAGCGCATGCTGGCGAAGTAGTTGAACACCGTCGACACGCTGAAAGATACGGTGGCACTGATCAGGTAGTTGATGCCGAATACCTCGGTCAGGAACACCATCAGGCCGTAGTCGATGACGAATGCGATGACGCCGACCACGCCGAATTTCATGAATTGTTGAACGATTTTCGCCATGACGTCCTGTCGCCTGCGCAGATTTGCAATTCCCACCTGCGCTAATGACATATTTCGGTAGTAGATTCAAGCCCCTGCGGAGCTGGAGCGATATTATACCTCACCGTGCTCATACACCGCAAAAGCAAGTGTCAGGATAGGGCGTGATACCATGGGCGCAAACGGAAAGGAGCCCGCCCATGTTGACCATCGGATGCCATCTGTCCAGTTCGAAGGGCTATTTGCACATGGCAGAAGACGCCGTGTCCATCAACGCGAACACGTTCCAGTTCTTCACGCGCAATCCACGCGGCGGCAAGGCGAAGGACATCGACCCGGACGACGTTGCCGCATTCAAAGACTACGCGTCGGCACATGGCATCGCAACGTTCATGGCCCATGCCCCCTACACGCTCAACCCCGCATCCGCGAAACCGTCGACGGCGGAATTCGCCCGGACGATTCTGGCCGATGACCTGATGCGCATGGAGAACACGCCGCACCAGCTGTACAACATGCATCCCGGTGCGCATGTGAAGCAGGGCGTCGAGACGGGCATAGAGAAGATCGCAGCCGCCTTGAACGCCGTGCCGCAGCCGCAGCAGACCACCACGCTCCTGTTGGAGACGATGGCCGGCAAAGGGACGGAGATCGGCCGGTCGTTCGAGGAGCTGGCAGAGATCATCCGCCGTGTGGACCTTTCGGACCATGTGGGCGTGTGCCTGGACACATGCCACGCCTGGGATGCCGGCTACAACCTGGCAGAAAATCTCGATGGCGTGCTGGAGGAATTCGACCGCATCGTGGGATTGGACCGCTTGAAGGCCATTCACTTGAACGACAGCAAGAACCCGTGCGGTGCGCATAAGGACCGGCATGCCGCCATCGGCGACGGATACCTGGGATTCGAAGCGCTGTCCGCCATCACCCGTCATCCGGCATTGCGGAATGTGCCGTTCTTCTTGGAAACGCCGCATGACAGCTTGCAAGGGTATGCCGACGAGATAGCCCGCCTGCGCGCAGCGTACGGCGACTGAGCGGGACCGCTCATCGCGCACGCCCGAGACTTCCAGGCATGAAAAAACGCCGCTTTCGCGACGCGCGTCATAAGGAATATGAGGAAAACGAGAATCGAAACGCGAAACTGCTAGGCAACCGTCTCCGTCGGAGGAGTGGGCGTCGTGACGTCCAGCTTGCCATCCAGGAAATCCTGGGCCGCTTCGATTGCCCGACCCTTCGCTCCCCGTGCGATGGTGATGCCCCGGTCCGTGAATGATCGGCACGCATGATCGCCGATATCGCTGACCACAACCACATCGACGCCGAATTGCGAGAATATCCTGGCGTACTTCTCATCGACCTTGCCCTTTGCGGGAAGGTTCTGGGAATCCGCCAACTGGCCGTTCTCTACCCGGTAATAGTTGTAGTTCGTGCAATAGCCCGTACGGTTCGAAACGTCCAGCCCCTCGCTTGCAACAACCACCAAATGGGGCCACGCCGCAGTAATGTCAAGATCGTTACGCACTTTGCAAATCACCCCATCCTTTCCACAGCGTCTATAAAATATCGAAATAACGGTGTTCTCCTTCTATAGTTTCTGCAAACGGGAAGTAATTCGACGCACGCGGCGAGGAGGCGCGGCAGACGGCATATGGAGGGCCGCCAGCGGCAAGCAATCCGTCCGCATCCCTGTGCTACACTGCCGAACAGACATGATTCATCAGCGTATATAAGGAGCACCGAACATGCCGAACGAGAAAAACCAATACGACGACGAGCCTCGCGGCACGACCCGCTACGGGATGGACGGCTTAGGTGCCGTCATCTTGGTCGCAGGTCTTATCTGCATCGTGTTGAGCTTCTTCGGAGCCGGTGTGGACCCGATGCTGTTCACGCTTCCGTTTATCGTGGGCGTGGTGCTGGTCATCTACGAAGCGTATCGCGCAACGTCCACGGACCTGGCTGCCCGTGCGAAGGAGAACCAGGCGCTCTCCCGCCGTTTCAAGGGCACGGTGGACAAAGAGGAGAAGGAGCGCTTGAAGAAGGAGCGCGCGGAAAAGCGCCAGGATTCGAAAGAACACGCCGCCGCCCGCAAGCGCGAACGCGAGAAGAACCGCCGCGACGAGGAAGCCGCCCGCAAGAAGGAAGAAGCGGCCGAACGCGAGGCGCAGGAGCATCCGAACTCCATGACGGAGCATTGCCCGGAATGCGGCCAGAGCCTGCGCGTGCCCCGCGGCAAGGGCACGATCCGCGTTACCTGCCCGAAGTGCAAGAAATCCTTCATTCTGCACACATAAGATTTTGAAAACCCCTTGCGTTTCAAAATCGTCTTTGCCATAATGGACGGGCTGCAAATGCGGCAATTGAAATAGTCCCCATAGTCTAGAGGTCAGGACGCGGCCCTTTCAAGGCTGAGACCCGAGTTCGATTCTCGGTGGGGGCACCACGAAATAAAAAGCCATCGGTTATCCGATGGCTTTTTTTTGCGTAATACGTTCGCCTGCCGCCCTGCCCCCAGCATGCCGGTGCGCACGCAGGCTTGCCCAGACGCTCGTTTGCCCGCTTGATCGTGTCGTAAATGTTGGTGTAAGCGCAGATAGCGCATGGCCGCCGCCGAGACGCGGAACGGCCGCCGTCCTAGAATCTGAAATCGCGACAAATCGGATTCGTGGAAGGGACGACGACCGCAATGGAGAGCATAGCAGAGCAGGTGGCGGCGTGCGCGCTGCCCAGGTTCGCGGACGGGACGATCAACATGCAGGAGCTGCTCAGGCAGCTCGCCGAGACCGTTGTGAACGAGATCATGAGCGCCGAGGCCGACGAGGTCTGCGGGGCCTCGGGCAATAGCAGGAACGGGTACCGCGAGCGGAGCCTGAAGACATGCGTGGGGACCCTGACGCTGAGGATCCCGAAGCTGCGGACGGGCAGCTTCTTCCCGAACGACGTGGTCGAGCGCTACCAGAGGGTCGACAGGGCGCTCGTCGCGGCAGTGGCGGAGATGTACGCGACCGGCACGAGCACGCGCAAGGTCCAGCGCGTCGCGGAGAGGCTCGGCATCGGCAAGCTCTCGAAGGACCAGGTCAGCTCCATCGCGAGGTCGCTGGACGCAGACGTGGAGGAGCTGCTGTCGCGCCCGCTCGGAGGCGTGCGCACCCCCTACGTGTGGCTCGACGCCACGTACGTGAAGTGCCGTCGCGAGGGGCGTGTCGCCTCCACGGCCGTCGTCACGGCGATAGGCTGCGACGAACACGGCTGGCGGCACGTCCTGGGGGCATCCGTCGTCGACACCGAGTCCTACGACTCCTGGCTCGCGTTCCTGCGAGCGGTGCGCGACCGGGGCGTCACCGGCGTCGCGCTCGTCACCTCCGACGCCCACGAGGGGCTCAGGAGGGGCGATATCGGAGGTCTTCCAGGGCGCCGCGTGGCAGCGCTGCGCCGTGCACCTGATGCGGGACTGCGTGCGCGCGGCTGGCTCGCGCTCCCTCTCGAGACGGGTCGCCAGGATCGTCGCCCCGGTGTTCCGGGGGCAAGGACGCGAACGCGGTGAGGGCGATGTACCACCTGGCCTCCGACATGCTGCGCGAGTGCTGCCCGAGGGCGGCCGACGTCTGGGACGACGCCGAGGCGGACGCCCTGGCGTACCTCGACTTCCCGGAGTCCCATTGGAAGAGGCTCCGGACCAACAACCTCCAGGAGAGGACCAACAGGGAGATAAAGCGCAGGTCGAGGGTCGTGCAGGTGTTCCCGTCGGTGCGCTCGCTCGAGCGCCTCGTGGGGGCCGTGATGTGCGAGCAGGACGACGCCTGGTCGGACGCCCGCTACTTCTCTGAGCGGAGGATCTCCGAGCTGTACGAGGACAGGGCAGGCGCCAGGGCAGCCGACCGCAGAGCAGGCGGCGGAGATAGACGCCGTCGCGAGGAGGGCGATAGAGGCCAGCCTCGAGCTTGCGGATAGGATGGAGGCGGCGTAAGGTATCAACGGCTTCAGGTTCTGGACGAAGGCCGGCGCTCCCGCTTCGAAGCGGCCGTCACACCAACTTTCTCGACACTACCCCCGCTTCCCTACCTGCTCGCCCGTTCATGTTTGATACCCCACACGCTTCCCCATGACACAAAAAGAGCCCGCCTGAATATCAGACGGGTTCTTTCATCGGCAAGCGCTGGAGATGCGCATGCAGCAACAGCGAACTTAGGCCACGGCCTTCTTCGCAACCTCCACCAGAGCGGAGAATGCCTGGGGATCGTTGACGGCCATGTCGGCCAGAACCTTGCGGTCCAGCTCCACGCCGGCCTTCTTCAGGCCGTTGATGAAGACGGAGTAGCTCAGGCCGTTCTGACGGGCACCGGCGTTGATGCGCTGAATCCAGAGACGACGGATCTCGCGCTTCTTGTTGCGGCGATCACGGTACTGGTACTGCAGAGAGTGCTGCACCTGCTCTTTTGCCGCACGATAGGAACGGGACTTTGCGCCATAGTAACCCTTGGCACGCTTGAGCGTGGTACGACGCTTCTTCTTCGCATTGACTGCGCGCTTTACACGAGGCATGAAAACTCCTTTGTATTAAAGAAAAACTGATTGCTTAGCGAAGGCCGAGGTTACGGGCGATGACCTTCTGGTCGGAAGAGGCAACTTCGGTCTCATGACGGAAGTTGCGCTTACGCTTCTGGGACTTCTTCGTCATGATGTGGCTCTTGTAAGCCTTGCTGCGCATGATCTTACCGGAGCCGGTCACGCGGAAGCGCTTGGCGGTACCGCGATGGGTCTTCATCTTAGGCATTAGTTTTCCTTCCTTTCGGCAGACTTGTCAGCCTGCTGCTTCTTCTTCACGTTTGCGGGCAAAGGAGCGATGAGCATATGCATGTTGCGGCCTTCCATCTTGGGCTGGCTTTCGATGACTGCCTCGTCCTTCAGGTCGTCGGCAAGACGCTCCAGAATGCTCAGGCCCTGTTCGGGATGAGCCATCTCGCGACCGCGGAACATGATGGTGATCTTGACCTTGCTGCCACCTTTCAGGAAGCGCTCGACGTGCTTCTTCTTGGTGTTGTAATCGCCGACGTCGATTTTCGGACGGAACTTCATTTCCTTGATGTCCACCCGCGTCTGCTTCTTACGCGCCTGCTTGGCCTTGATGTCCTGCTCGTACTTGTATTTGCCGTAATCCATGATGCGGCAAACGGGAGGATTGGAATTCGGTGCGATCTCCACCAGGTCCAACCCTGCATCTCTGGCGATCTGGCGAGCCTTCTCGATGGGATAAATTCCCAACTGGTCGCCATTGTAGCTGATCAGACGGCACTCGGGAATTCGGATGTTCTCGTTGAGCCGGAAACCTTGAGCAGCTATCTTGCCCACCTCCTTCTGCGCACGCATGCGCTTTGCTTCGCCCTTGCGGGCCGTGTCCGCAACCGAAACGATTGCTTGTGCAATATAAAAAGGACCTGCGGCATTCCACCACAGGCCCTTGTCGTTCACGCCATACCGTCACGAAGCGAACTTCGTTCCATGACAACGTCTATTCAAAGGACCCATCAGCTGCTATCAAGCGCCGAAATAGGTGGAGGTTCGCACCTCGCTTCTTATCACACCTGTGGAACTATACCACAGCTGATGCTGATGCAAGCAATCTCCACAAACGTGGAGGCATCATCGCTATACCGTCACGCCGATCTGGACGGTGCGCTTCGTGTTCGCCAGGTCGCCGGATGCGTTCGCTTTCGAATAATCGTACGTGATGGTGCCGTTCCAATGGTACGTCATACCCGCTGCGGAACCCTGACCCGTGAACGTGCGCTTCTGCTTCGTCAGCGTCTTCCCATCGCTTTGGTACGTGCTGTAGCTCTTCCGGTTCGAAGGCAGCGTGAGCTTCGTGTTCGCCGGGATGGTCAGCCCCGCGTCGTCCAAGGCGTTCTGGATGACCTTGCTCTTCCCCACTGCCTGCTTGAAGCTGATGGGACCATAGCCCAGGCTGGACATGGCAACCCGATACGAAGCCGCGACAACCGCACCCTTGTCATTCAGGTCCAGGTAGACGGTCGGGGCATCGTTTTCGCTGGAAGACGGCTCGGACGTCAGCACGACCGTGATGCGCTGGACGGCACCGGTGGCATCGTCCGAATAATCCGCCGTTTTCGCAATCTGCGCGCCATGGCCCAGCTTATCGACGGCCTGGTCGGAATCCGAGCCGATCAGCGTCGTGAGCGAGGGAACCGTGGCGGTCTTCTTCGTAGTGGAAGAGCTGGAGGAGACGTCGAGGTCGCTGGATACCTGCGCGGCCGTTCCGCCGGTCTGCGTCTGCTGCGTCTCGGCCTGAGCGGCCTCGTTCAACGCCAGCATGCTGACAACGCAGAGTGCGATGATCAGGACGATTGCCAGAACGACAGCGACGATCAGCGATCCCTTCGCCCTGATGGCGCGGTCCTCGTGCGCCGCTCCATCGGAAGTGCGGCTGCCGGCCGCATCGATGATGGCCTGTTCCACGTCGTCCACCATGTCGAAATTCGCCGGCGGTTGCGCCGGACGCTGTGCGGCAGGCCCCATATGGTCGCCGCTTTTCGGATCCATGCTGAAATAGCGGGGCTGGGCGGCATCTCCCTCGCCGAACCGGACGCTGCCCTTCGGGGCGCCGGCTTTTCCGGCTGCATCGTGAACGCCCTGGGGACGAACATTCCTATACCGTTCGTCTTCATTCCGATTGTCCAGCGAGCCGTCTACGATCTCGTTGTCTTCTTCATCGCCCGCAAAGGCGCCGTCGATCGTCGTCAGATAGGCCGTACGCGACTCGGGTGCGCGCTTGTCCTTCTTCCGTTTATTGAACATGCTCTCCTCCACATAGGATTGGAAGTTACCGATATTGGCACTATGTTCGATTGTACGCTACGAAATGAAGCTCGATACCACGTAGACCACCGTAACTACCAAAAGCACAATGCAGACGATGATGATCGCAACTTGGGGCTTGGACATCTTGCCGGCCTTATCCAGGTCTGCTTCCGTAGCCGCAATCTCCTCGGCAAGTTGACGACGTTGCGCGCGCTCGCGTTCACGTTGGCGCTCCTGCGCCGTTTTCGGCGCCCGGCGATCCTCGTCACCCTGAGCGGACGAGGATGCAGAGGCTCCCTGCTGCCTCTGCTCCGCTTCGCCTTCGCCCTCGGAAGAGGCGGCAGATGCAGGTGTCGCTTTGCTTCGAGCGGGTTGCGAAGCGGGTTCTTCCGGTGTCGGCCGATCCTGCTCATGGCGCGTGCCCGCGTGGAAGACGACCTCGTCCTCCTCGTTGCCGTCGACGGAGATTAGCTTGTATCCATCCTGCTTGTCAGCCATGGCCATCCACCCTTCCCGAAGGTCCGTGCCGGGCCCGCCGGCCCGAAAACGCGCTGTGTACCCGTACCAGTATACAGAGAGAGCGGACCCGATTCGGCCCGCCCTGCAATCGATGTTCAGCTGTTACCGGAGCTACCCGATGCTCGCCGCATTCGCGCCGACGTTCGACACATTGCCGGAGCCGGACGAGGAGCTGGTGCTTGCGCTGGAGAGCGCCGACTCTGCGGATGCCGTGGAGGACGAAGAAGAAGACGAAGAGGGGGACGAGGACGAGGAGGACGACGAAGTGCCGGTTGCCTTCGCGGACTTCGCATCGCTGGTCAGCTGGTACGAGCTCAAGTCAAGTGCGGAACCGAGCCAGCTCTGTTGGATGACGCTCAGGATGCCCTGGTCGGAGATGTTCGCCATTGCATTTGCGATCTCCGTCTTCAGCGTGGTGTTCGAGCTGGCGACGCCGACGCAATAGCCCGTCGGCTTCTCCATCAGGCCCACGATCTTCGCGCTGTAGTGCGACTGGTGCACTATGTACGAGCCGACAACGGCGTCGCAGGCAACGTATTTCACGGTACCGCCATCGAGGTTCGAGAAGGCGGTCTGCAAATCATCTGTAGACGTCAGATAATCGGAGCCGAATTGGCTTACGACTTCGTTCGCACTGACAGACGACGTCTGTGCGGCAATGGTCGTGGACGAGCTCTTGCTGGGCAGACCGGCATTCTCATCCGTGGAGAACAGCGCCGTGGCCGTGCTCAGGTACGAATCGGACAGCCAGGCATCCACGCTCGTATCCGTTTTCTGAATGCCCATGACGATGTCGACTGTTCCGTTCTTGATGGCCGTGTTCGGGTCGGAACCCACATCCGTGATCTGGAGCTTCAGACCCATCTGGTCTGCCAGAGCCGCAGCCACGTCGACATCCAGGCCGACGATCTTGCCGTCCTGCTGGAAAGCGAACGGCGCGTTCGAGGCATTGACGCCGACCGTCAACGTACCTTCGGTAACCAATGCCGAAGAGTCGATGGTGGAATCCTTCAAGGTGGGCGTATACGAGTTGCTGGAGCATCCGCATAGCGCAAACGCCATAACGGAAGCAAGGCACATGGCAAGTATCGCCTTTACCGAACGCTTCATAACCTTTTGCCTCTCTCGTCTCTTATTAAGAGATTCTTCTGGCTGACCTAGTCTTTGCCCCCACACTCGCGCACTGGGGAGCAGCTTCCGCCGCTTACCCTCTCGCCCGGCGGCCATTTTGCCGCAATGGACGGACGGTGCGTCTTACTTCTAGGATACGCCATGCTCGTCGGGCCGCCGGAAGCGCGCCCGCCTTACGTGGATTCTTTAGACCGCATCTGCCATGAACTTGGATTTCTCCGCAACTACAGACCCAGAAGAAACTTTTCCCAGTCTACCAGATAAAGGGGCTGGGACCGGTCTTTCGCACGCAGCTCGATAAACCCACCATCTATCTTGCGATTCTGTTTTACGCTTTTGTTTCAGATGCAGACTGAGAGAGCAGCTGCGCAGCATGCGAACGGGACGCCTCCGTGATTTCGCCCGCCAGCATGCGAGCGATCTCGTCCACGCGATCGTCCCCCGAGAGCTGCTGCAGGCTGGTGCTGGGCACGCCGTCGTCCGAATCCGCCTCTTTCTGCACCAGAAAATGCGTATCGCCCGCCACGGCAATCTGCGGCAGATGCGTGACGCAGATGACCTGGTGCGTGCGGGCAAGCCGCCGCAGCACGGCTGCCACGGCCAGGGCTGCCTTGCCGCCGATGCCGGCGTCGACCTCGTCGAACACGAGCGTATCGACGCCGTCCGCTTCGCCGAGCGCGGCCTTCACCGCCAGCATGACCCGGCTGATCTCGCCGCCGGAGGCAATGCGCCGCAGCGGACGGAACCCCATGCCCGCACCGGGGCGGAACAGGAACTCCACGCGGCACGGCTCCGCCGCCGTCCAATTCTCCCGTTCCAGCTGCTCCACGTTGCAGGAGAAGCCCGCGCCCGCCATATCCAGCTCGGCCAAGCAGGCGCCGACCTCGTCCGCGAAGCGCGGCGCACCCTCCATCCGGACGTCCTGAAAAGCCTGCGCGGCCTTCCGCAGCTTCTCCTCCTCTGCTGCCAGGCGCTTCTCCGCGGCAGCCAGCTGCTCGTCGAACGAATCCACGGCGGCGATCACGGCAGCCGCCTGTTTGCGGGCGGCGAACACCTCGTTCATCGTGGGTCCGTAGTTCCGACGGAGCCCCTGGTAGGCGGCAACGCGCTCCTGAAGCTGCTCCAGGGCCTGCAGGTCGAACGACTCGTCGTCATCGCGGAGCGAAGAGACCTCGCGCGCCGCATCCTCCAGCAGGTACCCCCGCTTCCCGAAGCGCCTTCGCCAGATTCTCGTAGCGCCCGTCGAACCGCGCGATGGACTCGAGCCCCTCCGCGGCAGTGCCCACCTGCTCCAGCGCGCCGCCTTCATCGGACAGCGCGCACGAGGCCGCACTCAGGCCTTGTGCAATGGCTTCTGCATTCTCCGCACGCTCGGCAGAAGCCAGCAGCTCCTCGTATTCGCCCTCTTTCGGGTCCACGGCATCGATGGAGCGCAGCACGAAGCGCGCATCCTCGACTCGCGCGGCATCGGAGCGTCCCAGCTCGCGAACATGCTCGAGCTCCTCCGTCGCACGCGCAACCGCCCGGTACGTCGCCTTGTAGTCGGAACGCGCACGGACGGCGTCTTCGCCGATCCAGGCATCCAGCATCGCCGCCTGCTCGGCGGGCTTCAGCAGGCGCTGATGCTCGTGCTGCCCGCAAAGGTCCACGTGCATGCCCGGCCCATTCGCCAAATCGCGCACGGAGGCAAGCGAGCCGTCCAACTGCACGCGCGAACGGCCCTCGGCGCTCACCGTGCGCTTCGCAACCAAACCGTCTTCGCTTGCCGCGGCATTCTGGGCATCGCTTGCCTGGGCGGGATCGACGTCGCCCGGCAACGGGTAGAAGAACCGCCCTTCCACGGACAGCTTATCGGCGCCTTCGCGCACCATATCCGCACCGCCGCGTTCGCCTACCAGCAGCTTGATGCCCGAAAGCAGGGCGCTCTTGCCCGAGCCGCTCTCGCCGGTGACCACCGTCAGCCCGGCAGAGGGCACCAGATCGGCGTCGTGGATCAACGCCACATCATGCAGGTGAATTTCATCGATCATGCCGGGCCTTCCTTCTTCGTCTCTGCTCTGGAGTATAACAGCGCGCCCATACGTCTCCATAAAAGGATTCCCGCGCAGACACTGCACGGGAATCGCTTCGCTCTCTCTTCTTTCCTGTCGGAGGTACGGGGAGAAGCCGCCGTCCGCCCGACGCTCCGCTTAGGCCGTGGGCTTCAGAAGGCGCTCCACCAGCTCGTCGCTGCTCTTCTTGTTCTGCGCGACCAGGTCGGCCAGCGTGACGCCGTCGACATAGCCTTCGATGACGTTATCCAGGCCCTCCCAGAAATCGATGGTATCGCACATGGAACGGCGCGGGCAGGCCGGCGCCTCACGCTCCAGGCAGGCTACCGGGGCCGTCCCGCCCTCGCTGGCGCGCAATATGTCGCCGGCGGTGATATCATGGGCATCGCGAGCAAGGGAATATCCGCCATGGATTCCCCGATGGCCCACGATGAGCCCTGCCTTCGTCAGGTGGCCGACCAGCTGTTCCAGGTACTTCATGGAAATATCCTGCTGCTCGGCAACCTCGCGCAGCGTCGTCAGCTTGCCCTCTTCCTTACGGCCGATTTCGATCATCAGACGCAGTGCATAGCGTCCCTTCGTCGAGATCTTCATCACAAGCATCCACCTCGTTGCAACTCGGGTAAACGGTAAATCCTAGTTTTTCAGTCATATTTATACTACGCCTGCAGGCGCTTCACAAGAAATGCCGCATAATCGGCTTGCGCAGCGCCGCAGACGGATACCGCCTATGAGTAAAGGTAATAGCGTCGGGCATCCGGTCGGATACGCCGGCCATCTTTTCGCATTATTTGCAAAACGCAGCACATCTGCACATCTTCGCCCATCGGTCATGGGTAGACTTGAGGTTCCGAACCATTCTAAGGAGCAGCAATCGAACCGCTAGAAGAACATACCGAACTCAGCCGGCAAGATTCGCAGAACCGGCCCGCACCCGCCCGGACACATGATGCGGCAACGAAGGAACGACCCGTGCCGAAACGCAGGAAGCGCGCTGTTAACCAGCGGTTTTCCAAACTTGCCCATCGAACAGTAAGCGCGCGCACGCTGCTCTGGATCGCCATCGGGCTGTACGCGGCGTTTGCCGCCATCCGCATCGCGCTGGCCCTGTTCCCGAAGACCATAGACGTCATGCCGGACGAGCTGCGCTACCTGGATCTTGCGCGCAGCCTGTTCACGGACGGGACGCTGACCATCCGCGGCGAGGACTCCACGTTCCAGAAAATCCTCTACCCGCTCCTGCTCTTCCCCGCCATGTTCTTCAACGACACGGTATCGCAGGTACGCGCCGTCGGCGTGCTGAGCTCGCTCTATGTATGCACCGCCGTATTCCCCACGTTCCTGATTGCCAAGCGCGTCTTCGCCAACCGCCTGCTGCCGAACGTCGCGGCACAGGTGCTGGTGCTGGTCATGCCGGACATGTGCTATTCAATGACCTTCATGAGCGAGAGCGTCTTCTTCCCGCTGGCGCTCTGGCTTGCCTACCTCATGTGGGTAACTCTGTGCAACACCACCCGCCGCTACCCCGTGCTCTGCCTCTGCAGCGGCCTTGCCTGCTATGCCGTGTACCTGTGCAAGGAAGTCGCCGCCGCCTATGCGATCGCGTTCTGCGTGATGCTCGTGATCCTGGCCATACGGAAGTCGCGCCCTCGGACGGACTGCATCATGGGTATCGCCTGCTTCCTGGTGGGCTTCCTGGCGCCGTTCGTCATCTTGAAGGCCACGCTGTTCGACGGAATGGGCAACTCGTACAATCAGACGGATCCCGGCATCCTGCTCAGCCCCTATACGTGGGCGTTCGCCGTCTATGCGCTGGTAACGGATTTCACGTACCTGGTGGTTGGATTCGGCTTCTTCTGCCTTGCATTCCCGCTGCTGGGTTGGAAGAAATTCGACTCGGACCAGAAGCGCCTGCTGGCATTCAGCCTGCTGGCCATCGGCGTGGGGCTTCTGACCGTGCTGTACACCATCTCCATCCGCGAGGATGTGGGGCATGTGGCGCTGCGGCAGCATCTGCGCTACGTCATCCCGCTGTTCATCCCGCTCATGATCCTGTTCATGCAGCAGGTGCGCCAGCAGGATTTCTCCGCCTGGAAGCGCAACGTGCGCAAATCCTGCATCCTTACCGGAACCGTCGTGGCCGCATGCCTGCTGGTTGCCACCATGTTCGGCTCCGCGAACCTGTCGCAGGGCTTCGACAACTCGCAATTCCACATGCTGCGCGATTTCATCTCGCAGTTCGAACCGCTTGACCAGCAGGAATACGACATCACAGCGAAGACGATGACGGACATCGACGACAGCGAGACGCTGCTGGAGATCAACCCGGGCGTATGGCTGTCGCGCGCCGCCGTCATCGCGTTCATACTCGCCGGCACCATCGGTCTGGTGGGACGCCGCAAACGCGGTGCGTACCTGGCCATCATGGCCGTGATATTCGCCTGCTGCATCGGGAACAACATCGGCGCCGTGAAATACAACTGGAAGGCCTACGGCATCGACGAAAGCCAGATCCAGGAAGTCGTCGAGATCGACGAGTACCTGAACAGCCTGCCGCAGGATGCGAAGGTGCTGATTGTGAACGATACGGATCGCACGCAGCTGAACAACCTCACGGACACGTACATCCAGAACCGCAAGATGACGTACCACTATTGCACGGACACATCCTTCGCGAACGATTCGACGCATGGCGTGCTGAATCAGGCAGCCGTTATGGGAATGGCCGGACTGGCGGGCGACCGCGAGTACCAGGATTCCAGCCAGATGACGCAATCGCTTGCGCATATCGACTACATCTTGGTGAACAAGAACCAGAAGATCACATTCGAGTCGAACAACGTGCAGAAGACGAATGTCGGCAGCCAGCAGAACTTCACGTTGTACAAGATCACGAACTCCGACAGCATCCGCGTGGATGCGCAGGCGCCGAGCAGCAACTAATCGCACGGTATGCGCACCTGCGTGAGCGGGCGCAGGTGCGGGCGCCGATACGGACTCGTGGTATTCGGGCGACGCGCCAATTTGCCCGCCGCCGGCCGCTCCCCCGTCCGGCACCTTGCCCGGCGTGTGGGCGCCGATGCCGGCCTCGGCGCCTGTCCGAGCAATGGGCAAACGCTACCGTCTATGCCGCGACGAACCGTATTTCGAGCCCTTGCGCGCATCCTTCTTCAGGCGCTGCAGGGCCTCGTCCTCCGTACCGCCCTCGATGCCGGTACGCAGCTTCACCAGCTGATCGCGCAGGCGGGCGGCTTCTTCGAAGTCCATATTGCGCGACGCCTCGGCCATATCGTCTTCCAGCGAAGAGACCAGGCGCATGACCTCGGCACGCGACATACGCGCCAGCTCCTTGTTCACCTGTTCCGCGGTGGTGTTCTCCTCGTCCTGATTGACGTAATCCATGATGTCGTTGATGGCCTTGCGGACGGTCTTCGGCTCGATGCCGTGTTCCTTGTTGAACGCAATCTGCAGCGTGCGGCGGCGCTTCGTCTCGTCGATGGCCCGCTTCATGGAGTCCGTGATGCGGTCCGCGTACATGATCACCTGGCCGCTGACGTTACGGGCGGCGCGACCCATGGTCTGGATAAGCGAGCGGTGATTGCGCAGGAAGCCCTCTTTGTCGGCATCCAGGATGGCAACCAGCGACACCTCCGGCAAGTCGAGGCCCTCGCGAAGCAGGTTGATGCCCACAAGCACGTCGAAGGCGCCTGCGCGCAGGTCGTGCAGGATCTCGACGCGCTCCAGCGTGCCGATGTCCGAATGCATGTACCGTGCGCGAATGCCCTGGTCAAGCAAATGATCCGTCAGGTCCTCCGCCATCTTCTTCGTCAGTGTCGTGATCAGCACGCGCTCGTTCTTTTCCGCACGTGCGCGCGATTCCTCGATGATGTCGTCGATCTGCGACTTCGTGGGACGCACGATGACCTCGGGGTCAAGCAGGCCCGTGGGGCGGATGATCTGCTCCACCTGGTTCTGCGTGACCTTCAGCTCGTAATCGCCGGGCGTGGCGCTCATATAGATGAACTGAGGGATGCGCGCCTCGAACTCGTCGAAACGCAGCGGGCGGTTATCCAGGCAGCTGGGCAGGCGGAAACCGTGATCCACAAGCGTGACCTTGCGCGAACGGTCGCCCTCGTGCATGCCGCGTACCTGCGGGATAGTCACGTGGCTCTCATCCACCATGCACAGGAAATCCTTCGGGAAATAATCCAACAGCGTGTACGGGGGCTCTCCGGGCTTGCGACCGTCCAGATGGCGGGAATAGTTCTCGATGCCGCTGCAGAACCCCATGGTCTCCATCATCTCGAGATCGTACGTCGTGCGCATCTCCAACCGCTCCGCTTCCAGCAGCTTGCCTTCTTCCTTGAATTGGGCCAGGCGCTGCTGCAGTTCGTCGCGGATGGATTTCAGGGCTCGCTCCATCTTCGGCTTCGCCGTGACATAGTGCGACGCGGGCCAGATGGGAATGGCCGAAAAGCTGTTCAGCTTCTCGCCCGTGACCAGGTCGATCTCGTCGATGGTCTCTATCTCGTCGCCCCAGAATTCCAGATGCAGCGGATTGTCGGCATACGGGGGGAACACGTCCAGGGAATCGCCGCGCACGCGGAACGTACCGCGCGTCAGCTCGTAATCGTTCCGGTCGTATTGGATGTCGATGAGGTCGTAGATCAGGTCGTCGCGGTCATACGGCTTGTCCTTGTCCACGAACACGGCCATGCCGGCATAATCCATAGGCGAGCCGATGCCGTAAATGCACGAGACGGAGGCAACGACGATGACATCGCGCCGGGACAGCAGCGCCGCCGTGGCGGCATGGCGCAACTTCTCCACCTCTTCGTTGATGGAAGAGTCCTTCTCGATGAACGTATCCGTCGTAGGCACATAGGCCTCTGGCTGGTAGTAGTCGTAATACGAGACGAAATAGACCACGGCATTGTTCGGGAAGAATTCGCGCAGCTCCCCTGCCAACTGCGCCGCAAGCGTCTTGTTCGGCGCCAAGACCAGCGTGGGCTTTTGGACGGCCTCTATGACCTTCGCCATCGTGAACGTCTTGCCCGAACCTGTCACGCCCAACAGATTCTGATAGCGCAGACCCTTCTCGACGCCATCCGCAAGCGCCTGGATGGCTTCGGGCTGGTCTCCGGCAGGCTCGAAGGGGGAAACAACCTTGAACGGCGTGTCGGCAAGCCGCACTTCGGACAGCTTGCCCTCCATATCATGACCTTCGATGTTCCTCAGATGGGCCATACCGCGTTTCCCTCCCTGTCTCGCTGCCGCTGCATTTCCTGCGCGCTGTTAGCCGTTGACGATCTGTTCCCACACCGCGTCGATGCGCCGCTGGAGCGTGTGCAGGTCGGAATCGTTCTCGATGACGAAATCCGCCCACGAGCGGCGCAGGTCGTCGCTAACCTGGCGCGCAATGCGGTTGCGCACATCCGCCTCAGAGAAGCCGCGCGCCACCGCCCGTTCCACACGGAGCTCGAGCGGGGCGACAACCGCTACAGTGGCGTCGGCCATATCCGTGAACACGCCGAATGTTCCCTGCGGTCCGTCGTAAGGGGAAATCTCGATGACGCAGGCAGCCTTGCCTTCATTCTCGAACGCTTTCAGGCGCTCCTTCGCCTCCGCAATCAGCCGCGGATGGGAGATGCCGTTGAGCGTTGCCGTGGCCTCGGGTGACGCGAACGCCTTGGCTGCCAGCGCCTTGCGAATAACGGAGCCGTCTTCGGCAAGGATGTCGCTTCCGAATGCCGCAACCATGTCGTGAATCACGTCCGTGCGCAGAAGGACGTCATGTCCCACCTCGTCCAAATCGATGAATGCCGCACCGTGCGAGACGAATCCCTTCGACACCGTCGATTTACCCGAACCGATGCCGCCGATAACAACGATGATCTTCATGGAACCCTTCCTTCATGCCACTGCGCCCCGTGAGCGAAACGAATACCTTCGCCCATAGCGTACAACAGAGCGCAACCGAGGCAAGGGGCACTTGCAACGTGTGAAACTATAAACGCGCACTGCCGCCCTGACATCCGAAACGAAAAGGCCCGCTGCATGCACAGCGGGCCTTCCATCAGCAAAGAGAGGAGAAAAGACTACTCGGCAACCTTCTCATCGTTCTGCTTGCGCGGCTTGCGGGCCGGACGCTCTTCGCCCTCGGGCGGATCGGCAACTTCGATCTCGTAACCCAGGTCGGCAGCGGCTGCCTTCATGGACAGGCTGATGCGACGACGCTCGGGGTTGATCTCCATGACCTTGACCTTGACCTCGTCACCGGCATGGACAACCTGCGTCGGGGTGTCGATGTGCTTCGGGGACATCTCGGAGATGTGCACCAAGCCCTCGACGCCATTGGCCAGCTCCACGAATGCGCCGAACGGGACGGTCTTCGTAACCTTGCCGTCGACGATGGATCCCAGCGGGTAGGACTCGATGAGCTTCTTCCACGGATCCTCGGTGGTCTGCTTCAGGCCCAGGGAGATGCGCTCGCGCTGCAGGTCCACATCCAGGACCTCGACCTCGACCTCTTCGCCAACCTTGACAACCTCGGACGGATGGTTCACATGGCTCCAAGACAGCTCGGAGATGTGCACCAGGCCGTCGATGCCGCCCAGGTCCACGAAAGCACCGAAGTCGACGATGCTGGAAACCGTGCCCTTCAGGCGCATGCCCTTGGACAGCTTGGAGAGGATCTCGGCGCGCTCGTTCTTGCGGCCCTCCTCCAGCAGCACGCGGCGGGACAGAACAACGTTGTTGCGGTTGCGGTCCATCTCGATAACGCGAGCCTCGAGCTCGGTGTTCAGGTACATATCCAGGTTCTTGACGCGATGCAGGTCAACCAGGGATGCCGGCAGGAAGCCGCGCAGGCCGATGTCCAGGATCAGGCCGCCCTTGACGACCTCGATGACTTCGCCCGTGACGGGCTCGCCGGCCTTGAACTTCTCTTCCACGGAAATCCAGGCGCGCTCGTACTCGGCACGCTTCTTGGACAGGATCAGACGGCCGTCCTTGTCCTCCTTCTGCAGAACCCAGACCTCGATCTCGTCGCCCAGCTTGACGACGTCGTCGGGGTTCGCATCCTTGCGGATGGAGAGCTCGCGGGCGGGAACAACGCCCTCGCTCTTGAATCCGATGTCGACCAGCACCTCATCGTGCTCGATCTGAACGACTTTGCCCGTGACCAGGTCGCCTTCGTCGAACTCGGTCAGGGTGCCGTCGATCATCTGATTCAACGCGTCATCGGACACGTCTTCGAAATCGATGACATCGGTGTTCTTGATTTCGGTCAAAATGGACCCCTTTCAAAAATTTCGGGGACCCTTCGTCATGATTGTCCAACATTTCCATGTCCACCGGCGCCGTATGCGCCTGTTACAAACATGTCTCGGGGGCCAACAGTTACTACTTGCCTTCTACGCAAGCCTATTCATAGTAGCATAGACTCCAGCGTGTTTACCGCATGTTTACGCACGATTCGCACGGCCTGCACAGTTTTTGCCGAGCGTCCATTCCGAAGGGTTATCGGCATGCACTACAGCGCTGTTGAAAATGACAATCCGGTCTGAAATATAAGGCCCGCGGACTGCCCTAGCGGCCCAGCTTATGCAGGATCGCGTCCGCAACGCCCTGGGCATCCAACCCGATCTCGCGCAGCAGCAGCGGCTTCTTGCCATGCACCACGAACCGGTCGGGAATGCCCAGCGTCAGCGCAGGAACGGATTTCCCGGACTGCGCCAGGGTCCTGAGGACCTCCTCGCCTACACCTCCGGAAACGACGCCTTCCTCAACGGTCACGACGAGCTTCGTATCCGCCGCTTCCCGAATGGCATCGCCGTCGAGGGGCTTCGCCCAGCGCATGTCCACAACGCGGGCGCGAACGCCCTTCCCTTCCAGGATGTCGGCGGCTTCCTCTGCGATAGCGACCATGGAACCGAGCGCCAAGATGGCGATGTCGTCGCCCGAGCGAACGAGACGGCTCTTTCCCTCTTCGAGGCAGATCGGCGATTCGGGTACGGGGACGCCGCAGGCCTCGCCGCGCGGGTAGCGAATGGCATACGGGCCCTGTCCGGCAAGTGCCGTATGGAGCGCGTTCGCCAGCTCCTCCTCGTTCGAGGGAACCAGCACCCGCATATTCGGCACCATGCGCGTATACACCAAGTCGAAAGCGCCATGATGCGTGGCGCCGTCGTCGCCTACCAGGCCCGCCCGATCGATGCAGAACACCACATTCGCCTTCGCCAGCGCCACATCGATGATGATCTGGTCGATGGCACGCTGCAGGAACGTGGAATAGATGGCGACCACCGGACGCTTGCCGCCCAGCGCAAGGCCGGCGGCAAGGCCCACGGCATGCTCTTCGGCGATACCCGTATCGATGAAGCGGTCCGGGAACCGCTTCGCAAACCCGGAGAGGCCCGTCCCGTCCTTCATCGCGGCAGTGATGGCGACGATATCCTGGTCGTGTTCCGCTTCGCGCTCAAGGCACGAACCGAAGACGTTCATATATTTCGGGACCTTCGAAGACGACGCTTTCAGCTTTCCCGTGGCAATGTCGAAGCCGCTCGGGCCATGGAAGGCCTCGGGATGCTCTTCTGCCGGCGTGTATCCGGCGCCCTTCTTCGTGACCACGTGCATGAGCGTGGGGCCGTTCGTCCGCAGCAGCATGCGTATGGTCTCGCGCAGCGCCACGATGTCATGGCCGTCGATGGGAGCCGTGCACAGGATGCCCAGCTGCTCGAAGATCATGGACTGGTCGGAAAGGAAGAAGTGCTTCGCAGAATCCTTCGCATTGCGCGCCAGGTCAAGCGCCATTCGCGCAGCGGGACCGGCATTCTCCATGGCTTCCTGCATGCTGTCGCGCCGAACGCGGTAGTCGTTCGAGGCGCGCAGGCGGCCCAGATGCGTCATCAGGGCGCCCACATTATGCGAGATGGCCATAGCGTTATCGTTGAGCACGATGAGCATGCGCGTCTGGTCCTGCCCGATCTGGTTCAGGGCCTCGAATGCCATGCCGCCGGAAATGGCCGCATCGCCGATGAGCGCCGCCACATGCTCGTTGCCGCCGCGCATATCGCGCGCGCGAGCCAAGCCCAACGCAATGGAAAGGGAATCCGAGGCATGGCCGGAATAATGGACGTCGTATTCGCTCTCATGGGGATTCGGGAACCCGGAGATACCGCCGTATTGGCGCAGCGTGTCGAAACGATCCAAACGTCCCGTGAGAATCTTGTGCGCATATGCCTGATGGCCCACGTCGTAGACGATCTTGTCCTGCGGGCAGTCCATCTCCGCATGCAGCGCCAAAATGGTTTCAACGGCGCCGAGGCTGGATCCCACATGACCGCCGTTCTTCGAGGTAGTTTCGATAATCTGGTCGCGGATCTCCTGCGCGACAATCTTCAACTCGTCGTTATTCAGAGCTTTGAGATCGTGCGGGGATGAGATCATGTCAATG
Source organism: Eggerthellaceae bacterium (assembly GCA_050951095.1). Lineage (GTDB taxonomy): Bacteria > Actinomycetota > Coriobacteriia > Coriobacteriales > Eggerthellaceae > UMGS1519. Next base: position 168,466 of record JBMNIQ010000006.1, read on the forward strand.
ATACGTTCCATTGCCCTGACCCCCTACTCCTCGGCGTTTTCGCTATCTTCTTCGTTACGTTGCAAGATATCGGATTCTATCAGCTCGGATGCTTTCATGCCAAGCCCGACGGCTTCCTCGTACAGCGAAAGTGCATCCTCCAGCGGAAGGGAGTCGTCGGAAACGGATTCGACAATCTGCTTCAGCCGCTCGTTCACTGCCTCCATATCGGGGAGCGTACGAGGTTCGTCGGGATTATTCGGCATCGGATGTCACTTCTGCATCGGCAGCGCCGTCGGCTTCGACGGGCTGCGCTTCAGAACCGTCGACAGCCGGCGCTTCCGCTGCGGCAGCGGGCTGCGCCTCGGCAGCAGCGGGCTGGGCACCGGCATCGACGGCGTCTTCAGAATCCGTCGCATTCTCAGGCGCCTTGTCCTGAGCGCCATCCGCAGTCTCCTGAACGGTCTCCTGGGTGTTCTGCGCCTGCTCCAGTTCCGTGGCGATGCTTCCCAGCACGCCGTTCACGAACTTCGGAGATTCGTCTTCGCCGCCGAAATCCTTAGCCAGATCAACCGCCTCGTTGATCGCAACGGAGATGGGGACCTCGTCCACGTACATCATCTCGTAGCAGGCCAGGCGCAGGATGGCGCGATCGACGGAGGGCATGCGGTCCATGGACCAGTTCTCCGAATTCGCCTTGATATGCGCGTCCAACTCCGGAAGATGCTCCGCCGTACCCCGTACCAGGAAATCGGCGTACTCCGAAGGCTTCGCCTCGTCGATGAATGCATCGCCGCGTTCCAACAGCGCTATCGGCGATTCATCCAGGATATCGCTTTGATAGAGGACCTGGATAGCCTGCCGACGTGAGAGCGTGCGCTCGTGTCGCTTCGTTGCCATGTATGTGCTTCCTCTTCCGCTTTCGTTAATCCGCAAAGCGGATGGAGTCGATGTAAATGTCTACGCGGGCCACTTCCATGCCCAGCTGAACCGTGATGGCGTCAGCAACGGCATTGCGCACCTCGTCGGCAATGTCCGGCAGCGGCTTGCCATAGCGCACGTTCAGATGCAGCGTGATCTCAAGCTGGTTCTTATCGTTCGTATGGACTTCGATGCCCTGATCCGTTCCGGCATTGCGGAAGACCTGATGGATGAGGTTGGCAGACGGGGTTCCGATGCTGGCAACGTCATCGATTTCCTTGACGGCCAGCGAGACGATAGTCTCTATCACGCTATGCGTGATGGCCATGCCCTCGTTGCGAACGTCGATCATAGCAAGTCTCCCATCTCGGTTTCGATGAACGCGGTAGTCACATTGCCCTCATTATAGGCTTCGTTCTCAAGCACGCGCTGATGGAACGGAATCGTTGTCTTGATACCCTCGATATCGAATTCGTCCAGTGCGCGGCGACCGCGGGCAATGGCCTCCTCACGCGTCGAACCCCACACGATGAGCTTCGCAACCATGGAGTCGTAATACGGGGAGATGCGGGATCCCTCGTGCACGTACGTCTCCAAGCGCACACCCGGGCCGCCGGGAGTGCGGAACTTCGTGATGGTGCCCGGGCACGGACGGAAGCCATGCTCGGGATCCTCGGCGTTGATGCGGAACTCGATTGCGTGGCCGTTCGGGGAGAACGGGGCGTACTTCGCGCATTCCATGGGCTCGCCGGAGGCAATGCGCAGCTGCTCCTTGATGATGTCCACGCCCGTGATCTGCTCCGTCACCGGGTGCTCGACCTGGACGCGCGTGTTCATCTCCATGAAGTAGAACTTACCGTCCTGGTCCAGAAGGAACTCGATCGTGCCGGCATTGCGGTAGTCCACGGCACGGACCGCCTTCAGGGCGGCCACGCCCATAGCACGGCGCAGCTCGTCGTTCAGCGCCGGGCTGGGAGCCTCCTCCAGCAGCTTCTGATGGCGACGCTGGATGGAGCAGTCGCGCTCGCACAGCGCAACGCGGTTCCCGTGATCGTCTGCAAGGACCTGGATCTCGACATGACGCGGTTTCAGCACCAGCTTCTCCAGGTACACGTCGTCGTTCGCGAAAGACGCCGCAGCTTCGGCCTTCGCCGCCAGGTACTCCTTCTCCAGGTCGGCGGGGTCATGCACCTCGCGCATGCCCTTGCCGCCACCGCCGGCGCTTGCCTTGATCAGCACGGGATAGCCCACGCGCTCGGCGAACGCGCGCGCTTCCTCGACGGTCTCGACAACGCCGTCGCTGCCGGGAACCGTGGGCACGCCGCACTTCTGCATGGTCTCGCGCGCCTGGCTCTTATTGCCCATGCTCTCGATGCATTCGGGAGAAGGACCGATGAATACCAGGTCGTTGTCTGCACAGGCACGGGCGAAATCCGCGTTCTCGGACAGGAATCCGTAACCCGGATGCACTGCCTGACAGCCGGTGTTCACCGCAGCGGCTATGATATTCGGCATGACCAGGTAGCTCTTATTCGCCGGAGCGGGCCCGATGCAGACGGCCTCGTCGGCGTACTGCACCGGGTACGTGTCCTTGTCCTCGGTGGAATAGACCGCGACGGTTTTCACGCCGAGCTCCTTGCAGGCGCGGATAACGCGCAGTGCCACTTCCCCGCGATTGGCGATGAGGATTTTATCGAACATTATGCGTTCTCCGGTCCGATGGCGTCATTGGTGTTGTGCGGCTCGATGTAGAACAGCGGCGTGCCGAACTCCACGGGCGTGCCGTCTTCCACGCAAACCTCGCGGACGGTGCCCATTTCCTCGGCGCCGATCTCGTTCATCAGCTTCATGGCCTCGACGATGCACAGCGTCTGGTTCGCGGCAACCTCGTCGCCGACCTTCACGAACGGATCCTCACCGGGAGCGGGCGCAGCGTAGAACGTGCCCACCATCGGGGAGGTGACCACATGCCAGCCGGCCGGATGATTGTCCTCGGCGGGGGCGGCGTCCTTCTTCGGCGCAGGCGCTGCAGTCGCGGCGGGAATGGCGGGCTGGGCGGCAGGAGCCGCACCGGCAGGGGCGAAGCCGGGCATGCGCACGGAAATGCGGGCGCCCTCCTCTTCGACCGTGATTTCGCCTACGCCGCTTTCCTCGGCAACGCGGACCAGTTCGCGAATCTGGTTGATGTCCACGTAATCATCCTCCTTGGTTTGGCTCGACTCCTCTTCCAGAAGGAAGTCGACATGCTCGATGGTGCGATGCTTGCTGAGGTACGTGCGGGCCTCGTTCGGGAACAGCGCGTACATCAGGACGTCTTCTTCGGTCTTCGCAAGATCGCCGATCTCTTCGGCAACCTCGTCGAACGTGGTGGTTACCAGGGAACCCGGGGCCACCGACGGGTCCAGGCGCTCGGAGTCGCCCACGACCTTGTCCAGGACCTCCTGCTTGATGGGTCCCGGCGCCTTGCCGTAATAGCCGCACAGGTAGTCCTTCATCTCCTTGGACACAACGCTCCAGCGTTTGCCCGTGAGCACGTTGAACACGGCCTGCGTGCCCACGATCTGCGACATGGGCGTGACCAGCGGCGGATAGCCGACCTCGGCGCGAACCTCGGGGATCTCCTTCATAACCTCGGGCAGGCGGTCCAGGGCATTCTGCGTCTCCAGCTGGCTGACCAGGTTCGACATCATGCCGCCGGGCACCTGGTGCGAATACACGTGCATATGCGTCAGGGAAGAAACGCCGCGCTTGTAATGGCCGCGCTTGCGCACTTCCTCCCAGTATTCGGCAATCTCGAACAGCAGGTCCAGGTCCAGGTCCGTGTCGTAGCGACTCTCCGCCAGCGCTGCGACCATCATCTCCACGGCGGGCTGGCTGTTGCCGAACGCAAGCGGAGCGGAAGCCGTGTCCACGATGGCGGCACCGGACTCGGCCGCCTTGATGTAGTTCGCCGGAGCCATGCCGCCGACATAGTGGCAGTGGATGTGCAGCGGCACGCCAATCTCGGCATTGAAGGCCTTGACCAGGCGCTCCGTGCGATACGGAGTCAGCATGCCGGCCATGTCCTTGATGGCGATGGTATCTGCACCCAGGTCCTTCAGGGCCTGGCCGTATTCCAGATAGCTATCCAGCGTGTGCACCGGCGAGATGGTATAGGAGATCGCTCCCTCGAAATGAGCGCCGCATTCCTTGATGGCCTCCGCATTGTCCTTGACGTTGCGGATGTCGTTCAGTGCATCGAACACGCGGAATACGTCGATTCCGTTGCGATGCGCCGCCTTGATGAAGCGGTTGCAGATCTCACGGGAATAGTGCTTGTACCCTACCAGGTTCTGTCCACGGGACAGCATTGCCAAGCGGGTATTGGGCGTCTTCGCCTTGATTGAGCGAAGGCGCTCCCACGGGTTCTCGTCCAAAAAGCGCAGGCACGCGTCGAACGTCGCGCCGCCCCACGCCTCTATTGCCCAATAACCGACGCGGTCCATCTTCGGCAGGATGGGCAGCATATCGCCAATCTGCATGCGCGTAGCCCACAGGCTCTGCTGGCCATCGCGAATCGTCGTGTCCATCAGCTGCAACTTCGGCATGGTCCGCACCTCCTTTTTCCTCGGTCTAGCTTCTCTCCGGCCCCGGAGAGCCGGCTGGTCTTCCCCACCCGTTTAGACATTTTGCCCAGGGTGTGATGCGAACTCCCATTATAGCCATGAAACGCCCCCGGGGAGTTCACGGGTGCGTTGCAAAATCGATGAAATGCGCTCTGCTTCCGCGGCAGGCGCCCGAAGCGGACGCCTGTCGGTAAACGGCAGTTACACGCGCTTGACGAAACGGCCGTCGCGAGAGTCGATCTGCACGGTCTCGCCCACGTTGATGTACATGGGGATCTGCACCACGGCGCCGGTCTCCAGCGTTGCGGGCTTCGTGCCGCCCTGAACGGTGTCGCCCTTGAAGCCGGGCTCCGTATCCACGATCTTCAGGTCAACGAACATCGGAGGCTCGATGTTGATCAGCTCGCCGCGGGCATACAGCAGCGTGCACTCGTCGTTCTCCTTCAGCCAGTTCGCCGTATCGCCCACGACATCGGCGGGAACGGAAATCTGGTTGTAGTCGGCGGTATCCATGAAGTAGAAGTCCGCACCATCGTTGTACAGGTACTGCATGGTCTTCGACTCCAGGCGGACGGGCTCCACCTTCGCGCCGGCGTTGAACGTGTTGTCGATCACGCGGCCGGAGTGGACGTCGCGCAGCTTCGTGCGGACGAAGGCGCTGCCCTTGCCGGGCTTGACATGCTGGAACTCGACGATCGTGTACAGCTTGTTGTTGTACTCGATGCACATGCCGTTCTTAAAGTCTGCGGTAGAAATGCTCAACTGAATCCTCCTCTAAATTTACAAACACTAAATTATAACCATATCGTGAGAGCTCTGCGTGAGCACATGGAATCCGCATGGCTCGATAACCCCAAAATCCTCAAGACGCATGCCGAATTTCCCCGGCAGATAGATGCCCGGTTCCACCGTCACGATGTTCCCCGGCTCCAAGACGGCATCCGTGCGCGGCGAAAGCACCGGCAGCTCGTGGATATCCAGGCCCACGCCATGTCCCAGAGAATGGCCCATGGCACCGCCGAAGCCGTCTTCCTCAAGGATCTTCTCAGCCATGTCATGCGCCTCATGGGCGGACTTCCCCGCCGAAAGCCATGCCTCCACAGTCTCGTTCGCCCGTCGGATGCAAGCATAGGCGCGCCGCGTCTCCTCGTCGGGCTCCCCCGCGAACACCGTGCGCGTCATGTCCGAGCAGTATCCGTTCTTCTTCGCGCCGAAGTCCATGACGATCGCATCGCCGGGTGCGATGACCGTATCGCCCGGCTGTGCATGCGGGCTTGCCGCATGGGCGCCCGTTGCAACGATGGTCGGGAACGACAAGCCGTCGGCGCCGAGTTCCATCATCTTCGCGTCCATGGCCAGCTGCACCTGGCGCTCCGTCATGCCGGGTTTCATGAATCCGCAGATGTACGAGAACGTTTCGTCCGTGATCTTCTGCGCCGCCGCGCAGCGGGATATCTCCAGGTCATCCTTTACGGCACGCAACGTTGTGCCGAAATCGCGAACGAGGCGGACCGGACTGCCCAACCCCGCTTCCTTGCATGCATCCAGAAGGGCCTGGTATTCGCGCACCGTCAGCGAATCCTCCACGGCAAGCCAGGCATCGCCCGCATGCTGTGCCCGGAATGCGGATACGGAAGCGTCCTCGGAAAGATGCGCTGCTGCCCATTCCATATGCGATTGGCGCTGATCCTCGATGGCAACGGGGCCTTCGCCCGCCGCGTTACGGCAGGCCGTGACGTACCTGCTGTCCGTATGCAGCCACACGCCATCGGCGGTGACCAGCAGCGCATGCGCCTGCTCTTCGTCGAACACGGCATCGAATGCGGTTGCCGAGGCGATATCGGACGTATACCGCATCAGGTAAGCGGCATAGCCCCGCTGCTGCATGGCCTGCCTCAGGCGCTCCAAACGTGCTTTGCTTGCTTTCTGCTGTTCGGTTTCCATAACTTATCCGTCCTTTCCGTCCGCAGGACATGAAGGTCCCGCGGCATGCGCCCCGCAACAAAACAAGGGCCCGCCCATGCCGGGCGGACCCCCTCGACCGTCCTCAGTGCACGCCGCCCATCAGGTGATAGAACCGGTATGCGTAGAAACGGATCATGGAATGCGGCGGGGCGACGTACTTGCCCGAGCGCATGAGCACTTGGTACAGCCAAAAATGACCCACGCGCTTCAAGCGGTTGCTTTGAGAGGTCATCTCCTGCTCCAATTCCCCGCACAGGAGGTCGCGGTAGGGGCAGCGGCTGGCGTAATCCCAGAAATAGGCGCCCATATCGGCATCGCGGAACTCCCACGGCTTATTGTCGGGACCGGCGTAATGCACGATATACGGCTTCCTGCGCGCCTGCTCGTGCTGTTCCCTCAACGACTCCGGGGCCAGCCCGATGATGGAGCCGCGACGCAGATGCTCCCAATCCATGAGCGTATTCCAGGCCATGTCCACGTAGCACACGGAATCCTTCGCCAGGTAATTCAGCACATCCTGGTCCAGCAGGTTCCATTTGCGCGATGCGGCGCATTCCAGCATCTCCGCTGTGGTATAGCGCCGGCGGAACGCGTCGAGGTTCATGAGCAGCACACCGGCCTGGAAGTAATTGTACGGGTCGGACAGCTGCAGCACGTCGTTCAGATAGGCCTCCATGTCCGGATCGAAGCCGTTGTACATGCCAGCCGTATCTGCATCGCGCGTAGCGCCGATAAGGTTGTCGCCCAGCTCCGTGTCGAACAGGTCCGCCACGTCGCGCAGCACCACCAGATCGGAATCGAGATATACGGCCTTATCCGAATGGGGCATGATCTGCGGGACGATGAGGCGGAAATACGTCTCCAGCCTGAAATGGCCGTAAACGCGCAGGTCCGCATACGCCCTCATGATCTGCATGGCATCGTAGAACCGGAGAGAGAAATTCGATGCCGCCACCTGCTTCTTCAAGACGGCCTGGCTCTCCGGAACAATGTCGCTGTTCAGGACCACCACATCGTAATTGCGCGCCGGATCCGCATTCTCCTTGATGGATTCCAATACCACCGATACATACGGTACGTACTTCTCGTTGGCCGAAAGAATGACCAATACCCCGTCGTCGAATGCAGGCTCCAATGTCGGAACCTGACCGCTGACTGCGGTGAACCCCTGCTGGTCGGGCATGCTTCCCCTACTTCCTCATTTGGTTGACTCAAAGAAGCATACTCTATGAACGGCGGCGTGCTCCAGAACTACGGAAGGTCTTCATGCCCGATAGCGGAACAGGAACGCATCTTCCGTCAACCATACAATTGCGCCGCGGTAACCATGCATCGTGGCCCGCTGCCATTCGCGCAGCGAAAGCCTCTACCGTGCGCCATGGCCCGCTGCGAATTCATGCAGCGAACGACCCTCGTCGTGGCGAGCGCCGGATGGTCCGCCCCATCCGGCACCGGACATAAAAAGAGACCCGGTCCATGGGGACCAGGCCTCTTCTCATGCACACGTACCGCCGGAAAGCGGAACCTGCAGCTTTACGCCTGCGCGAACAGCTCGATGGTCTCGCCGGGAGCCAGCGTAACCATGGCCTTCTTCCAAGCCTTCGTATGGCCGGCATCCTGATAGCGGACACGCTTCGGCTTCGGCTTGACGATGGCGGTGTTCACCTTGACCACCTTGACGTCGAACAGCTCTTCGACAGCCTTGCGGATCTCGATCTTGTTGGCATTCTTGGCAACTTCGAACGTGTACACGCCGAACTCCATGCCATCGTAGGAATGCTCGGTAATAACCGGGCGGATGATGATGTCACGTGCGTCCATTATGCCAGCACCTCCTGGATGTAGTTCAGGGCATCGGTGGTGATGACCAGATTCTTGTTATTGATGATGTCGTACGTGTTGATAGCGGTTGCGGGGATGACCAGCACCTTCGGCAGGTTGCGGAAGGACAGGTACGTGTTGACATCCTCGGAGCCCACGATCAGCGTCACGCGGCCTTCGATGCCCAGAGCCTCGAATGCCTTGCGGGCATCCTTCGTGCAGGGCTTGTCGAACTTCGTCTCCAGCACGGTCAGCTCGCCGTCGGCCAGCTTCGCGGACAGAGCGGAACGCATAGCCAGCTTAACGACCTTCTTGTTGACCTTCTTGGCATAGGAGCGCGGATGAGGGCCGAACACGGTGCCGCCGCCAGCCCATTGGGGTGCGCGGATGGTGCCCTGACGAGCACGGCCGGTGCCCTTCTGCCTCCACGGCTTCTTGCCGCCGCCGCGAACCTGGCCGCGCGTGAGCGTGTCATGGGTGCCCTGGCGCCAGGCGGCCTGCTGGGCAACGACGACCTCGTGCATGACGGTCTTGTTCGGCTCGATGCCGAACACGCCGTCGGCGAGATCGACGTCGCTGACCTTCTTGCCAGCTGCGTCTTTCACTTCGATAGTAGTCATAGTTGCTTAAACTCCTCGTATTCCTTATGCCAAGCGCACGCGGACCGTGGCGTTCTTGCCACCGGGGACCGCACCCTTGACCACGATCAGGTTCTGTTCAGCGTCCACACGGACAACCTCGAGGTTCTTGACCGTCACGGTATCGCAGCCCATGTGGCCCGGCAGACGCAGGCCCTTGAACACGCGGGACGGGGTGGCGCACTGTCCAACGGAACCCGGAGCGCGATGGAAGTGCGCACCGTGTCCGCCAGGGCCGCCGGCGAAGTTGTAACGACGCATAACGCCTGCGAAGCCCTTGCCCTTGGACGTGCCGGTGACGTCGACCTTCTTCGCGTCGGCGAAGTTGGAGACGGTCACGGTGTCGCCGGTGTTGTACTCGGCGGCGGAGTCCACGCGGACCTCGCGGAGATGCTTGACGGGCTCGACGCCCAGCTTCTCGAAATGACCGCCCATGGGCTTGTTCACATGCTTGGCGCGAATGGCACCGAAGCCCAGCTGAACAGCCTCATAGCCGTCGGTCTCGGCGGTCTTGATCTGGCAGATGGTGTTCGGCTCTGCCTGAATAACCGTAACGGGCAGCAGACAATCGTTCTCGTCGAAGATCTGAGTCATGCCCAATTTGTATCCATAGATGGTTTCGATCATGTTGTCTCTCACTTCCCTACAGCTTGATCTCGATGTCGACACCGGCCGGGAGGTCGAGACGCATCAGGGAATCGACCGTAGAGGGGGTCGGCTCCAGGATGTCGATCAGACGCTTATGCGTACGCATCTCGAACTGCTCGCGGGAATCCTTATCCACGTGCGGGCCGCGGACGACCGTGAACAGGTTGCGCTCGGTCGGCAGCGGGATAGGACCGGAAATCTTTGCACCCGTCTTCTGCGCCGTGTCGACGATGAGCTTCGTGGACTGGTCCACGATCTCATGGTCATAGCCCTTGAGGCGAATGCGAATCTTCTGATTAGCCACTTGTTTTACCTCCATGTAAATGCGGTGCGAGGCATCGGCCTACGCGTTACCGCCAGCTTTGCTGATGATTTCTTCTGCCACGGCCTTCGGCACCGGCTTGTAGCTATCGAACTGCATAGTGTACGAAGCACGGCCCTGCGTGGTAGAACGCAGGTCGGTTGCATAGCCGAACATTTCGCTCAGCGGCACTTCCGCATTGACGACCTTCGCGTTGCCGCGGTCGCCCATGCCCTGGATGGCACCGCGACGGCTGGACAGGTTGCCCATAACGTCGCCCAGGTACTCCTCGGGCGTTTCGACCTCAACGGACATGACGGGCTCCATGATGACGCAGTCGGCCTTCTTCAGAGCATCCTTCAGCGCCATGGAACCGGCAACCTTGAATGCGGCCTCGGAGGAGTCGACCTCGTGGTAAGAACCGTCGACCAGGTGCACCTTGATGTCCACGACCGGGTAGCCTGCCAGGACGCCGTTGTTCATGGCCTCCTGAATGCCCTTGTCAACAGAGCCGATGTACTCCTTGGGGATGGCGCCGCCCACGATCTCGTTGCAGAACTCGTAGCCGAAGCCGGCCTCCATGGGCTCCAGGTTGATAATGGCATGGCCGTACTGGCCGCGGCCGCCGGACTGGCGGACGAACTTGCCCTCGGCGTTCTGGACCGGCTTCGTGGCAGCCTCGCGGTACGCAACCTGCGGCTTGCCGACGTTTGCCTCGACCTTGAACTCGCGCAGCAGACGGTCGACGATGATCTCCAGATGGAGCTCGCCCATGCCGGCGATGATGGTCTGGCCCGTCTCCTCGTTCGTATGAACGCGGAACGTCGGGTCCTCTTCGGCCAGCTTCTGCAGAGCAACGGAGATCTTGTCCTGCTCGGCCTTCGTCTTGGGCTCCACGGCGATGTCGATAACGGGGTCGGGGAACTCCATGGACTCCAGCACGATGGGATGCTCCTCATCGGTCAGGGAGTCGCCCGTCGTGGTGTCCTTCAGGCCGACGACGGCGATGATGTCGCCTGCGGCGCAGTGGTCCACGTCGACGCGGTCGTTCGCGTTCATCTCCAGCATGCGGCCAATGCGCTCCTTCTTGCCCTTCGTGGCATTCTCGACATAGGAGCCGGAATCCAGATGGCCGGAATAGACGCGCAGGTAGGTCAGCTTGCCCACGAACGGGTCGGTCATGATCTTGAATGCCAGAGCGGCGAACGGAGCCTTCGGATCGGCCGGACGCTCGTCCTCCTCGCCCGTCTCCGGGTTCGTGCCCTTGATGGGCGGCACGTCAACAGGAGAAGGCAGGTAATCGACAACGGCATCCAGCAGCTCCTGAACGCCCTTGTTCTTGTAAGCGGAGCCAACCAGAACCGGGTGCAGCTCGCAGGCCAGAACGCCCTTGCGGATGGCGGCCTTCAGCTGGTCGGTGGGGACCTCCTCTTCCATGAGGACCTTCTCCATCAGGTCGTCATCGAAGTCGGCAGCAGCCTCCAGCAGCTCGGAGCGACATTCCTCGGCCTTGGCCTTGAACTCGTCGGGGATCTCGTCCATGGGCTCGGGGTACGTCATGCCCTTCTCGTCGGCCTTGAAGTCCCAAGCGGTCATGGTAACCAGGTCGACCAGGCCCCAGAAGTTGTCCTCGGCGCCCATGGGCAGCTGAATGGCAACGGCAGGAGCGGCCAGGCGATCCTTCATCGTGTCGATGGCATGGAAGAAGTCGGCGCCCACGCGGTCGAACTTGTTGATGAACGCGATGCGGGGGACGTTGTAGCGATGAGCCTGACGCCAAACGGTCTCAGACTGCGGCTGAACACCGGCAACGGCATCGAACACGGCCACTGCGCCGTCGAGGACGCGCAGAGAACGCTCGACCTCGGCCGTGAAGTCCACGTGGCCCGGGGTGTCGATGATCTGCATGCGGTATTCGTGGTCATCCTTCTTCCAGTAGCAGGTGGTAGCTGCCGACGTAATGGTTACGCCGCGCTCCTGCTCCTGCGCCATCCAGTCCATGGTGGCGGCGCCGTCATGGACCTCGCCGATCTTATGGGTCTTGCCGGTGTAGTAGAGGATGCGCTCGGTAGTGGTGGTCTTACCGGCATCGATGTGGGCCATGATGCCGAAGTTACGGGTGAATTCCAGACCGGGTTTCTTAGCCATGTACTACCACTCCCACTAGAAACGGTAGTGCGAGAACGCACGGTTGGATTCGGCCATCTTATACAGATCCTCGCGACGCTTGACGGAGGCACCCTGGCCGTTGGCGGCATCCATGATCTCGGAAGCCAGGCGCAGCTTCATGGTGTGCTCCTTGCGCTTGCGGGAGAAGTCCACGATCCAGCGGATAGCCAGCGTGGTGGCGCGACGGGAGTTGACCTCCACGGGCACCTGGTACGTGGCACCGCCGACACGCTTGGGCTTGACCTCCAGCGTGGGACGGACGTTGTCCATGGCCTTCTTGAAAACGCTCAGCGGATCGTCGCCGGTCTTCTCGGCAACGATGTCGAAAGCGCCATAAACGATGTTCTCGGCGGTGCTCTTCTTACCGTCGAGAAGAACCTTGTTGATCAGCTGCGTGACCAAGCGATTGTTATAAACGGCATCCGCCTGCACTTCGCGGCGGTTTGCTGCTGCACGACGCGGCATATAACTTCCTTTCTTGGAATGAAACGAATTAACGTTCGTCTACTAGTTCTTGGGCTTCTTGGCGCCGTAGCGGCTGCGAGCCTGCATACGACCATCGACAGCAGCGCAGTCGAGGGTGGCGCGAATGATCTTGTAACGGACACCGGGGAGGTCCTTAACACGGCCGCCGCGGAGCAGCACCATGCTGTGCTCCTGCAGGTTGTGGCCCTCGCCGGGGATATACGCGGTAACTTCCATGCCGTTCACCAGACGGACACGGGCCACCTTACGAAGGGCCGAGTTCGGCTTCTTCGGGGTGGTGGTATAAACGCGGGTGCAGACGCCGCGCTTCTGAGGGTTGCCCTTAAGTGCGGGGGTCTTGGACTTGACTTCGGCCCGCTTGCGGCCCTTGCGGACCAACTGATTGATAGTAGGCAAAATTCACTCCTTCGATTTACCTATGCTTCTCTTCGCCCGCTTTCGTTCCCAGGCGAAGCGAACGTCTTTCCTGTTTCGGGTGCGCTCAGCTGTTGCGCACGCAAAACAAACGCCCTTTTCAAGGCGCGATATGGAAATTTATCACCGTGTTATAGGTGTGTCAAACGCCACGCACCCGGGCGTGTCCATGTCTCCACATTTCGTTTTCGCAGGTCATAGCGATTGTTTTGCAAGTTACTCCCGAAAATGGCGGCATTCGGGGCAATTTTTTCGAAATTGGGTATTGCCCCCTGTGCCAATAGGTCGTACTTCGTCGATATTCGCCTGGTTTTCTGCCGAAATTGCGTCCGAATGGGAAGGTATCCCGCGTTATTTCGCGTCGCTTCGCACGAAACGACAGCCGGATGCCCTCATTGATGCCCTCATTGATGCCCTCATTAATAGTTAGAAGCGGACCGAGATACGAAGAGGGACCGAATGGCCGCGGCACTGCCGGGCTTTCCGGTCCCCTCCTTAGTATTGCGCCGATGAATGAGACGAGCTATTCAAGAATGCGGGACGCAACCTGCTTCTTGCGGCTGAGGATTCCCGGCATCCAAACGCTGCCGTTGGTCGTATCGATGCCGAACGACTTGTCAACGTGGCGATGGTTGCCTTCCACCACGAACTGGCTGCCTTCGGCAAGGATGTCTGTCAGCATCAGCAGCACGAAGTCGTAGCCCTTGTCCTTGATGAGCTGGTTCATGTACGCGCGGATCTCGTCCTCGCGATCCAGCAGCGCCTTCAGGGCCACCGTCTCATGCTGGGCGATGAGCAGGCTGACGTCGCCCACCTGGAATTCCTTCGCGTCAGCGCCGACCAGCTGGTCCACCGGCATGTTCGCGTCATCGCCGCGGCACTGGAACACCTGCAGGCCGAACTCCATATAGTCGCAGCCGATGACCTCCTCGGACAGGTAGCGCACCTGCTCGTGGTCGATGGGACGAGCCGTGGGCGACTTGAGCACCACGGTGTCCGTCAGGATAGCGGACAGCAGCACCTCGCCGATGCTCTTTGGGATCTCCACGTTGTTCGTACGGAACTGCTGCGTGATGATGGTTGCCGTGGAACCCACCGGGAAGTTGAAGAAGCGAATAGGATGCGTGGTGCTGATGTCGCCGATGCGGTGATGGTCGATGATCTCGACCACGTCGGCGCTCTCGATGCCGGGAGCCGCCTGGCGCGATTCGTTGTGGTCAACCAGAACCACCTTGCGCTTCGGCTGCTTTGCCACATCGGAACGCGTCACGATGCCGATGCACACACCGTTGTCGTCCAGGACCACTGCTTCGCGCAGGGAGTGGTTCATCAGATCCTCAACGGCTTCCTTCAGCAGCTGATTCTTGTCAAGCTTCAGCACATCGGGCTCGTAGATCTTCGCCACCTTCTCGGATAGCGAGGCAATGAGGTCGTTCGCCACGGCCAGGTTGTCGTCCTGGCGATCGGCGGCAGCAATATAGCGCTCGGCGATCATGCGCGTGGTGATGAGGCCCTTGTACCGACCCTCGTCGTCCACGACCACCAGCGAGCGCACATTGTGCTGATGCAGCGCACGGCCGGCTTCCAGCAGATGCGAATTCTCGTTGATGGTGTACGGGTTGCGCGTCATGACGTCGGACACGCGCGGGTACACATGGCTGATGACCATGGGCGGCTCGATGCCGTTGCGCTCCAGCACCCACTGCGTCTCCGGGGGCATGGGACCAAGGCGGGCCGGCACGTAGCGGACCGGATCGCCGTCTGCGTCAACTTCGTTGTTGCGCTTGGCCATCTCGTTCTTGAAGTAGACATAGGCAACGGCGGAAGAGATCGCGTCGTTGTCGGGATTGCGGTGTCCCACAATGATGGTGGGTAAATCCATTGCGGCTCCTTAACTAATTAATAGATTGCGTTGCCGGCACCCGCAGGCCGCATGCCCCGCTGCGCCGGCAACTTGTTATGGTACCTATTTCGCCGGGTCGTTTCCATATTCGCCACGGCATATCCACCCCGTCTGCGCCCCTACCGCGCGTTGGGCCGCCAGCATCTGCCGCATGTGCTGGCAGCATATTCCCTCCACCTGCGCCCCTGCCGCACGGACGCCTCTTAGCAATATAAGAACGCGTGCACAGACCGCAGTGCGGCACGAAACCCCGCCAGCAACCCTTACAAGCACCCGCCGTCTTTAACCTTTTGTTCATGTTATTGGTGTGTTTGTTGACATATGCGTCATGCTTACTATACAAGGTAGTTACGGCTTATTTTCGTCATATTCCCTGTTCATTGGTCGTCTTTCTATGCTCGAGCCCTAATATTCCCCTCTTCGCAAATTTGATCCGAAATTAGCATAGACACACATGCGTGAAATCTGTTACCTTGACGGTCGTTATACCGACGATAGGAAGGCCTTGCTTATGACACCTGACCAGATTATCGCCCTCGTCATCTTCCTGGGAGTGATGGTTCTCATCGTCACCGAGAAGGTGCACCGCACGTCTGCCGCACTCGCAGGCGCCGTGCTGCTTTTCCTCACCGGCATCATCAGCTTCGACGATGGCATCAAGTCGATCGACTTCAACACCATCGGCGTCCTCACCGGCATGATGCTATTCGTTGCCGTGGTAAAGCAGTCCGGTCTCTTCGAATACCTGGCATACAAGTCGGCGAAGATGGCAAAAGGCGACCCATGGCGCATCATGGTCGCGTTCGTTCTGATTACCGCAGTCTGTTCGGCAATCTTGGACAACGTCACCACCGTTTTGCTCATAGCACCCATGACGCTTACGATCTGCAAGATCCTGGACGTCAACCCCGTGCCGTACTTCATGACGCAGATCCTGGCAAGCAACATCGGCGGCACGGCAACGCTCATCGGCGACCCGCCGAACATCATGATCGGCTCGTCCGCCGGGCTGACATTCTTCGACTTCGTCCTGTATGACGGCCCCGCCGTGGTGCTGTCCCTGATTGCCTGCATCGTGGTCTTCAAGTTCATCTACGGCCGCAAGATGACGGCAACCGCCGAGGCCGAAGCCATCGTGATGGACCTGGATGAGAAGAGCGTTATCCGCGATGAGGGTCTGTTCAAGAAGAGCATCGTCATGATCCTGGTCGTGACCGTCGCCTTCATGCTCCACGGCCAGCTGGGTCTGGAGAGCTCCGTTATCGCACTGACCGCTGCGGCCATCATGCTGCTCATCGGCGGGCAGGACATCGAGGAGATGATCCTGGGCGTGGAATGGACCACGATCGGCTTCTTCGCGGGCCTGTTCATCGTGGTCGGCGGCCTTGAGCATACTGGCCTGATCACCATGCTTGCCGATTGGATCATGAACGTGACTGGCGGCAATATGGTCCTGACCATGATCGTGGTGCTGTGGGTGTCCGCAATCGTCTCGGCGGTCCTGGACAACATCCCCTTCACTGCAACCATGATCCCCGTCCTGCTTACCATGGAGGCATCCGGCATGGACGTTATGCCGCTGTGGTGGGCACTGTCCCTGGGCGCCTGCCTGGGCGGCAACGGCACCATCATCGGCGCCTCCGCGAACGTGGTGCTCTCCGGCATCTCGAACCGCGAGGGCTACCCCATGACCTTCGTCAGCTTCCTGAAGGTGGGCATGCCGCTGATGATCATGACCGTGGCCATCTCGACGGTGTACCTGCTGGTCCGCTTCCCCATGTAAGGAAGATTGCTCGCAGCGAACATCGAAGGCTTCGCACCGAAGGCCCTGTCGCATATGCGGCGGGGCCTTTCCCGTTGCGGAAGAGCTTGCGGCCCCTGCGTGCGTCAGAAAGCAGCTCCGTATACATCCGGAGCGCCCGTTAGGAGGCGATACCGTCAGTTTTCGCAATCTGTGTCATATTCCGCATGATTTATGGGACAAACGAGCCGTTTTCTGAATGATTCTGAATGAATTCCCGCTTGATTTGTAGACGCTATGAATAAGTTTGGCTATACTCGCCCACATGGATACTTCACAAATCATCTCAATAGTGGTCTTCTTAGCAGTGATGACGCTGATCGTGACAGAGAAGGTCCACAGGACGTCGGCAGCACTCGCCGGCGCCGTCATATTATTCCTGACCGGCGTGCTTTCGTTCGACCAGGGAATGGACTCCATCGACTTCAACACGTTAGGCGTGTTGATAGGCATGATGCTGTTCGTTGCCGTCGCGAAGCAGTCGGGCCTTTTCGAGTACTTGGCGTACAAGGCGGCCAAGCTGGCAAAGGGCGACCCATGGCGCATCATGGTGTACTTCGTGATCGTCACCGCTGTTTGCTCGGCCTTCTTGGACAACGTCACCACGGTGCTTCTGATTGCGCCCATGACGTTCACCATCTGCAAGATCCTCGATGAGAGTCCCGTCCCCTACTTCATGACGCAGATCCTGGCCAGCAACGTCGGCGGCACGGCAACGCTGATCGGCGACCCGCCGAACATCATGATCGGCTCTTCTGCTGGCCTGACGTTCGCCGACTTCGCCAATTACGACGGCCTGCCCTGCATCGTCATCCTGATTGCGTTCATCGCCATGTTCTACCTGATCTATGGCCGCAAGATGAGCGCGACGCAGGAAGCCATGGACACCATCATGGAGCTTGACGAGCAGTCCGTCATCCGCGACCGCAGCCTGCTGCATAAGAGCGTCGTCATGATCTGCTGCGTGGTTGTGGGCTTCATGCTCCACGGCCAGCTGGGTCTGGAAAGCTCCGAGATCGCACTGACCGCCGCAGCCGTCATGCTGATCATCGGCGGACAGGACATCGAGGAGATGATCCTGGGCGTGGAATGGACCACGATCGGCTTCTTCGCCGGCCTGTTCATCGTCGTCGGCGGCATGTCCCACACGGGCGTTATCACCATGCTGGCGAACTGGATCATGGATGTCACCGGCGAGCAGGAAGTCCTGACCATGATCGTCATTCTGTGGGTGTCCGCGATTGTTTCCTCCATCCTGGACAACATCCCGTTCACTGCTACGATGATCCCGGTGCTGCTGACAATGGAAGCAGCAGGCATGGACGTCATGCCCTTCTGGTGGGCCCTTTCGCTGGGCGCCTGCCTGGGCGGCAACGGCACCATCATAGGCGCATCCGCGAACGTGGTGCTCTCCGGCATCTCGAACCGCGAGGGCTATCCCATGACATTCGTCGGGTTCCTGAAGGTGGGCATGCCGTTGATGATTCTCTCCGTGGTAATCGCAACGCTCTACCTGATGATTCGCTTTGTCTGGATTCCGTTCTAAGTCGAACGCATCGTACATATGAAAAGAAAAGCTCCTGCGGGGGCCTTTCTTTATGCCTGCGATAGCTTCATGTTGCGTAAGCGGAAGACGCTGCAAGCAGAACAATGCCCCGCAACCTCATCGGCTGCGGGGCATATTTCGACGCTCTCCTCTTGGCAGCTCCCGCCCGCCAGGGACTGTGCACCTTCGTGAGTACGCACCGCCGTCGCGAAACGCGCGGGCGAAGCGGAACCCTATTGGCGGATCTTCACAATGGGAGCGAAGTCCTTCAGGAGCTTCTTCGTGTTGCCGGATTTCTTGAAGTACACGGAGAGCATGTCGCCGTCGATGGCCTTGACCGTCCCCCGCCCGAACACCTTGTGGTCCACCACGTCGCCCACGGCAAACGTCTCATTCGCCGCCGCCTTCTTGTGGTCCTCAATGGAACGCGCCTTGCGCGTACGCGTCTTTCCGCCGTTCAGACTGCGGCCCGTACCAGCGCCGAACACGTGTCCGCCGCCCGCTTCCGAACCGGAGCCGGAGATGCCGCGCCTGCTGCCGCGCTTCTCCCAGCCCGTTCCCGTATAGCCTGAGGAGCCCAGCCCCGTGGTATGGCGCAGCTCTGCCGGAATCTCCTGCAGGAAACGCGAGACGGGATTCGCCGACGTCTGACCGAAGATGGTGCGGGTCTGGGCCGTGGTCAGATACAGGCGCTCGCGCGCACGGGTGATGGCCACGTAGGCCAAGCGGCGCTCCTCTTCCACGCCCTCCGGGTCGAACATGGAATTGCGATGCGGGAACAGCCCTTCTTCCATACCCGCCACGAATACGCAGTCGAACTCCAGACCCTTCGCGGAGTGCACCGTCATCAGCGTCACGCATTCGTTCTCGTCCTGCGTGGTATCCAGATCCGTACGCAGCGTGACCCACTCGATGAAGTCGGCCAGCGAGTTTGCCTGCAGCACACGTACCGGAGGCGTTCCGTCCGGGCCTTCGCCGGCATCTTCGGCATCCACCTCGGGCGCTTCGTATTGGGCGTCGGCCTCGTCATGCGTTTCTGTGAACTCGTCCACAACGCCCAAAAATTCCTTGATGTTCTCGATGCGCCCTTCCGCCTCGTCGGACCTCTCGGCACGGTAGGCCTCCACCAAGCCGGACTTGTCGATGATGGCCTCCACGACCTTGCGCAGGTCGCCTTCGTACGTCATGGCATCCGCAATGAGCTGTACGAACTCCGCAATGGATTTGCGCGTGTTCGGGCGGATGGACTCGTCCGTAATGCATGCCTGGGCGGCGTCCAAAAACGACATGCCTTCGGCCGCCGCCACTTGGTCGATGTGCTCGATGGTCGTCTTGCCAATGCCCCGCTTCGGCACGTTGATCACGCGCTTTGCGGCCATGTCGTCGAACGGGTTCACCGCCAGCACCAGGTACGACATGACATTCTTGATTTCCTCGCGGTCGAAGAACCGCGTGCCGCCGACGATGCGGTACGGCACACCGGCGCGCAGAAGCATGTCTTCAAGCATGCGGGACTGCGCGTTCGTACGGTAGAACACGGCCATCTGGTTGTACGACGTACCATGGTTGTGGAGAATCTCGATCTCTCCGGCAATCCAGCGGCCCTCGTCGCGTTCGTCCGTGGCCATGTAGACGTTGATCTTCTGACCGGCGCCCTTCGTGGCTATGAGCTTCTTGTCCTTGCGGTTGCGGTTGTTCGCAATAACGGCATTCGCAGCGGCGAGGATGGTGCCGGAGGAACGGTAGTTCTCCTCCAGCTTCACCACGTGCGCGTCCGGGTAATCCTTCTCGAATTCCAGGATGTTGCGGATGTCGGCGCCGCGCCACGAATAAATGGACTGGTCGTCATCGCCCACCACCATGATGTTGCGATGCTGCTGCGCCAACAGCGTCGTGATGGCGTACTGCGCGTGGTTCGTGTCCTGGTACTCGTCTACCAGCAGGTAGCGGAAGCGCTGCTGGTAGGCCTGCAGCACGTCGGGATGATGCTTGAACAGCAGATACGTGTACAGCAGCAGGTCGTCGAAGTCGAACGCGTTCGCCGCCTTCAAGCGCTTCTGCAGCTCCGTGTACACGCGAGCCGCCACCTTGCCCACCGGATCGTGGACGGTGTCCGCGAACGTGCCCTCCACGATCAGCTGGTTCTTCGCGTCGGAGATGCGGTTGCGCAGCGTGTTCACCGGGAAGCGCTTCTGGTCAATATCCAGCTGCGTCATGATGTCCCGCACCAGGCGCTTGCTGTCCGCATCGTCGTAGATAGTGAAGTTCTTGCTGAACCCCAGCACCTCGGCATTCGAGCGCAGGATGCGCACGCACATGCTATGGAACGTGGACACCCACATGCCGCGTGCAGCCGGGCCCACCAGGCCGCCCAGACGGTCGCGCATCTCGCGCGCCGCCTTGTTCGTGAACGTGATGGCGAGCACTTCCCACGGCGCGACGTTCTTGTCTTCGATGAGATGCGCAATCCGGTACGTCAGAACGCGCGTCTTGCCCGATCCGGCGCCGGCAAGGACCAGCAACGGCCCCTCCGTGCACATGACCGCTTCGTACTGCGACGGGTTCAACGTATCGTAATCCAGCATGGTGCTTGCTTCTCCCCTGCTTCTTCTTTAATGATTCTTGCGTAATGAGAAATTGAGAATACGAGTATAGGCGAAGAGCGAAAGCGCGCAGGGTCGTTGATGGGACAAACTACCGACCTTCCACGAATGCATCCGCGGCATGCATCCCGCTGTTCGCGTTCGCTTCGCCGGGAGACCCTGCACTTCCCCACCATTCGGGCACGCGAAACAGCGGGTCGATATCTGCAATAGCCCCAGCAGACGCAGCGTGAGAAGGCGTTCGCGCGTGCTAAGATGAACAGCGTGGGTGCGCTTGCGCCCGCATTCGTTTGTCATCAATTTCGAAGGAGCGCCATGAGCTCGTCTGCCACCCCTACGCAAAAAGTCATCGTGCTGGATTTCGGCGCGCAATACGGCCAGCTGATTGCCCGCCGCGTACGCGACCTGCACGTTTATTCCGAGATTATGCCGTGTGATGCCTCGGCAGACGAAATCAAGGCCGCCAATCCTTCCGCCATCATCCTTTCGGGCGGTCCGGCGAGCGTTTACGCCGACGATGCCCCGAGCATCGACCCCGCCATCTTCGACCTGGGCCTGCCGGTGCTGGGCTTCTGCTACGGCCAGCAGATCATGGCCGTGACGCTGGGCGGCAAGGTCGGGCACACGGACAAGGGCGAATACGGCCCCGCAGAGCTGACGCGCACCGGCGAAAGCTGCCTGCTGGACGGCACGCCCGCCACGCAGACCGTGTGGATGAGCCACAGGGATGCCGTGAGCCAGGTGCCCGAGGGCTTCGTTATCACCGGCACCACCCCCACGTGCCCGGTGGCATCCATGGAATGCGCCGAGCGCAACCTGTATGCGACGCAGTTCCATCCCGAAGTGCGCCACACGCCGTACGGCCAGGACATGCTGAGCAACTTCCTGTTCCAGATCTGCGACCTGCAGCCTGATTGGACCATGGAGGGCATCATCGATTCCATGGTGCAATCCATCCGCGACCAGGTAGGCGAAAACCGCGTTATCCTGGGCCTTTCCGGCGGCGTTGACTCGTCCGTGGTTGCCGCGCTGTGTGCAAAGGCCATCGGCAAGCAGCTGACCTGCGTGTTCGTGAACCACGGCCTGCTTCGCAAGGACGAGCCGGAACAGGTTGAGGAAGTGTTCACGAAGCAATTCGACGTGGACTTCATCCATGTGCATGCCGAGCAGCGCTACTTCGATCTGCTGGACGGCGTCACGGAGCCCGAGAAGAAGCGCCAGATTATCGGCACGCAGTTCTGGAAGGAGTTCTTCGCGGTGGCGAAGGACCTGGACGGCGTGAAGTTCCTGGCGCAGGGCACCATCTATCCCGACATCATCGAGAGCGGCGCCCGCAAGACGGGCGGCAAGGCGTCCACCATCAAGAGCCACCACAACCTGATTCCGTTCCCCGAAGGCGTGCATTTCGACCTGATCGAGCCGCTGGACCACTTCTTCAAGGACGAGGTCCGCGCGCTGGGCACGGCACTGGGCCTGCCCGACCACATTGTGTACCGTCAGCCCTTCCCCGGCCCCGGCCTGGCCATCCGCATCATCGGCGCCGTCGAGCGCCGACAAGGTGGAGATGCTGAAGAACGCCGATGCTATCGTCCGCGAGGAACTGGATGCCTACAACCAGAAGCTGTTCGAAGAGACCGGCGAGCGCAACAGCGAGCACAGCTGCTGGCAGTACTTCGCCGTGCTGCCCGATATCCGCAGCGTGGGCGTGATGGGCGACGAGCGCACGTACCAGCGCCCGATCATCGTGCGTGCGGTGGAGAGCAGCGATGCCATGACGGCGGACTGGGCGAAGCTCCCCTACGACGTGCTGGCACGCATCTCCGGGCGCATCGTGGACGAGGTCCCCGGCATCAACCGCGTTGCGTACGACATCACGTCGCAAGCCGCCTGCAACGATCGAGTGGGAGTAAATTGGGCGTTTACCTGGGGTTTTGTGCATGCTTTTCATGTGCTCCACAGGGTTCATGAAGTCCAATCTGGTACTGTAATTCGCGATAGCCACTCGCAACTTTCTGTGAATAATTTCATCGAGAACGGCTCCGAAAATCGCTTTCGGGGCCGTTCTTTTTGCACGCTTCACCTGCGCTTTTATTCTCGAGACATTCCACGGCAGCGACGAGAGAGCACGAGATTCGGATCTGTGCCAACCCAGCCAGTACGTGAAACGGCAACTTTTGCAATGAATAATTAAAAACGGCCGATTTCGCGGTTTACAGTACCAGTACAGTACCACCCCCTCCCAAAAACGCTTCCCAAAAAGAAACCGCAGGTAAAGTGCGAGAATAATTTTCGTCCGATTCGGGTCTTGACAAACGAGAGGCCACGGAGCGGTAAGCGTTTCGGGATGCCTTTCCATCTGGAGATCCAGACAAAATTATTCTCGAAATTCGTCCCAATACCCCTGAAAACACGTTTTAGGGACGCTGGCTTGGCGGTTCGAGGTTGAAGAATAATTTCGGCAAGCGAAAAAGCGGGGCGCGATCCCTGCGGACCGCGCCCCGCTGCATCACGCTTTGAACGATGCCTTCCAGCGCTCGTAGTCGTCTTCTGAGACGTCTCCGGCCTTCAGGGCGTCTCTCATCCTCTTCCAGGCCTTCAGGGCCGCAGCGGTCTTCTGAGCGCCCGGGGCGGCCGGGCTCACGGCGACGGCGATCCCGTCCTTCGTCTCGACGGGCTTGAGGCCGAGCGTCCCCTCGAGCCTGAAGAGGACCTCGAGGGCCTCCCTCGCGTTGTTGGCGTCTATCTCGTAGAGAGCCTCCGGGGCGATGTCCATGGCCTTCGCCATGGCGTCCAGCTGCTCCTTCTTCGGGGTCCTGATGTCCCTCTCGTAGTTCCTCACGGCCGATTCGCCGAGGCCGATCGCCTCGCCGAGCTGCTTCTGCGTCAGCCCGGCCGCCTTCCGGTAGCGCTTGATGCGAGAACCTACGGACATCGCCCCTCCTTCTGCTGATAACCAGGCAGATTATACAGCACGCCGATGTGCTGCATTTGACAGCACGATACCGTGCTTTTATTATTCATTGGAAACAGCACGTTACTGTGCTGTTTCCAATCTGGAATGGGGCGATGGCAAGTGAATGTGACGAAGGAAGAGAACGGGACCTGGACGGCGCGCGTCTACTACCGCGACTACGGCGGGGACCAGCGCCGCAAGACCAAGAGGGGCTTCGAGAGCGAGGCGGAGGCCGAGGAATGGTGCGAACGCTTCGCGCAGGAGAACTCCGGCGCGGTGGACGTGACCTTCGAGAAGTTCTTCGAGACGTACAAGGCGGACGTGGCTCCCCGGATCCGCTTGAACACCTGGCTCACCAAGGAGAGCATCGTAGAGAAGAGGATCATGCCCTGGTTCGGCTCGATGCGCATGAACGAGATCAAGCCCGTCGACGTCGTCCGCTGGCAGAACAGTCTCATGGGATACAGGCAGAGTAACGGCAAGCCCTTCTCCGCGACGTACCTGCGGACGGTGAACAACCAGCTCTCGGCGATCTTCAACCATGCTGTGAGGTTCTACGGGCTCCCGAAGAACCCCTGCGCGGCGACCACGCGCATGGGCTCGCAGAAGGGGCCCGAGATGAAGTTCTGGACGAAGGACCAGTACCTCGAGTTCGCCGACGCGATCGCCGACAAGCCGCAGGCGTTCTACGCGTTCGAGCTGCTCTACTGGTGCGGCATCAGGGAGGGCGAGCTCCTGGCGCTCACCCCGGCCGACTTCGACCTCCAGAACGCCAGGCTGAACATCACGAAGTCGTACCAGCGCATCAAGGGAGAGGACGTGGTGACCGACCCGAAGACGCCGAAGTCCAAGCGCTCGATCCTCATGCCCAAGTTCCTCGTCGAGGAGATGAGCGAGTACCTCGAAGAACTGCACATCGGGGACGACGAGAGGGTCTTCCCCGTGACGAAGTACTTCCTCGCGCACGAGATGCGCAGAGGAAGCGATGCGGCGGGATTGGAGCGCATCAGGGTGCACGACCTGCGCCACAGCCACGTCTCGCTGCTCATCGACATGGGGTTCTCGGCGGTTGCGATTGCGGACCGCATGGGGCACGAGAGCGCCGACATCACGTTTCGCTACGCCCACCTGTTCCCCAGCGCGCAAAACGACATGGCCGACCAGCTCGAGAAGGCCAGGAGGGTCGCACGATGAGCGCGAAGAACCTCGACCGGCACGGGCGCCTGAGGTCGAAAGTGCGTCGCGTTCCGCATGTCGGAGCAGGAGGCGAAGCACCTTGACGACCTGGTCGCCGTCTCCGGCATGAGCAAGCAGGACTACATCATCTCCAAGCTGCTCGACCGGGAGGTCGTCGTGAAGCCGAACTCCCGCGTCCAGAAGGCCCTGCGCGAGCAGCTCGAGGATGTCGCCCGCGAGCTGTCCAGACTCACGCGGATAGACGAGGCGGAGCCGGAGACGCTCGAGCTGGCGAAGCACCTGCTCGACGTCTGCGAGAGCCTCTCCGGGACGTCGATCTCCCAGGTGGGCACACTCGACCGGGAGATCTTCAACATGGGCAGGTAGGCGCGCCCGCTACTCCGTGCGTCTTGCCCAGGTCTTCCAGGTAGCTGGCGGCGTACCGGTACATGGCGCCCGAGCTGATCGAGTCGTTGATCGAGCCGGGGGTCCAGGTCTCGCGCTTGAAATGCCACGACAGGCAGCCGAGCAGCTGGGATAGCGAGAGGATGGAGACGAAGTCTTCCGGCGCCTTCTCGATGTCCTCCTCATCCAGCCCTCGGTCCTGTACTCGACGGCGAGCGAGGCGATGCCGCACTCGTACGCGTCGTCTCATCAGGCTCTTCGGAAGCGATTCCGTTCTTGAACTCGTCCAGGTAATCCCGGAGGAAGAACTCGATCGGGTTGTCCCCGGGCATGCGGGCGATGCCCCTCTTGCCGAGCGCCTTCTTGGTTATCTCCTCGGCTTCGCTTCACGACGGCGGTCGGCCGACTCCTTGCGCGATTGGGCTATCGCCCTGTCGGTGACCGAGTCGTTCGTCGTCTTCGTAGACGAGCTCCTCGAAGGTGGCGCCGCCGTACTTCTCGACCGCCAGCTTCTCCACGTCCCTCAGGAAATCGTCCATGTCGTCGACGTTTATCGCGACTCCGGCCAGGATGTCCGGGTCCTCGGGGTCATCGAAGGAGGTCTGTCACGATCAGCAGCTTGTTCAAGCGCTCGAATCTGTCTTTGGCCATATGGGGTGCTTCCTGCTGGAAGTGTGTACGGCGACGAGTTCGGCTCATCGGCTGCTAATTCTACCTGCTGCAGCGCTATGCCTGCCTGCCGGAGGCGCGCTTTCGCCAACGCCTTGCGTCAAGTCTAGTTGCGATAGGTCTATGCGCCCGTCTGCATCTGGCGCGGGCAGCGGCTGCGCGACGAGGCGGTCGCCGTGCCGCCGGAGGGGTACCGGGCGCTGCGGGAGCGCATGGTGGAGCTGCTGCGGGAGCTGAAGCGGATCGGTGCGGAACGGCACCGTCGACGAGCGCCAGCACGAGGAGATCGAACGGCTCGAGCGCGAGTTCGTCGACCTGCGCGGAGGAGACCGCCGCGGCCACCGTCAACACCGAGCGCCTCGACATCCTCAGGATGAGCCGCCGCTAGAGCTCCCGTGTTCGACCCGACGGACAGAATCCCGGAAGCCCTCTTCCCGGGCTCTCAGACGGCGTCTGGTGCCGTGCAGAGCGCAATCTCGGACTTCGAGTCCTTGCGCAGAGGCAGCCGAATCCCGCATGCCGTCTCGTGGGGGCGCTCCCTGGGAGGCCTCCTCGGAACGCGCGCCCGCCTCATGGCGTTCCTTTAGGCTCCCCACGCTCGCCGGGAACCGCTCCGGGCGCAAGGGCCGCGAAAAACTTTTCCGGTTGGATTCCAAGGTTTACGACCGGAAAACTCAAGCCCTGCGGGTTTTCGCTCGAACCCTTGCGCCCTCCGCGAACCCCGGCGAACTCGGAGCCACAAGGCACGCCAAAGGGGCGGGCCCACAACCCGAGGAGGTCATCACCATGGAGGCAACAATTGTAGATGTGCAATAGGAACTGCGCCGAAATCGCATCGGGAACTGAGCACCGATGGCAACTGGAACTGAGCAGAATTCGCATGGGCCGCCCCCTTGGCGCAAGGGGCGCGGCCCGATCTATATTCGCTCCGGGCGGCGAGCTTTGGCGAGACCCCGCCCGGAGGAGGAAAGGAAGATGACCGTGCCCCTTGACGTTCAACAGGATATACGAGAGATGGACGCCCGCGGGATCCCGAGGGCCGAGATATCGAGGAGGCTCGGCGTGAGCCGCAACACCGTGGCCCGCTACGCCGACATGGAGGACATGTCCCCGGCCGCCCCGGTGGCGGCGGCGCACCCGCGCCCCGCGACCGACGCCTACGCCGCATGGATCGGCGCGGTGCTCGAGGCCGACCTCGGCGCCCCGCGAAAGCAGCGCCACACGGCCAAGCGCATCTACGACAGGATGGTCGCCGAGCTCGGCTACGAGGGGTCCTACTCGTCGGTCTGCAGGCGCGTGGCGAGCTGGAGGCGCGAGCACGCGCCGGCCTCCCCGCGCGACGGCTACCTCGAGCTCGAATGGGCCCCGGGCACCGCGCAGGTCGACTTCGGCAACTTCAGCTGCGTCCTCGCCGGCGAGAGGCGGCGGATGAAGCTGCTGGTCGTGACGCTGCCGCACTCGAACGCGCGCTACTGCGAGGCGATGCTCTCGGAGCGGTCCGAGTGCATGTGCGCCGGGCTGGCCCACGTGTTCGAGCTGATCGGGCGGGCGCCCGCGACGCTCGTGCTCGACAACGCCACGGAGGCCGGCAGGATGGTGCGCGGGAAGGTGACCGAGTCCGAGCTGTTCTCGCGGTTCAGGGCGCACTACCGCTGCGCGAGCCGCTACTGCAACCCGTATTCCGGCAACGAGAAGGGGTCGGTGGAGAACGCCGTGGGGTTCCTGCGGCGAAACCTGCTCGTCCCCGAGCCCTCCGCCTCGTCGCTCGGCGAGCTCAACGCGCTGCTCGCCGCCGGCTGCGAGAGGACCAACGCCGCCTCGCGCTGCCGCGACGGGCGCCCGACCCCGGAGGCGCTGGCCGAGGACCTCTCGGCGATGCTGGCGCTGCCCGGGGTGCCGTTCGACGCCGTAAGGTGGGTCGGGGCCCGCGCCGACAAGCGCGGCTACGTCGAGGCCTGCGGCAACCGCTACTGCGCGGGCCCCGCCTGGCACGGCCGCGAGCTGCTCGTCGGGCTGCGCGCCGACAGCGTCGAGATCCTCGCCGACCGGGGCAGGCTCGTCGCCAGGCTCCCCAGGTCGTGGGGCGAGGGCGAGACCGTGCGGAACCCCGCCTCGCTGATACCGGCCCTGGTCGCCAGGCCCCGGGCGTTCGGCGAGTCGACGGTGCGCCGGGACATGCCCGCCGCCCTCGTCGCGGCGATCGACCGGTGCGGCAAGGCCGACAGGCGCAGGGCGCTGCGCGCCATCGCCCGCGCCTCCGAGCGGTCCGGCTTCCCCGCCGCGTGCGCCGCCGCGGAGCGGATCTTCGCCGCGGGCCGCGTGCCCGACGACGCCTCCTGCGACCTGCTCGCACGCAGGGCATCCGGCGGCGGGGCCGCCGCGGGGTCGGCCGACCTGTCCGTCTACGACAGGCTCGCCGGGGAGGCGGTCCGCGATGCCGGTTAGCGAGGCGACCGCCGAGCTGGTGGTGGAGACGGGCAAGAGGTGCTCGCTGACGAAGTCGGTGCTGGCCGAGTGGGCGCAGCGCGGCACGCCCAGGCAGGTCGAGTTCCTCTTGGGCTACCTCGAGGCCGAGGCTGCGAGCCGCGACGCGTCGAAGAGGGCCTCGCTGCTAAGGCGCTGCGCGCTGCCGGCGCCGAAGACCTTCGAGGGCTACGACTGGACGGCGGTGTCGTGGCCGGAGGGGTTCGGGCGGGAGGACCTGCTGGGCCTGTCCTTCATGAGCGCGCGGGAGGACCTCGTCCTGATGGGCGACGTCGGGACGGGCAAGACGCACATGGCCTCGGCCCTGTGCGCGCTGGCCTGCTCGGAGAAGCGCGAGGCGAGGTTCTTCACGGCATCCTCGCTCGTGATGCGGCTGCGCAGGGCCCGCGACGACGGCAGGCTCGACCGGGAGCTCTCCCAGATAGGCCGCGCCGAGCTGCTCGTGATCGACGAGCTGGGGTTCCTGCCGCTCGACGAGGACGGCGCCAGGCTCCTGTTCCAGGTGGTCAGCGGGGCCTACGAGACGCAGTCGGTGGTGTTCACCACCAACCTCGAGTTCTCCCGCTGGGGCGGCGTGTTCGGCGACGACCAGATGGCCGCCGCCGTCATCGACCGCGTCGTCCACCACGGCCGCCTGCTGCGCTTCAGGGGCGAGTCGTACCGCGTCAGGCACGCCCTCATGCAGGGAGGTGCTCAGAAACCCAGCTCATCTTAGGTGCGAGAACTGCTCAGAAACCGATGCGAATTCTGCTCAAATGCCATTGACAGAACACAACAATCAACGAGAAGGCAATGCAGGCAATCGGCACCTACCTGGAGCGCAAGGGCTTCGAGATCCTCGAGAACGGCTGGGCGCACGGCACCGACAGCGTCGACTTCATCGCCCGGGAGGAGGACGACCTGGTCTTCGTGCTCACGGAGATCACCGAGGACCGCGGCGACGGGTTCCCCTCCGAGGAGTTCGACCGGGCGGCGCTGGAGCGGGTCGCGGCGGCCTACCTGGCGCAGGCCGACGGCGACGCCGACTACGCGGTCCGCTTCGACTTCGTGAGCATGATCGTCATCGGCGACAGCCGGGCGTTCCTCAGGCACCACCGCAACTGCCTGAGCGAGGCGTAGCGGCTCCCGCCCGGGCGCCCCGGCGCCCGGGCCCCTCCGGGGCCGACGGCGACCGCCTCGTCGCGCAGCCTCGGAGCCCTCCCCGAAGGGCGGTTGGCACCGACCTCCGCTGATCGCCCTTCGGGGAGGGGCGAGTCCGGCAATGAAATTTGTTCCGTTTTCGAAAACTTTAATTCACTGACTCTCTGTTTTCAGAGAGCCAGTATCGATTGCGCACGCAGCGAGTTGGCCAGGATATCTGTTATGGATGTGATTCAGCACTGCAGCACACGCTCGTATTACTGAGTAGTCGTCAGGTGGTTGGGATCTGTCGAAAATCGAAGCACCATGTGATAAATCCTGGCATATCGAATAAATATACTCGCAATCGTGAAGATCGCTGCATTCCGGAGAATTTAAATAGTCGAGAAGGTCCTTGGCAGCGGGATTGTCGAACCGCCAGAGAGCTTCTATAACCTGACGTATTGAATTGCCTGTGGTATGCGACGGGGTCACATGCCCACTGGCAACGTTGCACAAATCTTTAAGATGCTCGTTGTATGGGGTTATGTATTGGCTGGTGCACGGATCGATCTTCCCTGCATGCAGCACAAAGTGCTCCTTAGTGATTTTATTCCGTGCAAGCATGTTAAAGAATGCGGTGTTATGGGTAAGGATCAGATAACGCGTGCGTGATAGTCCAAACGTTTCCCCAAGGTCCCTTATGATTTGCGCGACGCTGTACACGTAATGAAAATCAAGACTCGATATCGGATCGTCGATTACGAAAAAGAGTTTCTCGGCATCAGCATCGCTATCGAGAAGATTCCATGTAGAAGCGACGTAGTGGCAAAAAGCAAGAACGGACTTCTCCCCGTCGCTCATGATCTCCTCTGCCTGGTCGCCTAGCGGATGGTCTCCCAAAGAAATCACGAATGTACGAGAGTCAAAACAATACTTCTTGCCAAAAACTTCGTGAATCATCTTTTCCAGCATGTTTGCAACCGTCTCTCGCTTCGGCCGCCTACCCCTGGACTCATCAGCTTTTATTTCATTTTCGAGCTTTTCATAAGCGATTGCGGCATTCTTTCGTTGGGCAATGAAATCGTCGCATTCTACACGCACTTTCATTGTCATCTCGGCGCATAGTTCTTGTTTGGTTTTCCTCAGGTTGTTTGCTACACGATCAGAAGCCGAATCAAAATCCAGCAGGATTGCTTCTGCCTCTTCTAGAGCCTTGTAAATTTTTTTAAGCAGTATACGTAGTGGCTCTATCGCATCGATTGGAAGCGCCGTCGATATATCCAGGGCTTTCCGCTGTAGCAACGATTTAACAACGCCAACAGCGTCGTCGACATCTTCTTGGCGTGGAATTTCAGGAAGCCTAACATCTCGGAACGCCCGAAAGGCTTTCTTCAAAGAGTCAAATTGATTTCTTTTCCCTTGGAAGAGAATCGAAAAATGTTCATACTCGCTTTGTTGGGCATCCAGTTGCTTTAGCTTGTTGTTTATGTCAGCTATTATCTTCGCTTCTCGTCCATTGACGTACTCCTCGTAATGGCGAATGAGAATTCTGGCATCGTCGTTGAAAGGTCTACCGCAAAACGGGCATACGTCATCATCCATGAGCGTTAATCCGTCTTGGATGAATGTTCTTTTTTTCGGCATTGAAGCCAAAAAGTCATCGGCGAATTGGTCTCTGGCAAATGGTTGTGATAGCAAGTTCGCGATGGCGTCCAAATCAACATTCGAAGCGTTAAAACTCAGCCCCGCGAGTTTTGGGATTGAATCGGGTAGTCCTTCCAGAGCTTGATACTCATCTAGCTTTTTCTCGTAATGATGCTCTTGCTTATCCAGGCCGAGAATCGTCTGTGTATTAAGTTCCGAAAACCCCTTTAAACGAGACAAACCAAGCTGTTGCAGTGTCGAACGTGCTTCTCCAACTTTCTTATCGATAGCATCTCGCGCTTTCTTTCCTTCTTTCTCAATTTCGGACAAACGCTCCTTTTTGTCTGAAACGTCTATGTTCTCTTTTCCGATAATGTACCCAGTGAATTTGTCTCCATTTGGAGAAAAATGAAAAGATGAGAGGTTGTCTCTAACGTAGTCACTATTGAAGACATGGAAGACGTAGTTTGTGTTGTTGGAGACATCAACTTTCCCTCCGCGTCTCATTGAAACACGGAGGTCTCTTTGCTGCGAAGCACCATCTGATATTACAAATTGAAAACTTCCTATATCCTCACCAAGAGTAATTGCGCTATCTGATAACTCAGCTGAGTCATTGTCTGCCGCGCGAAACAGACGGCTAATGGATGTCTTGCCCTGCCCGTTACCCGAATAAATCGAGACGCGAGAGTCTGATAGGTTCATTGAGCCGCCTGACTGGTTGCTAAACGGCCCAAAACCTTTCAATGCAATATCCCAGTTAAAACGCTTCTTCATGGCCCCTTCTACACCGTTGCGTAGTGATATTCGGTTTCGACTTCGTAGTGGAAATCGCTGCCGAGCTCGAGCGCTTCGAAGTGCTTCTCGGCGCAGGTGATCTTGGCTTCTTCGGTTGGCCTGTTTTCGCCGCGCTGCTTGCCCTTGGTCTCCACTACAAAGTACACGCGCTGCTTGCCGTCTTCGTCCTCTTCGACGTACGCCCAGTCCGGGTTGTAGCTGCCCAGCGGTGTGTCGATTTTGAAGCTGCTTGGCAGCTTCGCAAACACCTTCACCTGTTCGGAGCGGTCGAGCTCCACGGCGTAAGGCTTCTCGACGCTCGAAGAATCGTAGACCACGTAGTTGTACAGGCTCTTGTGATGCAAAGGCTCCCAGGCGTTTTGATCGAGGTAGGCTCTGAGGTCGTTTACCGCCAGAATGTCCATCGTGTACCACTCGCTTTCCGGCCTGCGCGTGTACTTGATGCCCTTGGCTACCACCTGGTTCTTTGCAGATTCGATTCTCGAAGAGACCTGCGAGAGGAATGTCATCGGGTCCACCGCGAACTCTTCCATGCGGCCCGATTCCTTGAGAATCCGCGCGATGGTCGAGCGCGTGAGGCCCGTCGAATCGGAGAGCTCGGAGAGCGGGTCCGGAAGCTTGTAAACGCGCTCAGAGTCCGTGCGGACGAGGGAGGTGCGCGCGGACGCCTCGTCGGCGGACACGCCGCTGTCCCCAACGTTGATTCCGACCGAGGTGCTGAGGACCTCCACGGGGCGCACGATGGGCATCTGCCCGATTCCCTCTACTGCCTTCTCCACGAGCTCGTCGGTGTCCACGTGCAGCTCGTAGCGCGTGGTCTGCCGTATCCGCTCCCAGAGCGCCTGGAAGGCGGGGTCCAATGATACATCTTTCTCGAGCTCGACCTCGACCTCCTTCTTCTTGTCGCGAATCTGCAGCTTCTCAGATTTGTGTAGGATGATTCCGCAAACCTGCTCCTGCACGCCATCGACCTCCGCAACGGTCGGAGGAAGCGGCACCTCGCCCTTTTCAGCGGCGGCCTTAAGCTCGGGCTTGATCTCGCCCTTCTTCTTGCCCTTGCTCTCGACGAGGCCCTCCTGCTCGAGGGATTCGTAGACCTGCTTGGAGCGCTCGTACCCAAGTCTCTCCTCGCTGCCGTCAGATCGCTTGAGGACGAGATTCGTGAAGCTCTCGGCGCTGAGGATGCCAAAGCGGTACCCGCCCTCCTCGAACTCCTTCTGCAGCCCGTTCGCGAAGTCCTTGTAGCTCTCGTTGCAGACGACGGTGAGGACGTTCACGTCCGGATCCTTGCAGCGCTCGCCCTTCTGGTTAACCGGCAGGCGCAGCCCTCGGCCAATCTTCTGGCGCTTGGTGAGCGTGTCCCTCGTCTCGACGAGCGTACAGATCTGGAAGACGTTGGGGTTGTCCCAACCCTCTTTGAGGGCCGAGTGGCTCCAGATGAAGCAGACGTCCTTGTCAGGGTCTCTCCCGTCGGGAAGAGATACGAGCGTCTCTTTCTTCCGCATGATGAGCTCGAAGGCGCTCGTGTCTGCCTTTGTGGAGGCGGACTCCTTGGTGTCCTTGAACTTGCCTTTGCCGTCCACGGCGAAGTAGCCCTGGTGGAGCGGCTCCGGATCAGTAGGCAGCGGAACGCCGGCGCGCTCGTACCTACGCTGCCATTTGGGGCTCGAGGCAATCCTCCGGTACTCTTCTTCGAACGCCCGGGCGTACTCGCCCTTGCGCCAGCCGGCGCCCTTGCCGTCGTATACGCGGTATTTCTCGACCTTGTCTATGAAGAAGAGAGAGAGGACCTTGATGCCCAAGGGGCGGAGCCTCAGCTGCCGGTCGAGGTGGTCCTCGATGGTCTCTGCGATCTGCGCTCGCTTGACGGCTTCGCTCTCGGGGTCGTTCACGGCCTCTCCGAGCTCCAGGTAGGTGCCGTTCTCGAACTCGACGAACTCGCTTCCTGGCTCGGTGCCTATGTTGCTCACGATCCAACCGTCGCGGTAATCCTCGTTCTCGTTGGACTTCTGATAGAGGTCGGCACCTGTGCGGACCGTGATCTTCTTGCGCTCCTGCCCGCCGCGCTCCTTGCGCTTCTCGACGATAATCTTGGCGGAGTAACCGTCCTTACAGTCCACGGACTCCAGTCGCACGTAGGCTCCATTCAGATCGGTTGCACTCTGGACGGAGTCCACCACGATGCCCTTGACGAGATGCTGTTGGAACGCCTCGACGGGGCCGAGCTGGTAGACCATGTTGAGCTTGCGGCGATGCGTCGCCGAGTAGCGCAGCACGAATAGTGGGTTCAGCGTGTCTATGGCGTGCTGTGCTTTCTCGGTGTTGTCCACGCTCTGGGGCTCGTCGATGATCACGATTGGATTGCAACTGCTTACGAGCTCCTGGGGGCTCCTCCCGCCGATGAGTTTCTCGCTCGGTCGGTGGAAAATGTTTGTCACGCCCTTCTTGACATCGGCGTCTTGCTCCTTGTTGAACGCTCCGATATTGATGATCATCACTTGGATGGTGCTGCTTGTTGCGAAGTTCGTGATGGCAGTAATCTTTCCGGAATCGTACACGAAGCATTCGAGTGGCGTATGGTCGTAGAGTTGTTCGAAATGACTCCTCGTGCTCTCGAAGGACTTCTTGACGCCCTCGCGGATGGCAACCGACGGCACCACGATTACGAACTTTGTGAGGCCATAGCGGCGGTTGAGCTCGTAGATGGTGCGCGTGTACACGTAGGTTTTCCCTGTGCCCGTCTCCATCTCGATGGTGAAGTCCCTAAGGCGGCCGTTCGTTGCGTCATGGGTCTGCGGCAGGTTGTTTTTCTCCTGTACGGCGTGCAGGTTTTCCTCCAGCTGGCGCGCCGAAAGATGCAGGCCGTTGGCATGGCCGACAGTGAACATCTGCGATTGGAAGGGGACCCCCATGCCGGAAAGGCCTTCCTGTACTGGGTAAATCGGGCCGCCATAGTCTGCGGTGAATCGTGCGTCCAGGAACTCCTGCCCGCGAAAAAGGTCGCAGACGGCGTCGATGGCATCCAGCTGGTACTGCTGATCTGACGAGTACTTGAACTCAAGCTGGCCCATCCGCCTACACCGTCCTCAGTTCGATCTTCTGCTGCGTCCGCTCCTCGGCGTGCTTGAAGATTGCCAAGGCGTCCAGCTTGAGAGAGTCGTCGCTTCCGAAGACGCTGTCCATGACGAAGACACGACGAGGCAGCTCGTCGGCGATAGCCTGAAGCGCGTCGACTGTGAGGCCCGGTTTCATGCAGCAGATGAGGTCCCCTTCGGCCACCGAGTAGCACCCGTAGCCGGCGAACTCTGTCTCCTCGATTGGATAGGTGAGCTCGTAGCCCCACTTGAGCATCACCTCGAAAATGATGTCGAGGTCGGTGCGATCGGACTTCCTGCGGTCGATGAGAAGCTGTCCTTCTTTCGGATGCTCGATGCCCGAACTATCAAGCTTGAAACAGCGGAAACCGATATCGGGGAGCTGTGTCAATTTCTTCCCCAATTTGGGTTGCTTGTTATTCTCGGCTATTTCTTTTGCGATTTTGTCGCCAGCTTGGCGAAGGCGTTCTTCGCCAAGCTGGCAGAGATTCTCATATCCATTTCGTTTAGCAACAGAGCCATTAGGGAACGGCTCGGGCAGCTGAACAAGAAGAATCTTGCGGTTTCCTTCGTCCTCAGAGTTTTTCTCCATTACTCCTTGTCCAGTGGTGCCTGAACCGGAGAAGAAATCAAGGACGATATCATTTTCCTTAGTACAAAATGATACGAGGCTTTTTATCAGCGAGACAGGTTTTGAATAGTCAAAGAGTCCTTTCTCGGAAAATATAGAGGCCAGCGATTTGTTGGCGTTATCGTTTGAATATTGATTGTCAGTGTATTCCAGCGTGGACAGCGGTTTTGTGCGTGGCGCAATGGCGACAAAGTACTCTTTTGAACCCGGCTTCCGTTCTTCGATAGCTGCATTCAAATACGTTTTTGTATAGATGCGTGGTCTGCCCCCACCTCTTTTCAGAACTACGAATCCATTAGCTAGGCCAAACTCAAATTTTTCCTTAGACCAACGCCATGCCCAATCTGCACGAGCATGGTCCCCGGCTTTACGAGCTTTGTAGGCCTCGTAATCACCACCGGGATAAAGCACTTCGCCCTCAAGTGTAATGGGATAATCAAGGGTCGCACTGTATTGCAAGCTGTCATAATCAAGACATTGATTCAGCTTGTATGGACCACGCTTGTCTACGAATTCATCACGGAATGAATAGTCCGATTCTCCAGTTTGGAGAGGTGGGTAAAAGCTAGGCTCAGATGTCCTGCTGACAAGAACTACGTAGTCGTGGTTCTTTGCCAATGCTTCGGATGACTTCCCGGCTTTCTTAGTTACGCGGGGAAAAATTGCGACGATATTATTCTGACCGAATAATTCGCACAACATCGAAAGCAAATTCGACAATTCATTGTCGTCAATGCTGATGGAGATAACTCCGTCACGCGTTAACAGCTCGCGCGCAAGTTTTAGCCTTGGATACATCATTGAGCACCAGTCCGAGTGAAACCTACCGCTAGTTTCCGGATTGGACTGATTGGTCTGCCCAGTTTGCTCCTTGTAGTTTTCGATTGTGTCGCCGAACTTGTCTTTATAAACGAAATCGTGGCCAGTGTTGTAGGGCGGGTCAATGTAGATGAGCTTCACCTTGCCGTGGTAGGCGCGCTGCAAGAGTTTGAGTGTCTCTAAGTTGTCGCCCTCGATGTAGATGTTGTTGGAATCGAACGATCTATCTTTTCCGCTGCGGCTTCGGCTCTTCTCTACAAGGGGACGAAGAGTTGCCGTCGTACTCGTTTGGCTTTGCCGGATTGCGTTGGCCTTTCCAGGCCACGTGAAGGCATAGCGTTCGTCGCCCTCGTCGACTTCATCGCCCAACAATAGGCGCAGCTTGTCGAAATCGATGCCGCTCTCGCTGAAGGCCTCAGGCATAAGCTCTCTGAGCTGCTGCAGTCGGTCTTCCACCAGATTTTCCGACTCGAAGTCGGCTTTCTCTATCTCGGTCATTTTCGGGCCTCCTAAACGCCTGCCTGGGTTTTTATGATATCGACTATACAGGGCATGGCCGCGATGAAGACATCGGTGCCTTTATCGCTTAGCCACTTCAGCAGCTTCTGTAGCTTAGACCCGCGTTTGTTCGAGTCCTTGTCTGCGAGATCCGCAATCATGCCTTTCAGCAGCGTTTTTTCGTCTTCGCTGAGGGAGCTTTCGGGAAGGGAGTCGATGCGCTCAATCGTGGCCGATATGCTTACGGTAACGTTTGTCTCGGCGCTTGCTCGCGATAACTGGGTCATGCTGACGCTAGCCTTCTGCGCCTCGGCGAGCTTGAGCTTCTGGTATTCCTCGTCCCTGTAGTAGCGCAGTTTCTCGATGCGAAGGCGTGTCTGATCGTCGGACGGTTCGCAGTCGGTGTACCACCAACCGCTGAGCCCGTCGACGTAATCGTCCAGGGTGTTTGCATAAATATGGTCGATGCGGTTATAGAGCTTCTCTAATTCATCGTTGCTCCAGCCCGCCCCGAGAGCATGCTCCAACTGTTGGATTGAGTCGGTGATGGCGCCCAGACCGTAGGGGTCGTAGGCTTTGCTATCTTGGACCTCGCGACGGGACAGGAGCTTTGCCCGCAACCGCCTGAGCCCGTTCGCGGATGCGTCGATTCGATCATTCTGAATGCGGTCTGCCGATGTGCCTTCGCTGCCCAAGTACTCATGAATTTCGAGTGCGAGATTCGATATCTCGCACTCGTTGTCTTCGGCAAGGGCCCTGCCTACGCGTATCAGGTAGTCTTCAGTAGCGCCCATCTTATCTTTCACTTCTCTCATCGGGCATCGCGCAAAGCTCTCGTATCTCTGCAAGCATGTGATTCTGCTGCCTTTCCAGCTTTTTCATCTGCATCCTAAGCGCGGCGGATTCGTTAGGGCTCACGTCTTTGCTCCGACGTTGCTCCGATAGAGCTTCCACCTTGCGCTGGCTCGCGTCGTAGTCGGCGATAAACGACAGCATCCGAGTGCGGTACTTGGGTTCGCAACGCGGATAAAAGCCGAGCGGAGGGATAGCCCGCGAGAGCCTCACGCACGATGCGATTGCCTCGATGTACGCAAGCAGGTCCTCCTGCGGCAGGCGGTCGAAGCCGAGTGCGCCCAGAAAGGGCTGGTAGAGCGCGTCGTCCGGATTGAAAAGGCCCGTCGACTCGATTTCATAGACCACGGTTGCGCCGCGCTCGGCAAGGCTCTTCCTCGTGAGGCCTACCGAGATGGCGACGTCGTCGCCGGCGTCCAGGAGGGTCACGGTAGGGTTCGGGAAGCATCCGTGCAGAAGGCGGGCTACCTCCGCCACGGCCTGCGAATCGTGCGCCATCTCGCACCGCAGGAAGATGACGCTCTGGACGTCGTAGTCCTCGTCCACCCTCGGAAGCACCTGCGCCGTGCCCTTCGCCACCGTGGCGAAGTGCTCCAGGCGGCGCATCTTGTCGAGCGTTTTCTGCTCGTGCTTGGTGAGCATCGCCCTGCTCGTCAGCACGGTCTTGGGTATGCGTCTGCCGCCGGCGTAGGCGGCATCGGGCAGTTGGAAAACATCTTCCCAGAATGCGCTCATCGGAGCACCACCAGGCTCACGAGGGAGTAGTCGTCGAACCCGAGGGCCACGCCGCTGCCAACCTCGCCCAGGTCGAAGAGGGCGTCGATGCCGGCAGCCTCCTGCACGCCGGTGATCGCGGAGACCACTCCGTTCAAGAGCTCGGTGTATGTCCCCATGCGCGTGCCGTCCTTCGTCTCGCGGTTGAACTGGCGACACAGCTCTGCTATAGGCTCAGCCTGCCCCGAGCAGACGGCTCGCATCAGGTCGAGAGCCTCCTTCGGCTGGGTGTGCTTGCTCATCCGGCTGCCGTCGGCCGTGACGTAGACCACGTAATATGGGAAGGCGGGGTTGGAGTCCTTCGGGTCGCGCGCCTCGTCGTTCTGCTTGAGGCAGAAGATCGCACCCGGCCGGACCTCTCCTCGGAGCTCGTCCGGTATGCGCGTGACGGCGTGCAGGCCGATCGGGGAAGTCTCGAGGAGCCCGGGATGGTCCTTGTCGTAGCGCTGCAGCTCCACGCGGAAGTCGTCGAACGCGAAGTCGGTGATGGAGATACCGCCCGAGACGTCCTCGAGGTCGAGGACCTCGTCCCTGAGCTGCTCGAGCTGCTTGCGGCGGTATTTCAGGTCGTTCATCTCGCCGGCCGCCTTCGGCTCGAGGACGTTCTCCTCGCCGGTCGCGCTCGCGTCCATGAGTGCCATCCTGCCCTTCACCCTGCCCTCGAGCTGGATGTACTCGTCGAGGTCGATGTCGGGCCAGAAGTTGACCAGCTGTATCTGCTTGTTCCGGGAGCCGAGCCTGTCGATGCGGCCGAAGCGCTGGATGATCCGGACGGGGTTCCAGTGGATGTCGTAGTTCACGACGCAGTCGCAGTCCTGGAGGTTCTGGCCCTCGGAGATGCAGTCGGTGGCGAAGACCACATCGATCTCGCCGCGCTCGCGCTCGTCCTCGGGGAGCTCCTTCGACCTCGGGGAGAAGTGCGCGAGGACGTTCTCGAACGTCGCCCTGGGCAGCTTCAGGGAGTAGGTGCGGTTGACGTCTCCGTTCACCTCGGCGCACTCCAGCCCGAGGTCCCTCTTGAGCGGGCCGGCGAGCTGGTCGAACAGGTAGTCCGTCGTGTCGGAGAACGCGCTGAACACGAGGACCTTCCGGTTGCCCTCGTTGTAGGGGTGCGCGACCTTGTCCGCAATGAAGCCGCGGAGCTTTGCGAGCTTCGCGTCGCGGTCCGGCGTCACCGACTCGGCGTATCTCAGGAGCTGCCGCAGCTTCCCGATGTCGTAGTCGAGGTCCTGGGCGAGCCGCAGGGAGTCGACGTCGCGCAGGTCCACGTCGACCTTTCCGCCGGCGACGAACTCCTCCGCGTCGTCGTCATCGTCGAACTCCATGCTAACGCCCCGGGCGTCGTAGCCGACGCTTGCGCCGACGTTCTCGAGCCGGCTTCTCAGCTGAACGCAGCCGTCGAGGATCCGCCCGAGCGTGATGCGGAAGCTGTTCACGCTCGACTCCATGCGCTTCAGCACGTTCACTCGCATGAGGTTCGCCACTGCCGCGGTGCGGTGTACCTGGCTCTCGAAGTCCTTGCCCCACGTGTCGCCGTAGCGGGCCTCGTACTTCGCCCTCCTGTCGTGGCGGACGTAGGAGAGGACCTGGTACTGGGCGAACGTGAGCTGCGCGATTGTGTCGTTGAGCTCCGCTATCGGCGGGAGCTCGCCCTTGAGGTCGATGGGCGCCTGGAACGACAGCGGGCGCCTCCTCGTGGGGAACGTCCCCGACGAGGCGCCGTAGTATTTCACGATGTGCTTGCGGGACCGCGCGATGGTCAGGACGTCGAGGAGCTTGAAGTAGTCGGCGTTCACCGCGTTCACGAAGCTCTCCGTGGTGCGCTCGGCGTCGTCGAGCTTGCTCCACTCGTTGAACCTCGCCTGGGCGACGCGCGTCACCTGCGTTATCGACGGGATGCCGTCCGTCTCGGCGAGGTAGGCGTCGTCTCCCTCGGTGATGAGCTCGATCTGGTTGCGCAGGTCGAGGAGCTTGTTGTTCACCGGAGTGGCCGAAAGCATCAGCACTTTTGTGCGAACGCCGGCCTTGATGACGTCCTCGATGAGGCGGGTGTAGCGGTCTTTCTTGTCGGCGTCGGTGCTCTTGTTCCTGAAGTTGTGCGACTCGTCGATTACGAGGAGGTTGTAGTTTCCCCAACGAAGGTGACCGAGGTCGATGTCTCCGCTCATGCCGCGGTAGCGCGAGAGGTCCGTGTGGTTGAGCACGTCGTAGTCGAAGCGGTCGTCCGCGAGGGGGTTCCTGTCGTCGTTCGTGCGCGTCCAGAGCGTCCAGTTCTCGCGTAGGCGCTTCGGGCACAGCACGAGCACGCGGCCGTTTCTCTCCTCGTAGTACTTGATCACCGCGAGCGCCTCGTAGGTCTTGCCCAGGCCGACACTGTCCGCGATGATGCAGCCCTTGTACTTCTCGAGCTTGCGGATGGCCCCGACGACGGCGTCGCGCTGGAAGTCGTACAGCTTGTTCCAGATGACCGAGTCCTCGAACTTGAGGCCCGGGGGTATGGTCTCGTCCTCTCCGTCCTCGAGGAAATCCCGGAACAGGTGGTACAGGGTGAGGAAGTACACGAACTCCGGCGGGTTCTCTCGGTAGAGCGTCTGGATCTGCTGGACCACCTGGTCGGTGACGTCCTCGACGAGGGCGTCATTTCCCCATACCGAATCGAACATCGCCTTAAGGCCGCTCGCCTCGCTGGTCGTCTGGAAGTGGCTCACGCCGGTTACCACGCCGGGCTTCCTCTCGTAGCCGAGCCCCTCGAGGGTGAAGGCGTTTGCGGCGCTGCCCATGAACGCCTGGTCTTCGGAGGCTGGGTTCTCGACGTGGTAGCTGCCGCTGGTCGCTATCATGCCCCTCCGCTTCGCGGACTTGAAGGTCGCGCGCTCCCTCGCCCATTCGGCGCATTCGCGGGCCAGCGCTCGCTGGTTGAGGTTGTTGCGGAGCGTGAGTTCGAGCCCGGTTCCCCCGATGCCCTTCTCGCGCCCCCGCCGGTTCACAGTGAACTCGCGTGGCTCCTTTTCTGATTCCATCTGCTTCGCGAAGGTGGGCTCGTCGAAGATGAAGCGAAGCTCCTTCACTTTGGAAAGCTCTTCCTTCAGCTCCCCGTATGCGAAGACGGTGAAGTAGGACGCGATGATCGAGAGCTTCGCGCCTTCGTCGATGGAATCCTTGAGGGCGTCTCCCAGGCGCTGGCGCCCGGTGTTATCCAGAAACTCCATCTAGCCCCTCTTCACGAGCTCGTCGATCATGCACATGCGCGCGAAGGCGGAGAAGCTGATGCCCCTGAGCGCGGCGGTCTCGGCGGCGGCATCCTTGAGGTTGCGCGGGATGCGGATCGTTATCGTCGTCATGTCGCCGCCGACGAGGTGTTCCTGCTTTTCCGTCACGGTCGCGCCAGACTCAACAAGCTCCGAGTACTTCATGCGACTACCTCCGCTGCAGTAGGGGTTAAATACAAGTTGAATACAGTCTACCAGAGCGTTTTCTATTCGTTCGAAACTCCGAATTCTTAAAACAGCACATAATCGTGCTGTTTATGGTAGAATCTGGGCTGTTAGCAAGCTACCTATTGTGTGGCACAAACCGCCACGCAATAGAGCTTGCAGCCTCATCCCGCGGGGACTTCCACCCGCCTCGAGCTGTTGAGGGCTCGAGGCGGCTCCGCGGGATTCGGCTGCAACGGCAGGGCGATGCCAGAGGTATCGCCCTGCCTGCGGGGGATGCCCCGCGCCCCTGTAAGGCTCGCGCTTGCCGCGCGACTCATGCGAAGGAGCGTTCATGAACGACAAGACCAGCTATATCCACGTGCGGGTGACTCCCCAAGAGAGGGAGAAGCTCGATGCGGTCGCCAGGCGCAGCCACATGACGGTCTCGCGCGTGACCCGCGCCCTGATCCAGCTGCCGGTCACCACGGTGCCGGCCGACGGCGATCTCAAGACGGTCGTGGTTCTCGACTCCGATTCGGTGCCCAGGATCGCGCGCGAGATGCGCCGCTGGGGCTACCACTACAACCAAGCGTGCCATGCCCTGAACTCGCTTGCCTACTACATGGTGCGCGGCAGAGGTCGATTACGGCGATTGCGTCGAAAGGCTCGACGTCATAGAGGAGAAGGTCGCGGATATGAACCGCGGGGTCGAGGGGCTGCGAGGCGACTTCTCCAAGATCTGCCGACTGCTACTACGCCGTTGTCTAGGGCGTCGCCATGCCTTACGTGAAGTTCATCGCCGGGCACACGGGCACGGGAGCCATCAGGAGCTACCTCCAAAGGAACGGCCGCGCCCTCGCGGTCGACTACCTGAACCTGGACGCGCCCGTCCTGCGGGGCAACCTCGGAGAGCTTCCCGAGTACGGGGATTTCGACTGGTCTGCCGCCATGGACGGCACTCGGCGGGATTACGGCACGGACTCCAGCTGGCACGGGAAGAGGGCGCGGACCTTCAAGCACTACATCTTCTCGCCCGACCCGTCCGACGACCTCGATATCCAGAGCCTGCGGCGGCTTGCGACGGCCTGGGCCGAAGCGGTGCTTCCCGGACTACGAGGTGGCGATCGTCTACCACGACGACAACGCCGCGCACGTGCTCCACGCCCATGTGGTCGTGAACAACGTGAACCTGGC
The DNA here is from genome assembly GCA_050951095.1 of Eggerthellaceae bacterium. Taxonomy (GTDB): domain Bacteria; phylum Actinomycetota; class Coriobacteriia; order Coriobacteriales; family Eggerthellaceae; genus UMGS1519. The sequence continues at coordinate 211,796 of JBMNIQ010000006.1, forward strand.
CACCGGCAAGCGCCTGCAGGAGGACAACCCCCGCGCGTTGAAGAAGGCCGCCCAGGAGCTGGCGAGGGAGATGGGCCTCTCGTTCTTCGAGTGACGCAGCGCGAGAACCCGTCGAGCGACGGCAAGAGCGGGAAAGCGCTACCGGCCCCGCACGAAGCAGCGCGTCTACAAGCGCAAGGCGGAGGCCGAGATCGAGGCCAAGGGCAAGCTACTCGTGGGTCGGAGACATCCGCGGCAGGGTCGCGATAGCGAAGGGCGTCGCGACCTCCGAGCAGGAATTCGAGAGCATCCTTGGCAACATGGGCGTCGAGGTGTCGGACAACTCGCCCAAAGCGCGCCGGCGCGACTGGCTCTATTCGCTTGCCGACCACCCGACGAGGCGCGTGAGCGGCGAGAAGATGGGGCTCTCCTTCGGCAAGCAGGCCATCCAGGAGTCGTTTCGCCCAGGGGCCGGCGGGAAGGCTCTCCAACAAGACCGCGCGCGAGATTGCGGAAATCGCGAGAGTCGGCGACCGAGATAGGCGACCTCGAAGAGCTGCACGAGCTCTCGAACCTGGTAGAGGCCTGCTCGAGGACCGGTTCCCGCAGCATCGAGGAGCTGTCGGCGCGCTTAGCTCCGCCGGGCGAAGGGCGAATCCGCAACGCTCGGAGGAGCTGGAGAGGGCGATCGGGTACGCATTCGAATCGCGCGTGCTGCCCGAGAAGGCGGCCGCGTCTCGAGCGCCAAATCGAAAACCGGCCCAACGGCCCGGAGAGCGCAAGCCCTGGGACGCGAAGCCGTGGCGCACCGAGAGCCTCAGGAGAAGAGCCGCTCGATTCAGCAACAGACCCAGAAGAGCAAGCGAGAGCAGGCACGGAGGACGAGCATGGTCGTTAAAACCTACTACAGCACCGGCAGGGTCGACGTGTTCGACTCCCAGACGATGACCGACACCACGGTCTTCCCCGGGAACGTCCTCACCAACTACGCGCTCGACATAAGGGATGCGCGGCAAGGCTCGTCTCTTTGGCTTGACATCTACTACTACGAGATCGACCGGACCGCGGTGCCGAAAACGGCCCGAGGGGGCTTCCCATCGCACCGCGCCGCGACGCATGCTGCTGCATCCTCGCCGATTCGGAGGATCTGAAGACGCTGCAGCGGGTCACCGTCGACGGGGCCGATGCGATTGCGAGGGTCGGCGGCCAATTCGTGGACTGCCTCAAGCTGGAGACCCAATCCGACCTCGTCTACACGCTCGTCCCGAAAGCCGTGGCCACGTACGAGTACATCAGGGCCTCGGAGCGCGGCAACGACAGCGAATACGACCAAGCGGACCTCTGCGAGCGCATCGGCTTCACCCCCGAAGCATTCGAGAGGCGATAGCCGAGATGGAAAGGAAAGCATCCGTTCCAGAGGAGGAAGAGGAATGAAATTGCTGAAGCTGTTCTTCGCCGCGATACGCGCGATAGCAAAGATCTGCATTCAGAGTTCATGTAGAGGTGCCGACGATGAAGATAGGCTACGCGCGCGTCTCCACGGAGGACCAGCGGCTCGACCGTCAGGAGGACGCCCTCAAGAGCTACGGATGCGAGAAGATCTTCACGGAGAAGGCGTCCGGCATGAAGGACGACCGCCCTCAGCTCGCGGCCATGCTAGCGATGCTCCGCAAGGGCGACCAGGTCGTCGTGGTGAAGCTCGACCGCATCTCCCGATCCACGAAACACCTGATAGAGCTTTCCGAGAGGTTCGACGAGATGGGAGTCGATTTCGTCTCGCTGGGCGATTCCATCGACACCAGCACGCCCATGGGGAGGTTCTTCTTCAAGGTGATGGCCTCCATCGCGGAGCTGGAACGCGACATCATCGCGGAGAGGACCAAGGACGGTCTCAGAGGCCGCCCGGGCGCGTGGGCGCAAGGGAGGAAGGCCGCGGGCGGACCAATCCAAAGGTGGATACCGCACGGAAGATGTACGAATCGGGAAGCTTCAGCATCGAGGAGATCTGCGAGTCGACGGGCATCTCCAAGAGCACCCTGTACAGATACCTCCATTAGGCAAGGCAATCGCGGCGGGCAAAGGCATCTGCCCGCCGCATTTTTCGAACTCGGAAACCGTCACATTTCCGCCTAATCACAAAGACACAAAGACACAAAGTCGCAAATCCTCACTTTGCGACAGGAAGGAGCTCCAACCATGCCGATCATCACGGTAACGAACCTCAAGGGAGGTACGGGAAAGACCACCACCGCCATGGCGCTTGCCACGATGGCGGTCAGGAACGGCAGCCCGGCAAGGGTCCTGGACGCGGACCCCCAGGGCTCGGCAAGCCTATGGGCGATGACCGCATCCGATCTCGGAGAGCCGATGCCCTTCGAGGTCTCTCCCGCGAATCGGGTGACCATCAAATCGCTGCGGTCCTTCCGAGGAGGTGGTCATCATCGATTGCCCTCCTTCTGGCACGGTGGTCGATGACGCGCTGGCGCGGCCGATTACGTCATCGTTCCGACCACGCCCTCCTCGATGGACATGCAGCAGACCTGGATCACCGCCCAGACCGCGGCCGAAAGCGGCAAGCCCTTCGCGATCCTCCTCACATGCGCCCGCGCGAAAACGCTCTCCCTCGCCGCCGTCGCGCAAAGCATCGAAGACGCCGACGTCTCCTGCTTCGATGCCCGGATACCGCTTCGCGAGGATATCCGAAACTACTTCGGCACTCCTTCGGCAGCGAGCTCTACGGGTACGAGGACGTCTACCGCGAGCTCATCGCGGCGCTCGGGGAGGTCGAATAGCGATGGCGGCAAAGGGAAAGCCGAGGCCGATGGTCTTGCCCCAGCGCGCTGCAGCCGGCACCGGCAAGCTGATGGACAATCAGGACACCGTCATGAAAGGTGATTCGACGGTAGGCTCCAAGAAGCGGCGGCGCATCACCTTCGATACGACTGAGAGTGAGGCGCGAAAACTCAAAGCGCTCGCCGCCAGCAACGGGATGTCCGTCCGTCAGCTGATGGAGGAAGCGATCTCGACATTGAACGTGTTGGTCGAAGCGAACGAGGAATCGTCCGTGCAAGAGATCTTCCATTCGATAAGGAATCGCCCCAAGTTGGGATAGATCTCCTCTTCTCCAGATGCGTCAAATGCGACTTTGTAACAAGGCACATTTGTGACAAGTCGCCAATGTGACAAGGAGGCTTGTCTGTACGGAAGCCCGATTCAAAAACGGACGTTTTTGGGACGTAGCTGGATGTGCGCCAATCGAGACGCGCCTCTGCCGTATACGAGTTCCAATACCCGTCCCAATAACAACGTCCCAAAAATGCTCGGTAACAATCGTTTTTGACTCACGGGAGAAACAAGACCATGGAAAGCCTACGGGTCTAGTAAGGGCGGGACCCAGCGGACCCCGCCCTACGTTCTTTCAGCATAATCCGGCAGTCAGTCTAACTGCTTTGCTGCTGCTGGGGAAAGAAACCTTTGGGGCTTGGCGGGGCCGTGTTCCACCGGAACTGTCCTTCTGTCCTTATCCGAGCGCTGCATCTGCGCTGCGTCGAACGGGAAGCTACGCCTCAAATTGCAATGGTAAACTGTGCGTCAAGATCATGATGTTAGCGCTTTCGGCGGCTGGGATTGACACAGTACAACGCTTGGGCTGTCATTTCCTGAGTGCAGCGTGATGAAGCAAGCGCAAGGGGGATGCATGCTATGGCGATTAACGCTCCAAAATCCTACGACACACCGTTAAAAAGCCTGTTGGAGGACATTGACGAGGGCAAGCTGCAGCTTCCCGAGTTCCAGAGGAGCTGGACCTGGGACGACGAGAGAATCGTGAACATCATCGCGAGCCTCACGCAAGGCTATCCTATGGGCGCCATCATGCAGCTCGAGTGCGGGGGCGACATCGTCCTCAAGCGCAGGACGTTCGAGGGAGCGCCGGACACGGGCACGGGGCCCGAGTACCTGATTCTTGACGGCCAGCAGCGGCTCACGTCCCTCTATCGGTCGCTATATTCGAAAGACTCTGTTCCCACCAAGAACGCAAGGAGCCAGGCGATAAGACGTTTCTATTACCTCGATATCAAGAAATGCCTCGATCCCGATTGCGACAGAGCCGACGCCATCGTCTCGATCCCCGAGACCCGTCAAATCACAGAGAACATCGGCAGGGATGTCAAGCTTGACCTCACCAGCCGTGAAAAAGAAATCGAAAAGCTAATGTTCCCAGCCAACATTATTTTTGACGATAGGGGCTACCACGACTGGTACAAGGAATTCATGAAGAAGTACGGCTTCGATTCAGAGGAAGATGCCCTCTGGGAGCGCTTTGAGAGCGAGGTGATACAAACCGCCCAGGATTTCAAGATTCCGGTTATCACCCTTGTCAAGGAGACCCCACGCGAAGCCATCTGTAAGGTGTTCGAGAACGTCAACACGGGCGGTGTCGCTCTTACCGTCTTCGAACTTGTAACTGCATCTTTCGCCACACACGATTTTGACCTGCGGGAGAGCTGGGAAAATTATGTCAGGCCAAAGATCATCGGTGGCGGAGATGGGAGCATCGTCACCAACCTCATGGAGGACGTCGACGCAACGGCGTTCCTTACGTCGATGACGCTGTTCACTACCTTCAAGAAGAAGATGGCCGGTGAGGGTTCCACTCGCTGTAAGAAGAAAGATGTCTTGGCTTTGGCCTACGAAGATTACACGGCATCTCTGGACGACCTCGTCGACGGCTTCGAGATGGCCCGGGACTTCCTCATCGGAGAAAACGTATTCCGTAAGAGGGACCTGCCCTACACTACGCAAATCGTTCCACTTGCTGCGACCTGCGCCTATCTCGGCAGGGGCGTGTTCGAGAGACAGGCTACCAAGAACGTGCTGCGCCAGTGGCTCTGGTGCGGGATTTTCGGCGAGATGTACGGGGGCGCGAACGAGACTCGTTACGCCAACGACATCGAGGACCTTGTCGACTCGGTTGAGGGACGGCCCTCCCTCAACCGCACCGTCAACGCCGCGTACTTCCAACCCACTCGACTGCTGGGTCTTCAAACGCGCAACAGCGCGGCATACAAGGGCGTCATGGCGCTAATCTTCCGCCAGGGTGCAAGGGATTTCATCGATGGCGAGCTCATGACCGCCGTCAAGGCGAGCATCACCCCGCCGGACATCCATCACATCTTTCCGCAGGCGTACTGCATCAAGAACAATTTCGACAAGGCAAAGTGGAACAGCATCGTCAACAAGACACCGCTGATTGCCAGAACGAATCGAATAATAGGCGGTGTCGCTCCGTCCGCCTACCTCCCGAGGGCTCTGAGGGAGTCGACCGTGGACGAGACGGTGCATACGCGAGCGGATCGAGTCGCACCTCATCGATTACGACTTGCTCGCCGCAGACGATTTCGACGCATTTTTCATCGACAGGGCAAAGAGGCTCCTCGATGTCATCGGAGAAGCCATGGGAAAGACCGTCGCAGGCAGGTCGTCCGACGAGGTCCTGGAAAGTTTCGGCGCGCCTTTGGAATAGCCTTAGCAAGGAGCAGAGATGAAACTCACGAATGAAGAGCTGGACGCAATCCTCGCCAAAGGCGGTTTAAGGATGAACCAGCCCTACAGCCCCAAGGAATCTTACCGTAAAGACGAGTACATTTTCACCACATGTACGGAATGCGGGGTCGAGGCGCATTACCGCTTGAAGTATATCCTCGACAAAAACGACCAGAGAGAGCGCGTTTGCCGAGCGTGCTATTGGCTGGGCTGGTATGGCATCTCCCACGAGCTTTACGACAGCGCCGTGCAGACCATGATTAGAAACGGAGCGACCAGAAGGGAGCTCATAAAGCGGGGCGTAATCGACCAGCGCAAGGGCATCGGCTGGGAGAAGGCCTCTGCGCTCGCAGCAGAGCATGGTTTCGAGCTTCTCGATCTGATCTCGGGCGAAAGGGAGTCGGACGAGGTGATGGTCGTGCGCTGCAGATCCTGCGGCAAGCAAACCGCAGAGCGCCCCGGAGACGTCGCCTTCGGCTGCGGCTGCGTGAAGCGGGGCGGAGTCCAGTACGGCAAGGAAGCCAAGAAACCCTCGACATCGCTCGACAAGCGAGATGTCGCGCCGCGCACCCCGGGTGCCGCGAGCATCATCTCCCAGCAAGCCAGACGCGCCGCTAATCCGACGAATTACGATATCAGCGACCTCAAGGGCAAAACCGTGGCCGACTTCCCTGAGCTTCTCGCCGCATGGAATGAGGACATCGACCCAGAGACCGTGCCTGTACTGGGCTGGGGGCTCGCCCACTTCACCTGCCTCGAGGGCCATCATCCGAACCAGTCCCCGTACAGCTACCTCACTGATGGCTGCATGGTTTGCAGGGGGCTTGCGACTAAGTCCGATCCTAACCAGACCTATCTGCGCGAGACTAACCCGGAGCTCGCCGAGGAGTGGGGCCGCGCGGTGGACGGGGAGAAGTACACCCCCGATAACGTCAAAAGCGGGAGCAAGCGGAAGGTGATATGGCGTTGCATCGCATGCGGGCACGAATGGGAGGCCACGGTACGGAGCAGAGAGCTAAGGATGAACAACCGCTGCCCGGAATGCGGCAAGGTGATGGGATCCCTTGCCTGGAAATACTCGGAAATTGCACGGGCATGGAGCCCCAGCAATCCGGTAAGCCCGTGGAATATCAAGCCCCATTCAAGCCTCGACTTTAAACCAGAATGGGTCTGCCCAAACAACCCCGACCACGTCTGGACCTCCACGGTCGCAACCATGCTGAAGAAGGACGGCAGATGCCCGTTCTGCAGCAAAGGCAAATAGACCAGAACGGCCGCATCTTTGCGGCTTGTTCAAGATGCAGGGGTCATTAACTGCTTGCCTGTTAGCTTCAGTCGCTGCATGGGCGCTAGGCCTCCGAAGGCCGATGCTTTGGCCTTTAGGTCAACGGGAAAGTATCGAGCGCAAATAAGAAAGGAGCAGCAGACTATGTAAGTCGCCGCTCCTTTCCTTCGGAATAATCAGGGCCTCATCTTCATTCCGGTTATTCGGAATCGGCCCCGATCCTCACGCAGGCGTAACCTGTGAGGGTGATGAGGGACGAGGCGAAGCCGATTGCAAACCAGACTATCGCTCCTCGCCTCCTTCATCGCTCTGTCCGTCGCCAATCTTGTCGTCATTCATGCGACGCTTGGCGAGCACGGTTACTCCGGCGCCGCAGGCTGCCGCGCCGAGCGCGCAGGCAAGGGCGATCCAGGGAAAGTCGTCGCCGGTTTTGGGAAGACCCGACTTAGTGCCCCCTGTGGTTTCTGCGGGAGGCTTCTCCTCGTCGGGCGGCGTCAGCTTCACGGTCTGGCCCTCGTCGTTGATGTCGGTGTGGGCGGCGACCTCCTGCCCGTCTTTCTCGAGCGTCTCGAATGCCACGGTCTCATGGCCGCCGAGGTCGACGCCGTTGAAGGTGAACGTGACGGTCTGCGTGCCGTCCGCCTTGTCGGGAGTGAACGCGACCGTGGAGGTCACGTCCTTGCCGTCGCTCTGGATCGGCTTGCCGGTCTCCTTGTCCATGAGCGTGCCCGTCAGGGTGTACTCCTGGCCGGGGGTGAGGCCCTTGTAGGCGACCTCGTCGTTGATGGTCACGGAGTCGTCGGCAACCGCCTCGTGGTCGCCGTCGTCGGCGTCCGTGGCGGTGGTGCCGATCTCGGGGACGGGAGGCACGATCTTGACGGTCTGGCCCTCGTCGTCGATGTCGGTGTGGACCGCCACCTCCTCGCCGTCATGGGTCAGCTTCTCGAAGGCGACGGTGTCGTGGCCCGCCAGGGCGCTGGCGTCGAACTCGAAGGTGACGGTGGCGACGCCGGCCTCGCCGGTCGCGGTGAAGGTGGTCTCCGCGGTGACGTCCTTGCCGTCGTGCTGCACGGGGCTGCCCGTCTCCTTGTCCATGAGGGTGCCGGTGAGCTTGTACTCCTGTGCCGGGCGTGAGGCCGGTGTAGGTGACGTCGTCGTTGAGGACGACCTTCTCCTCGGCGGTGGCCTCATGGTCGCCGTCTGCGGCGTCGGTCGCGGTGGTGCCGATCTTCGGGCCCTCGTCGTCGGTGAGGGTGCCGAGGTTGATCGTGGTGGAGTCCTTGTAGACGGTCACGTCGAAGGCGGGGATGAGCGTCGCGGTCCGCGTTGGAGTCGCAGCGCTGCTCCTCGATCGAGTACGTGTCGTAGAGGAGCGCGCCCTTGGCGTCGTCGGGGTCGGAGGAGCCGAACCAGACGCCCGAGCCCTCTTTGCCGCCGTTGGTGTCCTCGGTGTGCTTGTTCCAGCTCGCCGCGGTGGAGGCGTATCCGTTCGCGTCGGTGACGATCACATGGCTCTCGCCGGTGGTCTTGCTGGTGATCTTGAAGGGCACGTTGGCGAGGCGCTGGTGGCTGGAGTCGGCGATCTTCACGAGTTCGAGGTCTCCGCGCACGGGTTGCTCGGCGAACTCGCCGTCTGTCGGGGCGAGCTCGAAGACCGCGAGGTCGTGGCCGGCGTCCTTCGGCAGTGACGGTGAACTCGTGGGTCTCGGTGTCCGGGAGGTAGCCGGTCGGGCGCGTGGGTCTCGGTGATGGACATCTCGCCGAGCGGGATGCCCTCGAAGGTCGCCTCGCCGTTCTCGACCGTCGCCTCCTGGCTGACGGTCTCGCCGTTCTTCTGGTAGACCGCCTTGTAGACCGCGCCGTCGAGGGAGCCGGCGCCCTGGGGCTCCGGCTTGCCGGTCTCGGCGTCGGTCTTCACGACCTTGATCTTCACCGTGATGGGGGCGTCGCTCGCGTCGACGCCGGCGTCCTTGCCGGACACGGTTACCTTGTACTCGTGCTTCGACAGGACGTAACCGTCGGGCGCGGAGATCTCCTTGACGGTGTAGGTGCCGTTCTTGACCTTGGAATCCGTCTGGCCATGGCCGTTCTCGTCGGTCGTGAACTGGGCCACGAGCGTCGTCGCCGTCGTAGACTCCGTAGACCGCGCCCGCGAGGGTGTAGTCGGAGTCGCCGTTGGTGACGGCGGCGTCGCCGGATGTCTTTGTGAGGGCCACGTGGCCGCCCAGGCTCCCGACGAGCATGGGCTGGATGCCGGGCTTGGAGCTGCAGTACGCGATGGAGCTGCACCCGTCGATCGTCGGGTCGCCGCCCTGGTAGGCGTTCGCCTCTGCGGCGAGCTTCTCGGCTGCGGCGATCTTGTCGGCCGAGGTCTTCTGGAAGCTCAGGATGTCGTGATATGGCTTGGTGTCGGCGACTATCCAGGCTGCGAGCTGCGTGATTCCCTGCGCGTCGGCATCGGACCAAGTGGTGCCGCCGATCTGGTTGGTCGACGGGTAGCCCCGGGCGATGATGTAGTCGGAGGCGTGCGAGCCGTCCTCGATCTGGTCGAACTCCTGACCTCCGTATCCAGGGCCGACCATGGAGGCGTCGTAGCAATAGGAGATCGCATCCTCGGATGTGGCGTAGCCGACGCCTTCGTTCATATCGGGGTCGCCGTTGTCGATCTCGTAGCTGTGGATGTTGAGGACCGCGTCCTCGGCGTACGCCGAGCTCGTGGCGATATGCGGGACGCAGACCATAAGGGCGAGCGCGGCCGCAAGCGCCGCGCGCATGGCCTTCCCACCGCCTTTGAGGCGTTCCTCGGTCTTGGCTTTCATCATCTACCTCCCTTCGGGGGTTCGCGGCCGGTATCCGTTCGGCTGGCTCATCGCCCTGGAAGTCCGTTTGGCGCCCTGCGCTCGGTCGGAGAGGCTCCTCGAGTCCCTGCCGTGCTCTGCCGCCCAGGCCTTTCGGGCCTCGGCCAAGGCTTCCTTTATCTGCTGGGGCATCACCTTCACGGTGTCCTTCAGGCGCTTGCCGTCCTCCCCGATGACGGGGTTGCCCTCGGGGTCGAGGACCGACTTCTGCAGCCAGACCTCGCGGTCCTCCAGGAGCGGGATGTCCCGCCAGTCCTCCCCGCGGAATCGGGACTCGTTGACGTAGAGCGGGCTGAACTCGTAGCCGCCCATGTCCTTTCCGTCGATGATGGTCCCGTTGGGGATAGTCACCTGGTTGAAGGTCTTGGTCTGACCGGTGTTCTTGTCTACGTACGGGATCCCCTCCCGGACGAAGTTCTTATGGAACGAGAGGTAGACGTTTTTCTTCCTCGGCTTCTCGTCCATCTCTGCCTCCTTCGCATTTTCGATATGTGTGGAAGTTGGTTCGGCGATGCGCGGTTCATGGCCCTCTTGCCCATTTCATGTGCGACACCTCTATCCGCCCATGATGTCCCGCGCCCAGCTGCCGCTCTTCACGAGCGAGACGATGAGCAGGATGCACATCGCGAGGTACTGCAGAGCGTACGAGAGCCCGCCAACGACCTGGTCTAGGACGGGGACGCCGGCGCTCGCCGCGCTGAGCCCCCCGAGCACGATCGGGAAGCACACGAGGAGCACGAGGATGATCACGCCAGCCAGGCATACCGCGCTGAAGTTCTTAAGGTAGCCGACGCCCATCTGCCTCGTCTCGTCTTCTGCGAGCAGCGAGAGGGGTATCGGGGAGAAGGCGGCCATGATGTAAATCTGGAGCGCTCTTGCCCAGCTCACGACGAGCGCGATGACGTAGGCCGCGATTACCACGAGCCAGCTGATCAAGGCGACCACCAGCATGCCGAGGAGCGCCGCGACGTTGTCGTCGGTCGTGGTGATGGACACCGTCTTGCAGGTCGAGCGACGAGCCGGATCCGAAGAGGCTCGACACCCTCTGGACGGCTATCCTCGACACCTCGTAAATCGCCTGCATGATGTCGAAGCTGTTCTGCAGCAGGAACAGGAAGACGGCGTAGAAGACCAGCAGGAACACCACTTCCTTGACTCCGGGCATCGCGGCGTTCCCGTCCATCTTCTGGCTGATTTTGATGAGCTGGACGGTGAACACGAACGAGAGGACCCCGCACCCGATCGGCAGGATCGCCGCTTCCCATACGCCGCGCACGACGTCGTACATCGTCACGCTGCCCGTTCCGCCGAGCATCTGGTCGAAGCTCGCCGAGAGCACGCCGTCGGTCCCGATCGACTTGAGGACGTTGACCTGGCTGTTGAAGATCCAGTTGCAGGTGTCGCGCAGCACTCCGCACAGCCATGCGTTGATGTCGTCGGCTATGGACGCGAAGGCGGGCTGAGGCGCGGCCAGCATCAGCGCGAATGCGACGGCCGTCACCGCGAAGGCGATTGCGAACCTGTCGTCGCCAATGGTTCTCCTGATCCTTATCCATCGGCTACCCCTGTACCTCGAAGGAGCCGCCGGAATACGAGACGTTCAGGACCGTCGCCGCCGTGTCGTCGCATGTGAACGTGGCGGTGGTCCTGCCGCCCGGGATGTCCAGGTAGACCTCGCCGTCGAACGTGGCCTTGGTCGCCGTGGGCACGTGGTTCTCGGCAGTACGAGGCCACCGCCTTCGCAAGGTCCCCGTTCCTCCCGTCGATAAGGGACGTGTACGGCTCTGTCAGGCCCTCGACCGAAACCGCCGTCGCGCTCGCGCTCGCCTGCACGTATTCCTTTGCCATGAGGAACCCGTCGCAGGAGACCTTGTAGGACCCCTCCTTGCCCGAAAGGGAGATGACCGACGACCTTTCGGTTCGGTCCCCGTCGGCGATCAGCTTGCATTCCAGGGTGCCGCCGCCCTCGCCCCAGGTCGCCTTCTGGACGGTCACGGCCGTCACTTTGGCGTTGGTCCCGTCGGATTCGACGAACGAGCCGTTTCGGAACTGGATGGTCGTCTTCGAGTTGCCGTCCTGCTGCCATGCATGCGATTCCAGGGCCTTCCGCATCGCCTCCGATGCGTCGCCCCCGGCCTCTGCGGCGTCGGGCGCCTGCTCATTGGCGCCTTCCTCGCTGGCGCCGTCGTCGGCGGGCTGCTCGGACGCGTCGCCGTATCTGGCGAGTACTCGCGCTGCGCGCTGCCGATCGCGCCGTGCAGGGCCGTAGTCCCGATGCGTCAGCAGAACTGCGAGCACGGCGGCGGCGATCGCCGCCTTCTTGGGGGCGCTGAGGCCCTTGCCTCCTCTTCGTCTGAACATTTCGCTTCCTTTCTAGTAGCGGATCGCGCACGTGAAGTACGAGACCCCGGTCGCGCGCCTGCACACGTCGCCCGTGTGCGGTTCGTGTATGTACTCGTCGCCGCCCACGTATATGGCGACGTGCCCCGGCCGCCAGAGGATGTCGCCCGGCCTTGCCTGCGAGATGGGGATCTTGGTTCCGCCGCTCGCCTGGTCCTCCGAGTAGTGGGGCAGCGAGATTCCCGCCTGCGCGTAGCAGTACTGGACGAGGCCCGAGCAATCGAGGCCCTTGCCGGGCGTGGACCCGCCCCACACGTACGGGACGCCGAGCTGCGATTCCGCTGCGGCCACGATCGCGTTGCCGTTGGCGGTCCCGTTTCTGAAGTCCTCCAGGGTCATGCCGTCGAAGCGCCTGAGCCCGTAGGCGTCCATCACCTGCTTGAGCGAGTCGACGTACGAGGACGAGGTCGCGTAACCGGCGTCTTTGAGCCCCTCGGCCATCTTGTCGGAGCTCTTCTCCGCGATGGCCTGCTGGATGAGCGCGTTGCCCGCGTACCTCTGGTTCTGGAGGAGCACCCTCGACCTGAAGACGATGCAATCCCTCATGCTCTTGAACTTGGTGAAGTCGGCCATGATGCTCACGGTCTGGCCGCCGTATTCCTCCTTGGTCGACCAGCTGTGCTTGCCCGCCACCTCGGGGCAGGAGGCGAAGCTCGATGCCCACTTGATGCCGAAGAGGTTGTTGTCCTGCGTCGCGAGCCCCGAGAGATGGTCGCCCTGGCCGCTCTCCACGATGATCTGGGCGAGCGTGCAGCCGGCGGGGTGCCCGTACTGCTCCTGGCACTCGAGCGCGGCTTCGACCATCTCGGTGGTCAGGTAGGGGGGAAGGCCCTCCACGGCGTTCTTCGCCTCCTCGTTCTCCCAGAACCCGAACAGCGAGCTCACCAGCTGCGAGACGAGCAGCGCGGATATCACGACGAACACCACCGCGGCGAGCGCCCCCGCAAGAGGCGCGGCCGCCGACGAGACGGCCGCCGCGATCGCCTTCCCCGCCCCGCCTTCGGCCGCCGCTTTCGCTTCGCCGCGCGTTGGAGGCCGCCCTCGTTTCCTGCGCGCGCCTTGCCTTGAGCCACGTCCTGCGGGACTGGATGCGGGTTTTCGCCCTCCCTGCCCTTCGGCCTTCTCCGCCGCGCCTTCCTTGCGGACGGCCCTGTCGGCCCCGACGCTTGCCGAAGACCCGCCCTCGCTTTGCGGGCGGCTGCCGCCCTCTTCGCGGAGGCGGCGTTCTCCGCCTCCCTCCGGAGCCCCTCGATCGAGTCGCTCCCGAGGTCTCCCTCGTCGTCGTCGCGCTCGGCCGCCTCGTCCGTTGCCCCCCAGCAGGACGGCGAACTGAGCGGAGGCGGCCCTCCTCCGGCCTTCCCTCCTTCGGGGCGTTCCCGGGCGCCTTCTTGGATGGCTGCCCGGCGTTCGCCCTCCGCCGGCCTCGGTCCGCGGCCACCTTTCAGCGATGCGTAGCGCTTCCGCGCGTCCGTGTCCTCGGCGACGGCGTCCCGCGTCCTCGCGATGCCGCTGGTCACGGCATCGGTCCTGCTCGTGGACGCGACGTCGGAGGGCTCGGACACGGCGCTGGCCGCGTCCGGCTGGGCCGTCGGGCCGCTGTTCGGCAGCAGCTTCATTACGACCGCGCCCTTGCTGTCGCCTGCTGCGGCGAGCTTGCTCGCCCGCTTCAGCGCCGCGATCTCCTCGGGCTTGGTGTTGAACAGGTCGTACAGCTTTCCCTTCGGGAAGTCGTCCTTGATCGGCACGCGTGCGCCGCCGGCGACGAGCAGCCCCTCGCCGGCTCTCACCGACTCGTCGATGTAGCCCGCTTCCTGCGCCGAGAGGTCGAGCAGGTCGGTCCACGCCTTGCGGTCGAGCGGCGACTGCTTGTGGAGCAGGATGAAGTCCGAGTTCAGCACCATGTTCCGGGCCTCCTCGTGTTCGAGCATGTACACGCTGTTCTGGGTGATGCCCGTCGCGATGAGGTTGAACTTTCGCCCCTCCGCCCAGAACTTCGAGAAGTACGTGATGATCGCGGGATGGCCGAACAGGCTCTGCACCTCGTCGATGTAGAGCCAGGTGGTGACGCCGCGCTCGAAGTTCCGGTACATGCGGTTGCGCACGGTCTCCAGCACCGCGATGATGCCGAAGGCGCGCATGTTCTCGGAGAGGTCCTTGAAGTCGACGTTCGTGATGCGCTTCTCGAAGGTGACGTTGCTCTCGTGGTTGAAGAACGAGAGCGCGCCCTTGACGTAGCGCTCGTAGCGGAGCGCGATCTGCGCGGCCTCCGCCTCGGGCTGCTGCATCAGGATGCGGTAGAAGTCGCCGAGCAGGGGCAGCCGCCCCTCTTTCGAGCACGTGGAGTAGGCGGCCTCGACGCATCTGCTGATGATCGACTTGTCCGCCTCGGGCAGGCCCTCGGAGCCCTCCGCCATGGTCGCCGAGGACAGGGCCAGGAACGCGTCGATCTTGAACGCCATCTGCGCCGCCGTCGACTGGTGGGCGACGTCGGAGAGGTCGAACGGGTTCAGGTGCGTTCCCGACCCGGGCGCGAAGCGGATGCATTCGCCGCCGCACCCCTCGACGACCGGGCTGTACTCCCCGGCGGGGTCGAGCACGATGATCTCGTCGTCCGGGTACGCGAGGATCGTGTTGACGATCTCGCGCTTCACCGAGAACGACTTGCCCGAGCCCGGCTTTCCCGCGACGAAGCCCATGGGGCTCGCCAGCAGCTTCCTGTTGCACAGCACCAGGTTGGAGCTCTGCTTGTTCTGCCCGTAGTAGCCCCCGCCGTTCTGCATGAGCTCCTGGGTCGCGAAGGGCATCTGGATTGCCACCTGCGCCGTCGTCATCATCCGGGACACCTCGACGTGGTTGTGCCCGAGCGGGAGGATCGAGTTCATGCCCTCCCGCTGCCGGAAGTCGAGCGCGTCGATCTCGATCGAGTTGCGCCTTGCGGTGGAGACGATCTGCATGACCCGGTCCTGGAGCGTCTCGTAGCTCGGGGCGTACGTGTACACGAGGCCCGTGTACACGTAGAGCCTCTGGTTCTTGTTCTGCAGGTGGTCTAGCAGGTCTTCGGCTTCCTCTTTGGAGTACTTGAGCTCCGAGGGCAGGATCTGGAAGTCGTAGCCCTTCTTCACCGCGCTCATCTGCTCGTCGATGATCTCCTTGTCCATCCATGCGATGCGCCTCTTCACGAACGCCACGGATGCGGCCTTGTCCAACGGCTGCGCGTGGATGGTGATGGCGAGCGGGATGGGAAGGTCGATGATCTCCGCCAGGCAGCGGTCGGTGAGCTCGCTGCCGAATCGGTGCATCGACAGCACCTGGCACCACTCGGCGTCGCTCTTGTAGCAGCTCCCCAGCCCGTCCGGTTTGAAGTCGAGGACGTTGGGGCACACGAAGTCCTTCGCCGTGAGGCTCCCCAGGGCACCGACCTGCTCCCAGTCGAACACGAAGGGCGCACCCGGCCTGAGCAGCTTGTTGATCGCGGACAGCCTCTCCTGGCCGTTCAGCTTCCTCGACGAGCTCCGGATCTTCGCCAGGGTCTGCTCCGCGTCGTTGCGCATGCGCGCCAGCTTCGGCACGGCCTCGTCGACGGACGCCGCGCCCGTCGAGAACGTCAGGTAGCGCTCGCGGGTCAGGTTCGAGATGCCCTCGCGCATCTTGTCGTTCAGGATCTTGTTGTACTCCCGCGCGTATTCCGCGGTCGCGGCGTCGCCCTCGTCGAAGAACGTCCGGTTTCCGATCTCCGAGGGCGGAATCGGGGTGTTCGCGACGGTCAGCTCCACCGAGGAGCCCGAGCCGAAGTAGTCGAAGAGCTGGCACCAGCCCGAGAACACGGCCTGCTGGGACTCGTCCCGCGCGGATTGGTAGCTGATGTCGTCGAATGCACCGTCTCGCTGAAGAGCCCCTCTTCGACCTGGCAGGTGCCGTCCTGGTACATGAGGTCGAAGCCGATGGCGCCGTACACGTCCTTGGCGGCCCTGCGCTTCCTCCTTTGCTCCTTCGTCTTCTCGTCGAGGCGCTCCTCCTGCTCGCGGACCCTTCGGTCTATTGATTTGCGCGGAACCCTGAGGGCGCGCGGATGCGTTTTACCGGCCTTCTCGTTCGGTTTCTTCTTCTTCAGAAAGATCACGTTTCTCTGCTCCTTTCCTCCATGCCCTTCTGGACGCCTTGCGGTCCACGTGCTGGCTGGCGAGGCTCTCCAAGGGGAACCTGCCCGCGGTCGAGTACAGGAGCTTCCCGTCTCCGAGCACGTGGTCGAGCCACAGCGGGATGAACTTCTCGGCCTTGAGGCCCTTGGGGCGCCAGAATCCGGCGAGCCAGAAGGGCATGGAGGCTGCCATCACCGGGAATGGTTGCGTCTGACACGGGGATCCCGAATGCGAAATACGACAAGGCGGCAGCTCCGAAGGAGGCAGCGATCCCGCCGGCAGTGCACCCGAGCGTCCTCGCGGACATCTTTCCCACGACCTTCTCGGTGTATTCCCCGATGTCCTTGTGCACCGTCACGCTCAGCATCTCGGCCCCTAGTTGGGCATCCACGAGGTGTCGAGCATGCCGAAGTAGACGGCCGCGGCGATGATGATGGCCCCGCCCGCGATGGTGGAGATCGCGCTCGCGATCTGGGCGCCGCCCTGCTGCTCGCGGATGGCGAGCCCGAGCGAGACCGCGCCCCAGACGACCAGGAAGCCGCCGAGGAAGGTGACGCAGCCAGAGACTAGCTGGATGATTTGCTGAAGCATGTGAGTCGCTCCTTCGCATTGGGCGCGGCTGTTGAGGAAGTGCCGCGCGGCTGTACAATCTTTGCCGGAGCGCCTCTTGCGCTCCTTCGCATCGGGCGGCGGCCTCCGGGTGCGGTTGTGGAAGGCCCTCCCGGATTTGCGCTGGCGCGCGGCCGCCGCCTGCTACCCCCGTCCCGATTCGCCCCTTTCCCTCGCGTACGCCCCGAAGTCGAACGGGGTCTCGAACTTGCACCCCTCGTGGCCCGGGTAGACCCGGTCCCATCTGGGATGCCTCGTGATGTCGAACTTCCTGTCCTTGAGGGGGTCCGTCCCGGTGATGAGCACGATCGCCTCGTCCCGGGGCAGCTTCGCGACCTCCGCGCCCTGGATGAGGTCCCTCTCCAGCGTGTTCCAGTTCCTCGTGGAGGACGCCTGCGCGCCTCGGCTCTCGTTCCAGGTCACCGTCGACACGGTCTCCTTGCCGACCGACTCGGAGATCTGCTTGACGGTGTCCGTGGACTTTCCGCCCAGGAAGAGCATCGTGTCGCAGCAGTCGACGATGGTCGGGGCGTTGTCCTTGTAGACGGCCTTGAGCTGGGACAGCGACTGCAGGATTATCGAGAGCGAGATGTTCCTGCTCCGCACGACGGCCACGGTCTTCTCGACGTCCGGGATCTTGCCGATGTTGGCGAACTCGTCGAGGATCATATGGACCGGCCTCGGCAGGCTGCCCCCGTAGCGTACGAGCGCCTTCTTGCAGAGGATGTTCATCGTCTGCCACATCATGATCGCGAAGAGGAACGAGTACAGCGAGCTCGTGTCGCTCATGATGGCGAAGACCGCGATCTTGCCGCCCTCGTCCCCGAGCTGGTCGAGTCTCATCTCGTCGTATGCGACGAGCTCCCTCACCTGTGGGATCGCGAAGGGCTCCATCCTCGTGTTGCAGGAGACGAGGATGGATTTCATCGTCTTGCCTGCGGCGTCCTTGAACATCTTGTAGTGCAGGAGGCTGAAGTCCGATTCGATTGGCACGGGATCGCCGGTCTTGACCCTGACGCAGCCCGCTCCGGTCTTCTCCGAGGTGCGCGACCATGGGTCGTAGCCGTCGTCCGGGCCGTCGTCGACGGCGATCGTCCAGTATCCGGTCTCTATTTCCTCGAAGAGGAGGTCGAGAGGGCTCTTGTAGTCCTCGTCATCGTCTTTCGCCTTTGCGAGCGCGAGCAGCGTGACGAGCCCCGACAGGGACCGGTCCTCTTTTGGGCAGTGCTTGACCAGGTATCCGACGAGGGCGACGTACAGAAGCCTCTCGGCCTTCTCCCAGAACGGGTCGTCCGAGTGCTCCTTGTCGCCGGTGGTGTTGGCGATGAGGCAGGTTACGAACTCGAGGACGTCGGCTTCGTCATCGACGTAGGCGACCGGGTTGTAGTGCAGTGATTGCGAGAAGTCGACGGTGTTGAAGGACCTTATGTCGTACCCGCCCTCCTCGAGCATCCACCCGACCCTGGGCAGGCATTCGCCCTTGGGATCGGTCACGAAGAAGTCGGCGTTCATCTGCATGAGGTTGGGCTCGACGTATCCACGGGTCTTTCCCGATCCGGACCCGCCGACGACGATGACGTTGCGGTTCCTCTCGTAGCGCCTGTCGTGGTCCTTCCTCTCCATGGCCATGCCGAAGTGCTCCGTGAGGATGATGTTCCCGTCCGGGCTGTCGAGGTCCATGAACTTGCGCCCCTCGTGGACCGTGCCCCACTTGGCGCTGCCGTGCTCCTCGCCCTGGCGTTCTCCCGAACCGTGCGTGAGCGAGTACGCCCAGACGATCCAGACCGCGCAGCTTCCCAGCAGCCCGGCCGCCAACGATGCGGGCTCCATGCTGAGGGGCCCGTTCGACAGGATGAAGGAAGGCAGCTGCTGGAGCGCCGTGGAGAGATTCGTTACGGGCTGGCCCGGCAAGGAGAGCAGGCAGGCCGAATACGAGTCTGCGATCGCGAAGGCGCCTAGCGAAAGGACCAGGGAGGCCGCCGCGCTGCCCTTGCTTCCTGAGCCCGTCATTTCGTCCTGTCCTTGTGGGCTCGCGGCATTCGGCTCCTGGCTCGGGTGCCGGCATCGCTGCGCTCCATGCGCTTCGACGCCTTCACGGCGTCCTCGGCGCGGTCCTTCAGGGGGCGCTCGTCGCGCCCTTTCTCGGGGCGCTTCTCCGCCTCGCGGCCGACCTCCCTTTTCGCGGTCTGCGCCGCGCGCTCCTCGGCGGCGGCGCTCTCTTTCTCCAGCTGGTCGAACGAGGCCCAGACCTCGTGGGCGTCGCGGACCTTGAACAGGAGGTATTCCTTTCCCGAGGAGGGGTCGGTGAACCACGTGTGGTCGGCGCCGTTCTCGTCGAGCTTCTTGTCGATGATCGGCTTGAGCTCGTCGTATCCTTCGATGCTCTGGAACTCCCTCATGTCGAGCTTCGCCCACTCGGACGGCTCCGCATCGCTGGTCTTGCCGCCCTTTGCCGCCGATTTGGCGTTCTTGCACGCGCGCCTGAACTCTTCCGCCCTGCGCCGCATGGCATCTTCGCCCATGCGCTCGGCGAAGCGGGTGAAGTCGTTGAGCATCTTCTCGCCGGAGTCGTCCCCGAAGTCGCTGGCCATTATCGTGCCTCCCTCTTCAGTCGGAAGACGTCCCGCTCAGGCGACGCCTTTGCGGCGCGGGTGGCGGCCTCCGCTCTCTCGGAAAGGCTCCCGCGCCCGTCAACGCGGTCGACCTGGGCGCGTAGGCTTCTCTCTGCTTGGGCGGCGGTCGCGAGGGCGCTCCTCAGCCCGTAGCGCCACTCCGTCACCGTCCCGTCCGGGCGCTCCGCCTTCATGTTCCAGCCGCGTTCGCCGGGGGTTTCGAAAACCGACACCCGGCGGCCGTCCTCGGCCTCGCAGGAGAAGCTCCGGCAGTACGCCTCCTTGCCGTCGCCCGACGTTTCGAGCCGCCTTTCGAAGCTCCAGGGGTTCTTCCCCTCGTCCGGCAGCATGTAATCGAGATGGGAGCACTCTTCCGGGGTCGCCATCTGCATGGAGACGATCGCCCGGTTGAACTCGACGGGGTCTTTTCGCACGTTTCGGAAGCTCCAGCTTTCGAAGTCGAGCCATTTCCCGTCGGGGAGCTTCTTGAGCGTCCACCACTCGTCGCCGCCGTCCACTTGCTGGATGAAGGCGAGGTCGTCGTAGAGGATCCCCTGGCGCAGGGCCCAGTTGCCCCCGAAGTACTCTCTCAGGCCTTCGATGCTGTCCGTTCTCACGAAGCTGTAGGGGTACTCCTCGAGGAAGGGGTCGTCTTGCCAGGCGTAGCCGCCTTCCATGAGCCACCCGTTCTCCTGGCACTTCTCGGTCAGGGCGGCGCTCTCCGCGACGGTTACCTCTTCGTATTCGTGTTCTCCGAGTCTCAGCATCTGGCTCCTCCATCGCCCAGGGGATTGGCGCGGGCCGCCCGCGCCGGGAAACTTCTGGGGCGATGTTTCGCGCGGCGGCCCGCGGGGCATTTATACGTTTCGCGGATGGCTGGCGGGGAGTTCGGACCCCGCTAGCCAGTAGAAGCCGGTACTAGGCGTTTCAGGCCCCGGCTCTCCTGTCGGCGCGGCCCGTGAATACCGGCGCGCAGGTCTCCCTGATCCGGGACGCGATAGCGCGCGCCGTCTCGGATTCCCCTCCGCGCGACATCCTTCTTT
>JBMNIQ010000007.1:0-217062 GCA_050951095.1 Eggerthellaceae bacterium
ACGCTGCAATTGGCGGGAGCGCCGCTGCCGGAGAGGCGCAATCCTTCGAAACGCGCTGCCGGCGAATCCGCCCGCCGGGCCCATCCTGCCGACCGAAACGCACGAACAGGCGGCGGCACCGCACAGGACCGACCGCTCGCCGAATCCCCACAGGACCGACCGCATGCCGGAACCGCATAGCGCGGACCGCACGGCGGAATTGCACAATGCGAACCGCGCCCGCACGCCCCGCGAACGCCCGCAAGCGCCCCGACGCGGCAACCGCCCCCGGAACCGTGCGCCGAAGCCTTCCCTGCCCCAAGTCATCGTCATCGTGGCCGCTGCCGCGCTCATCGTGCTCGCATTCTGCCGCCTGGTCGGATTCGGGCCGTTCGCTGCCTCCGATGACGCAATAAGCAGCGATACGGCATCGTCTACCGCCAGCGTCGCGCAGATGAGCGCCTCGGATGTCACGAAGGCGCTGAAGGATGCGGGCATCGACAAAACCGTCGCGGAACAGGCCGGAAAGCTTTCCGAAAGCGATTCCCGCTTCGCCCAGATAGCCCGGAACATCGCCGCCTACCGCAAGGACGGTACAGCCGTCCAGAAGAAGCTCGTGAAAACTGGCCGTCGACGATCCGGAGGCCATCGACTTCGTGGCGAACTGGCCCGAGGCGTACCCCCAGAAAACGGGCGCCGCGTACGACGGAACCGTCAAGAAGGGCCAGATTCCCCCAGCTCTACCAATGGGACGAGCGCTGGGGCTATACCACGTATTCCAGCACGTCGTTCGCCTTGACGGGCTGCTGCCCCACCTCGCTGTCCATGGTGTATATGGAGCTGACGGGCAAGACGGATAAGGACGCCCTACGACATGGGGCGTGCTGGCCGGAAAAGACGGCTACGAGAGCAAGAACGAGGGCACCATCGGCGACTTCCTTACGAACGACGCGTCGAAGCTGGGCCTGGGTCTGCGAGAAGATAGACATCGACTCCGGCACGCTGAAGTACTACCTGAAGCAGGGCTACGTCGTCATCTGCAATGTGGGCGCCGGGGACTTCACGGACGGCGGCCACTACTTCGTCATCACCGGCCTGGACGGACAAGGGGAAGCTGACCATCCACGACCCCTACTCGTCCGTGCGCTCCGCGAAGCACTGGGGCATCGCGCGCGTCCTGAACCAGACCATCGCGCTCTATGCGTTCACGACGGCTGACTGACAGCCGGCAGCGAACCGGCGACCGTATCCGCCCCACCGGTTGCACAGAATGGAATCAGCACTTGACCCGTGCGTTCTTGCGTACGTACACAACCCACGTGAGGATGATGGTGAGCACGGTGAACACGGCCAGCACTACGAGCGCCGTGAAGTAATCCGTACGGAACAGAATCGGAACCAGGAACGCGCCGTAGGCAGCGATGGCCGCGGTGAAACCGGTGACCTGCGATGCCTGGGAGCGGTCGGGGAAGATGTTCGGGATCATGCGGAAACAGGCGCCGTTGATGAAGCCGGTGGCAGCGAACAGGATCAGGAACGCGCCGAAGAACATCGCGAAGCTGTTCGCCCTGATGGCCAGGATGACCACGATGGTGGCGATGAGCATGATGACCAGGGACGCGAACGTGACCTTCGCGCCGGAATCGACCTTATCGGACAGCCAGCCGCCCACCGGGCGGATGCCGGCGCCGATCAGCGGCCCCAGGAACATCATCATGCCTGCGTCCACGCTGGGGAACACCACGTTGACGATCAGCGCAAGCGCCATGGAGTAGCCGATGAAGGAGCCGAAGCCGCACGTGTAGATCCACGTCATGAACCACGTGTGCTTGTTCTTGAAGATGGCCGTCATGTCCTTGAAGCTCTGACGGGGCATGGGCAGGTTATCCATGAACAGCGCCACCAGCACCAGGGCAATGATGATGGGGATGACCCAGACGAAGCACGCGTTCTGCAGGTACATGACCGTACCGGCGGGCGTGGTGACGCCCGAGCCGATGCCCATGAACCGGGCGATGACGATGGGCGTCACGAAATACGCGACGGCCACGCCCAAGTTGCCGATGCCGGCGTTCAGGCCGTTCGCCGTGCCCTTCTTCGCAAGGGGGAAGAAGAAGCCGATGTTCGCCATGGACGCGGAGAAGCACGAAAGCGCCAGGCCCATGAACGAGAACCACAGGGCGAATGTTGCGAACGTCGTCGTGGGATCCTGCACGGCGAAACCGAGGCCGATCAACGGGATGAGCAGGATGGCCGTGGTGACGAATGTCACGTTCTTGCCGCCGAAGCGGGCGGGAAGGTACGTGTAGAATAGGCGGCCCGTAGCGCCGATGAGGCCGGGCAGCGCCGTGAGCAGGAACAGCTCTCCGGACGAGAATGCGAAGCCGGCGGCGCCCAGACGCGCGCTGACGAGCGCGCAAAGCGTATTCACGCAGAATGCAAGCAGCAACGCGATGATGGAAACCGTCAGGTTCCTGTTCGCGATCTTCTTACCGTACGTTTCCCAGAATTCCTCGTTTTCCGGATCCCAGTGCGCAAGGATCTCGCTGTGCGTCGGGTTCGGACCCAGGGCCGCCGGTGCCGCATCGACCGGCGTCTGCATGCTACAGCTCCACCAGGTGGTGCGATACGGCGTAGTCGAACAGCTCGGGCTTCGACGACAGCCCCAGCTTCGACATGACGCGCGCCTTCTGGTTCTCCACGGTCTTCACGGAAAGGCCCAGGGCATCCGCAATCTGCGCATTCGAATACCCGCGCACGGCAAGGGACACCAGTTCCGTCTCGCGCGGCGTCAGCATCTCCTCGGCCGCATCGGTGCCTATCAGAGCGTCCCGCACGAAGCCGTCCATCATCTCCTCGCAGATATACGACTTGCCCTGCACTGCGAAGCGGACGGCCTTCACCAGCGCCTCATCCGATGAGCTCTTCAGCACGTACGCCAACGCGCCGCGCTCCAGCGCCTGGCGCAGGTATTCCTGCTCCGCATGCATCGTGAGCACCACCACGCGGCAGTCGCGGTTCGCTCCCCGGATGTTCTCGGCCAACAGCAGTCCGTTCTTCTGGCCGCCCATGGAGACATCCGTCACCAGGACGTCGGGGTCCTTCTCCGCCACCAGCGCCATAGCCTCCTGCGGATCGGATGCCTCGCCGACGACCTTGAAATCCGGCTGCTGCTCCAAAATCATCCGGAAGCCCATGCGGACCATGCGGTGATCGTCTGCCAACACAATGGAAATCACGCTATCCCCTCCTACACGCGAACGGAAACGGACACGACGGTCCCCTGCTCCGGCGCCGATTCCACGGACAGGTCGCCGCCGATGGCCTCAGCGCGCTCGCGCATGCCCACCAGCCCCAATCCGCCTCCGGCGATCTCGGGATGGTCCGTATCGAAGCCCAGGCCGAAGTCGCGCACGGCCAGCGTCAGGCAGTCGCCCGTTCGATGCAGGTCGACCGTCAGGCTGTCGGAACGCGAGTACTTGCACGCATTCGAAACAGCCTCTTGGAAAATGCGGTACAGCGCAAGCGCCGTCTCCGGCCGCATCGGGCCCGCGTCGTCTATATGCGCGGTCACCTTCAGCCCGAACGTGCGCTGGATGTCGGAGCAATGCGCCGCCATAGCCGCCGCCAGGCCCAACTCGTCCAAGGCGGGCGGACGCAGGTTCGCGGCGATGCCGCTCAGATGCTTCAGGCACTCTCCCAGCAGCCCCGCCGCCCGGTCGACCGCCTGCTGCCGCTCCCCTTCGGGAAGGTACTTGCACTTGCGGAGCTCGATCTGCACCACCAGCACTTCCTGCGCCAAGCCGTCATGGAGCTCGCGCGCGATGCGCAGACGCTCCTCCTCCTGCGCGCGCAGCACGCGGTGCGTTACGCTGCCCGGCGCCAGGGGATGCGCGCTGCCGGCTTCCGGTTCGCGATATGCCGCCTCCGGCGCGCAGAAGCCCGATCGGCGTGCCGCGAATTCCTCGATGTCCGCCAGAAGCTCCGGCGCGATGGTGCCGGGCGTGCGGTTCGCGCAGAGGATGATCGCCACCAGTTCGCCGCCCTGCCCGCGATAGAGGGGAAAGGCCGCCAGGCTCTCAAGGCCCTCTGCGGCGATGATGGGGTACTGGTAGCGGTCCTCGGGGGCAATGCCCTCCTCCACGGACCGGATGAGCAGCGGACGGCGCTCTGCAGAGACCGTCCCCAGCACGCCGACGCCGGACGGCAGAAAGATGCGGCGGTAGCGGCTGTTCGTATTGCCGGATGCGCATTGCCACGACAGGCCGCCGGTATTCCGGTTGAAGGAGTCTATCGACACCGCCACGAAGTCGAGCTTGAAGCGCCTGCGGAGCCCCTCGGCGAAAGCCGTGCCGTTATCCAAATCGATCATGGCCCCTCCCGAATCTCGATGCACTGATGAGTTGGAACCATTATATTCCGCAGGAAGCGCATCGCCTGCATTCCTCCCCTGCCTGCGGCGCGGTTGTGCGGCGGCGCGCGCTGCAGGCGCCGCCGCACGCAGATGCCGCAAACGGCGGCATCCCGCCGCTGCGCCCCCAAGCGAACGGAGCGCCACGCGCGCATCTATGCAAAATACGTTTCGGTCTTGCCAGGTGTCTTGTCAGTTGTCATGTCCGGTGCCATACTGTTGGGCAATTCAACGCAAGGTCCCCTGCCAGGAAAGCGGAGCGGGACGGGGAGCGCATCGGCATCTGCCGGCGCCGCCCCGACGAGGACCTTCCGATAGAGGGGTGTGGAATGACAACCGAAGAAACCGTGGACATTGACGAGCTCATGCGCCTGAAGAAAGAAGCGGACGCCGTGATCCTTGCCCACTACTATGTAAACGGCGAGGTGCAGGCCATAGCCGACTATGTCGGCGACAGCTTCGGACTGAGCAAGAAGGCAGCGGAGCTGGATTGCCGCACGCTGGTGTTCGCCGGCGTCACGTTCATGGGGGAAAGCGCGAAGCTGCTGAGCCCGAACAAGGTGGTGCTGATGCCCGACCCCATGGCGGACTGCCCCATGGCCCACATGGTCACGAAGGAGAAGGTGGAACGGGCGCGCGCGGAATACGACGATCTGGCCGTTGTCTGCTACGTGAACTCCACAGCCGAGATGAAGGCCTGGTCGGACGTGTGCGTTACGTCCAGCAACGCCCTGAAAATCTGCAAGCAGCTGCCGCAGAAGAACATCCTGTTCATCCCCGACCATCATCTGGGACATTACATCGCCGGCCTGCTGCCGGAGAAGAACTTCATCCTGAACGACGGCTTCTGCCCGCGCCATGAGGCCATTTCGGCCGAAGAGGTGCGCCAGCTGAAGGCAGAGCACCCCGGCGCGCCGTTCCTGGCGCATCCGGAATGCCCGGAATGGATTCTTCAGTACGCGGACTACGTGGGCTCCACGAAGGGCATCATCGATTACGCCACGGAGCACGATGACAAGGAATTCCTGATCGGCACCGTATACGGCGTCATCCATGAACTTGAGCGCCGCAACGCCGGCACCGGCAAGAAGTTCTACTTCCCGAAGACGAAGCCGGTCTGCGAGAACATGGACGGCATCACGCTGAAGAAGGTCTACGACGTGCTGCGCGAGAACGTGGAGAACGTGGACGACCCGGGCGAATTCGCACCCGGCGCCCGCCGCGCGCTGCAGCGCATGCTGGATCTGGCGGCGCGCTAGCACCCCCATCGAACGCGGCAGAGGAACGGCATGCGCACCATCGAAGAGAAACCTGCCGAAAACGGCAGCGCAAGAAGAGAAGAACCAGGCGAGAAGAACATGGCAACACCCACGGCGATCGACACCGCCCAAGCAACAACGGAGCAGATACTCAGCATAGCCAGGGCCCGCGCACCGAAGCGCGACCTGGTCCCCTACAAACCCCGGCACCAGGCGCTGCGGTACGACGTGGTCATCGTCGGCTGCGGCGTATCCGGCTGCTACACGGCGCTGCACCTTCCGCCCAGCCTGCGGATAGCCATGCTGTCGAAGGGCAGCCTGGATACATGCGACAGCATGCTGGCGCAAGGCGGCATCTGCGTGCTGCACGACCCGGACGACTACGACGCGTTCTACCACGACACCATGCGCGCCGGGCACTACGAGAACCGCGCCGAGAGCGTGGACATCATGATCCGCTCCAGCCGCGGCGTCATCAACGAGCTGCAGCAGCGCGGCGTGCGCTTCGCCACCACGGAAAGCGGCGAACTGGATTACACGCGCGAAGGCGCGCATTCGCGTCCGCGCATCTGCTACCACGAGGACATCACGGGCCGCGAGATCACCACGGTGCTGCAGCGCGACGTGCGCACGCTGCCGAACGTGACCATCATGGAGCACACCACCATGACGGACCTGCTGGAGAATCCGGACGGCAGCTGCAAGGGTATCGTGTGCTTCGGGCCGGACCACCGCGAATTCGAGATCCACGCACCCGACACCGTGCTGGCCACCGGCGGCATCGGCGGCCTGTACCTGCACTCCACGAACTTCCCGCTGCTGACCGCAGACGGCTGCCGCGTGGCGAACGAGCACCACGTGGATCTGGAGCACATGGACTACGTGCAGATCCATCCCACCAGCCTGTACACCGGCAAGCCGGGGCGCAGCTTCCTGATCAGCGAATCCGCGCGCGGCGAGGGCGCCATCCTGCTGGACAAGAACGGCAACCGCTTCACGGACGAGTTGCAGCCGCGCGACGTGGTGTCGAAGGCCATCTGCAAGCAGATGGACAAGGACGGCACGGACTACGTGCTGCTGTCGTTCGAGCGCATGGAGCCGCAGGAGATCAAGGAGCACTTCCCGCACATCTACGAGGAGTGTTTGGAGGAAGGCCACGACATCACGAAGGAGCCCATCCCCGTGGTGCCCGCGCAGCATTACTTCATGGGCGGCATCCATGTTGACAAGGACTCCCATACCACCATGCCCCATCTGTACGCCGTGGGCGAGACCAGCTGCAACGGCGTGCACGGCGCGAACCGCCTGGCAAGCAACAGCCTGCTGGAGAGCCTCGTATTCGCCCAGCGCGCCGCCGAGCGCATCGGCCGTGAACGGACCGGCACGGCAAGCGCCCCCGTGGCGATGGGGAACGGCCCCGTGGATTATGATTCCAGCGTACCGGTGGGCTCCGACAGCGTCGACGGCTCCGATGCCGCCAGCCGCCGCCTGGTGGCGGAAGCGGAAGCGGCGCTTGCGCAGGCCGACGCCCTGCGCGCCGAGCAGGCCGAGCGGCATCCGGCAGCGGGAACCGCACCCGCCGACGGCGCGAAGGAGGCCTAACATGGACCCGATCACGCTGAAGCTGCATGCCGCTCCGCTTATCCGGCAGGCGCTGGCAGAGGACATCAACGGCGAGGACGTGAGCACGCTGAGCGTGGCCCCGGAGCCGCGCGATGCCACCGTGCAGCTCATCTGCAAGCAGGACGGCATCATTGCGGGACTGGACGTGTTCGCCTGCACGTTCACGCTGCTCGACCCCACCACGACATGCGTGTTCGCCGTGGAAGACGGGGCGGACGTGAAGGCCGGGCAGGTGCTGGGACGCGTGGACGGCGACGTGCGCGTGCTGCTGGAAGGCGAACGCACGGCGCTGAACTACCTGCAGCGCATGAGCGGCATCGCCACGTACACGCGCCGCATTGCGAAGCTGCTGGAGGGAAGCGGCACGACGCTTGTGGACACGCGCAAGACCACGCCGAACATGCGCATCTTCGAGAAGGAGGCCACGCGCATCGGCGGGGCGGCGAACCACCGCTACAACCTGACCGGCGGCGTCATGCTGAAGGACAACCACATCGCCGCTGCCGGCGGCATCGCGCAGGCCGTGCAGGCAGCCCGCGCGCATGCCCCGTTCGTGCTGAAGGTGGAGGTCGAGGTGGAGAACCTGGACATGGTGCGGGAGGCGCTGGACGCCGGCGCGGACATCATCATGCTGGACAACATGGACCACGAGCAGATGGCGCAGGCTGTGGCGCTCATCGGCGACCGCGCCCTGACGGAATGCTCCGGCAACATCACGGCGGAGAACGCCGCCGATATCGCCGATTTGGGTGTGGACTTCGTGTCCTGCGGCGCTTTGACGCATTCTGCGCCTATTTTGGATTTGAGCCTGAAGAACCTGCAGATCGCCGAACGCGCCTAGCAGCGGCGCAGAAACGGCGAAGTGCCCGCATGGGTAAAGGACGACCGGAAAGGAGGAGCATGCAGATGACCGGCAACGAACGACGCAAGATGATACTGCGGACGCTGCGCGAGGCGGACAAGCCGCTCTCCGGCGAGAGCCTGGGCAAGGCCGCGCACGTCAGCCGGCAGGTGGTTGTGCACGATATCGCGCTGCTGCGCACGGAGGGATACCCCATCGTATCCACGAACCGCGGCTATCTGATGAACCTCCCCCATCGCCGCATGCGCTCGCTGAAGTGCCATCACACGGTGGATCAGACGGAAGACGAGCTGCAGACCATCGTGGACCTGGGCGGCGAAGTGGTGGACGTGGTGGTGAACCACCGCGTATACGGCAAGATGTCCGCCATGCTGAACATCGCGAACCGCCGCGACATACGCCTGTACATCGACGATATCCGCTCCGGGAAGTCCAGCCCGCTCATGACCGTCACGTCCGGCTACCATTTCCACCATATTGCCGCCGATTCCGAGGAGGCGCTGGACGAGATAGAAGAGGCGCTGCGGAAGAAGGGCTACCTTGCCGAGGTCTTCTCGTACGAAAGCGACATAGCCGATTAGCGAACCCGCCGCACGTTCCGCCGTTTTCCAACGCTTAAACAGAGTGAAAACGCGGGTTCACAGGATGGAAACGTTTCCGCGATAAAACTAACGCAGTGTTTCCCCCGACATCGTGAGGAGGTGCGGCCCCGCGTGAAACCCATAATCGGCATCGTCCCCCTTGTGGACGAGCAGCGCGATAGCCTTTGGATGATTCCCGGCTATGTGGAAGGGTTGCTGCAAGCGGGCACCGTACCCGTCACGCTTCCGCTGACGGAGGACTCCGCAATCATCGGCCAGCTGACGGAATCGTTCGACGGCTTCCTGCTGACGGGCGGACAGGATGTGGGCCCGGAACGGTACCGCGCCCAACAGCTTCCGGAATGCGGCGAGACATGCCATGCCCGCGACGCCATGGAACTGCGCCTCATCCGCGCCGCGCTGCGCCAGGACAAGCCGCTCCTGGGCATCTGTCGCGGCATCCAGATGCTGAACGTCTATTTCGGCGGCACGCTGTTCCAGGATCTGCCGTCGCAGCATCCGCACGGCATCGACCACCATATGACGCCCCCGTACGACCGGGCCGTCCATACGGTCAGCCTGGTGCCCGGCACGCCGCTGCAGGCGGCGCTGAAGAAGGACGAGCTGGGCGTGAACAGCTATCACCATCAGGCCATTCGCCGCCTTGCCCCGCGTCTGGAGGTCATGGCCATCGCCGAAGACGGCATCATCGAGTCCGTCTATCTTCCGGATTACCGCTTCGTCTGGGGCGTGCAATGGCATCCGGAGCTGAATTTCCAGAAGGACGCCAGCAGCCGGCGCATATTCGGCGCCTTCGCCAGCGCCTGCAAGGCAAGCCGCCGCAGCAGGGAGCGCAGCGCGTCCGGCAAGCATCGCGAGGCGCTTCCCGCGTAACGGGAACATCGCACGCGTACAATGGAGGGTGTTCGCAACAGCTGCCCGATGCGAAAGGAGCCCGCCATGTCAGAAGCAACGGATCGCGTTACCGTCTTCACGCAGAGCAGCATTCGCCTCAGCGGAGAGAAGATGCTCTATTTCGACCCCTTCCAGATGGACCATGAACCGCACGATGCGGATGCCGTCTTCATCACGCACGACCATTACGACCATTTCTCGCCCGAGGATTTCGCGAAGGTTATGCGCCCCGACACCGTCATGGTGCTGCCGACGCTGCTGGAGCCTGCCGCCCGGGAGGCGGGCGTGCCGGCCGAGCACATCATCTGCGTGGAACCTGCCCAACAGCTGAAGGTGCTGGGCATTCCCGTGGAGACCGTGGCCGCGTACAACGTGGATAAGCCCTACCATCCGCGCAGCAAGCACTGGGTGGGCTACGTCGTGACCGTGAAGGGCGTGCGCTACTTCATCTCCGGCGATACGGACCGCATTCCCGAGAACGAGGCCGTTGACTGCGACGTGGCGCTCATCCCCATCGGCGGCACGTTCACCATGGATGCCGCGGAGGCGGCGGGCCTGATCGACGCCATTCGCCCGCGCATCGCGGCCATTCCCACACATTACGGCACCATCGTGGGCGCACCCTCCGATGCGGCCGCATTCGCAAAGCACGTCGATCCCGCCATCCCCGTAGCGGTGAAGCTGTCGTTCTGAGGCCGACACGCGCTTCGGGTGGAGCGCCGGACGGCAGGCGCAGGCGGCGTGCGGCAGTTGCCTAGCGCCCGGCACACGCCCGCCGGCACCTAGCGCCCGGCGCCGCCCGCCGCGCCCCCTTCGCGGTACGCGTCCACGATGCGCTGCAGGTAGTCCGTGTAGCCCTGCACGACGGACTGCGGCTTCTCGACCCGCACCTTCGTACCGAATTGCGCCAGCCATCCGTAGAACACGTCGCTTACCTTCACGCGCGCATACACGCGCGCGTGCGATTCGTCCAGCGCATGCGATTCCACATCGCTGCCGAAGCGGTCCACGATGGAGCTCATGACGTCCCCGTCCACGATGAGCGAGATCGTCTTAGGCTCGCCGTTGAACATGCTGAACGCCTGCGCCGTGTACGCCTCCGGATCGAACAGGGCAATGCGCTCGTTGCGCGTGGCGGGCTCGTCGGACACCATGACCTCCGTCATGCGGTCCACGCGGTAGTTCGTGAAGTCGTCGTGCTTGTCGTTATACGCCACCAGGTAGTAATAGCCGTCGGAATAGATGAGCTCCACCGGCGATTCCAGATAGCGGTCGCCGCCGTGCTGGCGCTCCTTCTTCTTCTCCACGTCGTACTTGAAGTAATGGAACGACACCTTGTGATGCGCTTGGATGGCCTCTTGGACGATGTCCACGTTGTAGAACACGGATTCGTTCTGCATCTTGATGCGTCCCTCGACATGCATGCGCTTCGACAGCGCCTCGCGCTGGCGCTTCGACGCCAGCGTGCGGATGGAGTCGATCAGCTCCCGGGATTTCTCTATATCAAGGAAGCGCGACGACTGCACGGCGTCCACAAGCAGCAGCAGCTCGGGCTGCGAGAACTCGCGATTCGCCAGCGCATACTGCATGGGCGAGCGGTTGTAGCGCCGGATGTCCATGCCGAATTCGCGCAGGGCCTTGATGTCCCGATACAGCGCCTTGCGCTCTGCCGAGATGCCGTATTCCCGCAGATGCTCGATGATCTGGGGCATGGTGAGCCCCACCTTCCCGTCCGTCTCCTCCTGGAAGATCTTCGCAAGGTAGAGCAGCTTCAGCTTCTGGTTTTCGCGCGGCATGGCGCATCCCATCCCCTTCGTGGCCACGATTCCGTCTCACATAGCATTTCAGTGTAGCAGAGCAGCACGCTGCGCCCGCCAGGCTGTACCGATTAAGAGACAGCCTGCCGTGCGCCCTCAGCAATCCGCAGGTTCGCCGTACACCTGCTCGAAATCGCGCAGGTACGTTCCGTGCATCCCCAGGCGCCGCATGTCGTCCATGCCCTCTATGCCGAAGCTGCGCAGGAAGCGGCGGATCTCGGAGGCACGGCATTCCGCCGGCCCCAGCAGGCCCTCCGCATACAGCTCTCCCACGGCCGTCACCGCACCCATCTTGAAGTAATCGCGGCTTGTCGGTCCATTCATGGCGCACTCCTTTCGTTTTCGCTCACCTGCCCATGAAACCATGCAAACGGAAGCGGCCGTGTCCCGCAGAAAGGACACGGCCGCATGCGAACGGATGTTTGTACGCAGAAAGAAGGCCCGCGAAGGACGCAGGCCTATGGCGAAACGGGCGCTACTTCACCTTCACCTTGTACGTGCCGCTGTACACGCCGGGGCAGGAGACACCATCGATGGCGCGCACCGGGCGAATCTTCACGTAGTACGTCTTACCGGACTTCAGGCCCTTCACCGTGGCCTTCGTGCCCTTGATGGTGGCCGTCTTGCCGCTTGCCAGGCCGGACTGGCTGGTGGAGTAGACCAGCTCGTAGCTCACGGCATCCTTCAGCGTCGCGGCCGTAGCCGTGAACGAGCGCTTGCCGGCCGACAGCTTCACCTTCGTCGATGCCAGCCAGGCGCACCGGGAGTCGGAGTACTTCGCGCGGATCCACTTGCCGTCCTGGACGGTGTACGCCGCAATGCGGAACTCGTATGCCGTGCCGCTCTTCAGGCCGGTGACCGTCGTGGACGTGTCTCCGCCGGTCCACTGGTAGCTCCAATCCTTCGCGCCGCTCGCGCGATACGACACGCGGTAGTTCAGCGCGCCGGATTCCTTCGAGAACGAGACCTTGACGCTCTTGCTGCTCAAGGACGGGCTGAGCGTGATGTCCTTGGCGCTGATGACGTCCATGGACGAAGACTCCTTCGCCGCCTGCGCCGCCTCGTCCGTGGGCGTGTTCGCGTCCTTGCTGCCGGCGCCGGCATCTGCCGGGTCGGACGTGGACGAAGAGGAGTTCACGTGCAGCGTGACGTTGTTCGAGGGCGGATTCAGCTGGTTCTGTATGGCGGGAAGGCCGTACAGCACGAACGCCACCGCCGCAACGACGACGATGACCAGGACGATGATGGTTTTCGCGATTCGCTTGTGGAACGGGTTCTTCTCGGGCATATCGAGCGTCTTGCCCTTCGATTGCTCCGGCTTCCGCTCCTCCGTCAGGCGCTCTCCGCACTTCGGGCATACCGGGGTGCCATCTTGCAATTCCGTACCGCAATGGGTGCATTTCATATTGCTGCTCCCCTCCTTAGTTTCCAAGGCGCCATCGAGCGGCGCCCTCTTTCGTAGAGCAGGTTACCTACCTTACTGCAATCCGCCGGAAGCGGCCGTCTCGGCGCAGAAACAGCACGAGAAAGTTTCGTTCCCGTTCATTCTGTTTACGACGGAGCGGACGGGGCGTAAATATCGGCGTTCTGCTTCCGGCGGGGCATGCCGCCCGGCGCGCCGCATGACGGGCCGGGCGCTGTTCCTATTCGCTGCGCAGCGCCTCCACCGGGTCCTTGCGCGCCGCGCTGACGGACGGTATCAGGCCCGCGATGAACGTCAGCAGCACGCTGATGCCGATCAGGATGAGCGCCGATGTCCACGGCAAGCTCATGATGTCGGGCACCTTGTACACGTTCAGCACGATGGAGTTCACCGGTATGGAGACAATCAGCACCACGGCGATGGCGATCACGCCCGCTATCAGGCCCTCGATGACGGTCTCGGCGTTGAAGATGTTCGACACGTTGCCCTTCGAGGCGCCCATGGCGCGCAGGATGCCGATCTCCTTGCGGCGCTCCAGCACGGAGATGTACGTGATGATGCCGATCATGATGGAGCTGACCACAAGCGAGATGCTGACGAACGCGATGAGCACCAGGCTGACCATGTTCACGATGTCCGTGACGGACGACATCAGCGTGCCCATGACGTCGGAGTACGAGATGACGGCATCCTTGTTGTCGTTCGCGGTCTGCATGTTGTTGTAGTCATCGATGGCGTCCAGCACCAGCTCCTTGTTGCCGAAGTCCTTCGGATAGATGCTGATGGACTCCGGATCGTCCGCCTTCGCGTAGCCCAGCTTCGTGAGATTGTTCGCATACGTGGTCTGGCTGCCGTTCATCATGCTCGTCAGCATCTGCGAGAGATCGTCCTGGTCCATATTGATATGGATGGACTTCTGCAGCGCCGTTGCCAGGCTGCTGGACAGGTTGCCCATCTGGTTTTCGATGGACGACTGCATAGCCTGGCTCATGGCATCCGCCATCTGGCTGGCCATCTGCGTCGCCGCATCCTGGAAGGTCTTGCTCATCTTCTTCTGCAGGTACGGTTCCAGCGTATTCGTCAGGTAATCCTGCATGATGGGCTGCAGCTGCTCCGTGGCGGCCGTCCCCACGGTCTGGTACACGTTCTGCAAGTCCGCCTGCACGTCGGGCTGCTGCAGGTACTTCTGGAAGTCCTTCGAATAATCCGTGTCCGCCGTGATCTCCTCGCCCTGATGCTGGTTCACGTAGTACGCCATGAACCCGTTCATGATGCGCGTGGATGCCGCCGTCAGCTTCGCCTGCTGCTTTGCCGTCAGCTTCAGATCGCCGGTGTCTATGGAGGGCATCGGCATGTCCTTCATCTCCTTGGCTATCTTGTTCACATCGATGGCCGAGGAGAGCGACGAGGTGTCCAGCCCTTTCAGGCTGCTTGCATCCATCCCGCTGCCCGAGCTGCCGGAAGCCGACGATCCCATGCTGCTGGAAAGCGCGCTGGAAAGGGCGTCCTGGTCAACGGTGAACAGCGATTTCATGTCGAAGCCGGAGTTCTTCTTCAGCGATTTGAAGCTCTTGCCCGTGAAGACGTCCGTCTTCGGATGCGCCAGCTGCTGCTTCACGATGGCGGAATCCGCCGCATCGCTCATGAGGTGCTCCGTCAGATCGTGGCGGTAGGCGATGCCCTCCTGCAGCGACGTGGTGGTGGCCGTATCGCGCGCCTTCACGACACCGACGACCTTCATGGTCATGCCGTTCTTCACCACGTTCTTCATGTAGCTCTTCTTGTCGGACATGTCCGTCCACGTGTTCTGCGACTCGTTGTGGCGGTACGTATCGGATGCATCGACGACCTTGAACGACAGGTTCAGCGCATCGTCGTACGTGAAGTTCGTCTTCGTGTCCGGGACGTTCACCTTCTGCCCGTTCATGGCCTTCTTGTACATCTTCGAGAAGTCGTCGGGATCGAGCACGCCGATGTTGTACAGCGTGTAGTCGCTGATCTCGCCCTTGGAATTCAGCACCAGCACGCATTCGTCGTACTTCTCCGGCCACTTACCCTTCACTACCTCGAACTGCGAATCCAGCACGCTGGGGTTATCGATCATCTCCTCGAACGAGCTCATGGACGCAAGCGACGCCATGGACCCCAGCGAATCCAGGTTCCGGTATTCGTCCAGCGACGACGGATTCAGCTTCTTCGGGTTCTTCGCATCGTCCGTGTAGATGATCGGCGTCACGCCGTAGTCGTACGTTATGGCGTTCGTGTAATCGTTGACGTACGACCCATTGCCCTCCAGCCATTTCTTGAACGACTTCAGGTCGTTGTTCTTGATGTCCGCGAACATGTCCTGGACCACCGTGCGCTCGCGAATGCCCTGGTCGGAGGTTTCGTCCGCTGCCGCCGTGCCGTTCGTGCCGGCGCTGCTTTCCTGCGACCCCGTGTTCTGCGAAGCGTCGCTCTGGGCCGTTCCCAGCATGGCGCTGAGGTCGAAGCTGGATTTCGTGATAGTCAGCGGATACGAGGACAGCGTCTCCTCCTCCACCTGCTTGATGTAGTTGTTCACGCCGTTCGACAGCGCCAGGATGGTGGCGATGCCGATGATGCCGATGCTGCCCGCGAACGCCGTCAGGAACGTGCGGCCCTTCTTCGTCATCAGGTTGCTGAACGACAGCGAAAGCGCCGTGAAGAACGACATGGACGAATGCTTCTTGCGCCCCTTGTTCGCCGTGCGCTTCGCGGATGCGGTCGATAAGGAGCCCGAACCCGCCGATTCGCCGGCGTCCGCTGCATCCGCCGGGTGCGCCGCCTCCAGCAGCGCCGCGCGCTCGTCGGCATCAACCGGGTCGGAATCGTCCGTGATGCGGCCGTCCGCCAGCTTCACGATGCGGCTGGAATACCGGTACGCCAGGTCGGGGTTGTGCGTGACCATGACCACCAGGCGGTCCTGCGCAATCTCGGACAGCAGGTCCATGACCTGGATGCCCGTCTCCGTGTCCAGGGCGCCCGTGGGCTCATCGGCCAGCACGATGTCCGGCTCGTTTACCAGCGCACGGGCAATGGCCACGCGCTGCGCCTGGCCGCCGGACAGCTGGCTGGGCTTCTTGTCCACGTGATCGCCCAGGCCCACGCGCTCCAGCGCCTTGCGCGCACGGGCGCGGCGTTCTTCGCGCGACACGCCCGCCAGCGTCAGCGCCAGCTCGACATTCGACAGCACCGTCTGGTGCGGGATGAGGTTGTAGCTTTGGAAGATGAAGCCGATATGGTGGTTGCGGTACGTGTCCCAATCCGCGCTCTTGTAGTCCTTCGTGGACACGCCGTTGATGATGATGTCGCCGGAATCGGGATGGTCCAGGCCTCCCAGCACGTTCAGCAGCGTCGTCTTGCCGGAGCCCGACGGGCCCAGCACGGACACGAACTCGTTCTCTCGGAACGTGATGGACACGCCGTCCAGCGCCCGCTGCGTGAACGAGCCGGTGGTATATGACTTTCGCAGGTCCCGAACCTCGATCATTCAGGCTCCTTCTCGCTTGGCGGCACGGCCGCAGCGCCCCAGCCCGGCATGCCCCTCCCTGAAATGCATGTTTGAATTCGACATTACCACATGCCTGGCGAAAAACAGGCAGGGCCGCCTGCGAAAGCAGACGGCCCCGTGCGCAATCAGGTATTTCGTTGCCCAGCCGTTACGAGCGAATCTCCGCTCCCAGGCCGCCGCAGACCTTCTTGACCAGCTTCGCATGCGCCTTCTCGACCTCTTCGCCGGTCAGCGTGCGGTCCGCCGCACGGTACTCCAGCGAGTACGCCATGGACTTCTTGCCCGCGCCCAGGCGCTTCTCGTCGCGGTAGACGTCGAACAGATGGATGCGAGAGAGCAGCTTGCCGCCTGCGGAATGCATGCGCTGCATCAGCTTCTCGTTCGTCACGTCCCCGTCCACGATGAACGCCACGTCCACGGACACCGGCGGGAACTCCGGGATGTCCTCGAAGTCGCGCGCCGGACGGGCAGAGCGCACCAGCGCGTCGATGTCCAGCTCGAATGCGACCACCGGGCCCTTCGCGTCGTATGCGTCCACGGCCAGCGGATGCAGCTCGCCGACCCAGCCGATGACGGAACCGCCGGAGAGCATCTCCGCCGCGCGGCCGGGCTGCAGATGGCCCGCCGCTTCGCCTTCCAGCGCGCGGAAACGCACCTTCGGCAGCGCCAGCTCGCGGGCGATGGACTCCAGCACGCCCTTGCCGTCGAAGAAGTCGAACGGCGCCGGATCCGTGTTCCAGCCCTTCTCCGTCATGCGGCCGGCCAGCACGCCCGCCAGGCGCTGGGCCTCGCGCGGCAGCTGATGCCCCTCATGGCCGAAGAACACGCGGCCCACCTCGTAGAGCTGGATGTTCTCCACGCCATGGCTCTGGTTGTACGCCACGCTGCGCAGCAGGCCGGGGATGATGCTGCGGCGCATCTGCGACTGCTCGGCGTTGATGGGGTTGATGAGCTCCACCGGTTCGCCCAGGCCCTCTTCGGACATGCGCAGGCGCTCCAGTTCGCCCGGCTCGGCGAACGAGTACGTCATGGTCTCGTTCAGGCCGCACGCGGGCAGCACGCGGTTCAGCTTCTCCACGATGCGCTGCGTGGGCGTCTTCACGGGAATGCGGTCGCGGCCGCCGGGCAGTGTGGCGGGCACCTTCTCCATGCCGTACAGGCGCAGCACCTCCTCGTACAGGTCGATCTCGCGTTCCAGGTCGGGACGCCACGTGGGCGCGATGACGTGCAGCGTGTTCGAGCCGTCGTCCTCCACCTTGCAGCCCAGGCGCTCCAGGATGTCCTCGATGTCGGCGCGCGGGATGTCGGCGCCCATCATGGCGCAGAAGCGCGGGATGCGGAACTGCAGATCGAACGGCTCGTCCTTCACGGGCCAGACGTCCACCAGGCCGCGGCTGACCGTGCCGCCGCAGATCTTCGCCATCAGCGCGGCGGCGAAGTCCGCGTTGCGCGTGATGCGGCCGGCGTCCACCTTGCGCTCGTAGCGCATGGACGACTCGCTGATCAGGCCCAGGTTGCGGCTCGTGCGGCTGGTGTGGGCCGGATCGAATGTAGCGGCCTCCAGCAGGATGTCCACCGTGTCGTCCGTGACCTCGGAGTCAAGCCCGCCCATGACGCCCGCCAGCGCAACGGCGCGCTCCGGCGTGGCGATGACGGTCATGTCCGGCGTCAGCGTGCGCTCCTGGCCGTCCAGCGTCGTCAGCTTCTCGCCCTCTTCGGCCGGACGCACCACGATATGCGCCTTGCCGTCCGCGGACTTCACCTTGTCGAAGTCGAACGCGTGCAGCGGCTGGCCCAGCAGGAACAGGATGTAGTTCGTCACGTCCACGACGTTGTTGATGGAGCGCGCACCGGACGCGGTGATGCGCTCGACGAGCCAATCCGGGCTGGGGCCGACCTTCACGCCGCGGATGACGCGCGCCGTGTAGCGCGGGCAGCGTCCCTCTTCCGCGACGGTCACGTCCACGGCATCCTCCGTGGCCTCTTCGCCTTCCGTCAGGTCCATGGACGGATAGCGCACGTCCGTGCGGTACATGGCGCCCACTTCGCGCGCCAGGCCCTCAACGGACAGGCAGTCCGGGCGGTTCGGCGTGATCTCCAGGTCGATGATCTTGTCGGACAGCTTCATGTACTCCGCGAACGGCGTGCCCACCGGCGCATCCGCGGGAAGGATCATGATGCCGTCATGGTTCGAGCCCAGGCCCAGCTCGCGCTCGGAGCAGTTCATGCCGTAGCTGGTGACGCCGCGCAGCTTGCTCTTCTTGATCTTGAAGTCGCCGAATTCCGCGCCGATCATGGCCACGGGGATCTTATCGCCGGCGTTGAAGTTCTGCGCGCCGCATACGATCTGCAGCGGCTCGGGGCTGCCGTCCGCGTCCGTGTTCGCCGCGCCCACGGACACCTTGCACACCCACATGTGGTCGGAGTCGGGATGCGCCTCCTTCTCCAGGATCTGGCCCACCACAACTTTCTTGAACTGGGCGCCCGTTTCCTCCAGGCCCTCGACGCCGGTGCCCGTCAGGTCCAGGCGATCGCAGAATTCCTGCGTATCGGACGGCACGTCGACGTACTCG
This sequence comes from Eggerthellaceae bacterium, assembly GCA_050951095.1. Taxonomy (GTDB): domain Bacteria; phylum Actinomycetota; class Coriobacteriia; order Coriobacteriales; family Eggerthellaceae; genus UMGS1519. The sequence continues at coordinate 18,976 of JBMNIQ010000007.1, forward strand.
TTCAACCATTTCAAAGATACTTTCATACCGTTACTTCTCTCTTATCTACAGGCTTTCGCATTGCATTCCGTCTGGTGCACCGGATTAGAACTGGCGCAGGAAGCGCATGTCGCCGGCCAGCAGCATGCGCAGGTCGGGCACGTTGTATTTCAAGCAGGCGATGCGCTCCACGCCCATGCCGAATGCGAAGCCGGAGTAGACCTCCGGGTCGATGCCGGCGTAGCCGAACACGTTCGGGTCCACCATGCCGCAGCCCAGGACCTCGACCCAGCCCGTGCCCTTGCAGAAGCGGCAGCCCTTGCCGCCGCAGATGCCGCACGACACGTCGGCTTCGGCGGACGGCTCCGTGAACGGGAAGTAATGCGGGCGCAGGCGCGTGCGGCGATCTTCGCCGAACATCTGCTTCACGAAGTACTCCAGCGTGCCCTTCAGGTCGCCGAACGTGATGCCCTCGTCCACGACCAGGCCCTCGACCTGGTTGAACTGCGGCAGGTGGCTGGGATCGGCCACGTCGCGGCGATAGACCTTGCCGGGAGCGATGATGTAGATGGGAGGCTTCTGGTTCTCCATTACGTGCGCCTGGACGCCGGAGGTCTGCGTGCGCAGCAGCACCTCGGATTCGCCATGGACGGCGGCTTCGGCGCCGGACTTGTCCACCACGTAGAACGTGTCCTGCATGCCGCGCGCCGGATGGTCGGGCGGCGTGTTCAGCGCCTCGAAGTTGTAGTAGTCGGTCTCGACCTCGTTGCCGGGCACCACCGTGTAGCCGATGCCGTGGAAGATCTCGGCGATCTCGTCCGTGATGGCGCTGATCAGATGACGCGTGCCCATCTGCTGCGCGCGGCCGGGCAGCGTCACGTCGACGGCGCCGGCCTCCATCTGCGCTTCCAGTTCGGCAGCTGCCAGCGCGGTCTTGCGCGCCTCAAGCGCCTTCTCCACTTCGCCGCGCACCTGGTTCACGGTCTTGCCCAGGATGGGACGCTCCTCCTTCGCCACCTTGCCCATAGAGCGCAGGTAACCGGTCAGGCTGCCGGACTTGCCCAGCACCTGCACGCGCACCTGCTCCAACGCCTGGGAGTTGCGCGCATCGTCGATGTCGGCCAGCACCTTCTGGCGCAGCGCCAACACGTCATCTTGAATCGACATAGCCTTCCTTTCCATAAAAAATGCTCCCGGCCCGGCCTGCAGGAAAACCTGCAGATCCAAGGACGGGAGCATACGTCTCGCGGTACCACCTTGGTTGACTCTCCGGCCGTTGCCGACCTTGCGAATCCACTCCGACTCTGTCACGGGAGTTCCCGGCGCCTCCTACTGGCTGCCGCCGCGAGAGCCCGGATGGCTTTGCACGGTGCGGCAACGTTCAGCACGCAGCTGGTGAAGGGAATCGTCGCGTCGTGCGCAGGGGCCCTTCCAGCCTTCGGAGCCCTTCTCTGTTTGCGCCCGGTATCGCCACGCTGTCTTCGTCATAGCTTTTGCGTATTCCGTTGTGGAAGGGATTATAGCGCAATGCCCCGTGCGCTTCCCGCCCGCATCGGCGGTCGGCACAGGGAGCACATAAGGCGCGGGCGGGAGGCGGGTGGCTCGGGTGCGCGCAGCAGGTGCGCGGCAGGCGGGCACGGCGGGCGGCTCGGGTGCGCATCCTCCCCTTCGCGCGCAACCACTATAATGGGCGGACGAGAGTGAGGAGCACCCATGAGCGAGAACTGGCTTGCCGACTACCAATCGAAGCTGACCACGGCCGAGAACGCCGTGAAGATGATCCCCGCGCACAGCCGCGTGGGCATGCCCGACGGCGCGGGAGAACCGCGCGTGCTGATCCAGGCCGCCTGCGACAACTACGAGGACCTGACGGACGTCACGTTCTTCCAGGCATCCAGCACGAACGGCCTGAACATGTACGAACCGGGCATGGAGGGCCACATCCGCTACGAGACGTTCATCTGCTCGCCCGGCATGAAGGCCGGCTACTGGGATGCATTCTTCAACGGCCGCGCGGACTACGTGCCCACGTACTTCAGCACCGTGGAGCGCGACGTGGAAAACGACGACTACCCCATCGACGTCGCCCTGCTGTCCCTTTCCCGCCCCGACCGCCACGGCTGGTGCAGCTTCGGGCTGTCCGTGGACTACCAGCGCACCATCGCGAACAAGGCGAAGCTGGTCATCGCCCAGGTCAACGACAAGATGCCCCGTACGCTGGGCGAATGCTTCATCCACGTGAGCGAGCTGGATGCCATCGTGGAGGTGTCCGAGGATATCGCCGTATCCCCCATGCCGCCCATCGGCCCCGTCGAGCGCAAGATAGGTCAAACCATCGCGGACATGGTGCCCGACGGCGCCACCATTCAGGCGGGCATCGGCAAGCTGCCGAACGCGCTTATGGAAGCGCTGATGGACAAGAAGGACCTGGGCGTGCACAGCGAGCTGTTCACCACCAGCATGATGAACCTGGCCGAAGCCGGCGTGTTGACCGGCAGGCGGAAGACGCTGCACCCGAATGCGAGCGTCGTCACGTTCGCGCAGGGAACCGCCGAGCTCTACGACTGGATCGACGACAACCCCGCCGTGCAATTCTTCCCCGTTGCGTATGTGAACAACCCCTATGTCATCGCGAAGAACGACAACCTGATTTCCGTGAACTCATGCGTGGAAGTGGATATTTACGGGCAGGTTGCCGCAGAGAGCATCGGCATCAAGCAGCTGTCCGGTGCCGGCGGCCAGGTGGATTTCGTACGCGGCGCCTCCATGAGCCGCGGCGGCAAGAGCATCCTGGCCATGACTTCGACAGCCGGCCATGGCACCATCAGCCGCATCAAGCTGTTCCTGGATCGCGGCACGCCGGTGACAACCCCGCGCGACGAGGTGCAGTTCATCGTAACGGAGTACGGCGTGGCAAATCTGCGCGGCCGCTCGCTTGCCGACCGCGCAAAGCAGCTCATCCAGATTGCCCACCCCGATTTCCGCGATCAGCTGCGCGCCGAGTACCGCAAGGTCTTCCACTCGGATCCGCTGGCGTAGCGCCAAGGCATTTCGATCCGATGCGTGGGGGGGGCCGGCCGTTGGCCGGGCACCCTTCTTCATGCCGCTTACTTGTTGCCCGGCTTTTCGCGCATGCGTTCTCGCACGTCAGGCTGGCATTGCCCGCTGCCGCATTCCGCTTCCGCTGCGCAGCGGCGTCCCTGCTGGCGGGTTCCGGTGCCGCTACCAGATCTTGATCCTGCGTCAGATTTCGAGGCTGGCGCCAAACGGCATCTCCCGATGTCCGATTCCGATGCCGCCTCCAAACGACGCCCGTTGCCGGATTTCGACGCCGCCGCTAAACGGCCCCCGACGCCCGATTCCGATGCCGCCTCCAACAGAATTCCAATTTTTGGCTCTCAATCGAGGTTGGGAATGGTTTAGCCAATCCTAATAGGCCGATTTTCGGCTCTGCGTTGCCAGTTACCTGGGAAAATGCAGGAACCGCCGCGAGTTAGGCCTTACAAAACCATTCCCAAACCGCATTTGCGTCCAAAAAAGGGGCCTTATCCTGGCAGCGCAGTCCGGAAGCGGCACCCAACCGCCCCGCGCCTGCACCCGCAACGCCAAGGCTCGCGGCAACGGCAGCAAGACCCGCACAGCACCTGGCGCCAGGCGCTCAACCGTACCCGCAGCACGCGAGACGCCCAGCACTGCCGCACCCGCAGCACGCGGTGCCCGTCGTTACCGCAGCTGCAGCTACTCTGCGGTCCGCTCCAGCTTGCGGGACTGCCTTAACGCGAAAAGGCCCAGGCAGATGCTGAGTATCATGCAGACGATGCTCAGCGCGAACATGAGGGAGAAGCCGTTCGGCAACTCGATGATCCACGCCCAGAACACGGCTGCCACCACGGAGCCCAACGTACCTGCCATGGAAACGCGCGAGTAGATGTTCGTATAATCGCGCGAGCCGAAGACGGCGCGCGTCAGCAACGGCGCCTCGACCGTCGTGCAGGCATAGGCAAACCCGAATAGGAACGCGCCGGCCATCAGCAGCAGCACCTGCAGCGGCAGGAACCACAGCACCAGAATGCCCGCGATGCCTCCGCCCAGGCCGAAGAACAGGCCGCCCTTTGCGCTGCGGTCGTTGATAACGCCCAGGATGATCTTGCCGATAGCCTGCCCGGCCATGCAGGCGCTGGCCACCGCGCCGGCGGCCAGCGCGATGTCCTGGCTTGGGAACGACTGCACATACGAAGCCAGGAACTGGTAGACCGTTTGGTTCACGGTAATCAGGAAGCAGAATGCAGCCACGGCGAAGAATGCGGCCGTCTTCATGGCTTTACCGGCGGAAACGCCCATCTCGGGCGCGGTGCTGCTGCCCTGCGTCGCTGCCTGCTCCGCGCCGTACGGCTCCAGGCCCTTGTCGGACGGTTTCGAGCGCACCACGAACAGCGTGAACGGCAACGTGACAACCAACATGATGATGCCGAACACCAGATAGCCCATGCGCCAGCCATCGGTGCCGGAGTTGATGAACGCCGTGCCGATCGGGTTGAAGATGACGCCGCCGATGCCCGCAAACGCCATGCACAGGCCGATGAAGAATCCCACGCGCACCTTGCACCAGTTGTTGACCAGCGTCGGAATGGCCAGGTAGATCAGGGGCGCCGTGCCTATGCCCAAGAAGATGGCCGCGATGTAGAACATCCAGACGGCCGTGAACTGGGACATGGCCAGATACGACAGGCCGTCCAGCAGCACGGAAACCGACAACACGATACGCAGATCCACGCGCGACATAAGCTTGCCGGCTATGGGAAGCATCACCATCATTGCCAGGTTCAGGATGCTGAAATACAGCGTGAACTGGGCCGTGGGAACCCCGAAGTAATTCGCCACCGGCTTGAAGTAGATGCCGGCGCAGTTCAGCACCAACGCACAGGGGATGCACGTGATGGCAATGCCCGACGCCACAATCAGGAACGCGTAATGGAACCCGCCCTTCTTCTTCACGGGACCGCTGTTCTGGTCGATAGCATCTGTTGCCACGGGGCGCCTCCTCCACGGGAATCCGCACCGGCGGGGAGCGGACCGCATCAAGTTGTCGAAACCGCAAACCCGCATCAGGGAGCATGAAATGAAGCGCCGTCGGGTTCGCCGCATCTATGGTAGGCGCGTCCCGGGGCGCTGCATAATATGCGTTGTTGATAAGCTTATGCCTTGCCCGCGCAGGCCGTGGACCCGAACGCTATTACCGCAGTTCATCCCCACTTGCTGCACCGGCAGGGCATCGCAGTCGTCGCATGCAAAGCGGGCAACCGGGTCGACCCCGATTGCCCGCCGTCCGCGTGCCTGCCAGCCCGATGCACCCAGGTGGGAGCCCGGCTACTCCGGTTTCGCAGCCTGCGCTGCCCGCTGCTGCTCGCGCTCGCGCTGCTTTTCCGCCAATCGCTCCTTCGGCACGATCTTCGTCATGATCGTGCCGCTGGACACAACGTCGCCCGCCTCATCCGTCGCAGCGACGTTCCAGAATTGCTTCGTGCCGTGCCTGCCCTCTTCCTGGTGGTCGAGCTCCGCGTAGCCGTACAGCATGCCGTGCTCGCCGGGCTTGCGATGGCGCACATGCACGTCCACGCCGAACGAGTACTCCTTGTCATGATCCGCCATCAGGTCGCTGGCACGCGAGGCAAGCGACTCCAACAGCGTGATCGTGGCACCGCCGTGCAGGAACCCTGCCGGCTGCCGCTTCCACTCGTCGATGGGCATGCGCCCTTCCACGCGTCCACGGCTTTCGGACGTGAACTCGATGCCCATGGCCTTCGAGAAGGTGCCGATATCGTTGATGTCGAACGGCTTGTCTTCGCGCTCCGTCATCGGACACCTCCCTGCTCGCACAATGCCGGGCCGCTTTGCGCCGGCGTGTTCGTCGTCTTCATACACAGCCTTCCTGTCGTGTTCTTCCAGAGAGCATCTTATCGCATCCGTACAAGGGCAGTCGCGCAGCTCACGCGTTCGTCCGCCTACCCGTCCGCTCGCCCGTCCGCCTGCTTGGTCCCCTGAGCCGCGCGATAGGCGTTGATGACAGCCAGGAACCGCTCGCCGTAGCGGCCCGCCTTCGTGCGGCCCACGCCCGACACATCCAGCAGGTCGTCTTCCGTCTTCGGCATCATGCGGCACATATCGTGCAGCGTGTGGTTGCTGAACACCACGTACGCCGGCACGCCCGCCTCGGCGGCGATCTGCGCGCGCAGCTCTTTGAGCTCCTGGAACAGCACCGGGTCCAAACCGGTGCCGGCGTCCGTGCCCAGCGCCCGGTCGCGCCGGTCCTTGCGCTTCGTGCGCTCCACGTCCGTCTCCTTCGGCACCTTCAGCGCCAGGGTCTCCCAATTGCGCAGGAACTGCGCGCTGCGTGCCGTGTACACCACCACGCGGTAGGGCTCCTCCTGCATGCCCAGCAATCCGCGCTCGATGAGCGCATCCAGCAGGTAGCGGATGCGGTGCACGGATTCGTCCGCCATGATGCCGTACGTGGACAGCGTGTCGTAGCCGCCCGCGCGCACCTTCTCGGCCTTCGAGCCGCGCAGGATGTCCGTGATCAGGGCCTTTCCCACCTTGCGGTCGCGCTGCGCCAGGCGCGCCACGCAGCTGACGATCTTCTGCGCCTCCACCGTCACGTCCTGCTGCTCGAATTCCGTCTCGCAATTGCTGCAGTTGCCGCAGTACCCGGGCGCCTGCTCGCCGAAGTAGCGCAGCAGGAACGCACGCAGGCAGTCCTGCGTCGTGGCGTAATACGTCATCTGCCTCAGGCGCTCCTTCGCATTCGCGATGAGCTCTTGGTGCGTGGGGCCGTCGATGCCCGGCTGCTGGTCGTAGCCCGCGTTGATCAGGAAGTCGCACGTGCGCACATCGGCCGGGCTGTACAGCAGGATGCAATCCGCCGGCTCGCCGTCGCGGCCGGCACGGCCGGCCTCCTGGTAATAGCTCTCCACATCCAGCGGCAGGTTGTAGTGCACCACGAAGCCCACGTTGCTCTTATCGATGCCCATGCCGAACGCGTTCGTGGCCACCATGATGTCGGCCGCATCGTTGATGAACGCCTCCTGGTTGTCGCGGCGCTCGCGATCGCCCAGCGCCCCGTGGTAGCGCGTGGCGGAGAAGCCCCAGGATTGCAGGTCGTCGCACACCTGCTCCACATTCTTGCGCGTGGTGCAGTAGATGATGCCGGACTGGCCCTTGTGTTGGCTGCAGATCTGCTTCAGCACACGGTCCTTGCCCTTCTTGCCCTTGCCCTCCAGGCGGTACACGGCGAAATGCAGGTTCGGCCGATCGAAGCTGGCCAGCACCTCCAGCGGTTCGCGCAGCTTCAGCGATGTGCGGATGTCGTTCCGGACGCGCTGCGTGGCCGTTGCCGTGAACGCCGCTACCGGCGGGCGGGCCGGCAGCTTATCCAGGAAGCCGTCGATGTGCGTGTAGCTGGGGCGGAAATCCTGCCCCCATTGCGAGATGCAGTGCGCCTCGTCGACCGCCACCAGCACCGGCGGCCGCTGCGCGCAGAATGCCAGGAAGTCAGGCGCCTCCAGCCGCTCGGGCGCCACGTACAGCAGCGAGTACGCCCCCTTGCCCGCCGCATCCAGCACATCGCGGCGCTGCGCCGGCGTCAGCGAGCTGTTCACGAACGCTGCCCGGATGCCGGCCTGGCTGAGCGCGGTCACCTGGTCCTTCATGAGCGAGATGAGCGGCGACACCACCAGCGTCAGCCCGTCCAGGCACAGCGCCGGCACCTGGTAGCAGATGGATTTCCCGGCACCCGTGGGCATGACGGCCAGCACGTCGCGGCCCGCCAGGATGGCATCCACGATGCGGCGCTGGTTCGGGCGGAACGCATCGTAGCCGAAATAGGATTTCAGTATGCGCTGGGGATCTTCCACGATCACGCCCTTCCCGCTCCGCGGCCCGCCGCGCGCAGGCCGCCGTCTCTCTCTTCCAGGCAAGACATGATAGCCCATCCGGCGGCCGGCGGCAGGGCTGCCGCGCAACAGGCGTTCGACAGCAGGGTGGCAGGGCCGGCGCGCAACGGGCGCGCAGGCGCACATGCTCATGCGGGCGCACACCAGGCGCGGGCAGGCGCACGCCAAGCGCGCTACATGAACTTCGTCTCCTCCAGCTTTGCCTTCACCCACTTGTTCAGCTTGATGGTGGGATTGCGCAGCAGCAGTCCCAGCAGCCAGAACGGGATGGTGAACGCGACCAGCACCAGCAGCGACATCACGTACTCGTTGCCGTATATGCCCGCGATACACGATTGCATGGCCTTCATGGAATAGACGAACGGCAGGTACGGGTACAACGCCTGGAACAGGTCGCCCTCCATCTGCACGGGGAAGATGCCGCCTGAGCCGGCCACCTGCATGACCAGCAGGATGACGGACAGCGCCTTGCCCACGTTGCCGAACGAGAGCGTCAGCGTATACACGATCAACATGAACGACAGGCCGATGATCCAGCCGGAGAGCAGGAACAGGAACGGGTGCATGCACTGGATGCCCATGAAGTACAGGTCGCCCAGGCACAGCAGCGTGCTCTGAGCCACGGACAGCAGCGCGAATATGCCGAAGCGGCCCAAGAACTCCTGGTACGGCTTGAGGTTGCTCAATTCGCGGCGGCGCTCGTCCGACATGTCCGTGCGCATGATGACCACGAACACGACGGCGGCCACCCACAGCGAAAGGCACGTGTAGAACGGGGCCATGGACGACCCGTAGTTCGCAATGCCGTAGACGGCGTGGCGGTCCATCTCCACGGGCGACGACAGGTACTGCGCCAGGCTCACGCTGTCGTTGCCGAGGATCTTCTGCACTTTCTTCAAGTCGCCGGACGCGAACGCCTTCTTCAGCTGCTTGCTGGAGGAGCGCAGGTTGTCGGCCGTCTTGCCCAGATCGTCCGCGGCGCTGTTCAGCTGGTCCTTCGCGCCGTCCAGCTGGCCGGTCAGCGTATTGGACGAATTCGACAGGCTGTCGATGGTGGCACCCAGCTTATCGGAAAGCGACGACGAGGAGGAGCGCACCTTGCCCAGCGTGCCGTCCAGCTGCGACAGCTTGTCCAGCAGCTCCTTCTCGTACGTGCCCTGCACGGAGGACACGGAATCCTTCGCAGCCTTGATCTTCGCGTCGATATCCGCCTTCTTCGCGGATGCGCTGCTGGTGGCAGACGTGAGGCCGTTCGCCGTCGAGCCCAGCGTGCTCGCAAGGTCGTTGAGGTCCGACACGGCCGTGCCCAGCGCCTGCACCGTGGAATCGTCGCTGCCCACGATGGACGACAGCGCGCTCTGCAGCTGACGGAACGCGGATTCCTGCTCCTGAACCTGCGCGGCAAGCTTCGACAGGTCATTCGAGGCCGTCTCCGCATCCGAGCTCATGGTATCGAACGCGCTGTCCGTGCGCGTCGACAGCGCATCGAAGCTGTTGCTGCTCTGCTTCAGCGCCTCGTTCACCGTCTTGCTGATGCCCGACACGGAATCCGACGATTCGGACAGCGTCTTCTGGATGGCTTCCAGCGAGCTGTCGGCACGCGCGTTGCTGGTGTCCACCGTGCCCAGAATGGTGGTAGTGCTCTTCACCAGCGACGAGCTGGCGCCCGCCATGGACGCATAGCCGCGCACCTGCACGGCTGCCGTGTCCAAGTCGCCCGCCGCCGTTTCCAACTCGCCGGTCAGCGCGGCACCCGAGCGCTTCACCTGGCCGCTGTCCAGGTAGTTCAGCACGTCCGACAGCACGTTGATGGTGGATTCGTCCACCACCTGCGAGAACGACTGCGAGATGCTGCTCTGGATGGCACTTGCCCCCGAATCCGTGACGCGCGGCGCGATGGGGTTCTCCTTCTCGTTCGTGTAGTACGTGATCTTCGCCGTCTTCTGGTTGTCGGAGAACAGCGACATCATGTTCCTGCTGAAGTTCTTCGGAATGACGATGGCCGCATAGTATTTGCCGGAATTCACGCCGTCCATGGCCTCGTCGTTGTTCACGAACACCCAGTCGAACTTCGTGTTCGAATGCAGCGAGGACACCACGTCGTCGCCGATGCTCACGCGCGTCGGCAGCACGTCGCTGCGGTACCCGTCGTCAAGGTTCACCACGGCCACCTTCAGCTGGTCCGTGTTGCCGTACGGCTCCCAGCACGCGGCGATGTTGAACCATGCGTACAGCGTGGGGATGATGGCCAGGCCCATGAAGACGATGACGCCGATGACGTTGCTCAGCGTGCGCCTCAGGTCGCCTGTGAAAATCAGCCAGATATTCCTCATCGGTCGGCCCTCCCGGTCCGCGCCGAATCGTCCGGCGATTCATGCTTCTTGCCCGCAGATCCGCCGCCGTTCTCCCGCGCATCGTCCATGACCTGGCGGCTGCGCACGGACGTGGCCATATCGGGCGGCACGCCGTCGGCGCCGTCCTGCGTGTCCGAAGGGCTGTTCAGGTCGATGCGGGCATTCGCCAGCGTGCGCGCGAAGCGCTCGCGGAACTTCTGCGAACGGGCGCGCCAGCCGGCGGCGCCCTCCTCCGTCGGGCCGCCCGCCTTCTCCTTGCCCATGGAGATGTGGCGGTACATGGCGTCCACGAACTCGTTGTCGTCCATTTCCGCCACATGCAGCTGGTACGACAGGTTGTCGTGCATGTACTCCACGAATATCAGCACGGAGTCCACCGCCACGATGGCCAGCAGCACAGCGCAGAGCATGACGATCTTCGCATCGATGCTTTCCACCTGGAACAGCGACATGACGATGATCGTCAGGATGGGCAGCAGCGCCACGGCCAGCGTGCCGATGCGCTTGATGTGCGGGTACGCCCGGTTGAACTTCGCCGCGCGCTCGAACAGCGCCTGGCGGTACTCGTCCGTGTTCAGCAGCGCCTGCACCACGTTGTGGATGCTGTAGCGCGAGCTGCGCAGCGGCATGCCGTTCGACTCGCGGTCCATGACGTCCGTCTCGCGCAGGCGGTTGTCGAACAGCAGGTTGATGTTCAGCAGGTACTTGCGCAGCACCAGGCCCGTGAACAGCGCCACGGGCACCACCAGCACCAGCAGGAACGTCAGGTCGTCCGCATACGTCGTGCCGTACATGCCGCCGATGCACTCGCGCAGCGCATCGATGCCGTACGTGAACGGCAGCAGCGGATGCAGCACCTGGAAGAAGTGCGGCATCATCTCGATGGGGTACATGCCGGACGAACCGGGGATCTGGAAGATCAGGATGATGACGGCCAGCGCCTTGCCGATATGCTTCAGCGTGATGGCCAGCGAGTACACGATGCTGATGTAGGCGAACGAGATGACGGCGCCCGCCAGGAAGAACAGCGCGGGCTGTTCGCACTGCACGCCCATGACCAGCTCGCCGGCCAGCATGAGCACAGATTGCAGAACGGCCAGCAGCACCATGAGCAGGTAGCGGCCCAGGAAGGCCTGCTTCGCCGTCATGTCCGGGAAGCCCTCCCGGTCCGTCTCGGAGCGCAGCACGGCGATCAGCATGAAGCAGCCGATCCACAGCGCCAGATTCGTGTAGAACGGGGCCACGGCGGATCCGTACGGCTCCACGGGGTACACGACCTGCGTATCGAGATGCACCGGCGACGACATGAACGTGCCCACGTCCTGGGGGTCCAAGCCGGTGAGCGACGACAGGCGCTGCAGCTGCAGCGAGCTGGCGATGGTGTCCAGGTCCGTGACGACGTTGTTCAGGTCGTCTTCCGTATCGGAGAGCGAATCGGCCGTGGAATCGAGCGTCTTCTGCGTCTGCGCCAGGACGTCGTCCATCTGCCCCATGAGCTCCCTCAGCTGCGTCACCTGCGGCTCGAGGTCGTCCACGGTAGCGGACAGATTGCCTATGACGAGCGCGTACGTATCCAGGGCGGACGACACGGCCGGCGTGACTTGCTGGCTGAACGACGTGCCCGTCTTCGTCAGCGCCTGCGACCCGGATTGGGCCGCATCGCTCACCAGACCGGACGCGTCGTACAGGCCGTCGCCCGTCTTGCCGATGGCGTTGCTGGTGTTGCGCAGCGAGGTTGCCGCAGAGCGCAGCTTGTCGTTCCGGTCTTCCAGCTGCGATATGACCGTCGAAAGGCTGCTGCGGTTCAGCGCCTTCAGGGCGGAGATGGTGCGGTCGTTCTGCTGCACCAGCGCCTCCAGGCGCGATGCCGCCGTGCTCGTGGTGCCGTAGATCTTCTTCGTGGTTGCGGCGGACTCCTCCAATTGCTTGCTGGCGTCCGAGGAGCTCTTCGCCAACTGCAGCGATGCCGTGGAAAGCGACCCCAGGAACTGCGTGTCGAGCGAGTTCGCCTTCGAGCGCACGTCCTTCAAGTCGGACTGCGCGTTGTCCAGCGATTGCTGCAGCGCAGGGATATCGCCGGACACCTGGTCCAGCGTATCGTTCGCGGAGCTGACGGTCGTGCGCCAACCGTCGATGGACTTGCTCGTGGACTTCAGGTCCTTGCGCACCGTATCCAGCTTCTTATTTACTTTCTCAACCTTGGCAGACACGCCGGATCGGGCGGACTTCACCTTGCTGCCCGCATCCTTCGCGGCGTTTTTCGCCACCTTCGTGGCCGCCTGGCTGACCGTGGAGACGAACGTCGAGTTGATCGTGCGCTCGATGGTGCTGGCGCCCGCATCCGTGACCTTCGTGGCCACGGCGCTGTACTTCTCGTTCACGTAATAGTCGATGGTGGGGTTCTTCGCCTTGCCGGACAGCACGCTCAGGAAGTCCTTGCTGAAATCTTCGGGTATGACGATGGCCGCGAAGTAATAGCCTTCGTCCAGCTTCTGCTGAGCTTCTTCTTGGCTTACGAATTCCCAGGTGAAATTATGGTTCTCGCGCAGCGTGTCCTCTATCTGCGACCCGACGTCCACCGTTCCCATGGTGTCGGAATGCACGGCCTTGTCGTTGTTCACGACGGCGACCTTGATGCCGTCTGTGTTGCCGTACGGGTCCCAATTCGATTGGATGCAGTACCACGCGTACAGGGACGGCAGCGCAACGAGTCCCAGGACTACGACGAGCGCGACCGGATTGTGCAGCAGGCGCTTCAGGTCGCGCCGCAGAATCATGAATGCGGTTTTCACCCGGCCGCTCCTCCCTCCGTCGTCCCTTGCGATTTCTGGCTGATTGTTAAAGCGTCATTGTAGCAATCGTTCCCCGCGGGCCGCTGGCATATGAAGCTGCGGAAACGAATCCGTTACGTGCAGCTCGATGAGCGGCAGGCGCTATTCCGGCAGCGCGAAGGAGCGGTAGAAGCACGACGTGTGGCCCGTATGGCAGGCGGGACCTGCCGGGCGCACGAGTGCCAGCAGCGTATCGGCGTCGCAGTCGTAACGCAGCTCCAGCAGCTCCTGCACGTTGCCGCTCTCCTCGCCCTTATGCCACAGCTTCGCGCGGCTGCGCGACCAGAACCACGTGGTGCGCTGCTCCACGGTCAGGCGCAGCGACTCCCGGTTCATCCACGCCATCATCAGCACCTGGCCCGACTGCGCATCCTGCACGATGCACGGCACCAGCCCCCGGTCGTCAAACGTCACATCCTGAATGTCCAGCGCGCCCTTTTCCTTGCCCATGGTCTCCTCGTCCCTTCGCATAAACCGGCCCCTTCCCTTCCGCCGAGCGGAAAGGAACGGGGCCGCGGGTGAATCTGCAGATGAGCCGGCCGCCTACAGGCGCACCGGGATGCCCTGGCTTGCCAGGTACTCCTTGACCTGGCGGACGGTGAACTGCCCGAAATGGAACACGCTCGCCGCCAGGACGGCATCCGCCTCGCCTTCGATGATGCCCTCGGCGAAATGCTCCAACGTGCCCACGCCTCCGCTGGCGATGACGGGAATGTCCACGGCGCGCGACACGGCGCGCGTAAGCGCCAGGTCGAAGCCGTCCTTGCTGCCGTCGCGGTCCATGCTGGTCAGCAGGATCTCGCCGGCGCCGCGGCGCGCTGCCTCTGCGGCCCATTCCACGGCATCGAGCCCCGTTGCCTTGCGGCCGCCGGCCACGTAGACCTCCCACTTGTTCGGGTTGCCCGCCACCTGCTTCGCATCGATGGCGCACAGGATGGCCTGCGTCCCGAAAGCCGCAGCCGCCTCCGTGATGATCTTCGGGTTCGCCACGGCCGCGGAGTTCACGGACACCTTGTCGGCGCCGGCCGCGATCATGGTGCGGATGTCCGCCACGCTGCGGAAGCCGCCGCCCACGCAGTACGGCAGGTGCAGCTCCTCGCTTGCACGGCTGGCCATGGCCACCGTCGTCGCACGGCCCTCGTGCGTGGCCGTGATGTCCAGGAACACGACTTCATCCGCACGCTGCTCGTCATAGCGCTGCGCCAGCTCGATGGGATCGCCCGCATCGCGCAGGTTCACGAAATTCACGCCCTTCACGACGCGTCCATCCTTCACGTCCATGCAGGGAATCACTCGTTTTGTCAGCACGGTATCTCCTTCGTCGCTTCCCGGCTCTCGCAGCGGCTGCGCCCGCAGCCTCAGCGGCCCTGCTTCTCGAACAGCTGCGTGTACTTGCGGCAGGCCGCAATGCCCTCCGCCACATCGAGCGTCTTCTCGTACACGGCGCGCCCGGCGATGACGCCCTCGATGGAGCCCGCCGCTTCGCCCAGCCGGTCGATGTCCGCCAGGCTGGCCACGCCGCCGCTGGCCACCACGGGATGGCCGAAGACATGCGCCATATGCTCGTACGTCGCCACGTCGATGCCGGTCTGCATCCCATCGCGCGAGATGTCCGTGAACACCATGTGGCGGTATCCCAGTTCGCCCATCCGGCGCGCCAGGTCGTCTGCGGAGATGCCGCCGTCCTTCTCCCAACCGGAGATGGCCGCCTTGCCGTCGCGCGCGTCGATGCCGGCCGCCAGCAGGTCGCCGTACTCCTCCACGGCCGCCTGCGCGAAATCCGGATCCTTCACCAGCACCGTTCCCAGCACGATGCGCGATGCGCCCGCATTCGCCAGGTTCTCGACGGCCTCCCTGCTCCGGACGCCGCCGCCGACCTCCACTTTCAGGCCCGTCTCCTTCACGATGCGCTGAATGATGGCAAGGTTCTCCTGCCTACCCGTGCGGGCACCGTCCAGGTCCACCACGTGCAGCCATTCCGCCCCGTCCGCTTCGAAGATGCGCGCCTGCGCCACGGGATCCTGGTTGTACACCGTTACGGCGTGGTAGTCGCCCTTCGCCAAACGGACGGCCCGGCCGCCCAGGATATCAATTGCGGGAAGAAGATGCATGATCCGACCGCCTTCGCTTTCAATCTCTAAAGGCGCCTGCAAGCCGCAGGCGCCCGCATGGTTCTCTATTCTCTGCCGCCTAGCAATTTCGCACGATGCCCACGTAGTTGTCCAGCACCCGCGCGCCGGCATCCGAGCTCTTCTCCGGATGGAATTGCACGCCGAATACTGTGGGGCTTGCCTGGATCACGCTGGGGAACGTCACGGAATGCGTGGTGGTGGCCACCGTCGCATGGTTCTCCGGCGCAATGTAGCTGTGCGTGAAGTAGAAGTACTCGCCCGGCTCCACGCCGTCCAGCAGCGCGCAGTCCGTGCTCGCCGGGTCGAACTCGATGGAGTTCCAGCCCACATGCGGCACCTTGTAGCTTCTGCTCTGCGCGTCCGTCTTCGGCATGCGCACGGCCGTGCCTGCGATGACGCCCAGGCCCTTCGGCAGCGGGCCGCCTTCGGGCGCGCCCTCCGTGCCGTTCGCGAACAGCAGCTGCAGCCCCAGGCAGATGCCCAGGAACGGTTTGCCATGGTCAAGCGCCGTGAGGATGGCGCTCCGCTGCCCGGTGGCATCCATGCCCGCCATCGCATCCGCGAATGCGCCGACGCCCGGCAGCACCAGGGCATCCGCACGCATGATCTGATCGGGGTCGTCCGTGATGAACGCGGCGGCGCCGGCCCGCTGCAGGCCGCGCTCCACGCTCTTCAGGTTGCCCTTCGCGTAGTCGATGACGGCGATGCGCGGTGCGGCGGCCATTACAGGCTTCCTTTCGTGGAGGGAAGCTGGCCGGCCACGCGCGGGTCCAAGGCCACGGCGGCGGACAGCGCCCGCGCGCAGGCCTTGAACGTGGCCTCGATCACGTGGTGGGAATTCTTCCCGGCAATCTGGCGCAGGTGCAGCGTGATGCCCGCATTCGCGGCGAAGGCGATGAAGAACTCCTCGGCCAGCGACGTGTCGAAGATGCCCAGCAGGCCGGGCGCGGGCTCGACCGCGTAGTGCAGCTGGCCGCGGCCGGAGATGTCCACGGCGGCCATGATCAGCGCCTCGTCCATGGGCAGCAGGATGGACCCGTAGCGCGTGATGCCGCGCTTGTCGCCCAGCGCCTGCGCAACCGCCTGGCCCAGCACGATGCCGCAGTCCTCCACGGTATGGTGCGCGTCCACCTGGATGTCGCCCACCGCCTTCACGGTCAGGTCGAACAGGCCGTGGCGCCCGAAGGCGTCCAGCATGTGGTCGAAGAACGGCACGCCGGTGTCGATGTCCGTGGCGCCCGTGCCGTCCAGGTTTATGGACAGCGAGATGTCCGTCTCCTTCGTGGTGCGCGAAAGCTCCGCGAAGCGGCGTTCGCTAATCTTGTCGGACATGTTCCAGCCTCCGTTCCGCGAAGATGTCCTGCAGCGCGGCGATGAACGCGTGGTTCTGCTCCGGCGACCCGACGCTGACGCGCAGGCAATCCTCGATGTAGGGCGTCTTCGAGAAGTCGCGGATCAGGATGCCGCGCTCGTACAGGCGCTGCCACACGTCGCCGGCGTCCTTCACCTTGAACATGATGAAGTTCGAATCGGACGGGTACACCGTCAGGCCGGGGATGGTGCGCATCTTCTCAAGCAGCCATTCGCGGCATTCGATGATGTCGTTGATGATGGGCGAGAATTCCGAGCGGTGCTCGAACACGGTCTGGCCGATGATCTGCGACACCTTGTCCACGGAATACGGCTGGCGCACCTTCAGGTACTCGGCCAGCACGTCCGCGTCGCCCAGCAGGTAGCCCAGGCGCACGCCCGCCAGCGCGAACGCCTTCGAGAACGTGCGCAGCAGGATGAGGTTCTTGTGCATGGACAGGTACGGGCGCATGGTGGTGCGGGAGAACTCGCCGTAGGCCTCGTCCACCATGACCAGCGCATCCGTGCTGTTCAGCAGCTCGTCCACGAAGCTCTCGTCGGCCAACTGGCCGGTGGGGTTGTTCGGGCTGGTGATGATGATGAAGTCGATGTCGCCCTCCGCCACGCGGGACAGCACGGCGTCCGCGTCGATGGAGTAGTCCTCGCGGCGCGGGATGTTCACCACTTCCGTGCCGGTCAGCAGCGCGTTGTTCTCGTACACGGAGAACGTGGGCGGCAGGTTCAGGAACTTGCGTCCCGGACCGCCCCAGCACAGCGCCGTGTTGAACAGCAGCTCGTCGCCGCCGTTGCCCAGCAGGATGTTCTCCTTCTCCAGGCCGTTGGCCTCCGCAATGGCCTCGCGCAGCGAGTTCGCCAGCGGGTCGGGATAGCGGTTGAACTCGCAGGTCTTCAGATGCTTGCGGATCTCGTAGCGGATGTTGTCCGGCACGTTCCACGGGTTCTCGTTCGCCGACATCATGCATTTCGCCGGCAGGTACTTCGGATCGTACGGCGTCAGGTTCGCCAGGCGCTCGTTCGATGGACGGACATTGTTCATTACTGCTCTCCTGCCAATTCTGCCTGGAACGAGGCATCGCCGGCCGCGCGGTCCGTGGCCACGTCGGCAAGGCGTCCCTCCTGGATGGCCTCCATGCGCAGCTCCACGCTGCGGCGGTGCGCCCACAGGCCCTCGCGCTGCGCGATGGCCATGATGGATTCGCCGTCCGCCATGATGGACGCCGGGGTGTACTGGATGATGCTGGAGCGCTTCACGAACTGGTCCACGGACAGCGGCGAGCTGAAGCGCGCCGTGCCGCCCGTCGGCAGCGTGTGGTTCGGGCCGGCCACGTAGTCGCCCACGGCCTCGGGCGTCCATTCGCCCAGGAAGATGGCGCCGGCATGCCGGATGGCGCCCAGCAGCTCCATGGGACGACGGACATGCAGCTCCAGGTGCTCCGGCGCGATGACGTTCACGGCGCCCAGCGCCGTCTTCATGTTCGGGCAGACCACGATGAGGCCCTGGTTGTCCAGCGATGCCGTGGTGATGTCCGCGCGCGTGGACTGCTTCATGTGCTGCGCGATGGCCGCCTCCACCTTGTCGGCATAGGCGGAATCGAACGTGACCAGGTAGCACGATGCCAGCGGGTCATGCTCGGCCTGCGCCATGAGGTCGATGGCCACCATCTTCGGGTCGGCGGATTCGTCCGCCACCACGCAGACCTCGGACGGGCCGGCGACCATGTCGATGCCCACATCGCCGGAGACCGCGCGCTTCGCGGCGGCCACGAACGCATTGCCGGGGCCGGTGATCTTGTCCACGGGGCGAATGCTCTCGGTGCCGTACGCCAGCGCGGCGATGGCCTGCGCGCCGCCCACGGAGTAGATCTCCGTCACGCCGCCCAGCACGCATGCCTCGACGACGGCGGGATCGAGCGAGCCGTCCTTCGTGGGCGGGTTCACGCACACGATGCGCTTCACGCCTGCCACGGATGCGGGAATGGCGTTCATCAGCACCGTGGACGGATACAGCGCACGGCCGCCCGGCACGTAGATGCCGCAGGAATCAAGCGGCTGAATCTTGCTGCCCACCAGCGCGCCGTCGGGACGGACGGAGAACCAGCTCTGCTGCTTCTGGCGCTCGTGGAAGTCGCGGATCTGCTTCGCCGCATGGCGCAGCGCGGCCGCCAGCTTGTCGTCCAGCTGCTTGCGGGCGGCGGCGATGGCCGCGTCGTCCACGCGGAAGCTCTCCAGCTCCACGCCGTCGAAGCGCTTCGTGTATTCGCGCAGGGCCTCGTCGCCGCGCTCGCGGACGTCGGCAACGATCTTCGTGGCCGCCAGCATGGCGTCCGCGTTGAACGCGCCGGTGCGCTTCAGGTGGGACGTCTGGAAGGACTCGCCGTGCTTCAGTTCGATTCGCCTCATGCTCATCAGTTCTCACTCCCGTTCTTCAGGACCTCCGCCAATGCCGTGATGCGGTCATCCGTGCGGAAGGCACACGTATTTGCAAAGAATCGCGCCGTCGATTCCATGACCTCGTCGACGACGGAAAGGTTGTTCTCGCGCAGCGTGGTGCCGGTGGCCGTGATGTCCACGATGCGCTCCGCCAGGCCCGTGATGGGCGCCAGCTCGATGTTGCCGTGCAGCTTCACGATCTCCACCTGGATGCCCACGGAATCGTAGTAGGCGCGCGTGATGCGGGGGTACTTCGTGGCCACGCGGATGAAGCCCAGGTTGCGGTAGCGCTCCTCCACCTTCGGCGTGTTGCCGTTCGGCTCCGCCACCACGAAGCGGCAGCCGCCGAAGCCCAGGTCCACCAGCTCGACGACATCCAGGTTCGCCTCCACCAGGGAGTCCTTGCCGCAGATGCCGCAATCGGCGGCGCCCAGCGCCGTGAACACCGGCGCATCCGTGGGGCGCACGATGATGAAGTCCACGCCCGGGTTGCTGATGATCAGCTTGCGGCCGGGATCCTCCAGGCCCGTGGTGTCCAGGCCCGCGGCGCTCAGGCACTTGATGGCGTCCGCATTCAGCGAGCCCTTCGGCACTGCGATGCGCAGCGGGCGGTCCTTGTCGTTGCCCGCCAGGTCCAGCGCCTTCATAACCTGCTCCAGGTAGAACGCGAAGCCGGCAGCGGGACGCGCCTGGCCGTACGAGGCAAGCACCTTGTCGTAGCGGCCGCCGCTTCCCAGCGGCGTGCCCACGTTCGGCGAGTACACCTCGAAGATCAGCCCCGTGTAGTAGTCAAACGAGCTCATGACGGAGAAGTCCACCATCACGTATTCCGCCAGGCCGGCCTCGTTCAGGGCGTCGAACGTCTTCGTGAACGCGCCCAACCCGCCGGCGCAGCCGAGCGGCGCCACCAGGTCGTGGACCTGGTCGATTGCCTCGCGGCCGCCGCGGATGCGGGGCAGGCGCACGATGGCGCTCAGGTAATCGTCCTTCGCCATGGGCGCCTGGGAGGACTTCACCAGGTTGTCCAGCTCGACGAAGTTCGAGGTGTGGAACGCGTTCAGCACGCTGGCCTTCCACTCGTCGTTATCCGAGCAGGCGTCCAGCAGCTCGTGCAGCACGGAGACGGTGCCGATGGAGATCTTGAAGTCCGTCAGCCCGCAGCCGCGCAGCGCCTCTACCAGCAGCGCCAGCAGCTCGGCGTCCACGTCGGCACCGGATTCGCCGATGCATTCGACGCCGACCTGCGTCATCTCGCGCGCCGGAACCTGCGGCTCCGTCTCGCGGAAGATGCGCTGCGTATAGCGGAAGCGGAACGGGCCCGGCTGCGCCTTCAGGCGCGTTGCGCACATGCGGGCAACCTGCAGCGTGACGTCCGGGCGCATTGCCAGCAGCTCGCCCGCGCGGTCGAACAGCTTGAACGGGGCACCGGGCACGTGGCCGCCATGCTCCATTACATCGAACGACTCGAGCGTGGGCGTTTCGATGGGCTGATAGCCATGCGCCGCAAACAGCGCCTGGCACGAATGCGCCAGATTCTCGCGCCGCAGCGCTTCCTGCGGCATGACGTCGCGGAATCCTGTCGGAGTTGCAAAATTCATTGCTTCGGTACCTGTTCCCCTCTGTCTTCTGCAGAGCGCTCCCGCGCTCCCTTGCCAATTCCGCGTCCACAAAGGACGTTTATCGCGATAGTCGGTCGCGTGCATTCCGCACGCGAATTGTCTAATTATAGGCGGTGAGGCGCGCCGCTGCCGACGATGCACGAAACAACGACGATTGCCTGCCGCAACTGCCGACTTGCATCGGCAATCGCGCGCACGCATGTTGCGTGTTGCGACGGCGGGAACGGCACGAGGCTGAAAGGCCCTTCGCTCCTCCGCCTGGCCGATACTTTATCACAGTAGAGCGCTAAAGCAACAGGACGATTCCTACTTCACGGTTTGCACAAACCTAGTCGTCCGCGAACAGCTTCTTCATCAGGTCCGCATTCACCTGCAGGCGCTCCCGTTCCGCATCCGGGTCAAGGCGCCACGAACCCGGCTCGCCGGCCAGCACACTGCCCTGGCGCGTCCCCTCCGGCAGCTGGTCCAGCGGCACGTCCTCGAACCGCGTGCCGTCGATTTCCAGAACGGCGATATCGCCTTCCAAACGGTCCACTATTGCTTGCATGCTAACCTCCACATACCGCGCAGGCCGTATAGCCCTGCGCCTCGGCTTCCGATCGCGTCATCTTGATAAGCGTCTTGCTCCGGGAAAGCGTCCGGCATCCCTTTTGATGGTATTTCGTTCCCGAAGGCGTGACGTACACGGTTTCCTTCGAAGCGCCCCCAGACGTCTTCGCATTCGAAGAGGCCTTCGCCTTCGACGTCGAGGATGCCTTCTGCGAGGTGTCGCCGCTGTCAAGATACCGCGATCCGGCACCCGCGTCCTTGCTGGCAGCGACCACCTTGCCGCTGCGCTCCGTCTTGACGTGCAGCTTCTTGCCGTTCGTCGTCACCGTAACGGTGCCTTGCGCGCCGGTGCCGTACACCTTCGCACCGGTGCTCTTGAGCGCATCGATGGCCGTCTGCGTGGGATGCCCGTACGAATTATCCAGGCCGTATGAGAGCACGGCGATCTGGGGTGAAAGCGTCGCGGCAAGCGCATCGTCCGTGCCCGACGCCGAACCGTGATGCGACACCTTCAGCACGTCCACATGCCCGCTGCCCGCCTGCTCCTGGGCCTCGACGGGCGCATCGCCCGTGAACAGGAACCGCTTCGAGCCGTATTTCACCAGCACGATGGCGGAATAGTCGTTCGTATCGGAATACGAGGCGCCCTTCGGCGGCCACAGCAATTCGATGGAATAGCCCGACCCCTTCGCTATCGTCTTGCCCGACACAGCATTGTGAATGGAAAGGCCCGCGCTGGAAACGGCGTTCAGGAAGTTCGTATACGTCCTGGTCGAGCTGTTCACGCGAGGCGCCCAGACGGATTTCACGTTGTTCGACGCAATGACGCCTGCCAGCCCGCCGATATGGTCGGCATCCGGATGCGTGGCAACAAGCCAGTTGATGGTCGTGCGCTTATCGCTGGCCAGGACGCTGTTGACCGCGCCATCCGCGTCGGCGGCCGTATCGATGACGAGCGTCTTCCCGTCGGGGAATTCGATGACCGACCCATCGCCTTGGCCGACATCCACGAACCGCACGACCATCGTGCCCGAACTCTTCGCCTTCGCCGCCGTCTTCTTCGTCGATGACGACTTCGCCTTCGCCGAAGAGCTTGCCGTCGCCGAAGACGAGCTCTCACTCTGCGATACCTGAGACTGCACGGCCGCGGACTGGCTGTCCTGCGCGCTGTTCTGATTCGAATCCGTGCCGGCAGAACATGCCGCCACCATGCAGAGCACGACGAAGATGACCACGGCCCATAGGCAGCCGCGGCCCTTCTTGCTCGTAATCTTGCTCAATCCCGTTTCCCCCAAACGTAATCCCGTTGGGAGCAATGGTATCACGCCCCCTGCGGGATGCCGTTCCGGCTCCGGGAGCGCCTTGGAGGTGTGCGTGGACGGCCGTCCGCCAAAGCCGCAGGCCGACCGCCGCGCGGCAATGCGGCTAGCGGGCGTCTCGCAGCTCGGCGACGACTTGCGCAAGATCGCCGTCCACAAGGATGGACCGGTCCGCAATCCGGGACGGCGCCAGGCAATCGCCCTGGTTCACGCAGGCGTACACCGCCTGAGGATTCCGGTCCGTCAGCTGCCAGAAGGGAAACTTGATGATCACCGGCGTGTTATAGCCCACGCCCAGCTCCAGGTACAGGACGCGCTCCCGTTCGTGCGAATGCACGAAGCGCGAATAACGCTCCTGGGCGGCATGCCAGCCCGCATCCTCCACGAACGTGTCGTCCGCGCGCAGGTTCATGGCCATGGGCTTGCCGCAGCGCGGGCAATACGACACCAGCTGGGAGGGCACCTTCATGTCCTTCTGCTGCGCCACCATGCGGCGCACGACGTCCTCGTTGTCGTACGTGGCGTCATGGCACGGCACGGAGCACTGCCACAGGCCGTAATCGCCTTGCGTGTAGAACAGGCGGTCCTTGTCGAATCCGGCAAGCTGGAACTGGTGGTCCACGTTCGTGGTGATAACGAAATACTCCTTGCCGCCAAGCGCCGCCCGCAGATCGTCGTATGCCGTGCCGGGCGCCTTCGTATAGCGGTTGCATAGGATGGAGCGGCTCCAGAACGCCCACTGCTCCTCCAGGCTCTCGAACGGCCCGAAGCCGCCGCTGTACATGTCGCGGAAGCCGTATTTTTCCTTGAAATCGGCGAACAACTCGTCGAAGCGCTTGCCGCCGTATGTCATGCCGGCGGCGGTGGACAGGCCGGCGCCGGCACCCACGACCACGGCTTCCGCCTGGTCGAACGCGCGTCTCAGCTGCGCCAGCGCCTCTCGGCGCCCTTGCGCCGACGCGTCTGCCTGCACATACTGCCCGTCGAATCCGAACATCGCGGTACCCCCTGCCTTGCCGCGGGCCGGCGTGCGCCGGCCCGCTCCGTTTTTCCCGCCTCTACCGTACGCGCGCCGGCAGATGGCGGGAAGACCGCACTTCGAAGTGCGATAGGCACCTTGGGGACACCGACTAGCCGTTCAGCCGCTTGCTGAGCATCTGGTTGATGAGCTTCGGGTTGCCCTGGCCCTTCGTGGCCTTCATGCACTGGCCAACGAAGAAGCCCAGCAGGCCGGTCTTGCCGCCCTTGTAGGCCTCCACCTTGTCGGGATTGTCCGCCAGCACCTGGTCGATGACCGCTTCCAGCGCGCCGGTGTCGGACACCTGCTTCATGCCGCGCTCCTCCACGATGGCGGAGGGGTCCTTGTCCTCGTCCAGCACGGCGGAGAAGACCTCCTTGCCCTGCTTCGAGGAGATGGTGTCGTCGGCCAGCAGCGTTACCAGCTCGACGGCACGCGCCGGCGTCAGCGGCGAATCGTCCAGGCCGTTCAGCCCGTTCGCATTCAGGTACGATGCCACGTCGTTGATGATCAGGTTCGCCAGGGGCTTCGCCAGCTTGTCGTTCGCACCGTCGCACGCCATGCACGCCTCGAAGAAATTCGCCGTGACGCGATGGTCCACCAGATGGCGCGCATCGTATGCGGACAGGCCGAAATCCGTCTGGAAGCGCTCGATCTTCTGGTCCGGCAGCTCGGGCAGCTTCGCGCGCACGCGCTCGATGAACTCGTCGGACAGATCGTACGGTGCCAGGTCGGGATCGGGGAACATGCGGTAGTCGTCCGCTGTCTCCTTCACGCGCATGACGATGGTGCGCTTCGCGCTGGGATCCCAGTGGCGCGTCTCCTGGTAGATGACGCCGCCCTCTTCCAGCACCTCGGCTTGGCGGCGGATCTCGTAGACCAGGCCGTCATGCAGGCTCTTGAAGCTGTTGATGTTCTTCAGCTCCGTCTTCGTGCCCAGCTCCTTCGTGCCGCGGCGACGCAGCGAGATGTTGCCGTCGGCGCGCAGCGAGCCTTCCTCCATGCTGCAATCGGAGATGCCCAGGGCCAGGAAGATCTGGCGCAGCTTCTCCATGAACAGGCGCGCCTCTTCGGGCGTGCGCAGGTCGGGGCGCGTCACCAGCTCGATAAGCGGCGTGCCGGCGCGGTTGTAGTCAACCAGCGAATGCGTGGCGCCGGCGATGCGGCCCTCGTCGCCGCCGATGTGGATCATCTTGCCCGCATCCTCTTCCATGTGGATGCGCTCGATGCCGATATGCGCCGTGTACGCGCCGTCCTTGCCCTGCGCCTCCGGCAGGTCGATGCGCTCGTTCGCGCCCTTGCCGTCCACGGCAAGGTCCAGCCAGCCGTCCATGCAGAAGGCCACCGGGCCCTGCGTGGTCTGGAAGTTCTTCGCCATGTCGGGGTACATGTAGCCCTTGCGGTAGAACATGGAGTGCTTCTTGATCTCGCAGTTCGTAGCCAGGCCCGCCAGGCAGATGGACTCGATGGCCGCCTTGTTCGGCACGGGCAGCGCGCCGGGCATGCCCAGGCACACGGGGCACACATGCGTGTTCGGCTCCGCACCGAACTCCAGCTTGCAGCCGCAGAACATCTTCGTCTTGAGCTTCGTCAGCTCGCAATGGACCTCAAGGCCGATGACCGCTTCCCAATCCTTCAGGGCCTCTTCCAGCGTCTTCATCGAACCACCGCCTTTCCGTCAGCGAAGCCGGGCGCAACGGGCGCCTTGCCGTACACCTGCTCCAGCGCCGCGGCTACGCGCAGCATGTTCTGGTCGCGGAACGCCGGCGAGATGATCTGCACGCCCACGGGCATGCCGGAATCGGCACCCAGGCCCAGCGGCATGTTCATGCCGCCGTTGCCGGCGATGTTGATGGAGATGGTGAACATGTCGCCCAAGTACATGCTGGTGGGATCGTTGATCTCGCCGATCTTGAACGCCGTGCGCGGAGACACGGGCGCCAGGATGACGTCCACCTTCTTGTAGGCCTCCGTGTAATCCTGCGTGATCAGCGTGCGAACCTGCTGTGCCGGGTAATAGTACTTGTCGTACACGCCGGACGAAAGCAGGTAGCTGCCCAGCATGATGCGGCGGCGCGCCTCGGGGCCGAAGCCGCCTTCGCGGCTGGCCTCGTACTGGCCACCCAGGTCTTTATGGCCGGGATCGCAGTATCCGTAGCGCACGGAGTCGAAGCGCGCCAGGTTGCTGAATGCCTCGCACGGACCCAACACATAGTAGGCGCTCATGGCCGCCTCGGCGTGCGGGAGCTCGATCTCCACCAGCTCCGCGCCCGCGTCCTTCAGCGTGTTCGCGGCATCCTGAACGGCCTTCGCGACCTCGGGCTGAAGGCCCTCGGCCTGCATGAATGCGGGCACGACGCCCACTTTCATTCCCTTCACGCCGTCCGCCAGGTTCGCGGTGAAGTCCGTGTCGATGGCCTGGCTGGTGCAGTCCAGCGTATCGCGGCCGGAAATGGCGTTCAGCACCAGCGCCGCATCCTGGACGCTGCGCGCGAACGGGCCCACCTGATCCAGCGAGCTGCCGAATGCGACCACGCCGTAGCGGGACACCACGCCGTACGTGGGCTTCACGGCCACCACGCCGCAGAAGCTGCCCGGCTGGCGGATGGATCCGCCCGTGTCGGAGCCCAGCGTGGCCGTGGCCAAGCCCGCTGCCACGGCGGCAGCGGAGCCGCCCGAAGACCCGCCCGGCACGCGGTCCAGGTCCCACGGGTTGCGCGTCACGCCGAACGCGCTGGTCTCCGTGGAGGAGCCGAATGCGAATTCGTCCATGTTCAACTTGCCCAGGGGAATGGCGCCGGCCTGGATGGTCTTCGCCACGCACGTGGCGTCGAACGGGGACACGTAGTTCTCCAGCATCCGCGAGCTGCACGTGGTGTGCGTGCCCTTCAGGTTCATGTTGTCCTTGAACGCCATGGGAACGCCCGCCAGCGGGCCCATGGCATCGAACGTGCCGTCGGCCAGCGCGGCATCGAGCTTGTCGGCCTGCGCGAACGCCAGGTCCGCCGTGGTCTCCAGGTAGGCATGGACGTCCTTGTCGGCAGCGGCAATGCGATCCAGGCTTGCCTGCGCCACTTCGCGGGCGCTGTATTCCTTCGCCTTCAGGCCGCGCTGGATCTCGGCGATGCCCATCTCGGTGAATTCGGCCATTACGCATCGCCTCCGCCCAGGATGGACGGGATCAGGAAGTAGCCGTCCTGCTGCTTCGGCGCGTTCTCCAGCGCCTCCTCCTGCGTGAAGCCGGGCTTCTCCACATCTTCGCGCATCACGTTCGACAGCGACCCGATGGGATGGAACGTGGGCTCCACGCCCTCCAGGTCGTATTCCGTAATAGGCTTCAGGCTCTCGATGATGTTGTTCAGGTCCTCCGTCATCTGGGGGAGCTCGTCATCCGCAAGCCCGATGCGCGCGTATTCGGCAATGTCGCGCACATCTTTCTCAGTCACGTATTGGGTCATGTGCTCATCCTTCGTTGCGCCGTGCCGCCCCAAACGGCTTGGCGCTCTTCTGGGATTCGATGATTCGTCCGGAACCGGCGGCGTTTTCGACCGGCGGCCCGTAACTTGTTAATGATAGCAAAATGCCCGTGCAGCACCACGCCGCACGGGCAAGCAGCCACGAACTCTTAACGCATCGGCGTTGTCTGCCCCGCGAAGGGCGCAGACCTGAAACCGTAGCCAATCCGCAAACGCCGATTCCTCCGCGCAACGCGCCTGCGTTTCGAACTACACATTGAACTTGAAGTGCATGACATCGCCGTCCTGCACCACGTAATCCTTGCCTTCTTGGCGCAACTTGCCGGCATCGCGGCAGCCCTTTTCGCCGCCCAGCGCGCTGTAGTCCTCGAAGCTGGCCGTTTCGGCTTTGATGAACCCGCGCTCGAAATCGGAGTGGATGACGCCGGCCGCCTGCGGCGCCTTCGCGCCGATGGGAATGGTCCATGCGCGGCTTTCCGTCTCACCGCTGGTGAAGAAGCTCTGCAGGCCCAGCAGCTTGTACGCCTCGCGCACCAGGCGGGCAAGGCCGCTTTCCTCCAGTCCCAGGTCCGCCAGGTATTCCTTGGCGTCCTCGGGGTCGAGCTCCGCCAGCTCCGATTCCACCTGCGCGCAAATGGGCACGGGCTTCGTGCCGTCGATCTCCGGCAGCTCGTCGTTCAGCTTGTCCTCGTCCACGTTCGCAATGTAGAGCATGGGCTTCATGGTCAGCAGCTGCAGCTCCTTGATGGATTCGATCTCCTCGTCCGTCAGGTTCTGGCGCGCCGCACGGTGCCCCTCGTTCAAGCCGGCCTCGACCTTCTTCGCGGTATCCAGGCGCAGCTGCAGCTTCTTGTCGCGCTTCGCCTCCTTCTCAAGGCGGCCCATGGCCTTCTCGATGGTTCCCAGGTCGGCCAGGATCAGCTCCGTCTTGATGGTCTCAACGTCGCTTTGCGGGTCGACGCGGCCGTCGACATGCACGACGTCCGGATCGCTGAAGAAGCGCACCACCTCGCAGATGGCGTCCGTCTCGCGGATGTGCGCCAGGAACTGGTTGCCCAGACCCTCGCCCTTCGAGGCGCCCGCCACCAGGCCGGCGATGTCCACGAACTCCACGGTTGCCGGCACGATCTTCGCCGGGTGGTCGATCTCGGCCAGACGATCCAGGCGCGGATCGGGCACGGGCACGATACCCACGTTCGGCTCGATGGTGGCAAACGGGTAATTGGCGGCCAATCCGCCCTTGTTCGTGAGTGCGGTGAATAGCGTCGACTTGCCCACATTGGGCAGGCCCACGATGCCGATGGAAAGCGACACAGGATGCTCCTTGTACAGGCGCCCATGATTGTTGAGCGCAGAGGTTTGTCTTTTTGCATAGGACATGATAGCACCCCATTACCCTGTGGTACCGTAGCGGGCAATGAACTTAGGATGGGGGAAACAATATGAGACGTCGCCTTATGGATAGACCGCATTCCGACTGGTCGCCGAGAAACTGCTGTTATGCATGCCTGTTCGGGTTGTTCGTGGCGGTGACGTCATACGGCGGTTTCATATACCGCTCGATCGACGATCCATCGCTTGCATCGCTGCTGCATGAGCACCGAGTCCTGCTCGCAATCCTGATCATGGCATTGTTCGCAGCCTTCTCCTTCATCGCATATACCGTGATGAAGCGGCTCCCCAGATTCATGGAGCGGCATCAGGAGAACGACGGGGATTCGTATCGCATGCCGCTTACCTTCGATCGGAGGAGCATTGCGCTGTGCTTCTTGGTTATCTACGCATGCTGGCTTCCCTGGATGATCTTGCACTTCCCCTGCGGAATGAGCGTCGACACCATCAACGAGCTCTACCAATACACGTCCTCGGCACCGACGTTCTACACCACTTTAGGTACGTTCTACGACGCCGAGTTCATCGACCATCATCCCGTATTCGATTCCTTGGTCTTCGGCTTCTTCTACTGCATAGGAGACACCACCGAAGCCCATACTGCCGGGCTGTTCGCCTACTCGCTTGTCATGAGCATCCTCACCGCTTTGATTCTGGCAGCGTCTCTGTGCTATCTCAGCCGGCTCAAGGTCCCCCATGCCGTCCGGCTTGCGCTGATGGTGTTCGTTATCGCGTTCCCGCCAATCGTCCTCAACGCCACGACCATGCTGAAGGATCCGTTTTTCAGCACTTGGTATCTGCTGTACTTCCTGCTCTATATCGAGGCATTCCGGACCCGCGGAGCCGCGTTGAAGCGCAAGGGCTTTCTTGTCGGCTTCATTCTGGCCTCCGGCCTTTGCGTGCTCTCCCTGAAGCTTGCCCCGTACCTTGTCATCGGCTCCCTGCTGCTGCTGGCCATCACCAGCAGCGTGGGGCGGAAACAGGTGCTGCTGACCGCTGTGCTGACGCCGCTGATCTTCATCTTCGCGTTCCAGCTGGTCGTCTATCCCGCGGTCGGAGGAGTGCAGCCCGGCGGAAAGCAGGAGTCGTACGGAGTCCTTTTCCAGCAATCCGTAAACGTCTTGAGGAAACACTATCCCGATGTCACCGAAGAGGAGTACCAGGCAGTCAATAAGGTAATCAACGTTGCTGCCGCCAAGAAGAAATTCAATCCGCATCTTACGGACCCGGTGAAAAATTCGATTCGCAAGAACGCAACCGACCAGGATTACAAAGAATTCCTCCGCGCTTATGTCTCCCTCGGCCTGAAGCACCCCTATTCCTATTTCTGGTCAATCGCCGCTGCTTCGGGCATGATGCTCGCGCCCGGCATGCCATTCGGGTATCGATACCAGGATTTTTCCGATTCGTTTGTTCCCAAGTCCTTAGCAGCCCTTGGCTTCCATTTCGACGTCGCCGTGCCTGAGGGGATTGCAAACGTGTCTCACTCGCTTTGGTCCCTGACTACCGCGATGCAAACGAATCCGCTGTTTGCACTCGTATTCAGCCTCGGACTGATCGGCGCATGGATTCCTATGTTCTGCTTCCTTGTTTCCGCTGCCCGCGACAAACGATATTGGGCCTGCTACAGCCCCATCATCCTCTTCGTATGCTTGCTTGCACTTCACCCGGCATCAGGAGAACGATATGTGCTGCCGATGCTCTACACCACGGTGCTGATCATAGGCGTGATGTTCTCTGCCTATGCTGCAAAGCCGGCTCGAAAGAACCCGTCGGCGGCTCGAGTCGAAATTCCACACCAGCCCGTGCAACGTAATCGCAAGAACCAGATTGCGCATAGGCGCAAAGACGCCCCGAAACATGCGCCTTCTCAAGCCCGCATATCTGCAAGCCGAGTGCGTACGCAATCGCATGCTAGCAGGCCTCGGTAGCAAGCGGCGTTACCGTATGACGCTGTTTGACCCGATAGGGGTCTGCAGTATCGCCAACTGCCGGTACCGGGGCCGCCGTCGGACTGCTGCCCACCGCCAGGCTGCTGCCAGTTGCTGATCTCCATCCGAGACCGGGCGGTTGCCCTTTGCCGAGCCACCGCCCGCTGTTGCCCGCCGCCGGGCCGCCCGAGAGACCGCCGGGGCCATCGCTTCCAACTCCCGCTCCAGCTGAAATCGAAATCTTGGACGAAAACCGCACTTGGGAATGGTTTATGAATCCCTAACAAAAATCGGCCTCGAAAGAATCACTTCAATCTGCCTTGCTGTGTAAATATTCTTGCCAATTTCAGGCCTCAGAGCGGCTTTCGGCCGAACCTGGAAAATATTAGGGATGCCAAAACCATTCCCAAGCTCATTCCACGTCCAAAAATCGCGATTTTGTTGGAGGCCGATAAGCGCACGAACGCACGCAAGCCGTGCCATCCCCGCATAACCCGAACGCAACGGCGCCTCTGCCTCGAAGCGCCCCACCAATAACAACCTCCCGCTCCTCGAACCCGAGAAGCGGGAGGCGGTTCGGAATACTCGATGCGTAGCGAATCCAAAGTCGCGTCATCATCAAGCAGCATACGAAAAAGGGCGGCCCGGAAATGGAATCCGAGCCGCCCACGCGTCTGCACGCAAAAGCGTCCGCACGCTAAATCTTGATGAAGCCGAATTGCGCTCCCACGTACGCCACCAAGATGACCGCCACCAGAATAGGCGCGATGTACTTCACCATGACGACCCACGCCTTTTCCAGCTTGAACGGAGACGATTGCTTGATCTCGTCCACCAGCACCTTCGGCTTGATGATCCAGCCCACGAAGATGAGCGTCAGCAACGCAACGATGGGCATCAGCACGGAGTTGGAGATGAAGTCGAAGAAGTCGAGCAGCGTGGTGCCATCGCCCAGCGGCTGTATGAACGACAGCCCGTTGTATCCGGCATTCACAAAGCAGCCCACAATGACCACCCACGCAATGACGGCGATGAGCGACTTGCGACGATTCCAGCCCAACCCGTCGGAGATGATGGAGACGAGCGTCTCGATCAGCGAGATAGCGCTGGTCAGCGCCGCGAACAGCACCAGCAGGAAGAAGATGGAGCCGACCACAGTGGCCACGCCGCCCATCTGCTCGAACACCTGCGGCAGGATGATGAACATCAGCGACGGGCCGGAATGCTGCGCCACGGCATCCGCAGAACCCAGCGTGATGAACGCCGCGGGAACGATCATCATGCCCGCCAGCAGGGAGACCACCAGGTCGGAGCAGCCGATCCAGGACACGCTCTGCGGCAGGTTCTCCTTCTTGTCCAAGTACGATCCGTACGTGATCATGATGCCCATGGCAATGGACAGGCTGTAGAACATCTGCCCCAAGGCGCCGATGAACAACTCGGGCGACAGCTTGTCGAACTCGGGAACCAGATAATAGGCAATGCCCTCGGCTGCGCCCGGGATGGTCGCCGTGAAAA
Organism: Eggerthellaceae bacterium; assembly: GCA_050951095.1. Lineage (GTDB taxonomy): Bacteria > Actinomycetota > Coriobacteriia > Coriobacteriales > Eggerthellaceae > UMGS1519. Next base: position 50,844 of record JBMNIQ010000007.1, read on the forward strand.
TGGCAATGCCCACGGCGAACACCAGCAGCAGCGGCATCATGACCAGGTTCGCCTTCTCGATGCCGCCGTTCACGCCCAGCGACACCACGATGAAGCAGATGGCCATGAACACCAGCATCCACAGCGTGCTGTTGTCCGGGCTGGCGATGAAGGCGGTGAAGAAGCTCCCGCCGTCGGCAGCGGATGCGCCCGCCCCGGAGAAGAACGAGAAGCAGTATTTCGCCACCCATCCGCCGATGATGCAGTAGTACGGCGTGATGATGAACGGCACGATGGAGGCCAGCACGCCGATGAACTTATATTTCTTTCCGAAGCTGCTGAACGCGCCGATGGCGGATTGGCCCGTCTTGCGGCCCAGCGACGTCTCCAGCAACAGCATGGTCACGCCGAACGTGAACACCAGGCAGATATAGACGAAGATGAACGTGCCGCCGCCGTACTTTGCCGCCAGGTACGGGAAACGCCACATGTTTCCCAGGCCGACCGCCGATGCGGCGGCAGCCAGAATGAACATCCATTTACCAGACCAGGATGCACGGGTTCCGGTTAATTCTGCCATGGTATCGATAATCCTCTCTTAAAGCAGCCAATCGCTGCCGATTTCCAAACCGATACGGCTCCCCCTGCCATATCGCAGCGTAGGGCATTATACCGTTTGCGGAATTATCCGCTTTCAGAAACGGCCAAACGTGTACGTACCCCTAGATGAATGGTCGAATCCGCTCTAGCACTATAGAGTGCTCTAGCGACAGGCCCCGCGCTGCCGCCGGCGTTGCGATGACGCCTTCTTCCCGCAGGGTGTACGGCGCTCGGCAGCGAAGCGGAGCGGCATCCCCTGGCCTCCTCTTGTGCCCTTTGCGGTTTTGTACGCATCTGCAACCCGATTGAAACGTCGGAGGCTATCATGGAGTTTCGAATCAATCGAGTTCGCCGGAAGGCCGCGCGCCGATGCAAGCGCCCTCCCGACGTCAACAGGAGGAGTATCTGCATGTGCGGCATTTGCGGTTTCACCGGGGCGAAAGCCCACGACTTCCCCATCTTGAAGAAGATGTGCGACATCATGGCCCATCGCGGTCCGGACGGCGAGGGCCAGTACCTCGATGACGGCATTGCCCTGGGGCATCGGCGCCTGTCGCTTATCGACCTTGCCGGCGGCAACCAGCCCATGGTCCGCGCCAACGGGAATCGCGAAGCCGCCGTGACGTCGCCGGCCGCCGAAGGCCAGGAAGCCTACACGCGCGGCCAGTACGCCATCGTGTTCAACGGCGAGATCTACAACTACCAAGACCTGAAGGTGGAGCTGGAGGCCATGGGCTGGTCGTTCCAGACGAACTCCGACACCGAGGTGCTGCTGGTCAGCTACCTGGAGTGGGGCAAGAGCATGTTCAAGAAGATCCGCGGCATGTTCGCGTTCGCCATCTGGGACGCGAAGACGCGCGATCTGTTTTGCGCCCGCGACTTCTTCGGCATCAAGCCGTTCTACTATACGCAGGTGAACGGCCATTTCATCTTCGCAAGCGAGATCAAGTCCATCCTGGAGCACCCGCTGTACATCCGCGAGCTGAACCAGGAGGCGCTTGAGCAGTACCTCAGCTTCCAGTATTCCGTGCTGCCCGAGACGTTCTTCAAGGGCATCTTCAAGCTGTCGCCGGGCCATTGCATCACCGTCCACGAAGACGGCCGCATCGACGAAGAGGAATATTGGAAGGTCGATTACGACATCGATCAGGACCTGACGGTGGACGAAGCCACGGAGGAGATCCATGCCGCCGTGCAGGATTCCGTGAAGTACCATCGCGTGGCCGATGTGGAGGTGGCCAGCTTCCTGAGCTCCGGCGTGGACAGCAACTACCTCACCGCCAGCCTGAACGACCAGGGTTCGGACATCAAGACGTTCACCGTGGGCTTCGAGACGCCCGACGGCGAGAAGTACAACGAGATCAGCTACGCCAAGGAAGCCAGCGACTGCCTGGGCATCGAGAACTTCAGCCACGTCATCACGGAAGAGGAATTCTGGTCCAGCCTGCCGCGCGTGCAATGGCACATGGACGAGCCGTCCGCAGACCCGGCAGCCGTGGCCCTGTACTTCGTCGATAAGGAGGCTGCGAAGAAGGTCAAGGCCGTGCTTTCCGGCGAAGGATCCGACGAGTTCTTCGGCGGCTACACTATTTATGAGACGCCGTTGGAGAACGAGAAGCTGGCCGCCATCCCGAAACCGCTGCTGCGCGCCGGCTCGAAGGCCCTGAAGGCGCTGAACATCCGCGGCGGCAACTACCTGTATCGCGCCGGCACGCCTATCGAGCAGCAGTTCATCGGCAATGCGAACATGTTCTCCATGGCCGAGCGCAAGCGCCTGCTGAAGCATCCGCAATCCACGCAGAGCCCCGCCGACATCTGCGCGCCGCGCTATGCCGAGGTGGCGAACCTGGACGACGTGACGAAGATGCAGTACATCGACATGAAATTCTGGCTGATCGGCGACATCCTTCTGAAGACGGACAAGATGTCCATGGCCCACAGCCTGGAAAGCCGCGTGCCGTTCCTGGACAAGGAAGTGTGGAAGGTGGCCCGCACGCTGCCCGTGCCGTGCAAGGTGAACACGGAGACCACGAAGGTGTCCCTGCGCCGCGCCGCCATGAAGCTGCTGCCCGAGCGCTTCTGCGTGAAGCGCAAGCTGGGCTTCCCCGTTCCCACGCGCGTGTGGCTGAAGCAGGACAAGTACTACAACAAGGTGAAGGCCGCGTTCACGGGCGAGGTTGCCGAGCGATTCTTCAACACGAACGAACTCGTGAAGCTGCTTGACGACCATATGTCCGGCAAGGCCGACAACAGCCGCAAGATCTGGACCGTGTACAGCTTCCTGATCTGGTTCAACGTGTACTTCGTGGAGCGCACGGTGCCGCCGAAACCCGTCGATTCCGCTGCATAACATACCGTGCAGGACGCTGAAGTGCCGCCCGTTGGCACACAGCGCACAGCACGCGAAGCCGATGCGAACAATCCGGCCGCCGGGAGCCTCTCGCTCCGGGCGGCCTTCTTGTTGCCCCGGGCAATTCCGCCGCCTCCTTTCCCGCCGCGCGCACCTTCCCCTCCGCAGCGCGCATCTTCCCCCTCCGCAGATGCTGCGGGGTTATTCGCGATGCGGGATGCTTTATACCCAAACCATATTGGCATTTCCGTTCATTCGGGCGCATCATCGAGTTAGCAATGAGCGCCCCCGAGAACCAAGGACAGGGGCGGATCGCGCAAGGGAGGTAGACGCATATGAAGTTGAATCCGTATCCCGGATATGAAACGCACGTCTTGATGAATATCGGCGGACCCGAGTACCACTACACCATGGAGGAGATCCAGGCCACCATCGCCGAAGGCAAGCCGGCGCCCGGCACCACCATCACGGACATGCAAATTCCCGGCCCCGATGACCGCCAGCAGCTGAAACTGCACTTCATCAAGCCCGCGAACCTGCCGGAGAAGGCGCCCATCGTCATGGACATCCATGGCGGCGGCTTCATCTCCGGACGCGTGGAAATCGACGACAGCCGCAACCTGCTGGTGGCTGAGAATATGCCGTGCATCGTGATCTCCGTTGACTACCGCCTGTGCGTGAACGGCATCCACTACCCGAAGCCGCTGCAGGATTGCGTGACGGCATGGCTGTGGATCCACGACCATGCCGAAGAGCTTGGCGGCGATCCCGAGCGCATGGGCCTGATGGGCACGAGCGCCGGCGGCACGCTGTGCGCGGCGCTGCAGCTGTACGTGCGCGACCACGGCCTGCCCGCGCCGAAGCTGACGGCGCTGGTCTGCGCCGCCCTGAAGCGCGGCAAGACGTCGTCGAAGCTGAAGTTCGGCGAGCTGGGCCCGGACGGCACGCCGTTCCCGGACGGCCCCGATTACCAGTACCTGCCCGCCGACGGCCAGCCCACACCGTATTACGCGTTCCCCGGCTATTGCGAGGACCTGTCCGGCGTCAGCCCCACGTTCGTCATCGCAGCGGAATACGACCCGCTGCTTGCCGACGACATGGAGTACGCCACGCGCCTGATGGAGTCCGAGGTTCCGTGCGAAGTGTTCGTGGCACCGCGCGTCACGCACGGTTACGCCGTGGTTGACCATCCGCTGACCCGTCTCACGCAGCGCATGATCACGGCCGCATTCAAACGCGAGTTCGGCATGGAAGTCGGCGAGATCTAGCAGCTCGCCCTCGCAGCGCGCAAGAAGCTGCCGCAGCTTACGACCCGAGGCCTGCTCCCGCCTGCCGTGAACGATGCACGAAAAAGGCCCGTCCCCCACAGGACGGGCCTTTCGCATAGCGCTGGCGAACGGCAGCACCATGACGCACGAAGCGCAGTTTTCGCGGTACGGCGGGCAGGCTACACCAAGCGCGCCGTATTCACAGCCGTGATGCGGCCTTCTGCATCGCAGAAGAAGCTGACTCTGCCATCGCGCGACGTATGGAACAGCTTGAACGTAGCCGGCGCCACATGCCGGTCCAGTTGATCTCCGACGGCATATTTCCGCTGGTCGGATGAGCTCCGCGCTTGTTCGGACTTCCCGTGCGCCGCACCGCCGCCGGTTGTACCGCCCGACGGGCCGCCTTTATGGCCCTCCGTATCATCGGACTTGTCGGAGTCGGTCGAATCGTTCGCCGATTTTGCATGGCCGGGCGTATGGGAGCGTTTCTCCTGCCCTTTGCGTTTCGGCGTTTCCCGCCGCTTCTTCTCCGCTGCAGCGCGATGCCGATCGGACACGAACAGGTCGTCCGGCGCCTCCTGTGCCTTGCCGCGCGGAATGACAAGGTCATCCTTGTCCTGGTCCTTGCGACCGAAGATCTTCGAGAAGCGGTGCTTGCGCGCATCCTTCTTCTCGCGCTTCGCCGCTTCCTTGCGCTCGCGCTCCGCCAAGATGGCGCGTTCGGAACGCGAGTGCGACGAGAAGCCCACGGATACGCTGGGCTCCCCTTCGGCCGGCTTCGGATCCGCCGGCTTCGTGCCGCCCGCACCGGGAGTGCCGGGCGCTTTCACCTCGGGAATCTGCAGGCGGTCGACATCGTCGCGCTTCGCATGCGCATGATCGCCATGGGCAGCGTGCGCCTTCTCGTCCTTCTTGAAGGCAGCACGGCCGTCCGCCTCCTTCGCAGGCGAATCCGATGCCGCGGCAGCATTTTCGTGCCGAGCTTCCTTCACGGGCTCCGCCTTCTCGGCCGATTCCGATTCGCCCTGCGCAGCGGGCTCCTCCGCCTTCTTGGCCGACGGTGTTGCGGAAAGCCGCCCCTCCAATTCGTCCGCCGACGGCAATATGACCGCCACGGGATCGTCGTACAAGCTGGCCTGCGCCGCTGCGGCGGCGTAGCGGTCCTTGTCGTCCTCGTCTTCGGATTGGTACACCATCTCCGCATTGAGCATCTGCACGATGTTCACGGGCGCCGTGTTGCCGCGCCAACGGCCCTTTGCGTCGTAGTCGTCGTTTTCCGCAGGTTCGGCGGGTGCAGCGGATTCGGCAGATGCAGACTCCGCAGGAGCATCGCCCCCCGAAGGCGCCGCCGCTTCCGCAGCCGTTTTCAAGTCCGGCGCTTCGCCCGCATCCACATCCGCAATGGGCACCGCATCCGGTGCCCGGCGTTCCGTTTCGTCATCCGACGCCAAGCCCACGGCGTCCATGAGCGAATCCAGCTTCCGTGACACGCGCTGAGCCAGCCCGGCCGAGCTGTCGCTTTCGGCCAAGTCCGGCACTTCGGGAAATTCAGGATGCGAGAACCCGCCCGCAGCCCCAACGGGCGCAGAAGCAATTTCGCGCGCGGAACCATGTGCCTCCTGCGGCTTGCCGCCCGGCTCGGGCTCTGCCTGAATCTGCGAAAGCACAGCCGCGGAAGCGCTTGCAACGCGGGCCTGCTGCGCCGCATGCTCGTCGGGCGCGGGGTCGTCCTCCCCTTCGCCTTCCTCCATGGCGGACAGCACTTGCTGCCGCTGGATCAGCGCCAGGTTCGTGGCGGCGATGGAATCCAGCTCGCGGGCATATTCCAGCCTCTCGGATGCCGGCGGATCACTTGCGGCAAGCTCCACGGCAATCTCGCGGATGCGCGTCCAGGAAAGGCGGCGAAGATCGCTATCCAGCGCCATGATCTTCTCGGCCGCAGCATTGATGCGCTGCTCGGCAGCATACGCATTCGGGGGCTTCACCATGCCAATTCACTTCCTCGGAACGCCGCTTTAGTCAGATATATCCATTATACGCAGATACGCTGCGGAAACGGGTTCGCGCTGAGAGCGAATCGGCCTGCAGCCAGACCCGGGCCCTGCGTCAGGCAACGAGGCTGGAACCGTAAAGAAACTAGCTGGGAATCCCATCCTTGTACGACACGCGCCAGAATACCAGCCCGCGCGCCGGCGCGTTCTCGCCCGCGGCGGCCCGATCGCGCGCGGCCAGCACGTCGCGCACCCATTCCGCCTCGCGTTTGCCGCGGCCCACCGCCACGAGCGTGCCCACGATGGCGCGGATCATGGAATGCAGGAACGCGTTCCCCACCACGCGCACGCATATGCCCTCCTCGCCCAGAGAGCGGAACGGCTCCACCGTGAGGGAATGCACCGTGCGCACGGTATTGCGGTCCTTCGCGGACACGGCCAGGCAGAAGCTCTTGAAATCATGTTCGCCCTCAAGGATGCGCGCCGCGCGCTGCATTGCCTCAACGTCCAGGTCGCTGCCCACATGCCACGCGAAATTCCGCAGGAACACCGGCGGCACGGCACCGGGCACGATGAAGTAGCGGTATTCGCGCTCATATGCGGAAAAGCGCGCAGAGAATTCAACGGGCATGGCCGTCAGGCTGCGAATGGCAATGGCCTCGCCCGACAGGGCGTTCACGGAACGTCGCAAGCGGAACAGGCTGCGCCCGTCCGCCTCGCGCGCCGTGATGGGCAGGTTCACCACCTGGCCAAGCGCATGCACGCCGGCGTCCGTACGGCCGGCGCACGTCGTCTGCACCGGGCGGTGCAGCGCCGTGCCGAATGCCCGCTCCAGCCTTCCCTGCACGGTCTCCAAGCCGGGCTGCCGCGCGAAGCCCGCGAACCCGGCGCCGTCATACGACACCACGGCCGCAAGCTGCGCTGCGGCGGGCTCGTGCGATCCGTCCGCCAGCTCCACCGGCTCCGGTGCCGGCATCTGGAATCCGGGCATCTCGCTCAATGCGTGCGGCTGCTCCATGTTACGAGGCATTCTGCCACACCGCGCGGCCGAACAGCGCCGCGATGCGGCTCAGCAGCGCGGAATTGTGCGCGTCGACGGTCGTGGGCAGCTCCGCCCGGAAGCAGCGGCCGTCGTTCTGGGACACGAACAGCACGACGCCGTCATGGCCCGGGAACTGCTTCAGCAGCTGCCCCAGCTGGATGGAAACGGTCTGGCTGAAATCGCCCGCGCCGATGCGCAGCTCCAGCTTCTCCGGCGGACGGTTCGCATCCGCTTCCGAAAGCTCGATTTCCTTCACCTCGTAGCAGATCATCTGGTTGCCGCGGTCCGTATGCTCGAACTTGCCCTTCACCTGGACGATAGCATCCTCGAACAGCGCGTCAGCATTCTTGTCGTAATCGAAGCAGATGGCCTCCACCTGACCGGTCGTATCCTCCAGCGTGAACGTGGCCATCTTCTTGTTCTTCTTCGTCAAGCGCGTGCCCACGCCGCTGATCATGCCGGCGAACGTGCCGCTGCGGTCCTTCTCGGCTTCCAGCAGGTCGCCGATGGAGTACTTCGCAATGCGCGCAAGCGCATTCTGGTACGGATTCAGCGGGTGGTCGGAAACGTAGATGCCCAGGATCTCCTTCTCGAACGCCAGCAGCGTCTTGCGGTCCCATTCCACGCCGTCCGGCTCCGGCACTTCGTCGCAGAAGCCGGATCCCTCGTCGTCCGCAAACATGTCGAAGAAGCTGACCTGGCCGTTCATGCGGTCCTTCTGGCGCTTCGCCGCGCTCTCCAGCAGCGGCGTCTCGTCCACGAAGTACATCAGCTGCTTGCGCGTGTAGCCCGTCGAGTCGAACGCGCCGGCCTTGATCAGCGATTCCAGCACCTTGCGGTTGTACGCCTTGCTGTCCAGGCGGTCCACGAAATCATGCAGGCTGGTATACGGGCCGTTCGCCTCGCGCTCCGCGATGATCTCCTCGGCCACCTTCTCGCCCACACCGCGGACGCCCACCAGGCCGAAGCGGATGCCGTCGGCCGTCGGCGTGAACTCCGTGTTCGACGAGTTGATGTCAGGCGGCAGGACGGAGATGCCGGAACGCGTGCAGCTGGACACGTAGTGGATCAGCTTATCGTTCTTACCCATGTAGCTGGACAGCACGGCCGCCATGTACTCGTTCGGATAATGCGCCTTCATGTACGCCGTGCGCATAACCAGGATGGCGTATGCGGCGGAGTGCGATTTGTTGAACGCGTACTTTGCGAACTTCTCGGCATCTGCCCAGATCTGCTTCGCAATCTCCAGCGAGTAGCCGTTCTCCACTGCGCCCGTGTTCCAGTCCTCCTGGAGCATGCGCATGATGTCCAGCTTCTTCTTGCCCATTGCCTTGCGCAGCTTGTCTGCCTTGCCGGCGGAGAAGCCGCTCATGACCATGGACACCTGCATGATCTGCTCCTGGTAGACCATGGTGCCGTATGTTTCCTCCAAGATGGGGCGCAGGCGGTCGTCATAGTAATGCACGGGCTTCTTGCCCTGAACGACCTTGACGTAGTCCTCCACCATGCCGGACTCCAACGGGCCCGGGCGGTTCAGGGCGATGGATGCGACGACATCCGAGAAACGGTGCGGCGGAATCTGGTTGAACAGACTCACGTACAGCTGGCCCTCCACCTGGAACAGGCCGTCCATGTTCCACGGCAGCTCGCCGCGCATCAGCGCGAACGCCTTCTCGTCGTCCGTCGGAATCTCCTCGGCCACCATGTGCTTGCCCGTGGTGTGCTCGACGTTCCGGCAGGCGCGCGACAGCACGCCCAACGTGCGCAGGCCCAGGAAGTCCATCTTCAAAAGGCCCAGGTCAGGGGTGTAATGGCCATCATATTGCGTAATGATGCCGCCGCCCTTCGTGTCGCGCTTCATGGGCACATGGTCGGCCATGGGGTCGCGGCAGATGATGGTTGCGCACGCGTGCACGCCCTCGCCGCGGATATTGCCCTCGATGGAGCGCGCCGCCTCGATGACCGCGCGCGAATCCGGCTCGTCCTCGAACGCCTTCTTCAGGTCGGGGTTCGTCTCCAGCGCCTTGTCGATGGTGATGCCCAGCTCGCCGCCGATCATCTTGCAGATGCGGTCGCCCACGCCGTACGGGAAGCCCAGCACGCGCGCCGCGTCGCGCACGGCGTTCTTCGCCTGCAGCTTGCCGAACGTGATAACGCCGGACACGTGGTCCTCGCCGTAGAACTCCTTGATGTGCTCGATGACGTCCTGGCGATGCTGGTCGTCGAAGTCGACGTCGATATCGGGCATCTCCACGCGCTCCGGGTTCAGGAAGCGTTCGAACATCAGCCCGTTCGCAATGGGATCCAAGTCCGTGATGCCCATGGCGTACGTGCAGATGGCGCCTGCCGCGGAACCACGGCCGGGACCGACGCCGATGCCGTTATCGCGCGCCCACTGGATGTATTCCTGAACGATGAGGAAGTAGGCCGGGAACCCCTGCTGGATGATGATGCCGGCCTCGTACTCGTAGCGCTCGGCGACGGAGATCTCCTTGCCCATGTTGTCTTTGATGACCACGTTGCGCCAGTCTTTGCCGTAACGGCGCTCCAGGCCCACTTCGCACTGATGGCGGAACCACGATTCCTCCGTCTCGCCCTCCGGCAGCGGGAATCGCGGAAGAATGGAATCGCGCTCAAGCTCCACGTGGCACTTATTCGCCACCTCGACGGTGTTGTCGCAGGCCTCCGGGAACTCGCGCATGGCCTCGCGCATCTCCTCCTCGGTTTTCATGTAGAATTCCGAGTTCGCGAAGCGCATGCGGTTCGGGTCGTCCATCTGCGAGTTCGTGCCGATGCACAGGATGATGTCCTGCTTGCGCGCGTCCTCCTTGTTCAGGTAGTGGAAGTCGTTCGTGGCGATGCATTTCAGCCCGGCGGCCTTCGCCACCTTGTCCAGCTGGCGGTTCAGCTCCACCTGCGTCATGCCGCCGTCCGTGGTGATGCCCTGGTTCTGCATCTCGATGTAGAAGTCGCCCGGGGCAAAGCAGCTGGCGAACTTCTTCGCCCACTTCACGGCATCTTCGAACTGGCGGTTGTCCAGCAGGCGCGGGATGATGCCCGCCACGCACGCCGACGTGCCGATAAGGCCTTCGCCGTACTTCTGCAGCATCTCGAACGTCGTGCGCGGCTTGTAGTAGAAGTTGTCCACATGCGATTCGGACACCAGATGCAGCAGGTTGTGATAGCCCACGTTGTTCTTCGCAAGCAGGATCATGTGGTACAGCGGCGGCTTGCCTTGACGCTTCAGCTCGGAATCCGTGGTGAAGTAGATCTCGCAGCCGTAAATGGGTTCCACGTGCTTGCCCGTCTCCTTCTCCACCTTCTCCACGCAGTCCGCCAGCTCCGGCACGCCGCTCATGACGCCGTGATCCGTGATGGCAACGGCGGGCATGTCGCAGTCTGCCGCCTTGCGCACCATCTCGTAGACGTGCGTGGCACCGTCGAGCAAGGAGTATTCCGTGTGGTTGTGCAGATGAACGAAAGCCATGTACCGCTACCTCTGATTCGCTTCGAAGCTAAAGAATTTCATTGTGCATTCTATCAGCCCGCTCCGCGCGCGCTCATGCGCAATCCGTCGGTTCCAGCAACTGAGCACACGGTGTTCGTGTCTTGCCTGCCGCGCTGGGAAGCGGCGGGCGCAGAGGCCGTTCCAAATCCGCCAGCCGGCGTCGGTGGCCGGCATGTGCGCCCGCACGCACAGCCCCACCATAGCCGCTTCGCGCACACCTGCATGCATGAAAAAAAACGGGCACCCCCTTGCGGGAGCACCCGTTTGCATACACCTGTGTGCCGTTCAAGCTTACAGGGAGGAAGCCTCATTCTTCGCATCGCGACGCAGGTAAACCCAGCGAAGCTTGCGCTCAAGAACCTTGCGCTTAATGCTGCCTTCCTCCTCGGCGTCGATGCGCTGCTTCAATTCAGCCTCTTCGCCTTTCAGGCCTTCCAGATCGACATCGTCAACGGCGATGCCGCGGTCGACCAGGATGAAGACGCGATCGCCGGTGCAGTAGGCGTAACCGCCCTGCGTGACGAAACGCTTCACGCTATCGTCCTGCAAGTGAACACGCACAACACCGCTGTTCAACCTGGACAGCACGGGCACATGGCCCTCCATGAAGCCCATCTCACCGGCACGGCCGGGAACGACCACCATGGATACGTCGTCGTCGAGGAACACGCGATCATTCAGATGCACGATATCACAAGCGATATGAGACATTACTCTTCCCCTTCTGCCTGCTTCAGCTTCTCGTAGCGCTCGTAGACGGAGTCGATGGAGCCGGTCATACGGAAGCACTGCTCGGGAATCTCGTCGACCTTGCCGTCGAGAATCAGGGCGAAGGAACGAACCGTATCCTCCATCTTCACGTAGGAACCGTCCAGACCCGTGAACTGCTTAGCCACGTGGAAGTTCTGGCCCAGGAACTGCTCGGCCTTACGGGCACGCTGAACGATGAGCTTCTGCTCCTCGGTCAGTTCGTCCATGCCCAGAATGGCGATGATGTCCTGCAGGTCCTTGTAGTTCTGCAGCAGCTGCTGGATGCCGGTGGCAACGCGGTAGTGCTCTTCGCCGACAATGGACGGATCCAGTGCGCGGGAAGAGGACTCCAGCGGGTCGACAGCGGGGTAAATGCCCTTGTCGGAGATGGCACGGGAAAGAACCGTACGAGCATCCAAGTGCGTGAACGTCGTTGCCGGGGCGGGGTCGGTCAAGTCGTCGGCGGGCACGTAAACGGCCTGCACGGACGTGATGGAACCCTTCTCGGTGGACGTAATGCGCTCCTGGAGGTCGCCCATCTCGGTTGCCAGCGTGGGCTGGTAGCCTACTGCGGAAGGCATGCGGCCCAGCAGAGCGGAAACCTCGGAACCGGCCTGGGAGAAACGGAAGATGTTGTCGATGAACAACAGCACGTCCTGGCCCTGGTCACGGAAGTACTCGGCCTCCGTCAGGCCAGCAAGGCCGACGCGCAGACGAGCTCCCGGGGGCTCGTTCATCTGACCGTAAACCAAGCAGGTCTTGTTGATAACTCCGGAGTCCGTCATCTCCAGGAACAGGTCGGTACCCTCACGGGTACGCTCGCCGACGCCGGTGAACACGGAAGTGCCGCCGTGCTCCTGGGCCAGGTTGTTGATGAGCTCCTGAATAATAACGGTCTTGCCGACGCCAGCGCCGCCGAACAGGCCCGTCTTGCCGCCCTTGATGAACGGCTGGATCAGGTCGACAGCCTTGATGCCGGTCTCGAAGATCTCGGTGGTGGTGCTCAGGGTATCGTATGCCGGAGCCGGATGGTGGATGGGCATATACTCCTCCACCTCGGGCATGGGCTTGCCGTCAACGGGCTGACCAAGCACGTTCCAAATGCGGCCCAGGGTCTGAGGACCGACGGGCATGCACATGGGGGCGCCGGTATCGGCGACGTCCATGCCGCGGACCAGGCCGTCCGTGGAGTCCATAGCAACCGTGCGGACGATATCGCCGGCAAGGTGCGACTGGACCTCCAGAACGTTATGCACGTGGCCGATGGCGGTCTCGCCGTCAACGATCAGGGCATTGTAGATGCCGGGCATATCGGCAGGTGCAAATTCCACATCCACGATAGCGCCGACGATACGAACAATGCGCCCGACCCCGCCCGGGTTCTTCACCCAGGGCATATCTTTCAAAATGTCTTTAGCTTCTGCCATTTAATCCTCCAATGCCGCCGCGCCACCGACGATCTCGTTAAGCTCGGTAGTGATCGTGCCTTGGCGCACGCGGTTATAAAGTCGGGACAGGTTGGTTTCGATTTCATTGGCGTTATCGGTAGCAGCCTTCATAGCGTTACGACGTGCACCCTGCTCGCCAGCCGCCGAGTCGATCAGCGTAGCGTAGAACATGGTGCGCATGTAAGCGGGGAGCAGCGTCCACAGCACCGAATCGGTATCAGGCTCGAAGATGATCTCCGGCTTGATATCCTTCTCGGCTTCGCTTTCGCTTTCCTCATCGCTGTCCTGCGTGCTTCCGGTGGCCAACGTCTCCTGAATGCTGTGGAGGTCGACCATGGATACGAATGCGGACATGGGAGCCAGCCAATTCGGAACAGCCTTGGAAGCATCGACGAACACGACACGCTTGACGGGGAGCAGGTATTCGGCGCGAAGCACCTGGTCGCCTGCATTCCTTGCGTGGTTGTACACAAGGATGACCTCATCGTACGTACCGTCCGCGTAACGCTCCATGGCATAGTTGCCCAGCTGGATGGCCTCGCCCATGGTGGGATCGGCCGACAAATCCGTAAACGTCATGATCGGTTCGATATTGCGGTACCTGAAGTAGCTGATAGCCTTCTTACCGCAGGCGATGACATCGGAGGTCGCCCCCTGGGCGGCCTTCTGCTTGATGACTCGCTCAGCAGCTCGCAACACGTTTCCGTTGAAACCGCCGGCCAGACCGCGGTCCGACACAACGGCCACGACGAGGACATGCTTGACCTCGTCGTGGACCTTCAGCAGCGGGTTCTCGCTGGAACCCAAACGGTCGATAACCTCCGTCACGGTCTCGGCCATACCCGCGGTATACGGGACGGTCTTTTCAACACGCTGACGGGCCTTGCGAATCTTGGCAGCCGAAATCATCTCCATGGTACGCGTAATCTGCTTCGTCGACTGGACGGAGTTGATACGCCTATTGATGTCATGAAGAGTGGCCATTATCTACTTCCTTTAAGCCTCGGGCGTGGGAGCGAATTCGCTCTTGAAGCGCTCGATCGCAGCCTTCAGCTCGGTCTCGATCTCATCCGTGAACTTCTTGGTCTCTTCCAGCTTCTCGTACACGCCCTTCGCGGATGCATGCAGGTTCTGCAGCATCTCGGTGCGGAAGCGCACGACGTCACCGACCGGAATGTCATCCAGGTAGCCCTGGTTGCCGGCGAAGATGGAGATGGCCTGATCGAACACAGGCATCGGCTCGAAACGACCCTGCTTCAGCAGCTCGGTCATGCGGGCACCGCGGTTGAGCTGGTCCTGCGTGGCCTTGTCCAGGTCGGAACCGAACTGGGTGAACGCCTTCAGCTCGCGATAGGCAGCCAAGTCCAGACGCAGCGTACCTGCCTGCTGCTTCATTGCCTTCAGCTGGGCGTCGCCGCCGACGCGGGAAACGGACGTACCGACATCGACTGCAGGGCGCTGGCCCTGGAAGAACAGGTCGGTCACCAGGTAGATCTGACCGTCAGTGATGGAAATCACGTTCGTCGGAATGTACGCGGCAACGTCGCCGGCCTGCGTTTCGATGATCGGCAGTGCGGTCAGAGAGCCGCCGCCGTTCTCGTCGGACATCTTGACTGCACGCTCCAGCAGGCGCGAATGCAGATAGAAGATGTCGCCGGGGTAAGCTTCGCGTCCCGGCGGACGACGCAGGGTCAGCGACATCTGGCGGTAAGCCACAGCCTGCTTGCTCAAGTCGTCGTAGACGCACAGCACGTGGCCGCCCGGATTGTCGGGGCCGGCGGGCTGGCCGTCTTCGCCGTTGTAGATGAAGTACTCGCCCATTGCAGCACCGGCCATAGGCGCGATGTACTGCAGCGGAGCGGGATCGGATGCGGTAGCGGCAACAACGATGGAGTATTCCATTGCGCCGTACTTCTCCAGGCTCTCCACGATGTTCGCAACCGTGGAAGCCTTCTGGCCGATGGCGACGTAGATGCAGATCATGCCCTTGTTCTTCTGGTTGATGATAGCGTCAACCGCAATGGCAGTCTTGCCGGTCTGGCGGTCGCCGATGATCAGCTCGCGCTGGCCACGGCCGATGGGAATCATGGAGTCCACAGCCAGGATGCCGGTCTGCATCGGCTCATGAACGGGCTTGCGGGCATGGACGCCCGGGGCCTTGAACTCGACCGGTCGCGTGGCAACGGTCTCAATGGGGCCCTTGCCGTCGATCGGCTCGCCCAGGGGGTTGACCACACGGCCGAGCAGACCGCGGCCTACGGGCACGCGGACCAGTCGACCAGTGGTGTGCACCTGGTCATTCTCTTTGATTGCGGTGACATCACCGAGCAATACGGCACCGACTTCGTCCTCTTCGAGGTTCTGGGCCATGCCATAAACGGTCTTACCACCGGCTGCATCGAATTCGAGGAGCTCGCCTTGCATGGCGTTCTTCAGACCGTCGACGCGCGCAATGCCGTCGCCCACCGTGATAACGGTGCCGACTTCGCGTGCCTCGACATCGGTCGACAAAGAGTCCAGCTGCTTGCGCAGCGCCTCATCGATTGCCTGGGCGGTGATTTCAGTCACTTGCATTCACCTCCGTATTCGTGGTAGTAGACTTCAGCGTCAGGCGAGCCCGGTCGAGCTGCGCGCAAACGCTTGCGTCGATTCGCTTTCCTTGGGCGCTCATCACAATGCCGCCGAGCATGTCCTTGTCGACGCGCTCGTTGATGATCGCATCCTTGCCAAGGTCATCCTTCACCTTCTGGCGGATGACATCGCGCAGATGGTCGTCAAGCTCAACGGCAGTGGTGACGTCCACGGCAACGAGATCGTAATTATCGAACAGGCGCTGATCGAACGCGTGGAACACGCGCGGGAGCAGCTGCATATCGCGTTTGGCGGCCATATAGCCGACCACTTCGAGCACAATGGGGTCGAAGCCCTCGAACACGCCATGGATCAACTGGGATTCCTGCTCCTCCGTATAGGAGTCATCTCCGATAGCCTGAATGAATTCCGGCTTCGAACGCATATAGCGGATAATCCACCGGAGCTCCTTGCGTGCCTCAATAAGAGCCTCGCGACCACCCTCTTTTACGATGTTGTCGACGAGAGTCTCGGAATAAGCGGCAATCTTCCCGTTGGTTATCAGGCGGTTAGTTCGCATTTAAACTCCCTGCCTCTTTGATATAGCGCTCGATGATGGCGCGGTGCTCGTCGTCGCTCAGGTCATTGCCGATAACGCGGCCGGCCACCGAAATGGTCATATCCGCGACGGAGCCCTGGAGCTCTTCGATAGCCGCCTTCTTCTCGATCTCGATGGCGGTGCGGGCCTTGCTGATCATCTCGTCAGCCTCGGCCTGGGCCGAAGCCTTGATGTCGGCCTCGATTGCGGCGCCGGATTTCTTGGCATCGTTGACGATCTGCGCAGCCAGGGCACGTGCCTCGGCCAGCTGATCATCATGCTCTGCCAGGATGCGCTCGCTTTCCTGACGTGCTTCCTCAGCCTTCTTGAGGGCTTCCTTGATGGTGTCCTCACGGCGATTGAGCATATTCTCGAAGACGGGCCAACCGAACTTGGCAAGCACGAACCAAAGAACCAGGAAGGCGATGAGCATCGGGATGAACTCATTCATCTGAGGAAGAATGGCGTTGATGCCGCTTCCCTCATCAGCGAACGCCGAAACCGGGAATGCAGCCGCCGACGAAGCCACCACAGCCATGCTGCCGGTAAGCATCTTCGCGACGTTGCTAATCTTCGCTTTCAACTCGTTAGCCTCCTTTTCTTGTCTTCTTCGATCTTTCATCTGCAGTGAGCTAATGCGCTAGCCGATGAAGAAGAGGACAAGGCCGAGCAGTGCCAGAGCCTCGGACATTGCAGCGCCGATGAAGAAGTAGCCCATCAGCTGGCCCTTCATCTCAGGCTGGCGAGCAGCTGCAACGCACAGGCCGTAGGTGGCAACGCCGATGCCGATGCCAGGGCCGATGGCGGCGAGACCGTAGCCGACGACCTTCATGGCTGCGACCGAAAGAACGATAGTTGTTCCCACAATAACCTCCTTTGTTGAACCCGGAGCCCGTCTCCGGCATTCACCTGTTAATTACCCCAGCTGGATGTGGACCCCAACTGAAAGTACCGAAATTGAAGCGGGCAGCGAACCCGCATGCTCCGCGCGATCAGTGAGGATGAACGGCCAGACCGATGTACGAAGCGGACAGAATGGTGAACACGTACGCCTGCAAAAACGCGACCAGCGTTTCCAGAGCGTACATTGCGATGAGCAGTACGAACCACAGGATGCCGACGATGCCCGTGATGAAGTCCGCCGTGAAGAAGGCGTACTGCATGAAGACCGTCGTGGCGATGGAGAACACAGCCAGGATCATATGGCCGGAGAGCATGTTGCCGTAGAGTCGGACGGCCAACGTCAACAGACGCAGAACCATGGAGAAGAACTCCAGAACCCAGATGACCGGCTTCATAGGACCGGGGACGCCGTGCGGGACGAGGCTCTTGATATAACCGCCCAGACCCAGCGTCTTGAATCCGTAGAAGTTGAAGTAGATGAAAGAAATGAGGGACAGCGCCCACGTGACGCTGATGGTGCCCGTTGCCGCCTTGAAGCCGGGAATCAGGCCCAGGGCATTCGCGGTAACGATGAAGAAGAACAGCGTTGCCAGGAACGGAACGTGCTTTTCGAAGCCCGCTCCGACGACGTCCTCGCCGATGCTGCCCTTAACGAAGGTGTAGCCGAACTCGATGGTGTTGAAGAACTTGTTCTCGGGAACAAGCTGCAGATGCTTCGCCGTGTACAGAATCACGAAGAGGACAACTGCCAATACGATGAACATCCACAGCGTGTACTGGGAGATGGTCCACCCTCCGATGGAGAACACTTCCGTCGAAACGAAAGTATTGTAAATACCCTGCGCATCGGAGACAAAGTCGCTCAGCGCTTGACCTAGTGACTGACCCATTGAGATAGCCCCTACCCTTTCGTTCTCAAATCGTTACTTGCGCTTCGCAAGGACGTTCTTGTACACCACGTAAGCAGCGGTGACCACAATCAGCGTTATCAGTTCGGCGATACCGAACGGCAACAGCGCATCATGCGCCAATTGCGAGCATAGCAGAAGTTCAGCCACTACAACCACCAAAGAGACAAGCGAGCCAAGCAAGCCGCATGCGGCAGCAGACATCACGGAAGTCGATGTCGATCGACGGGAAATGCGGATTGCCACGAAGATGGGGATGAACCCGATGGCACCTGCGAGGCTTCCGAGGATGATTGCTACTGAACTACTCACTTTTAATAATCTGTCCCATATCCTGTTAGAATTTGTGGCCCAAACAGCGATTTACTATAGCAGGCACACCCATTTATTTCGCCAAAAATGAAAAATAAGGCGAAATTTAAGGCAAGCGGATGGTTTTTGTTTCATCAGATGCATAGATGCGCTCGCAACCCATGCAATTCGCTTCGGCCAACGCGCCGCTGCTCGCCTTTATATCCGCGAATATACCGCCCGCACTGTTTCGGATTGGTTGCCGGACGTCCGCGCACCGCCGTCGAATCCGGGAAATTGACCATCTTCGGGAACGGGAATTCCCCGGGCTATTCCGCCGGCTTGCCCGCCTGCGCGTCCTGCGCCCCGGCGTCGGCCCCGTCTTCCTGGAACACGCGGACCTTCGTGCCGGCCTCCGCCAGCATCTCCATGGAAAGCTTGTCCGGATACGGGTTCGCGAACACGATTTCCTGGATGCCCGCATTGATGAGCATCTTCGCGCACGTGATGCACGGCTGCGTGGTGATGTAGATGGAAGCCCCGTTGATGTCGATGCCGTATCGGGCCGCCTGGATGATGGCGTTCTGCTCCGCATGCAGCCCGCGGCAGATCTCCTGCCGCTGCCCGCTGGGAACGCCCAGCTGCTCGCGCAGGCAGCCGGTCTCGGCGCAATGGCGCATGCCCGTGGGCACGCCGTTGTACCCCGTGGCCAGAATGCGATGCTCCTTCACCACCACGGCGCCCACGGCCCGCCTGAGGCACGTGGTGCGCGTGGCCACCTCGTCGGCCAGCGTCATGAAGTATTGGTCCCACGAGGGGCGCTCTCCCGTTCTGCTCAGCATTCGGGCCTCCTTCGCACGGTTGCAGGGCGGCGCGATGGGATTCGCCCGCCCTGCCCCATCTTATAGCGTTTCAAATATGCGGTCGCCGGCATCGCCCAGACCGGGCACGATGTAGTCGTCTGCGTTCAAGCCGCTATCCAATGCGCATGTGTAAATCTGCACCTCGGGGTCGGCGTCCAGCACGGCCCGAACACCCTCGGGCGCGGCAATGAGCACGACGAGCTTGATATGGCGCACGCCGCGCTCGCGCAGCACGGACAGCGTGCGCACGGCCGTACCGCCCGTGGCCAACATCGGATCCACGATGTACACGTGGTCGTGTTGCGCGATGTCCATGGGAAGCTTGTCGTAATACTCCACGGGCTGGTGCGTCTCCTGATCGCGGAACATGCCCAGGAAGCCCACGTGCGCGTTCGGCAGCAGCTCCAGCATGCCGTCCAGCATGCCGATGCCGGCGCGCAGCACGGCGATGATCGACACCTTGTGGTGCGCCAGCGTCTTGCAGTGCGCCATGCTGACGGCCGTGCGCACGTCGATATCGGACAGCGACATGTCGCGGGTCGCCTCGGCGCCTTCCAATATCGTGAGTTGCTTCACCAGATGGCGGAATCGGTTGCTGGGCGTCTCGACGTCGCGCAGCACGGCCAGGCGGTCCTGGATAAGCGGGTGGTCGACCACGGTCAGGCGGTCGGGGATTGCAGCCATTTCGTCCTCCTTATAGGGAAAGGGCGCCCAGCCGTGCGTGCAGCCGGACGCCCTTTCGCATTGCCTCTATTTGCTGATAGTCCGTATGCCCTAGTCGAACTCAGGATACAGCGGATGCTTCGCCAGGATGGCGGAAACCTCCTGCGCCACGCTGTCCAGCTCGGCCTGGTCGTCATGGCCGAACACGGTGCGGGCGATGCACTTGCCCACCGTGTAGAACTCGTCCTGGTTCAGGCCGCGCGTGGTGGCAGCGGCGGATCCGACGCGAATGCCGCTGGTCACGAACGGGGACAACTTCTCGTTCGGGATGGTGTTCTTGTTCACCGTCAGGCCGACGCGCTCCAGCAGCGCCTCGGCGTCCTTGCCGGTAACGCCGGACGGCGTGAGGTCCACCAGGCACAGGTGGTTGTCCGTGCCGCCGGAAACCAGGCGCAGGCCGCCGTCCGTCATGCCGCGGCCCATGGCGGCGCAGTTCTTGACAACGTTGTCGATGTACGTCTTGAACTCGGGCTTCAGCGCCTCGCCCAGAGCCACTGCCTTGCCGGCGATGACATGCATGAGCGGACCGCCCTGCGTGCCCGGGAACACGGCGCTGTTGATCTTCTTGTTCAGCTCCTCGCTGTTCGTCAGGATCATGCCGCCGCGGGGCCCGCGCAGCGTCTTATGCGTGGTGGTGGTAACGATGTCGGCATACGGCACCGGGCTGGGATGAGCGCCCGTGGCAACAAGGCCGGCGATGTGCGCCATGTCCACCATCAGGTAGGCGCCCACGCTATGGGCGATATGGGCCATGCGCTCGAAATCGATGACGCGCGGGTAGGCGGAGGCGCCGCCGACGATGACCTTCGGCTGGAACTCCTTCGCCTTCGCCTCCATGTCCTCGTAGTCGATGCGCTCGTCGTCGTTCAGACCGTACGAGACCACGTTGTACAGCTTGCCGGAGAAGTTCGCCTTCGAGCCGTGCGTCAGATGGCCGCCATTGTCCAGGCTCATGCCCAGGATGGTGTCGCCGGGCTTGATGATGGCGGCATAGGCGGCGTAATTCGCCTGCGCGCCGGAATGCGGCTGCACGTTCGCGAACTTCGCACCGAACAGCTCTTTTGCACGGTCGCGGGCAAGGTCCTCGACGATATCGACCTTCTCGCAGCCGCCGTAATAGCGGTGCCCGGGATAGCCCTCGGCGTACTTGTTCGTCAGAACGCTGCCCATGGCTTCCATCACGGACGGGGAAACCACGTTCTCGGACGCGATGAGCTCGATGGTACCGCGCTGGCGATCAAGCTCCTGCCGGATGGCGTCGGCCACGGCGGGGTCGGTCTGGGAGAGATAGGTCAGGGACATGGAAATCCTTCTTTCTTAACGAGAGGGGCGTTCGCGCGGTTTGCGCACGTGCCCATGCTAGCATGCGATGTTCGCCGCGCCGCGAACCGACGCGGAAAATGCGTTCCTACAGCGGACGGGTAGCTTCCAGCGGCAGGATCTTCGCCAGGCGCTTCGCGTGGCGCCCGCCTTCGAACTCCGTGTTCAGGAACGTGTCGATGATCTTCTTGTTCGTTTCCAGGTCGACGAAGCGGCCGGACAGCGCCGCCACGTTCGCATCGTTGTGCGCACGCGCCAGCTCCGCGAACTCCGTGCTGGTCAGGTTCGCGCAGCGGATCTTCGGCAGCTTGTTCGCGACGATGGACATGCCGATGCCGGTGCCGCAGATCAGAATGCCGCGGTCCGCACGGTCGAACGCCACGTCCATGCCCACCTTGATGGCGTAATCCGGATAATCCACGCGCTCGTCCGAATCCGGCCCGCGGTCGATGACCTCGTAGCCCTTCTCCTGCAAGTAGGACACGAGCTGCTGCTTCTGCTCGAAGCCCGCATGGTCGCTTCCGATGCTGATTCTCATTCGCCGTTCCTCCTCTTCCCGCCGGCGCTGCAGCGGGATGCCTGCGCGGCACGAAGCCGCCTGCTCATTCTTACATGGTGCATTGTAGTCGTGCCCGCTAGTGCATGCGCGTTCGGTTGATGCACAGGTGCCAGCCCTCCAAAAGACCTTCACGAACGGCCGGATCCATATGCTCGCAGAAGCGGGCGCCCTCGCCCCGCAGTCCGCGCAGCTCGTCGCAGTCCTTCCAGAAGCCCGTGGAGAGCCCTGCCAGGTACGCCGCGCCCATGGCCGTGCTCTCCGTGTTCGCCGGGCGCACCACCTGCACGTCCGAAAGGCGCGATTGGAACGCCATGAGGCTGTTGTTCCTGCTGGCGCCGCCGTCCACGGCAAGCGTGCAGATGGGCATGCCGGAATCGGCCGCCATGGCGCCGATGAGGTCGTTCACCTGGTACGCCAGCGACTCCAGGCTGGCGCGCACGATGTGCGCGCGGGTCGTGCCGCGCGTCAGGCCGTATACGGCGCCGCGCGCCTGGGCGTCCCAATACGGCGCGCCCAGCCCCGTGAACGCCGGCACCACGTACACGCCGCCCGCATCCGGCACGGAATTCGCCAGCGGCTCCACCTCGGCGACGGAATCCACCAAGCCGGCCTCCTCCACGAGCCACTGGATGAGGGCGCCGGCCATGAAGACGCTGCCCTCCAGCACGTATTCGATATGGTCGGCGGAAGGCGGCGTTGCCGCGATGCTGGTGACCAGGCCGTGCTGCGACGAAACAGCGTCCGCCCCGGTGTTCATGAGCAGGAAGCACCCGGTGCCGTACGTGTTCTTCGCCTCGCCCGCGTCGAAGCAGCACTGCCCGAACAGCGCCGCCTGCTGGTCGCCCGCAACGCCGCGTATGGGAATGTCGCCCGCGATGCTGGGATGCGCCGTCCAGCCGAAATCGCCCGACGACGGGCGCACTTCCGGCAGCATGCACTGCGGGATGCCGAACAACCGGCACAGCCAGGGATCCCACGTGCCGGAGTGGATGTCGAACAACATGGTGCGGCTGGCATTCGTGACGTCCGTGGCATGCACGCGCCCGCCGGTCAGATTCCAGACCAGCCAGCAGTCCACAGTGCCGAACAGCAGGTCGCCGGCCTCCGCACGCTCCCGCGCTCCGGGCACGTTGTCCAGCATCCACTTGATCTTGCTGGCGCTGAAATACGCGTCCGGGACCAGCCCGGTGGTCTCCTTGATGCGCGTGCGCACGGCCGGATCGGCGCAGATGCGCTCCACGATGGGAGCCGTGCGGCGGCATTGCCAGACGATGGCATGGCACAGCGGCTGGCCCGTGTTGCGGTCCCAGACCACCGTGGTCTCGCGCTGGTTCGTGATGCCGATGCTGTCGATATCGGACGGCTGCAGGCCGTTGCGCACCAGCAGGTCCGTGAACACGGACAGCTGCGTGGCAAGGATCTCCTGCGCATCGTGCTCCACCCATCCCGGCTGCGGGAAGTACTGGCGGAACGGCGCCTGCGAGATATCCCTCACCGTGCCGGCCTTATCTATCAATACGGCGCGCGAACTGGTGGTTCCCTGATCGAACGCCACGATGTAATCCCTCATCGGAGGCTTCCCCTTTCCTCTTCCCGGCCCGCTGCCCGGAACGCATCCGCCACCTGCTGCGCCGTCACGGTGCCCTGGCGCAGCACGCGCGGCTCGCGGCCCGTGCAATCCACGACCGTGGAGGGAACGCCGCTCTTCTGCTGCGCGTCGTCCAATGCCGCCGGCACGCGGGATGCAAGCGTGCCGTCGATGTCCGAGAAGCGCATGGGCGCCGGATCGCCGGACGGATTAGCGGACGTGCACGCAAGCGGCGATGCCGTCCGCCCGATGATGCGGAGCACCAGCGGGTCGTCCGGCATGCGCAGGCCGATGGTGCGCTCAGCAGACGAATACGCCCGCGGCACCTGCTCGCCCGCACGCACGATCAGCGTCAGGGGGCCGGGCCAGTACCGTTGCGCCAGCACGCGGGCATACGCGGGCACATCCGTGCCGAATGCATCCAGGTCGTCCGTGCCGCCCACAAGCCAGGCAACGGGCTTCGACGACGGGCGTCCCTTCAGCCGGTACAGCTCGTCGGGTCCGTCCGCATACCGCGGCGCCACCGCCAGGCCGAACACCGTATCCGTCGGCAATATGACCGGTTCCCCGCGCCGCAGCGCGGCGACGGCGTCGTCTTCGTGCAACGCGGCACTGCCGTTATCGCCCATGATCGCGCCTCTCTTCCTTTTTATCCCTATTGCCCGCTTTCGCCCGCTTGCCGAACATGACCGCCAAGACGGCGGACGCGGCGAATAGGACCGCCGAATACGACCGGAGCGCGCAAGGACTGCAGGCACTGACGACCGAATGGCCGGCGGAAACGGCGTGCACGCCGCGCTATTTGCCCTTCGGCTCTTCCTTTTTGCCGCGGCGGGGCAGCTTCGGCGGCTCCATGTTCGCAATGGAATCGGGCGTGATGAGCTGATCGAACACCTGGCGGCGCGCATAGAGCCAGACCGCCAGCGCAATAACGACGATGGCCACCTTGATGGTGTCGTAGAACAGGAATTCCGCAGCCGCTACCAGCACCAACAGTACCTCCGTGATGGCCCAGGCCGTGCGGAAGCGCATGACCAGGCCCACGGCCAGCACCAGCAGCGCGATGCCCACCACGATGAGCGTGGGACCCATGAACAGGTCGCCGAAGCTGATCCACTCCACCAGCGCCTGGTACGGCTCGAACAGCGACGGAATGAAGTTCAGGCCGATGTTCACGAGCCCGACGATGCCCACGAGCGTTCCGGCGATCCAGCCGATGTCCTTCGCCTTCTGCTCCAGCGACGGGTTCTTCTTGCCCACGAAGAAGTCCGTCTGGGACAGCAGCAGCGCGCCGATGCCGAACGGGATCCAGAACATGATGCCGCGGTAGACCAGCGCAATCGTGGCGCCGAGCGCCGCGTCCCCGCCGCCGCCGGCAACGGCCGCGATGATGACGGCCTCGACGACGCCGACGCCCTGCGGCGTGGGGCTCAGGATGACGGATATGGCCGACAGCGCGAATGCCGCAACCAGCACGGGCACATTCGTATAGCCGAATGCGAAGCCCACGGCCACCAGGCACAGCATGTTCGTGATGGCGGAAAGCGATGCCCAGGACACCGTGACGGCCGTGCCCTGCGGATTATGCGCCAGGATGCGCGCGGACTTGATGATGGAATCCGCCGTGGCGGAACCCCAGGCGGCGGGCAGGGAACGATGGAAATGCGCGATGATCTTGTTGATCCAGCGATCCAGGAAGTCGAACAGGCGGTATAGCAGATCGGGCTTGAAGTAGCCGATGATGAACATGCTGGACAGGATTGCCAGCGTGCCCGCAAGAAGCAGGCCGCCCACGACGAACAGCACGTTCACCGTGCCGCTGACCGTCATGGTGATGAATCCGATGACGGAGATGACGAAGATGGCCGCGAAATAGCCCACCTGCGACAAGATGGCGCCGGATGTGGCGGTGCCCAGGCTTGCGCCCTTGCGATGCAGGTCGTCAACGATGAATGCCACGCCCGTGGCGCCGCCGAACAGGCAGAACGTGTTGATGAACACGATGCTGAAGATCAGCACGACGTTGTCCCACAGGGTGGTCTTGTCGAAGCCGATGGCAGAGAACGCCGTCTGATACGACTCCGCCTGCGTCAAATGGCGCACGAGCATGAGGATGACGGCGATGACGAGCGGAACCACGGCACCGGTAGCCAGCGCCGATGCGAAATTGTTCAGCATGTCGGCGTTCGCAAGCAGCACGCAGCAGGCCACAATGCACACTATGATGAGGATGGCTTTTTTCATGCAGCTCTCTCAGGCAGGGATGTCTGGCAGACTTTTCCGTTCATAACTTTGCAATCATAGCATCTTTACCGCACGGTCCGTGCCGAATGCGGAACGTGAACAACCCGTGAAGATACGACCGCAAAACGAACACGGGGACAACTGAGGAAATGGTCAACCCGTGGAAACTGCATGCGCGTGCATCTTTCCCGACGAAACCATGCACGAATTTTTATATAGTGTTTCGAACATGAAGAAGTCAGAAGCATTGAACATCCTGGGGCTCTCCGGCAATCCGACGGAAGAGGAAATCAAAAAGGCCCATCGCAAGAAAGTGATCGAGAATCATCCCGACCGCTTCCAAGACCCTGCCAAAAAAGCGGAGGCAGAGGAGCGCACGAAGCTCATCAACGAGGCGCGCGATGTGCTGGAACGCGGAAACTGGGATCCTGAGTTCAGCTCGACTTCATACAACCGCCCCTACGGCAACCCGTACGGAAACCCCTATCGCGGCGGCGGATACTACCGTCCCACGGGCGGTGGGCAGAACCAGGAAAATCCCTTCGGATTCGACCCGAACTTCTGGGCGCAATGGGAGCAGGCCAGCCGCGGCAACGGAACGGACAGCGGGCAGCATACGTACGACCCGTTCAACAACCCGTTCTCGGCGCAGCAGACCACCCAGAGCACGGCGGAGCGCGCGAAGGCCGTGGCGGAGCGCGACATGCGCATCGGGTTCGGCATGCTGGCGGTCAAGCTGGTGGCCTGCGGGCTGCTGGCGCTGCAGGGCGCCTGGCTCGGCGCCATGGTGGTATGGGCCATCCTGAGCTTCATCGTGGCGGGTTCGAACCGCCTGGGCGGCAACGCAAGCGGCTGCCTGTGGCTGATCCTGCTGCCCCTGTTCATGTACTTCCCCACCATGATCGCCATCCTGTCGTACAACCAGGAGCCGGCGAACATCCCCGTCATCGCGGCCGTGGCCGTCATCTTCGTGTGGGCCCTGTACTACGATGTCCGCGATCTGCGCGAGGCCGTCCGCCGTTGGCGCGTGACCACGGGCAAGAAGTCCCCGGGCGAAAAACGCGCAGACAAGCGCCGCGCACGCAAGGAAGCCCGCGCCCAGAAGAAGGCGGCAAAGGGCAAATAGCCCTCAGCGACCCCTTCTCCCCCACGCAAGCAAACCGGGCGGACAGCACGCAGCTGCCCGCCCGATTTTTATTCTCGTTTGATTTTCGCCCGGCTGCCGCGGCCCTGCCGCAGGCCCGGTATGCGGCTATTTCACCGACGGGTAGAATACCGCGCGGTCGAATGCCTGCTCGATGCTCTGGCCGTCGATGAACGGCAGCTGCAGGAACTCGCCCACCGTGGGCACCAAATCGCTGCAATCCACGTAGTGGCCCTTTTCGTTTTTCCGCGCCGTGTCCTGGGCGCGCCAGTTGTGCTCGTTCACATCGGTCAGGTAGTACTCCCTGCCGTCGACCTCCAGGTACGCAGAGTGGTTCGTGCGCAGATACGTGGCAAGGTCATCGCGGGAGATTTCCATGGCCTGTTCGGCTTTCTTACCCATGGCCCATCCTTTCGTACGGAACCCGATACGCTTCGACTATAGCAAGAATCCCCTGCCCACCAGCGTGGACAGGGGATGTTGCCTACCAATAGCGCGAAACTGGGTAAGGCGCGCCGTCCCGTTGCAGAGGCGCGCTGCGCAGCGGGAATTACTCGCCCCAGATGAAGTTGTCGATCAGGCGCGTCTTGCCGATGTAGACGGCGATGGCGCACAGGGCGGGCTTGCCGTCCTCGATGCGGTCGATCTGCACGATGTCGTTGAAGTCGACCAGCTTCACGTAGTCGATCTTTGCCAGCGGCTCCGTCTCGATGATGGCGCGCATGGCCTCCAGGATGGGCTTGGCCTCGCGCTCGCCGTCCTCCACCATCTGCTTGCCGGCGAAGATGGCGCGGGACAGGCACAGCGCCGCCTTGCGCTCTTCGGGAGACAGGTACGTGTTGCGCGAGCTCTTCGCCAGGCCGTCCTCCTCGCGGACGATGGGGCAGCCCACGATCTCCAGGTTGAAGTTCAGGTCGCGCACCATGCGGCGCAGGACCGCCAGCTGCTGGGCGTCCTTCTGGCCGTAGTAGGCGCGGTCGGGCTGCACGATGTTGAAGAACTTCGCGCAGACCGTGCACACGCCGCTGAAGTGGATGGGGCGCGTGAGGCCGCACAGCTCGTTGGTCAGGCCGTTCATGTCGATGTACGTCACGTTGTCCGGATAGTACATCTCGGACGGTTCCGGATGGAACAGCAGGTCGGCGCCATTGTCCTGGGCCAGCTTCGCATCGCGGTCGAGGTCGCGCGGATAGGCTTCCAGATCCTCCGTGGGGCCGAACTGCGTGGGATTCACGAAGTCCGTGACCACGACGCGGTCGTTCTCCTGGTTCGCGCGTGCAATCAGGCTGGCATGGCCCTCATGCAGATAGCCCATGGTGGTGACCAGGCCCACCGACAGGCCCTGCTCGCGCCAGGCCTTCACTGCGGCGCGGACTTCGGGAATGGTTTCGACGATCTGCATGCTGTACTAACCCCTCTTCACCTGTTCGATGAGCTCGTCCATGACCTCATCGTCGATTGAATAGCTATGCTCGGGCCCCGGGAACACACCGCTCTTGACCTCTTCGATGTATGTGCCGTAGGCCTCCTTGATGATATCGCCTACATGCGCGTACTGCTTGACGAATTTCGGGACGAAGCCGCCGCCGAACATGTCCAGCAGATCCTGGCACACCAGCACCTGGCCGTCGCAGCCGTTGCCGGCGCCGATGCCGATGGTGGGAATGTCCAGCTGCTGGGAGATGAACGTGCCCAGTTTCGCGGGGATGCCCTCCAGGACCATGGAGAACGCCCCGGCCTCCTGGACCTTCAGCGCATCTTCCACGATCCGCTTGGCCGCATCCACACTCTTGCCCTGCACCTTGAAGCCGCCGAAGACGTTCGACGACTGCGGGGTCAGGCCGATATGGCCCTGGACGGGAATGCCGTTCTCAGTCATGGCCTTGATCTGGGCGGCCACGCGGGCGCCGCCCTCCAGCTTCACGGCATTCGCCCGGCCCTCCTTCATCAGGCGCGCGGCGTTGCGCAGGCCGTCCTCCACGGACGTTTCGTACGACATGAACGGCATGTCGCACACCACCAGCGTATTCTCCGTGGCGCGCGCCACGGAGGCGCAGTGATGGATCATGTCCTCCATAGTCACCGAGATGGTGTCCTCGTAACCCAGCATGGTCATGCCCAGCGAATCGCCCACGAGGATCATGTTGATGCCCGCCTGCTCTGCCAGCTTCGCCATGGAGAAGTCGTACGAGGTCACCATCGTGATCTTGTCCCCATCGCGCTTCTGCTGCTTGATCGTGAGCACTGTGTTCTTAGCCATTTTCCGACCTTTCCGGCCCTCCGTTTCCGAAAGGCCCTTGAGGGCTGCCGCCCCGTTTCGTTGCCGCACGGCGCGCCGGCGCCGCGTCGATGCCAGAATCCGCGCACCTCAGGCGCGGTCATGCTTCACAGCGGCGATATCATACAACACGCTTGTGAGTTGCTCGTAGATAACCCGGTCGCGCCCCTCCAGGCAGGCAAGGTGCTTTTCGATGGTGGCCGTATCGCCGCGTTCGGCCGGGCCCGTGAGCGAATCCACGACGCCGTCGTACACGATGTGCTCCGCGTTGCCCAGGAACAGCGGGCGCAGGGCTCGCTCCGCCGTATCGGGCGGAAAGCCGCATTGCACCAGCTGGTCCGCCGCGGTGCTGTACAACCCCACCACCAGGTTGCTTGCCATGACGGCCGCCGCGTGGTAGCGCACCTTGTCCTTTGCATCGATGACCTGCACTTCGTTGCCGGCGGCACGCAGCAGCCCCACGATGTCGTCAAGATGCGCCGCGCTGCCCTCCACCGTGAAGAACGCGTTGCCCAGTTCCCGATACGACGTGTATTTCGAGCTGACGGCATACAGCGGATGGACGGAATAGCCCCAGCCGCCCAGCTCCTCGATGCCGGCGAACACCGTGGACGGCAGCGCACCGCTGCAGTGGCAGACGCTCTTGCCCGAAAGATCCACGGCGCCTGTGTGCGCCCCCTGCGCGATTTCGCCCCACACCGGAGCGATGGAGCCGTCGGGCACCGTGAGGAAGACCATCTCGGATGCGGCGATGAGCCCCGGCGCGTCCGCGTACGCGTGCCCGCCGGCGAAGGCGGCGGCTTCCTGGGCAGATGCGGCGTGCGCACTGCAGTAGCCGACGATGTCCGCACCGTGTTCGGCCAGGTACTTCCCCAACGAGAAGCCGACCTTGCCCGCTCCGATGAATCCGATCTTCACGTTCGCCTCCCGCCTTCCGGCATATACCCGAACTATAGAGCAGAACGCGAGCGAAAGCGGCCGATTCGCCGCGGAATCGGGCGAACGCAACAAAACCCGCGCAGACAGGATATCTGCACGGGTTCTTGCAAAAGCGCGCTGCCGCAGGTAGCGCAGCGCCTATTCGATGACGAGGTTCTCCTTCGTGGATTCCCGGCCATCGAAGTGAAACGAATGCAGCACGGGCTCCGGCCCCGCCAGCGACAGCAGCAGGTAGCTGGCGGAATGATCGTACGCCAGGCGCTTGTCCTCTTCGGACTGGCGCGACGGCGTCTCCGGGTGCGAATGGAAATTGCCGATCATGGCAAGGCCCCGCGCCCGGGCATCCTTCACGGCCGCCAGCTGGTCACGCGGGTCGATGGTGAAGTGCACGTTCGTATGGTCCGCGTTCTCGCACGGGTACACGCGCTCGATGGTCTTCACGTTGCCCTGTATGCGGCCCGCCAGCAGGCCGCATGCCTCTTCCGGCAGGCACGCGCGGGCATGCGCGAGTATCTGGTTGTACGCGGCCCGGGGCAGCTTCACGGTATACATGGCCGGCATCCTACGCATGCGACTTCAGGTCGCATGCCGCCTGCTCGTAATCGATGGGATGGTCGATGGTGGGATGGTCGCCGCAGACGGCGCAATGCGGGTCGCGGGAGATCTTCACCGTGCGGAATTCCATCTTCAGTGCATCGTACGTCATCAGGCGCCCCGTCAGCAGCTGGCCCACTCCCGTGATGTATTTGATGGTCTCCATGGCCTGCAGGCTGCCGATGACGCCGCCCATGGCGCCGATGACGCCCGCCTGGCTGCACGTGGGAACCGCGTCTGCCGGCGGCGGCGTCTGGAACACACAGCGGTAGCAGGGGCCTTCGCCCGGCACATACGTCATGAGCTGGCCGCTGAAGCGGATAATGCCCGCATGGCTGAACGGCTTGCCGGCAAGCACGCACGCGTCGTTGATCAGGAACTTCGCCGGGAAGTTGTCCGTCCCGTCCACGATGAAGTCGTACGGCTCGATCAGGTCCATGATGTTGTACGAGCTCACGAACTCCTGGTACGTGTTGACCGTGATATCCGGGTTGATGGCGCGCATCTTGTTCGCGGCGGATTCCACTTTCGGGATGCCCACGTCCGGCGTGGTATGGATGACCTGGCGCTGCAGGTTCGAAAGGTCCACCACGTCCGCATCGGCGATGCCGATGGTGCCCACGCCCGCGGCCGCAAGGTACAGCGCAACCGGCGCGCCCAAGCCACCGGCGCCGATGATCAGCACCTTCGCGTTGTTGATCTTCTTCTGCCCCATGACGCCGACCTGCTTCAGGATGATATGGCGCGAATAGCGCTCCAGCTGCTCGTTCGTGAACGCCATCTAGCAGGCACCCCCGCCCATGAAGTACATGAACTCCACCACATCGCCGTCCTTCACAACCGTGGTGTCGAAGTCATCGGAACGGACGAACTCATCGTTGATGGAGACCGTGACGTACAGCGGATTGTCCAGCTCCTCCGCATCGATGAGCTGCTTGACCGTCAGGCCGTCGTCGTACGTCTTCTTCTCGCCGGCAACCGTAATCTGCATGCTAATTACCTTTCTTCCGTGACGTTCCTACTCGTCTTCTTCGCCTTTGCGCACCAGCATGGTGTACGTGCCGTCGCCGTTATCCGACAGCTTCAGCACCTGATGGCCCTGCTCCTTACACGAACGGGGCACGTTCTGCAGCGGCTCGCCGTCCGCCAGCCTGACGGACAACACGTCGCCGGTATCCAGCTCCTCAAGGGCCACCTTCGTCTTCACGAACGTGACCGGGCAGACCACGTCCGTGATATCCACGCTGTCTGCGATTTTGAAATCAGCCATTGAAAGCCTCCTTGATCGTCTTGTTGAATTCCTCGCGGCCGGTCCGCTCCAGCAGCTTGCCGAAGCGTTCGCCCGCCACGCCGTGGTCGCGGAAGTACCCGATGGCCGCATCCGTCACGCGGAACAGCTGCTCTTCGCTTTCCACCACGGGAATGGCCGGCTGCCCCTTGATGAGTCGGCTGCCGAACTGGCCGCCGAAGAACAGCGAATACCCCGGCTTCGTTTCCCAGGCATCCGTGGGGCACGCCTTCGCGCAGCGGCCGCAGCTGACGCACTTGCCGTAGTCAACCACCACTTCGTCGTCCTCCAGATGCAGCGCGTCGTCGCGGCAGGCCTTTTCGCAGATGCCGCACGCAATGCACGGGTCGGGCAGCCACTTCACCTTCAGGGCGCCCTTGATGCCCACGTCGTTCTCCTCCGCCTTCAGGCAGTTGTTCGCGCAGCCCGTGACGCCGAACTTGAACTTGTGCGGCATCTCCACGCCGTAATAGCGCTTGTCCAGCTTCTGCGCGATATCCTGCGCGTCGATGCTGGCCGACGGGCATACCGTGTTGCCCTGGCACGCCGTGACCGTACGGGCGCGCGGCCCGCATACACCCGGGCGCAGGCCGTATTGCGCCAGCTCGGCGCGGATGGCCTCCACGTCCTCCAAGCGCACGAAGGGAATCTCGACACCCTGGCGCGCGGTCAGATGCACCGTGCCGTTGCCGTATTTGTCAGCCACGGCGGATATGGAGCGCAGGTCCTCTGCGCTCAGCGCACCGCCGACCACGTGCAGGCGCAGCGAGAAGCGATTCTTCTGTTTCTGGCGCATGAAGCCACCACGTTTCAGCGTGGCGTAATCTACGTTCTCGGTCATTTCTCCTCCTCGATCTTCCGAAGCGCGGTGTCGAAGTCCGCAATCAGGTCCGCGGCATCCTCCAGCCCCACGCATACCCGGACCATGTCCGGGAACACGCCGGATGCCTGCTGCTCCTGCGGGCTCAAGTGCGCCGCGATGGTGGTGGCGGGATGCACCACCAGCGTCCGGGCATCGCCGATGTTCGAGACGATGGATGCCAGCTCCAAGGCGTCCAGGAACGCGAATGCCCGCTCCTTCGTTCCCAACCGCAGCGTGAAGATGCCGCCGAACATTCCGCTGAACTGCCGTTCTGCCAGTTCATAACCGGGGTCGTCTGGCAATCCCGGATAGCGGACGCTGAACCCGCCGGCGGCTGCTTCCGCCGCCAGATGCTCCGCCAGCTGCTGCGCCGTGGCGCAGATGCGGTCCATGCGCACGCCCAGCGTCTGCGTGCCGATGAGCGTGTAGAAGGCGTTCTGCGGCGACTGGCAGCCGCCCAAGGCGGGCGACACATCGTTGCGCAAGCGCGCCACCAGCGCGAACGGCCCGAAACGCGCAAACGGCTCCAACCCCGGGAACTTCGCGAAATCCCAGGAGAAGCGCCCGTTGTACGTGAGCGTGCCGCCCAGCGCATTCGAGCTGCCGTCGATGAACTTCGACGTGGAGTTCACCACCAGGTCCGCGCCCAGCTCCAGCGGCCGCACCAGATACGGCGTCGTGACCGTGTTGTCCACCGCAAGCGGAATGCCGTGCGCATGCGCCACGTCCGCAAGGCCGGCGATGTCCGCCACGTCCAGGAAAGGGTTGCCGATGGTCTCCGTGAACAGCAGGCGCGTGGAATCGCCGATTGCCTGCTCGAACGCCTCCGGCGTGTTCTCCTTCACGAATGCCGTGCGCACGCCCAGGCACCGCAGCACGCCCATGAGCTCCACGGTGCCGCCGTACAGGCACGGCGCGGACACAATCTCGTCGCCCTCCTGCAGTAAGCTGACGAACAGCGCCGTCAGGGCGGCCATGCCCGAGGCGTACGCCACCGTGGCCGCCCCGTCCTCCATGCGGTTCACGACCCGCTCCAGCTCGGCCACGGTCGGGTTCGCCACACGGGTGTAGGCGAAGCCCGGCTTGCGGTTCGCGAACACGGCCTCGTGGTCCTCCGCACTGGAATGCGCGAATGCGTTCGCTTGCGCGATCGGCGGCAACGGGGACCCGTCCGCGAATCGCGGCTCCGGGTTCCCGTGCAGGACGCGCGTGTTGAATCCGTACTTCCGCGCCATCAGATGTAGCCTCCGCCGGGCTCCACGCGAGCGGAATCGGACGTCATGCGCTCGATGTATGCGGCGATGCCCTCCGGGTCCCTGCCCGCCTCCTGCTGCCAGTTGCGGAATATCAGGTTGTCGTTGCGGCGCGGCGTGTTGCGGGCGGCCTCCGGGGAAAGCGCGAGCAGCACCGTGACGCCGGCGCGGTTCAGATGCGTGACGACCTCCGTCACATGCGACTGTGCATCCGGAACGTACAGGTAGGCATCGCGGCCGCGCGTGACCAGCAGGCGTTCGACGGCCTTCACCTGGTCCAGTGTGAACTCGTTCGCGGCGTCGCCCAGCGGGAACTCCACGATGATGCCCTGCTGGGCCTTCACCACCATGCGCAGGCTGCTGTCGCCGGCGTTTTCGCCCGCATCCTCCACGCGCTCCACCACGCCGCAGGCGGACGTGGCATGCGACACGCGGTCGATCAGGATGAGCTCGCCCATAGTGCGGTGGTTCTTGAACTCGTCGACCACGATGCGCTCCGTGAACGCCAGGCGCACCACGGCGATCTCGTTCTTCTCAAGCGCCTCGGCCTTCTGGCGCGCGCCCGTGTTCACGTCGATGGAATACAGGATCTGCGTCAGCATGCCGGGAATCTCGCGCGTCCCCAGCTTCACGTAGTAGTCGCGGCCGGGCGCCAGCGGCTCGTCGTCCATCCACAGGATGGTGGCCGTCACGCTGGATGCCGTCTTCAGGCCGGACCCGCGCTCCAGCACGCAGCCGCGCGAAACGTCGATCTCGCGATCCAGCTGGATCGTCGCCGGCTGGCCGAAGTGCGCCTCGGCGGCGTCCCTGCCGGCCACCAGGATGGACTTCACATTCGCCTTCTCGCCGGAAGGCAGGACCGTGACCTCGTCGCCCAATTCCACGCGGTTCGCCTCCACCTGGCCCTGGAATCCGCGGAACGTGTGGTCCGGGCGGCTGACGCGCTGCACGGGCATGTAGAAGCCCTTGCCGCGCGACCCGGTGTCCGCATCCACGGTTTCCAGGTACGGCAGCAGCGCCTTGCCCGCATACCACGGCGTGTTGTCCGACTTCGCGGTGATGTTGTCGCCTTCCGTGGCGCTGACGGGGATGAGCTGCACATGCTCAAGCCCCAGTTCCGCTGCCAGCGCGTCGATGTCGTCCTCGATGGCGCGGAAGGCCTTCTCGCTGTAGCCCACCAGGTCCATCTTGTTCACGGCGAACACGAAGCTGCGGA
Source organism: Eggerthellaceae bacterium (assembly GCA_050951095.1). Taxonomy (GTDB): domain Bacteria; phylum Actinomycetota; class Coriobacteriia; order Coriobacteriales; family Eggerthellaceae; genus UMGS1519. The sequence goes on from JBMNIQ010000007.1 coordinate 85,922, forward strand.
TGCCTACGAGCGCGCAGATGCGCGCATGGCGGCGCGTCTGCACCAGCACGCCCTGGCTTGCATCCACCAGGATCACGGCCAGGTCGGCGAAGCTGGCGCCCACGGCCATGTTACGCGTGTATTCCTCGTGGCCGGGCGTGTCGGCGCAGATGAAGCTGCGGTTGTCCGTGGTGAAGTAGCGGTACGCCACGTCGATGGTGATGCCCTGCTCGCGTTCCGCGGACAGGCCGTCCAGCAGCAGGCTGTAATCTATCTTCCCGCCACGGCTGCCCACCTTCGAGTCCAGCTCCAGCGCCCGCGCCTGGTCGGCGTAGATGAGCTTCGAGTCGTACAGCAGATGCCCGATGAGCGTCGACTTGCCGTCGTCCACGGACCCGCACGTAATGAATTTCAGTAGGTCGCGCATCTTAGAAATATCCCTCCAGCTTCCTCTTCTCCATGCTCGCCGATCCGCCGTCCTTGTCGATGACACGCGTCGTGCGCTCGCTTTCCACCGCTCCCAGCGTCTCGTCGATGATCTGGTCCAACGTGTCCGCATCCGATTCGATCGCGCCGGTCAGCGGGTAGCAGCCCAGCGTGCGGAAGCGGATCTTGCGCATCTGCGGCTTCTCGCCGGGCAGGAAGCGGAAGCGGTCGTCGTCCACCATGATCAGCTGGCCGTCGCGCTCCACGCAGGGCCGTTCGGCGGCGTAGTACAGCGGCACGATGTCGATATCCTCTTGGCGGATGTACAGCCAGATGTCCTTCTCCGTCCAGTTCGAGATGGGGAACACGCGGATGGACTCGCCCTTGTTGATATGCGTGTTGAACAGCTTCCACATCTCGGGGCGCTGGTTCTTCGGATCCCACGCTTGCGCCGCGTTGCGGAAGCTGAAGATGCGCTCCTTCGCGCGGCTCTTCTCCTCGTCGCGCCGGCCGCCGCCGAACGCGGCGTCGAAGCCGTACTTGGCCAGCGCCTGCTTCAGGGCCTGCGTCTTCATGATGTCCGTGTACGCCGAGCCGTGGTCGAACGGGTTGATGCCGCGCGCCACGCCGTCCCGGTTGATGTACTCGATCAGGTCCAGGCCGTGCTTCTCCATCTGGCGGTCCCGGAACTCGATCATCTCGTGGAACTTCCACGTCGTGTTCACGTGCAGGAACGGGAACGGCGGCTTCTCGGGCGCGAACGCCTTCAGCGCCAGGTGCAGCATGACGGACGAGTCCTTGCCGATGGAGTACAGCATGACGGGGTTCTCGCATTCGGCGGCAACCTCGCGCATGATGTAGATGGACTCCGCCTCCAGCGCGTCCAGATGCGATGATTTCTGAGCCATGGGATCCTTCCTCTAATACTTGTTCGCTTGCTTCTTGTCGATGGTTATGCGGGATTGCGTGCCATCCGCGCGCGTGAACGTCCAAATGGCATGCTCCGAGGTGCTTTCCACGCCCAGCGTCGTGCCGCGCCCGCCCATGTCGGCGCCCAGGAAATACACGATGGCGCCGCTGGGACATTCCTTCAGGCACGCCGTGCATCCCCAGCAGTTCTCGGGATGTCGTATGGCCGCCACGCCGTCCGACCGCTGCAGGATCAGGTTGCCGGGGCAAACCCGGGTGCAGGCCCCGCAGGCCGTGCACACCTGTGCGTTAATCGAGATGCTCAAGATGCTGCCCCTTCCCCACCAGGTCGCGGAATACGATCTGGATCTTGCCGTCGACCATGCGCGAGTTGACGTACTTCCGATAGGCGGGGTCCATATCCGGGAAATCCGCGTTCTCCGCAAACGCATGCCAGCGCGTTTCCCTGCGCGCCCCCAAGTGGGCGATGAGCACGCGGCAGACCTCCAGACGCTCGCGCACCTCCGCAATCTGCAGCAGCTCGTCCGCATCGGAAGCCGCAAGCGCGGGAACGAGCGCCTGCAGGCCGGCAATGCCGCGGTCCGCTTCATCAAGCGTCGCCTGCGTGTAGCGATAGCCCGTGGAGATGCCGCCGGCGTACTGGTCCATGATCTTCTGCATGGCCTCCTCCACCTGCTCCGCGTCGATGAGCTGCGGCTCCGCCGCCAGATGCTCCTCATAGCGCGCAACGATGGCCTGCGCCTTCGCCGCCACAGCCGCTTTCGCCTCGCAGGACGCCGCCGGACGAGCCGCCAGGTACTCCCACACGGATTCCGCCGCGATCTCCGCTTCCGCCAGCGCGCCCGTCACGTATTTCTGAGGCGCGCCGCCCGCCACATCGCCTGCGGCGTACAGGCCGGCGATGGTGGTGCGGCGATGCTCATCCACCCAGTAGCCGCTTGCCGTATGGCCGCCGACCACGTAGGGCTCCGTGCCCTCGATCTCCACGTCGTGCTGCGCGGGACCCGCCCCCTGCTCTACCCAGCGCAGCGTCTGAGCGGGCGCCATGTTCAGGTAGGCGCGGTAGAGATCCTGCTCCTGATCTGCAGAGATTCCCTCTGTATGCAGGTAGCACGGGCCGCGGCCGGCCCGGGCCTCCTCCACCGTGCCCCAGATGCGCTCGCTGGTGGCCAGGCCGTACTCCGTCTCGTAGACTTCGCCGCGCGCATTCACCTGCTTCGCGCCCACGCCCTGCGCGATGGTGCCCGTGGGGGCGATGGTGTCCTTGCAGCGCAATGCGATGAAGCGCATCTCGAACGTCGTCATCTCGGCGCCGGCACGGATGCCCATGGCGTATCCTGCGCCGGTATTGAAGGGCGAATACCACATCTTGTGGCGGCTGAAGCCGGGGTTGTTCGGGCGGTACAACCCTGCCGCGCCGCCGGTGCAGCAGATGACCGCATGCGCCCGGATAATGTAAGCGCGGCCGTCCTTCACGCCGAAGCCCACGGCACCGGCAATGCGCGCCGCGCTGCCGGATCCCTGCAGCAGGTAGTCCGTGATGTTCACATGCTCCACCACGCGCACGTTCTTCTGACGGCGTGCCGCGCGCGCCAGGATGGGCTTGATGTTCTCGCCGTTGATGCGGACGTTGCGCGTTCCGCGCTCGGCGTAGTTGCCGTCCGCATCCTTCTGGAAGACCAGGCCCTCGTCCTCCAGCACCTTCGCGCAGTGGTTCAGGCGCTGCGAGAGCGAAAGCAGCAGATCGTAGCGGGCAATGCCCTTCGCATCGCCCAGGGCGTAATCCGCATAGTATTCCGGCGTGCGCCCGCGGGTGATGTACGCGTTGATGGCGTTCACACCGGCCGCCAGGCAGCCGGACCGCTTGATGGCAGCCTTGTCCGCCACGATGACATCCACATCGGCATCGCCCAGGGAATATGCCGCGAAGCATCCTGCCGTGCCTCCACCGATGATCAGCACATCGGTATCCAGCGTCACGCTCTCCAAACCCGTTACACCCCATCGAAAAACACCCCCGACATTGAACCGCACCCCTGATCTTGGACTTAGAAAGAGAGTCCGGATTTAGGAGGTGCGGTTCTGTCATGAAGAGGCATAGCCTGGAAACCCGTCGAAGGGCCGCCGATCTCATCAAGAAGGGGTACAGCTTCAGGGCGATCGCGTCGGAGCTTGCCGTATCTAGGAACATCGCGCAATACTGGGTCTACACGTACAAGGCGGTGGGCGCGGAGGTGTTCCTGGCGATGGGGTCCAAGCACAGAACGTACGACTACGAGACCAAGCTGGCCGCTGCTCGGGACTACGTCGACCTCGGGATGACCAGGCAGGAGGTCATGTCCAGGTACGGCATCGTGGGCGCGACGCAGCTGAAGAACTGGGCGAGGAGCTACCGCGAGGGAGGGCCGGAGGCCCTGAGGCCGAAGCCGAGGGGGCGCCCGCGCAAGGGCGGCGGCCGGGCGTGCCCGGCGACCCGCGAACAGGAGCTCGAGGCGGAGAACCGCAGGCTGAGGGCCGAGGTGGCCTACCTAAAAAAATTGAGGGCCCTGGAGGCGGAGAAGCGAGCACCTGGGAGAAGTGCCAGGTGATCAGGGAGCTTTCAGGGCAGGGCCACGCGCTCAAGGACCTCCTGGCCGCGTCGGGCCTCCCGGCGTCGACCTACCACTACAACAGGGAGAAGCCCGCGAAGCCGCCCACGAGGCCCGAGCTGCGGGCGAAGGTCGCCGAGATCTTCGGGAGAACGCCGAACGGGTGCGGCCACCGCCAGATCGCGATGTGCCTGCGCGCCGAGGAGGGCGTGCGCATAGCCGACAAGACCGTGCTCAAGATGATGCACGAGATCGGCATCAGCTGCGGCATAAGGCGCGAGACCGACTATCACAGGTACAACTCCTACAAGGGCGTGGTCGGGAAGACCTTCGAGAACCTGATCGGACGGGACTTCTCCGCCAGCGGGACGTGGCAGAAGATGGGAACCGACGTCACGGAGTTCGCGCAGCCGTGGGGCAAGGCGTACCTCGCGCCGGTGCTGGACTTCTTCAGCGAGGAGGTGGTCGCCTGGTCCGTCTCGCAGCACCCGGGCCTGCGGCAGCAGGACGAGATGCTGGATATGCTGATAGCCAGGAAGCCGGAGGGCAAGACCCCCATCCTGACCAGCGACATGGGCTGGCAGTACCAGCACGAGCGCTACTGGAAGAGGGTCGAGGAAGCGGGGTTCAGGCAGAGCATGTCGCGCAAGGGCAACTGCCTGGACAACGCGTGCACGGAAGGCCTGTTCGGCCACATCAAGGACGAGTTCTTCAGGGGCCAGGAATGGCCCGACTTCGAGTCCTTCAAGGCCGACCTCGAAGCATACATCGTTCACTGGAACACGGTGAGAAGGCAGAAGAGGCTCGAGGGCCTGACCCCCGTGGAATACGGGAATCGGACCCTCGAGACAGCAGCGTAGCTGATAGACTTTACTTATGGGCTCCAAGAACTGGGGTGCAGTTCACATCCGTGCCGGGGGAAAGTCTCATTCGTTCCGCGTCCGATTTAACTGCTCAATACCCGAGCGAGTAAATAGGATTGCTTGCGCGCAATTTCTATCACTGGGTATCGATATTTTGTATTACGCATCCCATCTGGTGTTTTTCGCGATGGGGCCCCTGCGGAGAGCACCCCTCGATAACAAGGCCTCGGAAACTCCGATAGCTGTAAACGGGAATTTCGTCATCTTTTATTCATGTAGCCGGATATGCTGCTATTCCGATATCATTTCCCCACGGCGTCGGGCGCGACATGCGGCACAACGCCGTGCCCACGGCCAGTGACGCTATCCCACCCATTCGCCATGCGCATGGTTTCAGCGGGATAGATGCATGCAGCCGATACCCGCGCTGATCGCTGATATACTGCAGTAAACGCATCTGCCATCGGAAGAAGGAGGAGCCGTTGCAGTTCGCCATGGATATCGCCGGCCAGCCGCTGACCTGCCATATCGTGCCCATGGGCCGTGACGTCTGCCTTTCGCTCTCCGGCGGCCAGAAGGCCCATATCGGCTGCACGGTGCTTGCCATCCCCCGCCCCAGCCTTACTGGGAACGGGCGCTCCGCAACCGTATCCGTGCTGAACCGCACCGGCCATAAGGACGACGTCGTGGCTGCGGAGGTGGCGAAGGCCGTGGCCGCCCGAAGGAACTGCGTTGTATCCTGCACGTGCGGCATCCATATCGACAATGCATCGCTGCAGCTCATCAACGCTATCGCCGCAGCGCCGGCACGCATTGCCGAACGCATCTGCGAGCTGCTGCCGCCCTGCGCGCATGCGGACAATGCCGACGGGCAGAACCATGACCCCGCACCAGCGCCCTGAACCCCAACGAATCATGAGATAGTGCCCGCCGGGCATTTCCGCAAACAAAAGTAAGGAGCATGCCATGAACAAAGAGGTACGCGACCTGCGCACCGCACTCGAATTCCTGGCCAAGCACGAAGGCCAGCTGGTGGAGACGGACGTGGAGGTTGACCCTATCAACGAGCTGGCCGGCGTCTACCGGTACGTGGGCGCCGGAGGCACCGTGCAGCGCCCCACGCAGACGGGACCCGCCATGATGTTCAACAACCTGAAGGGCTTCCCGGGCGCACGCTGCGTCATCGGCACGCTGTGCAGCCGCGAACGCGTGGGACTGCTGCTGGGCAGCGACCCGAAGCGCCTGGGCTTCCTGTTGAACGACGCCGTGAACCACCCCCTGGACCCCGTTGTGGTTCCTTCCGATACGGCCGCCTGCCACGAGGTGGTCTACAAGGCGGACGATCCGGGCTTCGACATCCGGAAGCTGCTGCCCGCCAGCACGAACACGCCCGACGACGCCGGCCCGTACATCACCATGGGCATGTGCTACGCCACGGACCCGGAAACGGGCGTGCACGACGTGACCATCCACCGCCTGTGCCTGCAGAGCGCCGACGAGATCAGCATCTACATGGTACCGGGTGCGCGCCACATCGGCCATTTCTTCGAGGTGGCGGAGGCACGCAACGAGCCGCTGCCCATCTCCATCAGCGTCGGCGTGGACCCGGCCATCGAGATGGGCACATGCTTCGAGCCGCCCACCACGCCGCTGGGCTTCGACGAGTTGACCATCGCCGGCGCGCTGCGCGGCGAACCGGTGGACCTGACGGACTGCCTGACCATCAACGAGCGCGCCATCGCGCATGCCGAGTACGTCATCGAAGGCGAGCTGCTGCCCGGCGTCCGCGTGGAAGAGGACCAGAACTCGCACTGCGGCTTCGCCATGCCCGAATTCCCCGGCTACACCGGTCCGGCGAACCCGGCCGTGCCCATCATCAAGGTGAAGGCCGTCACGACGCGCAAGGACCCCATCTGGCGCACGTGCATCGGCCCGTCCGAGGAGCACGTGTCGCTGGCTGGCATCCCCACGGAGGCGTCCATCCTGCAGATGGAGGAAGCGGCGCTGCCCGGCAAGGTGCAGAACGTCTACTGCGCCAGCTGCGGCGGCGGCAAGTACCTTGCCGTGCTGCAGTTCAAGAAGAGCGTGCCGTCCGATGAGGGCCGGCAGCGCCAGGCCGCCCTGCTGGCGTTCTCGTCGTTCAGCGAGCTGAAGAACGTGTTCCTGGTGGACGAGGACGTGGACATCTTCGACATGAACGATGTCATCTGGGCCATGAACACGCGCTGCCAGACGGACGTGGACATCATCAGCATCCCGGGCGTGCGCTGCCATCCGCTGGACCCGTCGAACGACCCCACCATGTCGCCGAGCATCCGCGACCACGGCATTGCCTGCAAGACCATATTCGACTGCACCGTGCCGTACGACCAGAAGCACCGCTTCCATCGCGCGCGCTTCGAGGAAGTGGATCCGTCGAAGTGGCTGTAAGCCGCGCACCGCACCGGCGGCGTTGCCGGTGAACCGAAAGCCATGAACGAGGGCGGCCGCATCATCCGCGCCGCCCTCTCCGTTACTCCGAGGAAGGACCGCCATGGAAAAGAAGCGCCTGGTAGTAGGCATCACCGGGGCAAGCGGGACGCCGCTTGCGATCCACTGCCTGCGCGTGCTGCACGAACGGGACGACGTGGAAGTGCATCTCGTTGCCACGGAAGCCGCGAAGCTGACGGCGGAATACGAGAGCAGCATCCCCTTTTCCGAGATTGCGCAGCTGGCCGACGTGTACTACGCCGAAGATGCGCTGGACGCCGCCATCTCCAGCGGCACGTTCAGGACCGCCGGCATGCTGGTGGTGCCCTGCTCCATGAAGACCATCGCCGGCATTGCCAGCGGCTATTCCGACAACCTGCTGCTGCGTGCGGCCGATGTCACGCTGAAGGAGCAGCGCCCGCTGGTGCTTGCCGCCCGCGAGACGCCGCTGTCCCCCATTCACCTGCGCAACATGGCGCAGCTTGCCACCATCCCCGGCGTTCAGATCATCCCGCCGATGCTGACGTACTATATGCATCCGGAAAGCATCCGGGACATCGAGCACCATCTTGCCGCAAAGATGCTCGGCCGCTTCGGCATCGACGTACCAGATTTCAAGGCATGGGGCGAAGCGCCGGAAGATTAACGGGCAGCCGGAACGGATCACAGGAGCGGACGATACGAAGCTGCGAGCAGCGATGTACGGCCCATGCGCGCCGTAGTGGACCCTCGGAACATCAACCGCAAACGACCCCGCAATCAGCTGATCATCGGCATCGCCATCATGGTCTGCGTCATCCTGGCGATTGCTTCGTGCGCGTACCAGCAGGCAACGGCCCCCATCACCGTCACCGTGAACGGCCAATCCGTCTCCGTCTCCGGCAGCCGCACCGTAGAGCATGCCGTATCGCAGGCCGGCATCACGTACCAGGCGGGAGATTTCGTAGACGTCAAAGGCGGCGTCCTGCGCGAAGGAGGCGGCAAGCCCTTCAAGCTGACCGTGAACGGCGATGAATCGGATGACATCGACCGGACCATCTCCGACGGCGACGAGATCACCATCGGCGACGGCGACGACATCACGGAGGATACGGAAACGGATCCGAACTACACCATCAAGTGCAAGAAGGTGGAAAAGGGCACCGGCCCGTTGAGCAAGGTCACGTCCGAAGGACGGGACGGCGTGGGCACGGCGCTGATCGGCAAGACATCCGGCAAGGCCGTCATCAAGTCCGTCACGCAGAAGCCCATCGACCGCGTGTACACGCACTATTACCCCCGCGTCGGATCCGACAAGGTCATCTGCCTTACGTTCGACGACGGCCCGTACGACGGCCAGACGGATAAGATCTTGGACCTGCTGAAGAAATACGATGCGAAGGCCACGTTCTTCACCATCGGCAGCCAGATCACCGGCAAGGGAAAGGACCTGGTGAAACGCGAGGCCGATGAAGGCAACCAGGTATGCACGCATACGTGGGACCATGCCGCCGGCAGCGGCAACGGCGTCACGCTTGCCACGATGACGAAGAACGAACAGCGCGACGAGGTCACCAAGGGGCTGGCAGCCATCAAAGACGCCCTCGGCACCGATCCCAGCACCATCATGCGGGCACCGGGCGGCAACTTCCCCTTCAAGGTATGGAAGAACGTCGACGACCTGATCTCCGCGGAGGTGAACTGGACCATCGATACCCGGGATTGGGCCACTCCGGGCGCCGACAGTATCGAAGCGCAGATCAAGTCCGCGAAGTCGGGCGATATCGTGCTGATGCACGACGGCGGCGGCGACCGCTCCCAGACCATCCAGGCGCTGAAGAAGGCGCTGCCGTATCTGAAGAAGAAGGGCTACAAGTTCATCACCGTGGACCAGCTGCTGGAGTACACCGCCAAGTAACCGGGCGAACCGGCATGCCCCGCGTGCCAACACGCGTCGGCACGCGCTTGCGGGCGAAGCGCCTATCCGCGCAGCGTGGACGCCTGGTCCGCCTTGCAGCCCTCTTCCAGGGCGATGGGCGCATTCTCGCTGAAGAACTTCACGAACTGCTTCACGATATCCGGGCTGTATTCGTCATCCCGATACGTCAGGTACGCCTTATGCGACCGCTGGGGGATCTTCTCCACCCGCACGAACGACAGATGGTCGAACGCCTGCAGCAGGAACGACTTCACCACAAGCGCAATCAGGGATTGGTCCGCCTCCACCATGGAGCACATCGTGATGCCGTCGGAATACGACAGGTCGGGATCCAGCCCGTTGCGCTCGAACGGTCCCACCAGCTCCCGGTACACGGAGCTGCGCTCGCCATACGACAGCAGGTGGTAGGGACGCAGCTGCGAGAGCGTCACGGACTTGCGGCCCGCCAGCGGATTCTTCTCGTTCACAGCCAGCACCAGATCGAACGTGCGGTACGGGACGGACACGATGGCCGGGTCGTCGCTGGGCGTGCCGATGAACGCCACGTCGTACTGGCCGGATTTCAGCCCCTTGATAAGCGCCTGCGAACGGTCCTGGCGAATATCCAGCGTGACGGCCGTGGGCATGGATGCGCGGAAGCGCTTCATGTTGCGCGCCCAATCCAGATCCTGCACCGCATAGATGGCGCCGATATGCACGGTCATGCGGCGCAGGCCGGCACGCTGCTCCACCAGGTCGATGCCCTTGTCCAAGTTCTGCAGCGCAACGTTGACATAGCGGTAGAAATCCTGGCCGTACGGCGTCAGGCGCACCGTGCGCGTCTTCTTCTGGAACAGCGGTGCGCCCAGCTCCTTCTCAAGCGCCGAGATGGCGGCCGAAAGCGTGGGCTGGGCAATGTAGAGCTCCTGCGCTGCTTTCGTGTAGTGCTGAACTTCCACGAGCTTCTTGAAATAGTAGAGATGCGAAAGATTCATGATGCTCCTGGATCGGGATGAGGCGGCCGCGAGTCCGGCCGTGCCGGCAGAAAAACGCCCGCCGGACAGGACGGCGGGCGCTTGGGAGACGTTTGTCCGGGCTAGTCCTTCTCGGGAAGGATCTCGCCCTTGATGAGCGCCTTGAAATACGCGCTGGTGGAACCCTGGTAGTGGCGCATGAGTGCGCGGGCTTCCAGCAGCGAGCCGAACGGGACATCCGCCCGTTCGCCGGTGGCGCGGATCTTCACTTCCAGCACGCCCCGCTCCAGGCCGCGCTTGCCTACGATGACCTGCACGGGCCAGCCCATCAGGTCGGCGTCCGCGAACTTCACGCCGGGGCGCTCCTTGCGGTCGTCGATGGCCACGTCGGCGCCGTTCGAACGCATGGCATCCACGATGCGCTCAGCGGCGGTGCGGACCCTCTCGTCCTTATCCGCATTCAGCGGGATGACGATGACCTGCGCCGGAGCCAGCGAGACCGGCCAGATGATGCCGTTGTCGTCGTGATGCTGCTCCACTACGGCCGCAAGCGTACGGCTGACGCCCACGCCGTAGCAGCCCATGAGGAAGTACTGCTCCTTGCCGTCCTTGTCCAGGTAGGTGGCGTTCATGGTGCGGGAGTACTTGTCGCCCAGCTGGAAGATCTGCGATACCTCGATGCCGCGGCAGCCGTCCAGCACCGCGCCGCACTTCGGGCACGGGTCCCCGGCCTTCGTCATGCACAGGTCCGCCCAGACGTCCACATGGAAGTCCTCGTCCTGCTTCGCGCCCACATAGTGGTAGCCGTCCTCGTTGGCGCCCACCACCCAGCGGTCGATGTCGCGCAGGCTGAAGTCCGCGTACACGGTGATGTCCTCCGGCAGGCCCACCGGTCCGATGGAGCCCTTCGGCAGACCCGCGGCCTCCATCTCGTCGTCTGCAGCCGGACGGAAGCCGTCGATCAGGTTGCCGGCCTTGATGTCGTTCACCTCGTGGTCGCCCGGCACGAACAGCGCCACCAGCTTACCGTCCTTGTCGGCGCCGATGAACGCCTTGACCGTGGACGTCTCGGGGATCTTCAGGAAGTCCGCCAGCTCGGCGATGGTATGCACGCCCGGCGTGGCGACCTTCTCCATGGCGTCCACCTTGTGCTCCGTGGGCTGCGCCACGCACGCCGCCGCCTCCGTATCGGATGCGAAGTCGCATTCGGGACAGGTGACCAGCTCCGCTTCGCCGGAATCCGCAAGCGCCATGTACTCCACGCTGACCTTGCCGCCGATCTGGCCGGAGTCCGCATCGACCGCGCGGTACTCCAGGCCGCAGCGCTGGCAGATGTGCCCGTAGGCCTCGCCCATCTGGTCGTACACTTCCTGCAGCGACTCCTGCGACTCGTTGAAGCTGTAGGCGTCCTTCATGATGAACTCGCGGCTGCGTAGCAGGCCGAAGCGCGGGCGAATCTCGTCGCGGTACTTCGTCTGGATCTGATAGAGCGTGGTGGGCAGCTGCTTATACGAGCGCAGCTCGTTGCGCACCAGCGCTGTGATGAGCTCCTCATGCGTGGGCCCCAGGCAGAACCCGTGGTCGTGGCGGTCGCGCAGGCGCATCAGCTCGGGACCGTAGTCGTCCCAGCGGCCGCTCTCCTTCCACAGGTCGTCGGGCTGCAGCGCCGGCATCAGGATCTCCTGCGCGCCGATGGCATCCATCTCCTCACGCACGATGCGCTCGATCTTGCGCAGGACCATCTGACCCAACGGCAGGTACGTGTAGATGCCGGATGCCATGCGGCGGATCATGCCCGCGCGCAGCAGCAGCTTATGGCTGGCGATATCCGCCTCAGCGGGGTCCTCTTTGAGCGTAGGTGCGTACAACTTGCTCATACGGATGACTTTGCTCATAATTTTCCTAACTCCTCTACCAAGGCGTCTACGATTTCACTCTGATCGACTTTACGCATTATAGACCCGTTGCGGAACAGCATGCCCACCCCGTCGCCGCATGCGACGCCGATGTCCGCATCCGCTGCTTCGCCGGGACCGTTCACAACGCATCCCATGACCGCCACCTTCACCGGCTTTTCCAGGTGGCCGATGCGCGATTCCACTTCCTTCGCCAGCGCGATCAGGTCCACCTTGCAGCGGCCGCACGTGGGACAGCTGATGATCTCCGGGTGCTTGCGGCGCAGGCCCAGCGCCGCAAGCAGCGTCCATGCCGCATGCACCTCCTGCACCAGGTCGTCCGTCAGCGAGATGCGCATGGTGTCGCCGATGCCCTCTTCCAGCAGCACGCCCAGGCCGGCCGCGGATTTCACCAGGCCCTGGAACAGCGTCCCGGCCTCCGTGATTCCGATGTGCAGCGGCACTTGGGGTATCTCGCGCGCCAGGATGCGGTACGCCTCGATGGTCGTGGGCACGTCGTGCGCCTTCGCAGACACCACGATGTCGTCGAAGCCGCGCTCCTTGAGGTGGGCCGTGTAATCGATGGCGCTCTGCGCGATCTTCTGTGCAAGCGTCAGGTCCTGCCGCTGCTTCAGCGCATCGTCCAGGGAGCCGGCATTCACACCGATTCGGATGGGTATGCCCGCCTCGCCGGCGGCGTCTATTACGGCATCCGTGCGCTCCCAGCTGCCGATGTTGCCCGGGTTGATGCGCAGCTTCGCGGCCCCGCGTTTCGCGGCTTCGATGGCGATGCGGTAGTCGAAGTGGACGTCGGCCACCACGGGGAGCGACGATTCCGCGCATACGGCCTGGAACGTATCCAGGCACGAGCGGTCCGGGATGGCCATGCGGATGATCTCGCATCCGGCATCGGCGCAGCGGCGAATCTGGTCCAGGTTCGCCTGGACATCATGTGCGGGAGCATTGAGCATGGACTGCACGGCGCAGGGCGCGCCATGCCCCACAGGCACCGTTCCCACCATGACCTGTCGCGTGAGTTCGTTCGGTTTCATGTACAGCCTCCTGAATGCCCATTCTACCCATGTTGCGCCGGTCGAAGCACGCCTGTGCGCGCGGCGCGGCGAATCGCCATGCAATGCGCATCGGGCCGCAGGCGCACGTCAGCCCCAGTTGCCGAACACGAAGCGCTGTATGTCCTGGTTCAGCATCAGCACGAAGAACCCGAAGAACAGTGCCATGCCCGTGACGGACAATCCGGTGAGCACGCGGCGCGTGATGCTGCGGCGCGCGATGAGCTGGAAGACCTCCACGGCGAACCGTCCGCCGTCCAGCGGCGGGATGGGCAGCATGTTCATCAGGCCCAGCGAAACGGAGATGGCCGCCATGAAGAACAGGAAGTTCGCCAGTCCGGCGTCGGCAGCGTTCTTCGACAGGACCGCGATGCCCAGCACGGAGGTGGAATTCGAGACGGTATCGGCCGCTGTCTGGGGGTTGAACAGCCCCAAGATGGCCACGAACACCATGCCGATGTAGTTGAAGCCGCCCCGTATGGCCCGCAGCGGGTCAACCACCAGATGTTGCGTGACGCCGGAGGAATCCGTGTAGTCGACACCCAAGATGCTGTAGATGACCACGAACGCCACGACGGCGAACAGCAGGTTCATGCCCGGACCGGCCAGCAGGATGCAGATGCGCTTGACGAACGGCAGGCTGCGGTACTGCTGCTTGCGTTCGCTTTCATAGAAGGAGTCCACGTCCGCAAGCGGGCGCGCCTGCCCCAACGCGTATCCGTCGCGCTCGGGCGTGCGGAAGGTCTCCTGCTCGTCGCGGGCACGCGGAGCCTCCAGCGTGCCCCACTCGTACAGCTCGTCCAGCGCCTCGCGCGCGTCATCTTCGGAGATGCCCAGCTCGGCAGCGGCATCCGCCACGGTCAGCTGGCCGCGCTCGTAGGAAAGTTCCATCATGCGGCGCAGGTGCGGGCTCTCCGGCCCGGGCTCCATGCCGCAGACGCGGGCGTAGCCGCCCAGGGGCACCGCCGTGATGCCGAATTTCGTGCCGTGCCAGGTGAAATGGAGGTTCGGGCCGGGAAAGCCCAGCATGAACTCGGTCACGCGCACCTTGAAGGCCCGCGCCACCAGGAAATGGCCGCCCTCATGGACGAACACCAGAATGCTGAGGATCAGCACCAGGTATAGGGCCATCCAAACAACGTCCATGCGCTACCGTTCCGCTTTCGCCAGGATATCCGCAGCCTTGCGACGCGCCAGGGCGTCCACTTCCTGCAGCTGCTCGATACTCTCCACGGCCTCCACCTGCGTGTCGTCCATGACAGCCTCGACGGTCTCCGCAATCTGCAGAAACCCGCAGCCGCCCGCTAGGAACGACGCCACGGCCACTTCGTTCGCCGCATTCATGGCACACGGCAGCGTGCCGCCCGTGGATCCGGCCGCGCGGGCCAGCGCCAGGCAGCGGAACGTGTCCGTGTCGGGTGCGTAGAACTCCAGCTTGCCCAGCGTGCGGAAGTCGAGCGGCTCCACCGGCGCATCCCAGCGCTCGGGATACGACAGGGCGAACTGGATGGGAATGCGCATGTCCGTGGTGCCCAGATGCGCCTTCACGCTGCCGTCGATGTACTCGACCATGGAATGGATGGCGCTCTGCGGCTGCACCACCACCTCTATGCGGTCGTACGGCATGGCGAACAGATGGTGCGCCTCGATAACCTCCAGGCCCTTGTTCATGAGCGTGGACGAATCGATGGTGATCTTCGGCCCCATATGCCACGTGGGATGCGCCAGCGCCTGCTTCACCGTGACATTCGCTAGCTCTTCGCGCGTCTTGCCGCGGAACGGGCCGCCGGATGCCGTGACCCACAGGCGACGCACCTCTGCGGGATCTTCGCCCAGCAGGCACTGGTAGATGGCGCCATGCTCGGAGTCTATGGGAAGCAGCGTCTCATGCGTGCTCATGGGCATCAGCAGGTCGCCGCCCACGACCAGCGACTCCTTGTTCGCCAGCGCCAGCTTGCGGCCGGACTTCAGTGTGGCGTAGCTGGCACGCAGGCCGGCGGCGCCCACCAGCGCGTTGACCACCAGGTCCGCCCCGTCCGCGAAGCACAGCTGCTCCACCGCCGCGGAGCCGAACGACACTTCAACCGGAACGGGGTTGCCGTCCTCGTCGCGGATGGCGGCGATGCGGGCGCGCACGTCTTCGCGCGCCGCTGCATCCAGGCTGTCATCGCCTACCGCAACGTAGCGCGGCTTGCAGGCGCGGATCTGATCGCACAGCACGTCGATGCTGCGGCGCACGGCAAGCGCCACGACGTTCAGCCGATCGGGGTGACGACGTACCACATCCAGCGTCTGGCGGCCGATGGAGCCGCTCGAGCCCAGCACGACGATGTTCTTCACGCTGCCCGCCTTTTCCGCGGGAACGGCGGCAGATGCGCCGCCGGGCCTGTTTGCGTTATCAGAAATAGACATTGGGGATGCATCCTCCCAGAATCAACAGGATGCAGGCTACCACCGCGCAGACGAACAGCGAGTCGCAACGGTCCAACAGACCACCGTGACCGGGCATGATGGTACCCGAATCCTTCACTCCCGCATTCCGCTTGATGCGGCTTTCCACCAGGTCGCCCAACACGCCGCAGGCACCGCAGAACACGCCGAACACAATAGCCTCGGGAACGGGCATATTCACGCCGGGCACGAAGCTCATGGCAACCCAGAGCACGGCCGAGGCGAACAGGCCGCCGAAAAAGCCCTCCCAGCTCTTCTTCGGGCTGGTGCGGGGCGCCAGCTTGTGCTTGCCGAACTTGCTGCCCACCAGGTAAGCCAGGCCGTCGTTGAACCAGATGCTGAAGAACAGCAGCAGGCACAGCACGCCGCCCCACGGCTCCGGCAGCGCCTGGCGGATGACCAGGATGCCGGAGATCATCAGACCCGTGTACGCGGCGCCGAAGAAGCTGATGGCCACGTCCGCGATGCGCGATTTCATGAAGTACGTGTACCAGACCAGCAGCGCCAGCAGCAATGCCACGGTTACGACCATCACGCCGGGCAGGCCGAACCACAGCAGCGAGAACGGATAGCATGCCGCGCCGATGATGCCCAGCCACTCGTTCGGCAGCTTCGCATCCTCGCGCTGCATGAAGTAGAACTCGCCGGCGCAGATGGCGGCCGTCAAAGCCAGCATGCCGGCGGCCACGACGTCGTTGATCAGGATGCAGCCGGCCGTGAGCGTGATGTACACGGCGCCGGTGCGCAGGCGCACCTGCAGCGGGCTTGCGTTCTTGAAGCGCTCCGGCGTCTTCTCGTACGCCTTGTTCTTCGCCTTCGTGCCGAAGCGCTCGTCCATGGGCTTCGGCTCTGTGCGGCGGTCGCGTTCGGATGTGCTCACTCCGCGCCTCCGAACCGACGGTCGCGCCCCTGGTAGTCCAGCAGGGCGCGCAGCAGGTCGTAGCGGTTGAAATCCGGCCAGAGCACATCCGTCACGTAGAATTCCGCGTATGCAACCTGCCACAGCAGGAAGTTCGACAGGCGCAGCTCGCCGCTGGTGCGGATGACCAGGTCGGGATCGGGCACGCCCGTGGTGTACAGGCCCTGCTCGAACAGCTCCTCCGTCACCTGCAGCGGTGCGGCGCCGGCCGCCGCCTGCGCAACGGCCTCGTCCATGCAGCGCTGCGCAGAACGCAGAATCTCCTCGCGCGAGCCGTAATTCACGGCCACCAGCAACGTCATGCCGGTGTTCCCCCTGGTCTGCTCCCATGCCTCGTCGAACGCATCGCGCGTCTCCTGCGGCAGGCGCGAAAGGTCGCCGATGGTGCGGACGCGCACGTTCTCTTCGTCCAAGCCGTCCACTTCTGCCAGCATGGTCTTCGCGAACAGATGCATGAGGCCGTCGACCTCTTCCTGCGAGCGCTTCCAGTTCTCCGTGGAGAACGAATAGATGGTCAGGTAGCGAACACCCACATCATTCGCGCAGCGAATGGTCTCGCGCACGGCCTCGATGCCGGCCTTGTGCCCCTTCAGCCTGTTCAGCGCACGCTTCTTGGCCCAGCGCCCATTGCCGTCCATGATCACAGCCACATGCTGCGGCACGCGGTCGGGGTCCAGCGCCCGGGGATCCAGGTCGGCCGGCGGGTTCGGGAATATGTAGTCCAAGGGTTTCAGCATACGCGTATAGGGTACCTTTCCGTGTTGCGTTCGCGCAGTTGCCGCACAGGGTGAAACGCACTTGTCATGTGCGCTCATGCCGCATGCTGCCGCCTACGGAGCGCAGCAGCAAGAAGAACAGGCCGCCTAGATAGCCATCAGCTCCTCTTCCTTCTTCTGCAGGATGTCGTCGACCTTCTTCACGTAACGGTTCGTGAGCTTCTGGATGGATTCCTCGGCGCGGCGCTCGTCGTCTTCCGAGATGTCGCCGGCCTTCTTCTCCTTCTCCACCTGGGTGTTGCCCTCGCGGCGGGAGTTGCGAACGGCCACGCGCGCCTCTTCGGCGTACTTGCGGCATTGCTTCACCAGCTCCTTGCGGCGCTCCTCCGTCAGCGACGGGAACGGCAGGCGAATGCAGGTGCCGTCGTTGTTCGGCGTCACGCCCAGGTTGCTTTCCATGATGGCGTGCTCGATGGCGCCCAGCGTGCCCTTATCCCAGGGCTCGATGACCAGCATGTGCGCATCGGGCGTCTTCACGGCCGCCATCTGCGTCACGGGCGTGGGGACGCCGTAGTACTCTACCTTCACCTTTTCCAGGATCATCGCATTCGCACGGCCCGTACGGACGGATGAAAACGCCGTCTCCAGCGACTTAATGGCCTTTTCCATTCCCTCTTCGGTTTCGAGCATGATGTCGTCGACCATGATCGTCCTTTCTTGAAAACTCTGGTTACCGGCGGTTTATCGCTATATTCCAAGGTACCACAGCCGCAGATGGCGGGACAAGATTCCGCCATACGCAGGTACGTTGGGAAGCATGCTGCACACGGCCTAGTGAACCGTGGTGCCCACCTTCTCGCCCTTCAGCACGCGGGAGATGTTCCCCGGCTCCGTGATGTCGAACACCAGCATGGGCAGCTTGTTGTCCATGCACAGCGACGTGGCCGTGGAGTCCATGACGTGCAGCTCCTTCGCCAGCACCTCCAGGTACGTGATCTCCTCGAAGCGCTTCGCATTCGGGTTCGTGACGGGGTCGCTGTCGTAGATGCCGTCGACCTTCGTTGCCTTCATCAGGCATTCGGCGCCGATTTCGCACGCGCGGAGCGCAGCCGTGGTATCCGTGGTGAAGTAGGGATTGCCGGTGCCGGCGGCGAAGATGACCACGCGCCCCTTCTCCAGGTGGCGAATGGCGCGACGGCGGATGTACGTCTCGGCAACCTGACGCATCTCGATGGCGGACAGCACGCGGGTGGGAATGCCGTTGCGCTCGAACGCGTCCTGCAGCGCCAGGGCGTTCATGCAGGTGGCGAGCATGCCGATGTAGTCTGCCTGGCTGCGGTCCATGCCCTCGGCGGAACCGGCCACGCCGCGGAAGATATTGCCTCCGCCTACCGTGACCGCCAACTCGATGCCGTCGTCATGGATGCGCTTGATCTCGCCGGCCAGCTCTTCCACTACCTTCGGGTCGATGCCGTATCCGGTATCCCCCATCAAAGCCTCGCCGGACAGTTTCAGCAGAACACGATGATACTTGTAATCTTTCGCCATGCTCTTTCCCTACCTTTCTACTCTGTACGCCATCTTACCCGAATACAGAAAGGGCCCCGCCGAAGCGGAGCCCTTTTCGCCCACTTTCATTGAAAGCCCAGAGGGAATGGGCAGGCGGCTCTTGCCGTTGTCGCGAAGGTACCGGATGCCTGAGGCGAATCCGTCGGGCTAGTTGCCGTTCGTGCTGCTGCTCGAGCTGCTGGAACTCGAGTTGCTGGTGCTGTCCGTATCCTCGCCCAAGGTGACATCGAACGACTTCGTCTCGCCGTTGCGGTTCACTTCCACGGTTACGCTATCGCCCACGTTGTGCGAGCGGACGGCTACCACCAGATCCGTTGCGGATGTGATGTTCGTATCGCCCACCTTCGTGATGATGTCGCCCACTTTGATGCCCGCACTGTCTGCCGCGCTGCCGGAGCTGACGGAGTTCACGTAAGCGCCCGACTCAACGGACAGGCCGTACTGCTTTGCGTTCTGCGAGGTAACGGTTGCGGCAGAAACGCCCAGCTGCGCATGCGAGGGCGTTTCGCCCTTCATGAGCTGCTTCGCGATGTCGATGGCATAGTCCACCGGGATGGCGAACCCGACACCGGAGTTCGAATCGCTGTTGCTGGCAATCATGGTGTTGATGCCGATGAGCTTGCCATTGGAGTCCACCAGCGCGCCGCCGGAGTTGCCGGGGTTGATGGCCGCGTCCGTCTGGATCATGTTCGTGTAGACTGCGGTGCTATCGCTGGCCTGCAGCGATGCAGACGAACGGCTGGTTGCGGAAATGATGCCGGTAGAGACGGACTGCTCCATGCCGTACGGCGAGCCGATGGCCATGACCCACTCGCCCACCTTCAGGTTGGACGAGCTGCCGATCTCGATAGGCGTCAGTCCCGTTGCATTGACCTTGATCACCGCAAGGTCGCTGCTCTCATCTGTGCCGACGACCTTTGCGCTCAACATGCTGCCGTTCACGGACACCTTCAAGCTGGAGGCGCCCTCGATAACATGGTAGTTCGTCAGGATATAGCCGTTCTTGGACAGGATGACGCCGCTGCCCAGGCTGCTCTCCGTCTCAGTGCTGGTATCGGAGCCGTCGGACACGCCGCCGAAGAAGTTCGAGACGCTGTCCTGCTTCGTGTAGACGTAGATGCACACGACGGACGAGATGTCTTTCTGCGCAACCGTCTCGGCCAGGGTGTTGTCTTCGCCCTGAACGTTGATGGTCGTGTTCGTGTCGCTTCCCAAATCGACGGTATCGGCCGTCACGCCGCCGTTCGACAGGTTGCCGGTAACCCCGAGCACAATCAGGCATGCTGCCGCAGCGCCTACCAAACCGCCGATGAAGGCGCGCAATCCCGGGCGCTTCGCGGCACTGCTCCCCTTGGAGCCGCGGTTCCTGCCAATCCGGAAACGCTTCGATTTCCTGCTTCCCGCGGCTGCCCCGTTCGGCGGCACGGGACCATTCGAAACTGGAGGCATCTCCCCGGTTTTTGCAGAGGACGTTTGCGATGCATCTCCCCAAGATGCCGTCTGGTCTGCAGCTCCAGTTTCCAAGGGTTCCGTACTGCCGGTCCGGGACACGTTGCCGGAAGGACCGTTCTCGTTGTCGAGCGCCATATAGCTGCTCCTTCCCTTCTATTGGACGCGATGTCCGAGCGATAGTAAGACGGATAAACCGTAGCAGAACGGCCGAGCAAACAGCGTCTCCGCAGCTCGAAATACCATCGTATTACGCAAAAACTCAACGCATTGCGCACGGTACCTGCAAAGGATGCCTTATGCGCCCGCCTCCCTGCATGTTTTGAAGTAGAATACGCACGGCGGCGGAACGTACCGCCGAAAACCGCCCGCACCCGAACGGTGCCCGGCATCCGCATAGCAGATAGGACTCTCATGGACACGCTGCAAACCATTAAAGATATCCTTCAGGACAATCTGGAAATCGATCCCGATACGGTCACGTTGGATTCCACCCTCGAATCGCTTTCCATCGACTCGCTGGATTTGGTAGAGCTGATCTGCGATCTGGAAGCCCGCTGCAACATCCAGCTGGGTTATCCCGAGAACCTGAACTCCGTCGGGGATATTGTGACGTACATCGACAACCTGTAGTTCGGTGCCGCCGTTTGACAGACGGCACGAAAGCGAATACTGGAAGACAAGCGGCATCCGCTGACCGGCGGGTGCCGCTTCGTTATACCTGGCGGGATATGAAAAACGGGCTGCCTGAAGGCAGCCCGTCGTGTGCATTCGCTCTTGCAGAAAATGCCCTGAGGATTTAGTCCTCGGACTCGCCCAGCACGAAGCGGTCGAATGCCTTGATGGTGATGGTGGTGCCCAGCTTCTTCGCAACCTCATCCGTGTACTGCTTGATGGTCTTGTCGGGATCCTTGACGAAGTCCTGCTCAGTCAGAACGAATTCCTTGTAGAACTTGTTCATACGGCCGGTAGCGATCTTCTCCTGGATCTGCTCGGGCTTGCCGGACTCGGCAGCCTGCGCCTTGTAGATGCCCATCTCATGCTCCACCACGTCCGCGGGAACCTCCTCGCGGGAAACAGCGATGGGGCCGGCAGCGGCGATCTGCATGGCCACGTCGCGGGCATACGTCTTGAACTCGTCCGTCTCGGCAGCCGCAGCATCGGCGACGTCGAAGGAAACCAGGACGCCGATCTTGCCGCCCATGTGGACGTACGCAGCCAGGGCGTCGCCTTCCTTCACGCCGAAGCGGCTCAGCTGGATGTTCTCGCCCAGCGTGTGGATGGCGTCCGTGATGAGCTCGTCAACGGTCTGGCCGTCGATCTCGGAAGCCTTCAGGGCATCCATGTCAGCGGGCTTGTTCTCGATAGCGGCTCGGGCAATCTTCTCGGCATAGGCCTTGAACTTGTCGTTCATGCCGACGAAGTCCGTCTCGCAGTTCAGCTCGACGACGGCACCGGTCTTGCCGTCAGCGCTGACAACAGCCAGGGCAGTGCCCTCGTTCGTGGCACGGCCGGCCTTCTTCGCAACGGCGGCCAGGCCGGCGGTACGCAGGACGTCGACGGCCTTCTCCATGTCGCCGTCAGCCTTGACCAGGGCCTTCTTGCATTCCATCATGCCCGCGCCAGTCATCTCGCGGAGCTCCTTTACCATAGCAGCCTTGATTTCAGCCATGGATGTTCCTTTCACTTAGGGCCGCTTGCGCGGCATCTCCTTATCCGAAAAACGGCCCCGTCGTTCGGGGCGGGGCCGCTGATGCGAACATTCGTATCGCAGATGCGATGCCTGTCGTTCAGGTACGCGCTACTCGGCAGCGGGGGCGTCGGCGGCAGCCTCGGCAACAGCCTCGGACGTTGCGGGCTCGGCAGCCTCGGCGGGCTCCGTGCCCTCCATCTCCTCGACGGTCACGGCAGCGCCGGTGCCGGCGATGACGGCGTCGGCGATGAACTCGGTCATCAGCTTGACGGAGCGGATGGCGTCGTCGTTCGACGGGATGCCGTAATCGACCTCGTCAGGATCGCAGTTCGTATCGATGGTGCCCACGACGGGGATGTTCAGGCGATGGGCCTCGCGGATGGCGATCTCCTCGCGGTTCGTATCGATGACGAAGATGGCGTCCGGCAGCTTCTTCATGTTGCGGATGCCGTTCAGGTTCGTCTGCAGCTTCGCCAGCTCCTTCAGCAGCAGCACCTGCTCCTTCTTGGGCAGCGCCTCCATGCGGCCGTCGGACTGCATGGCCTCAAGCTCCTCCATACGGTTCACACGGGAGCGGATGGTGACGAAGTTCGTCAGCATGCCGCCCAGCCAACGGGTGTTGACGTAGGGCATGCCGCAGCGGTTCGCTGCTTCCACGATGGGGTCCTGGGCCTGCTTCTTCGTGCCCACGAACAGCACGGTGCCGCCGTTGTGTGTCAGGTTCGAAACGAACGTGTAGGCCTGGTCCATGCCAACCAGGGTCTGCTTCAGGTCCAGGATGTAGATATCGCCGCGATGACCGAAGATATACGGCTTCATCTTCGGGTTCCAACGGCGCGTCTGATGGCCGAAGTGAGCGCCTGCATCCAGCAGGGTCTTGATGTTGATCTTTGCCATGTTCTCTCCATTCGTTAGTCCTCTGCACGACTTCATCTCCTGCCCGCAGCCTTATGGGAGGCCACTAGCGGACGCGGATCCATCGCGCATGTGTAATCAGAAACTCCGAAATTATAGCGCCCTGGGAATCCAATGCAACCGTCGATTGCCGCTGCACACAAAATACCCGCGTCCAGCTGGGATTCCAGCGAAACGCGGGTATGAAGTCCTCGGTGCTTTCGCCTACGGCATCAGTCGTCGAACAGCTGCGCGCGGATGGCATCGATGGGCATATCCACGCCGAACCAGATCCTCTCGCCGGCAGCCGCCTGCTCGATCAGCATTCCCAAGCCCCCCACGGGCGTGGCTCCCTGGGCCTTCGCGTCTTTCAGCAGCTGCGTCTCGCGCGGGAAATAGCACGCATCGGCAACGAACAGCCCGGGGCGGAGGTATGCGGGATCGACGAGCGTGTCCGTGGATCCTTCGCCCATGCCCACCTTCGTGGCGTTCGTCACGCAATCGGATTCGGCGATGCACGCCTTCAGGTCGTCCTGGCTCTCCAGCGGATGCAGCGCGATGTCGCAGCCGGTGGCCTCCACGACGCTGGGCAGCAGCTTCACCGTGTGGTCCCACGAACGGCCGCCCTGCCGGCAGAATACGTTGATCTTCTTCGCGCCGTCCAGGGCCGCCTGCACGAGAATGGCCGACCCGGCACCGCCCGCGCCCAGCAACGTGAACGTCTTGCCGTCCAGGTCAAGCCCGTGCTTGCGAAGATTCGTGGTGAAGCCCACGCCGTCCGTGTTGTGCCCGATGGCCTTGCCGTCGCGGAATTCGATGACGTTGACGGCCTGTTCCAGGTGCGCCGCATCGGAAAGCTCGTCCAGATACGGGATGACGGTGTTCTTGCAGGGCATGGTCACGTTCGCCCCGACAAAGCCCATGGCCTTCATTGCCGGAATCACAACGGGCAGGTCCTCCGTCTGGACGTCGAACGCGAAATAGCGCGCATCTATTCCCAACTGACGGAATGAATAGTTGTGCATCTCCGGGGAAAGGGAGTGCGCTACCGGGCTGCCGATGAGGCCGACAACCTTCGTGTGACCGGAAATGGGGATGTATTCTGCCATGGCATTGCTCCGTCCGTGACACGCGATGCCGGGAGGGGCCCGCATCGCTTATAACTTGCCGTCATTACATTATTATGTATCCCTATGAGAGAATCGTAGAGAATTCCCTGCGCTGCTCAATACCCAATCAATGCGATCTCGCCCACTCTTCATTGCGATGCACCGGAATCGCCGCGCGTCCATAGTCGCAGTCAATCATGATCGAGGCTGTTCCGGGTGAGCCAACGGCGCATTGCGCCCCGCTTTCGCACACTCCAGCGCTTTGCAGGCAAACGAAAAGCCGGGCGCCTTCCGCCGCCCGGCCCCTGTTCCGTCTGCGTCCCGCGCAAAGGCCGCGGCCAACACGCTACTTCGTTGTGACGACGGGTATCTCCTCGTTGTTCACCTCGTCCAGGTTGCCCTTCCAGACGTAATGCTTCGTCTCCTTCGCGATGATGCCCGAAAGCGCCAGCACCACGATGATGTTCGGGATGGCCATGAGTGCATTCGCGATGTCCGAGCACGTCCACACCATGTCGCCGACGCCGATGACGCCCAGGAAGGCGACGATGACGTAAACCACCTGATACGGGCGAATGGCCTTGGAGCCGAACAGGTACGTGATGCAACGGTTGCCGTAGTAGCTCCAGCCGATGATGGTGGAGAAGGCGAACGTGATCATGCCGAAGACCAGGATGGGCGTTCCCACGATAGGGATCTGCGCGAATGCCGCGCTCGTGAGCTCGGCGCCCTTCGTGATGGCGCCGTTTGCGAACATGTCGGGGTTCGCGATGCCGGTGGACACCAGCACGATGCCGGTCAGCGCGCAGATGATGACCGTGTCCCAGAACGTGCCGGTCATGGAGACCAGCGCCTGGCGCGCCGGGTTGCGGGTGGAGGCAGCGGCAGCCACGATGGGCGCGGAACCCAGGCCGGACTCATTCGAGAACAGGCCGCGCGCGCAGCCGAATTGCAACGCCGCCATGAGGCCGGAGCCCACAGCGCCGCCGAATGCAGCCTGCGGCGTGAACGCGCATTCGCAGATCATCTGGATGGCCGGCCATACATATTCGGCATTCATGCAGATGATCACGATGCAGCCCACGGAATACGCAATGGCCATGAACGGGACCAGCACTTGGCAGACCTTCGCGATCTGGCTGATGCCGCCGAAGATGACGAGGCTGACCAGCACCACGATGCACAGGCCGATGAGCCATGTGGGAGCATCGGGGAAGTTCGCGGTGATGATGCCCGCCATGGACGACGACTGCACGGCGGAGCCGATGCCGAACGAGGCAATGGCCGCGAACAGGGCGAACGCGCCGGCAAAGAAGGCCGCCCAAACGGGGGTGCTGCCGTCCTTGCGCTTGAACGCGCGCTTCCAAGCGTACATGGCGCCGCCCAGCATCTCGCCCCGGTGGTCCTTGACGCGGTACTTCACGGAGATGAACGTCTCGGAGTACTTCGTGGCGATGCCAAACACGCCGGTCAGCCACATCCACAGCACCGCGCCCGGGCCGCCTGCCAGAATGGCCGTGCCCACGCCGACGATGTTGCCGGTGCCGATGGTGGCGGAAAGCGCCGTCGCAAGTGCCTGGAACTGGCTGATGTCGCCTTCGGCCTGCGGATCCTTCGTCACGGAAAGCTTGATGCCGGTGCCGATCTTGCGCTGGATGACCCCCGTGCGAAACGTCAGGAAGATATGCGATCCCAGCAACAGGCAGATCATCGCCGGACCCCACACGAAGGAGTCTATCGAATTCAATACTGCTAGAACGTCCATGAGCCCCACTCTCTCTCATATGCAGATGATGCGCAGTCCCGCTATCAGACACCGATGAAGCAACCGTTGCGAACACATGATTTCGAACGCCCGCGAACTCGTCAGTCCACGCTTCGAACACCCAACTCTGATAGGGTTCTAACCTATGAGTGAAAAGTATATGAACATATGTTGCCGTATGATTTCCAAACCATTGCAGCGTGTTCCATTTATCCGCGAGGGGCGTATTCGCCCCGAATACGGTAGGTGAACGGAGGCCTCATGTCAGCTCAACGCCCCCTCATCAGCTTCCGGAACGTCTGGTTCCGCTATCCCGGCGCCACCGTCGAGCAATGGGCCGTGCGCGACTTGTCGTTCGACGTGGATCCCGGGCAATCCGTTGCCGTCGTAGGGGGCAACGGCAGCGGCAAGAGCACGCTGGCGAAGCTGGCCTGCGGCTTGCTGATACCCGACAAGGGCACCGTCACCGTGGATGGGCACGATACCGGAGACGCCGAGACGGCGCCCGCCGTCCATGCCGCCTGCGGATATGTGTTCCAGAATCCCGACGACCAGCTGGTTGAGAGCATCGTCGAGGACGAAGCGGCCTTCGGACCTGCGAATCTGGGGCTGGCGCGCAACGAGGTCCAGCACCGGGCACATACCGCGCTGGAAGCCGTGGGCCTGGCCGCATTCGCCCACTGCCCGGTCGCCTCGCTTTCCGGCGGGCAGAAGCAGCGGCTTGCCATTGCCGGCGCGCTGGCGCTGGGCCCGCAGGCATTGGTGCTGGACGAAGCCGCCAGCATGCTCGACCCGCGCGGGCGCCGCACCCTGGAGGAGCTGCTTGATGGCCGGCGCAGCCATGGCATTGCAACGGTGTCCGTCACGCATTTCATGGACGAGGCGCTGCGCGCAGACCGCATTATCGCCCTGGAAGCCGGGCGCATCGCCTGCGATGGCGCGCCCGAGGACGTGTTCGGCAACCGCGCCCTGGTAGAACGCCTATCGCTTGAAGAGCCGCTGCCCGTTGCGCTGCACCGCCTTCTTGCCGAACGCGGATTCGCCGTGCCGTTCTGCCGATCGGAGACGGAGTTCGCGCAGGCCGTGGCATCGCTTCGCGAACAGGAGGAAGCCCGATGATCGCGTTCGAAGGAGTATCGTTCGCCTATCGCGATGACCGGCGGGAAGCGAACACGGCCCGCAAGCAGGGTAAACGCAGGAGGGAGCGTGGCAGGCGCGAAGAGGCCGACGTCAATGTCCCTGCAGAACGCGCTGCCGTCCGCGATGTTTCGTTCTCGCTCGAGCGTACCGGCCTGCTAGGCATCGCCGGTGCCACGGGAAGCGGCAAGAGCACGCTGTTGAAGCTGCTCGCCGGCCTGTTGGAGCCCCAAAGCGGGCGAATCGTTCGCACGTCTGATGGCGATGGCGCCCGCCCGCTGCGCGTCGGCCTCGTGTTCCAATACCCGGAACGGCAGCTGTTCGCGCAGACCGTGCGCGCCGATGCGGCATTCGGGCCGCACAACCGGGGCTTGGACCGGGAGCAGGCCGAACGCGACGCCGAATGGGCGCTGCGCATGGCCGGGGTCCCGGAGGCGCTATGGGACCGCAACCCGTTCAGCCTGTCGGGCGGCGAGCAACGGCGCGTCGCCCTCGCCGGCGTCCTTGCCCTGCGTCCGGACGTCCTGGCGCTTGACGAGCCCACCGCCGGCCAGGATCCCGCGCACCGCCGAGACCTGGCGGCGCTGCTGGAGCAACTGCGCGAACGGGGCATGCCCATTGTCATGACGTCGCATGACATGAACCTGCTGATGCGCTGCGATCAGGTCCTGATCATGGACCAGGGGAGCATTGTTGCGCATGGAACGCCCGCCCAGACGCTCTCCGATACCGAGCAGCTGGCATCCTGCGGATTGGAGGCGCCGGAGATGTTGCGGATGGCATCGTGCCTCCGGCAGAACGGGTTCGATATCCCGACAGACGCCGATACGGCCGAAGCGTTGGCGGATGCGCTGGCGAGGACGCTGCACCACCCGCTGTAACAAAAGCGATAGGCCGGAATGCACGTATGCATCCCGGCCCTTTCGTTGCCGTATCGGCGATATAGCTGCGTCCGCTATTCGAAGCGGTACAGATCCTTCGTTGCCTCCTGGAACTGGCGATAGGCGTCTTCGGCCACCGCCTCGTCCTCGATCAGCTCGAACGCAGCCGGCTGGCCGTCCTCGTCAAGCTCCGTGACCTCCAGGACCACCACTTCGCCGGACGACAGCGCCGGCTCGTCTTCGGATACGGGGAAGAAGAACCCGAAGCGCGTGTCCCCATCCAGAATCAGGCCCAGGAACTCGAGGTCGACCTGCTCGTTCTTTTCGTCCACGAACGACAGGACCGTGCCCTCTTTCTCAGGCGGGCAGAAATTAGGCGCGCTGCCCTCGCGGATTTCCTCTTTGCTCATCTAGTTCTTCTTTCGATAGTGGTGGTTGCTCTTGAATTTATTCTTTCCGCCGCTCTTCGCGGTGTTTGCCGGCTTGGCAGGTTCGGCTGCCGTCGTGCTGCTCGCAGAGGATGCGGCCTGGGTTGCCTCGGCGCTGTTCGGCGTGGGAACCGTTTCCGCAGCGGCAGGTTCCGGCGTGACGGCGGCGGCCACCGGGGCGGGCTTGAAGCGAGCGGTTTCCTTGAACGAGAAGTTCCCGACTTCCGTACCGTAGCGCTTCACGAGCTTCTGGTTCTCGGCGGAACGAGACTTCCACATGGCGTACAGCGGCGACGCAACGCCGATGGAGGAATACGAACCGAGGATCAGGCCGATGGCCATGGCGAATGCGAAGTCCTTCAGCGTTTCGCTGCCGAAGAACAACATAGCCAGAACCGGGATCAGCGACGTAAGCGACGTGTTGATGGTACGTACGAACACCTGGTTGATGGAGTGGTTCGCCATCGTCATGAACGAGCAGCGGATGTCCAGGTTTTTGCTGTTGTCCACCATGCGGTGGAACACGACGACGGTGTCGTAGAGCGAATAGCCTAAGATCGTCAACAGGGCGGCAATGGTGTTCGGGTTCACCTCCCTGCCCACCAGGGCATAGATGCCCACAACGATTATGAGGTCGTGCAGCAAGGCCACCACGGCCATGACGCCCATTCGGAATTCGAATCTAATGGCCACATACACGATGATCAGCGCCAACGAGACGAAGAATGCGATCAGCGACGATTGGATGACGCTGGAGCCCCAGTCGGGTCCGATGGTTTCCACTTGGATGTTGTTCGCAGACAGGCCCAGGCTATCCGCAACCTTCGATGCCACGCTGGACGCATGCTCGGCTGAAGTGTCCGTGGTACGGACCATCATGCCCTGCTCGCCGTTCGTGGTGATGGTCTGAATCACGGGATCGTTGACCCCTGCGTCCTGGAATGCCTGGCGCATCTGATCGGTGGAGATGTCGCCCGTTTGGTTGAGCGTGACGGACGTGCCGCCCACGAACTCGATACCCAGGTCAAGGCCGCGGATGCCGAACACGGCGAACGACGCCACGACCAGCACGGCCGAAACGGTCAGGAACACCTTGCGATACCCCAGGAAGTTGATGTCCTTCTTGATGAAGCGGCCCTTCATTGCACCGAGGCCGTCCATGAGGGACTTCGCCTTCTCGCCTATGCGCGACTCCAATATCTTCTGCGTGACATCGTGGCTGATCATGTAGCCGGATTCGGCCGCCTCCTGCGACTGGCCCTCAGCCTCGGACAGGCGAGCGAACTGCTCGGAAGCCTGCTGGCTGTCCTTGATATCCCAGAAGCCCGGATGCTTCGCAATGACACGGGGCGCCAACAGGCGGATCAACGGAGCCTTAAACAGCAGCATCATGGCGATATCGCAGAAGATGCCCAGGGCCAGCGTTAGGCCGAAGCCCTTGACGGATGCGGATGCCAGGAAGAACAAGCAGAGTGCGGACACCAGCGTAACCAGGTCGGCGTCGATGGACGTCTGGATGGCATGGCGGACGCCGGTGATGCTGGCGGCGCGCACGCTTCTGCCCATACGTATCTCTTCTCTGAATCTCTCTAATGTCAGCACGGACGAGTCTGCCGCCATGCCGATTGTCAACACGATGCCGGCCACGCCTGCAAGGGACAGGCTGAACAGGCCGAAATGCGAAAGCGTTGCCAGGATGCCCAAGTAGAGCACGGCGAACACCAGGATGGCGCCAGCGTTGATCATACCCAGGCCGCGGTAGAAGAACAGCAGGTATAGCATGACCAGCAGCAGGCCGATGCCGGCGACCAGAACACCCAGGGCCAGTGCGCCTTGGCCCAGCGTGGGGCCGACGACGGAGCTCTGCGAGAACGTGAAGCTCACCGGCAGCGAGCCGGACTCCAGCACCGTCTGCAGTGCCTGTGCCTCCGTCTGCGTGTAGTTGCCGGTGATGGACACCTGGCCGTTGTCGATCTCGCTTTGGACGGCCGGCGCGGACTGCACCTCGCCATCCAGCAGGATGACAATCTGCCCGTGCGTGCTGACCAGATCCTTCGAAGCCTCCGCAAACGCCTTCGTGCCTGCAGAATCAAGCGTCAGGTTCACGGCGTAGTACTGCGACGTATCACTTGCGCGATCCACGGATACGCGCGTGATGTTCTCGCCCGTGACGATAGGCGTATACGTTCCGGACTTGACCTTCAGGTGCTCCGTCTTGCCGGACGGCAGTGTGTTGCCGAAGCTGTCCGTGACGGTGCCTTCCTGGCCGTATTCGTTTTTTTCGATCTTTTGAACGACGCTGGAATCCGTGAACGAATCCAGGCGTGCGAATTCCAGCTTGCCGGTCTGTCCAATGGTCTGCAGCGCCGTTTCGGCGTCTGTCATGCCGGGGATCTGCACCAGGATCTGGTTGTTGCCCTGCACCTGCACGGATGTCTCGGAAGCGCCCAGCGCATTAACGCGGTTCTCAATGATGGCCCGGCTCTTCTCCAGGTTCTCCTGGCTGATGGCGCCGTTATCGGAATCCGTCTCGGATGCCGTCAGCACCACGGACAGGCCGCCTTGGATATCCAGACCCTGATTGATCTTCTGGTCGGGCGGCATGAACATCCAGATGGAGCCGATGACCAGCAACGTGGTAGCGATGAGCAGCCAGATGTTGCGGCGATTCACGTTGTGGGAACGCTTGCGGGAATTCTTCTTCCCCTTGCCGTTGTCCTTGCCGGTTGCCTGCTTCGAAGTGCGCTTCGCAACGTCTTTCTCGGCGCCCGTGCTTTCGGCAGAAGCCTTGCCGTCTTTCGCGCGGGACTCCGCCTTTTTCCGATTGCTGCGCTTTCGGCTGCTTGCTTCCTTGCGGGACTTCGCCGCAATGGACTGCAGGTCGGGCTGTTCGGACTTATCGTTTTTCGGCTTCTTCTTGAACATGAACCGTATCCCTTTTGCTGATCTCCCTCGCCCGCCGCGGGCTGCACAGAACAGGCTTCGTCCGCCGGGGCAGATTGGCTTTGTTGCGTATAACCGTGCCATTATGACACATCCGCCGCCGGTCCCGCAGCCGTCTCAGAGGCTTTATCAGGGCTTTACCTGTCGTTTATGGACGAACGGTGTTCACCGTCGAAAAAAGAGAGAGCGGAATGAGGCCCTTAATAGTCTGCCGCGGCCGGAGACGACATCCATTCATTTTCGAATTCATCATACGCATCGGCCAGCACCGCCGCGCGCGCTTGGCGCATCAGCTCTAAAAGGAAGTACAGGTTATGGATGGACAGCAGGATGCCGCCCAGCATCTCGCCCGTCTTCACCAAGTGGCGCAGATACGAACGGGAGAACTTCGCGCACACCGGACACGTGCATTGCGAATCCAGCGGCCCGAAATCGTGCACGAAGCGCGCGTTGCGCATGTTCATGCGGCCTTCGTGGCTGAACGCCGTGCCCATGCGCGCCGTGCGCGTGGGAAGCACGCAGTCGAACATGTCCACTCCTTCGCCCACAGCCCGCACCAGCGTCGTTGGGTTGCCCACGCCCATCAGGTAGCGCGGCTTGTCCTCCGGAAGCGCGCGGGCAACCCGCCCCAGCGTGGCGAACATGGTCTCGTGGTCCTCGCCCACGGAATACCCGCCGATGCCGTAGCCCTTAAAGCCGGCACCGCCGCGTGCCTCGTCAGCCGCCGACGCCTCTGTAAGGCGGCGGATGGACTCCAAGCGCAGATCCAAGTGCATGCCGCCCTGCACGATGCCGAATAGCGCCTGGTCACGGCGCGTATGGGCCGCCAGGCAGCGTTCCGCCCACCGCGCGGACAGATCAACGGCCCGTTCCACGAACTCACGCGTGGCCGGGTACGGCGGGCACTGGTCCAGCTGCATGCAGATGTCGGCGCCGATCTTCTGCTGGATGGCCATGTTCTCCTCGGGCGTCCAATGAATCTTGTCGCCGTCGTACACGGATGCGAATGTGACGCCGTCAGCATCCAGCTTCACGGTATCTGCCAGCGAGAAGATCTGGAAACCGCCGGAATCCGTGAGCATGGGGCCATGGTACTGCATGAACTCGTGGATGCCGCCCGCCTCGGCGATAAGGTCCGCACCCGGACGCATGGCAAGGTGGTACGTGTTTGCCAAGACCACCTGCGATCCTATCTCGTGCAGCGTGGAGGGAAGCACGCCCTTCACGGAAGCCCGCGTGCCCACGGGCATGAACATGGGCGTGTGCACGGTGCCGTGTGCCGTTTCGAACGTCAGGGCGCGGGCGTTGCCGCTTTGCGCGTCCTTCGTCACCTTGAAAAGCTCGTCCATTACGCCTCGCATTCCGGAAAGTTGGCTGCCCAGTCTGCAAACTGCTGCAGCGAGCCGTTCTTGATGGTATCGATCGGAAAGTTCACCGGGTCCAGCATGCGGTCCGTGATCAGGAACGCATCTGCGCCCAGCTCCAGGATGGCCAGGTCCTCGCGCGTGTTGTTGCCCACCATCAACACCTCTTCGGGCTTGCAGCCGACAATGCGGATGTTCTGGCGGTAATACGAAAGCGACGGCTTCAACGCCGACGAATTGTCATACGTCGTCTTGCGCTCGAAGCACGACGGGTCGACGTCCGCCCATTTCAAACGCCAGTTCAGCGCCGATTCCGGGAACATGGGCATCGTGGTCAGGTACAGCGGATAGCCTTTCTTGCGAAGGTCCTCCACCACGCGGCGCGCGGCGGGGTTCGGCTGAATGCCGGCGCCGATCTCGCCGAAGTCGTTCTCGTAGAAATCCAGCAGGACGTTCTCCATGGTGTCCGCGGATTCGCCGAACAGCGCATTGAACGTACTCCAGAAGGCCTCCCGGTTCGTCTTGCCCGGATGGTCGGCGCCCATGGATTTCATGCCCTCGTTCAGCGCATACGAGAAGCGCTCCGCATCCAATCCCAAACGTGTGACGTAGATGCGCAGCTTAATGAAATACCGATGCAGGAATTCGTCCATGTCGATGGGCAGCAACGTGCCGTCCAAATCGAAGAATATCGCCTTGTAGCGCCGCTGTTCCATGTGCCTCCCGTGGTCGGGTCTGTACGAAAAACGGCCTCTAGTATAATGCAGGCGAAAAGGAGGTTGCCCCGTGTCCAGAATCTTGCTACATGCCTGTTGCGGGCCCTGTTCCCTGGAGCCCACGCGCCTTCTGCAGGAAGAGGGCCACGACATCACCATCGCCTATTCGAACGCGAACATCCATCCGCGCGACGAGTACGTGCACCGCCTGAATACGCTGACTGCCTGGGCGAACACGCAGGATATCGCGGTGTTGGAGGGAACGTACGATCCCAAACGCTGGCATGCGCTGGTCGGCGACAAGAACACCTGGGGCCCCGACCATGCCGAACGCTGCCGGCGCTGCTACCGCATGCGCTTGGAAGAGGCGGCCCGCATGGCGGCGGAAGGCGGCTACGAAGCGCTTTCCACCACCCTGGCCGTAAGCCCGTACCAGTTTTCCGACATCGTGCGTGAAGAACTGGAACGCGCAGCGGCGGCGGTCGGGCTGCCGGCCATCTGGCACGATTTCCGCCCGTACTATCCGCAGGCTACGCGCCGCAGCCGCGATTTGGGCATGTACCGTCAGAATTTCTGCGGCTGCGTGTTCTCAAATGCGGAGGCAGCGGCGGAGCGCGAGGAGCGTAAGATCGCCCGCTCGCGGGAGAAGGAGCAGTGGCGCGCCGCCCATGCCGACGAGATTGCTGCCAAGGAGGCCGCCCGCAAGCAGAAGCGTGCGGAACGGGCCGCCTACGACGCAAAGCAGCATAGGAAGAAAGAAGCTTTGCGCGCATTTCGCCAGGCGGAGAAGGCGAAGGCGCGCGCTGCGCAGCGCGAAGCGGAAGCAGCCACGCGCGTGCATCCCGGCGCGTGAGCATTCTCGCGCCCTGGCGGGCGGGCGGACTTGCAACTGCAGCGCTCGAGCAGGCCTGAGCGCCGCCAGAACTCGAACGGGCGTGTGCGCCTTACGCCCCGGCGCACGGTCGGGTTTGCCTGCCTGCCGACGCGTGTAAGCGGGCTTGCGGCTTTTGAGTTCGGGCAATAAAAATGGCGCCCCGAATGGGGGCGCCATGGCAAACAGCTTTCGTACTTGCCTACTGCGGAACGACGTTGCTGGCCTGCAGCTTGCCGTTGCTACCGGTTGCCACATCGAAGGAAACCGACTGCCCCTCCTCGAGGGTCTTGTAGCCATCCATCTGAATCTCGGAGAAGTGGACGAACAGGTCTTCGCCACCATCCTGAGAGATGAAGCCGTAGCCCTTCTCGGGACTAAACCATTTAACCGTACCCTGTGCCATTGTTCCTCTTTTCATCGGTTCCCCCGAAGGGGATTCCATTCGTCCGGTGCTTGGCGAGTACCGAACGCTCGTACCAGTGGCTTAAACCATACACTATGGAGCCTACTCTGGCATCGTCGTTTTTGCGACAGGTGAGAAATACTTAGGCCAACGAGAGCGAAAAGAGAGCGTTGTGTTAGAGCTTCGTAAAGAACTGATTCAACATAAACGAACTGGTGGGCTATGTATTTCTCACAGCGTCAACAGATGTCATAGGGGGCTGTACCCATCCGATTACCGCTTGCGATATTTTTACGACACATTACGACAGGTCTATTATTTTGTCCTATCGTCTGCCCTTCGCGGTAACTGAAATTAGAGCCAGGCGCACTCAGCCGACGTCGACCGCGTTCATGCTCTCCGCGAAGAATTCCTCCAATGTCTGGGGATCGAGCATATCTTCCGAAAGCGGGATGCGGTATGCGTCGGCCACCGCATATGCCTGTTGGCTGCGCAGCAACGCCAGCGAGTCATTGCCGGATTTGCCCAGCAGCTGGGATTCCAGCAGCAGCGAGCGGACGATGTACTCAATGACGCCCGGATCCGTATCGGATACCCGCAAGATGCTGGCAACGGATTCCGGAGCCAACGCGAGCAGCGCCTGCCCGTCAATGTTCACGGATTCTCCCACCTGGGCTTCCAGCAATTCCGTTGCCGTGCCGCCTTCGTCGCCGTCACCTGCGCCCTTCTCCAGGCCCAGGCGGATAGCCTCGGCGAACCGCACGAACTGATCGACGATATAGTCCTTGTTCAGCATGCCCATGGCTGCCTACCTTCCCTTATCCGGCAGCGGCTGAACGCCGATATGCCAGTACGCCTTCTCCGTGGCTTGGCGCCCCTTCGGCGTCCGGACCAGGAAACCCTGCTGGATGAGGTAGGGCTCGTACACGTCCTCGATGGTGCCCTGATCCTCGCTCAAGGCAGAGGCGATAGTGGACAGGCCTACCGGGCGGCCGCCGTATTGCACGCACAGCAGCCGGAGTATGCGGTTGTCGATGGCATCCAATCCCAACTTGTCCACTTCGAAGAAATCCAGCGCCTGCGAAGCCGATTCCTGATCGATGATGCCGCTGCCGCGCACCTGCGCCCAATCGCGCGTGCGCTTCAGCAGGCGATTCGCCAAACGCGGCGTACCGCGGCTGCGGCGGGCTATCTCCAGCGCGCCCTCTTCCGTGATGTCGATATCCAGCAACGCGGCGGAGCGGAGAATGATATGCGCCAGCTCTTCGGGCGAATAATAGTCCAGCCGGAACGAGATGCCGAAGCGATCGCGCAACGGGCCAGTGAGCATGCCGCTGCGCGTCGTAGCACCCACAAGCGTGAACCGCGGCAAATCCAGACGGATAGAACGCGCAGCCGGCCCTTTGCCCACCACAATATCCAAGGCGAAGTCCTCGAGCGCGGGGTACAGAACCTCTTCCACCATATGGTTCAGGCGGTGGATCTCGTCGATGAAGAGGACGTCGCCATCCTCGAGGTTCGTCAGGATCGCCGCCAGGTCGCCAGCACGCTCGATAACCGGGCCGCTTGTGGTCTTCAGGTTCGAGCCCAGCTCGTTCGCAACAACGTTCGCCAGCGTGGTCTTACCCAAGCCCGGAGGGCCGGAGAGCAGGATGTGGTCCACGACGTCGTTGCGTTCCTTCGCCGCCTTGATGAAGATGGACAGGCTCTCCTTGATCTTCTCCTGGCCCTGGTAGTCCGCCAGGCGCTTCGGACGCAGGCTGCGGTCAAGCGCCAAGTCGTCGACGGTCAGCTCCGATGTCGTCAGGCGCTCGTGCGCTCGCCGTCGAAGATGCGTTTTGCGGACTCCCCAGGTCGGAAGCCTCGTATCCGATGCCTTCGATGGCAATGTCGGAGGAGTCCCCGCCAAGGGGCACCCCTTCGCCCTTCTGTATGTCTTTGCCGTCTTCCAATGCGTATCAGCTTTCCGGATGCCTAGGATCCCAGTCGTTTCAGGGCATATTGTAGCAGGGCGCCCTCGTCTGCCCCCGCAGGCGCATCCTGCAGCGCCACTTCCGCCTCCTGCGGCGTGAAGCCCATGGCCATCAGCGCCTCCGCGGCGCCTCGCAGGCCCTCGTTCGAAACCGGCTCTCTACCCTGCGCAGCAGCGATGCCCTTCTCCAGCGACCCCTTCAGCTCGAGCACGATACGCGATGCGGATTTCTTGCCGATACCGGGAATGCGCGTAATGGACGTCACGTCCTCGTTCAGGATGGCATCCGCCAGCTCCGTCGGCGTAAACGTGGAAAGGATGGCCAGCGCCACCTTCGGCCCGATGCCGCTCACGTTGATAAGTTGGGTAAACGTTTCGCGCTCTTCCTGAGAGGCAAAGCCGTACAGAGACATGTCGTCCTCGCGAACCTGCAGCACGGTATATATGCGCACGGGCTTCCCCACCTGCGGCAGTTTCGCCAGGCTTTTCGTAGACATGCCCACTTGAAAGCCGATGCCGTTCACTTCTACTACCGCCGACAGGGCATCCGATCCCGCAAGCGTTCCCTTCAGATAGGAGATCATCGTCCGCCTTCTCCCCTTCCCGACGGCACCGCATTCACCAGATAGCAGACAGCCGCCGCCAGGGCGTCTGCCGCATGATCCGGATGCGGTTCCTCTTCCAGATTCAATAGCTGCCGCATCATGTACTGCACTTGGCGCTTGTCCGCCTGACCGGTGCCCACCACCGTCTGCTTGATGGTGGAGGGCGCGTATTCGCCCAGGTCAAGCCCATGCTCGGCACAGGCGACCAACGCCGCCCCGCGCGCCTGCCCCGTGGCGAACGCGCTGGTGGTGTTGTTGCCGAACCAGACGGTCTCGATTCCGACGGCATACGGCCGGTACCGTTCGATAACGGCGCCCACCTGCTGGTATATCTTCAGCAAGCGCCGATGCAGCGGCGTGTCGCTGTACGTGGCCACGCATCCGTATGCCACGCAGCGAAAGCGCATGCCGTTGCGCTCAACCAATCCCCATCCGGTATGGGCCAGACCGGGATCGATACCCAGCACGACGTCCCGGGATCCATTCGTTCGCACGCTTTGTTCCTTTCGATGCCGCTATTGCAAATGCAAACATTTGTTCGCAGTATAGCACACGGAATGCAGCAAGAAATGCACGCGGCGGCGCGCACGGGGAACATCCACGATGCGTCCTCGGAGGCGGTCGCGGCGCCCCGTGCCGCGTACGGGCTTTTCGCCGCCTTCCGCCGATGCGCGGGCGAAATGGGCAGATATCGCCGAATGCCGCCATCATGGATGCAGAAGCGCATAGTATACTTTTTTGTTATCCGAAGCCGCAGCAGACGCCTCCGAAGCCGACATGCACGCCGGCGCCCGAACGGCCTTCGGAATTGAGGCGAATCCACCGAAGGGAACACAGAAGATGTCGCAGAACCTTTATATCGATACGCGCGGACGCTGCGCGGAGCCCGTCCCCTATACGCAGGCCGTCATCGACGGCCTGGCCGAAGGCGGCGGACTGTACGTGGCCCAGAATATTCCCCATATGGACTTGGACGACATCCTGTCCCTGGCGAAGCTGCCGTATCGCCAGCGCGCCGCTGCCGTATACCGCGCATTCGACGTGGACTTGGACGATGCCGTCATCGACTCCATCATGGAGGGGTCCTACGGCACGAACTTCGACGATGAGCGCATCTGCCCCATCACCTCCCTTGATGACAACACGCATGTGCTGGAGCTTTGGCATGGCCCCACCAGCGCATTCAAGGACATGGCGCTGCAATGCCTGCCGCGCTGCTTCTCCGCGGCGGTGAAGCAGCAGCAGGAGCAGGGCAAACTGGACCACGACTTCCTGATTCTGGTTGCCACGTCCGGCGATACCGGCAAGGCGGCGCTGGAAGGCTTCAAGGACCAGGACCATGTGAGCATCGGCGTCATGTATCCGGACGGCGGCGTCAGCGACATCCAATACCGCCAGATGGCCACGCAGGCGGGCAACAACGTCAAGGTCTGGGCCGTTCGCGGCAACTTCGACGACTGCCAGACGGGCGCAAAGGCCGTGTTCAACGACAACGCATTCGCCGACGAGCTGCAGAACAACTACCGCATTGCCCTGTCCAGCGCGAACTCCATCAACTGGGGCCGCCTGATGCCGCAGATCGTCTACTACGTTTCCAGCTACGCCCAGCTGGTTGCGGACGGGAAAGTGGAGCCCGGGAAGCCCATCGACGTATGCGTGCCCACGGGCAACTTCGGCAACATCCTGGCTGCATGGTATGCAAAGCAGATGGGCACGCCCATCGAGCGCCTGCTGTGCGCCAGCAACGAGAACCGCGTGCTGACGGACTTCATCAACACGGGCGTGTACGACATCTCCGACCGCGAGTTCGTGCTGACGCCGTCGCCGTCCATGGACATCCTGGTCTCTTCGAACCTGGAGCGCCAGCTGTTCGAGCTGACCGGCCGCGACGCCACGGCCATCGCCGGATGGATGGAAGACCTGAACAAGCGCAAGCGTTTCGAGATCGACGGCGATACGCTGGAGAAGCTGCATGCCGACTTCGCCTCCGATTCCGTGAACAGCAAGGATTGCCTGAAGACGATCAAGGACGTCTACGACCGCTACGGGTATCTGCTTGACCCGCACAGCGCCGTGGCCTTCCGCGTTGCCCAGAACCTGCGCGGCAGCAACCCCGTGCTGATTGCCAGCACGGCGCATTGGGCGAAGTTCGGCGCCAACGTCTACCGCGCGCTTCATGACCTTGCCCCGCACGACGAGCTGCCCGAAGACGTGGCCGCACTGAGCGGATTGCGACCTCAATCGCCTGGTGGAGCGCGAAACGGGCTGCGGGCCCATTCCCGCCGGCCTTGCCGAGCTGGACAGCCTGCCCATCCGCTTCACGGAAGTCATCGACGGCAACACGGGCGCCATCGAGAACGCCGTTCGCGAGATGCTGAGCGAATAGCCGCCATTGGAAGGAGCTGCTCCATGATGTTGCACGATATTCAGGGAGTCTATTCCAACCATTATCAGGAGAAGGACCCGCATCCCCGCGATCGGGTCCTTTCCTTTTCCGGATCGACGCTGCTCATGAAGCGTCACGGTGAGGAGATCGCGTTGCCCACCGTCTCCGAATGCGATTTGGACAACCGCAGCGCCACGTACCTGTTCTCCATAGACGACTGCGCGTATTTCCTGGATCGCGCTCCAGGAAATTTGCAAGACGATGCTACCCGCACGCTGCTGGGGCAGCACGGCATCGATGCCGGTCAAACGGGTGCCGGGCGAAATGCGTCGCCCGCCGAGTACGCGTACCAGCCCCTGGCAAATTTCCAGTGGATACAGCCGAGGGATACCCGCTTCGCCGTAGAGGTGGGCTGGCAGCTTTCCCACTGGTATGCGGATAACCGATTCTGCGGACGATGCGGTGCACCGACGGAAGCCGACCATGTCGAGCGCATGCTGCGCTGCCCGGAATGCGGCAACATGATCTACCCGAAAATCAGCCCCGGCATCATCGTCGGCATCATCGACGGCGATAACCTGCTGCTGACCCGCTATGCCGGAAGGGGCTTCAAGGCATGGGCGCTGGTGGCGGGCTTCACGGAAATCGGCGAGCCGCTGGAGGACACCGTGCGCCGCGAGGTCATGGAGGAAGTGGGCCTGCACGTGAAGAACATCACGTACTACACGAACCAGCCCTGGATGCGCTCCGCCTCTTTGCTGGTGGGATTCTTCGCCGAGGTCGACGGAAGCCGCAGCATCACCGTCGATCACAGCGAGCTGGCGGAAGCGGCATGGGTCCCCTGGCACGATGTACCGCACGAGCCGAACGGCTACAGCATGACAAGCGCTATGATGCATGCGTTCTATGAGAACCACGACCATTTGGAGCGCCTGATCCATTCTTAGGCTTCGCATCCGCATACCGATGCGGCTGCGTATGCTGCCGCCTGTCGCCCGACCGTTTTTTCTGACGGCCGGGCGTCGTTCCTTCTGCGCATGCAGCAGGTCGCCCCTTCGCATGCGAATCGCGTCCTCCATCTCTTGAGTCCGTCTGCCGCCCAGGATGCGACGGCTCCGTCAGGGGCACCAGTCGGACATCCACCATCACGCGATACCCCATGGCATCGAACGACGCCCCGTCCCGCCGAAGCACGTGGGCGGCTTCCTGCTCCGGCTCCATGAGTTCGGCATCGACCGGCGCGGAAACATGGGCAGCGGGAGCCGCAACGGGCACCGAGACGAACTCTGGCAGATGCTGCGCTGCAACAGCTGCGCCGCCTTCCTGGAACGGATCGTCCGGTCTCTGCTGCGCAATCTCGCGCTGCGGCGATTCCCCTGCGGCATCCCTTTCGAATCGATGCAGGCACCCGTAGCAGATCTCCATGTCGTCAAAGCAGCGCGCCTTGCAAACGGGGCACGTCTTCATCTTTCGTCCTTTCTCGAACGGGCGTGCGCATCCGCCGCCCTGAATCCACCTAATTCCAGGCATTCGCCTTCTTCGAACCAGACCTCTCGCGGTACGGCAAAGCGCTCCAGCACAGCAACTGCCTGCGCATTGCGCACGCGCCTGTTCGGCAGGACATCGCGGCATGACTGGATGATCCGGCCGTGTTCGTCCACAAACGCCACATCGATGGCGTACCCCATGCCGAACGTGTGGATATCGCGGCAGGGTGCCAACATCAACACGGAATCGCTTTCGGGAGACATGAGCAATCCGCGCAATCGGCTGGTCAGGCGCGTTGCCAACACAAGCCGCGAAGCGGGAAAGCCGTCTACCGGAAGTCTCGCGTACGACGGCATCCGCCCTTGTACACCCGGTCGAACGCCGTTGACCTCCCTACTGTGAAGATTCGTTTGCAGCATTCCCACCACCCCGATCCAGCACCACAACCACCGAGGTGTCGTCGCCTACGGCAGTGCAATCCACATAAGCCCAGGTATATGCCCCTTCTTCCTTCAGGAACGATGCCCGGTTTCCCTGTCCGCTCTCGATGTACGTCCAGCCGTTCTCCTGCAGGCGCTTCTTGCACAGCTCCATGGCGTCATCCGGAGCGCCCGAGCAGACCATGCCGACTATCCTTCCATCCGGGGTATGCTGCAGCTGCCCGAATCTCTCCGTCGAGAACACAGAGCTGTCGAAATCCGCCGGCACCCCCGCTTCCGACGAGCCGAGCATGCCCGACCCCCGGCTTGCCGCCTGCACCATCTCCGCGGCGGTAACGGAGCCCGCATTGCCCTGACTGCCCGCAACGGCATCGGCGATGCCGTTCGATCCGGCGAGCGCCGCAACTATCGCCACGGCAATGGCCGTTCCCTTTACCGTCTGCTTCCTCATAGCCTGCCTCCTTAGAACAGCGCTCCTGGTTTATAGGGACTCACCACCAGGGATGTCGTATGTTGCAGATGCGGCAACGGCACGCCCAGGATGGAGCCGCGAAGCCCCAAGCCGAACAGATTCGGGGCATATTCCAGCGTTGCGTCGAAGCGCACCATGCCTCCATCCTGGTTCGAGGAGGTCACGGATACCGATGTCGCATCGTTCGAGAATTCCGTTTCCAATGCTGATTGGATACGCGGTCCTGCTGCTGCACCCGTTTCGCCGTACCCCGGCGATGCCGCATACGTGCGGATGGCGTT
This sequence comes from Eggerthellaceae bacterium, assembly GCA_050951095.1. Taxonomy (GTDB): domain Bacteria; phylum Actinomycetota; class Coriobacteriia; order Coriobacteriales; family Eggerthellaceae; genus UMGS1519. The sequence goes on from JBMNIQ010000007.1 coordinate 127,968, forward strand.
CTTCGCCTGCACGTCGAACCCCGCGCACTCGGAGAAGAAGAGGACCGCGTTCATCGCAATGCAGGCAATGATGACCATGATCGGGAACATCGCCATGAATTCCATGGTCATCTGGCCCTTCGAATCCCTTTCCCACGCGATTGCAAGCATGCTCGTCACCTCCATTGCACGACATCCGTCATCGTTGCGCGTATGGAACGGAGCCGCGCCGCCAGTTCGGATATCAGGTCTTCGCCGGCATCCTTGACCGCCGGCGGCAACGTGATGGTCACCGGCAGGGAGGACCCCGCATCGCCGAACGGCTGGATGGTGGCTATGACGATCTCGTCGTTGATGGAGCGCACCTTCTTCACGGCATAGGTCTCCGCCACGGACACTGCCCCCGAGAACAGATCCTGGCCGGTCATCTGCGCCGCCGCCCTTCTTCACAGACAGGAATCGGGCGGACGCCTCGCTTCCGTCTCGCGACAACGCATGATACGAATTCGCAAGGATGGGCTTCGGCGCGTCCAGCTTCGCCGGCTTCAATCCCAGGCTCTCAACAGTCTCCTTGAACTTCCCCGATGCCCAGGTCCCCAACCCGCTCGGACCCACCAGGGGCAAACGATTAAGAAGGGAGCGCAGGCCGTTCTCCACCGCCGATTCCCCTTGCGTGTATGCGAACAGCAGGGATGACCAGGCATCGAGTACCATGCCCGCTCCAGTCACGCCAAGCGTCTCCCCCTGCCCTTTGAGTCCATCCAGAAGAGATGAGAGCACGGATGCCGTTTCCTGCGGCTTATCGCTTGCGAGCACCGCCGACGATATCGCCGCCCGCGTGCCCAGCGAAGCTCCCGTGCTGACAAAAGAGCTCTCGAAACCGCTGTCTGCCGGAAGGGACTTCGTCGTTGCCACGATTGCGACGGATCCGTACCGCCCCGGCGGCTTCGCATCTATACGCTGCGAGACAGCCTGCCGCATGGCGGCGCTCAGCTCTTCGAATGCCTGCCGCACAATATGCTTGGCCTTCTCCGATTCCGGCTTCTGCTCCTCGCGCGCCTTCTGATAGCGCTGCGCCGCCTCGGCAACCTTCCGGTAGTGGTATTCGAAACCGTTGTCTATGGTCGAAGACGCCGCTGCCACCTTTCCCAAACTGGACACGGTGAACTCGCAGTCGGGGCATGTTTCGAAATCCCCTTCGTCAAGATCTTTGATGGAACCGGTGCCGACCGCCCCTGCCGCCTGCGGGCAACCGCTAAATGCGTGCATGGTCTTCTTCTTGCCGTTTTCCGTAATGGGATACACGGATTCCGTATAGAGCTCCGTCTCCTTCATCTCCGACGTGTTCCTGGGAAGCAAAGGGAAATTCGCGGAGAACGAATCGTCGCTCTCCTTCACGAACCCTTTCGCCACCGTCTTCGATGCATAGCGGTAGAAGCGTTTCCGCAGCTCGGAATCCGCTTGCGCGGATATCGAAGAGCCTTCGGGGCTCTCCGCAGCAAGCCGCGCCGGATAGTATGCCTGGGCACGGCGGAGCGCAACGGCAAAGCTCCAAGCGTCCGCTGTAGCATAGTAGGGATTCTTATCGTCGGAAAGCGAGGCGAGCGTCTTCGCGCGCTCGTAAAGGCAATAGCCCGGGTTGTCCCCGCAGTCCGCCCGATACCCCTCTTCCTTCGCTTCGTTCGCCTCCCGCGCCGCCTTGTCCGCTTTCTCCGCGGCCTCTTCCAACTCGTCCCGATTATCTTGGACGTCCGCCATCGCCGCTTGCGCCTTATCGGCACCGCCGATCTGTATATCCTTGCCCTTAACCGGCAGCAGAAGCGCGAAACCGAAATACCCCGCATCGCCATCCGCCCGACCGTTCGCCGATACGACCGCAGCCGAATTCGCAGCTGCCAAGAACGTCAGGGATCTCTGTACGTTGTTCAGACCCTCAACGGCTTTATCGGCAAACGAATTGCGTGCTTTGAATACCTTCTCCGCTATGGCGATCAGCTTTCCGCCCACCGGCGCCGATTGGGGAATGCACAGCGCTGCGATTCCCGCACCCATGACAACCGCCCCGGTCAGGGTCATGGAAAGCACCAGAGCGTCGCAGACGCGGACCGCGATATAGAATTCCGCGACGACATCCTCCGCCGCAAGCGCGGCGGCATCCGCCGTCTCCTGAATGGTTGCAGCGCTGTTGATGCGATACACCTGCGCCGACGCAAAGATCAGCGATAGGGAGATCAGCAACGCCAGCACCACGCCGACCGTCGAGAACCCCTCATCATCGAAGCACACGTCATGCACGCTCATCGAACCCGCCTCCTTTCCCTATCAGCCCCAGTTACCTGCCCATGCACCTGCATGCAATCCGTACTTGCTTGCAGCCACCCATTCCGGCTGCGTTCGCATGGTTCGCGTCACGGACACCTCCAGATTTCCCGACGCATTCGCAAGGCCCATCAACCTGCATCCGACATCCAACAGCGGCAGCGGCTTCACTTGCTGAGAGATGGTCGCACTGACCATTTGGCTGCTCTCGTTTCCCTGCAGCTGGATTTCCCACGAGCATCCGCCCTCGTGCACATGGAAGTTCTCCTGCGGCGGTATGGCCCCCAAATGGCGGATGACAGCCTCCTCGTACACCTTGTCGGACAATCCCTGCGAAGCGGTGCGCGTGACGAGCATGCGGCAGGCATCCGATGCCGCAGATTCCATGACCACCCGGTCGTAGAGCAGGATGCCCGGCTGCAATAGGAGAAGCAGTCCCAGGAATATCAGAGGAATCAAGAACGCCGCCTCGACCGTAGCCTGGCCGTTAGTGCCTCTGCGCAGCCGTTGCGTGCAGTCCGCCGAGATACCGCGAACGGCATCAGTACATGAAGACATCGCCGATCGCCCCCGCCGCTGCCGATTGCAGATGATGAGATGCGCTTTGCAGAGCATGCAGGATCGGCGTGCCCATGTCGAAGAAATGCCAGAGCGCGCCGAACCCTGCCACCATGGCGAGAACCGCCGCCAGGACGACAGCATACTCCACCGTCCCCTGGCCGCTGTACCGCCATTGCGCGCCGCGCCGCCCGCTACAGCCCGTTGATGCCCGTGGCGATGGCGTTCCACAGCTCTTGGATCTTCGGCTTGAACAGCGTGATGGCCAAAATGGCGATAACCACCAGCACACCCACGAGAATGGCGTATTCCGTCGTTCCCTGCCCTTTCCCATCCCGAAACAGCGCCGCCATCCGCACCCACAGGCACGTCCACCAATTCCAAACCCTTTCCATGGCATACCTCCTAAAACTCCGTCATCAATTCCAAAATCACCGGCCCCATGACCAGCAGCAACATGGCCGGCAGTATCAACGTCCCCACGGGAAGCATCATCTTCACCGGGGCCTTCGCAATGCGCTCCTCCATGCGCGCCCGATGCAGGGCGCGCGATTCCACCGCCGACGCCTCGAGCGCATCCGCAAGCGGGCTTCCGAAGCGAAGCGACCGGATCGCACTCTCCACCACCCGATCAAGGAGCACGGAATCGTACTGCGCCGCCAGATTGCGCAGGGCCTCTTCCCGCTGCACCAAGCCGGTCTCCCATTGGCTCACCGTCTTCGCCACGCTATGCGCCAGCGCCGTATCGAAGTACTGGGGGTACAACGCGAACGACTTCTCCAGCGAAAGCCCGCTGTGCATGCCCAGCATGACGACCTCGATCATCTCCGAGAGATGCCGCTCAGCGTCCTCGCTTCGCGTGCGCGCCTCTCGTTTGAGCGCCCGGCCCGGCAATGCGAATCCGATGCCGGCGCCGGCCAGCATGCCGAGCACGGCCAGCTCCACCGTGAACACCGCGCCCGTCACGCCGCCCGCCGCGGCTCCTCCCACGGCAAGCTTCATGCGGGACAACCGGACGCCACGCGCGGTAACAGATCCGCTCATGCCTGCATGCATCAGCAGCCGCTCCCCGGGGTCGAACCTGTCCGAAAACGGCAGGCGCATCATGCTGGCGCCGGCCCGTTCCGCTCGGCTTTCCCGCTGTACCGCCAGCAGCACGCGATGCGCCAACCCGGTTGATTCCGGCAGCGAGAAAAGCGCCTCCTCCCCGGACTGCGCGGCCAGCTCCCGCGCCGTCCGCTTCCTTTGCGCAATGCGTCTGCTGCGCATGAACGCCGAGAACAGCAGCGAGCCGCATGCCGCAGCGCACGCCACGGCGATGGCCAGCGCCGTTCGATCCCCGATCATTCATCCCTCACCTCCAACAGCTTCCGAACCGCTGCAACACCCGCCGCCTGCATGGCAAGCGCCACCGTCAGCACCGCAATGCCCGATGCCGACGAGAAGAACGGCGCCAGGAAATCCTGCGTGAATGTGGACAACAGCGCGATGAGCACAAACGGCATGATGGTCACCACCTGCGCAGACAGCCGCGCCTGTGCCGTCTGGACGCGCAGCGACCTGCGCAGGGCAAGTTCCTGGTTCACCGCATCGCATGCCGAATCGATGATCTGCCGCATGCTCCCGCCGGTCCGATGCTGCACTTCCAGCGCAACGATCACGAATCCCAATTCCGGCAAATCGGCATCGCGCCTTAATTCCTCAAGCACCCGATGAGTGGTTTTGCCCGTCTCCAAACCGGATGCCGCCCGATCGAAATACCCCGCAATCTCGTCATCCGTTTCCGTGGCAATCTGGCGAAACGTCTGAAGCAACGTGTAGCCCGCATGGAAACAGGCGTTCATCGAGCGCAGAACGCCGGGAATGCCGTCGCGCAGCCGGTCATGCGCCGTCTCGATGGCCCGCTTCGCAGCAATCACCGTCCCGAACACGAGGATGATTGCCAAAGCAATGCCCAACGGCGCAGACCCGAACGCGCATCCCGCCGCGAACAACGCCGCCGAACCCAGGCCCAGCACGCTCAGCAGGCCGTTTTTCGTGGCATCCCACCCATGAAGACGGCAACCGCGTACCAGCAGTTCGGCAAGCCCGTCCATCCTCTCCATGCGCAGCAGGCGGTCCGCAAGCGGCACAAGGAACGGCACGCCGTTGCGCAGCAACCTGGTCCGGCCGGCACGGCGCGATGCTTCATCGCCCTGTCTGCGAAGCGACAGCACGGAATGGCCGGCTGAGCGCGCAACCCGGACAGCCTGCATGCAGAGGCAGCACCCTGCAAGAAATGCCGTCACGAAGGCGATGCAGGCAAGCCAACTCGCCGCTTCCATTCGGCCACCTCCTCTCCTCGGGCAAGACCGCGGACCTCCAACCGATCCATCCAATCCGGCGCGGCGGACCAAGCTCCTTCGTCCTGGAAATACTCGCGCTCGAACAGGGGCGTCACGCGCACGGCATGCTTCTCGTCGTCGTATGAGAGCGCAACGATCTGCGAGAGGTAGCGGTCGCCGGAAGGCGCACGGGCAAGCTGCAGCATCACGTCTATGGCAGAGGCGATCTGCCGTTCTATTACATCCACCGGAAGGTCTGCCGCATAGCGCACCATGACCGCCAGGCGCGACACGGCATCCGCTGGAGAATTCGCATGAAGCGTGGTCAGCGACCCGTCATGGCCCGTGTTCATGGCCTGCAGCATATCCAGCGCCTCCGCACCGCGGCATTCGCCCACCACTATCCGATCGGGACGCATGCGCAATGCATTGACCACCAGGTCGCGGATAGTGACTTCCCCCGTGCCTTCCGCATTCGCAGGCCGCGCCTCCAGGCGAACGACATGCGGATGCTCCAGGAACCTCAGCTCAGCCGAATCCTCGATGGTCAGAATGCGCTCTTCGAACGGAATCTCGCACGACAGGGCATTGAGCAACGTGGTCTTGCCGGTGCCCGTGCCCCCGGAAACGGCGATGCTCACCCGCGCCGCAACCGCCCATCTCAGGAACTGCGCCGTTTCCCCATCCAGCGAGCGCATGCCCACCATCTCGTCCAACGTGATCACGTGCTCCGCAAATTTTCGAATGGTCAGCACGGGACCGTCCAACGAAAGCGGCGGAATCACGGCGTGCACGCGATGGCCTTCCGGCAAACGCGCATTCACCATGGGCGACGACTCGTCGATGCGCCTCCCCAAAGGGCTGATGATCCGGTCTATCAGCGCCCGGACCTCCTCGTCGGAGCCGAACGACTGTCCGCAGGCGAACAGCTTGCCGCGGCGTTCGCAGTAAACGGAATGCGTGCCGTTCACCATGATCTCCGTAACCTCCGGATCCGCGAGCATCGCCTCGAGCGGTCCCAGGCCGAAGAGTGCGTCCAGCAGCGCCCGAACCAGCGCCTCACGATCCTCTTCATCCAGCATGCCGCTTCGGGGAATAGCGTTTTGCGCGAAGACCTGACGACATATGCTGCGAATCTCGTTCTCGGCACGCAGGGGGTTATCCGTAACCATCCGCGCAAGCTTGTCGCTGGGAATATGCAGCCACAGCTGCTGCTTCAGGGCGTCAAGCTGCATGCTGCGCAGGTCCGAGCCGTATGACTCGGCCGTGTTCCCCGCCTCTCGGATGCAATCATTCAGCGTCATCACGCCCTCCTTCTCCGCCGGAACGGCATCAAGTGCCTCGGCGTCTGCACGGGACGGGCTGCCTGCCGCTCCCGCCGGGACGCCTCGGGCAGGATATCCACCAGGAATGCCTGCAGGCTTTGACAGAAATCGTTTCGCGTCTTCAACAGCTCGGGCGCCATGCCGGCACCCATGAGCTCCTCCACCTCGCGCCCGCCGTCCTTGAGTTCGACCACCTTCGCCCCATTCAGCGCACATGAGATATCCAACGACGTCAGCATGCCGTTTCGCGAGCAACGGTTCACGGCGAACAGGAACGGCGTGGAGGCCACGCCGCAGCGGGCACAGAGCTCCAGCGCCCGTTTGATGGCCTTCAGCGAGGTGGGACGCTGATCCACCAGGAACAGCGTGTTCGAGCTGAGTTCAAGGAGCCTGATGTGCTGCTCCATCCAGAACGATCCGGTGTTCACGATGATCACATCGAACGCGCGGCGGAGCCGGTCCATCAGCGCCTCCAGCTGCTCGCCGACCATCTCCGAATCCTCCACGCCCGTCGGAGCCGCCAACAGCGCGGGCCTTCCCTCCTGCGGCGCAAGCTGCTCCAAGCGCAGCGGATCGCGCAGCGCCTGGTCGATGCGCAGCGGGTTGCGGGCGGATAGCAGCTGCGCGGCATCGCCGAACTGCAGATCCGCATCCAGCAGCAGCGTGCGATATCCCAAAGCCTGCGCAATCAGCGCCGAGAGCACGGCAACGGTGCTCTTGCCCACCCCGCCGCTGGCACTGGCAACCGTCAGGATATAGGCGCCGTCCACCCGGCTTACCGTCGGGTGCGACCCCGATTGCCCGAACAAGTCGGCCGTCTGCACGTGCTCGCGCTTCGGCTGCGCCGTCGTGCTCACACCGCCCGCTGCCCTCCGTTCCTTCCGTGCCCGGCCCTGCCGCACGCCGGAGCCTCTGAATACTGCAGCATCGGACGCAGAACGCGGCCGCCCTCCCGCAGCCTCGGGATCGATGCGCCGCAACCGCGCCGTTTGCATCGCCTCATTTCCGCGGTCCCTCGATGCCGTCGGCCTCGACGTACCGAGCCGTTCCTCCGATGCCATTCCTGCAGAATCGGAAGATGCCGTCACCGCACGACGCTGGGCCGCCTTGCGGCGTGCGTAGCGATTCGCCAGCTCTTTGGCGTCGATGACGCCGTCGATACCTGCCGCACTGGCGCGGCTTCGCAGAGAACCGTTTCCCTGATGCGCAAGCAGGTACACGGGGCGGCTGCCGGAATCCCGCTTCAGCGCTGCGGCAAGGTTTATCGGATCCATCTCATCGCTCGAGGCAACCCACACTTCTTCGATGGCGCTGTCCCGATGCAGGTAGCGACGCGCCTCCTCCGCATGGGAAATGGGCTTCAGCCATTCCTGGCGCGGAAGATTCTCGCCCTCCAGACCCAATAGGTCGGGATGCTGCAGACTCTGCCCGTCGGCGCACAAGACCACTCTTTGCATGCTCACTTCTCCTCCTCTCCCGGAATGGCGAAGTACAAGTTCCCCGTTTCCGCAGATGAGACGTACTCCTCGACTGCATTCGGCTTCACCGCAACCGTTACCCAGGAAACGGATTTCCCGGCAGCATCCTCGGATTCACCGGCGCTGGTGGCCAGCACCAACACCCCCTTGCCCAGCAGCTTCGTGCCGCTGTTGCCGGTCAGATAGATGTCGATGCTCGTGCCCGACGAGATGGCGCCTCCAACTGCCTTCACCTCTTCCGTGGGAAGGCTGACGGCAACCATGCCCCGGGGCACCTCGACCTTCGCGCTGCTCTGCTCGAATCGCGTCGAGGTAACCACCTCGCCCGAAACGACCGTGGAGGCAACCTGCTTGCCCACCACGTCCTTCTCGTCCTCCATAGCGTTTTCCGGAAGGAGGTCGGTCAGCCATTGCTTTGTTTCCACATCCGATTGGGAAATCGTCTCGCCGGGCAAGATGGTGCGCTTCGCAACGACCACTTCCACTTGCTCGCCGCCATAGCGCGAAAGCGCCTCTGCGCGCTCCTGATCCGCCTGCGCGGTAACCGACTGCGTGTAGGCGAATACCGCTGCTGCGCACACAATCCCCGAGATAATCCCGGCTACAACCATTCGCTTATCTCCCATGACCGTCCTCCCTTCCGGTTACCGCCATCGTGAAGGAAGGCGCTCGCGCGCCGTTACGAGGTTTCCCCCGCCGGCATCATGCGGGACTTGCGCACTCGTATCGAAACGCTAAAACCCCTTGTCGCAGGAAAGAACCAAGCCGAAAAACAGTCACAGGGCAACTCAACGGAAATCAGGTCGCGCTGTAGGAAATATGCGCCGCGTTAGCATCGCGGGGGCGCAAACGCCACCGCAAGGGCACGGCCTTCGCGCAAGAACGCAAACGCCACGCGAGAGCGCGGGGGCACCCGCGGCCTCAGAGCGCGAAAAAGCCCTCCGCATCTCGCTACCCGAGATGCGGAGGGCCGCTATCGCTTGCCGCCGAACGGCATCGTCGAATGCGCAGGCGCCCGCCTGCCGGCGTCGAAGAACCGGCGAGCGCTCCGTTATTGCAGGGCTTCGTACACCGTTCCGTCCACCAGTCCGGCTGCAAGATCGCCCAGCTCATCGATGGAAACGGGGTTCTCCTGCCCGCTCCAGTGCAGCAGCAGGCAGGCAAGGCCGCCGCTGTAGAACGCATGAAGATATGCCAGGCGCTCCTCCGGCCATGTCTCGTTCGCGACGACGCTGGTCGTGTCGTTCAAGGACTCCAGCAGGCGCATCTGGAACAGGCCGAACAGCCAGTTGTCCTTCAACATGCGCACGAAGACCTCTTTGCCATCGAATTGGGCGATGAACAACCTCACGGCATCGGGAATCTCCAACGCCCCTTCGCCATGGAACTTTTCCTTCGCCCGCTCGAACGTCTTTTGAAGATACTGCTGATGACCTCGTCTTTGTCGTTGAAGTTCTTGTAGAACGTCGGCCTCGATATGCCGGCTTCCTTGCAGATGGCTGTCACTGACACATTTTCGTACGGCGTTTCCTGCATCAGCTTCACCAAAGCGTCTTCGATGCGCTTCATGGATTGCAGCGCTTTCGGATTGGTGCCTTGATACATGGCCGAATCCCCCTTGGTCTATTGCCCTTGCCGACAGCTTCCCCTCTACCGGCAAGGTCCCTCATTGGTACTTGAACTCTAACATATGAGGATAGAAACCAGAATGCGGTGCATGTATGCCGCCGTTGCGTCTGCGGATTTATTCACCCCAGTCCCCATCATCTTACTAAAGTAAAGAATATATCATCTGCGCGCACGTGCAACATATCGGCTCTCAACGGAAAAGGATGTCGGCAGAACGGCGCACAAAAGCACACGGCGGCCCTTCGGACCGCCGCGCTCAATCGGTTATTGAGAAGAAGGAATCCGCGCGCCGCACAAAGCAGCCCCGCCCGGCACGCGCCGGCACCGGGATCAATGGATGAACATCGCATCGCCGAACGACAGCATACGGTATTCGCTGTCGATGGCATGCTTGTACGCGCGCATGATGTTGTCGCGGCTGCTGAAAGCGCTGACCAGCATCATCAGCGTGCTGCGCGGCACATGGAAGTTCGTGATCAGGCAATCCACTACGTGGAACGTGCTGCCGGGCAGCAGGAACAGGTTCGTGCGCGCATGGTCGCGCGCCTTCAGGCAGCCCGCCTCATCATCCCAGGCGCTCTCCAAGCTGCGGACGCTGGTAGTGCCCACTGCAATCACGCGATGCCCTGCCGCATGCGCGGCATTGATGGCGTCGACAGTGCCCTGGGGCACGGAATACGTTTCGGTATGCATGGTATGGGTCGTCGGGTCTTCCTCATCCACGATGCGGAACGTATCCAACCCCACCTGCAGTTCTACCGTATGCCAATCGATGCCCTTATCTTTCAGGCGCTGGATCAGGCCCTCCGTGAAATGCAGGCCCGCCGTCGGAGCAGCTGCGGACGTTTCTTCGCGCGAATACACGGTCTGGTACAGCTCTTCATCGCCCGTGTAGTTCTTGATGTAGGGCGGCAGCGGCGTATGGCCGACGGCATGCAGCGCCTCGTCCAACGTGTCGTATGCCTGCGTGGTCAAGCGCGCAACACGCTCGCCCTTGCCTTCGTCGTCAGACCAGTCCACGATCTCGGCAGACAGCACCGTATTGCCATCCTGGCCGGCGAAGTCCACAACGGCACCCGGCTTCAAACGCTTGCCGGGACGTACAAGAACCTCCCAGGTGGCGCTGCGATTCGATTCGCCGTTCGCCGCCAGCGAGGCATCGTCACGCGACCCGGGGCGGCCGAAGACCTCGCGCAGCAGGAACACCTCCGCCTGACCGCCCGTGCCGTGCTTCGCGCCCAGCAGGCGGGCCGGCATGACGCGCGTCTCGTTCGCTACCAGCACGTCCCCCGGCTCCAGGTACTCGATGACATCCCGGAAGATGCGATCCTCCAAAGCGCCCGTCTTCCGGTCCATGACCAGCATCCGGCACCCGTCGCGATCGGCTGCCGGCTCCTGCGCGATGCGTTCTTCGGGCAGATCGTAATCGAAGTCGCTCGTCTTCATGCGTCACCCTCCGTTATCAGCGTTAACAGTAAGTTTTTGCCATACGTTTGCCAGAGCTGTTGCCAAAAGCTGGAAAAACGCGAAAAACAAAGCAGGTCAGGAGCTTTAAGCCTCTGACCTGCGGTTTCTCATGGTGGGCGATGAGGGATTTGAACCCCCGACCTAGTGCTTGTAAGGCACCCGCGCTCCCGCTGCGCCAATCGCCCGTGAATAGGCAGTATATCAGAACGCACGCGCCGCATGCGGCATCTGCACACAGCCACCGCAAACGCACACCACGCTGATGCCGGCAGTCGAAGCGGACCCGGGTGTTCCGTTCACCACATCATTCCCCTTTAGCGGAATATCCGGAGAAGCGCCCGCGCACCGTCCATGCGGCCGCAACGCTCAGTCTTCGCCCCGTGTCGGGTATTCCACCTTCACGTCCTCGTCGGTGCTCCGCTCCTTCAAGGGACCCAGGAACCGCTCCACAGACAGGCGGTCGCAGAGCACCGTGTCGTCCCACGACAGGTTGTCGTACCAATCCGCCACGCTATCCAACCCGAAGCCATCCAATGCATCCAGGAACGCCCGGGCGTAATTGCCCGTGCCGGGCAGCTTCGCACGGCAAGCCGCGGTATCCGCCGCTTTCGGCTTCCCCAATCGCTCGATAACCAGTTCCCGCAAGTCGTTCTTGAATTCGGGAGCTTCCTGCTCCACGCCGTCGAGCATGCCCTCGATGATCTCACGCGCATCCTGGTCGTCTTCATCCGCCACGGCGATACCTCCTTCCTGCTCAAGTATTCCCCACATTATAGCCACAATGTCGAAATGATGACGGTTGACGCGTCGCACAGCAACAGGAAGGTGTCCATGCACGGTGCCGAGTGAGGGGGAAATGAAGCGCGCCGGCTATTCCCAACCCAGCACGCGCTGGAACAGATAACCTTCGCGCACGCCATGGCGGGCAACGGCGATATGCTCCGCGCCAACCGCCTGTGCAAGGGCATCGGCCGCCGCCATGCCGGGGAACACCGTGTGCACGCGCGACGGCTCCACGGCCAGCACCTCGTGCGCCAGCTTGTTTCCGGGCAGCGCCGTAGCCTGCAGCAGCGCGCGCAGATCCGCAACGTCCAGCACGTTGCAGCCGCCCGGTTTCCCGAAGTGCCGCCGGGCAAGCTTCTCTGCAGCGCGGACGGCGCCGCCCACGCCCACCAGCAGGGGCGATTCCACCCCGGCAAGCCAGTCGATGCGCGCCAGCCTGCCGCGCACATCGTCCCTGACGGCGTTCACCTCGTCCGGCGTCGGCAGGATGGCGCCGACATGCGCCAGGTACAGGTTCAGCGACCCGACCGGCAGGCTGACGGAACGCACCGGGCGGCGCCGCTCGAACCGCACGACCTCTGTGGAGCCGCCGCCCAAGTCGAACATCACGCCGTCCTGAACCGGCACGCCATGCGATGCGCCCCGGAAGCTGAGCTCCGCTTCCTCCGTCCCGGACAGCACGTCCACCGGCACCCCGCACTCGCGCTCGACGCACGCGCAGACCTGCGCGCAGTTCGTCGCATTGCGCACGGCCGCCGTGGCGAATACGGACACGTTGTCGCATGAGAAATGCGAAAGGCGCTGCAGCTGCCCGCCGATGGCATCGACAGCCCGCCGAATGCCCTGGTCGGACAAGGCGCCGTCCGCATCCACGAAGCCGGCCAGGCCCGCCGACTCCTTGTTGTCGTATATCTCCTGCACCGCGTGCCGCTCGGCATCCACCTCGTAGATCACCATGCGCACGGAATTCGAACCGACATCGATGACCGCCCGTTCCATGGCTTTCCCTCCGTCCTCGCGGCGGCATTGCCGCGATCCCCTGTTTCTATCCTGCCCCTACCATAGGCCCAAATCGCGCGTGCAGGGTTCTTGAAACCGAATTGAATCCCGAAGGAATGTGGTATGGTTGCATGCAGCCGCCCTCTTAGCTCAGTGGATTAGAGCGTCTGCCTCCGGAGCAGAAGGCCGTAGGTTCGAACCCTACAGGGGGCGCCAGTCCGAACGCGCGGGCCGGCAGCATCACGCTGCCGGCCTCTTTCATGCGCGGCCTCCGCCTGCGCCGCGCCCCGTCCGAACCCGAACCTGCATCGCCGTCCGCCTCCGAAACGAAAAAGCGCCCCCGGACGCCCAACGGGCGCACGGAGGCGCATGCATTCGCACCGGCTCTTCCGATAGCGGCAATCGCCCTAGCTCACCGCCTGCTTCGCAACCACAACCACGACGCAGACGACAATCAGCACGATGGTGATGGCCGTGTAGCAGCCAATCTTGTCGGGGTCCTTCCTCCAGTTGTACATGGTCATGGCAGATCAACCTCTCGCTTCGTTACTGGGCGGCCTTCGTTGCCGGGCGGCACGGCCCTGTTTTGCGAACCACTTTATCACACAGCGGCACGCGCTTGTCGTATTCTGGAGCGCCGCGGGCGCGTCCGCGATTCCCACGCACCGCGCCCCGCCGCCTGCCGCTTCTAGCCCACATCCTCGAACTGCGAGCCGTACAGGTCGGCATAGAACCCACCCTGTGCAAGCAACTCGTCGTGCGTGCCCTGCTCCACAATGTCGCCGTGGTCGATGACCAGGATCAAGTCGGCATTGCGGATGGTGGACAGGCGGTGCGCGATGACGAACGACGTGCGTCCTTGCATCAGCGTGTCCATGGCCCGCTGTATCAGCTCCTCCGTGCGGGTATCCACGCTCGACGTGGCCTCGTCCAATATTAGCACCTCGGCATCCGACAGGATGGCGCGCGCGATGGTCAGCAGCTGGCGCTGCCCCTGGCTGATGTTCGTAGCGTCCTCGTTGATCTCCGTGTCGTAGCCGTTCGGCAAGCGCGAGATGAAATGGTCCGCATCCGCCGCTTCCGCCGCGCGCCGCACCTCTTCGTCCGTGGCATCCAAGCGCCCGTAGCGGATGTTCTCGCGGATGCTACCCTTGAACAGCCAGGTATCCTGCAACACCATGGCGAACTGCAAGCGCAAATCGCCGCGGCGGTAGTCGCGTATGTCCGCACCGTTCATGCGGATTGCCCCGCCGTCCACGTCGTAGAAGCGCATGAGCAGCTTCACCATGGTCGACTTCCCGGCACCGGTGGGGCCCACCAGCGCCACGGTCTGGCCGCGCTTCACCTGTGCAGAAAAGTCGCGGATGACCGGCTTGTCGGGCTTGTAGCCGAAACGCACATGGTCGAACTCGATGGAATCCACCTCTGCAGGTGCGGGCAGCGCATGCCGGGCATCCGGCACCTCTTCGGGCTCCTCCAGGAAGCGGAACACGCGCTCGGCGGCTGCCGCCATGGACTGGAACATGTTCGACACCTGCGCCAGCTGCGTGATGGGCTGGCTGAGGTTCTTCACGTACTGGATGCTGGCCTGGATATCGCCGATCGTGATGATGCCCTGGATAGCCAGCGCCGACCCGGCAATGGCCACGGCCACGTAACCGGCATTCGCCACCATGTTCATAAGAGGCATCATCAGGCCGGACAGGAACTGCGAACGCCACGCCGATTCGTACAGCATGTCGTTGTCCTCGTCGAAGCGCCGGCGCATTTCGCCTTCGCGGTTGAACGCCTTGATGACCGTTTGGCCGGCGTAATCCTCCTCCACCTGGCCGTTCACGCGGCCCAAGTACTCCTGCTGCGCGAAGAAGTACTTCTGCGAACGCTTCACCACCAGCATAATCAGCACGGCGGACACGGGAATGACCAGCACGGATATCAGCGTGATCAACGGGCTGATGGTCAGCATCAGCACGATAATGCCGATAACGGTGGCGACAGATGTGATCAACGTGGTCACGCTCTGGTTCAGGCTCTGGCCCAGCGTGTCCACGTCGTTCGTGATACGCGACAGCGTATCCCCGATGGGGTGCGACTCGAAATGCGCAAGCGGCATGCGGTTGATCTTCGCCGCAATGTCATTGCGCAGCTTGAAGCACAGGCGCTGTGTGATCGTGGTCATGATCCAGCCTTGCGCGAACTGCAGTACGGACGCAACCACGTACAGGATCAGCACCGTCGTCAGAATCGTGGCGATAGCGGAGAAATCGATGTCGCCCGTGCCCGCGATCTTCGCCACCAGGCCGTTCGAAAGCTCCGTGGTGGCTTCGCCCAGCACCTTCGGGCCCACGACGTTGAACACCGTCGACCCCACGGCCAGCACCATCACGCCCGCGATGGCGAACTTGTAGGCGCCCAGGTAGCGCACCAGCTTGGACACACTGCCTTTGAAATCCTGCGCCTTCTCGCCGGGCATCATGTGCCCGGCGGGGCCATGCGGGCCGCCGCCGCGCGGCTTGCTCCCCTCCTGCACGCCGCCTTTCGCCCGGCGCGCCCGGCGTGCATCGGCCGCAGCGGCCATGCGTTCCCGCTGGGCCGCGCGCTTCGCCTTGCGCTCTTCGCTTGTCACTCGGCTCATTGCGCACCTCCCCGTGCAAGCTCCGCATCCGTCAGCTGCGACTCCGCGATCTCCCGGTACACCCGGCACGTGGCCAGCAGCTCCTCATGCGTGCCCTTGCCCACGATACGGCCCTCGTCCAATACCAATATCTGGTCTGCATGCAGTACGGTGGCAATGCGCTGCGCCACGATGATCACGGTGGCATCGCCGCTCTCCTTCGACAGCGCCGCACGCAGCTTCATGTCCGTCTTGTAATCGAGAGCAGAGAAGCTGTCGTCGAACAGTAGGATGCGGGCGTTCGATGCCAGGGCGCGCGCAATGCCCAAGCGTTGCTTCTGACCGCCCGAGACATTCGTGCCGCCCTGCGCTATCGGGGCTGCAAACTGCCCCTCCTTGTTCAAGATGAAATCGTCTGCCTGCGCGATGGACGCCGCCTTGCGCATGCGCGCGTCGTCTACCTGCGGCCCGGCGAACTTCAGATTGCTCTCGATGGTGCCGGAGAAGAGCGCGCCCTTCTGCGGAACGTAGCCGATGCGGGCGCGCAAGTCAGATTGCCGCACGTCGCGCACGTCCACGCCGTCGATGCGCACAGCTCCTTGCGTGGCATCGTAGAAGCGCGGTATCAGGTTCAGCAGCGTGGACTTGCCGGAGCCCGTGGAGCCGATGATCGCCGTCGTCTTGCCCGGCTGCGCCGTGAAACTGATGTCGTGCAGCGTGTCCAGCTCGGCCGTTCCGTAGCGGAACGACACGTGGTCGAATTCCACCGTGCCGGCAGAGGCGCCTGCCGCGCGTTCCGCCTCGGCGAAGTCCACCGGGTCGGCAGGATCCGTGATGCTCGCCTCCGTATTCAGCACCTCTTCTACGCGGCCCGCCGCAACGGCGGCGCGCGGCAGCATGATGGCGATGACGGACAGCATGAGGAACGACATGATGATGATCATGGAGTACGTGATGAACGCGATCATGTCGCCCACCTGCATCGCGCCCATATCTATCTGCTGGCCGGCGGTCCAGACAATCAGCACGCTCACGGCGTTCATGACAATCATCAGCAGCGGCTGCATGGCGGACATGACGCGATTCGTGAACAGCTGCGTCTTCATCAGGTCGCCGCTGGCCGCCTCGAAGCGCTTCTGCTCGTAGTTTTCGCGGCGAAATGCGCGGATGACGGACACGCCCGTCAGGATCTCGCGCGCCACCAGGTTCACCCTGTCGATAAGCCTCTGCATGATGCGGAACCTCGGCATCGTCAGCGCCATCAGCACGGCCACGCCGCCGGAGATGACCAGCACCGCCAGTACGATTATCCAGGTCATGTTCGAGTTCGTCTGCGCCACCATGACCACGCCGCCGATGCCCAGAATGGGCGCGTACAACACCATGCGCATCAGGAACACGGACACCATCTGGATCTGCTGGATGTCGTTCGTGGAACGGGTGATCAACGATGCCGTCGAGAACTTGTTTATCTCTGCATGCGAGAACGACATGACCTTCGCGAACAGGCGCTGTCGCAGATCGCGGCCGATCTTTGCCGCCGTGCGGCTGGCAATGAGGCCAATCAGCGCCGCAGCCACAACCATGAGCAGCGTCATCAGCAGCATCATACCGCCTTCGCGGAATAGATACGCCATCTGCATGTCGTCCACGCTCATGCCCAGGGCTTCATATTCCGTCGCATCATAGCTGATAGCACGCTGCTTGACGATGGTGCCCTCCATGTCTCCCAGCTTGTCCTCTATCGTGCGCTTGCCCTGCGCTATCTGCGCATCGGATACGTGCCCGGCTTCCGCCGCGGCCTTCATCTGCGCCAACTCGCTTGACTGCACATCCGAGGCATACGCCAGAATGGCCAGCGGAAGCGCCTCGGCGTCATCCAATTCGCCTATGCGCGCCCGGCCGTCGTCCGTCAGGTGGTAATTGCCGTCTGCGCCCTTCTCATAAGATTTCGTGAACAAATCGCGCTGATCGGGGTCCACCAGCAGCATCAGATAATCGTACGTCTCGCTCCTCATGTCCGTCAGCGCTGCATGCTCGATGCCCTTCTGCTGAATGCCCACGTCCACGATATCGGACGTGTAATTCGGCAGCGAAAGGTCGCAGAATGCCTGCACGAACAGCAGCGCGACAATGCCCAACAACGCGGTTTTGTGCGTGAAGAGATATTTGAAAAGCTGCATGCGCTACTCCTTCTCGGTGTCGCCGTACGCGTCCGTATCCCCGCATCGACAATGCAGGGGACGGACCGGATCATCCCCGGTTAAGTTCGGGTGGCGCTGCCCCATCGCGTCCAACGCACGTCGCATAGCCGCAGCCAGCTGATCCGCCTCGCGCGAGAACGCCTCCATGCGTTCTTCGCCGAAGTCGCCGGCAATGAGTCGCGCATACTCCACGAACAGGCTGCGCCCTCGGTCTCGCTCGCGCCTTCCGGCATCCGTCAGCGTCACCAGCGTCTTCCGCCGATCGGCTGGATCCTGTCGGCGGGTAACAAGCCCACGCCGTTCCAACGTTCCCAGCAAGCGAGATGTCGCAGGAAGCGAGGAGCGCAGGATGCGCGCCAACTCCGAAACGGCAATACCGTCCTCGCCTTCCGGTCCGTGCATCGCCTCCACATCCGCCGCGCGCCCGCTGTGCGCCAGCGGGCCCCCAAGCGGAATCACGCCGTCTCGGCTGATAGCCTCCAATGCCAGCTGCGTCTTCTCCGGTTGCAGCTTCAACGCCGCCCGCACCTGCGTACGATGCAGGTCGTGCAGCGACAGGAACAGCGCTGCCGATATCGAGTCCCTTCGGTCCTCTTGCAACGTAACTCCCTCCTTCTCCATATGAACGGACCGAATATATACCTACGTTAATAGTTGTCAATGTTAACTATCTAATCGCCATACTTCGCGGATGCGGAAAAGCGCGCGCTCCCGCATTCGCAAACGATGACCTGCGCCGCATGCAGGCGGCCGATTTCGGCTCATGACTTGGTCATACAATTGTCAACTATTGTAAAATCAGACGCTCTCCCGGCGGAATTCGGCCGACTCCTGAAAAACGCAGGGGACATAATGATGCCGAGGGATAACTCAAGGGATAGAGGAGGAAACGAATGTCCATACATTTGAAAGCCGCATTCTGCACCGGGCTCCTTGCCTGCCTCATGGCTTGCGGAGCGTGCCTGGCTTTCGCCGATACGCCGGCCACGGACGCCGCGTACAAGGATGCGCTGAGCAGCCCGCAGAAAGTCGCATACGCCAACGGCCAGACGGCGTATTTCAACATCGCCGTGAAGGGCGGCCACAAGTTCGTCCAGGAAGCGTATATCGACGCGAACAAGGACGGCAAGTTCCAGGACGGCGAGCAGGCGAAGGTCGTGGGCTTCAAGGCGTACCCGAACAGCCAGACCGCCTACTTCACATACAAGGGCGACCGTTACTACACGCGTGACGTGGAAGCCCGCGCGAACAAGAACGGCGACTTCCTGAAGCAGACCATCCAGGGCAGCGCGAAGAAGACCGTCATCCTGCCGAAGCAGACCATCAAGCTCAACGGCGGCTTCGAGCCGGGCAGCAACACGAAGGTCATCGCCACCGGCGCTACCATCAAGGGCGCGAAGGGGAAGATCAACCTCATCAAGCTGAACAGCGCCAGCGCGAAGAACCCCGTCCAGAACGTTTCGTTCAAGGGCGGCACGTGGCGCACGTACGAGAAGAACGGCTCCACCAGCTCGTCCACGTTCTCCGTGGTCTGCGCGAAGAACATCACATTCGACAGCATGGACGTGAACTGCTCCAGCCAGTATTACTGCATGCAGATCTTCGGCAGCTCGAACGTGAAGGTCAACAACTGCACCATCACGGCCTCCGGCTCCTGGAAGAAGACGTACCTGAAGGACGCCATCCGCATCGACTCCTCGTTCAACGGAAGCAAGGCGGCCGACAAGAAGCGCGGCTGCTCGAACATCACCATCTCGGGCAACAAGATCGTGGGCAACACCGCCGTCAGCGTGAACCAGTGGGACCCGAAGTGCGCCGGCGTCTACCATAAGAACATCAAGGTCACGAACAACAAGCTCACGGCGAAGGGCTCCGGCGCCCCCGCAATCAACATGAGCAACGCGGCCGGATTCACCATCACGGGCAACACCATCACCAGCGCGTCCGGCACCGGCATTGCCGTGGGCAACTACGGGAAGAAGTCGTCTGCATACGCGAAGTCCACGGGCACCATCGCGAAGAACACCGTAACGGCGAAGAAACGCTGCATCGCGCCGAACACGTGGGCGAAGAACTATAAGGCGAAGAAGCTCGTCGTCACGGGCAACAAGCTTGCCAGCAAGGCCGGCAAGAGCGCCGCAGTGAAGAAGAGCGAGCTGAAGAAGGTTGCGAAGAGCGTCACGTTCTCGAAGAACACGCTGAAGCGCGCCTAGGAACGCACCCGTCGTTTTTCGACAATCAGCGCCTCCTGTTGCATCGGGCCGCCGCTCCCTCCGGGACGGTGGCCCGATTCGTTTTCAGACGCACCGCACGATATTGTACGCGGACAGTTCCCTTACTCTATAAATACGGTGCTTATGTGAACTTTTCAGCATCTGGCCCCGCTATTATTTCCATCCATATTTTTTGTCCCAAAAGATAAGTAAAATAAATATACTTATATAGACATCTGGGAGATGCCTTGGTTTCCCATGCGGTTCAAACCCTTGGAGCGGTTTCCGAAGCGGCGAGCCGCGGTTGGTTTCCGCCGACCTGCGGAAAGAGCCCCAAGGTTCTGCGCCGAAGGCATCGAACAGTGTTGGAAAACTTCGCGAATCGCGAATGCGTTACCGAAAGGGGTTGTTTTGGCAAGCTTTCCAAGCGTCTACGAGCCGATAAAAATCGGCAACGTCGAGGTGAAAAACCGCCTCATCATGGCTCCGATGGATACGGAACTCACCGAGAACTACCATCTGACCGAGCCCATCATCGACTTCTATGAGCAGCGCGCCAAGGGCGGCGTCGGCCTGGTCGAGGTCGGCACGTGCTACGTGGCCAACCTGTACAACACGAAGCCTCAGTACTACAATAGCTCGGGTGCTACCGGCATGTGGAGCGACGACTTCAAAGAAGGCTGGGAAGAGCTGGTCTCCCGCTGCCACAAGTGGGGCGCGAAGATCGCTCCGCAGCTGAACATCTGCTATGAGTGGCGTGCCAGCGAGGACGATCCCCTGGAGGCTGTCGGCCCGTCCGACGGTCCTGGCGGCCCGTTCGTGAAGAAGCTCCGCGAGCTGAAGCCCGAAGAGATCGAGATCATGATCAAGCAGTACGGCGCCGCCGCGAAGCGCGCGAAGGACTGGGGCTGCGACATGATCGAGATCCATGCCGGCATCGGCTACCAGGTCTCCCGCTTCATCTCGAAGTTCTCGAACCGTCGTACGGACCGTTGGGGCGGCACTGACGAGAAGCGCTGCCAGTTCCTGATCGACATCGTGAACGAATGCCGCAAGAACATCGGCGAGGACATGCCCAT
Organism: Eggerthellaceae bacterium; assembly: GCA_050951095.1. Taxonomy (GTDB): domain Bacteria; phylum Actinomycetota; class Coriobacteriia; order Coriobacteriales; family Eggerthellaceae; genus UMGS1519. Next base: position 148,939 of record JBMNIQ010000007.1, read on the forward strand.
CATCGTCCGCATCTCCGTGGAGGACTTCATGCCCGGTGGCAACACCATGAAGGAATCCCTCCCCATGATGAAGTACATCGAGAAGAACTGCCACATCGACTGCTGGAACGTGCAGGTCGGCTTCCACGAGGCTCCGCGCCCGCTGGTTACGCAGCACGTCCCCGAGGCCGCATTCGCTCAGCTGTCCCAGCAGGTCAAGCAGATCACGAAGCTCCCGGTGACCGCTTCCTACCGCATCAACAGCATCGAGCGCTGCGCCCAGATCATCGACGACGGCTGGGCTGACATGGTCACCATGGCCCGCCAGTTCATCGCCGACCCCGAAACCGCCATCAAGGGCGAAGAGGGCCACTCCGAGCGCGTCCGCCGCTGCATCGCGTGCTGCCGCTGCCTGGACAACATCTTCCTGGGCAAGCCCGTTCAGTGCTCCGTCAACGCCAACGTTGCGAACTACAAGCTGGGCACGCCCCCGACCTACAAGGACGGCATCGCCCAGACGGACTCTCCGAAGAACATCACGATCGTCGGTTCCGGCCCGTCCGGCATGGAGACCGCCCGTGTCGCCGCTATGCGCGGCCACAAGGTCACCATCATCGAGCACAACAAGCGCATCGGCGGCCTGATGAACATGGCCCAGGTGCTGAACCCGCTGTTGGAGCCCGTCCGTACGTGGTACGAGAACGAGCTGAACCTGCTGGACAACGTCACCATCAAGCTGAGCACGGAAGGCACCGTGGACAACATCAAGGCCACGAACCCCGACGAGGTCGTCATCGCCCCCGGCGGCAACGTGCCCGTGCCTGATTGCCCGGGCGTCGACGGCAAGAACGTCATCGCCTCCACGGACATCAAGGCCATGGTCGAAGGCAAGGCCGTCCACGGCAAGGGCTTCATGATGCGCATGGCCCCCATCGGCGTGAACATGATGAACGCCAAGCCCAGCTTCATGCGCTGGGGCCTGGGCACGCACCTGATCGTGAAGAAGCGCCTCGTCATCATCGGCGGCGGCTTCGCCGGCATCGAGTGCGCCCACTCCATGATGCACGGCCGCGAAATCACGGTCGTCGAAGAGGCCCGCAAGATCGGTGCCGAGATCGGCATCATCGACAAGGGTCCGCAGCTGAACGACCTGCGCGCTGCCGGCGTCAAGATGATGCCCAGCACGAAGGTTCTGGAGATCACGAAGGAAGGCGTCCGCGTCTACCACAATGTGGCCGACAAGAAGAACGTCTACAAGGAAGGCGAGGACTTCATTCCCTGCGAATCCGTGGTCCTGTCCCTGGGCGTGGTCAACAACACCGAGCTGTACGATCAGTGCAAGCCCGTGTTCGGCGACAAGGTCCGCCTGATCGGCAACGCCAACCCGAAGCCGAAGACGGAGAACCCGGACGAGTTCCGTCGTCTGCTGGAAGCTGTCCGCGACGGCTATGTCACCGGCATGACCATCTAATAGCTGCCTCATAGCTGCTGCGGTCTCCGCACAAGAGCGAAGCCCCGATGCTTTTGCATCGGGGCTTTTCCTTTTACCCTGCGCGTTCTCTTCGCCTCGCGCCCGCTCCTTCTCCCCTGCCCCGCTCGCGCATCCGAAAGCAAGGCGGGTTCTTTGCCGCGCATGCCGTACATGCGTCATTGCGAAACGCACGTGGTATGCTCGAAACAATATGAATGTGCAAGGAGGCGCGTATGCCCCAGAAACCAAGCGAGCAGGAATGGCGATCGGGCCATAGGCTCGTCGGTCGCGTCGTGGAAGACCACCGCAAGTACATCGACGAGTACTTCGAAAAGAAGAAGCAGGGCACGTTCGTGCCCGTAGAGCCCCGCAAGGCAGCTACCGTCATGCTCGTACGTCAAGAAGACGCCGAGCATCTGAGCCGCTACCGCTCTTCGAAGCCCGCAGATAAGCGCATAGCCCCGCCGAACGGCATCGAAGTGTTCATGTTGCGCCGGCAGAAGACCATGAAGTTCGTGCCGAATGCCGTCGTGTTTCCCGGCGGGCGCGTGGACCCGAAGGATGCCGACCCCTCCCTGCCCTGGGCGGGCCCTTCGCCGGCGGAATGGGCGCAGCGCATCGGACGCGATGAGATTACGGCGCGCGTGGTGCTGTCCGCTGCCGTTCGCGAGGTCTTCGAGGAATCCGGCGTGCTGTTGGCCGGTCCCGACGAGCATTCCGTCGTCGAAGACGTATCAGGTCCCGAATGGATAGAGGAGCGCCGCCGGCTGGTAGAGCACGAGCAATGCCTCTCCGAACTTCTGATCAGGGAGAATCTCGTCATCCGCACCGACTTGCTGAACTATATCAGCAACTGGTGCACGCCAGAATACTCCCCCATGCGCTACGACACGTTCTTCTTTGCGGCCCGCTGCCCGGATGGCCAAACACCTGACGACCGTTCGCGCGAGTCGTATATCGCCGATTGGGTAGAGCCGCAATGGGCGTTCGACTTGGGCGACGACCGCGTCATCGACCTCATGGTGCCCACGGCGTACAACCTGGGCTTCGTTGCCCGCGCAAAGGACCTGAACGACCTGATGACCACCGTGCATCCCGCATACCGGTTCATGGAAGAGCCTGAGATCTTGGAAGACGGCGAATACGCCGTGACGGGAATACTGCCATGACGCATATCTACCACATCCCCGACAGCTGCGACGACCATCCGGGCTGGAACGGCGCGCCGGTCACGGACCGCGCCCGCTGCATCCGTGCGAACAATGCAAACGAATACACCGTTATCGGCACGAATACTTGGATCGTTGCGGAACCGGGCGCCGACGCCGCGCTTATCGTGGACCCCGGCCCTGTTGAATCCGCCCATCTCGATGCAATCATGGCCGCATGCGCCGAAATGGGCGCGCGGCCTGCCGCCATTGCGCTGACGCACAAGCATGACGACCACTCGGAATCCGTTCCAGCATTCGTCCGGCTTGCCGGGAGCATGCCCGTGTTCGCCCGCGCGCCGCTTGCCGACCAGCCGTTCGCCGGGCCGATCGACTTTCCCTACCGGCCCCTGCCCGATGGTCCGTTCGCACCGTTTCCATCCTGCCCGTCCCTGGAGGTCGTATCGCTGCCCGGCCACTCCAGCGACAGCGTGGGCATCATCGTGAACCGAGACGACGCCGTCCTTACCGGCGACACCATCTTCCGCGATTGGTCCACCGTCATCGTGCATCCGGACGGGAAGCTGTCGGAATACCTGGACAGCCTAGAGTTGCTGAAGCGCCTGAACCGCCAAGGCCGCGCCGATCTGCTGCTCCCCGGCCATGGGCGCCCCATTCAGGATCCCGAATCGTCACTGGAATCGTATATCGTCCACCGCAAGCACCGCTTAGATGCCATGAGACGGGCCATTGCGAAACTGGGCACTAAAGATGCGGAATTGCTTTCTGCGGAGCTCTACAAGGGCCTCAGCCCCTCGTTAAGCGAAGCGGCCCTGCTGGCCACCGAGGCGCAGCTTGCGTATCTGGAAGAGACGCACGACCCCTGCCTGGACGTGTAATCTCATCTGAGGCCCGGTTTCTGGTCGCAGACGCAGGGCATGCCGCCTTCCAGATAGCCTGTTTGCCAGTCATCCGCAAACCGCATGGAGCGCATCTGAGCGAAACTCATAACAGCAGAAACGAAGAAGGCGCCTTCCCGTTCGGGAGGGTGCCTTCTCATGCTGCCGGCATGTGACGTTTCAGCCGCTCTATGACCAGGCAGTGCACGCTCTTAGATGAATCGCTTCTCGTTCGCCTCGTCCTTCAAGCGCTCCTTGATCTCCTTCGCCAGGATATAGCGCTTCACCTTGCCGGACATGGTATACGGAATGGAATCGATGGGCTCGATGCGCTCCGGCCAGTTGCGCTTCTGGACGTTCTTCGAAGCCAGATACTTCTGCACGTCCTCGACCGTCGGGCAATGCGCCGGGTCCGCGGGAACCACGAACGTGCAGATGCGCTCGCCCAAGCGGGCATCCGGCATGCCCACCGTGGCGCGGTCGACGATGCCCGGGCAACCTTCGAGGTAGTTGTCGATCTCCACGGCGCTGATGTTCTCGCCGCCGCGGATGATGATCTCCTTCATGCGGCCGTTGATGCGCACACGGCCCAGGTCGTCCATGAAGCCCAGGTCGCCGCTGTAGAACCAGCCGTCGGAGTCCAGGCACTTCGCATTCGCTTCGGGGTTGTTCAGATAGCCCACGAACTGATGCGGCCCGCGCGAGCATTCCTCGCCCTGTTCGCCATGATGCACCGGGTTGTGATCCGCATCCACGAAGCGGACCTCGATGCCCTCGTACGGGATGCCGGACCATTTGCCGTCCCAGTCCAGCACGTCATGAGGCGGCACGAAGATATGCGGGCAGCTTTCCGTGGAACCGTAGGATTCGCACAGCAGGAACAGGTGCTTCCAGCAACGGCGAACCATGGACTGCGGGACAGGAGCACCGCCGGAGATGAAGATGTCCAGCGACGGGCATTCCTTGCCCGTGCTCTCCATGTAGTTCAGCAAGTCGTACACGAACGGCGTGGCACCGTGGCTCCACGTCACGCCTTCGCGGTTGATGAGCTCGACGGCATGATCGGCGTCGAAGTGCTCCTGCAGCACCACGCGGGCGCCCATGAGCATATTCGAGATGAGGCCATGGTAGAAGCCCGTGGCGTGGTTCAGCGGGGACATCATGATCATGACGTCTGCCTGCGTGCGCAGCGCCAGCTTCGTATACACGCGCTCGGAGAACTTCAGCGTGTTATGCGTCATCAGCACCTGCTTCGGCTTGCCCGTGGTGCCGGATGTGGACAGGATGCAGACGGCCTCGTCGGCCTTCGATGCCGGCTTCTCCTTCAGCGGCTCGTACGTATCCAGGATCTCGCGGACGGAGATGAACTTATCCGTATGCTTTACCGGCGCATCCTTATCAAGCAGCGCAACGGCCTTCAGCGTGGGAACGCGATCCATGAAATTCAGCGTCTGCTGTTCGTAATCCGTCTTCCAGTAGAACGTCGGGCACAGGAACACCTTCGTGCCTACGACATTCATGACATAGGACAGGTCCTCTTCATTGAAGTTGCGGGGCAGCGGATGCATGACGGCGCCCACCTTCAAAGCGGCGATATACACGTATGTAAAGTCGGCCCAGATAGGCACCTGCCAGGAAATAACGTCGCCGGACTCGACACCCTGCTCCTTGAGCCAGGAAGCCAGGCGAGATGCCTTCTCGTCAACCTGGGCATAGGTGAAGCGTTGTCCGCGGTCGTCACTCACATATTCGCAATCGCCGTATTGGGAGACGACATGGTTCCAAACGTCGTTCAGCGTTTCATCGTCCCAATAGCCCTTGCGATAGTATTCGGCCTTGCGGCCTTCATCGATTTGCAAATCGGTGATCATGATGACAAACCCCCTTGGGTTCTTGCGAGGGATAACTCCGTACAATTTTAACGCTTTACCCGTATCCGCATGAATATATATTGCGTTTCAGCATGGTCCGTTGCCGGATTTATTCGCTTCTGATAAAGGACAGTTTGCCGGTATCTGCCCTTTAATAATCACCGACTCCGCTTCGGCACATTAGCGCGAAGATGCCTAGCAACATAAAAAAGGAGACGACCCGAAGGTCGTCTCCTTGCTCATCACAAATGGATGCAGCGACAAAGTAAGTACTAGTCGAAGTACTTGCCGGTGTTGTACTCCAGCTTGCCGTTGTTGTCCACCAGGTGCTTGGCGATGGTGATGCGCTGGACAGTCGGGGTGCCCTCTTCCAGCCACATAGCACGGCAGTCGCGGTACAGACGCTCGACCGGGCCGTACTCGCAATCCTCGAAGTAGCCGATGCCACCGAAGATCTCCAGCATCTGGTCGGAGACGAACTTGACCGTCTCGATGGAGAACAGCTTGCACATAGAAGCCTTCTCAGCGGTGTACTGCGTGGAGGGGTTCAGGTCGTAGTCCTTAGCCCAGTCGTAAACCATGCAGCGCAGGCCATGGATCATCATAGCCATCTCAGCCAGCTTCATCTTGATAGCCTGACGCTGGATGATCGGCTTACCGAAGGTCACGCGGTCATGAGCGCGGTCCAGGGTGATCTCCAGCATGCGCTGGGACATGCCCAGGTTAGAAGCAGCAATGTGGACGCGGGAGATGTCCAGGGAGTGCATAGCAACTTCCATGCCCTGGCCCTCTTCGCCCAGCAGGTACTTCTTGTCCAGGTGCAGGTCGGTGAACTTCAGGCCGGTGTGGCCGGAACCACGGCAGCCCATCATGTGGGGCATAGGAACGATCTCGTAGCCCGGGGTGTCGCAAGGCACCATGAATGCGGACAGACGCTCGTCGCCGGAAGCCTCCGGATCGGTCACTGCGATGACGTAAGCAGCCATGCAGCAGTCGGTGTGGGAGATCAGCCACTTCTCGCCGTTCAGGATGTAGTCGCCGTTCTCATCCTTGACAGCGGTGGTGTGCAGGTCAGCGCCGGTGCCGCCGGTCTTCTCGGTCAGGGCAAAGCAGGTGAAGAAGCTGCGGTCCTGGAACTTGTTCATGTACTCAGCCTTGAGCTCCGGTTTGCCGAAGTCATCGAGGATGCGCCAGTTCAGGTCAGCGGAGTAATGCACGTGCATGCGCATGCCGCCAGGGCCACGGGAGAACTGCTCCTGGCACATCAGAATCTCGAGCTCGCTCAGATCCCAGCCGCCGTACTCAGAAGGCAGGGCCAGACGATAAACGTCGTTCTCGATGTTGATCTTGTAGAACTCCTCAGGGAAGACGCAGGTAACTTCTGCTTCCTTCTGCATTTCCTCCCAGGGGCCCTCAGCCAGGTTCTTCAGCTTCTCGAGGAATGCCTCAAATTCAGCCTCGGTGAGCTTGGCATTCGGGTTCATAGTATGAGCCATGTCTTTCCTTTCTCGTAAGACAACTAACAAAGAGCGCGCGAGTACCCCGATGCGCTCCTTGGTTGGCATCGGGCTTTCGTATGCTCTCCGCTTACGCGCTCCATTATAGGGGATTTTTTTCGAATAACCAGATATATATTTTCTTGCTGAATGAGAAATGTGCCCGAAAGCACAATACTTCGGTCTTTTTTGGGCGAATTTCCCGCCAAGCCACAGTATCTTGTTCTCCGTTTGCCCGTTCTTTTGCTCATTCAATTGCACGGTTTCCCGAATCTGTCCCATTTTGGACTATAATCTCATCTGTTTTCAGACCGCACGGGCACCTTCTGTCCGCCTTGGATGGACTGCCACCATGAATTAGCGAACAACACAGGGGAATGCTGCATGAATTCATTCGATACCAAGTACCTGATTGCAAAAACCTTCATCGAGCTTTGCGACCAATCCTCGATCGCTAAAGTCTCCATCAGCGACATCGTGAACCATACGGGGAAGAACCGCAAAACGTTCTACTACCACTTCGACGACAAGAACAGCCTGATCATGTGGATCTACCGTTATGACATCGGCATGAAGCTCAAGGACACGTTCCCGGAGTCCATGCTGGTCTACGAAGAGCCCAGCGAAGATGCGAAGTCGGCATTCCCGTACTACATCACGAAGAAATCGGGCGTCCGCAGCCTGGACCATTCCCAATTCTTCGACTGCTTCGCGCAGGTGCTGGAGCATCGCCGCAAGTTCTATAACCAGGCGCTGCTGGAAAACGGCCCGCAATCGCTGCGCAACTACCTGTACGACCTGTACCTGCCGGCCATGAAGCACGACATCGATATCATTCTGGCCAACCGGTACCTGCCGGAGGACAACATCGATTTCCTGGCCGAGTTCTACACGTGCGCGTTCCTGTATTATTTCATCCGCAAGATCGACCAGCCGGGCGTCAAGCATCTGGTGGGAAACGTCTACCCGTTCGGCAACATCATCCACAGCTCCCTTGAGATGGAGATTAAGCAAGCCCAGATGCGCCGTAATATGTAAGTCTGTCAATCGCAATACTATAATTGTTCGCGCACTATTCCCGTTCCGCTTGCCGCGACGCGCCTATGCCTGGGACGCGCGCTGCCGGCACTGCGGCCGAACGAAACGAAAGGCACCTTCGTCCGCACCTATAGATGCGGACCTTTGAAAGGAGACACCGTGGATCTGAAGCTGAAAGAACGCTCGCAGAAACCGAAGTACGACGAATACGTGGGTCCCACCCGCACGCATGCCACCTGGAAGCCGCGCGTTGTGGACACGCAGCTGACGTTCCTGCATTGCAGCGAATGCGGTCGCGTGTTCCTGCAGCAGGATAGCGGCACGCCCATCGAGAACCCCGGCAAGGGCCGCGACCGCATCAGCATCCTGCCCTACGAGCCGCCGAAAGGCCCGGTGACCTGCTGCGGCAAGCCCATGGAGGTGCTGCCGATGTTCGAGTGGGACGAGGTTGCCGACCGCATCGAATTCGACCACGAGACGCTGGGCGGCGTGAACTCGAACTGCATCCGCATCCACTGGGAGGTGCAGCAGGAAGGCTACGAGCCGCGCTGGGCGTGCATCAAGACGTTCACCGGGCATCAGACGAAGTACATCACGCCCGACAAGCAGTCGCCCCTGACCTTCGCACTGGCAGACGAGGACGCGTTCGGCTACTGCCACGACAATCCCTGCCGCGAGTGCGTGTTCCGCTGCAAGAGCGGCTTCGAGCTGTATGTGTACGTGGAGAAGATCGGCATCTGCCATTCCGACATGCTGCGCATCATGAGCCAGCCCATGATGGGAAACAAATAACAGCACAGAGCCGCAACGCTTTTAATACGAAGGGCCCCGGATTCCATCGAATCCAGGGCCCTTTTCTTTCGTCGTTTCTCCTAGCGGCTGCACGCGCGGCCGGACGATGGGAATCAGTTCCCCTCGCGATCCCCGCCCAGGTACTTATCCATGATCAGCGGCGCGGCAATGCGCACCATCACCTGGTCCGTGCCCTCTGCCAGCTGGTTGCCCCGGCAATCCTCCCAGATCGCGCTCACGCGCTGGCTGACCGTGTAGCCGATGCCGCCCAGGATCTGCATGGCGTCGCTTGCCACCTCCGTGGCGGCGGCGGGTATGTAGCGCTTCATCAGGGCAACGTACAGGCGGCGGTCCTCCGCCTCCTTGTCGATCTTATCCGCGGCGCGGTACAGCATGTTCCGCATGTTCTGCAGGCGCAGCTCCATGTCCGTGAGCATCTGCTGTATCAGCTGGAAATCCGCCACCGTGGTGCCGAATGCCGTGCGTTCCGATGCGTAGCGCACGGCGTCTTCCATAGCCGCCTGCGCCATACCCAGAGACGAAGCGCACGTAAAGATACGGCCGCGCTCCAACAGCGCGAACAGATGCGGGAAGCCGGCCTTCGTGCCCGTCAGGCGCCATTCCGGCTGCAGCTCCACATCCTCGAACCGCACGCTAGCGAACGGAAGCATGGGCTGGCCGATCTTGCTGATGGGGAACGCGTAGATGCCACGCTGGCTGCGGGGCACGAGCCAGAACGACAGCGGCGGGTACTTTCCGTCATCCGGCGCATCGCCATCGATGGCTGCCACCAGGATATACGGCGCGTATTCGCCGTTGTTCACGAACGTCTTCACGCCGTTTAGGCGCAGCTTGCCGCCGACCGTCTCCACGCGCGTCTCCATGTTCATAGTGTCGGAACCTGCCTGCGGCTCGGAAACGGCCAGCGCGAACATGACGCGGCCTGTATCGCGATAGTTCCGCACTACCGTGGACACGTCGGCATCCGAGGCGAATCCCGCCATGATATACAGGTAGAACAAGTCGTTCTGGAACGGCAGCGTCGTGCCCGAGCAGCGCGAAAGCTCCTCGATGATCAGCGCCTGCATCATCAGGCCGCCCTGGATGCCGCTGTAGACGGCTTCGGAATCCGCTTTGTCCATAAGGCCGAAATACAGGTGGACGAACTCCTGGACCACGTCGTCGGGCAGGCCCTGGTCCTCGCGCCATTGCATAACGGAATCGTGCGTGAAGGTGCGCTCGCCGAATTCCCGGAAAGCAGCGACCGCCCGCTTTTGCTGTTCAGTCAGTTCGAAGTCCATTGACAGTTCCTTATAGCGCGTACGTTTAAGCAGTTGACAATATCTGTATGCATCGTAACGCAAAGTACGACACTTTTACCCAAAAGTGTCTTTCAATCCCAAACCCGACGGCGGGAAAACAGCATCTTCCCTGCTATTCGGTATGCTTTACGAAGGAGATGCGGTCATTTCGGCGGTTTGTCCAATCGGCATCGTACGGCACGCGGTTCCGTGCGCTGCCTCGCACGTCCGCCAGCTGCATCGGAGACAGCGAAACGAAAGGTCGTCTTATGAAGATCGTCGCAATCAATGGAAGCCATCGACCCGGAAAAGGCACGGCATCGCTTATCCAGGCGGCACTGGAAGAAGCGCGCGCTGCCGGCCTGGAGACGGAGATGGTAGAGCTCTCCTCATGCAACATAGAATTCTGCGTGGGATGCAACCGGTGCCTGGGGTAGAAGACGTGCACAATCCAAGACGACATGACGGACATCATGGCCGCGCTGAAGGACGCGGACGGCATCATCCTGGGGTCGCCGAACTACTTCGCGAACGTATCCGCCCGCATGAAGAACTTCATGGACCGCACCCGTTGCCTCCATATGGTGGAGAACCAGCTGAAGGGCAAGGTCGGCGGCATCGTTGCCACAACGGGCCTTTCGAACTGCGGCGGCGAGGAAGCCGTTGCCGCCATGCAGCGCTGGTTCCAGATCCATGAGATGCTGCTGGTGCAGCCGCGCCCGGAAGGCGAGGTGCTGGGGAACGGCTGCCTGGGATCCATGTACCGCGGCTACGAGGACGGCAAGGTGAAATGGCGCCGCATCCAGGACGACGAGATCGCGTATAAATTCGCCCGCCAGCTGGGACGCGATATGGCAGCGCTCATCAAGAAGCTCGCGTAGACGCTGCGGCGCCCCTCCCGCTGCCCGCGGAATTTCGCGTCAACAGATACCTGACCTGCAACAACAAGAAGGCCGGCCGCATAAGCGGTCGGCCTTCTGCAATATGCGAAGAAAGCGGGATTACTTCTCCCAGGTGCACTCCGCCTCGCCGGCATTCTGGCGGCGGGACTTGAAGATCTTGTCCGGGATCTCCTCGCCGTGCCAGCACACGATGGCGCCTTCGTCTTCCATCTGCTTGATCTGCTCGTCGTTGTAGCCGATCTTGCTCATGTACTCGGCCGTGTGGTAGCCCAGCGGCTTCGACAGGATCATCGGCGGGTCGCCGAAGCTGCCGTAGCGGATGGGGATCGTGGTCGTGGCGCGGTCGCCGAATGCATCGTAGTGCACCGTGCGCAGGCCGTCGTTGTCGTAGGCCTCGTCGTCTGCCACGATGTCCGTGTAATCGAACACGGTCTGGAACGGCACCTGGTGCTCGCGCAGGATCGGGTCCCACTCGGCGAACGTCTTCTTCGAGAAGCCGTCGTCCAGGATCTCGACCAGCTCGTGGTGCGTGAAGGGCTTGATGTCCTCCATGCGGCAGAAGCGCGGGTCGTCCTTCATGTCCGGGCGGCCGATGATCTCCATCATCTCGTTGTAGTACTTGTTATGGTTCGGCTGGCAGATGTAGATCCACTTGTCGTCCTTCGTCTTGTACGTGTTGTTGAACGGGGACGGGACGGACTTGCGGCTCTTCGGGTACGGGCTGCCGAACTGCGAGGCCACGATGCCGATGCCGCCGGCCCACAGCGCGCCGTGGTACAGGTTCACGGTGACCTTGTCGCCCTTGCCGGTGCGCAGCTTGTTCACCAGGGCGCCCAGGATGCCGGCCGCCAGCATGATGGCGCAGTTGTAGTCGCCGAACGCCTGCGGTGCGATGGCAGGGGACGTGCCGCGCTCGCAGAACGTGCCGGCGACGCCGCCGCGGGCGGCCCAGCACACGGCGTCGTAGCCGGGGCTGTCCTTCTCCACGCCGTACTCGCCGTAGCCGCGCATCTGCGCCCAGACCAGGCCGGGGAATTCGGCATGAATCGTTTCGTAGTCGAGGCCCATCTTGGCCAGAGACTTCAAGCGCGTGTTCGTGACGAACACATCTGCCTCGGAGATGAGCTTCTTCATGGCGGCAAGGCCGTCAGGATGCTTCGTGTTGATGCAGATCAGGTTCTTGTTCGTGTTGTTCAGGTCGAACGTGGGGTCTTCCGTCTCCGTCTTCTTAGCGCCGAAGCACGGGCCCTGGACGCGTTGGGCGTCGCCTACGGGAGCCTCGACCTTGATGACCTCCGCGCCCATGTCGGACAGGACGCGAACCGTCGCGGGTCCGGCCACGTACGTGCAGAGTTCAACGACTTTGATGCCCGCCAGCGGGCCGTAGCCGTTCAGATGCTCGGTAGTGGTCATATGAGCATTTCTCCTTTCTCCTTTTGACAACGTCCATGCGGTGCCCGATCGCACCGAATTCGTTGTGTCGCAATTGCGTATTATCACGCACCTAAATGGATATGTCTAGCAAACTGCGACTTCCCTGAATGAATGGCCGAATTTATCGGCGTATTTTCATACCAGAATCGGACGAATTGCCTACATTGAGTGGTTTTCCTCCAAAGGATTGCGGCCATTCAGGAAATTGCTGTCATACGACAGCGGAGCGATGGGAGGCTCCTCGTCCGGATCCACCTCGCGCGGCACGTACATGGTGGACGTGTTGCGCACGCATTCGCGCCCGTCGGCGTCGAAGATCTTCGTCTCCACCACCATGGTGGTGCGGCCGTTGTGCACGACGTCGCCCACGATGGTCACGTCGCGGCCGTCGATCTTCAGGCCCTTGATGAAGTTCGTGTCGGACGTCAGCGTGATGACATGCTTGCCGCATGCGAAGGCCGCCGTGCTGCTGACCATATCCACCAGCACCATGATGGCGCCGCCGTGCATGTTCCCGTACACGTTCTGAAGGCCCTGATGCGTGTCGATCTCCACCTTGCAATGGCCGGGCTCCAGCTCCGTCATGCGCATATGGTCGAAGCCCTCCAGGCCGTGGATGTGGTTGATGCATCCCTGCAACAGATAATCTTCCATGATTCCTTCCTTACACAACACCACGCGCGACCGGCATCTGCCATGGTCGCGCGTGGCGTACGTACTGCAGGGCACCGGTTTCGCGGCCGGCGCCCTGCGTTTCTGTATAAATCTTACAGGTTGCGGAACGCGTAGTTCTCGGGATGAGCCTTCACGTCGTCGCGGTTCTTCGGGTTCATCTTCACCACGCCGCGGCGAGCGTCGTCGGTCTGGGAAGCCAGAACCTGGTTGCGGTTCTCCATCTTGATCTGGGCATCGAAGCTGTTGTCCAGGGAGGACTGGATGGATTCCTTCGTCAGGCGCAGGCCCATGGGCGCGGAGTTGGCGCACATGGCCTCGGCCATCTTCACAGCCTCGTCGACAACCTGGTCATCGGGCACGACCTTGTTCGCGAAGCCCCAGGTGAGCAGCTCGTCGGCCTTGATGCGGCGGGCGGTCATAAGAGCCTCGGCAGCGCGGGCGTAGCCCACGATGCGGGGCAGGTAGTACGAACCGGACATGTCCGTGCCGGTCAGGCCGATGTTCAGGTAGCCGGCCTGCATCTTGTAGGACTCGCCCAGAACGCGCAGGTCGCATGCGCAGGACAGGGACAGGCCGCCGCCGATGGCGTGGCCCTTCAGAGCACCGATGATGGGCTGCGGGCAGGCGCGCATGTTCACGGCCTGGTCGGAGCAGATGGTCTGCATGATGTAGAAGTCGCGCTGGGCACGGCCCATGCCCTCTTCCACAGGAGGCTCGAGGTTCAGGTCGTTCAGCTCGAAGCCGGCGCAGAAGGACTTGCCTTCGCCCGTCAGAACGATGACGCGGCAGTTCGGGTCCATGCGAACCTTCTTCAGGTAATCGTTGAACTCGGCCATCTGCTCATAGGACATGGCATTCAGGCTGTGGGCGTTGTTGAAAGAAACCACATGGATGGGGCCGCGGACATCCACGATCAGCTTGTTGTAATCGTTGTACGTGAATTCCGGCAGATAGTAATCATCCTGATATACGCTCATGGATATATTCCTCCTGTACTCTTCAAATCGAGCGAGCGGCAACGAGAGTTGCCCGTGCAACACCTCATTATAGCTGTAATCTTTCGTTTTCACCTTAAGTTATAGGCGGAATCTTTCAATCACCGCTTGGGAAGGCGCACCCGCCCTGTCAGGGGAAATGCCGGAGCATACCCGAACGCCCCGCCCGAACCGAAGGGCGCAGGCGCGGATGCCGGTCCGGGAGGGAATGCCGGACGGCTACAGCAGCATCTCGCGTGCGACGGACTCCGCTTCCTCGGCGGAGATGCCGTGCGAAGCCGCCACCACGTGGACGATGAGCTCGAAGCCGCGCGTGGCAAGCTCGTTGTCCTTGCCGGACAGCGACTTGTCCTCCGCCTCCACGAACTCGTAGCGCTTATGGTACAGGCGCTCCAGCTTGATGATGTCCACCAGATCGCCGGAGGACAGGATGGAACGGGCGGCATTGATGCGCTTGTTGCGATTGTCGATCCACTTGAATTCCCGGCCCTCTTCGGACTGGACGAACAGATCGGCCACCTCTTCCTTCGTAGGCACCGGGCGGATGGTCATATCCGCCTTGTCCACGGGAACGTACGACGTGCCGCCCAGATGGTGCTTCGTCTCATAGGCGGGGCTGAGGATGTAGTAATTACGCGCAGGCATGTTCGCAATAGACTCTTCGCGCATATCGTCGATGGTATACACGTCCGTGCCCTTCAATACGTAATCCCCAACCTGCATGCTCCACGCTCCTGATTCTTCTTTGCTCCTCGTCTATTTCTACATAGTTATTATACGTGGGAAATATGGTCTTTGCATGTATGGATAACGGCAAAGGGTCCTCCCTTTTCGGGGAAGACCCTGCTCACAGACGTATGACGTGCAGCTGCCGAAGGCGGCGGCCTGCCGATTCGCGAACCAGCTGCTAGGCCTTGATAACCAGCACGGGCACCTTCACGGTGTTCAGGACGGCATGGCTGACGCTGCCGAAGTACTGCTTCACGGCGCCCAGGCCGCGGCTGCCGATGATCACCAGGGCCACCGGGTTCGACTCGACGTAGTCGATCAGCGGCTTGGGAGCGGACGGCGCATTGACGACGGTGACCTTGTACTCCACGCCCTTGTCCGCCAGGTACGCCTCGGCCTTCTGCGCCACGCGTTCGCCGGCCGCATCCAGCACGGCGGCCAGCGACGGCGACGTCATGGCCTGCGTCTTCAGGTTCGTGGTAATAACGTTCACATGCATGACGGTCAGTTTTGAGCCGTAGCGCTTTGCCATGTCGCAAGCGGTTTCAAGAGCTTTTTGGGCAATGTCAGAGCCATCGTAGGCAACAAGGATGTTCTCGAACATGATGGTTCCTTTCTCGGGATTTGACTTGTCTCCATTATTACCTAATATGGCCAGAAAATAGCAATGAAATGCATCAATTGTCAGCCCAACGGTTCAATGTGTGCATAGGCGAAAGGAGCGGATATGGCCGAATACGAGCACATCGTGCACCCGTTCGCGCCGATCGTCACACCCGCCGCACGCGTGCTGGTGCTGGGCTCGCTGCCGTCGAAGCTCTCGCGCGAGAACGATTTCTACTACGGGAACCCCCGCAACCGGTTCTGGCAGGTCATGTCCGCCGTGCTGGACCAGCCCGTGCCCGCCGACATACCGCAGAAGACGAGGCTGCTGAACGAGCACGGCATTGCGCTCTGGGACGTGATAGCGGAATGCGATATCCGCGGATCGAGCGACGCCAGCATCCGCAACGCGCGTCCCGTGGACATCGCCCGCGTGCGCGACGTATGCCGGCTGCGCGCCATGTTCGCGAACGGGCATACGGCCGAGCGCCTGTTCAAGCGCTACCTGGCGAAAGACCTGCCGGGCATTCCCTTCGCATGCCTGCCGTCCACCAGTCCGGCGAATGCCGCCTGGAGGCTGCCGCAGCTGGAAAGCGCATGGGCGCAGGCCCTGGCGCCGTATCTGGAAGAACCCCGGGCATAGCACCGCACGGAGCGTCGGAATCCCGGCGGATGAGACGGCATGCGCGCCCGCCGAAGCGGGCGCGAGCCGCCGTCAAGGATTGCTATTTCACCACGAAGACGGGCATCTCCGCAGCGCGCACCACCGCGTAGCTGACGGAGCCCATCATGCCCTGCAGCGCGTTCAGGCCGCGGCAGCCCATGACGATGAGGTCGCATTCGTGGTCGTACGCGTAATTCAGGATGGCATGCTGCGGGCGGCCGGTTGCCACCTTGTACAGGATCTTGTTCGGGGCGTCCTTCACCACGTCCGCCACGCTCTTCTCCACCTCGCGGCGCTTCTCGTCGCGATACGACCGCTCCATCGTGTTCGCCGCGCCGGTGTCCAGGGACTGGATGCCCGCCATGCGGGCGGCCGCCTCGAACGTCACGTCCTCGCTCTGCTTCGGCTCGGTGACGTACAGCACGGTGACCACAGCCTCGGGGTCGTCGGACACCAATTCCAGCGCCCGCTGCAGCGCATGCGTGGCATGGACGGATTTGTCGTACGGAACGAGCACGTTCTTGTAGATCATGATGCCTTCCCTTCGCGAAAAAGCGTCGTACCATGCGGCGCTTTCTTAGGCTGAGGCATATTGTAACGTAGTAGTATGTCCCGCAAGTAAACTCTCGCCGAAAGCTCGGCGGAAAGAAGGAACGGTCATGCCCATTACCGAAACGCTTGTGCACAATGCAACGTTCCACGGCGACGAAGTGGCGCTGGTGGAGATAAACCCCGCCATCCGCGAGACGCGCGGAGACAACTGGCGCGACTACGAGCTGGTGGAGGCGAACCCCGCGAAACGCTACCGCCGCGAGATCACGTGGCGCACGTTCAACAACAACGCGAACCGCTTCGCGCACATGCTGCTGAACTCCGGCGTCGGCAAGCAGCACAAGGTGGCCGTGCTGCTGATGAACTGCCTGGAATGGCTTCCCGTCTACTTCGGCGTGCTGAAATCCGGCGCCGTGGTGGTCCCCATGAACTACCGCTACACGGCGGACGAGATCAAGTACTGCCTGGGCCTGGCGGATTGCGACACGCTCGTCTTCGGGCCGGAGTTCGTCAGCCGCATCCAGGAGATCGCCGACCAGATTCCCACGGTGTCCCATCTGTACTACGTGGGCAAGGACTGCCCGTCTTTCGCGGAATCGTACGACGAGCGCATCGTGCACTTCGCATCCGAAGAGCCCGACGTCGCGCTGACGGATGCCGACGACGCCGCCATCTACTTCTCGTCCGGCACGACGGGCTTCCCGAAGGCCATCCTGCATAACCACGAGAGCCTGGTGGCCTCCGCGGAAACGGAGATTCACCATCATGGCCAGACGCGCGACGACGTGTTCCTGTGCATTCCCCCGCTGTACCACACGGGCGCGAAGATGCATTGGTTCGGCAGCCTGCTGTCCTGCTCGCGCGCCGTCCTGCTGCGCGGCGTGCGCCCCAGCTGGATCCTGCGCACCATCTCCGAGGAGAACTGCACGATCGTCTGGCTGCTGGTGCCGTGGGCGCAGGACATCCTGGACTCCATCGACGCCGGCGACATCGATCTGGAAGACTACCGCCTGGACCAATGGCGCCTTATGCACATCGGCGCGCAGCCCGTGCCGCCGTCGCTCATCCGGCGCTGGCACAACCTGTTCCCGAACCAGCAGTACGACACGAATTACGGCCTGTCCGAAGCTATCGGGCCGGGCTGCGTGCATCTGGGCGTGGAGAACATCGACCACGTGGGCGCCATCGGCGTTCCCGGCTGGCATTGGCAGGCAGAGGTGCGCGGCGATGACAACAAGCCCGTGGAACCCGGCAGCGGCCAGGTGGGCGAGCTGTGCGTGAAGGGCCGCGGCCTGATGACGTGCTATTACCACAACCCGGAGGCCACGGCAGAAGTGCTGCGCGACGGCTGGCTGTACACCGGCGACATGGCCGAAGTGGATGCCGACGGCTTCATCTACCTGGTGGACCGCAAGAAGGACGTCATCATCTCCGGCGGCGAGAACCTGTACCCCGTCCAGATCGAGGACTTCCTGCGCGCGAACGACGCCATCAAAGACGTGGCCGTCATCGGCCTGCCCGACACGCGCCTGGGAGAGATAGCGGCCGCCGTCATCGAGGTGAAGCCGGACCATACGCTGACGGAGGAGCAGGTCAACGAGTTCTGCCTGGACCTGCCGCGCTACAAGCGCCCGCGCAAGATCATCTTCGACGACGTGCCGCGCAACCCCACAGGAAAGATAGAAAAACCTGCCATCCGCGCGAAGTACGGCGCAACGCGCCTGGTCGAACGCGAAAACGAGGCATAGGCGCCACCGCTTCAGCCCACATTCCGTATGCTTGCCGCACCCGCCGCGAATCGTTCCGCGGCGGGTGCTTCGCTATAATCGGAAGCGAACGAAACGCGCGCCCATGCGCCTTCCCGCACACTGGCGCGCAGAACTGCACCACCAGATGCAAGGAGCTCTATGGCAACACGCCGTCCTACCGCATCGCATTCCGCCAATGCACGCCGCCCCATCCGCCTGATACTGCTGGCCGTGGCGATAGCCTGCGTCATCGCCCTGTTCGCGAATCTGGGCACGTCCGGCTGCCAAGGCGGCGGCGATGACCAGCCCACCGCCGCCGAACAGGCCGAATACGCCGGCAAAACGCTGTACCAGTACAACCTGGACCGCGGCGCGCTGGCGCTCAACGACTACGACTATTCGAACCTGGAGAGCTACGACGGCAACAAGTACTACGTGAAGGACAGCAACGTGGTGTCGAAGATGGGCATCGACGTGTCCGAGAGCCAGAACGGCATCAACTGGTCGAAGGTGGCGGCCAGCGGCATCGACTTCGCCATGATCCGCCTGGGCTACCGCGGCTACACGGAAGGCAAGGTGCAGAAGGACGCGAACTACGCCACGAACATCAAGGAGGCGAAGGCGGCCGGCCTGAAGGTGGGCGTGTACTTCTTCTCCCAGGCCACCACGGAAGACGAGGCCCGCGAAGAGGCGAAATACGTCGTGGACCACCTGGGCAGCACGCAGCTGGATTACCCCGTGGTGTTCGACCTGGAAACGGACGTGAACGACAATGCGCGGACGAAGGACCTGACCTCCGACGAGATCACGGCCGCCACGCTGGCATTCTGCCAGACCATCGAAGATGCCGGCTACACGCCCATGGTGTACCTGAATAAGGAAGCGGCCACGCACAAGTTCGACCTATCGCAGCTGCAGAGCTATCCCCTGTGGTATGCCGAGTACAACGATACGCCCACGCTGGGCTTCGACTTCGCCATGTGGCAGTACACGGAGAACGGCACCGCCTTCGGCGTCGACGGCGACGTAGACCTGGACCTGCTCTTCGACGAATCGAAGCTGGCCGTGAAGACGAGCGACGGCCAGGGCTCGTCAAGCTCCACCGCATCGTAGCGCCCCGCGCATCGCGGTGCCCCGCCCGGGCGGCGGCATGCGTCTTGCAACGGCGTGCACCTCGCAGCGCCCTGCGTCTTGCAGCGGCATGCGCCGCACACCGAGCCGTGCGTCCTTTCGGCGGATGCCTTCTTCCGTCGGTGCCCCGCAGACGTGCGGTTTCGCGCCGCCGCAGCCGATTTTTCGCCGCCCGCCACCCATAGCATCCCGTTTCCCGATACAATATTCTTTACGTGTAATGCTCTGGCATGCTTTTTTGTTGCGCATTTCACAGCAGATGCTGCCAGACGGGCTCCGGCCCGAATGTCCCTTATGAAAGGTTCTGCTCATGGCCAGATACAAGATGAATGTCAAGAACGTGGTAGAGATCATCGTCGCTGCCGCCATCACATTCCTCATCCTGGAGCTGCTCGGCGTTTTCTACGGCTAGCGCGCAGCGCGTTCGGACGAACCCTATTCGCTCAAAGGAGACTGAGAGATCCATGCCCGATATTCTGCTGACCCTCTGGATCATCGCCACATTCATCCTGCTGATCACGGAATTCACGAAGGTCACCGGCGACTTCTTCCCATTCGTGGGCGGCGGCGTGGGCGCCATCGTGTGCTTCCTGCTGGGATTCGACCCGGTGATCCAGGTGGTGGTGTTCGCCGTCATCTCCGCCGTGCTGTGGTTCACGGCGCGGCCGGTGTTCCAGCGTCGCCAACGCGACCTGGTAGCGAAGCCGGCCATTGACCCGGATGCCCATATCGGCGAAAAGGTGCTGGTCACGGGCAAGATCGATGATCGCGGCTGGGGCCGCATCGCGCTGGGCGACACGGAATACCGCGCCCGTGCCGAGAACCCCGCCGAGAAGTACAACGTGGCCGATCACGTAAAGATCGTCGGCGTGGACGGCCAGTGGGTTATCGTGCGGAAGTAAACCTGCATGGATATGCCGGAGGCGCACCGGCAGCAACATACGGCCGGCGAATAGGCGGCCGTCCCGCCCTGCGCGGGGGTGATTGGGAAAGGTGGAACAATGAAAGTCGCGTACTTCCCCGGGTGCATGGTAGACATGATGTACCCCGAGGTGGGCATCGCAGGCCTCCATGTCTTGGAGCGCTTGGGCTGCCAAGTGGAGTTGCCGAAGAACCAGGTCTGCTGCGGACAGCCGCTGCTGAACTCCGGTTACACGAAGGAAACGCTGCCGATGACCAAGAACATCATCGACGCGTACAGCCAGTACGACTGCGTGGTGTCCCTGACCGGCTCCTGCATGTTCGCCATCGTGGACGAATATCCGAAGCTGCTGGGCAACGACCCCATCTACGGGCCGCGCATCAAGCGCCTGCAGTCCAGCTTCCATGAATTCACGGACTTCATTGTCAACGTCCTGGGCGTCACCGATGTCGGAGCGCATCTGGACGCAAAGGTCACGTACCACAAAAGCTGCCACCTGACGCGTCTGCTGGGCGTGAAGGAGCCTCCGCTGACGCTTCTGGAGAACGTCCACGGCCTGGAATACGTGGAGATGGAGCACGCGGACCGCTGCTGCGGCTTCGGCGGCACGTTCTCCGTGAAGGAGCCGGCCATCTCCGGCGAGATGGTGAAGGAGAAATGCCGCACCATCGCCGCAACCGGCGCCGACATCGTCTGCGGTGCCGATCAGGCCTGCCTGATGAACATCAAGGGCGGCCTGGCGCGCCTGCGCCGCGACGGCGAGATCGACCGCGACATCCGCGTCATGCACATCGCCGAGATTCTGGACAACTAGGAGCGCAGCCGAATGAGTATCCTCTACTACCAAAACGAGACGCTGGACGAGCGCGTCAACGCCAGCCTGTACGACGATTTCAAGCACAACGCCATCATGACGGCGCAGGAGACGTTCTATAAGAAGCGCAAGGCGCTGGTGGACGCCATGCCGGACTGGGAGCAGTACCGCGAGGCTGCGAAGAACATCCGCCAGCATGTGAACAACAACCTGGACTTCTACGTGCGCGAATTCGTGGAGAACACCACGAAACGCGGCAACACCGTGCACCTGGCCCCCACCGCCGAAGACGCCATCAACGAGGTCATCGACATCTGCGAGGCCGTGAACGCGAAGCACATCGTGAAGTCGAAGAGCATGATGTCCGAGGAGATCGGCGTCAACGACGAGCTTGCCGCCGTGGGCGTGCAGGTCACGGAAACGGACTGCGCCGAGCACATCATCCAGACGGCCGGCGACAAGCCGTCGCACATCGTGGTCCCCGCGCTGCACTTCGACCGCAAGGCCATCGCGGAGCTGTACCGCAAGAAGCGCGGCTACACGGGCACGGACAACCCCGAGGAGATCACGCACTTCCTGCGCAAGATCCTGCGCCAGGAGTTCCTGACGGCCGACATCGGCATGCGCGGCTGCAACTTCCCCGTTGCGAGCACCGGTTCCCTGACGCTGGTGACGAACGAGGGCAACGGCCGCATGGTGGACAGCGTGCCGCAGGTGCAGATCGTGCTTGCGGGCATCGACCGCATCGTGCCCGACCTGGATTCGCTCGACGTGATGATGGCGCTGCTGGTCCGCAGCTCCGTGGGCGCGAAGATGACGAACTACTTCACCATCGACTCCGGTCCGCGCCGCAGCGACGAGAAGGACGGCCCGCGCGAAGTGCACGTCATCCTGATCGACAACGGCCGCAGCCACCTGCTGGGCACGGAATTCCAGGACATGATGCGCTGCATCCGCTGCGGCGCCTGCCTGAACACGTGCCCGGTATACCGCCACATCACCGGCCACAGCTACGGCTCCATCTACCCGGGTCCCATGGGCATCGTGCTCACGCCCGCCCTGCTGGGCTACGAGCAGACGAGCGAGCTGCCGTTCGCCTGCAGCCTGTGCGGCGCATGCGACGACGACTGCCCCGTGAAGATCCCGCTGCATGAGCTGATCCTGAAGCATCGCATGAACATCGTGGATGCCGGCCAGCAGAAGCATCCGGAGGAAGTGCCCGTGTTCGAGGCCGCCGGCGTGGTCATGGGCAACCGCCCGCTGTACGATGCCAGCCTGAAGGTGGCCAGCTTCGGCATGAAGCTGCTCAGCGGCACGAAGGATTCCCTGGACGACCGCCAGGAGTTCATCCCGATCATCGGCAACTGGCTGCAGACCCGCGACATCGACAACCTTGCCACGGAGAAGTTCCGCGACTGGTACTTCAAGCGCGAACGGAAGCATACCGCGGCGCAGATGCAGGAGCAGAGCTACATCACCATCTCCCAGGAAGACCTGGACAACTTCTACGAAGCCCGCAATCAGGACGGAAAGGGGAGCCTGTAATGACGGCGAACGAACCCACTCTGGAGCAGTTCCTTGCTCCCATTTCCCGACATCTCGGCCATGCCGTGCCGCATATCAGCGCGCCGCTGGAGACGGCGGACATGATCCCGCCGCACGTGACGGACGGCCTGACGCATGACCAGCTGGTGGAACGCTTCGTGAGCGAGGCAACGGCCCTGCGCGCGGAGATCCACCGCGCCACGAAGGAAACGCTGCCGGACGTGCTGGCGGAGACGCTCGAGGGCCTGGGCGGCGGCAAGATCGCCGTCCCCGACGATGAGCGCATCGAGCAGCTGGGCATGCAGCCCGCCCTGGACCGCGTGGCCGAAGAGGTCGTGCGCTGGGATCCCTCGCAGGACCGCGACTGGAACGTCTCGCGCACGGAGCAATGCAACATCGGCGTGACGTTCGCCCGCGCCGCCATTGCGGAGACCGGCACCATCATGCAGCCGTGCAGCAGCAAGTGCGGCCGCACCATCAGCCTGCTGCCGAACTACCATGTGGCCATCATCGACACGAAGGATGTCGTTGCCGCGCTGCGCGACGCCCTGAAGATCATGGACGACATGGCGGATGAGAACGGCGACGGCCTGCCCTCGCAGGTCTGCTTCATCTCCGGCCCGTCGAACACGTCCGACATCGAACTGGTGCGCGTGGACGGCGTGCACGGCCCCATCAAGGTGGCATACATCCTGTTGGACGACTAGCGGATAGCAGGATAGAAGGCGCTGCCCGCATGGCCCGCATGAACGCCTCAGACTATCGACGGCTCTCGGCACGAGCGCGCTCCCGCGACGGGGGCGCCCGGCTGAGGGCCGTCGATCATCTTTGCGTGCTTGCCGTGGCATGCGCCTATGCGCTGATGCTGGCCTGGTTGCTGTTCACGGGCGATGCCCGCTTCTGGCTTGTGCTCTTGGGTCCGGCAACCGGCTTCCTGGCGCTCAGCGCGCTGCGGCGCGCGTTGGACCGCCCCCGTCCCTACGAAGTGCTGGATATCGAACCGCTGCTGGATGCGCACGAGAAGCGCGGGTCCTTCCCCAGCCGGCACGTGTTCTCCAGCGCGCTCATCGCCGTTGCACTGGCTCCCGTGCAGCCGTTTGCCGCCGCAGGCATAGGCATTCTGACGGCGCTCATTGCCTGGATCCGCGTGGTCGGCGGCGTGCATTGGCCGCAGGATGTCATCGTCGGCGCATGCCTGGGTGTGCTGTGGGGCCTTGCATCGTACGCCGTTGCGCTTGCGTGCGGCCTGCCGTTGTAGGAACGCCGCGCAAGAAGCCGACCGTCCCTGACAGCAGCCTCCCAGCGTGCCGCTACCGCACCAGCTGCTTCGGGGCCTTCAGGGCCGCATAGACCAGCATGCCGCCCGCCACCAGGGCGATCAGCGCAAGCGAATACACCAGCATGTTCGGCGAGGCCATGACGATGATGGCCAGCACCACCGCCACCGCGGACCCTACGATGCGCTCCGTACCGGGGCCCGTTTCGCCGCTCTGGCGCTGATTCAGGCCCTGCACCAAGTTCACAACGGCGAAGAACAGCAGCGCCGCGAACGCGAGCCACACCAGCATCATGGCGGACGTAACCGGGTTCGCCACGAACAATATGCCCACAATCAGGCTGAAGATAGCCCACATCGTGAGCGACGACGTGGGCAGGATGCCGTCGGACCCGATGCGCATGACGATGCAGGACACGCCGGCGATAATCATGCCGATGCCGATCATGGCACCCGCCACGCCGTACGCCAAACCGGGCCACAACAGGCAGATAGCGCCCATGGCCAGCAGCACGATGCCGCTGATCAGCAGCGGCCAGGCCGCGAATTTCTCTTCGTATCCGTCCATCGCCATCTCCTATTCGCCGCCTTCGCTGCCTTCGGGTGCTTCCGCATCGGCGAAGCGGAAGCGGCAGCCGAACGAGGGCTCTCCGTTCTCGCCTTGGCCATACACGGATACCCAGCCGTCATCGCCAGGCTGCAGCCGACCATCGGTGCATGCGGACGCATCGCAGCGGACGTGCACGTCGGCGCCTTCGCGCGTCTCCGCATCGTAGACGATGGCGGCATCCGTGATATGGCGGTTCTGCAACTCGACGGGCAGGCAATCCTGCGCGTACGCCAGATAGCGCGCGTTGTTCACATGCCCGTTGCGGTCCAGATCGTTGAACGACGCCCGCACCGTGCCCAGCTCCGCCAGGTCGCCCTTCGCGCGGATGCGCCCCTTGGATTCGTACTCCACGGGGGCGTCGCAGAACGCGTCGTCCCACGAGAGGAACGGGAAATCCGACATGCGGATGGGCTTGCCTTCCGGGCCGATGATCATGAACACGCCGGAACCGGATGCCACCAGCGCGCCGTCCGCGTCGCGCATCTCGTAGCCGCGGAACACCTGCAGGCTGCGCGTCTTATACGGCCACGTGCGCAGCGTGACGCGCGCCGTGTCCGGGATGTCGGACGCGAAGTGCACCTGCGCGCGGGTCAGGATGAAGTAGTAGCCGCGGTCCATCATGTACTTATGGCTCAGGCCACGCTCGCCGAAATCGTCGCCGGCTATTTCCATGAACAGGCGGAACACCTCCGCCGGCTTCAGATGGCCGTTGCGGTCGTTCGCCGCAAACGGAAGCGTGGTCTCCACATAATACGAGCGGTCCTCCGCCCGCCAGCGCTTGAACGTCTCTTCCATGTACCGTATTCCTTACCGTGCGTGTCGCATTTTTCCCTTCCAGTATATAAGATGCCGCCCGCTCCCACGTAACACGGGAAACGGGCGGCGGGAAAAGCTTGCGAGTCGAAAGCACGCTGCGACGCGCGCGATGCCTACTCTTCGCCGTCTGCGGCGGGCAGCGAATGCGCGGACGCCCCTGCAGTGCCGGGACGCAAGCCGCTTCGGCACGGCGATGCGGGTCCACCAGGTTCCGCGTATTCGCCGCCGTCAGCACCACCGTGGTGCCGTTATGCAGGATGGCGCTCATGCCGTGGGCTGCAGGATGCCGGCCACGCCCAGCACGATGTAGAGCGTGTTCAGCACCACGATGGTGCGGTACGACCGGTGGATGCGGTCCATCAGGCGGCTCGCCAGCTCGCGCGCGTACAGCAGGTTCTCCAGCGAGGCGTCCATGATGGAGACGTCCGCCACCGCGCGGGCGATGTCGCTTGCATCGCTCATGGCCACGGACACGTCCGCCGCCGCCAGCGCCGGCGAATCGTTGATGCCGTCGCCCACCATGGCCACCTTGTGGCCGGCCTGCTTGCGCCTTCTTCACGTAGCATGGCCTTGTCCTCCGGCAGGACCTGGGAATAGATAGTCGTCCAGCCCCAGCTTCTCCGCCACGGCCTGCGCCGCGTTCTCGGAGTCCCCCGTCAGCATGACGATGCGCTCGAATCCCGGCCGCGCGCAGACGAGCGCACCACCTCGGGCGATTCCGGGCGCAGCGGGTCGCTGATGCAGATAGCCGCCGCCAGCGCCCCGTCCACGGACAGGTAGACCACGGACGCCGCCCGGCGCATTCGCGGCGAATGCGCTCCGCCATGCCGTCCGGCTGCGGCACGCCCTCGTCCTCGAAGATGAAGTGCGGGCTGCCGATGCGCACCTCCAGGCCGTCCACCGTGGAGGCAATGCCGTGCGACACGATGTACTCCACCTGCGAATGCAGCTCCTCGGGATGGTGCAGGTCGCGCGTCTCGGCGCTGCGGACGATGGCGCGCGCCATGCTGTGCGGGAAGTGCTCCTCCATGCAGGCCGCCGCCCGCAGCAGCTCGTCTTCCGAGTAGCGGTCGCTGAAGTTCACGATCTTCTCCACCGTCGGCCGCGCCGTGGTCAGCGTGCCCGTCTTGTCGAACACGATCGCATCCGCCGCGGCCAGCGCCTCCAGGTACTTGCCGCCCTTGATACCAGCACGTCGTGCCGCGTGGCCTCGCGCATGGCGGACATGACGGCGATGGGGGTGCACAGCTTGATGGCGCACGAATAGTCCACCATCAGCACGCTGGTGGCCTTCACCATGTCGCGCGTGAGCAGCAGCACCGCCAGGAACGTGGCCAGGCTCACCGGCACCATGCCGTCCGCCAGCCGCTCGGCCGCCGACTGCGCCGATGCCTTCGCCTCGGACGAGTCCTCCACCATCTCCACGATGTCGTCGATGCGCGAAGAGCCCGCCGAAGCCGTGGCCCGGATCACGATGATGCCGGACTCCACCACCGTGGCCGCGTACACGCGCGAGCCCGGGCGCTTCCCCACTGGCAGCGGATTCGCCCGTCATGGACGCCTCGTTCACGGACGCCTCGCCCGACACCACTTCGCCGTCCACGGGAACCAGCGACCCCATGTAGACCTTCAGCAGGTCGCCCTCGCGGATCTGCGACGGCGTCGATCTCCACCTCGGCGTCGCCCTCCATGCGCCAGACGTGCTCCGCGAACAGCGACAGGTTCTGCCGCAGCGCCACGCGGGTGCGCGCCTGCGTGTACTCCATCAGGATGTCGGAGATGTGCAGCAGGAACATGACGTCGCCCGCCGTGGAGAACGAACGGCGCAGCAGCGAGACGCCGATGGCCGTGGCATCCAGCACCTCAACGGACAGCTTCCCTTCGGACAGCGCCTTCACGCCGGCTCCCAGGTATCCCAGGGACCGCCACAGCGTCCACGCAATGCGCAGCGGCGGCGGAAGCAGGAACGTGCGGAAGAGCTTCCCCGCCACGGCCTTCAGCAGCTTCATCTGGTATTCGTTGTCGATGGCCGACATGTCCAGGCCCGTCGCGGTCGTCGTATGCGGGCAGCGCCAACGGGTCCAGGGCGCTCACTTCCTCCAGCACGCGTTCGCGCGCAATCCAGCGCCCCGTACTCAACACAAGATGCTTCCGTTGTCCTCGTGCACCACCCGCGCGCCCGACGCCGGGCAACATGCAGCAGCTGCGCTTCGACCGCCCGCGCCTCCTCGCTGGTGAACAACCATTTTCCGCAACGCAGGCGCATGCGATGCGGCTTGTCGTACCCCCCTGCTGTCATATCTCATTGCCAGACCACCCGTTCACGTAGAGAAACTTCAAGGGCGCAGCTTTCGCCGCGCCCCGCTGTGCAGATACTGCAAAGTAATAGCTACTTGTTCCCCTTGGCGGGGCCGCAGGTTTCTTCGCGGCCTTGGCCTTCGCAGCCCCCCCCCTTCTCGTCCGCTTCGGCCTCGAAGTCCACTTCGCTCATCTCCGCTTCGACCTGCTTGCGAACGCGCTCCTCGATCTCGGCCATACGCTGGGCCTTCGCCGCCTCGATGCGGGCACGGCGGCGTGCGTCTGCAGCCACGTCCTCGGCATCGTCCTTGATGCTCTGGGCGGCGGCGTCGGCATTCTCCTTCAAGATCATGCCCTGCGCCACGCCCTTGACGGCCAGATTGCGCACCGTCGGATTCTTCGACGCCGCGGATGCGGCGCATGCGGCAATCGCTCCACCGACAAAGCACCACAGTTTGGAACTCGCATACCAGCTCATCGAAACCTCCAATCTGCCCACCGCGTGCCGGACCGTCCGTCCGCACACCAGGGCAGGCTCCGTATGTTCTGAACATTGTTTTCATGATACGGAGCAGGGGAAATAGGACGGCTGCAACGACGCAGAACCGAACGCCCGCGAAAAAGAAATGACCGCAGGCGAAAAAGACCTGCGGCCATATGAATGCCGTATGTTCGTAAGGAGCGCCGGGCTACTCTGCCAGGCAGCCTTCCTTGCGCAGGAGGTCCACCAGATTGCGTGCGGCCTCGCGCACGGAGACGTCGCTGACGTCGATGGTGTAATCCGCGTACTTGTCGTACAGCGGCGTGCGCTCGTCGTAGAGCTCGTGCAGCTCGACCACCTTGCCGTTGCGCAGGACGACGCCGCGCTCGTCCAGATCGCCCAGGCGACGCTCCAGCTCGTCGTAGCTGATCTTCAGCTGCACGACCGTGCCGATGCTCTTCAGATGCTGCATGGCCTCGTCGGAATACACGGCGGAACCGCCGGTGGCGATGATGGTGCGATGGCGCTCGATCTGCTTCAGCACCTCGTTCTCGACTTCGATGAAGCCCGCCGGGCCCATGGCGTCGATGATCATCTGCAGCGTCTTATCCGTCTGTTCCTGGATAAGCAGGTCGGCATCCACGAACGAATAGTTCAGGATCTTCGCCAGGACGATGCCCAACGTGGATTTGCCGGCACCGGGCAGGCCAATGAGGATGATGTTGTCTTTTTCGGGCATGGCAGGTCACCTTTTCTCCCGCTTCGCGATTTCGCGTACAGGAACTTACTATATCAAAACAGCCGGATAAAGTGGGCACAATGCCGCCAAGCATACGCTCATCGCGCCGAGGGGCGCCCCGGCGGCAGGCACGCCTACCGGGCACCGCCACCGCCTCCGAAACCGCCTCCGCCGCCGACGGAGAAACCGCCGCCGAAGCCGCCGCCGGACGACGAGAATCCCTCTGCTGCGGAGGTTGCCGCCTCCACGACGTCGAACGAGTTCTGCACGGCCGCATCGAAGATGTCGAACCCGGGCGTAACCGGGGAACCGTCTATGCCGCCCGTGTACCAGAAGAACGGCATGTACGAGTAGCCGTCCACGACCATGGCATCTTCGTCGAACAGCTCGGGCATGGTGATCTTCAGCTGCTTGATGACCTGCTCTGCAACGCCGAACAGGTACGCGTACACCATGAACTCGCCCCACACCTTCACGCCGATCGGCGGCTGCTCGTCCGTGCGCGTAAAGTCGCGCAGCCAGCTGCGCAGCGCCTTCGAATGCGCCTGCAGCTCCGCGCCCTTGCGCGTGCGGCGCTCCATGAAGCGGGCAAACACGAGCAGGACCAGCACCGTGGGGATGACGGCGATCAACGGCAGGAAGTTCACCGTGGCCATGCAGGCGATCACGCCGATGACGCCGTAGACGATGGCGACGAGGTTCATGACCGTGCGGCGACGCGGCCCCTTCGGCTCGAAGATCTCCGCCTGGAGCGAACGCGCGGTCAGCATGCCCTGCCAGCTCTTCACTTCCTCCGTGAAGTGCTCCGCATGATCTTTCGCATACGTTTGGATCTCGGACATCCACAGCGAGTCCTTGCCGCCTGCCACGGTATCGAAGACCAGCTTCATGGCCCGCGTGTCCAGCTCGTCCGTGAGCTTGTCCGCGACGGCGGGAATGCGCGTCAGGTACATGCCCTCGACATCCTTCTGCCGGCCGAAGACCCCCTTCTGCTGATACGTGCCCTTGTTGATGGCGATAGCGCCCAGCGCGGACAGGTGCATGAGCGTGGCCGTCAGGTCGTCCGTGCTTTCCTGGTCGAAGCGCCAGCAGCGGCCCACGACAGCGGGATGAAGGCTCTTATCGGGCACATCGCGCCAATATTCGTCCTGGAACTCCGGCTTCAGCTCGCGCCCGTGGCGCAGGAACACGAGGATGGCCCAGACGATGAGCGCCAGCGAGATGACGATGAACGCGATGATGAACACCAGGCTGCCGATGCGCTGCGCGTTCGCCACGTCCGCCCAGTTCTGCTCTTCCTCCAGGATGGTATCCAGCCCCAGCTCGTCGCCATGGTTCTTCTTTGCGGAAGCGTTCAGCTTCGTCAGCCATTCCACCGGGAACACGACGCGCGCTTCGCCGTATTGGCCGCTGGAGATCTTATCCACCTTGTAGACCACGGTGCCGTCGGAGGCGATGTTCACCGTGCCGTTCAGCGGGCCATGACCCCACGCACGCAGGTTGTCGCCCGCCTGCACCTTCGTGCCGATGGGCACCGGCGTATGGATGGTGCACGTCACGTTCTCGGAATCCGCGTCCCAGCCGGATCCGACGTACTTCCAGTAGATCTCGCCCACATCCTCGTACGCGATGGCCGCCTCATCCACCGTGTAATCGATGGTCACGGTCATATCTTTGTAGTCGGCGTCGCTGAAGAACACGTACAGGCTGGTTCCGGACTTGTCGTAGGACCACGCGTCCTTGCCCGGGCCGCCGGACTCGCGCCACGCCGACTGGAACGGAACGGAGCTCAGCTTCTGCGTCTTCGCAGACGACTCCTGGCCGGAATCGTACTGCGCGATCTTCACGGAGTTCACGGTGTAGCCGTGGCGGTCCGCCTTGTCCACATCCGACGATTCGAAATTCCAGTACACACAGCTATAGCTGCCGTCGAATGAGAAATGGCGCTTCTCCACCACATGCAGGTCGCCGTTCGGCATGACCTCGGCATCGATGTTCACTTCGGGCATGGTGTAGCTTTTCGCCAGCGCCGGAGTGGGCGCGCATGCCAGCGCGACAAGGGCCGCGAACAGCGCGCAGGCCGCCGCAAGCAGGGGCAAACGCAACGGGAAACGGTGCTCTCGGCACATTATTTGCGTATTGCCGGTGTTTTGCATAGGTGTCCTCCTTGCAAGTTCGCGCATCTCACGGTATTATTTCAATTCGCAATTCCGATTGGAGAGCTGACCGAGAGGCCGAAGGTGCTCGCCTGCTAAGCGAGTATACGCCACAAGCGTATCTGGGGTTCGAATCCCCAGCTCTCCGCCAGAACGCAACGGGCTTTCGACCCACGAGGTCGAAAGCCCTTTTTCTTTGCATTCCCTCAGCCGAGACGTCCGCTGCGCATTCATGGCAGAACGGGCATGCGACTAGGCGTCCGGCGGCGTCTGCATCTTGATGCTGGGAGCCGCAGTAGCCTGGTCTACATCAGGCGCCTGCTGCGCAGCCACGCCCGGGATATTCGCCGCATTCGGTGCCGTACCGGCATCCGGCGTGAACGCTACCGTGGGCGCCGTTGCCGCGGCGGGCGCGGCGGAGAAGCCCGCCTTCTCCTTGAAGCCGAACGGCTTCGCCACCAGCATGCCGGGGAACGTCTGGATGGCGTTGTTGTACGTCATCACCGTGTCGTTGTAGCTTTGGCGCATGTACGAGATCTTGTCTTCCGTCTCCGTGATCTCGCGCTGCAGCTCCAGGAAGTTCGTGTTCGCCTTCAGCTCGGGATATGCCTCCGCTACGGCGAACAGGTTCTTCAGGGCATCCGTCAGCATGTTGTCGGCCTGCGCCTGCTCGTCGGGCGACGATGCGTTCATCACGGCCGTGCGCGCCTTCGTCACGGCCTCGAGCGTGCCGCTCTCATGGGCCGCATAGCCCTTCACGGTCTCGACCAAGTTCGGAATAAGGTCAAGACGGCGTTGCAGCTGGACGGAGATCTGCGTCCACGCATTGCCTACCCTGTTGCGCAGGCGCACAAGGTTGTTGTACAGGATGATGGCGATAACCGCCAGCACCACGACGATGATCAGCACGATGATCAGAGCAGTCATGGCAGCTCCCTTCGCGTCATGCGCCTGTTGAATCCGGCGCGGGTTTTCCTTACGAAAAATTCTAGCATGAAGCGCTTCTCTCCCCGAAAAGCGCGCAGAAAGTGCGCGCCATGCCGTTCGCGCCCGAAAACGAAGAGGGCGCGCAGCCCCGAGGCCGCACGCCCTTCTCTTGCGTCTGCGCCATGCACAGCGCGTACCATGAACCTTACGCCGCCGGACAGCCCGGCCGCGCGAGCGCCTGCACTACGGCAGGATGAATGCCAGCACGGTGGCCTGCAGGAACACCAGCACGCACAGCGCGATCAGGAAGCCGATGCTCCACGGCAGCACGGAGCGCATGATGTCGCTCTCGCGTTCGCCCGTTGCACCGGCCGCGATGGCCAGCGACTGCGGGGAGATCATCTTGCCCACAACGCCGCCCATGGTGTTCGATGCCAGGAACAGGTCGGGCGTGACGGCCGCCAGCGACGGGTTCGAAGCCGCGGCCTGGTACTGCAGGCTGGAGAACAGCGCGTTCGCGGACGTATCGGAGCCGGTGACGGCCGTGCCGACCCAGCCGAGGATCGGGGAGATGAGCGCGAACAGCGGACCGGAGGCTGCCAGCGCCTCGCCGATGCTGATGGTCTGCCCGGAGAAGTTCATGACGTACGCCAGGGACAGCACCAGCACCATGGTCAGCGCCGCGAAGCGCATGTCGTAGAACGTCTTGCCAATCTCGCGCGTGGCCTGCCCCATGGTCATATGGAACTTGCCGTTGTAGTCGAAGATGGAGTAGATCACGGCCGTGATCAAGCCGGCAACCAGCAGCATGAAGCCGGGGTTCGTGAACCAGTTCAGCGTGTACGACGTGCCGGGATCCGTTCCCATGGCGTTCAGGATCTGGCCGCCGATGACGGGCCAGGCGAACTTGAAGTTGAACGTTGCCAGCCACGTGCCGATGCCCAGCTTGCAGACGGCGAACACCACGACCACGATGAGGTACGGCAGCAGGCACATCCACGTGCGGACGGCGGACAGCTTCACCTGCTTGCCCTCTTCCACCGGGGCCAGGCCGAAGCGCTCGCGCGCCTCGTTCACGTTGCGCGGAGACCAGAACTTCATGAACGCGACGACGCACACCATGGAGACGATGGCGGCGATGACGTCCGTCAGCTCGAACGCGAAGTAGTTCGAGCACCAATGCTGCACCAGGGCGAACGACAGGCCGGTGACCAGCGCAGGAGGCCAGCAGTCCTTCAGGCCCTTCGTACCGTCCAGCACGACCAGCAGCAGGAACGGCACGATGAGCGCGAACAGCGGCGCCTGGAAGCCGACAATGGCGGCAACGTGAGAGGCCACCTGGGCGGACACGATGGCGTCGCCGCCGGAGACCACGGAGCCGGCCGTCAGGATGGGCGTGCCGATGGCGCCGTACGCAACGGGCGCCGTGTTCGCGATGAGCACGGCCATGGCGGCGCGCTTGGGCTTCACGCCCAGCGCCAGTATCATGGTGGCCGTGATGGCGATGGGCGCGCCGAAGCCGGCCAGCGCCTCGAGAAGGCCGCCGAAGCAGAACGCGATCAGGATGGCCTGGATGCGGATGTCGCCGCCGCCCACCTGGTCGAAGAAGCTGCGCAGGTCCTCGAAGCGGCCGGACACCACGCCCATGCGGTAGAACCACACGGCCATGATGACGATCCACGCGATGGGGAACGCGCCGTAGCAGGCGCCCTGCAGGGCGGACGAGAGGGCGAAGCCGAACGGCATACCCCATCCTGCTACTGCCACGATGATGGCAACGACAAGCGCGACCAGGCCCGACACGTGGGCCTTCGCCTTGACGCCCAGCAGCATGATGAAGAATGCCAGAAGCGGCAAGCAGGCGACCAATGCGGAGGCCGTCAGGTTCCCTCCGATGGGCGCAATGGTTGCTTGGAACATAGGTCAGTATCCTTTCCGATAGGTGTCGGGGGGGAATTGTATAGGCAAGACCCCCCCGCGGTACTCGGAATTTAGATACTAAACGGCAAGCGGCGGCAAGATTTTCGAATTTCGGCTACTTGTCGGGGACAACGGCTGCCCGCAGGCGGCTGAAGGCCGTCGAACGGGCCCAATAGCCTTTCGCCGATGCCGCCGTGACCATGGCCAGCGCATTCTGATGCGTGTCGCACACGGCGAACGTGGCGGAGCCGCTGCCGCACAGCAGCACGTCCTGCACGCCCGGCTGGGCAGCCGCCCACGTGCGGATATCCGCCAAGACGGGCAGCAGGCGCTCGGATGCCGGCGCCAGGTTGTTGAACAGCGGGGCATCGGAGGCCGCACGCGCGGCCTCCAGCTGCTTCACAAGGTCCGCCGGCACATCGGCCGGCTCCTTGTCGAATTCGCGGTACGCCTCGGCCGTGCTCACGCCTTCGGACGGCAGCACCAGCACGACGTTGTCGTGACGCGGCTCCAACATGCGGACGGGCGTGTCGCCGCGGCCTTCCAGCAGCATGCAGCCGCCGTCGAGGAAGAACGGCACGTCGGCGCCCAGTTCGCGCGCCACACGATGCAGCAGATCCCGGTCGCGCACGCCCCAGAGCTCGGCGGCGCCCACCAGCGCCGCAGCGGCATCCGCAGAGCCGCCGCCCAGACCGGCCTGCATGGGGATGTGCTTCTCCAGCAGGAAATGCAAGCGGCCCTTCCACGGGAAGTCGCAGGCGCGCGCCAGGGCCATGACGGCGTTCACGACCAGGTTCTCATCAAGCTTCAGGTCCGCATCCGGAAGCGCCTCGTGCCATTCGACCTCTGCCGTGACGGCCAGGCCGCCCTCCTCCGCCTCCTGGCGGTTCTGCTCCTTGACGGGAATAAGCTCCTGCGGCGTTCCCTGGGGATACGCCACGAACGTCAGCGTGTCGTGCATGCTCAGCGCGTGCATGAGCGACGTTGCGGCATGGTAGCCGTCCGCCTGCTTCGGCCCTATTCCCAGGAACAGGTTCACTTTCGCAGGTGCGACCACTTTCACGGTTCTCATGCGATTACCTCCGTTATGCCCGCCCGTCGGCTTGTCCCTCTGCAGGCTTGCCATCAGGGCGTTCCGTATGATTCGGCTGTTCCGATGCAGTGCGCGCGGCCTTCCGCGCCTTGCGGCGGCGGGCGAAGAAATCCTTCAGCAGCTGTGCGCATTCTTGTTCGAGGATACCGCCCTGCGCCTCGAAAACGTGGTTCAGGCGGTCGTCTTCATGGATGGCATACAGCGTGCCCAGCGCGCCCGCCTTCGGGTCGTAGGCGCCGAACACGCAGCGGTCTATGCGCGCCTGATGCATCAGTCCGGCGCACATGACGCACGGCTCCAACGTGACATACACGGTGCAGCCCGTCAGGCGCCACGCCTGCAGCCTCTTCGCCGCTTCGCAGATAGCCGTGAATTCCGCATGTCCCGCCGGATTCCGGGTCTCCTCGCGCGTGTTGCGTGCGCGGGCGATGATCTCCCCGTCGCGTACCACCACGGCGCCGATGGGCACCTCCCCGGCCTCTCCGGCCAAACGCGCCTGTTCCAGGGCGGCCTGCATGTATCGTTCGTCATCCATACGGGCAATTATATGCTATCCTGTGCTCCGTTCGGTTCCGTTGCGGCCTGCGCCCGGCGCTGCCGAATAGCGAAACGGCGCGGAGGAATGGCCGAGTGGTTGAAGGCGGCAGTCTTGAAAACTGTTGAGCCGCAAGGTTCCGTGGGTTCGAATCCTACTTCCTCCGCCAGCACATAGGAAGGCACGCGCATGTTCCAGATCACCTCTGCAGGCATCCAGGCGGATTCGAACGTCCTGCTCATTGCGACCATCGTCATCATCGTCTTGATCGTGGTCATCCAGCGCCTCATCCAGAAATAGCGCCGTCGGCACGCACCCGCACGCGGGGCGTCCCTTTCACGGCAGCATCCCACAGGCAATGCGAAGCCCCGCCATCCGCCGGTTTCCCGGCAGGTGGCGGGGCTTTCCCTACCTGCATGCGACTTTCACTGCGCCCGGTTCGCGGCACGCCCCGTGCGGCGGCCCGGCGAACCGAGGCTCGAACGCGCTATCCGCGCTCCTCGATGGGCACGTACTCGCGATCCGAGACCGTGGTCTTGTAAGCAGGGCGGATGATGCGCTTGCCGGAGATGATCTCCTCGAAGCGGTGCGCCGCCCAACCGGCCATGCGGCCGCACGCGAACAGCGGCGTGTAGATGTCCTCGGGGATGCCCATCATGTTGTACACGAAGCCCGTGTACATATCGATGTTCGCGCACATCTCCTTCTTCGTGCCGCGGACGTCCGCGATGACGGACGGGCTGATGCGCTCGATGGTCTCCAACAGGCGGTACTCGGCCTCGAACTCCGTGCCTTCCGCCAGCTTGCTGGCGTAGCGCTTGCACAGCACGGCGCGCGGGTCGGACTGCGTGTACACGGCATGGCCCATGCCGTAGATCAGGCCGCTCTTGTCGAAGGCCTCCTTGCGCGCGATCTTCGCCAGGTAGGCGGCAAGCTCGTCTTCGTTATCCCAATCCTTCACGTTCTGCTTAATCTCCGCCTGCATGGCGCGCACCTTGTGGTTCGCACCGCCGTGCTTCGCGCCCTTCAGCGAGCCGATGGCGCCGGCGTACGCGGAATACGGGTCCGTGTCGGCCGAGGACAGCACGCGGCAGGCGAACGTGGAGTTGTTGCCGCCGCCGTGTTCGGCATGCAGCGTCAGCATGACATCCAGCATGCGTGCCTCTTCCGGCGTGAACGAGCGATCCGGGCGCAACATGGACAGGATGGTTTCCGCCGTGGACTGGCCGGGGACGAAGCGGTGCATGATCATGGACTCGTGGTCGAACTTCGCGCGCTTCGCGTAATACGACAGCACCATGATGCGCGGCAGGCGCGACAGCAGGCTGATGGCCGTGCTGATCTCATGGTCCAGCGAACGGTCCTCGGCGTTCGGGTCATCCGCATACAGGAACAGGATGCAGCGTGCCAGCGTGTTCATGATGTTGCCGGACGTGGCATGCATGATGACGTTCGACGTGAAGCCGTCGGGCAGCTCGCGCTGGTCGTCGATGGCGGCCACGAACTCCTCAAGCTGGGACTGCGTGGGCAGGTTGCCGCACATCAGCAGGTACGCGACCTCCTCGTATCCGAAGCGGCCATTGTTGCCGGCGCGGTCCACCAGGTCGTAGATATTGTAGCCGCGCAGCGTCAGCTTGCCGGGAACGGCCACCTTCTGGCCGTCGGAAAGCATGTAGCCGTGGACGTTCGAGATGTTCGTGACGCCCGCGATGACGCCGGTGCCGTCGGCGTTGCGCAGGCCGCGCTTCACATCGAATCGCTTGTAGTAGTCGGGGTCGATGCTATTGACCTTTACGATGTCGTCGTAGAGCTCCAGGTTCTTTTCCGTCATGAAACGGCTCCTCTCATAGCGTGAATATTCATTCTACCGTGTATGGCGGGCAGAATGAAGCATCCAGACTGTTTGAAATGATTTGTTTACGCAACAAGAGGGCGAACCGGCACCCGGCGGGCAGAGCCTACATCACGGGCAGTTTTCCGCCGTCCGCTTCGCCTGCCGCCGCATCCTGACCCGCGGAGCTGCCGTCCCCCAGCGCCTTCACGGGAGCCTTCCCCTCGCGCGCCTCCAAGCTGGCCTGATGGAGCTGCTCGTAGCGCTGCTGGTTCGCCTGCTCCTTCGCCAGGGCGTCCAGGGCGTCCTGGTAGCGGGCGGCGACGAGCGTCTGCTCCGTGTAGATCTTCGCCGCCGTGGACGTGGCCGCCATGATGTACATGCGGTCCACGTGCGTGAGGTCTTCCGGATGCGCCACCACGGGAGCGAACGCGCCGTTCACGGCCACCATCTCGATGCCGCCCGGCGTGCCGGCCTCGGACCGGCCCAGGAACTGCGCCTTCAGCGATGCCTCGAACAGGTCGATGAACTTGTCGTATGCGCCCGATGCCTGGAAGCGATGCTCCACGTCGAACGCGATGAGGCGGTCGATGTCGTCCATGGAGTACAGGCGCTTCAGCAGGCATACGGAGATCAGGTACGCCACATGCAGCGGCAGGTAGCGCTTCGCCCGGGGCTGCGGCACCAGGTGGCGCTTCACGTAATTGTTCACCATCGAGGCCGTCAGCGGCTTTTCGCCGGGAAGGCGGAACAGCTCCAGCTGCTGCCCCACGTAGTCGATGAGCTGGTCCATATACAGCTGCAGATCCGGGAAGTCCTTGAAGCGAGGCAGGTGCAGCTCGGCAATGGAGCGCGTGTACGCCTCCCAATCCAACGCCGGGAATCCTTCGGCTTTGCCCAGATATTCCTCGTACTTCTTATCCATAGCACTGCCCCCTGCCCTCTATCGATGCGCCTTTGCAGACGTAACCATATACTTTCTCATATCATTTGTTGCAATTATTGTAACTTGTTGACGAAGTCTTGTCTATTACTTATTATGGTTTTCAATACCAGATTAGCCGATGAAGGTGATTCAGATGTCGCAAACGGAATCCATCGCATTGCTCACGGACTCCGGCACGAACGTGCCGCAGAGGCTGATGAAGAAATACGGCATCTACTGCGCCTATCTGCGGGTGAACTACCGGGATGCGCAGTATCGCGAGATCCTGGACATCTCGTCTGCGGAAGTGCAGGACCGCTTCGACGAGGAGCTGCCCCACACGTCCACGCCGTCGCCGCAGGATGTAGAGGAGATTGTCCAGCAGGCCATCGCGGACGGGCACGACCACCTGCTGTGCGTGCTGACATCGTCCGGCCTGACATCCACCTATATGGTGTTCGAAAGCATCCTGGCCACGCACCCGGAAGTCACCGTCGAGCTCGTGGACACGAAGAGCATCGGCGCCGGCGCCGGCATCAACGTGCTGTACGCCGCCGAGCTCATCCAGGACGGCGTGCCCTGGAGCGAGCTGGTGGAACGGATGCAGAACGCCGTGGCGCATTCGCACGTCTACTTCCTGGTGGACTCGCTGGAGAACCTGTACCGCGGCGGCCGCATAAACAAGGCCATCTACTCTCTGGGCTCCATGCTGAACCTGAAACCCGTCATCACGTGCAGCGAGAACGGCACGTATGGCGTGGCGGAGAAGGCCCGCGGGCGCATGAAGGCGCTGAAGAAGGAGATCGACCTGGTGCGACGCGACATCGGCAATTCCGTGCGCTACCGCATCGGGTTCGCCACGAGCGCATCCGACGACCGCGCGAAGATCTTCGAGAAGGTGAAGGCCGCCTTCCCGTCCGCAGAGCGCCTGGACGATTACGGCGACGTGTCGCCGGCGCTTGCCGTGCACACCGGTAAGGGCCTGGTGGGCATCACCGTGCAGGTGCTGGGCTAACGCCGGGCCGCCGCGCCGCCGCGCCGCAGCCGCCGTGCGCCGCGCGGGCAGCCGGCTCACGCGCCGTCCAACTACGCAAGATGCCGCATCGGGCATGCCTCCCGATGCGGCATCTTCGCATATCCGCGCCCGTTCCCGGCATGCAGCCCGCTCGCGAATCGCGTCCTATTCCCCGGCGTGCCGGACGGCGGGCAGGCACCCGCGCCGGTACGTGCGCGACTCCAGCAGCACGGGCTCCATCTCCGCGTGGTCGATGGCGCACCCCACGCCGTACGGTGCCCGCGGCGGATTCACCTGCAGGCAGCCGCTCTCCAGCACCAGCGGCGGCGTGGTCACGTCGTGCGGGAAGTAGCGGGCCGTGTCGTTGATGTCGCCGGGTATCGTCACACCCGGGAGCAGCGAGAACGCGGCATGCAGGCGCTTCGAAATGCCTGTGTCGAACATACCGCCCATCCACACGGTGGCGCCGTGCTCGCGCGCCTTCCAATAGAAGTCGGAGGCGGGCAGGATGCCGCCCCATTTCCCGATCTTCATCACGAACCCGCGCAGGTCCGGATACGTCAACGCGCGCTCCGCATCGGCGGGCGTGACCACGGATTCGTCCAGGAATATCGGCGTGCTCAGCGATTTCTGCAGGCGCGCCAGGCGCGCGAACAGGTCCTTCGGCCCCACTTTCGGCACATGGTGCGGGTCCAGCGGCTCCTCGATGCCGGCGCACCGGTACTCGTCCAGCCGCTGCAGCTCGGGCAGCTGCTCGTCCGTGTAGCTCTGGTTCGCATCCAGCATCAGGATGGCATCCGGCAGCGCCTCGCGCACCGCCGCCACCCGCTCCACGTCGCTGCCCGGGCGGATCTTCAGCTTGATGCGCAAGTAGCCGCTCTCCGCCGCCTGCTTCGCCGCCGCCACGGTCTGCGCCACGGACATGATGCCGATGACGGCTCCGCCCGGCACGTACCCGGTCGGAAGCGTAAATTCCCTGCCGCGAACGTCCCACCTGGTCCGCGCGCCGATGAGCTCCGCAATCGTGCGCTGTGTAATCTTGCCGTACAGGTCCCACAGCGCCGTCTCCAAGGCGGACACAGCCATCAGATGCTCCTGCGCTCCCGGCAGCTTCGCCAGCGCGCCGTACACGGCGTCAGGCTGCAGGTACGCCTGCCGCAGGATGCACGGTATGCCCTGATGCTCCAGAAACTCCAGGTCGTCGTCGATGGTTTCGGGAAGATACCAGTCCGTTGAGAACGCGGCGTCCTCGCCCGTCCCCACGCGGCCGGCGTCGTCCACGACCTCCACCAGCAGCGATTCACGGCCGCGCAGCACCTCCTTCGCCGTGCGCACGGGTTCTGCGAACGGCTGGCGGATACGGTGCACACACACCTCGCGCACATCCAGCGAACGGGCATCCAGCGCCTCCAGCGCCGCGCGGTCCACCTTGCCGATGCCCGTGCGCGGCAGGCCGTTCACCACGAACAGGCGGTCCGGGCGATAGATCTTCGCCAGCCGCTGCTGCAGGCTGATCTGCACCTCGTCGGACAGCTGCGCAGCCGTTTCCGGAAGCACGTTCGCGTTCGCCATCTCCACGAACGCCACGGGCCGACGGCCCCACGTGGCGTCGCGCGCGCCGAACACGTACGCATCCGTGACGCCCGGCACCTTCAGGATGCGCTTGCGGATCTCTTCGGGATACACGTTCTCGCCGCCGGAGACGAACATGTCCTGCGTGCGCTCGGCCACGATGATGCGGCCGTTATCCATGCGCGCCGTATCGCCGGTGAGGAAATAGCCATCGGCCGTGAACAGCGCCCGGGCATGCAGGTACCCGCCGAACACGCCGGGGCCGCGCACGCCCAGCTGGCCGTTACCGTCTTCGTCCGGCTGCACGATGCACGCCCGGTAACCGGGCAGCAGCGTCAGCGGCACGCCGTCCTCGCGGTCGATGGGGCAGGCGGCCACCAGGCTGCACGTCTCCGTCATGCCGTAGCTGGAGTACACGCGGATGCCGGCCTTGCGCGCCTGCTCCAGCGTGACGGGATTCGGCGCCGCGCCGCCCAACAGCACGCAACGGTAGGCACGCAGCACGGCCAGGCGCGTGAACTCCTGGTTCGCATCGTGCGTGTTCTCCGTGGCCTCCTGCATCAGGTCGCGCAGCGTCTTGTCAACGACGGAGATATTCGTGGCGCGATAGTCGCCCGCATCCTCCAGGACGCGCTTCGCGTCGAACCGCCGGTACAGCAGGAACGCCGTGCCGTTCAGCAGGGAGCGCACGGCAATCTGCAGGCCGCCTACGTGGTACAGCGGCAGCGTGGCCTGCCAGATGGTGGATCGGTCGCAGCCGAATGCCCGGTTATAGGCCTCCGCGGAACCGCACAGGCTCTCCGCCGTCAGCACGGCGGCCTTCGCCTTGCCCGTGGTGCCGGACGTGAACATGATGATGGGGGAATGGTTGCGCGCCGCCACGCCGCCCAGGCTGTCGGCGCGGTGCAGCAGCTCGTCCGTGCTTTCGGCGTCATCGGCCGCCTGCACGGCCTCGACGATATCCTCTTCGGCCAGCACGGGGCAGCGGCCGCGCGGATCCTGGTCGCGCACGGACTCCACGCGCTCGGCCTTCTCGTCGGACGTAAGGCGATGGTTCAGCGTCACCAGTGTGATGCCGCCGTACTGGCAAGCCAGCAGCAGGTACACGAACGCCGGGCTGTTGTCCAGATCGCAGGCGACGAAGCGACCCTCCTCCAATCCCAGCACGCGCTGCAGATGCCTCAGCAGCGCCACGGCGCGCAAGCGCGCCTGCCGGTATGTGACGGCCTCCACGGCGCCATCCGTCTCGGTGAACCGGAAGAACACCTTCTCGGGAGTGCGCCGCGCCGTTTTCTCGAACGCCTCGATCATGTTCGGAATTTCCTCCCCCTGTGGTACTGACCCGCTTCGATGACGACTTCGCTTCCCGCGTTAGGGCAGGCGGGGCCACTTGCCGAAATCGGGCGTGCGCTTCTCCTTGAACGCGTCGCGGCCCTCCATGGCCTCGTCCGTGGTGTAGTACAGCATGGTGGCGTCGCCGCCCATCTGCTGCAGGCCGGCCAGACCGTCCGTGGCCGCGTTGAACGACGCCTTCATGAAGCGCAGCGCCGTGGGCGACATCATCAGGATGCGCTTCGCCCAGCGCACGCATTCCGCCTCCAGGTCGTCGAACGGCACGACCTTGTTCACCAGGCCCATCTGCAGCGCCTCCTGCGCCGTGTACTGCTCGCACAGGTACCAGATCTCGCGCGCCTTCTTCTGGCCCACGATGGCCGCCAGGTAGCCCGCGCCGTAACCGGCGTCGAAGCTGCCCACCTTCGGGCCCGTCTGCCCGAACTTCGCCGTCTCGGCCGCAATGGAAAGATCGCAGATCAGGTGCAGGATATGGCCGCCGCCGATAGCGTAGCCGTTCACCATGGCAATGACGGGCTTCGGCACGATGCGAATAAGGTGCTGCAGGTCCAGCACGTTCAGGCGCGGGATGTGGTCGGACCCCACGTAGCCGCCCCTGCCGCGGATCTTCTGGTCGCCGCCGGAGCAGAACGCCTCGTCCTCGTGGCGGCCGCCGTGGTTCGCCCCCGTCAGGATGATGACCCCGATGGACGAATCATCGCGCGCACGGCTGAAGGCGTCGTACATCTCCGCGTTCGTCAAGGGCGTGAACGCATTGCGCCGCTCCGGGCGGTTGATGGTGATCTTCGCGATGCCATCCATGGTCTCGTAGAAGATCTCCTGGTAATCGCCCTCGTTCTTCCAGGCAAATTCCGACATGTTCGTCTTCCTCTCTCGAGCGGCCGCAGTGCAGCCGCATTGCATGCAGTATGCGAACGCCGGCGCCGTATTCCAGCATCCGGCACCGTGCGCCGCCGCGCACGGCCGGCGGGCGTTACCGCCCGCGCATCTCGTTGCGGCGGTAGAACGCCTCCAGCGCCTCCAGGAAGCCTTCCGGCTGCTCCAGGTGCAGGTTGTGGCCGCCCATGAGCGCCTTCGTGTCCAGCCCCATGCGCTGCAGGTCCTCGGCGTGCGCCAAGTACTTATCGTCCTGGCTTCCGCACACGTACAGCACCGGCGTCCAGCAGTACGAAAGGCGCTCGCGGTTCTGCCGCTCCGTGGGCATGGTGTGCTGCCCGCTGTTCTCCACGGTCAGCGCCAGCGCCTCGGCGTCGTTCGCCAGGCGCTCTTCCCGCACGGCCTGCCAAACATCTGGCGCCAGGCGCTTCTGAGACGCGAACAGCGGCAGCTGCTCCCAATAGTCCACGAACGCCGGCATGCCGTCCGTGCGGAGCATGCGCGCCCATTCCGCGGCGCGCTGCGCATACGCGGCGCGGTCCTCTTCGCTGAGCGGGCCCAGGCCGGCGCTCTCCAGCACCAGCGTGTACACCAGCTCCGGATGCCGCAGCGTCAGCTCCAGCGCAACGCGGCCGCCCATGGAATAGCCCAGCACATGCACGTGCGTCTGCGGGCGCTCGCCTTCGCCGACGGCCTGCGCATTCTGCGGCAGCATGACCTCTTCGATGAACGCCGCCAGCGCCTCCACCATGGCGGGGATGGTATAGGCCGCGGCATCGTGCGGCTTTTCCGACGCGCCATGGCCCACCAGGTCGACGGCGTACACGCAGCGCCCCAGGCACAGGCGCGGCGCCACGCGTTCCCAGGCGGCGCTCGTCTGCATGAAGCCGTGCAGCGCCAGCAGCGGAATGTCCGCGGGATCGCCCCAGCGGCGCACATGGTACGTCACGCCGTCGTGCGCGAAGTCCATCTCCGCGAACGCGGGCTCCGGGATCTCCCGGTCCTCGTCGAAGTCGTCGACGTCGTACGCGATGACGGACGGCGGCTCGCTCTCCGTCTCGTCCCAATCCGCCGGCCAGCCGACGGCGTCGGATACGCCATCCCAAGCCGGCAGGTCGCGCGGCGGCTCCCACGAGGCTGCGGCGGAGTCCGCTTCCCGTCCGCTCTCGGCAGCATGGTGCACGCCGCCGCCGCAGCCGCACGGGCACACGCCCTCCCAGCCCAGGCCCACCTTGTTCGGGTCG
Organism: Eggerthellaceae bacterium; assembly: GCA_050951095.1. GTDB lineage: Bacteria > Actinomycetota > Coriobacteriia > Coriobacteriales > Eggerthellaceae > UMGS1519. The sequence goes on from JBMNIQ010000007.1 coordinate 193,315, forward strand.
AACTCCTCGGCCGGCATGTGCTCGAGCGCATGATGATGCTCGTGCCCGCCTTCGCCGTGGTCATGGTCATGGCCGCAATCGCAATCGTGCTCGTGGTCGTGGTCGTGGTCGCATCCGCATCCCTGTTCGGGAGCAGCGTCCCGGCCGTGGTCATGGCCGCAGCCGCATTTCGTCTCGGCCGCCTCCGGGGACGCCGGTGTCGTCTCTTCCATACTCGCCTTTCTGCATGCCGCCGCACAGCGGCCGTTCGTCATTTCCAATACGGAGCGTACCGCTGTTTCACGCCGCGCAGGGGCAGTTTCACATCTATGAGCGAAATACCCGGCACGCCCTGGGCGGCCGCATATGCCTCCGCGAACGCCTCCACGCTCTCCACCTGCGTATACGGCACGTCGAAGCCTTGCGCCACCGGGCCGAAATCCACATGCTGCGGCGTCAGGAACAGGCGCTCGAAATACGGCTCGTCCGATTCCTGCGGCAGCATGTCGAAGATGGCGCCGCCGTTGTTGTCCAGGCACACGACCGTGATGCACGGCCGCAGCGCGCCGTAGAGCTTCTCGCGCAGCATCATCTCGCCCTGCAGGGCAAGCGAGTTCACGTCGTGCAGCAGCGTCAGGTCGCCCACCAGCACGGTGGCCTGATGGAACTGCTGCGCCGCGCCGAACGCCGTGGACAGCGTGCCGTCGATGCCGTTCAGGCCGCGGTTCGCCATGACGGTCAGGCATTCCTGCCGACGCGTGTACAGCGTATCCACCGCGCGAATGGCCATGCTGTTGCCGCTGAAGAGCAGCGTGCCTGCGGGGGCGTCGTGCAGCAGGCGGGCCACATAGGCGGCCTCCGCGCCGTCGCCGGCCGTTGCGGCAGCAGCCACGCGCGCCCGCTGCGCCTCATTCGCCGCCTGCCATTCCGCCAGGCACGCGGCATCCGGCAGCGCGTTCTCCTCCCGCATCCGCGGCAGCACCGCCATCAGCGCATCCACGAAGCCGCCGGGCGTCGTGCGCACGAACACGTCCGTCGAGCACGTCTCGTCGCGCGTGTCGCGCACGTCCACTGCAATCTGCAGCGGCCGATTCGCCCGAACGCGCTGGCGCAGCTTCTTCGAGATGGGCCAGCGCCCGAAGCGGATAATCACGTCCGCACGCGGCAGGTCGTCGCGGCCGCAGATGGCGTCGAAGCCGTCGATGACGGCGTCATCGTCCTCCGTGCGCAGCTGGCTCAGCGGGTCGGCCAGCAGCGGGATGCCGTACGCATGCGCCCAGGCCAGCAGCTGGCGGCGCCCATGGCTGTCGCTGAAGCTGCGCTCGCCGCAGATGGCGGCAACGCGCTTGCCGGCCAGCAGGCGCGCCACGTCCTGCGCACGGGCGGCATCCAGCCCCACGGCGGCGCCGATGCGCGGCGGGATGTCACGGTCGTTCGCGCACGTGCGGCCCACCGTGAACAGGCCGTCCACGTCCAGATCCGGCATCAGCGGCTCGTCGAACGGGAAGTTCACATGCACGGGCGCCGCATCCAGCATGCTGCCGCAGCCCGCGCCCAGGCCCGCGTCCGCGAAGCCCGCCGCAGCGATGACGGCCTCGCGCGCCGCCTGGCGCGCAAATGCGATGCCCTGCGCGTCCGCCGACGGCTCCGGCATCTCGCGGAACAGGCGCACGTGGTCGCCGAACAGCTTCAGCTGGTCCGTGGTCTGCGGCGCACCCAGGCCCTGCAGGCGCAGCGGCCGGTCGCTGGACAGCACCAGCAGCGGGATGCGCGACGTCTCCGCCTCCAGCACGGCCGGCAGGTAGTTGCCTATGGCCGTTCCGGACGTGCCGATCAGCGCCACGGGGCGCCCGCCGGCCTTCGCCAGGCCCAGTGCGAAGAACGCCGCGCCGCGCTCGTCCACGTCCACGAACACGTCCAGCGGACTGGCATCTGCCACCAGCGACAACGGCGTGGAACGCGACCCCGGGCTGATGACGACCTGCTTCACGCCGTTGCGGCGCAGCTCGTCGAAGAATGCGGAAAGGAACAGCGCCGTGCGCTGTGGCCGGCCCGCGCAGGGCTTCCGTTCGTCACTCATGCGCGCCTCCTTCGAATGCCGTCAACACGGCCTGCAGCTTCAATTCGATCTCATCGTACTCGCTTGCGGGATCGCTTCCCCGCACGATGCCGCAGCCCGCGTAGCACCAGCCCATCTCGCCGTCGAACACGCCGCTGCGGATGCCCACGCTTATCTCGCCGTCACCGCTGCCGTCCACGTAGCCCACGGCACCGCCGAAGAATCCGCGGTTCCAATCCTCGATGGTGCGGATGGCCATGAGCGCCTCGCCCACGGGCGCGCCGGCAAGCGCGGGCGTGGGGTGCAGCTGCGAGGCCAGGTTCTCCAGGCTGCGCCCCTCCAGCATGTGCGCCGTCACGGGCGTCATCAGGTGCTGCACCTTGCCGCATGCCACCACGTGCGGCTCTTCGGGGATATCCACCGCATAGCAGTTGCGGTCCATGACGGAGCGCAGGAACGCCACCACGTGCTCGTGCTCACGGCGGTTCTTGTCGTCGGCCATGAGCGCGGCCGCCAGGCGTGCACGTTCGTCCGGATCGTCGCTGTTGCGGATGGTGCCCGCCAGGCACATGCTGTCCACCTGCGTGCCGCGCTTGCGGGCCAGCAGCTCGGGCGTGCAGCCGCAGAAGAACACGTCGCCGTAGCGGTACAGGAACACCGTGCCTTCCGCCGGGCCGTCGATGAGGTTCACCAGCAGATCCTTCGAGCTGAACGGATGCGCGGCCACCAGCTTGCGGCGCCGCGACAGCACGATCTTGTCGATGCGCCCGGCGGCGATGGCGTCCAGGCCCTGCTCCACATGATGCGCCCACGTCCGGCGCGAATCCGGCTCGATGGTGTACGGAATGGTGACGCGCTTGTGCGCCGGTGCCTGCGCGGCATGGCGCATGAAGCGCTCCACGCGGCCGGGATACACGGGACCCAGGCTATTGACCTGCAGATACACCCCATCTTCGCGCTCTTCCACCACCACTTCGGGCAGCAGGAACTTCAGACGGGGAAACGCGGAGAACAGCAGGTCGGCCGGTTTCGGGTTCTCCGCATCGAAGCGGTTGAACGTGAACAGCACGGGCGGCAGCGCCGTCGGCCCCTCGCACTCGTATTCCAATTCCGCCAGCGACCCGAACGCAATGCAGCGGCCAAGGCCGAAATAGCGTACGGGCGCATCCTTGCGGTAATAGACGAATTGGTCCGTGAAACCCTTCTGCAGCACGCAGAAGGCATCCAGCGCGTTCGCGTCCAGCGGGCGCGTATGCGTGAATACTTTGGGCATATGGCAAACTCCCCTGTCAATGCATCTGCTCTGAAATTATCAGGCGGCGCCGCACGGGCCGCCGGCATTCCCGGTCCACCCGAGGAACCGCATCGGCCGCATCGGATTTCCCGGCAACCGCCGTTTCCATCATCGCCGAGCGCGTAAATGCAACGGAAACGTTGTACTATTCTAATGCATTGCATAACAGGAGGCTTCCCCGCAGGGAGGCATCCGCCCAAAGCACCCAAGGAGAAAACCTCATGGCAAAGAAAACCGGCTTCATCGCCGAATTCCGCGAGTTCATCGCACGGGGCAACGTCATGGACCTGGCCGTTGCCGTCGTCATTGGCGGCGCGTTCACCACCATCGTGAACTCCGTCGTATCCGACCTGATCATGCCCCTGATATCGCTGTTCACGGGCGGCATCGACTTCTCGCAGATGAAGGTCACCATCGGCATCGGCGCCGACGCTGCCGCGTTCACGTACGGCAACTTCATCAACGCCGTCATCCAATTCCTGATTATCGCACTGGTGGTGTTCTGCCTGGTCAAGGGCATCAACAAGGCGAAGGAGACGGCCGAGCAGTTCACGGAGCAGGTCACGGAGGAAGCACCCACGTGCCCGTTCTGCCTGGAGGAAGTGAAGCCCGGCGCCACGCGCTGCCCGCATTGCGCCGGCGAGTTCGACGAGCCCGCAAAGACGAAGGTGACCGTATCCGAGGCGAAGAAGCCGTCGCTGAACGTCCCGTTCGGCAAGAACTAGCAACCGGGACGGCAGCTGCACCCGCGTCTGCCGCTTCCCCGCACACAGGGCGAAGGGCCCGGCCGCGTACGTGCAGCCGGGCCCTTCGCCCTCTTGATATGCGGATGGATCGTACGGAAGACGCTACAGCATAGCCCCCATGTCCACCACGATCTCGCGGCCCGTGAACTTCGTCGCCGCTTCGCTGTCGCCCAGCCACGTGACCATGTTCGTCACGTCGATGGGGTCCAGGAACTTCAGGCCGCCGGGATTCTTCTGGTCTTCGAACATCTCCTGCCAGTTCGCGAAATCCTTGCCCATGGTGCTGTTCACGAAGTCCACGTACGCCTGCGTCTCGCACATGGGCGTGCGCACCTTCGTGGGGCATACCACGTTGCAGTAGATGGGCAGGCCGGAGTTGCGCAGCTCCAGCGCGAGCGTCTTCGTCAGGCCGATGATGCCGAACTTCGTCATGCAGTACGTGGCCAGCTTCTCCGTGCCCTTCAGGCCGGACACGCTGGAGATGTTCACAATGCGGCCGTAGCCCTGCTTGCGCATGTAGATGGCCGCGTACTTGTCCGTGCGCCACGTGCCCTCCAGGTTCACGGCCAGCGCCTTCTCCACCTGGTCGTCCGTCAGGTCCCACGTGTAGTTGAAGTTGATGATGCCGGCGTTCGCCACCACCACGTCCAGGCGCCCCTGCGCTTCCCACGCGGCGGCGAAAGCGGCCTCCATGTCCGGCGTGGACGTGATGTCGCACTTGATGGCCTGCACATGGCCGCCTTCGGCCTCCACCTGGCGGACGGTCTCGGCGAACCGCTCGTCGGAAGGATCCAGCATATCCAGCAGCACGCAGTCATAGCCCAGCTTCGCGAATTCCACCGCGTGCGTGCGGCCCTGGCCCATGGCTCCGCCGGTGATCAGCACAACCTTGCGTTCGTTCATTGCAGCCCCCTTTTAGGCGGTGACGGCTTCGATGATGAAGCCCACCTTATCCAGCGAATCGTAGTACGTGAACTTCTTGCCGGGCGTGACCAGCGACTCGCCCTCCATCCAGATGTCGATGCCCTTTTCGGCCATCAGCGCCGTGACCTTGTCGTTGTCCTCCACGTTCCAGCGCAGATGATGCAGGCTGTACTGGCCCATGTTCACGTAATCGCGCCAGATGGTGTCCTCTTCGCCGATGGGCTCCAGGAACTCCAGCTGGATGTTGAAGTAGTTGTAGAAGGCGTTCCGCACCGGCGCGTCATGCGTTTCGCCGCGGTACAGCACCTGCTTGTACACCACATCGCCTTCGCTGTCCGGCTCCAAGCCGAACACGTCCAGCATTCCCTGGCGCACTTTCGCCATATCCTTCACGATGATGCCGACCTGCACGATCTGGTCGCCCAGCAGCTCTGTCAGCTCTTCCTTGTTGACAACGCCCATGTCGCGGCACGCTCCTTTTCGAAAACGGGGGTCTTCCTAGATCTTGTACATATACTGGAACAGGTCCTCGCGCTGCAGCGTGATCTGCACGCCCAGCTGCTTGCCCACTGCCTCCAGCTTGTCCTGCACTTCGTTGAACGGATGCTCCTCGGGCTTCAAGGTGACCAGCATGGTCATGCTGAAGATATCGCCCAGGATGGTCTGGCTGATATCGTCGATGTTCGCGGAGCATTCGGAAAGCACATTGGCCACCGCGGCCACGATGCCGCTCCTATCCTTGCCGAGAACCGAGATAACGCAACGCATATGAATTCCTTCCCTGCGGTTTGTGCCCGGCATGCGGCGGGCATCCGTTTCGTGCTCCCCGTATGATACCGCATGCGCACGCGCTGCAAACCTCTCCGAACGCAAACGAGGGCGGCAGATTGCCTGCCGCCCTCGTAATTCTTTCGTGCTTGCGCGCTGTTCTTGAAAGTTACCGGCTGCCGCCTGCAAAGATGAGCGAAAGCGCCTCGGCACGCGTGGCCTGATTGCGCTGGAAGATGCCGCGGACGGCGCTGGTGGTGGTGCGCGAACCGGGCTTCTTGATGCCGCGCATGCTCATGCACAGGTGCTCGGCTTCGATGACCACGATAACGCCCTGCGGATGCAGCTGCTCGATGAGCGTGTCCGCCACCTGCGATGTCAGGCGCTCCTGCACCTGCGGCCGCTTCGCGAACGTGTCCACCAGGCGCGCAAGCTTCGAAAGGCCGCAGATATGGCCGTCTTTCGCGGGGATGTACGCCACATGCGCTTTGCCGAAGAACGGCGCCAAGTGATGCTCGCACATGGAATAGAACGGGATATCGCGGACCAGCACCATCTCCTCATGATGCTCGTCGAACGTGGTTTCGAAGAACTCCGCCGGGTCCTCGTACAGGCCGGCGAAGCATTCCGCATACATCTTCGCCACACGGGCGGGCGTCTTCTTCAGGCCCTCGCGCTCCGGGTCCTCGCCCACGCCTTCCAGAATCAGGCGCACGCCTTCCTGGATCTTTTCCATGTCCATATGGTTCATGCTGTTTTCGATGGTGTCCATGCAACCCTTCGCCTGCTTCTACATATCCAATTCCAGCGCCACCGGGCAATGGTCGCTTCCGAAAACCTCGCTGTAGATGGAGGCCGACTCCACCTTGTCCTTCAATGCCTGGCTGACCAGGAAATAGTCGATGCGCCATCCCGCGTTGTTCTCGCGCGCGTGGAAGCGGTAGCTCCACCAGGAATACGCGCCCACGGCATCCGGGTGCAGCAGGCGGAACGTGTCCACGAATCCCGCGTCCAGCAGCACGTCGAACTTCTCGCGCTCCTGGTCCGAGAAGCCGGGCTTCCCGCGATTCGGACCGGGATTCTTCAGGTCTATCTCCTGATGCGCCACGTTGAAGTCGCCGCACATGACCACGGGCTTCGGTTCGGCCGTATGCGGACCGGCGGGCGTGGTGCCCTCCTCCAGGCCCTTGCAGAAGTCGCGGAATGCGTTATCCCAGGCCATGCGATGGTCCAGGCGCTTCAGCTCCGGCTGCGCATTCGGCGTGTACACGTCCACGAACCAGAACTGCGGGAACTCCAGCGCGCAGATGCGCCCTTCCGTGTCCAGCTCGGGGATGCCCACGGCGTGCAGCACCTGCAGCGGCTCCTGCTTGCTGAACACGGCCGTGCCGGAGTAGCCCTTCTTCTCCGCGTAGCTCCAGTAATCGTGGTAGCCGGGCAGATCCAGGTCCACCTGGCCTTCCTGCAGCTTCGTCTCCTGCAGGGCGAATATATCGGCATCCAGTGCGGCGAACGACTCCTCGAAGCCCTTCTTCAGCGCCGCACGCAGGCCGTTGACGTTCCAAGAAACAAGACGCATGGCTTACTTGCTCTTCTTCGCGTTCGCCTTGCCGGCGGCTTCCTTGCGCGCTTCCTCGCGCTCCTTCTCCGCGGCGCGGTTGCGCAGGCGGCGCTTCTCGCGCTCGTTGATCTTGTCCTGCTTCTCCTGCACGCGGGCAGCCACGGCGTCTTCCTGCGCGTTCTGCTTCGCACGCTGCTTCTCGGCGCGCTCCTTCGCCTTCGCGCGGCCTTCCGCACGCTCCTCTTTGCCGTAGCGGATGCCCAGCACGCGGCCCAGCGGGCGCTGCTTCGCGTACGAGATCCAGATGCCCACGCCGATCATGGCGAACGGGATGATCCACAGGACCACGGCAAGGTACGCGTTCACGGTAGGCGCGGAGTACTGGTACGCCAGGGCCACGAACAGGAACACGAACGAGAGCATGACCATGCGGCGGCGCCACGTTTCCCAGCGGATGTACTGGTTGTGCAATTCCTTCTCGCGGGCGCGGGGACCCAGCGAAGCGAAGTACTCCTCGTCCTGGCGCTTTCGCTCGGCGCGGGAGAGCTTCTCTTCCTTCTGCTTCTCCTTGCGCTTCTTGCGCGGATCGCCGCCCGTGCTGCTTTCGCCGGCACGGCTCTTCGGCTTCGCGGATGCGGCGCTTTTACGGGTAGTTCCGGTCTTGCGGCCCTCCACCGTCTCTCGTTCGTTAAGGGGATTGCGACGTGTCATGTACTTGCTTTCTAACTCGGTGCTCCTTCGTGCGCCGGCGGGCGCACTGAATTCTGCAAAGGGGAGGCGCAGGCGGCCTCCCCTCGCTACTTCCATAAAAGGAAACTATACGCTATGCGTTGAACTTCTTGCCCGTGATCTTCTCATAGGCCGCGATGTACTTCTCGCTCGTCTTCGCAATGACATCGGCCGGCATATGGGGCGGATTGCCCTTGCGATCCCAGTTCGCGTTCAGCCAGTTGCGGACGTACTGCTTGTCGAAGCTGGGCTGCTCCTGGCCCTCCTTGTACTCGTCCGCCGGCCAGAAGCGGCTGGAATCCGGCGTCAGGACCTCGTCGGCCAGGATGAGCTTGCCGTCGATGGTGCCGAACTCGAACTTCGTGTCCGCGATGATGATGCCGCGCTTCGCCGCATGGTCGGCTGCGATCTCGTAGATCTTGATGGCGGCGTCGCGCAGGTCGGCTGCGGCTTCGTCGCCCACCAGCTTCGCCATGGTGGCGAAGTCGATGTTCTCGTCATGGTCGCCCAGGTCGGCCTTCGTGGACGGCGTGAAGATGGTCTCGGGGATCTTGCTGCCGTTCTCAAGGCCCTCCGGCAGCTTGATGCCGCACACCGTGCCGGACTTCTGGTATTCCTTCAGGCCGCTGCCCGTCAGATAGCCGCGGACGATGCATTCCACCGGGTACATGTTGCAGCGGCGCACCAGCATGAAGCGGCCGTCCAGGTATTCCTCGTACGGCTTGAACTTCTCGGGCAGGTCGTTCACGTCCGTGGAGATCAGATGGTTCTCGATGACGTCCTTCAGCAGGTCGAACCAAAACACGGACAGCTGGTTCAGCACCTTGCCCTTGTTCGGGATCTCGTCGGGCAGGACATAGTCGAAAGCGGAGATGCGATCCGTAGCCACAACCAGCAGGCGGTCGCCCAGGTCGTACATGTCGCGGACTTTGCCTTGCGAATCCGGCTTGATATCGATCTTATTCATTGCTTTCCTCTCGATTCTCGCGACGCGCGCCGCGGCGGGAATGGCCGCCCTTCTCGCGCGCCTTCCCGGCATCATGTTTCTTCTCGCGGTTCTCATCATATAACGGAATGTTGATGGTGAACGTGGAGCCCTTGCCCTTTTCACCTTCCACGCGCACCCAGCCATGATGGCGGTCGACGATCTCCTTCACCACGGACAGGCCCACGCCCAGGCCGCCCTGCGCGCGGTTGCGCCCGGCGTCGGCGCGCCAGAAGCGGGCGAACACCATCTTCGCCTCCTCCGGCGAAAGGCCGATGCCCGTGTCCGCCACGGAAACCTGCGCCATGCTCTGGCTCTTCGTCACGGACACCGTGATGGTGCCCTCCTCCGTATAGCGCACGGCGTTCGAGATGAGGTTCGCCGTGGCCTGGCGCAGCATGTCGGGGTCGCCGTATACGTACACGTCCGGCTCGCGGTTGAATATCAGCTCCAAGCCGGCGTCCTTCACGAAGGCCTCGTGCGTGGAGACGATGGTCTCCATCAGCTGGCCCAGGTCCAGCTTCTCCTTGTGCGTGGGAATCTTGCGGTTCTCCAGGCGCGACAGCTTCAGCAGCGCGTCCACCAGGCGGCTCAGGCGCTGCACCTCCGCATTCACGGTGCCCAGGCGCTCGGCGTCCGGTTCGAACACGCCGTCCACCATGGCCTCCACGGTGGACTGGATGGCCATGAGCGGCGTGCGCAGCTCGTGCGCCACGTCCGTGGTCAGGCGGCGCTCCATCTGGCGGTCCTTCTCGATGGCATCCGCCATCTCGTCGAACGTCTCGCCCAGACGGGATATCTCGTCATCGCCGGACAGGCCGGTGCGGGCCGTCATGTCGCCTTCCTTGATGGTCTTCGCGGCACGCGTGATGCGGTTGATGGGACGCAGGATGGTGCGGGCGTAGATCTGCCCCACCAGCAGCGAGATGACCACGGCCAGCAGCAGGCACACCAGCATGGCCCGGTACGATTCGTTGCGGAAGTCGCGGTCGGCCTGCGTCAGCAGCGTGTCCGAGCCGTATACCCACATCTCCACATAGCCGATGGCGCCGTCCTTCGTGTTGATGTCGGACCGCACGGTGCCGCTGCTCAGCGGCGTGGCAAGCGGGCCGTTCTGCCCGGCGTACACGGAACGGTCCGTGTCGAAGCGCGTGTTGCCGTCTTCGTCGACGATGCGGATGCCCACGTTCTTATTCAGCTTGACGGCGCTGCTGGCCGGACTCAAAGCGTTCGACGACCAGCCGCCGCTGTCCTCGTAGGACTCCGCGATGGACGACGCGGTGGTGTCGGCAAGCGCTTGCAGATTGTCATGCGTATACGCCTGGAAATGGCCGTTCCAGACAATGGAAAGTCCGCCGAAGGCCACCAGGATGGTCATGACGGAAATGAGCGCAAACGAGACGGCCAGGCGGGTGGAGTACTTCCACCGGCGCCATGGCTTTCCCTGTTTGCGTTCGCGTTTCTTATTCTCCCCTTCGGGAGCTTTGCTATCAGTAGGCACGGTTCCCCTCATCCATGCCGGCAATCGTGCCGGAGATCGGACGAATTACTGCTGCTGCGCGTTCTTCGAAGGATCCTCGAAACGGTAGCCCACGCCGTGGACGGTGTGCAGCCACTTCGGATGGCGCGGATTGTCGCCGATCTTCGCACGCAGGTTCTTCACGTGACTGTCGATGGTGCGCTCGTAGCCCTCGAAGTCGTAGCCCAGCACCTTCTCCACCAGCTCCATGCGGGTGTACACGCGGCCGGGGTAGCGGGACAGCGTGGTGAGCAGCTTGAACTCGGAAGCCGTCAGGTCCACTTCCTTGCCGGCCACCATGACCTTGTGGCCGGACACGTCGATGGTCAGATCGCCGAACGTCAGCACCTCGCGCTGCGGTTCGGAATCCGCATGGACGCGGCGCAGCAGCGCGCGCACGCGGGCAACCAGCTCGCGCGGGCTGAACGGCTTCACCAGGTAGTCGTCGGCGCCCAGCTCCAGACCGATGATGCGGTCTTCCACCTCGCCCTTCGCCGTCAGCATGATGATGGGCACATCGGACTTGTCGCGGATGATGCGGCAGACGCGCTCACCGGGAACGCGCGGCAGCATAAGGTCCAGGATGACCAGGTCGAAATGATGCTTTCCGAATTCGTCAAGGGCCTCCTGGCCGTCGCCGACGGCGGAAACCCAGTAGTTCTCACGTTCCAAATAGGCGGCAACCGCATCGCGGATGGTCTTTTCGTCTTCAACGAGCAGGATGCGTCGAGTCTCATTCGCCATATGAAATTCTCCTTGCTTTGCCATGCCCCGAACAGCACGCGCCCTCTGCACGCGCACGGGGCAGATGTCCTTGTCTCTGTGTTTGGGTTTATTGTAGCAATTGACCTGAAACCTCTCTGAACCGCACGCCAAATGACACAATAACCGTGCAAACAACCAGGGTGGTCTAACTAGCCGACCAACCTGCCGAAACCCCGTTTATTCTACCGTTGGAGGAAGCCTCCGTGCCGTCTGATCGCCGTCCCCGCAAACCCGCTAAGCGCGTAACGCCCAACCAGGGCCGCCGCTCCGCCCGGGTCGGTGGTCCGAAGGGCGGTTCGTTCGCCCGCTCGACCGGCGCCAAGCGCCCGGCCGCAAGCAGGAACAGGGGCAGGAAAGCGCACTCCGGCATGCCGAAGACGCCCCTTGCCGGCGGCGCGAAGGGCCCGAAGGTCGGCACGTCGTTCGACGCCCCGTCCGGCAGGCCGTTCAACCCGCAGACGAAGGTGAACACCAGCTTCATGCAGGAGCCGCCGCACTTCGGCGTCGACAGCGAGGGCGTGCACATTCCCACCGGCAACAGCGAGATGGTGCTGACGCGCCGCCAGCTGCTTATCGCCGCCGGCGTGGTTGCGGGCGCCGCAGCCGTGGGCGCGGGCGCCTCCGCGTACCAGAACGCCCAGGAGGACGCCAGCTCGTTCGACACGCTGACCGTGGCCGACAGCCAGGTCGTGACGCTGGACGGCTGCTCGGAGGTCAAGCCCACGAAAGTCTGCACGAAGCTGGGATCGTACAACCTGCCGTACGGCACGCTGGTCTGGTGCAACAGCGATTCCGTGGCCGTGTGCCTGCTTCCCACGTCGAAGGCGAAGCCGCTGGCGAAGGTGGCGCTGCTGAACTTGAGCAACGGCGACACCACCACGGTGCTGTCGAAGGCGAAGAACCAGAGCAAGGGCTACGAGATCTACGACGTCCGCTGCAGCAGCAGCGGCCTGATCTGGGTGGAAGAGAACATCCTGCAGGGTGCCTGGTGCGTCTACACGGCCCCCATCAACAATTTCTCCCTGGGGTCCGCCACGAAGGTGGACGAAGGAAACTCGTCTTGGGAGATGCCGTCGCTTGCCGCCGTGGACAAGAACGCGTTCTGGCAGCTCCAGCCCGTTTCCGCAAGCGGCGACAACGACGACCTTGCCGGCGACGCGCAAGTGAAGACCGTGGCATTCTCCAGCCCGAGCAACGTGCAGACCATCTACACGTACAGCGGCCGCATGGCAACGGACATCGCCGTGGGCCAGGGCGGCGTGGTCATCACGCCCACGCACGAGGGCACGTCGTCGTACCGCCAGCTGACGCTCATCGACGCCACGGGCAAGGTGCTGGATGCGCTGACGCTTCCCAGCTCCATGACGCCCACGTGCGTGGGATACGGCACCACGGGCTTCACGTTCGCGTTCTCCAACATCTACAGTTACGGCGACGGCATCTCGCAGCTGGGCACATACGCCCCCATGCAGAAACCGAACGGCAATTACAGCGGCGTGAACTGGTTCCGCTTCGGCCGCACGCCCACGCAGTCCGCCTGCTGGTGCGGCGACCGCCTGATGGTGAAGTCCACCACGGCCGTGTGCGGCATCAATTTCAGCGACAAGACGTACTTCACGTACTCGCTGGAAAACGGCGCGCAGAACTACGGCGAATGCCTTGCCAGCGAAGGCGTGCACAAATCCGTGGTCACGTTCCAGAACGTGGACAACACGGAGGCGCAGAAAACCGGCGCCACCAGCTCCACGGAGCAGGCCACATACTGCATGGTGCGCATCTGGCGCGTGAACAAGTAGCGCAGCCTTTGGACCCGCCTTTTGTGCGGACGCGAATCTTCGAACACACCCGCAATGTAAAAGCGGCCGCGACGCCATGAAGACATCGCAGCCGCTTCGCGTTTCGCAACAAAGATACCGGCGAATTAGAACTCCAGCTGCTCCAGGCGATCGAACACCAGGTCCTTGCGCGTCAGGAAATCCCACGGGTCGAAGATGGTGTCCAGCTGCTCCTGCGTCAGCGTCACCTCCGGGTCGGCCTCAAGGCGCTCGCGATACGTGGGGCCGTCCACGCCCTGCTGGATGTCATGCCACGTGGCCATGGCGTTGCGCTGCACGATGGCGTACGCCGCCTCGCGCGTGATGCCGGTGTTCACCAGCGCCAGCAGCACCTTGCTGGAGTAGATCAGGCCGCGCGTCTTGTTCAGGTTGCGCATCATGGACGCCGGATACGTCTGCAGGCCGTCCAGGATCCAGATCATCTTGCCGTAGATGTAGTCCAGTGCGATGAAGCTGTCCGCCAGCGCCGTGCGCTCGGCACCGGAATGGCTGATGTCGCGCTCGAACCACAGTGCCACGTCGTCATAGCCCACCTGGGCGTTCGCCTTGATCACGCGCGCAAGGCCGCACACGCGCTCGGCCGTGATGGGATTGCGCTTATGCGGCATGGCCGAAGAGCCCTTCTGGCCCTTCTTGAACGGCTCCTCCGCCTCGATGACGTCCGTCTCCTGCAGCAGGCGCACCTGCAGCGCGATCTGCTCCAGCGTTGCGGCGCACGTTGCCATGGCCGAGAACACCTCGGCGTGGCGGTCGCGGCACACCACCTGCGTGGACAGCGGGTCGGGCGTCAGGCCCAGCTTCTCGCACACGTACTGCTCCACGTACGGGTCGATGCTGGAGTACGTTCCCACGGCACCGCTGATGGCGCCCACGGCAATGCCCTCGCGCGCATGCTGCAGGCGGATCTGCGAGCGCTTCAGCGCCTGCGCCCACATGCCGAACTTCATGCCGAACGTCATGGGCTCCGCATGGATGCCGTGCGTGCGGCCCACGCACAGCGTGTTCTGGAACTCGAACGCACGGCGCTTGCAGATCTCGCCCAGCTGCTTCACGTCGTCCAGCAGGATGTCGATGGCCTGCGTGATCTGGTAGCACAGCGCCGTGTCGCCCAGGTCGGACGACGTCATGCCGTAATGCACCCAGCGGCTGGGCTTCTCCTTGCCCTCCGGCACATCGGCGTCGATGTATTCGCCCATGCACGTCAGGAACGCTATGACGTCGTGATTCGTGACCTTCTCGATCTCGTCCACGCGGTCGGCGTTGAAATTCGCGTGCGCGCGGATCCAAGCGGCATCTTCCTTCGTGATGCCGATGTTGCCCAGCTCGGCCTGCGCCTCGCACGCCAGCACCTCGATCTCCTGCCAAATGGAGTACTTGTTCTCATTGGTCCAGATCTTGCCCATAGCCGGACGCGTATACCGTGGAATCATCGCTTCCCTTTCTCGTTCCAAGACCGCTGCCGCGCCCGCACCGTGCAGGCCCCGCAACGGGCCGTCTGCGTTCTTCCCAGGGGCGAACTCCCCCATTCATGCAGCCGGCTTATTCGATAGTACCGCCTGTTTGCCGTATTGCGGCCGTCAACGGTTCTTCAATGCCGAACGAACATCGCGGAACCGGTCCGTGTCCGCCGCCACGATGACGTTCTCGCCCGCGCGCACCAGCGTATCGCCGGAGACGATCTCCGGCCCCTCTTCGCGCACCACGGCCACGATGAGCGCGCCTTCCGGCAGCTGGATGTCCTGGACGGCCATTCCCATCATGGGGTTGCGGCGGCCCTTCGCGGGCGGCATGGCCGTCTCGAACAGGCCGATGTTGCCCTGCGTCAGCGTGGACACGGCGTTCATGCTGCCCAGCGTGGCCTCTTCCTCGATCAGGCGGGCGATGAGCGTGGTGGACGACACGGACTCGATGCCCAGCTTGCGGAAGATGCGCAGGTTCTTCGGGCTGTTCACGCGCGCGATGCAGCGCTTCGCGTTGTAGACGCGCGAGGAGATCTCGCACGCAACCAGGTTGCTGTCGTCGTGGCCCGTTGCCGCCACGAACACGTCCGCGCGGCCGATATCCGCGTCTTCCAGCATGCGCGAGTCGCACCCGTCGCCGCACAGCACCAGGATGCGCCCGCGCAGGCCCACGGCCATCTCGTCCGCGCGTTCGGAATCGCGCTCGATGAGCACCACTTCGTGCCCTTCCTCCAACGTGGTGCGCGCCAGGTATTCGCCTACCTTGCCGGCACCGACGATGACGATGTACATTGCCGCCCCCTAATCCAGGATGTACTGCTGGAATGCCGGCAGGAATTCCTTGCGCAGGCACACCAGGATGGTATCGCCGTGATACAGGATGCTGTCCGCCGTGGGAATGGAGCTCACGGACCCGTCCGCGCGCTCGAACGCGATGACGCGGATGCCGTGCGGACGCTCCAGCTGCGACACGCGGATGGAATTGCGCTGCGGCGCATGCAGGTCCAGCGTGCAGCGGATGACCTCGCAGTCGCCGAACGTCTGCATATGGTAGTCGTTCCCGGCGATGATCTTGCTGTAGATGGCCTCGGCCACCAGCGTGGTGCCGCAGGCGAAGTCGATGCCCAGCAGCGAGAACGCGCGCTCGTGGCTGGGATTGTGCATGCGCGCCACCACATGGGGCACGTGGTACAGCTTGTCCGCCACCTCGGCCACCATCAGGTTCGTGTTGTCCAGCTGCGTCACGGATGCCACCACGTCGCAGTCCTCGATGCCGGCGCGCACCAGCACGTCCTCGTCGAAGCCCACGCCCTGGATGGTGGCACCGTTGAAGTCGCGGCCCAGGTTCGCGAACGACGATGCCTCGCGGTCGATGACCGTCACGTTGTTGTCGCTCCGGGAGAGCATATTCGCCAACTGCGAGCCCACGCGGCCGCATCCGACGATGATGATATCTGCCATGCATCCTCCTTTTGGGGAAACAGTATACGCCCCCGGCGGAATGCGCCCGGGCTAGCGCAACCAGGGATTCACGTCGAACGACTGCCAGCCAAGACCCGGGAACCACACGGAGATGGTATCCAGCATGCCGGGCTCGGGATACACCAGGAACGCCGTGATGACGAACGCGGCCACCGAAAGCAGCGTCAGCGCCGCCGCCCACGGGTAGCGGAAGAAGCATGACAGCACGCAGGCGCAAATCACGGCGGCCATCGTCACGACGACCGGCGGCTGCTGCAGCATGCCGCTAGAGAGGATACTGCACGAGACGTCCAGCCCGAACATACCCAGTATCGCCAGCGCGATGCCGACGGACACCCGGTTCTCGACGGGAACGTCCTTCGCGGGAACCAGCATGAGGCAGATGCCCAGGATGACGAAGAAGTTCGGCAGGCATGCCATGGGGTCGAGGGGCATGACAAGACGGCTGGCAAGGAAGTCGATGAGCACGGTGAGCAGGAAGACCGCGGCAATGAGCAGGAACGATACGCGGATTGCCGAACGGCGCCGATCCCCGCGCGTCTCCTGGCGCGCCTGCTCCGTGTCAAGGCGCGCGTCCTGGCGCTTGCGGGCATCCCGTCGATAGCGGAAATACGGCGCGGATTCCGTGCCGTACAGCGCAACGAAGCTCTGCGGCGGCACCGGCGGCGTATGGCCCACGCTGAGCGGCGCGTCGTCGCGGCGGCGGCGGCCGACGTTCTTCATGCGGCTGATGGCCTCTTCGGACAGCGATCCGAACGCGATGGAATCCACGGCGTGCGGCTTCACCTCGTACAGCGATCCGCCCGGATCCTTGCTGGGCCACCGCAGCATCAGGAACAGGTACACGATGCCGAACAGCCCCAGAGATGCGGCCAGCAGCAGCACGAACAGCAGGCGGATGAGCAGCACATCCGTGTCGTAATGCTCGGCCACGCCGGCGCAGACACCGCCGATGATGCCGTTGCTGCTGCGATAGAATTTTTCCGCTGAGGCCACTTGACGCTCCATCAGGCGCGATTGATATACGTTGGCGCCCGCGGCGGGGCGGGCGAAACTACTTGCCGGGCACAGGGCATCGGCAACGGTATATTGTACGGCCCGCCTGCAATGCCGCCCGTAAACGTTACCCGCCCGTCAACGCGTGACGAACGCTGACGGGCGGGCGTGAATCCGGGGCTTCGCGGAAACGCGGAGCCCGTGCGGATTGCGGTTATTTCGCGGCGATGCGACCGCGGAACGTGCGGTACACGATGATGTGCCAGATAAGCACGAGCGGCACGCCGATGCCGGCGATGACGGTCATGGCCTGGAGCGCCGTATCCGTGGACGCGGCCGTGGCGATGGTGATGTCCGCGCCGACGCCGTTCGAGAACACCAGCGTGGGGAACATGCTGGTGGCAAGCAGCGCGACGAGCATGACCAGGGAAAGCGACGTCATCAGGAAGCCCGCCAGATCGCGGTCCCCGTTGCCCCGTGCCACGAACGGCGCCGCAACCAGCAGCGCTACGAACAGCACGGCGGCAATGACGCGCACCGGCGCCAGGCCGGCATACATCGCGTCGAAGCGTCCGGTGGCGAACACCGTCAGCAGCGCGAACACGACCACGGCAGCAGCCATCAGCGGCATGCGCAGATTCACGCAGCGCTCGCGCAGCGCGCTATCGGCCGGCGTCTTCGCAGACAGCCACCAGGCGCCCTGCAGCAGGCACAGCACCAGTCCCAGCACGCCGCACAGCAGCGTGGGCACGCTGATCAGGCCCAGCAGCGGCACGCCGCAGTAGTCGCCGTTCGCATTCATGGGAATGCCGAAGAAGATGTTGCCCACGGCAACGCCCAGCAGCAGCGCCGGCAGCAGCGATCCCACGAAGAACAGCGCGTTCCACAACTTGCGCCAGCCGGGCTTCGGGTCGTGGTCGGCGTACTCGATGGCCACGGCACGCAGGATCAGGCCGAACAGCACCAGCATGACGGCCAGGTAGAAGCCGGAGAACGTGGTGGCGTACGCAGGGGCGAACGCCGCGAACAGCGCGCCGCCGGCCGTGAGCAGCCACACCTCGTTGCCGTCCCACACCGGGCCGATGGCACGGCGCAGCAGCGCCTTCTCGCCGTCATCCTTCGCCACGAACGGCGACAGCACGCCGGCGCCCAAGTCGAAGCCGTCCAGCACGAAATACAGGGCGATCAGCAGAAATACCAGGAAGAACCACAAGATACCGAATGCCGTCATCATGCCACGCTCCCTTCGCCGCCCTTGGCCGCCGCGCCTGCGGCAGTCGCCGTCGCAGCAGCATCCGCCGCGGCAGGTGCCGTGGGCGTGCCGTCGGCCTGAGCGCCGTCGGCATCCTCCGGATCAAGCTGCGGGCCCTTCTTGATGTAATTGCCCACCATGCGCGCCCAGGCAACCAGCAGCAGCAGGTAGATCACCGAGAAGATGACGATCGTGGTGATCAGCTCCGGCACGCTGACGCTGAACGAGATGGCCTGGTCCGTCAACAGCTCGATGCCGTCCGGACCGCTGGTGGCCGGATAGACCACCCAGGGCTGGCGTCCCACTTCCGCGGTGACCCAGCCGCATTCGATGGCGATGAGCGGCACCAGCGGGGAAATCACCAGCAGCCGCTGCAGCCAGCGCATGTTGCGGATCTTCTCCTTGCCGCGCGTGAATATCAGCGCCAGCAGCATGATCAGCGCGATGATGCCGAAGCACGCCACCATGGTGTGGTAGTTCACGAACACCAGGTTCACCGGCGCGGAGTCCACATCGAACGCGCTGTACTTATCGGTTTCCGCCAGCTGGTTCATGCCCGGGTACACCGTGTCGAAGTTGTTCGACGCCAGGAAGCTCGTACCACCGGGGATGGCGATGGGTGCCACGACGGTCTGCGTGTCCTCGTCCACGTAGCCGATCAGGTACAGCGGCATGGCCTCGGAATCGTAGGCGCCTTCCATCATGGCCAGCTTCGTGGGCTGCTCTTCGGACACGCCCACAGCCGTCATATGCGCAAAGACGAGCATGCAGCACGTCGTCACCAGCGCCACGGCGCTGCCGACGCGCAGCGTCTTCATGGCGAAGTCCGTGTGGCGGTTCTTCAGCAGATAGTACGCGCCGATGGCCATGGCCACGAAAGCGCCCATGATCAGCAGCGCATCTATCGTGTGCGTGTAGCGCGCCAGCAGCGACGAGTTGAACGCCGCCTCGAAGAAGTTCGTCAGCGTGGCCTTCACGCCGTCCGCGGACAGCTCCGCGCCCGCCGGCGTCTGCATCCAGGAATTCGCAATCAGGATCCACAGCGCAGACAGCAGCGACCCGCCGAACACGACCCAGCTGGAGATCATGTACGTCTTCGGCTTCACCTTATGCCGTCCGAACAGCAGGATGCCCAAGAACGTCGATTCCAGGAAGAACGCGAACAGCGCCTCGGCCGCCAGGGGCGCACCGAAGATGTCGCCCACGAACCGCGAGTAATTCGCCCAGTTCGTGCCGAACGAGAACTCCATCGTGATGCCGGATGCCACGCCGATGACGAACGTCGTGGTGAAGATCTTGATCCACAGGTTCGACGCTGCCTTGTCCTCGGGTTTGCGCGAGCGGTAGTACTTTGTCTCGAAAATGGCCACGATCAGGCCAAGCCCGATGGACAGGGGCACGAACACGAAATGGAACAAGACCGTGAGCGCGAATTGGATACGCGATGCATCGACAGCGCCCAGTAATGCTTCCATTGTCCCACCCTCCTTAAGTCCATTGCCTGCAGCCGATGCCGCAAGCTATGGTCCCAGTCTAGCAGGGATGTGGAGGAATTATGGCGTGATATGTGAGAAAAATAGTCACATATTCGTTTTGCATAGATAAATTAACACCCAACGCACGTTTGTTGCGTTGGGTGTTACATGCAACTCTAAACTGTCTATCAGGGAAAACAGCGGTGGAAACCGGGGGAGCAGGCGCTGAGGCCGCCCTCCCTGAGCACTTCGCCGACCTTTGCTAGTAATAGCGGTAATACGCGGCGCACGAACCTTCGGACGACACCATGCACGGGCCCACCGGGTTCTCGGGCGTGCAGACCGTGCGGAACAGCGGGCATTCGTCCGGGCGCATGACGGCGCGCAGCACGTCGCCGCAGCGGCAGGCCTTGTGCTCGATGGTGGGCTCCACGTCCGGATGGAAGCGGGTCACGGCGTCGAACTCCGCGTATTCCGGGCGGATACAGTAGCCCGACCCCGGGATGTCCCCCAGGCCGCGCCACGTGGCCGTGCACGTATCGAATACCTCGTTGATGACGGCCATGGCCGCCGGGTTGCCCTGGCGCATGACGCCGCGCTTGTAGGCGATCTCGATCTCCGCGCGCCCTTCGTGGATCTGGCGCAGGATCATGGCGATGCCCTCCAGGATGTCGTTCGGCTCGAAGCCGGTGATGACGCCCGGGATGTGGTACTTCTGCGCCAGGAACTCGTACGGCTCCGCGCCGATGATGGTGCTCACATGGCCGGGCAGGATGAGCGCGCCCACGTTCAGCTTCGGGTCGGACACGATGGCCTCGATGGCGCCGGGCATGTTCTTGTGCGCCACGAACACCGTGAAATTCTTCAGGCCCATGGCCTTCGCCCGCTTGATGGCCATGGCCACGGCCGGCGTGGTGGTCTCGAAGCCCACGCCCACGAACACCACTTCGCGGTCGGGGTTTTCCTGCGCGATGTTCAGCGCGTCCAGCGGCGAATAGCAGATGCGCACGTCGCGGCCGGCCGCCTGCTCCTTCAGCAGGCTGGATGTGGAGCCCGGCACGCGCGTCATGTCGCCGAACGTGGTGATGATGACGCCGGGGATGCGACACAGCGCAATGACGGTGTCGATGTCCTTGTTCGACGTGACGCAGACCGGGCAGCCCGGGCCGCTTGCCAGCTCCACCGTATCGGGCATCAGGTTGCGGATGCCGTTGCGGGCAATGGACACGGTATGCGTGCCGCACACTTCCATCAGGCGCACGGGTTTCTCGGGCGCCCACGCATGGATGGATTCCACCAGG
This sequence comes from Eggerthellaceae bacterium, assembly GCA_050951095.1. GTDB lineage: Bacteria > Actinomycetota > Coriobacteriia > Coriobacteriales > Eggerthellaceae > UMGS1519. The sequence continues at coordinate 214,445 of JBMNIQ010000007.1, forward strand.
CCCTTCGCAAGCGCAGGGTCGCGGAAGCTCTTCAGATCAAGGTCCATGGAAGCGCTCCTACGATGCGATGTCCGCAAGCTCGGGCATTTCCTTGATCAAGTCGATGGTCTCCTGGGCATACTCCGGGTCCACGACCTCGATGGCGAAGCCGGCGTGGATCAGCACGTAGTCGCCCGGCTTCGCCGCCGGCGTCAGATCCAGCGACACCTCGCGCGTGACGCCCAGGATGTCCACCGTTGCCAGATTGCCTTCTTCGCGTTCAACCACCTTGCCGGGGATTGCCAAACACATAGGGTTACCTCTTTCCGTTTCCCGGGCCGAAACCGGATCGCCGGCGGCCCGCCGCCCCGCGGGACGGCCAAGCGGGCGCTATTCCGCGCCCGCCGTCTCCTTGTTCCTGGCCAATGCTACCACTGCCTGGCCGAAAGACACGCCGGCATCGTTGGGCGGCAGTTCTCTGTTGACGGCTGCCGTAAATCCCGCGCGCGCAAGGCCGCGCAGGCAGCGCTGCGCCAGGTAGCGGTTCATGAACACGCCGCCGGCCAGCACCACGGTGCGGATGCCGTACACGGCCTGCACCAGCGCCGCGGCCTGCAGCACGGCCTCCGCGAACGCATGGTGGAAGCGCAGCGCGATGATCGGCACCGGCACGCTCGCCTGCATGTCGTCCAACAGCGCGCGGAACGTGCCCGCGGCATCCAGCAGCACCACGGACGTGTCCAGCGCCGTGCCCTGGCTGGTGGCCGTGTTCTTCAGCACGCCGATGCGGTAGCGTGCAACAGACGCATCGTCCAGCGCCGCGGCCTCGCGCGGGCCGTCGTCCGCCTCTTCGCCCATGGCCGCCTCCAGCAGCACGGCGCCTTCGCCCTCGTAGCGGGGATGCGGGCACACGCCCAGCAGCGCGGAGGCAGCATCGAACAGGCGGCCGACAGACGACGTCAGCGGCGTGTTCAGGCCGCGGTCTATCATCTGGCCGCATATGTCGGCCTGCGGGCCCAGCTCCTGAAGCGCCTGCACCGCCGCCGGATGCTCCAGCAGGTCGAACTGCCACAGCACGCCGTACGCCATGCGCAGCGGATGCTTGACGCACGCCGCGCCGCCCGGCATGGGCACGTAGCCGAAGTTCGCGAACCGCTCGAACGTGCGCAGGTTCGACAGCAGCACCTCGCCGCCCCAGATGGCGCCGTCCTCGCCGTAGCCCGTGCCATCGAACGCGATGCCGCACACCGGCCCCTCCAGGCCGTTCTCGGCCATGGCGGATACCACGTGCGCGTGGTGGTGCTGCACCTGCTGCAGCGGCGTGCCGTTCTCGTCCTGCTCGCGCACGGCCCACTTCGTGGACAGGTACTCCGGGTGGCGGTCCGCCGCAAGCTGGCCCGCCTTCAGGTCGAACAGGCGCTCGTACGTGCCCTTCGCCTCCAGCCACGCATCGAATGCCGCCGCGTTCTCCAAGTCGCCGATATGCTGGCTCACGAACGCATCCTCCTGCCGGGCGAAGCAGAACGTGCTCTTCTGCTCCGGGCCGGTGGCGAACACCACGGGGCGCGCCTCATCGCCGGCGGCGCGCACGGCTTGGGACAGCGGCAGGGGCTGCGGCGCCAGGCCACGTGCACGGCGGATGCACTGCACCACGGTCCGGTCGTCCTCCGGCGCCGCCGGGTCGCCTTCGGGCTGCGACGCGTTGTCGCCGATGTCCAGCACGCGCATGACGGAGTCGTCGTAGCGTGCGCGGATGGCGCGGTCGTTCCCCACGAACGCATCCGCCACGTTCGCCAGCGCCTTGCGCGCCGTGGCATCGTCCGTCTGGATGGGCTCGTCATGCAAGTTGCCGGACGTCATGACCAGCAGGCCGCCGAACGCGCGCACCAGCAGATGCTGCAGGGGCGTGGCGGGCAGCATGACGCCCAGCTCCGGAAGGAGGTCCGCCAGCCCGGCCGCGAACTGCGCACCGGGCAGCTTGCGCAGCAGCACGATGGGACGCGCCGGCGACGTCAGCAGGCGCTCTTCGGCCGCGCTCACCCGGCAGCGCCCGCGCACGCCGTCCACGTCCGCCGCCATGCAGGCGAACGCCTTGCCCTCGCGGTGCTTCCGCTCGCGCAACGCGGCAATGGCCTGCGGATTCTCGGCATCGCACACCAGATGGAACCCGCCCAGGCCCTTCACGGCAAGGATGCGGCCGTCATGCAGCCACTGCGCGGCGCGGGCGATGATGGCGTCGGATTGCTCGCGCGTCAGGCCCCACTCCACGTCGTCGGAGCCGGAAACGCTCCAGTTGATATGCGGGCCGCACGAAAAGCACGCATCCGGCTGCGCGTGGAAGCGGCGATCCGCCGGGTCCGCATATTCGTGCGCGCAATCGGGACACATGGCGAACGGCGCCATGGATGTGCGCGGGCGGTCGTAGGGCAGCCCGTCGATGATCGTGAAGCGCGGACCGCAGTTCGTGCAATTGATGAACGGGTAATGGTAGCGGCGGTTCTCCGGATCGAACAGCTCGCGGACGCAATCGTCGCACGTGGCCAGGTCGGGCGAGACCAGCGTGGTCTCGCCCGCCTCGGCGTCGTCCGATGTCACGATGCGGAAGTCGTCGAACGGTTCCAGCGGCACCTCCGTGAGCT